>NZ_JAEMHW010000009.1 GCF_016461705.1 Streptococcus vicugnae | reverse complement strand
TCGCTAATTGCATTTCTCTTGGGAATTGTTGTTAATATCCTCTATATCTATGAAGACACTTGGTTAGAAAAGTTAGTTCTAGGATTTGGCTTAGTTGTTATTTCAAGTTCTATCTTTGTAGCCTTCTTATTTTACTATGCTTTGGGAGCTATTAGTGAATATGAAACCGTTAGAGAAAATGGAAAGACTTACATTTTAGCGGGAGAAAGCTTTAATTTTCATCGTTCTTTTCGTCATAAGTATGAGGTGGTATCTAAATATCTCCGTCATGCTAAACCGATTGATTATGACGTTGACCATCTTAGTGAACGATTTAACGATGGTAAATCTTATGAGGATTACTACAAGATTAAATATTGATAACAAAAATACTTGAAAGGAGCTTCCTTTCAAGTATTTTTGTTCAAATCATGATTTTATTATAAAAAGTGCTACTACTTTATAAAATTCTCAATAGCTATTTATCTTTTAATAAGTCTTGATGTTCCAAAATAAAATTGACATTATTTGCAATTTCTTTAATCTTATCAGCCTGTTTTAAAAGCAATTGGAGTTGTGAAAGATGACGAGCG
The DNA here is from genome assembly GCF_016461705.1 of Streptococcus vicugnae. GTDB lineage: Bacteria > Bacillota > Bacilli > Lactobacillales > Streptococcaceae > Streptococcus > Streptococcus vicugnae. The sequence goes on along the minus strand of NZ_JAEMHW010000009.1, from coordinate 6,552 downwards.
TATTTAACTCCTTCACTTGGGTCTGCAGTTAGATGACCAAAGTCATCACGATATAATGGTTCTCCTTTATCAGTTTCCATAATTGGTGCATAAGTTAATCTATCAAGAATATAGATAACTTCATTTGAATAATCTTGAGAAGAATCGAGGATTCTCTCTAACTCATCAATACGTTCTAAAGTATATAAAATCCTATCCGCTTTCTCACTATATTCTTCTATTTTCGATACAGCACGGATAATTTTTTCAGCTTTTTCACTATACTTATCCGTCTTAATAACAGCCCTTTCTAATTCAATGTCTGTACTTGTTCCAAAAAGTTCATTAGGTGTTGCTTTAAAATACCTAGCAATTTTATCTAGATTTGCGAATGTTGGATAGCTTGTGCCTAATTCAATTTTAGAAATAGCTGCTTTTTTTACTCCAATAACTTCTGCTAGTTCTGCTTGAGTAACTCCTTTTTTCTTTCTTAACTGTGCAACATTTTTTCCGAAGTTTTGTATTAAATAGTCATTCATTTTATCACCTCTAGTAAGATTATATCATAAAAAGATATAAAATATCTAAAAAAACACAAAAATATCTTGACTTATCTACTTTATAAGATTATAATATCTTTGAAAGATGTAAAATATCTAAAACAAAAACAAGAGGTGATGATTATTGAATATGTGGACATAGCTAAACAAACTGGAAAATCTATTAGCACTATTAAAAAGTGGCGTAAAAAGATTGAAAACCTATCTGGCTATGAGTTTATAAAAACTAAAGCCAGAGTCAGTCGGTATAGCGTACAAGTATTCTTTGACTTTTCAAAAGATGAGGTCGCTAAGTTCATTGAGTTATCTAAAGAAGTTGATAAGACAAAAGATTTAGATAGTTCTATTAAAAAGGTTTGGGGTGACCAAAATACCCAGCAAGCGCAAAGTTTAGAAGAGGATTTACTGGAACTTGAATTTGATTTCTACAACTTTAAAAAAGAAATCAACAAAACAGTAACTGCTCTCCAAGCAGACAATCGTGTTTTATCACAACGTTTAACAAGTATGTTAGAACGTTTGAATGAGTTAGAAGATGACCAAAATAAAGGATTCTTCAAGAAATTTAAAAAATAGGAGGACAAAATATGTCAATTAAAACTACCGAAGTTATGGTTAAAAACTGGGAAGAAAAAGATTACCAACTCGTTGAAATCCAAGATTGGTATGAACTTAATAATGATGAACGTGTTCATCTAGGATGGAAATACATGGTAGTTCTACCAAGACTACGCTATGAAAAAGTGGCTGTTAAAGTGCCGAATCCAGATGGTGAAGTACCTATTATTTCTAAGGAAAAGTTAGCTGAACAAGGTTCAGTTACTGTTAAATTTACCAACCTTAATGTCGGTGTTTATACACGTACCACTAAGGGGTCTGAATTTGTATCACTAGAATTGAGTGCTAAAGCTGATGATATTGCTTTGGTCAAAGAGCAAGTTAAAGGTCAGTAGCCTTTTCAGGTGAGGGCGGTTAGTCAGTGCCTGCGAGCGAGGACGCAAGATGCGGTAGCTCGCAAGGGCACGGTTAAGCGCTAACGCCCGAACTATTTGAAAAGGGGTACTGACTTATTCAAAGACTTTTTTGGAATTTTAATTTGCCAAAACCCTTTAAGCAACGCACACACCATTCAGGGCTTGTCGACAGAATGGTGTGTAACCCTTTAATTTCAAGGGATTAGGGGATTTTTAAAGAACTTAATTTCCTTAATGAATCAGGGGGCAAATTCATGGGCAAATTAAATTAATTTGCCCAAATCTAGAAAGGAGTTTTATGTCTGATAGAAAAAGAGCCACTACTTTTATCTTTGAGCAGCAGCTTAAGTCAGATTACTGGAACTGGGATGAAGAAAAAAAGAAGCTCTTTCAGGATTGGAAAGAGAACAAGGGAGCTATTTTTAAAGAAATTCATAGACGAATTCAGACACTTGAAGAAAGTATTCCTGCTAAAGTTGCCTTCATTGTTCATGATAAAGATAAAAAGTATAATTTAACTTTAGTTGAACCTCATATCCATGGGTATATTGAATTTGCGAGTAGAAGAGACCTAAACCATTTAGCGAGTGTCCTGGGATTACTACCACAATATATTGAACCTAGTGGACGTGGAAAGTATGGAAAAGTAAACTCCAAAGCTTATTTAATCCATGCTAAGAATCCTGATAAATACCAATATTCGCCTGATGATGTAGAGACTTTTGGAACTTTCAATTACAAAGAGTTTTTTCAAGAACATCAATTAGAATTTATCAAGCGTTCTGCAACTGTTAAACGTGAAAAATCAGACGAGGAATTAGATAGTGTTTTTCAAGCTATCGTTAATGGAACGCTGACAGAGGATGATATTTTTGCAAATGAAGAACTAACTTTCCTATGGTCTTATAATCAGACCAAACTAGATGAAGCTTTTAGAGCTTATGGGAAAATTGCTTCTAAACGGACTTTAAGGCAATTAGAAAATGGGGAATTTCAACCAGCTGTTATTTATATTCATGGAAGTTCTGGTATTGGAAAAACCTCTTTAGCTTTAGAATTAATTGAACAGATTATCAAAAGAGCTAAAGAATATAATTATAACTGGAAGATGTACAGCGCAGGTACTAAGAATATTTTTGATGAATATTTTGGGGAAGAAATTATTCTCTTAGATGACCCTAGATATGATAGTCTACTACCTGCCGACTGGCTAAAATTATTAGACCCCTTAAATAAATCACATCTATCTGCTCGCTATAAAAATAAGTTAGTCATTGGTCGGATAATTATCATCACCAATTACAAATCCCTTAAAAGTTTCTTTGGTAAAATTCAGCATGAAGATTTGAACCAATATATTAGACGGTTTAATAATGTCCTTGAAATTTCTAAAAGGAATGAGAAGTCTGAAAAGGACAGATTCTTCAATCTATCACAAATTCAAGAATTAGAAACTCATGATTATTTAGGAGAATCATCACTACTTTTTGGGGAAGAGAAAGTTTATTCAACTGATAATAAAGAAGCATTTATCAATCATGTGTTAGAATACTATATCTTTCCCAGAATATTACCCGAAACAAAAAGCGCCCCTCTAGACCAATAAAAGGAAACGCTTTTAGCTCTTAGGACAAAAGGGAGTGACAACTCCCCTTAGCTTGTCCTTATTATAACATAATTTATAAGGAGAACAACTATTATGATTACAACTGTTACAAAAGATGACCTTGTTGCCCTTGGTTTTTCCGAAGGGACTTCTCGACAAATTATTCGTAAAGGAAAACTTGTCTTGATTGAACGAGGCTTTCCCATTTACAAGAATAAACGAATTGGTACTATTCCTGCGACTATTGTAGAAGAGCTTCTTAATATTAAATTTTAGAAAGTAAATTATGGTCGTTAAAAAGAATGGAAACAATGGATGGTTAGTTGATGTTAGTAATGGTTTTAATCCCGTGACTTTAAAGCAAAGACGAATTATCCGTAAAGGTTTTAAAACAAAAAAAGAAGCTCTTGAAGCCGAACAATATTTACGAAGTGTCGAACTTAAAGAACGCTACTTTGGCGCAAAAATAACCATGGATATGTTATATGCCTTTCTTAAAGAAGAGGACATTGTGAATCATAGAAAACAAAGTTACATTAACACACAAGAAAATAATTATAACCGTCATATTAAGCATTACTTTGAAAAAGTCACTGATGTCAGTAAACTACAATATGATGATTTCTATGATTTTAGGGAACACCTTATTGGAACAATTTCTAAAAACACCAAAAAGTCTTTGAGTTCAAATACCATTAACAAAATCATGATTTTATTAAAGAAGATTATGGATGTCGGTGTTCGTAAAGGATTCTACCCTTCTAACCCTGTGACACTTATCAAAAAACTACCTATTGATAAGCCAAAGCTAAACTATTGGACTATTTCTGAATTTAAAGTTTTTTTGGAATTATTTACCCCAGAAGAATATCACTATCAACTATTATTTAAGGTTTTATACTTCACTGGCATGCGACTAGGAGAGGTTTTGGCTCTTAATTGGAATGATATTGATTTTTCTAGAAATACAATAACTGTTTCAAAGTCAGTCTACTTCAAAAAAGGAGTTAGTTATATCAGCACTCCTAAAACTAAAGCTAGTATTAGGCAGATTGTCATTAACGCTAAATTGATGAATGAACTAGAAGTATGGCAACACAAACAATCTGAGTTGCTAAAGCAATTTTCAAATGATGATTGTTCAGACTTACAACTATTTCAAAATTGTCCTATTCCAATTACTAAAGATAGTATTGAAAAGTATTATCGTGGTTTATTAAAACGTAATCCTAAACTTAAAAAAATAAGAATACATGATTTAAGACATTCCCATGCTTCACTTTTAATTAATCAAGGCGAAGATTACCTTGTTGTGAAAGAACGTCTCGGACATGCATCTATAACAACCACAATTGACACTTATTCACATTTATATCCAAGTAAACAAGTTGCATTGGCAGATAAACTTGATAATTTATTTTAAATGGTTGAAGAATTATCCGTTGTTTTTTTGAACAATATATGCTATCATGGAGGTACAATGAAAAAGCCAATATTTGAGTTCTATACAAGACCAAATGGTCATAATGAATTTGTAGAGTTTTATAAATCTTTACCACAAAAAGACAAAGAAAAACTATTAGCGACTATCAGCATGATACAAGAGCATGGACTATTAACAGCCCAGCGTATGGAATGGGTAAAGAAATTAAATAGTGATATTTTTGAAATTCGTTCCAAAGTGTCATCTAATATTCAACGTGCGCTCTACTTTCATGCCATGGATAATAGATATATTATTACTCATGGATTTACCAAAAAATCTCAAAAGACACCAATTAATGAGATTAAAAAAGCACAACTCATCAAAAAAGAATTTGAAGGAGAACAGAAAAATGGGAACAATTAAATTCGATGATTTCCTAAATGAACAACTTAGTGATAATTCTTTTAATGAAGGCTACCAAGCTGAAAAAGCCATCTTAGAAAGTGCACTGGCTGTTGCTAATGCCCGTTCAAAAGCAGGTCTAACACAACGCCAACTTTCAGAGCTATCCCATGTTCCTCAATCAACTATCGCTCGTATTGAAAGAGGACATAACACTAGCATTGAAACTATGAGTAAATTAGCTGTAGCTCTTAATCAAGAATTAAAAATTAGCATTGGTTAGTTAGTTTTAAAGAGAAGAAGGGTAAAACTTCTTCTCTTTTTTATAAGCTGAAATTACCATCTAAAAAATAAAAAACTAGAAATTTTTAGTAACTTTAGTCTCAAATTTTGAAAAGAAAAAAGAAAAGACAAGGTCTAAAAACCTTGTCAAATCAACTATACCGGCGGCCGGGGTCGAACCGGCACGTCCTTGCGGACACTGGATTTTGAGTCCAGCGCGTCTGCCAATTCCGCCACGCCGGCAAGTAACTGGGGTAGCTGGATTCGAACCAACGCATGAGGGAGTCAAAGTCCCTTGCCTTACCGCTTGGCTATACCCCAATAATATAAAGGCGAATGATGGGAATCGAACCCACGCGTGCCAGAGCCACAATCTGGTGTGTTAACCACTTCACCACATTCGCCATATTTTTAACACGGGCAGTAGGAATTGAACCCACACTGAAGGTTTTGGAGACCTTAGTTCTACCTTTAAACTATGCCCGTAATATGGAAGGGGAGGGATTCGAACCCCCGAACCCGAAGGAGCGGATTTACAGTCCGCCGCGTTTAGCCTCTTCGCTACCCTTCCAAAATATTAAGTTTTAATGGCGCGAGACGGAATCGAACCGCCGACACATGGAGCTTCAATCCATTGCTCTACCAACTGAGCTACCGAGCCAAACTATTGCGGGAGCAGGATTTGAACCTACGACCTTCGGGTTATGAGCCCGACGAGCTACCGAGCTGCTCCATCCCGCGTTAACAATATGAAAGGAGGATGTGGGATTCGAACCCACGCACGCTTTTACACGCCTGACGGTTTTCAAGACCGTTCCCTTCAGCCGGACTTGGGTAATCCTCCATAAATATAATAGTCCGTACGGGATTCGAACCCGTGTTACCGCCGTGAAAAGGCGGTGTCTTAACCCCTTGACCAACGGACCATATTAATAAATGGGCACAAGTGGACTCGAACCACCGACCTCACGCTTATCAGGCGTGCGCTCTAACCAGCTGAGCTATGCGCCCAAGAAAACTTGGGTAAGCCAAATTATCAATAAAGCGGGTGACGAGAATCGAACTCGCGACAACAGCTTGGAAGGCTGTAGTTTTACCACTAAACTACACCCGCATATAATGGGAGTTAACGGGATCGAACCGCTGACCCTCTGCTTGTAAGGCAGATGCTCTCCCAGCTGAGCTAAACTCCCTTTTGCTAAGCGACTACCATATCTAACAGGGGGCAACCCCCAACTACATCAGGCGTGCTAGGGCTTAACTTCTGTGTTCGGCATGGGAACAGGTGTATCTCCTAGGCTATCGTCACTTAACTATGATTGA
>NZ_JAEMHW010000008.1 GCF_016461705.1 Streptococcus vicugnae | reverse complement strand
TAACTCGCTTTGTCAAGAACTTTTTTAAGTTTTTTCAAAGCTGTTTGAAATGTTAGCTGCTTCAAACAACAGCTTATTTAGTATACTAAACTTAATTTACACTGTCAACACTTTTTTGATAGTTTTTGATATTTTTTTGTAATACTGTCATAAAATCTGTCATGATAGGCATTCTTTCAGGCGTTTAAATTTTGATGGAATACTCTTTCTACTCTCTTATTTGACTATTTTATGACTTTATCACCGTCATTCTCCACCCAAAGCTTTCCTTTTTACTTTTCCGCACTTAGCTTATCAGGAAAAAATTAATTTTACCTATCCGCGAACGTCCCTCATTGCTGCCTTAGCTGCTTATTAAACTAATCTTACTCATCTAATACAGATAATTTTTTGTGCTTAGATGTTATAACTACCTCACCAACTCAAGAATCACTACTTTCGATTCTAGTAGGAGATTAAACGAAGTGTAAAGACGGATTTTATCCCATTTAGGCAATTTTTATACTCTGTTAATCGGATTTTTTGATATTGACGTCTACAAAGGCCATATAGCGTTCTCTGAAAGGTCTTATACCATTTCCCTCATTTGTAATATTAGGAGCTGTTATAAAGCAATTTTGAGCGTTTCTGAGCGACTTAGGTAGTAATGTAATAAATAAAGTATAAAAACGCCTGCTTACGAAGTGTTTCTAAACTAGAGACATTTCGTAAACAAGCGTTACTAAATCACCAATATGATGAGTGTTCCCGCTAGGGAAAATCCCCAGCGGTAGACCAGAGCTAGACTAAGAACCCTAGAGTTCCATCATCATAACACTCAACAAAATTGATAAAAATTATACTAATTCAATGATTGCCATTGGAGCAGCATCACCACGGCGAGGTTCAGTTTTAAGAATACGAGTGTATCCACCGTTGCGTTCTGCGTAACGTGGTGCGATTTCATCGAAAAGTTTTTGAAGTGCTGTTTGTGAAGTGTATTTTTCAGTAGCTTCATCAAAGTTTTCAGATGCAATTTCATTGCGAACGAAAGCAGCAGCTTGACGACGAGCATGAAGATCACCACGTTTACCTAAAGTAATCATTTTTTCAACTGTTTTGCGGATTTCTTTAGCACGAGCTTCTGTAGTTACAATAGATTCGTTAATCAAAAGATCTGTTGTCAAATCACGAAGCATTGCTTTACGTTGTGAGCTAGTGCGTCCTAGTTTACGGTAAGCCATTTTATCCTCCTATATTATTTATCGTTTTTGAGTCCGAGTCCAAGATCAGCAAGTTTAACTTTGACTTCTTCAAGGCTCTTACGACCAAGGTTACGGACTTTCATCATTTCAGGCTCAGTTTTTTCTGTCAAATCAAATACAGTGTTGATACCTGCACGTTTAAGACAGTTATATGAGCGGACTGACAAATCAAGTTCTTCGATAGTACGGTCAAGCACTTTTTCATCGTTAACTTTTTCAGTTTCTTTCATCACATCAGTGTTTTTAGCCACTTCAGTAAGGTCAGTAAACAAATTCAAGTGTTCGATCAAAACGCGCGCAGATAGACCTAAAGCATCTTCAGGAATGATTGTGCCATTTGTCATGATTTCGATTGTTAATTTATCAAAGCCATCATTGCTACCTACGCGAGCAGGTTCAACTTGATAATTAACTTTTTTCACTGGTGTGTAGATAGAGTCTACAGCCAATGTTCCCACTGGAGCATCTTCTTTTTTATTACCTTCTGCTGGAACGTAACCACGTTTTTTAGCAACAGTCATTGTAGCTTTCAAACTGTGTCCTTCAGCGATTGTAAAGAGATAGTGGTCTGGGTTGACGATTTCAACATCGCTATCTGTTAAAATATCTCCTGCAGTAACTTCTGCTGGGCCTTCAACATCAAGTTCGATAATTTTTTCATCATCAACATAAGATTTTACTGCAAGTCCTTTAATATTAAGGATGATTTGCATAACATCTTCGCGTACACCTGGAATAGTGTCAAATTCGTGGAGTACTCCATCAATTTTAATTGATGTTACTGCCGCACCTGGGAGTGAAGACAAGAGTACACGACGAAGAGAATTACCTAGAGTTGTCCCGTATCCACGTTCAAGTGGTTCGATGACAAATCTGCCGTAATCTTTATTTTCATCAATTTTTGTTATTATTGGTTTTTCAAACTCAATCATTTATTATACTCCCTCGAAACGAATCTTGTGTACTATTAACAATTATGATTACACACGACGACGTTTTGGAGGACGAGCACCATTGTGTGGCACAGGAGTAACGTCACGGATTGAAGTCACTTCAAGACCAGCAGCAGCAAGAGCACGAATAGCAGACTCACGACCTGAACCAGGACCTTTTACAGTAACTTCAACAGTTTTAAGACCATGTTCTTGTGCAGATTTAGCAGCAGCTTCAGCAGCCATTTGTGCAGCGAATGGAGTAGATTTACGAGAACCTTTGAATCCAAGAGCACCAGCTGATGACCAAGCAATTGCATTACCATGCACATCTGTAATCATAACAATAGTGTTATTGAATGTAGCGTGAATATGAGCAACACCAGATTCGATGTTCTTTTTCACACGACGTTTACGTGTTGGTTTAGCCAATTTTTTTACCTCCTATTTTATTTTTTCTTACCAGCAATCGCAACTGCTTTACCTTTACGAGTGCGAGCGTTATTTTTAGTGTTTTGACCACGGACAGGAAGTCCACGACGGTGACGGATACCACGGTATGAACCAATTTCCATCAAGCGTTTGATGTTCATGTTCACTTCACGACGAAGGTCACCTTCAACTTTAATTGCATCAACTTCACGACGGATAGCATCTTCTTGATCTGATGTCAAATCTTTAACACGGATGTCTTCAGAAACACCAGCAGCTGCTAAGATTTTCTTAGAAGTTGCAAGACCGATACCATATACATAAGTAAGTGAAATTACTACACGTTTTTCATTTGGAATATCAACTCCAGCAATACGAGCCATTTTTTCTCCTTTCTATATTATCCTTGACGTTGTTTGTGTTTTGGATTTGATGGACAAATTACCATAACACGACCGTTACGACGAATAACTTTACAGTATTCGCAAATTGGTTTGACTGATGGTCTTACCTTCATTTTTTAATCCCTCCAATTATTTCGATTATTTAAAGCGGTATGTGATACGTCCACGTGTTAAATCGTATGGACTCATTTCAACAGTAACACGGTCACCTACCAAAATACGAATGTAGTTTTTACGGATTTTTCCTGATACAGTTGCCAAGATTTGGTGTCCATTTTCTAATTCAACAGTAAACATAGCGTTAGGCATCGTCTCAACAACTTTACCTTCAATTTCAATCACATCTTCTTTTGCCACGCAAAAGTACCCCCTAAATTTCGATTTGATGTCCTCTGAGTACAGAGGTAACAATTATAAGCCAGACTAGCCTATTATATCACGACTCTTCTACTTGTGCAAGTAGAAACTCTTAAATTATTTTAATGATGAGATTGCTTTTTCAATGTCAGCAAATACATCATTGATGTCTTGGTTACCTTGAATATCAAAAACAATACCAGCTTTACGATAGTGTTCAATGATTGGTGCACCTTGAGCAATATTAACATCAAGACGACGTTTTACAGTTTCAGGTTTGTCATCTTCACGTTGGTAGAATTCATGTCCGCCACATGCATCACAAGTTCCTTCAACTTTTGTTGGATTGAATACTTTGTGGTATGTTGCTCCACAAGAACGGCAAATAAAGCGGCCAGATAAGCGTTCAATCAAGCTGTCTGGATTAACATCAATGTTAATAACACCGTCTAATTTAAGATCCAAATTTTTAAGTGTTTCATCCAAAGCATGTGCTTGTTCGATAGTACGTGGGTAACCATCAAGCAAGAAACCTTTTTCAGCGATATCAGCTTGTGCCAAACGTTCTTTAACAATACCGTTAGTTACTTCGTCAGGTACAAGTTCACCTTTATCGATGAATGATTTAGCAAGAACACCCATTTCAGTTTTGTTTGCCATTGCAGCACGGAACATATCTCCGGTAGAAATGTGTGCAACGCCGAATTCTTCAACGATTTTTGCTGCTTGAGTCCCTTTACCAGCCCCTGGTAAACCCATGATTAAAAGATTCATGATACTCTCCTTATTTTGTTTTTAAATAAATTTAACACCGAAGTGCTAAACTTATTCAAAAACAAAATAGAAAGGTTGACTAGGTCAACCTATATTCTATTCTGCTGTGTTCATGAAACCAACATACTGTCTCTTCAAGAGATAACCTTCAAGTTGTTTCATTCCTTCAATACCTGTTGAAATCAAGATAAGAAGACTTGTTCCTCCAAGAGCAATACTGCTAGATAAGTTCATTGCTTGTTGTGCAATAATTGGTGTTAATGAAATAAACGCCAAGAAAATTGAACCTACAGTAGCTAATTTCTTCAATAATGAAGAAAGATATTCTTCTGTTTCGCGTCCAGGTCGAACACTAGGAATATATGACGCACCTTTTTGCAAGTTTTCTGCTGTTTTTTCAGGATTAACTTGAACAAAAGTATAGAAGAATGAGAATAAAATAATTAGTACTGCGTAAATTACCATTCCGATCGGTGTTTGGTAATTCAAATATGATTCTAGAGTTGTAAGCCAAGGAATATCATGTCCATTTGAAATCAACGGAATAATCGTACTTGGAATCGTTGTAATCGAACTGGCAAAGATAACGGGAATGACGCCAGCCGGATTAATTTTTAAAGGAAGATAAGAACTTGTTGGTGCACCTTGAACCAATTTTGTATATTGGATTGGAATTTTATATTCTGCTTGTTGGACAAAGGTTGTAAAGAACACAATTGCCAATACAGCTACAATCAACAAAGCTACAAAGATATATGAAGATATTAAATCACTTGAACGAACGTTTACAAAGAAATCTTCATAGATTGTTGAAATAGCATTTGGAATTGATGAAATGATACCCGCGAAGATAATCATTGAAACACCATTTCCGAAACCTTTGTCGGTGATTTGTTCACCGAGCCATGTCACAATCATACTACCAGTAGTTAACAAAGCACCAATTAGAATGTATGTTTTAACATTTGGTGTTGACACCAATGAAATACTTGATAAAGTATTAAAGCCTGCTGTAATCCCGATTGATTGAATGAAAGCCAAGACAAGTGAAATATAACGAGTCGCTTGATTTAACTTACGACGCCCAACTTCACCTTGTTTGCTCCATTCAACAAACTTAGGCAAGATATCCATTTGCAACAGCTGAACAATGATAGATGCTGTGATGTACGGGCTAACACCCATTGAGAATACAGAGAAGTTACTCATAGCATTACCAGAAACAAGGTTCAACATATTTAGAAAGGGAAGTTCACCTAGTTGATCAAGACTTTTAGCATTGATACCTGGCACAGTAATATGTGTTCCAACACGGAAAACAAAGATGATAAAAAGTGTAAAGAAAATTTTATTTCTAACATTTTTTACCTTTAGTGCATCTTTAAGTAATTTAAAGAACATACCGAGTCCTCCTTAATTAGATGACTTCGATTGAACCACCTTTTGCAGTGATAGCTGCTTCAGCAGATTTAGAGAATTTAGCTGCTTTAACAGTCAATTTTTTAGTCAATTCGCCGTTACCAAGAACTTTAACGCCTGATTTTTCAGCACGAATGATTCCAGCTTCTTTAAGAACAACTGGAGTTACTTCTGTACCATCTTCGAAAACGTTAAGTTGGTCAAGGTTTACAAGAGCGTATTCTTTAGCGTTAACGTTCAAGAAACCACGTTTTGGCATACGACGGAACAATGGAGTTTGTCCACCTTCAAAACCAAGACGTACTTTACCACCGCTACGAGCTTTTTGACCTTTTTGACCGCGTCCTGCAGTTTTACCGTTACCAGATGATGTACCACGACCTACACGGTTACGTACTTTACGAGAACCTTCAGCAGGTTTAAGTTCATGAAGTTTCATTATTATTTTCTCCTTTTTTGTAAAATGCTAGCGCCTCTATGAGGGGAAAGGACTCCCCATAGAAACTCGCCTATACTAATATCTAGTTTAAGTCGCAAGAGTACCCCTTGCGACTTAAACCTAAAATTTATTTAATGTTAATTATTTAACATCTTCAACAGTTACCAAGTGTGAAACTGAAGTAACCATTCCACGGATAGCTGGAGTGTCTTCTTTGACAACTGAGCTATGTAATTTACCAAGTCCAAGAGCAGCAACTGTTTTACGTTGTGCAGGAATGCGTCCGATTGGAGACTTAGTCAAAGTAATTTTAATTTGAGCCATTATTATCCCCTTTCTTATGCTAAATCAGAAACTGAAACACCGCGAAGAGCAGCAACGTCTTCTGCACGTTTAAGTTGTTTCAAACCTTCAACAGTTGCGCGAACAATGTTGATTGGAGTGTTTGAACCAAGTGATTTAGATGTAACATCTGCAACACCGGCCAATTCGATGACGGCACGAACAGCACCACCAGCAGCAACCCCAGCACCTTCTACAGCAGGTTTCAACAATACTTTAGCTCCACCAAATTCTGAACGAACTTCGTGAGGAATTGTTGTACCAACCATAGGTACTTCGATCAAGTTTTTCTTAGCGTCTTCAACAGCTTTACGAATAGCTTCTGGTACTTCTTGAGCTTTACCAGTACCGAAACCTACACGACCATTACGGTCACCAACAACTACAAGAGCAGCAAAGCGAAGACGACGTCCACCTTTAACAACTTTTGTAACACGGTTGATCGCAACAACGCGTTCTTCAAGTTCAACTGCATTATCTTTAAATGCCATTATTAAGTGTCCTCCCTATTAGAATTTCAATCCGTTTTCACGAGCTGAGTCAGCCAAAGCTTTAACACGTCCGTGATAGAGATATCCACCGCGGTCAAACACCACTTCAGAAATACCTTTAGCTACTGCGCGTTCAGCAACAAGTTTACCGACAACAACGGCTTGTTCTGTTTTAGTTCCTTTAGAAACTTCTTTATCAAGAGTTGATGCACTTGCGAGCGTTACACCCGCTACGTCATCAATAACTTGAGCGTAGATGCCTGTATTAGAACGGAAAACGTTCAAACGTGGGCGATCAGCAGTTCCAGAGAGTTTACCGCGAACGCGACGGTGGCGTTTTTGGCGGATTTTGTTTTTATCTGGTTTCGAAATCACAATTTTCACCTCTTAATTAATTGATTAATGTCAAAACGACATTGTTTTTATAAATGTTAGCATATGAGTGCTGCGAGAATAGATCTCGCAAAACATCCCATAAACTATTATTTACCTGTTTTACCTTCTTTACGACGTACGTATTCACCAACGTAACGGATACCTTTACCTTTGTAAGGTTCTGGAGCACGAAGGCTACGGATGTAAGCAGCTGTTTGACCAACAACTTCTTTGCTGATACCGTTAACGACGATTGAAGTTGCAGATGGTACTTCAAATGAAATTCCTTCTGGAGCTTCTACTTCGTCTTGGTGAGATTTACCTACAGAAAGTACAAGTTTTGAACCTTGAAGTTGTGCACGGTAACCAACCCCGCGCATTTCAAGTTCTTTTTTGAAACCTTCAGAAACACCAATTACCATGTTGTTCAAGTTAGCACGAGCTGTACCATGGATTGTTTTCATTTCTTTTGAGTCGTTTGGACGGTGAAGTGAAACTTCAGTTCCTTCAACTTTGATTTCAATGTTTTTGTTAAACTCACGAGTGAGTTCGCCTTTAGGTCCTTTAACAGTTACTACATTGTTGTTGTTAGTAACTTCTACACCAGCAGGCAAGTTGATAACTTTATTACCAATACGTGACATAGTTTTATTTTCTCCTGTTAAATTGTCAAGCCGCATAAAGCGACGAGTTTTCACGGGGCGACTAATATACAGTAGCTGTATTATAGTCCATTATTAAGTAAGAAACTTTCTTCAATGAAAATTGAAGTGAAGTTTTTATCTTACCAAACGTAAGCAATAACCTCTCCACCAACGTTCTTTTGACGAGCTTCTTTGTCAGTCAAAAGACCTTCTGATGTAGAAATAATTGCAATTCCAAGTCCGTTAAGAACTTTAGGAACATCTTCACGTTTTGCGTAAACACGAAGACCTGGTTTAGAAATACGTTTCAAGTTAGTGATAACACGTTCACCGTTTTGTCCGTATTTAAGGAATACACGGATGATACCTTGTTTATCGTCTTCGATAACTTCAACGTTTTTCACGAAACCTTCGCGTTTAAGGATTTCAGCAATACCTTTTTTGATGTTTGATGCAGGTACTTCAAGCACTTCGTGTTTTGCTTGGTTAGCATTACGAATGCGTGTCAAAAAGTCTGCAATTGGGTCAGTCATAACCATTTATATATTCTCCTCTTACTAGTAGTTTGAATGTGTTCACTTGCTAGTTAATGTCGCCCTAGGGCTTAATTTTGTTCAAGCAATATTCTTGAACCCATCATGAACGGTGCCAAGCAGAAAATTGTTAAAACAACTTACCACTTTGGCTAGTTCAGTCTGGTTTCTTATATCATCGACTTACCAAGAAGCTTTGGTAACGCCTGGGATTTGTCCTTTGTAAGCTAACTCACGGAAGCAAACACGGCAAAGTTTGAATTTGCGGTAAACTGAGTGTGGACGGCCACAACGTTCGCAACGAGTGTAAGCTTGCGTAGAGAATTTCGCAGGGCGATGATTCTTAGCAATCATAGATTTTTTAGCCAATTGATTTACCTCCTAAATTATTTTGCAAAAGGCATTCCAAGGCCCTTAAGCAATTCACGACCTTCTTCGTCAGTGTTAGCAGTAGTTACGATAACAATATCAAGACCACGTACTTTATCAACATCATCAAAGTTGATTTCTGGGAAGATCAATTGTTCTTTCACACCAAGTGTGTAGTTACCACGTCCGTCAAATGATTTTGTTGGAACACCGTGGAAGTCACGTACACGTGGAAGTGAAACAGTTACCAATTTATCTAAGAATTCGTACATACGTTCACCACGAAGGGTAACTTTTGCACCGATCGCTACACCTTCACGAAGACGGAAGCCAGCGATTGATTTCTTAGCTTTAGTAATCAATGGTTTTTGACCTGAAATAAGTGCCAATTCAGCAGCAGCTTTTTCAAGATTTTTAGCGTTATTTACAGCATCACCAACACCCATGTTAAGAACGATTTTCTCAACTTTTGGGACAGCCATAACTGAAGTGTAGTTGAATTTTTCAGTCAAAGCAGGAACTACTTCGTTAGTGTATTTTTCTTTTAAGCGATTTGCCATTATATACTTTCTCCTTTCCTTCGTGATTAATCAAGCACTTCGCCTGATTTTTTGTTGTAACGAACTTTTTTGCCGTCTACAACTTTGTAACCAACACGTCCTGCAACACCATTTTTGTCAAGAACTTGAACGTTAGACACATGAATCGGTGCTTCTTTTTCCACGATAGCACCTTGAGGGTTTACGTTGTTTGGTTTTTGATGTTTTTTAACAATAGCAACACCTTCAACAACAACTTTGTTGACTTTAGGAAGGGCTTTAAGAACTACAGCTTCAACGCCTTTGTCCTTACCAGCAATAACGCGAACTTTATCGCCTTTTTTTACAAACATTTGGTTTTTCTCCTATTATTTCTTACGCCCTAATGGGCACCCTGCAAAAGCAGGGGACTTAGTTTGTGTTTATGAATTAAAGTACTTCTGGTGCAAGTGATACGATCTTCATGAAGCCACCTTCACGCAATTCACGTGCAACAGGGCCGAAGATACGAGTTCCGCGAGGAGTTTTGTCATCACGGATAATTACTGCAGCGTTGTCGTCAAATTTGATGTATGAACCGTCTGGACGGCGTGCACCTGATTTAGTACGAACAACTACAGCTTTTACGACATCACCTTTTTTAACAGCTCCACCAGGAGTAGCTTGTTTTACAGAAGCAACGATTACGTCACCGATGTTAGCGAATTTACGTCCTGAACCACCAAGAACTTTGATAGTCAAGATCTCACGAGCACCGCTATTATCAGCAACTTTCAAGCGAGTTTCTTGTTGAATCATTTCAAATTTCTCCTTTTAGTTTGATTAGATAATAACAGCTTCTTCCACAACTTCTACAAGACGGAAGTGTTTTGTAGCTGAAAGTGGACGAGTTTCCATGATACGAACGATATCGCCTTCTTTAGCAACGTTGTTTTCATCATGTGCTTTGTATTTTTTAGAATAGTTGATACGTTTACCATAGACTGGGTGGTTACGTTTAGTTTCAACTACAACAGTGATTGTTTTATCCATTTTGTCAGATACTACGCGTCCAACAAGGGTTTTACGTTGATTACGTTCCATTATTAGAATTTCTCCTTTCCCAATCTATTATTTCTTTTCAGATTGCACTGTTTTAACACGTGCAATTTGTTTTTTAACTTCGTTCAAACGAGCAGTTTGATCAAGTTGACCTGCTGCAGCTTGGAAACGAAGATCGAAAAGTTCTTTCTTAAGTTCGTTTTCTTTCTTAGCAAGTTCTTCTTGAGAAAGACCACGAAGCTCTTTAACAAAATCTTTAATTTCTTGAAGTTTCATGATTTCTCCTTATTCTGCTTCACGTTTCACGAATTTAGTCTTAACTGGCAATTTGTGGCTAGCAAGACGAAGTGCTTCACGTGCAACTTCTTCAGATACACCAGCGATTTCGAACATAACTTTACCACGTTTAACTGGTGCTACCCAACCTTCAGGTGCCCCTTTACCAGAACCCATACGTACACCGATAGCTTTAGCAGTGTATGATTTGTGTGGGAAGATTTTAATCCAAACTTTACCACCACGTTTCATGTAACGAGTCATTGCGATACGGGCAGCTTCGATTTGACGGTTTGTGATCCAGTGGCTAGTAGTAGCTTGAAGACCGTATTCACCGAATGCGACTTCTTTACCACCTTTAGCTTCACCGCGCATTTTTCCACGGAATTCGCGACGGTGTTTAACACGTTTAGGTACTAACATTTGTTATTTGCCTCCTTTAGTGTTTTTACGAGCTGGAAGAACTTCACCACGGTAGATCCAAACTTTAACACCAAGTTTACCGTAAGTAGTGTCAGCTTCTTCCCAAGCGTAGTCGATATCTGCACGAAGTGTGTGAAGTGGAACAGTTCCTTCTGAGTAACCTTCAGCACGAGCGATATCAGCACCGTTCAAACGACCAGATACTTGAGTTTTGATACCTTTAGCACCTGCACGCATTGTACGTTGGATAGCTTGTTTTTGAGCACGACGGAAAGCAACACGTTGTTCAAGTTGACGTGCAATGTTTTCACCAACAAGGTGTGCGTCCAAATCAGGTTGTTTGATTTCAACGATGTTGATGTGAACTTGTTTTCCTGTCAATTTATTAAGTTTAACGCGAAGAGCGTCAACGTTAGCTCCACCTTTACCGATAACCATACCAGGTTTTGCAGTGTGAAGTGAAACAATTACTTTATTTACAGCACGTTCAATTTCAATACGTGAAACTGAAGCGTCTGCCAATTCTGTTTGGATGAATTTGCGGATTGCAAGATCTTCATGAAGGTAATCCGCGTATTCTTTTTCAGCATACCATTTCGCATCCCAATCACGGATGATTCCGACACGCATACCAATTGGATGTACTTTTTGACCCACGATTTTACCTCCTTATTTTTCTGACACAACTACTGTTACGTGAGTTGTGCGTTTGTTGATTGGTGAAGCTGAACCTTTAGCACGTGGACGGAAACGTTTCATTGTTGGTCCTTCGTTTGCGAAAGTTTCAGATACTACCAAGTTAGCTTTTTCCAAACCAAAGTTGTTTTCTGCATTAGCGATAGCAGAGTTAAGAACTTTTTCAACTACACGAGCTGCTTTGTTTGGAGTGAATTTCAAGATTGCGATTGCGTCAGCAACATTCTTACCACGGATAAGATCAAGTACAAGACGTGTTTTACGAGGTGAAACACGGACTGTACGAGCCATTGCTTTAGCTGAAGTAATTTCTGCCATTGTGTCCTCCTCCTATTAACGACGTGTTTTCTTATCGTCAGCTGCGTGACCTTTGTAAGTACGAGTTGGTGCGAATTCACCAAGTTTGTGACCTACCATGTCTTCTTGGATGTAAACTGGTACGTGTTTACGTCCATCATAAACTGCGATTGTATAACCGATGAAACTTGGAAAAATCGTTGAACGACGTGACCAAGTTTTAATTACTTTTTTCTTTTCGTCATTTGCTTGAGCTTCAACTTTTTTCATCAAATGCTCATCGACGAAAGGTCCTTTTTTAAGACTACGTCCCATTTTGTAGTTTTCTCCTTTAAAATATAGTACCACAGCGGCCTGTGTGCATAAATGCACACTACCGAGCTGGCGGATGTTTATTAAACTAAGCGACTAACAGATTATTTGTCGTTACGACGACGAACGATAAGCTTGTCAGATTTAGCTTTTTTGTTACGAGTTTTAAGACCAAGCGCAGGTTTACCCCAAGGAGTAGATGGCGCTTTACGTCCAACTGGTGCTTTACCTTCACCACCACCGTGTGGGTGATCATTAGGGTTCATTACAGAACCACGAACTGTAGGACGGACACCCATCCAACGGCTGCGACCAGCTTTACCAAGGTTAACAAGAACTTGTTGTTCGTTACCAACTGTACCGATTGTAGCACGGCAAGTTCCAAGAATCATACGAACTTCGCCTGATTGAAGACGTACAAGAACATATTTACCTTCTTGACCAAGTACTTGTGCAGATGCACCAGCGGCACGAATCAATTCAGCACCTTTACCTGGTTGAAGTTCGATGTTGTGAATAACTGTACCAACAGGGATGTTAGCAAGTGGAAGAGCATTACCAACTTTGATATCTGCATCTGGGCCTGAAACGATACGTTGACCAACTTCAAGACCTTTAGGTGCAAGGATGTAAGCTTTCACACCATCAGTGTAGTGTACAAGAGCGATGTTTGCTGTACGGTTTGGATCGTACTCGATAGTTTTAACAACTGCTTCAACGCCATCTTTGTTACGTTTGAAGTCGATCAAACGGTAGTGACGTTTGTGACCGCCACCTTGGTGACGAACAGTGATGCGACCGTTGTTGTTACGACCAGCTTTGTTTTTAAGTGAAACAAGCAATGATTTCTCAGGAGTGCTTGTAGTGATTTCAGCAAAATCCAAAGAAGTCATATTACGACGACCATTTGTCGTTGGTTTATAAGCTTTAATACCCACGTTATTTCCTCCTTAGATTATTCAGCTTCAGCTGCAAACAACTCGATTGCTTTAGAATCAGCTGTAAGAGTGATGATAGCTTTTTTAGTTTTTGAAGTGAAACCAGTGTAACGACCAACACGTTTAGCTTTTGGTTTAACAGTTACAGTGTTCACGTTTGCAACTTTAACTCCATCAAAAGCAGCTTCAACAGCTTGTTTGATCAAAAGTTTGTGCGCACGAGAGTCAACTTCAAATGTATATTTACCTGCTTCGAGGTCGTACATTGATTTTTCAGTGATAACTGGTTTTTTGATTACGTCGTACAAATTCATTATGCAAGAACCTCCTCGATTGTAGAGATTGCTTCTTTAGTAACAAGAAGTTTGTCGCTGTTTACGATATCAAGAACACTTGCAGTTGTTGCAGTTGCAACTTTAACGTTTGGAAGGTTACGTGCAGAAAGAGCTGCAAATTCATTACCTTCTTCAAGGATTACAAGTACTTTTGAGTCAACGTTAAGAGCTGAAAGTACGTTTGCGAATTCAGCAGTTTTTGGAGCTGCAAATGAAAGGCTTTCTACAGCTACAAATTTTTCTTCAGCAACTTTAGCTGAGTAAACTGATTTCAATGCAAGGCGACGAACTTTTTGTGGAAGTTTGTATCCGTATGAACGTGGAGTTGGTCCGAAGACTACACCACCACCACGCCATTGTGGTGAGCGGATAGAACCTTGACGAGCGCGTCCAGTTCCTTTTTGACGCCATGGTTTACGACCACCACCAGATACTGCAGAGCGGTTTTTAACTGCGTGAGTACCTTGGCGAAGGCTAGCGCGTTGGCTGATAACAACATCAAACACTACTGATTCGTTTGGTTCGATACCGAAGATAGCGTCGTTCAATTCAACTGAGCTAACTTCTTTACCAGTTTGGTCAAATAGTTTTACGTTTGCCATTTTAACTGTTTTCTCCTTTCTTATTATTTAGCAGCCTTAACTGCTGATTTGATAGTGATAAGAGATTTCTTAGCACCTGGTACGTTACCTTTGATAAGGATAACGTTTTTCTCTGGGATAACTTGGACAACTTCAAGGTTTTGGATTGTCACACGGTTACCACCCATACGTCCTGCCAAGTGTTTATTTTTGAAAACACGGTTAGGCGCAACAGGTCCCATAGAACCTGGACGACGGTGATAACGAGAACCGTGAGCCATTGGTCCACGAGCTTGACCATGGCGTTTGATAACACCTTGGAAACCTTTACCTTTAGATGTACCAGTTACATCAACAACATCTCCAGCTTCGAATGTATCAACTGTGATTTCTTGACCAACTTCCAAGCCTTCAATGTTTTTGAATTCACGAATGAAGCGCTTAGGAGCTGTGTTAGCTTTTGCTACATGGCCTTTGGCAGGTTTGTTGCTCAATACTTCACGTTTGTCGTCAAAACCAACTTGAACAGCTTCATAACCGTCTGTTTCAACAGTTTTCACTTGAAGCACAACGTTTGGAGTTGCTTCGATGACAGTAACAGGGATGAATTCACCAGATTCAGTGAAGATTTGAGTCATTCCCACTTTTTTCCCTAAGATTCCTTTTGTCATGAGAAAATATTTCCTTTACTTTATTTATTTAAAAAGTTTTTAATGAGCGTTTTTTATGCTCAAAAAAGTTTTTAACGAGCGTTTTTTGTGCTCAAGAATCAAATCCTTATTAAAGTTTGATTTCTACGTTAACACCACTTGGAAGATCCAATTTCATCAAAGCATCAACTGTTTTTTGAGTTGGGTTGATGATATCGATCAAGCGTTTGTGAGTACGCATTTCGAATTGTTCGCGAGAATCTTTATATTTGTGAGTCGCACGAATAATTGTGTACAAGCTACGTTCAGTTGGAAGTGGAACTGGTCCAGCTACTGAAGCACCTGTACGTGTTGCAGTTTCAACAATTTTTTCTGCCGCTGTGTCAAGTGTACGATGTTCGTATGCTTTCAAACGGATACGGATTTTTTTGTTTGCCATCTTTTTCTCCTTTTCGTCTATTTAAGATAATAGGCTAGCTCCTCAAGAAAACCAACACGTCTTTTGCGTGGCAATGCAACCGAGCGTGTCGCAACCTCTTGTATCATAGCTAAAGTCACTGTATTAACAGCACCAGTATATAATATCAGATTTAACAGTGGTTTGCAAGGATTTTGCACCCTTTTTTTCCAATTTTTTAGAAGAAAATGTTTTCAGCAGTTCCTTTCATTTTTTCAATAAAAAAACCAGATTTATATCTGGTCAAAATTTATGTTATTTAATAGTAGATTCTTGTAATTTCTTTATATATTTTCGATAGAGGATGTATAGAAAAATCCAACGGAAAATATTGTCTGCTACTGTCGCTAACCAAACTCCCGTTAAACCCAAATTCATGCTTACACCAAGTACGTAACCCGAAATAATTCGGATAACCCACATACCAAAAGTGGTTGCATAAAATGGTAACTTTGCATTCCCTAAACCTTGCCAAGCTGCCGTAAATATCAATGTTCCTGCAGTTGCCGGCCCACCAATAAAAGAATAAAACAAAACAACAAGACTTGCAGTTAAAGCCGCTTGGTTATTAGTAAATAAGTGTGTTAAATAGCCACCCGAAAAGAATACTGTAGCACCAACCAAAAGCATGAGCATAACCGAAATTAGATAAGATTCTCTTACCAGCTGCTTGATTTCTTGAACATTTTTCTTTCCAAGACTATGAGCTACAAGAATCACCGTAGCTGTAGCAACTCCCATTCCTGGCATATAGTTAAATTGGGTTAAGGTCTCACCGATAGCATTTCCTGCTACCACTTCTGTCCCAAACTTAACGATAATAGCCACAATAACAACATCTCCAGCACGCATCATCAAACGTTCACCGGCAGCGGGCAAAGCAATTTTTACCAAGTCACGATCCAAGGTCCACCTGATATTTTTAATGATCTTTTTAATTGGTAACTGGCTCGCTAACATCAAGGTCCCAACTAAGCGCGATAAGACCGTTGAACATGCAACACCAATAATTCCCCAATGAAAAACAAATACAGCTATAGCTGACAAGCCAGCATTCAAAACGTTTGTCAATAAGCTGATGTACATCGGAAGTTGTGGTTTCCCTAGTGCTCGCAAAAACGCGCTCAAGGTCGTCATTAACCCCAAACTAAAAATCAAACCTCCCACAATAGCAAGATATAAACCACCAGCTTGAGTAACAGCTTCTTCAGTGCCGAGCCAAGTCAGAATCGCCTTTCCAAATACAATAGAAATTAAGCCAAGAGCTAAACTTAAACCTAAAGTAATAAGCAAAGACTCAGATTGATAATGGAGAGATTTTTTAGCATTTTTTTCTCCAATGCTCTTAGCAACCAAACTTGAGACCGCTGCACCAAGAGCAATAAAAATAGCCTGATAAATGGTAATAATATTATTAGCCACAGAGACACCAGACACAGCAATGAGACCAACTTGTGCGACAAGATAGTTATCAACCACCCCCATGAGCATCTGCAAAAGATTTTCCATCATGGCTGGAAAGGCCAATCGAATAATTTTCTTTGTTTGTTTCATGTTTCTATCGTAACAAAAAGAAAAGCCGAGAACCAGTCTCAGCTCTTGCTTTTTTAAAGCCCTAGGTACTCCTCAACAGCTTTTTGCATATCGCTTGTTGCGACAACTGTTTTGTGGCGTACTTCAGCTGTTTCAAGTCCGTCAACAGCTTTCGGAATAACAACACCTGATAATTTTTCAAGTTCTTTAACTGCCACAAAATCATCCGCCGGCGCTTGTCCACTAACAGCCTCTACCGCTACACGTGGGAATTTGTATGGGCTAGCAGTTGAGGCAATAACTGTTGGAGTGTGATCACCTGTACGTTCCACATATTTTTGGTAAACAGCTGAGGCAACTGCTGTATGAGGATCTTCAATATAATCAGAGGCATCATAAACACGTTTAATTTCAGCAGAAGTTTCAGCTTCTGTTGCATAACCGGCTTCAAACATATCAAGAATAGCTTGATTAGCATCTGAAAGAGTGTATTCTCCTTCTGAAACAAGCTTTTCCATCAACGCTTTAGTTTTTACAGCATCATTACCTAAAAGATGGAAAATCAAACGTTCCAAGTTAGATGATACCAAGATATCCATTGATGGGCTTGTTGTCACTTTAAATTCACGTTTTTTATCATAAGTTCCTGTTGTGAAGAAATCAGTTAGCACTTTATTTTCATTTGAAGCACAGATTAGTTTACCAACTGGAACACCAATTTGACTTGCATAATAAGCTGCTAGAATGTTACCGAAGTTACCTGTTGGCACAGTAAAGTTAACTTTTTCGCCCGCTTTAATATGACCTGCTTTAACAAGTTGTGCGTAAGCATAAACATAGTAAACAACTTGCGGTACCAAACGTCCAACATTCATTGAGTTAGCTGATGAAAATTGTGTTTTGTGCGCAAGAAGTTTTTCACGTAAATCAACATCATTAAACATGCGTTTCACATCTGTTTGAGCATCATCAAAGTTACCAGTAATCGCTACAACATGCGTATTGTTACCAGTTTGCGTTGTCATTTGAAGCTCTTGAATTTTGCTGACGCCATCTTTTGGATAAAAGACAATAATTTCAGTCCCTGGAACATCTGCAAAACCAGCCATAGCAGCTTTACCAGTATCTCCTGATGTTGCTGTTAAAATAACAATTTTATTATCAACACCCTGCTTTTTAGCTGATGTTGTCAAAAGGTATGGCAAGATTGACAAAGCCATATCTTTAAAAGCGATTGTTGAACCATGGAAAAGTTCAAGATTATATTGATCACCTAATTTGACAACCGGAGCAATTGCGGGAGTGTCAAATTTTTCGTCATAGGCAGAATCAATACAATAAGTTAATTCTTCTTCAGTAAAATCATCCAAAAATGCTGATAGAACTAATTTAGCTACTTCTTGATATGAAGCATCTTTCAAAGTTTCAAAATCCAATGCTACTTCTGGAATTGATACAGGGGTAAACAAACCGCCGTCAGTTGCCAATCCTTGTAAAATAGCTTGGCTAGCAGTTACTTTGTTATTTTCGTCGCGAGTTGATTGGTAAATTAACGTCATCACAAATTCCTCATATTTTCAGATAGTCTTGCACCCATTGTATCATAATTATCAGAAAATTTATACAAATTTACGCTATTTATTAAAAAAAGCACTTTTCAGTGCTCTTTTACCTATTCATTACCCCAGCGTGAATCTACTCCAGCAATAGCAATCCAGACATTTGCCAATACATCATAAAATAAGTCAACCACTTCTTTAGCCCCTCTTTTCTCACGTTTTATGTCACATGTATTATAACGCTACAAAGTGCTGATGTAAAGGTGTTTTTTCATCTTTTTTAACGTTATATCTTCTAACATTAAATGATAGTTTTATTATAAAAAAGCCAACCAAAGTTGACTTTTAACGATTAACTATTAGATTCACCCTTTGCAGGTCTTTTAGCGGATTTGTCAATTGCTTTTTGAATTGTTTTAACATAAAGATCTGCTCCTGTGCTGTTCGCATCACTATAGTGAACACCATCAGTTCCATTCCAAATTTCTGAATGATTTGTTGCCGTTTTATACCAATCGGCAATCGTAATATAATCATAAGTTTTTGACAGACTCAATTCATAATCACGCGCTTGTTTAACCTGAGCTTCATCACTAGCATTATACGGTGTCACGATAATTAAGCGGTGACCATCAGGCAAAGCATCGATAAATTGTTGGATATCTTCTTGATAATGATCCAAAGAATTTACACCAATCGCAAGCACAGTTGTCTTAGACAAAGTTCCACTTGAAATTTGGTTTTGGAAAATTTCAAAAGCATTATCAAAACTACGACTTACCGCTGCATCTAATTGTGCATTCGGTAATAAATTTGAAAATGCTGCACTCGAGCGAAGAGCAACAGAATCACCAATGACAGTGACATCACTTAACGCTCCCGCATCCCCTGCTGTCACAGTGTGAGTACGGTTCAAATTCGTTTGTGCTTGTTGAAGCGAATTAACCAAAAGTCCTGTTTCAAAATTACCCATAGCAGGCGCTGTAGCAACAGTTAACACTGTTACCAAACCTAGCGCAGCTGACACACCATAAATCCATTTTTTATAGGGGTGTAAATCCAATG
The DNA here is from genome assembly GCF_016461705.1 of Streptococcus vicugnae. GTDB lineage: Bacteria > Bacillota > Bacilli > Lactobacillales > Streptococcaceae > Streptococcus > Streptococcus vicugnae. The sequence goes on along the minus strand of NZ_JAEMHW010000008.1, from coordinate 28,426 downwards.
AAATTCCAAATGGCTTAACTGGTTTTCCAGCAAGATAAGGTTCAATCACATAGTAAGATAAAGTTGAAAAGGCTAACGAAAGCACAACAGTCAAAAGAACAGCCAAAGCATTTGACATCAATTGTGTAAAGATAATATAAAACGGCCAGTGGAACAAATAAACCCCATAACTGACATCTGCTAAGTAATTAATAATTGCAGGTTCTTTAGCATTTGGTGTTTGGTCGTTTAAAACACGCGCTGCATAAATCATCACAGTAGCAAATAAACTTGCCAAAGCAAAACCAAATAGATAGGTAATGCGTTGATCAAATTTCAAGGTGAACATCAAAAGAACTAAAAGTCCTGCGCTCACTAGCATTGTGATAATACTACGTTTCATAGACCATAAACGAACATTCTTTTTAAAACGGATTGTTGTTTCTTTGATACCAGTCATCGTTGCCGCCATAGCTCCTAAGAAGAACGGAAAACTATGCGTTAAAGATGAGAAGTAAATCGACGAAACATTATCCACAAAGAAAGCTCGGATAAACATTGATAGAAAACTTCCAACAAAAAACGCTGCAGAGATTGCAAAAATCAAACTACGGAATTTTGCTAAATTATCTTGATGTCTTCCTAACAACCAAACCAAAAAGCCCCAGATTAAATAGAAATGCATCTCAATCGCCAAACTCCACGTATGGACAAAGAGGTGCGGGATAAATTGTGTTTCGTAATTACCACCTGTAATAATTTCAAAGAAATTCGTTGTAAATCCAATTGCCGCAGCAACCTGACTGCCAATACTTGCCACATAGTCCCTACGAACCAAGTACGTAAATGGCATAACAATCAAAATCATCAAAATTAATGGCGGAACAATACGATAGAATCGTCTCTTGTAAAAACCTAAAAGAGCAATTTTCTTATTTCTCGAATACTCATCAATCAGCAATGCTGTAATCAAGTAACCTGAAAAAGTAAAGAAAATATCAACACCAATAAAACCACCTGGAAAGGCTGTTTTAAAGAAATGATAGAGTAGAACTAATAAAAGTCCTGTTACCCTAACCATTGAAAACCATTTTATTCTCATTTTTGAAAAATCCCCTGTTTAAAGGTTCCTGTGTATACCTCACCATTTTGTGCGGTCAAAGTTCCCTCGCCATCTGGTTGGCCATTTTTAAATTCACCCTTATAAATCCATCCAGAATGTGAGGTAAAAACTCCTTGACCTTCAAAGACACCATCATTAAAATTACCTTCGTAAGAATCACCATTTTCATAAGTTAACTTACCTTGGCCATTCATACGATGATTAACCACATAACCTGTGTATGTGATCTTACCATTGTCATAAGTCAATGTTGTTTTTGATTTCATCGATAAGGTAAATACCGATAAACCACAAATGATAAGAATTAAAACCGTCAGAAGTTCAATACGTCCTCGGGTTATTTCGATTTTTTTCATTTCTACTCAACTTCTCTTCTAAGAATTTCTTAGTTGCGCTAGCCATTGTTCACAACCGCGCTTAACTAAATCATAGGTAGCATCAAAATCACCAGTAAACCATGGATCTGGTACACCACCATCTACAAAAAGAAAGATTTTATCATCAAATCTACCTTGTGACATTTCTTTTAAATCTGCCACATTATTAGTATCCATACCAATAATAACATCGAAGTCCTGAAAATCTTGGTGTGAAATTTGTTGCGATGATTTTTGGAAATCATATTCAATATGATGCTTTTTAAAAATGCCTTGTGTCCCATGGTGAATAGGATTACCATGCTCCCAACTAGATGTAGCACGACTTTCAATCACTAGCTCATCATCACAAAGCAAATCTTTCATCACAAATTCAGCCATTGGACTACGACAAATATTTCCTAAGCAAACAAAACAGACTTTTTTCATTTTCTCTCCTACGTAGTCAAACAACTAATAGATAAAAACTTCTTTTATCATTATAACAAAAAAAAGAGCTCTTATCACACGCCAAATTTCCCTTTAGCTTTTGACTTTAAGAAAAAATTAAGCCTATCTTCCTATAATATAGACAATCCTAAAACTTTTCTTTTTCATAATCTCCTGAAAGGACTCCACTTATGGAGTCCTTTCTTTTTTTACAAAAAAGTCCTTAGATAACTAAGAACTTTTAATCATTAACTCTTCTTTAATTCAATTTCTAACAAAACTGCAAAGATAAATTCCACAACCACCATTACTAAACCAAAACTAGTCATACTTGCCACATGCCCCAGTACCAGCGCAAGTATCGGAATAAAAATTGAAAACACAAGATAAATCTTTGATTTGTAGAGCCAAGAGTAAGGCAAGAGATGTGCTCCGAAAACCATTGCATAAACCATCAACATCTTTGCAGGTAAGGCACTATATACCCACATAACAATCAATAGATAAATCAATTGATTACAAGTAACTAAAAAACCTAATTGACTTAAAGGATTTTCTTTAGAAAAAATATCAACTTTCAGCCATTTTCCTACTAACCAAGAAAGGGGTAATAAAGGACACGAGCAACAAAAAATCAATAGATTCTGCAATTGTATTGTTGCATTTAATGTAGTCACCAAAGTTATCAGCCCCCAGATGATGATGGAAGCAATGATGAATGGTAGACCTTTCTTCTGATTGACAATGATATCTTTTCGTAAAACTTCTAACTCCATAATTCTCCCTTTAAAAACTTTTTTTCAATTATATCACATATCACTGACTCTTTAAAAAGCAAAGAAAGAACCTTGGCAAACCAAGGTTCTTTCCGGAGATTATGAAAAAGAAAAGTTTTAGGATGGTTATAGTATATAAAGCCTTGCTTAAACTTTCCTTAAGATAATATTTATTTCTCTGCAAAAGGATATCCTAAATGTTCATAAGCCTTTGCAGTTGCTACACGACCTGTACGTGTTCGCATAATAAATCCTTTTTGAATCAGATAAGGCTCGTACATATCTTCAACAGTATCACGCTCTTCAGCGATATTAACAGATAACGTTCCTAAACCAACAGGACCACCATTATATACTTCAATCATGGTACGCAAGATTTTTTGGTCAATGTAATCAAGTCCCTCATGATCAACATCAAGCATTGTTAATGCTTTATCAGTAATATCCTTTGTAATAATGCCATCTCCCATAATTTGGGCATAGTCGCGCACACGTTTTAACAAACGATTCGCAATACGAGGGGTTCCTCGACTACGTCTTGCCAGCTCTTGTGCAGCTTCATGTACAATTTCCATTTCAAAAATATCTGCTGTACGTTCCACAATTTCAGTCAAATCCTCAACAGCATAATATTCCATATGTCCCGTAATACCAAAACGAGCACGCAAAGGATTTGACAACATCCCTGCTCGAGTTGTTGCTCCAATTAGCGTAAAAGGTGGTAAATCCAAATGGACACTACGACTAGTCTCACCATTACCGATCATAATATCAATATAGAAATCTTCCATCGCACTATAGAGTACTTCTTCTACCGCCATTGGCATACGATGAATTTCATCGATAAACAAAACATCCCCTGGTTCCAAATCATTCAAAATAGCAACCAAATCTCCCGCTTTTTCAATTGCTGGCCCAGATGTTTGTTTGAGATTCACCCCTAATTCATTAGCAATTACAAACGCCATTGTTGTCTTACCAAGACCTGGAGGTCCAAACAATAGCACGTGGTCAAGTGATTCATCTCGTAATTTAGCAGCTTCAATAAAAATTTTCAGCTGGTTTTTAACTTTATCCTGCCCAATATATTCTTTTAAATATTGAGGACGAAGCGTACGTTCCACAAACTCTTCATCACCCATAATATCATTATCTAAAATTCTACTCATGGCTCTATTATACCAAAACGAAAGCCGTCAGTGAATTGTTTTGATAGCATCTAACCGAACCACCAACCCGTCAAAAGAACTGAAAAACCCTTAAACATTTGCTTCTTCTCCCCTTTCCATAAATTCTAATATTATTGTAATCGGTTAAAAGAAAAAACAACATGACAAAAATGTCATGTTGCGTCATTTTCCCATTCTTCTGTGATTTTATGAGCTAGGTAAGTATCATCAATTAAATGTGCATATAAAACAGCTTCCTCATATAATTTTCGAGCACGTTCAACTTCACCCTTACTTTTTAAAATATATTTCCACTCAATCATATTCAAAATAGGTTTCTTATGATAATCTTGAATTTTCGCCATAATACCTTTCAATACCAAAAAGGTATTATCAATTTCATCCCACATTTCTAAATCTAACAACAAACTTAGACTGTTAAACAAAGTGTTATTCAATACGAATATTTCTTCCAAAGAAAAAAACTTTTCTTGCTTCAAAAGATTATCAGCAATATCCTTAAACTCATCTTGATTAAACATAGAGTACGTATAATTTGAAGCATTGGCACAAACCATATACAAATCAATTATAATCAAATCATTAATAGAATAACGTCTTTTCGTCTTTATCTGATAAAAATAATCCTTTAGCAATTTCGTAGCTAAATGACTATTATCCGTTAAAAAAACATCCGCTTTTGAACACATACACTCTACGACCAGTTGTTCTTCCTCTGGAAGGTTATCATAAAAATCAGCATAAATTTCATCAAAATAAGAATCCTTTAATAATAATCGTTTCTCATCTTTATAAGTCGGCGTCCGTAAAATTAAATATTTTAATTCCTTATACCGCTTAGGTAATTCCAAACTGTCACCATCAGTTAGAACACCTAGTTTTACACCTAATTGATTAGCAATAAAACTAGCTTTACTTAAATTAGGTATCGACTGACTTAATTCAATTCTCGCTAATTGCCGCACAGATAATTCTGTTTCATCACCGCAGAATTCTTCCCGTGAAATTCCCTTTTCTTCCCGCAATAAGCGGACCTTCTCCCCAAATTTTTCCACTTCCATCTCCTGTTTATTAAAAATTCTGTATATTTCATATTTTAACATACCGCTTTCATTTAATAAACTATTTTCATTAAAAACAACAAATTTTCTAATAAATGATTTAATAAAAAACACCTGAGATAATTATCTCAGGTGTTTTTTTAATATTAGTCACCTAAACCGATACGGTTAAAGATTTCATCAACACGTTTAGTGTAGTATGATGGGTTAAATAATTCATCAATTTCTTCTTGTGTTAGACGTGAAGTGACTTCTTCATCAGCTTCAAGAAGTGGTTTGAAGTCAACTTGATTATCCCAAGAATAAGCTGTCTTAGGTTGAACAAGGTCATAAGCTTGTTCACGTGTCATCCCTTTTTCAATCAATTTAAGCATAACACGTTGACTGAAGATAAGACCAAATGTAGAACCCATATTGCGAATCATGTTTTCTGGGAAAACAGTCAAGTTTTTCACGATGTTACCAAAACGGTTAAGCATGTAATCGATAAGAATTGTAGTATCTGGTGAAATGATACGTTCAGCAGATGAGTGTGAGATATCACGTTCATGCCAAAGTGACACGTTTTCGTAAGCTGTAACCATATGACCACGAATAACACGTGCAAGACCTGTCATATTTTCTGAACCGATTGGGTTGCGTTTGTGAGGCATAGCTGAGCTACCTTTTTGACCTTTAGCGAAGAATTCTTCAACTTCACGTTGTTCAGATTTTTGCAGACCACGGATTTCAGTTGCCATACGTTCAATTGATGTTGCAATGCTAGCAAGAACTGCAAAGTATTCTGCATGAAGGTCACGTGGAAGAACTTGTGTTGAAATTTCTTGTGCACGGATACCAAGTTTTTCACACACATAAGCTTCAACAAATGGTGGAATGTTAGCGAAGTTACCAACAGCACCTGAGATTTTACCAGCTTCAACACCAGCAGCAGCGTGTTCAAAACGTTCGATGTTACGTTTCATTTCACTGTACCAAGTTGCCAATTTCAAACCAAAGGTAGTTGGCTCAGCATGGACACCGTGAGTACGTCCCATCATGATAGTAAATTTATGTTCTTTAGCTTTATTAGCAATGATTTCAAGGAAATTGTGCAAATCTTTGCGGATGATTTCGTTAGCTTGTTTGTAAAGGTAACCATAAGCTGTGTCAACAACGTCAGTTGATGTCAAACCATAGTGAACCCATTTACGTTCTTGACCAAGACTTTCAGAAACTGCACGAGTGAAGGCTACAACGTCATGGCGTGTTTGTTGTTCAATTTCTAAAATACGGTCAACGTCAAAACTTGCGTTAGCACGGATTTTAGCCACATCTTCTTTAGGAATTTCTCCTAATTCAGCCCAAGCTTCGTCAGCCAAAATTTCAACTTCAAGCCAAGCTTTGTATTTGTTTTCTTCACTCCAAATTACCGCCATCTCAGGGCGTGAATAACGATTGATCATGTTTAAGATATTAAGGGTGTTAAACAAAATTGGTTAACAACCCTATCTCCTTTCCTTTTTTAAGTTATATATCAATAAAATAACTAACGCATTTAATTAAAATCTTCCTTACCAATTTCAACAGATGGATAGTGAGGTAAAGTTGTCAAATCTGTATCAAGTGGCAAATCATAAGCAGCAAGGTAGTCATTCGGGTACTTACTTGTCAACTCTGCCATTTTTATAGAAATTATAGACTCATCCGAAGAAGCAAAAACAACTTCAACGATAGCTTTCTCAGCATTATCAATATAAGCATGAACAATGATTTTCAGCATATTTCCTCCGATTAACACCTTAAAAATCCATTCCTTCACCCATTTCCGCGATGGTATCTGGTTCACTACTAAACAAGGTAATGTGTCCCATCTTGCGGTTATGTTTCGCCTCTAGTTTACCATAAAGGTGGAGGTGAGCGCTAGGATTTTCCTTAACATAAGCTCGTGCTTTGTCCATATGTTGTCCGAGAACATTAAGCATAACGGCTGGTTGATGCAAGTGAATCTTAGGAAGTGGCAAGCCAAGAATTCCTAAAATATGTGTATCAAATTGTGAAAAATCACAAGCCTCGATTGAATAGTGCCCAGAATTGTGAGGGCGTGGTGCGATTTCATTGACAATAATGTCATCAGATGTCGCAAACATTTCAACACATAGTGTTCCAGACAATTCTAGTTTTTCAGCAATTTGAACAGCCATCGCTTGTGCTTTTTTAGCAAGTTCATCAGAAATGCGAGCTGGCACGATTGTCTTAGATAGAATGTTATTACGATGAATATTTTCTTGTACTGGAAAAACGGTCATATCCTTGCCATTTCCTGAAACAATCACTGAAATTTCAAGGTCAAAATTCACAAATTCTTCTAGCACACATTCGCAAGAATTGGCTAATTTGTTAGCGTCAGCTAAATTATCTGCTGACTTAATCACGATTTGCCCGTGACCATCATAACCACCAGTTGCTGTTTTCAAAACATAATTCTTAGATAAATCAATATTCTCAAGATCAAGGCTCGATGTCACAACCTTGTAAGGTGCCACTTTCACACCTGCTTTTTGGGACAAAAAGTTTTTCTCAAAGATACGATTTTGTGAAATACGAAGTAGGTCAGTTCCTTGTGGCAATTGATTATCTTTTACCACAGCATCCAAGGCATCTGCATCGACATTTTCAAACTCATAAGTAAGCACATCGCAACGCTCTGCCAATTCACGCATCGCATCAACATCATCGTACGGTGCCACAATCATATCACTAACACGAGATGCCGGACAATCTTTCGTTGGATCAAGTGTAACCACCTTGTGTCCCATGTAAATAGCTGAAATAGCCATCATCTGACCTAATTGTCCACCACCGATAATACCAATTGTTTTAGTCGAGTTCATCTGTTGATGCCTCCGCAACCTTACCTTGTTCGATAGCAAAGTTTTCTAGCTTTTCTGCCAAAGCTGCATCTTCAATCGCCAAAATACGAAGAGCTGTCAAAGCTGCATTTTTAGCTCCTGATTCACCAATCGCCATTGTCGCAACTGGTACGCCACCAGGCATTTGAACGATTGAATAAAGAGAATCAAGTCCACTAAGGGCACGTGATTTCACAGGAACACCAATAACTGGAAGTGTTGTTTTTGCTGCAACCATACCAGGCAAATGCGCAGCACCACCAGCACCAGCAATAATCACCTTGATACCACGACCTCGTGCTTCTTCGGCATGTTTAAACATCAAATCTGGTGTACGATGAGCTGAAACGACTTTCTTTTCATAAGCCACACCAAATTCATCAAGTACTTCTGCTGTTTTTTTCATGGTAGCCCAATCTGATTTGCTACCCATGATAACTGAAATTAATGGTTTCATTATTTTCCTTCCAATTGTTTTATATCTTCAACATCAAGAACAGGATAGCCAAGTGCTTTTAACTTTTGGGCAAAAAGACCACTACCTGCCACTTTTTCACCAGAAAAGTTTCCATCGTAAATCTGATTAACACCACATGACGGGCTGCGCGATTGCAAAATGGCTAAATCAACAGACTTTTTAGCAAGCTCATGGACACAACGCTCAATGCCTTTTCCAAACAGGTCATCGTAACAATTTCCTCTCTTATCAAGAACATGTCCATCAACTAATTCAACAGGTTCTCGTGGTGTAGGCAGACCAGCTAAAACTTCTGGACAAATGGCTACCACTTCTTTGTCAGCACCATAATCAACCAGAGCTTGATTGTAATTATGACCACCGTTATACTTACACTTCTCACCCAAGAGACAAGCGCTGACTAAAACACATTTAGGTTTAACGTCCAAGAGCTTTACTTCCGATATCGTTGCGATAGAAAAGACCTGTTGTATCTTGCTTAGCAAGCTCTGCATAAATAACATCTTGAGCAGATTTTACGTCAGCTTCTGTTGTAACTAGCATGTATACACGTCCGCCGTTTGAAAGCAATGCTTTATCATCAGCGAACTTAGCTCCTGCGTAATAAGTAATCACATCACCTGATGTTTTTTCTGGAAGACGAACACCTTTTTCGTAGGCAACTGGGTAACCTTCTGAGGCAACTACCACACCCAAAGTAACGCCCTTGTCAGTCCAAGTGATTTCTGGCTCTTTACCATCTAAAATATCAGTAATATTTTGAGCAAAATCAGATGTCAAACGTGGCAAGATAACTTGAGTTTCAGGGTCGCCAAAGCGTGAATTAAATTCAATAACTTTAGGACCATCAGCTGTTAAAATAAGACCTGCATAAAGAACACCAAGGTATGGACGCCCTTCGGCAATCATCCCATTAAGAACAGGTTTAACGATTGTTTCAACGGCTGTATCAACAACACTTTGTGGCAAATGTGGTACCGGTGCGTAAGCTCCCATACCTCCAGTATTAGGACCTTTATCACCATCAAAAGCACGTTTGTGGTCTTGCGCAGTTGGCATGATGTAGAAGTTATCGCCATTGACAAAAGCAAATAACGAGAATTCTTCGCCATCAAGAAATTCTTCAATAACCACACGCGCACCAGAATCACCAAATTTATTATCAAGCAACATTTCGTGTGCAGCTTCCACAGCTTGCTCAACTGTTTCGGCAACTACCACACCTTTACCCAAAGCCAAACCGTCAGCTTTGACAACAATCGGTGCACCATGTTCTTCAATATAGCTCTTTGCTTGCTCAAAATCTGAGAAAGTGCTGTAAGCCGCTGTTGGAACATGGTATTTAGCCATGATTGATTTAGCAAAGTCTTTAGACCATTCTAGCTCCGCAGCTGCTTTACTTGGACCGAAGGCTTTCAAGCCAGCAGCATTAAAATCATCAACGATTCCTGCAGCCAACGCATCATCAGGTCCGATAAATGCCCAAGCAATATCATTTTCTTTTGCAAAATCAATAAGCTTAGAATGTTCGGAAATTCCGATATCTACCAAATCAAGTCCATCAAGTGTCATCCCATCATTTCCAGGTGCTACAAAAACCTGGCTCACTTGAGGAGATTCCAACAACTTCTTAGCAATAGCGTGCTCACGCCCGCCAGAGCCAACAACTAAAAGTTTCATAAGTAAAAATACCTCAATAGAAAACAATCACAGGAGCCTAGGCTCCAAAATCAACAAAGCACGTAAAAACAAAATATTTTCACGAATTATCTAGATATATTATAACATATTTGTTCGGAAATAGATGGAAATCCTGTGATAAGTTTAGAAAAAATAGCATAAAAATAAAAAAGTCCCAATCTAAATAGATTGGGACTTGGTTGGATTATGAAAAAAAGTTTATTTAGGAGTTATTGTTAGTATAGTAAGCCTTACTTAAGTAAGACTTAAGCATAACTTTCAAAAAACTTAAAGTAAAAGCATCCTAGCCTTAGCCAAGATGCTTCATGAAATATTTATTAAAGGAAGTTTGCCTATTTATCTTAGTGGCGGAAGTGACGAACACCTGTAAATACCATGGCAATACCGTATTTATCAGCCATGTCGATAGATTCTTGGTCACGAACTGAACCACCAGGTTGGATGATAGCTTTCACACCTGCGGCAGCAATTTCTTCAACGTTGTCCGCAAATGGGAAGAAAGCATCACTAGCAAGAACAGCACCGTCAAGACGGTCTTTAGCTTGGTCAAGTGCAATACGAACTGAGGCTACACGGTTTGTTTGACCAGGACCAACACCAAGTGTCATGTGGTCATTTGTCACGATGATACCGTTAGATTTAACATATTTGATTGATTTCCAAGCAAATTCAAGAGCTGCTTTTTCTTGGTCAGTTGGTTGACGTTTTGTCACAACTTTCCAATCAGCTGGATTTTCTTCGATAACATCTTGGTTTTGAACCAAAAGTCCACCAACAACACCAGTGTATTCTTTTTCAACTTGGCTAGCTTCTTGAGCATCAAACGGCAATTGAAGAATACGCATATTTTTCTTCTTAGTTGTCAAAATTTCAAGAGCTTCTTCTGAGTAACTTGGTGCAATGATGATTTCAAGGAAGATAGCATGCATCTTCTTAGCTGTTGCTGCATCAACTTCGCGGTTAAGAACGATAATACCACCAAAGATAGATACTGGATCTGATTCATAAGCGTAATCCCAAGCAGTTTCAATATCGTCAGCTTGTCCAATACCACATGGGTTCATGTGTTTAAGCGCAACAACAGTTGGGCGATCTTTGAAATCACGGATAATACGGATTGCAGCGTCAGCGTCACGAATATTGTTAAATGACAATTCTTTACCGTTTAATTGTTTTGCAGAAGCAATTGAGTAATCTGTTGGCAAAGCTTTTTGGTAGAAATCAGCGTCTTGTTGAGGGTTTTCACCATAACGCATTGGTTGTTTCAAATCGTAAGTGATTGTGAGTTTTTCAGGTTTTGTTTCACCAACTTGTTTTGTAAAGTATTCTGCAATCAAAGCATCATAAGCTGCTGTGTGACGGAAGACTTTAGCTGCCAAACGTTGACGAGTTTCAAAGCTTGTTTCGCCATTAGCTGACAATTCATCCAAAACAACAGCATAATCAGCTGGATCAACGACAACTGTAACACTAGCATGGTTTTTAGCTGCAGAACGAAGCATTGAAGGTCCACCGATATCAATGTTTTCAACTGCATCAGCATAAGTCACATCTGGTTTCAAAATTGTTTCTTTGAATGGGTAAAGGTTAACCACAACAAGGTCAATCAATTCAATGTGATTGTCTTTTGCAGCTTGAAGGTGACTGTCCAAATCACGACGAGCCAAAAGTCCACCGTGAATATTTGGGTGAAGTGTTTTTACACGACCGTCCATCATTTCTGGGAATCCAGTCACATCATCAATCGCGATAGTGTCAACACCTGCTTTATCAAGCGCAACTTTTGTTCCACCAGTCGAGATAATATCCCAACCAAGTTTTTTCAATTCTTGAGCAAATTCAACAATGCCCGCTTTGTCAGAAACACTAATTAGTGCACGTTTTGTCATTTTTATTCCTTTCTTATTAGAGAAATTTAGTCACAGTTGCTACATCAACTATTTTCTCTTAACTCCTAAGCTCTCTAAAACTTCTGGGTAGAGTTTATACTCATTTTCATGAATGCGAGCTTCAAAACTATCAATGGTATCGTCAGCCAGACGAGGCACACGAACTTGTTTAATCACTTTTCCTGTGTCAACACCATTGTCAACCCAGTGAATGGTAACACCAGATTGGTCAACACCTGCTTCCCAAGCATCATCAATACCATGAGCACCTGGAAATTCCGGCAGATAAGCTGGGTGAATATTGATGATACGACCTTCGTAAGCTGCTAGCAAAGTCGGACCAACAATCTTCATATAACCAGCTAAGCAAACCAAATCAATGTCATATTTTTTAAGCAAAGCAACAATAGCCTCTTCGTAAGCTGCTTTATTATCAAACTCTTTGAGTTCAAAAGTGTGAGCTGTCACACCAAGTTTTTCAGCACGTTCTAATACATAGGCATCTCGATGATCTGAAAAAACAAACTCAACAGGAAATTGCTCTGCAATGACTTGAAAATTTGATCCGTTACCACTCGCAAAAACTGCGATTTTTTTCATTATTTAATCACCACACTTGCATCAGCTTTCTTAACGATACGACCAAGTTCGTAAACTGGTTCGTCAAGCAATTCTTTCACGCGTTCAACTTTATCAGGACTAACTGCCATCATCAAACCAATACCCATGTTGAAGATTTCAAACATTTCTTCGTGTTTGATGTTACCGTATTTTTCAAGAGCTTTGAAAATTGGAAGAACTGGAATTTTGTCTTCTTCGATTTCAGCAGCCAAGCTATCAGCGAACATACGTGGCACATTTTCGATGAATCCACCACCAGTGATGTGGGCAATACCATTAACCAATTCTTCTTTGATAAGCGGAAGCACTGCTTTAACATAAATACGAGTTGGTTCAAGAAGGACTTCTTTCAATTTTTTACCTTCAAGTTCTGGAAGAACTTCTTCACCTGAGTAATCAGTAAAAACTCGACGAACAAGTGAGTAACCATTTGAGTGGATACCGCTTGAAGCAAGTCCAAGAAGAACGTCACCATCAGAAACTTTTGAACCATCAATGATTTGTGATTTTTCAGCAACACCTACTGCAAAACCAGCCAAATCATAATCATCTTCGCCGTACATACCAGGCATTTCAGCCGTTTCACCACCGATAAGAGCTGCACCAGATTGGACACAACCTTCAGCAACACCTGCAACAACTTGTTCAAGTTTTGCAGGTTCATTTTTACCAGTTGCGATGTAATCTAAGAAGTAAAGTGGTTCTGCACCAGCAGCAATAATATCATTAACACACATTGCCACACAGTCTTGACCGATGGTATCGTGTTTGTCATATTTGATGGCAAGCATGAGTTTTGTTCCCACACCATCAGTTCCTGAAATCAAAACAGGTTCTTTAACGCCAGTTTTAGTAAGGTCAAACATACCACCAAAACCACCAAGAGCGCCCATAACACCAGCACGTTCAGTACGTGCCACGTGTTTTTTGATACGTGCAACAACTTCATAACCCGCTTCAACATCAACACCAGACTGAGCGTAAGCATTTTTTGACATAATAATTTTCTCCTTTTTGGGAAATAGCAGAGCTATTTGTTCTCATTAACTTCGTGAATATAGAAACTTGTTTTTTCTTCTAAGCTCTTGAGGTATGCTTCTTCATAATCATAGAGTGGTGTTGGATACTTACCGTCAAAGTATGCCACACAAAGACCACCATTTGGAGCATCTGTATCAAGACCGATTGATTCAATCAAACCATCAATTGACAAGTAAGTTAGACTATCTGCACCGATAATTTCACAAACTTCATCTTTAGTATGATTAGCCGAAATCAATTCACGACGATTTTGAATGTCGATACCGTAGAAACATGGGTATTTCAACTCTGGACTACCGATTGCCACGTGAACTTCTGTCGCACCAGCTTCACGAAGAAGGCGAACAATACGACGTGAAGTTGTTCCGCGTACGATAGAATCATCAACCATGACAACACGTTTACCTTTAACAACGCCAGATACCGCTGAAAGTTTCATACGAACACCTTGCTCACGCAATTCTTGTGTTGGTTGAATGAAAGTACGTTGTGTATACTGATTTTTCACCAAGCCCATTTCATTTGGAAGACCTGATTCTTCAGCAAATCCCATCGCTGCTGAAAGTGATGAGTTTGGCACCCCTACAACGATATCAGCTTCGTGATGAAATTCTTGTGCTAAACGTTTACCCATATTTTTACGAGCAGTATGAACATTTACACCGTAAATGTCACTATCAGGGCGGGCAAAGTAGATGTATTCCATTGAACAAATAGCAAGTTGTGTGTCATTTGTATAAGAATCATAGCGAATACCACTATCGTCGATAATCACCATTTCACCTGGTTTAACATCGCGAACCCATTTAGCACCAACCACTTCAAAGGCACATGTTTCACTTGAAACTACCCAAGCACCGTTTTCCATTTGACCAACAGACAATGGACGGAAACCATTTGGATCAAGTGCTGCAATCAACTTATCTTCTGTTAATAAAAGATAAGCAAAGCCACCTTTAACAGTATTAAGTGCTTCTTTCACTTTTCCAAGAAATTCTGGATTGTGACTACGACGAATCAAATGCATCAAAATTTCAGTATCAGATGACGCATTAAAAATGGCACCTTCATCTTCCAATTCCTTCTTCAAAGAAACCGCATTTGTCAAATTACCATTGTGGCAAAGACCAAATTGTTCATCGGTGAAGTTGTAAAGAAATGGTTGAATGTTATTAATAGATGCAGAACCAGCAGTCGCATAGCGAACGTGACCAATAGCTGCAGAACCTGTCAATTTTTCCAAATCAGCAGGATTTTTAAATACTTCTGAAAGAAGACCAGTATTACGGTGTTGAAGAAGTTTACCGTTATCGTTAGAAACGATACCAGCACCTTCTTGACCGCGGTGTTGAAGACTGTGGAGTCCAAAATAAGTGACATGAGCTGCTTGAGGGTGTCCCCAAATCCCAAATACACCACATTCTTCATTAAGAGATTTAACTTCGTATGTCATTATTTTTTATTACCTAGATTAATTAGTTAAGACCTATTCCCTTTAATAAGTTGACAAAAGGTACTCACGTACCTTGTCAATGTCATCTATAAAATATATTTAACGTGTATTCTTAGCCTTTAGTGAAATATTCAACAGCGCTACGGAACAGGTGTTGATCTTTATTTCCTGGAATATTTTGGAAAAGACCATCTTCGTAACGTTCTGAATGTCCCATTTTACCAATGATTTGACCATTCTTACTTGTGATACCTTCGATAGCATTAACAGAACCATTTGGATTGTATTTAGAATCCATACTTGGTTTACCATCAAAGTCAACGTATTGGCTAAAGATTTGTCCATTGTCACGGAGTTCTGCAAACTCTTCAGCTGTGACAACAAATTTACCTTCACCATGCGAAACCGGAATAGCATAAACATCACCGACTTCTACACCTGCAAGCCATGGTGAGTTCGTATTAGCAATACGTGTTTCAACCATTTTCGCAACGTGTTGGTTAGCATCATTGTAGAAGAGCGTTGGGCTTGTTTCAGTAGCATCTTCAAAGTTACCGTATGGAAGAAGACCTGATTTCACAAGTGCTTGGAATCCATTACAGATACCAATAATCAGACCACCTTTTTCGATGAAGCTATCAATAGCTGCGCGAACTTTTTGGTTAAGCAAGATGTTCACGATAAATTTAGCAGAACCATCTGGTTCATCAGCTGCTGAGAATCCACCAGCAAAGAAGATAATGTTAGCTTTACTGATATTGTCAACCATTGTATCAACTGAAGCTTCGATTGCTGCTTCGTTAAGTGTCACAAATGGTACCAAATTAACTTTTGCACCAGCTTGTTCAAAGGCTTTAGCTGAATCGTACTCTGAGTTTGTACCAGGGAATACTGGAATGTAAACCAATGGTTCAGCAACTTTTTCACTAGCTTTAATCACTGCATTTGAAGCAACAGCTGGAACATCTTCAAGTTCAGTACTTTGTTCAAATTCAGTTGGATAAACATCTTCAAGTTTACCTTCAAAAGCTGAAAGAAGTTTGTCACAAGCAAGGTTGACACCATTGACAGTAAGTGTAAAGTCTTCAGTAGTTTCACCAATTTTGTTAACTCCTGCAATTTCTTCTGCAGATGTAAAGATAAAACCACCAAGTTGTGCTGTCAAGCTAGTTGCAAGTTCTGCCAATTCAACCTTAGCACCGATATGGTTACCAAAGCTAGCTAAAGCTAAGCTTTCAATCACACCACCGTATTTAACAGCTGAAGCTGATGTGATGTGGTGCTCTTTTTGAATAGCTTCAAATTTAGCAAAGTTAGCTTTAATAAGGTCAAAATCAATGTCTTGTGAAATAGCTTGACCTGGAATGTAGTAAACATGCTCACCAGCAGCTTTAAATTCTGGTGAAAGAACTTTACGGCTATCTGCTGTTGTCACACCAAAAGCAACCAATGTTGGTGGTACTGTCAATTCTTCGAATGTACCAGACATTGAGTCTTTACCACCAATTGATGGCAAACCAAGTTGGATTTGTGCTTCGATTGAACCAAGAAGCGCTGAAACTGGTTGACCAAATCGTTCAGCTTTTTTATCCATACGTTGGAAGTATTCTTGATAAGAGAAGCGCGCTTTAGACCAGTTAGCACCTGTTGCAACCAAACGTGCTGTCGCTTCAATCACAGCATAAGCTGCACCGTGATATGGTGACCATTCTGCGATATATGGGTTGAACCCTTGAGCCATAACAGAAGCTGTTGTTGTTACACCGTTTTGAACAGGGAGTTTTTGAACGGAACTTTCTGTTGGGGTGATTTGGTAACGACCACCAATTGGATGGTTAACTGTTGAACGACCAACAGAGCTATCAAAGATAGTTTGCAAACCTTTTTGACTAGCATGGTTAAGGTCAGAAAGCACATTTGCAGCATCTGTTTCAAGTGTTGCAGCTGATGTTGTACGTTGCTCAGGCATTTCAACTTGACTATCAACGACATCAGCGTCAACGACCACGCGCACACCATTTGTATCAAGGAAACGGCGTTCAATATCAACGATTGTTTGACCATTCCAAGTCATGACAAGGTTTGGTTTTTCAGTAACAGTAGCAACCACTACTGCATCGATGTTTTCTTTATGACATTCTGCCACGAAAGCCTCAACATCTTTCGGACGAACCACAACAGCCATACGTTCTTGTGATTCAGAAATAGCAATTTCAGTTCCGTTAAGTCCTTGGTATTTAAGTGGTACTTTATTAAGGTCGATTTCAAGACCATCAGCCAATTCACCGATAGCAACGCAAACACCACCAGCACCAAAGTCATTTGATTTTTTAATAAGGCGAGTCACATTACCATTACGGAAAAGACGTTGAATTTTACGTTCTTCAATGGCATTACCTTTTTGAACTTCTGCGCCAGCTGTTTCAACAGATTCAACTGTTTGAACTTTAGATGAACCAGTTGCACCACCGACACCATCACGACCTGTTTTACCTCCAAGAAGGATAACCACATCGCCTGCTTCTGGTTTTTCACGAACAACGTTACCTTTTGGAGCTGCACCGACTACCGCACCAAGTTCCATACGCTTAGCAACAAATCCTGGATGGAAATATTCTTTAACGTAAGTTGTTGCAAGACCGATTTGGTTACCATATGAAGAATAACCATGAGCTGCTGTTTTAGAAATCACTTGTTGTGGCAATTTACCAAGACGAGTTTCTGCAATTGGTGTTGTGATATCACCAGCACCTGAAATACGCATGGCTTGGTAAACATATGAACGTCCTGACAATGGGTCGCGAATAGCACCACCGATACATGTTGCAGCCCCACCAAATGGTTCGATTTCTGTTGGATGATTGTGTGTTTCGTTCTTGAACATAAGAAGCCAAGGTTCTTTAACACCATTCACATCAACTTCAATTTCAACAGAACATGCGTTAATTTCATCTGACACTTCCATATCATCCAAACGACCATTCGCACGTTCGTAACGACCAAAAATAGTCGCCATATCCATCAATGTTTGTGGTTTTTCAGAACGTCCTAGTTCGTCACGCATAGCAATGTATTTATCATATGTTGCTTGCAATTGTTTTTGGAATTTAGACGCTGAGAAATCAATATGCTTAAGCTCAGTTTCAAAGGTTGTATGACGACAGTGGTCTGACCAGTAAGTATCCAAAACTTTTAATTCTGTTTCAGTCGGCACACGTCCAATTGATTTAAAGTAATCTTGGATGAAAACAAGGTCATCAACTTCCATTGCCAAACCTTGCTCTGCTTTGTATTCAGCAAATTCAGCTGCTGTATAAGTTTTGAAGAAATCAAGATTTGGAATTGTTTTGTCAGATTCTGAAAATGCTTGTGGTGCGATACCAGTTGTAATATCTTTAAAACGAGAATCAACTGGGTTAAGAAGATAGTTCTTAACAGCATCAAGTTCAGCTGTATCAATATCTTTATTAACAAGATAAAGTTGCGCAGTATTAACAGTCACATCGTTATTGCTACCAAGTAAAAGCAAAGCTTCTTGTGAAGATGCTGCACGTTGGTCAAATTGACCAGGAAGTGATTCAATGGCAAAGAAAGCATAATTAGCAAGTTCAGCAACCACATCACTTTCAGCCAAAATATTGTCTGTTACTTGTTCAGAAAAAATATGTTTTTCAGCACGTTCGAAAAGCGAATCTGCCAAACCAAAAACATCATAAACTTGAATAATACGTAAATCAGTCAAGCTTGTTAATTGAAGATTATGTTTAAGCTCTTTGACAAGTGCTTGAGCTTTAATATTAAAATTTGATTTTTTCTCAACGAAAATTCGTTTATCCATTTTTTACCCTTTTTAGAATTTCTCTGTCAACTACTTAGCAAGTGTAGTGGCTTAGTCAAGTCCTTTTAATTTTTCAAGAACAACTTCGTATACATCTGTCAAGCTACCTAAATCACGACGAAAGACATCTTTGTCCATGTGGTGACCTTCAGCATCCCAAAGACGGCAGTTATCTGGTGAAAATTCATCAGCAAGAATGATTTTGCCATCTTTGTCTTTACCAAATTCCAATTTAAAGTCGATCAAAGTAAGACCAATTTGTTTGAACCAATCTTTCAATAGTTCGTTGATACGACGTGTTTCTGCTTTGATATATGCAATATCTTCATCACTTGCAATACCAAGGAATTTCACGTGTTCATCATTGATAAATGGATCATCTAATTCATCATTTTTATAGTAAAATTCAACAATCGGTGTGTCTAATTTGATACCTTCTTCAACACCAAAACGTTTTGAGAATGAACCTGCAGTGACATTACGTAAAACAACTTCAAGAGGAACAATATCAACTTTTTTGTTCAATTGTTCGGTTTCTGATAATTGCTTAACAAAGTGAGTTGCCACACCTGCTTCATTCAATTTAGTAAAAATTAAAGATGAGATTTGATTATTAAGAACGCCTTTACCTTTAATAGTCTCTTTACGAGCTCCATTAAGCATTGTTGCCTGGTCTTTATAGACTGAAATAATCAAATTCTCATCTTCTGATGTAGTGTAGATATCTTTAGCTTTTCCCGTATAAATAAGTTGTCGTGACATGTTTTCGTTCGCCTTTCGCTTTTATTCTACTAAATTTTAACACATGCTCTGGCCAATTTCAACATTTAACAGACTTTTTAATAAAATAAAAATAAAAACGTCCGCTTTTAACGAACGTTTTTGCTTAATTTACTCTATTATAGAGATATTCCATCATTTCTCCCATACATTTCATGTCTTCAACATCTTCGTCGGGAATTTCCAAATGAAACTCATCTTCTAAATTAATGATAAATTCCATCAAAGCAATTGAATCAACTCCCAAATCATCATGAAGACTAGTTGTTTGTGTAATCTCCAAATCAGGTTTATTCATTTGCTCTTTAATAATGAAACTAATCCTTTCAAAAATAGCCTCTTTTGTCATCTCGTCCTCCCTTTTCGTTAGTCTTTTGGTGTAAATGCTTCTACCAACTGACCAACGACATTTGTATCTAACATCTTACGAGCTTGTCTAATGGTATAATAAACAGCTTGTGCATCACTTGAACCGTGGCATTTCACAACAGGTGCTTTAAGACCAAAAAGAACAGCCCCACCTGCACTTGAATAGTCCATAGAATCTTTTAGACTGTACAAACTATCTTTTAATAGAAGTGCTCCCAATTTTGCCTTAAAGCCACCAGACTTAATAGAAGATTTCAAACTTCCCATAATGTTAAGGGCAGTTCCTTCCATTGTTTTAAGAACAGCATTTCCAGTAAATCCATCTGATACCACAACATCAGCAACGCCATTCATCAAATCACGCGCTTCAACATTTCCAACAAAATTCAAACTAGTATCTTCTGCCAAAAGAGCATAAGCTTCCTTATGAAGCGGGTCACCTTTAGTAGCCTCTGTTCCGTTATTTAGCAGACCAACTCGAGGTTTATCAATGCCACGAACATTTTTAGCATAAAATGAGCCCAAGATAGCATATTGGTGCAAGTGTTTAGGTGTATTTTCCGCATTAGCACCAAGGTCCAACATATCATAACCTTTACCATCTAAAGTTGGTAGAGTAGACATAAGCCCTGGACGATCAATTCCTTTAATACGTCCCACAACAAAAAGACCTGCTGCAAGAAGAGCTCCTGTATTACCTGCAGAAATCACAGCGTCTGCTGTACCGTCCTTAACAGCTTGTGCACCAAGAACCATACTTGCTTTCTTTTTACGACGAATTGCCTTAGCTGGCTCATCATCGGAATTAATTTTTTCATCTGTATGAATAATTGACACACGATCTGTTGCTGTCAAATACTCTTTAATTTTTGCTTCATCTCCATAAAGTTGGATCTCAATATCTGAGAAGTCTGCTAGAGCACGGTTCACTCCTTCAACAATAGCTTTAGGAGCATTATCGCCACCCATAGCATCAATAGCAATTTTTTTCATATGAATTTCCTCACAAAACATTATCGCCTTATTATAGCATGATTCGCGATTTTTTTCATTTTTCGAAAATTTTAGAGCGGCTTTCAGAAAAAAAGCCACCAGATAAACACAGAAATTCTGCGCTTATCAAGTGAGCTTATTTCATAATATTTCCCCAAGTGCCCAAATCATCGATGAATTTTTTACTCTTTAAACGTAATCCAACATAATTGTCATAAATATCATCAATGAACAACCGTAATTTTCGTTTCATCTCTGGTTTAACAGAAATTGTCTTCAAATCATCAAATTGAATTGCTTGAAAACGATCCACCAGATAAAGAACATTTGGATCCAAATGACTGCGATGCTCATCCTTAGCATAATGTTCTGGACAGAGCAGCCCAGAATATTTATGTGAAAAATCAAAAGGAAGCCCTACACGATGACAAAAAGCACAGTCATGAAAATTAAGACTAACACCAAAACGTTCTAAAATCTGGATCTCAAAAATATTAGTCAAAATTTCATAGTCAAGCCCCTCTTCCATCAACAAAAGAGTCTTCTTTAAAAAGGCAAATAACTGCGGATCTGCAACACCATCTGGTACAGCAGCATCAGCTAGGGACGTCACATAAGACGCATAAGATAGTTTAAATAAATCCACATTAATCTCCTTGAAAGAATCAACTTCCTTATAATCTTCAATAAAAGATAAACCAGTCTCATTGATTTTTAAAATAAATTTAGCTACCGTTAACGGTTGAATAGCCGAATTAAAACGAGATTTACTAGCATGTTTCACAAAAAACATATGCTTTCCATTCGTCTCGGTGAAAATCTTAACCAACTTATCATCCTCACGATAATTACGATTATAAAGGACGAGACCATAAGTTTCCTTATTTTGCATGTTCTTCCATAAATTCTTTCAAACGATCCATAGCTGTTGTGATTGTTTCCATGCTAGCTGCATATGACAAACGAAGATAACCTTCACCATATTTACCAAAAGCAACACCTGGAATGAAAGCAACTGCTTTTTCACGCGCAAAATCCTGACAGAATTTAAATGAATCTTGTTCATAGCCAGCTGGAATCTTAGCAAAAATGTAAAAGGCACCATCTGGTTTAATAATCTTAAAACCAAGTGCTGACATCTTATCAATGATGTAATCACGACGTTTCATATACTCTGCTTTCATTGGAAGAGCATCATCTTTACCAACTGAAAGAGCTTCAATCGCAGCAAACTGTGCCATTGTTGCAGCAGCTGTAACCAAGTATTGGTGACTCTTAATCAACTGTGCTGTAAAATTAGCTGGTGCAAAAATCATACCAATTCGCCAACCAGTCATAGCGTGAGATTTAGAAAGCCCATTAATTAAAATCGTTTGTTCTGGAAGATATTCAGCAATTGAGACATGAGGTTCATCACTATAAGTTAACTCAGAATAAACTTCATCTGAAACTACAAAGACATCATATTTCTTAAGCACGTCTGCCAAAGCTTTAATTTGTTCACGTGAATAAGTGACACCAGTTGGATTTGTTGGGTAGTTAAGCAAAACAGCTTTTAGTTTATCACCTTGTTCTAAGATAGCATTTTCAAGCATCTCTGGCGTTAAAACAAAATCATTAGCTGTTGTATCAATTTCAACGATTTCAGCCCCTACAAGATTAACAATTGGTTCATAACCAGGATAAGCTGGTGCTGGTAAAAGCACAGTATCACCAGGTTCCAAAATAGCTGTCAAAGTTGCAGACAAGGCTTCAGTCGCTCCAATTGTAACCAAAATTTCATTATCAGGATTATATGATAAATTGTATTTTGTTTTCAAAAAATCTGCAGCAGCTTGACGAAGAGCAGGCAAACCAGCCATACCAGTATAATGAGATTGATTGGCATCAATGGCTGCTTTGGCTGCTTCTTTAACATGATCAGGTGTTGTAAAATCAGGCTCTCCAAGAGTCAATTTCATAATGCCTGGCACGTCAGAAATAGATTGATCAAATTGACGAATCAACGATACTTCAATTTTATTTAAATTTTTATTAAAACGATCTGTTAAACTCATAGTCTCACCTCAAAAATTTAATTATATCTATTATACATGAAATTTGATAATTATACACCCTTTTTCAAGTTATCCACAGCGCCTGCTAAAAAAGCCAAGTCGCAAAGTTATCCACATGTTAATAGGTAAAAATAAAAAACCGCTGGAATTTTACACCAACGATTTTTTCTGACCTTTAAGTCATCCTTATTTATTAGCTGTTCCCATTTCAAACAATGGTGACAAAGGACGTTTTTCATGAATGCGAGTAATAGCTTCTGCAATCAACTCAGCAATTGAAATTTGTTCAATTTTATCAATCAAACGTTCTTCTGGGAGATAAATAGTATCCAAAACAACCAATTTTTCGATTGCTGATTTTTCAATATTTTCAAGAGCAGGTCCAGAAAGAACTGGGTGAGTACATGAAGCATAAACTGCTGTTGCACCAGCTTCTGCAAGAGCATCTGCTGCGTGACAAATAGTACCTGCTGTATCAATCATATCATCAATCAAGATACATTTTTTACCTTTAACATTACCAATGATATTCATAACTTCACTGGTATTCATTTTTGTAACACTACGACGTTTATCAATGATAGCAATCGGTGTTTGGAGGAATTGTGCCAATTTACGTGCACGAGTCACACCACCATGGTCAGGACTAACGACAACAACATCGTCTCCAACCAATCCGTGACGGTCAAAGTAATCAGCGATCAATGGTGCACCCATCAAGTGATCAACTGGAATATCAAAGAAGCCTTGAATTTGTGCAGCGTGCAAGTCAACTGTCAAAAGACGATCAACTCCTGCTACTTCAAGCATATTTGCTACTAATTTAGAAGTAATCGGTTCGCGAGAACGAGCTTTACGGTCTTGACGAGCGTAACCGTAGTAAGGAATAACCACACTAATTTTTTCAGCACTAGCGCGTTTAAGAGCATCAACCATAATCAAGATTTCCATCAAGTTATCGTTAACTGGTGAGCTAGTTGACTGCAAAATAAAGACATGGTCGCCGCGAATTGATTCTTCAATGTTGACTTGGATTTCACCATCAGAAAATTGACGAACAGTTGATTTTCCGAGTTGAATTCCCATAGCCGAAGCTACTTTTTCTGCTAATTCTTTGTTTGACGATAAGGCAAACAATTTTAAATCAGAATAAGACATGATTTCCTCCAAAGTTTTTATCCTTTACCATTTTAACGTTTTTTTAGCATTTTTTCAATGACAAATGCGTTAAATCCGCTAAATACAGGGAAAATAGGGGGGGATAAAAAAAGAGAAGGACATAATCCTTCTCACAGTTTTATTATTGGTAGATGTAGTAGACAGTTCCGCCACCCCAAGTTGATGAAGTTGGGTTGAACCATCCACGATAGTTACCGATTGATGAGTTACCAGCGTAGTTAGCTTCCATAACTTGGATATTAGTTGAGCTTTGAACAGCTGTTACGTATGCAACGTGTCCATAACCACCACCATCGTATGGCCATACAGCTACTGCACCAGCTTGTGGTGTAGTACCTACAGAGTGACCAGCAGCTTGTGCGCTAGCAATCCATTGATTAGCATTACCCCAGTAGTTACCAACCCATGAAGCAAGTGATTTAACACCCCAAGTACATTGACCTACTGGGTAAGTGTTACCTGCTGTGTTAGTAGTTGGTGTTACTGAAGATGGTTTAGCAGCACTCGAAGATGAATTATTTGTAGTTGCTGGTTTAGCAGCTTGTGCTGGAGTTGATACTTGTTGTGCAGGTGCACTTTGAGCTGGAGTTGATACTTGTTGTGCAGGTGCTTGTGCAGAAGTATCAGCTGATGAATCTTGAGCAGAAGTATCTGTAGTAGTATCAGTTGTTGCTGTACCATTTTGAACAGCAGCTTGTGCTTGTGCTACAGATTCAGCTTGCGCTTGTGCTTCAGCTTGTGCTTGTGCTTCAGCAGCAGCTTGTGCAGCGGCAGCTTCGGCAGCGGCTTGTTCAGCAGCTTCTTTTTGAGCTACCAAGTTAGCACGTTCATCTTCAGCAGTTGCCAATTGAGCAGAAAGGTTCAATTGAGCAGCTTGCAATTCAGCTTGTTGTGTTGCCAAAGCAGCTTGGTTTTGTTCGATAGTTGCTTTGTTAGCTACAACAGTATTGATAGCTTCTTGATTTTCAGCTTGTTTTTGTTCAATAGCAGCTTTGTCAGCTTCTTGTTCATCAAGCATTTTTTTGTTTGCAGCAACTACTTCACGAATTGCTTGAACACGATTGATAGCATCAGAAACTGATTTAGAGTTCAAGATAGTGTTGATGTAGCTAGTAGCTGAAGCATTCTTTTGTGCGTTACGAGCTTGGTTTTTCAAAGTTTCGTTACGAGCAACAATTTTACTTGAAAGAACTTGAATTTCTTCACTTAATTTTTTAGATTCAGCTTCAAGTTGAGCATTTTGTGCTTCCAATTCAGCTTGTTGTGATTGTAGTGAAGACACTTGGCTTTGAATAGCATCAACTTGACTTTGTGCTGCAGCTTGTTCAGATGTAAGATTACTGATAACAGCATCCTGTGCAGCAATTTGTGTATCATAATCGTCCGCATTAACAGTTACGGCCGCTGTACCCAATGTCACGCCACTAACAAGGACAGCTGATAAAATTCTTTTTTTCATATTAATTAAACTACTCCTTTTTGATAAGACAATATTATTTTACCAAAAAATCACGCAATTAATATTACGTGATTGTTACATTTATGTTTTGTTATGGTAATCTAAGCATTAAAATATACTTTTTTAAACAATTTCTGAAATATCAAATACAACAAAATATTAAAAATAAGGGTTGGCGCAAAACTATATGCTATAAAATTAGCCATTGACAACGTTGTCATCCCTAATAAAACAGCCATGGTTTCGCCAACAATTTCAAACAAAAACAAAACAACAATATAGAAGGTTAATGTTTGAAAATTACTAGCAAAAATACTCTTAGTAATTTTATTAGTAAAGATTACTAAAATTGGTAATAAGAAAACAACCAATCCAATTCTATTCAAATAATAAATATCATAAAGAGCACCTAAAATTAGAGTACTAAATAATACAAAATGCTTATTTCTATTATGATAAAAATCAATAATTGCCAACAAAAGAAGATGACTACTAATTGTCACATGATATGAGAAAATAGAACTCATCAAATAAGAGAGCTGACCATCAATCAACATTAAGAGAAAAAGCAAAAAAAGTAAAAAATATTTATTCTTAAAAAATGCCACTTTAATCACCAACTATTGTTACATAGGAAATGTCAGAAAAATCTGCAGTTGGTGTCACATAAACAACACGCTCCAAATTCTCTGAACTATTCTTCACGCTTGAAACAGAACCGACAGTAATATTTGCAACAGTGTCACCGTCAAGACCACTCGTCACAACACTATCCCCCTCATTAATATCAATAGAGGAATTAAGATTTGAAACTACAAAACATTTCTTATCAGAGTCATAAGACTCTAAGATTCCAAAAGCATCTCCTGATGCAGTTGATATTTTTACTGGAATACTAAAATCTGAACCATTTGCCAAAAGTGCAACACTTGAAGTAGTCGAATCAACATCAGTAACAACACCAATAAGACCACCATTTGACAAAGCAAGCATCTTCATAGCAACTTTATTACTTTTTCCTAACTTAACAGTCAAAGAATCATACCAAGAAACTGGACTACGAACAATAACTTTTCCTGTAGCAGAAAACTGAGTAGTGATAGATGATGATGCATTAATAGCATTATTTAATTGATCATTCTCAGATTTTAAAGAATCAATTACTTCACTTTGATTTTCGAGCTCTGCAACCTTTTTCTTCAATTTTTTATTTTCAGAATAAGTATCAAAAAGATCATGAATATCCTCATTAAGAGAATCTAAGGATCTAAAAGGAGCAGAAACAACAGAATCCACTCTGGCTACTACACTTCTAATCGGAGAAGTGACACTAGAAACAATTCCCACATTCTTAAAAAGAAAAGCTAAAGAAAGAGAGAGAAGTAATAAAATCAACACAGTGAAGAAAACGAGACGAGAGATTCTTAATTTTTTCAAGATCGTGCACCAACTAACTTAGAATATAAAAATAAAACGAGATATCAAAAGATAATCTCGCTTGAAAAATAGCACGGAGAATAAGGGATTCGAACCCTTGCGCCAGTTACCCGACCTAACGATTTAGCAAACCGTCCTCTTCAGCCTCTTGAGTAATTCTCCATTCCATGTATGGGCACAAGTGGACTCGAACCACCGACCTCACGCTTATCAGGCGTGCGCTCTAACCAGCTGAGCTATGCGCCCATGAAACTTGGAATAACCAATATAAATAAAATAAAAAGCGGGTGACGAGAATCGAACTCGCGACAACAGCTTGGAAGGCTGTAGTTTTACCACTAAACTACACCCGCATTTATTAAATTATAATGGCGCGAGACGGAATCGAACCGCCGACACATGGAGCTTCAATCCATTGCTCTACCAACTGAGCTACCGAGCCAAACTATTGCGGGAGCAGGATTTGAACCTACGACCTTCGGGTTATGAGCCCGACGAGCTACCGAGCTGCTCCATCCCGCGTTAACAATATGAAAGGAGGATGTGGGATTCGAACCCACGCACGCTTTTACACGCCTGACGGTTTTCAAGACCGTTCCCTTCAGCCGGACTTGGGTAATCCTCCATAACAAAAATATTCAAATCAATATGGACCTTGTAGGACTCGAACCTACGACCGCTCGGTTATGAGCCGAGTGCTCTAACCAGTTGAGCTAAAGGTCCAAAGTCATCCATATATCATCTATAGCGGCGAAGGGGATCGAACCCCCGACCTCCCGGGTATGAACCGGACGCTCTAGCCAGCTGAGCTACACCGCCATCAATCGGGAAGACAGGATTCGAACCTGCGACCCCTTGGTCCCAAACCAAGTGCTCTACCAAGCTGAGCTACTTCCCGAAATTATGCACCCTGCAGGATTCGAACCTGCAACCGCCTGATTCGTAGTCAGGTACTCTATCCAGTTGAGCCAAGGGTGCATCATATTAAATTGTATACTGCCGAGGACCGGAATCGAACCGGTACGAAGGTTACCCTTCGCAGGATTTTAAGTCCTGTGCGTCTGCCAGTTCCGCCACCCCGGCCTCTAACAAGCGAACGACGGGGTTCGAACCCGCGACCCCCACCTTGGCAAGGTGATGTTCTACCACTGAACTACGTTCGCATAAAGAGTATCCTATATGCCGGCTACATGACTTGAACACGCGACCCTCTGATTACAAATCAGATGCTCTACCAACTGAGCTAAGCCGGCAACTTCTTATTTAATGCGGGTTAAGGGACTTGAACCCCCACGCCGTTAAGCG
>NZ_JAEMHW010000007.1 GCF_016461705.1 Streptococcus vicugnae | reverse complement strand
CCAGTTACCGTCTGAATCTTTTTTGTAAAGAGTGAATCCAGCACCTGGCAAAGCAGCACCATTTTGGTCAACTTTATTTACAACAACTTTGTAAGTAAAGACGATAACAGTATCTTCTGGAGTTTCAGTAGTATCGTCTGGTTTAGATGTACCATCACCAGTATTATTTGGGTTGTTTGAATAGATAAGTTTTACAGTATTTGGGTTGCCTTCTGAACCAATAACAGCATCAGAATTAAGAGTAGCATTGTATTCAACAACTACTTTTGTTGATGAAGTAACAGTAGCACCAACACCTTTCACATCAGTAATCACAATAGAAAGTGCTGTTTCTCCCTCTGAATTCGTAGTTGTTGTTACTGTGTATTGATCAGAAGTAAGAGTTGTATCACCAACTTTTACACTTGTAACTTCATTAAATGTCAAGCCTTTAGACAAAGTATCTGAAAACTCAACATAGTAGTGATCATAAGAATCAATGTTATCTGGCAATGTAGCAGTCAATTGGAAAGGGACTGAATCGTTAATATCGTAGTCAGCAGAATCTTGCCAATCAGTAGTTGTACCATCTGTATCGTTAGTATCTTTTACTTTTTTCTCAACAGAAGGAACACTTGTTTTAGGTTCTACAGTAACGTTATTAACAACTTGTAAAATGTAGTTTGTATAAGCTTCGTTGTCACCAACACTAGCGTTTTGGACAAGGTAGTAACCAGCTGCGAGACCTGTTAAACCACCAGCATTTCGGAGGTATTGACCTGCCGCTTTAGCAAACTCTTCTGCTTGGCTAGCAGTAAAATCTTCTGCTCCCAATACTTCTGCAAGTTCAGCTGCAGAGCTTACACCATATTTTGTTTGAAGAGCTGTTTGACCAGCTTCAGTAATACCATTACCCCATTCAATATTTGAAAGAGTTTTACCATCTTCTGATAAAGTACCAGTAAAGATTTGGTAAGATTCATAAGTACCATTACCACCGTCAACAGTGATATCGTACGCTAGTGCTTTCCCACCAGTAAAGGCAAGAAAAGCTGCTAACAATGTAGCAAAAATTAATTTAAGCTTTTTCATAATAATTCCTTTTCTTTCTTTTTAATTTAGTGTGAGTAGAGTAAAAATATAATCTAAGGCTTGGCATCTATCAACTAGGCAACACCGCCTTTACCAATATATAAACTAATCATCATAGGTGACCTCCTATCTGATAACGTTTATAGACTTTAAAGATTAATAAGCCAATAGCAAGTAATGATAATGCCGCACCAGCTAAGTAATGCCATTGCGTACCATTACCACCAGTCTCAGGCAAATCATATTGCTTCTGAGCTGTATTCCTAATGGTAATCGTTGCAGAATCCGAAGCAATCGCCATATCAGCTGCTGCCTCAGTAGGAACATCATTATTACTATTAGTGTAGCTAGTATCATAACCAGAAACAGCATTCTCTTTTACATAGTAAGTATAAGTGACCGCATTTCCAGACGAATCCGTACCCGAAACAGGTAGTTCTGTATAAGTTTTCGTCCAGTCATCATCATGACTTAATGTTTCCCCAGACTTATAAGTTGATTCGGTAGACGTTCCGTCCTCTGCCGTTGCAACCTGAATCACATCATAAGTGATAGAACCATCAGAACGACTTGTCTCATCACCATCAGCCGTGAACCATTTCTTATTGACGGTTAAGTCAATCGTCTTAATCTTTTCGTTTTCAACGTAAGCAACACCAGTAGTGTTACTCAAATCGGTCACTTGATTTTGCAAAGCTAATGGTGCAATAAGAGCCAGAGTCAATTCCTTAGTATAAGCGAAGTAATACTTAGTAGGACTTTCTGGCAATTCATAACCAGCAGGGGCGCTCGTTTCAACAGCATAATAGAGCGTATCATAATCATATGTAGGATTACTACTTGAATTAGTAATACGTGCAACCCCACTACTATCAGTAGTATAGCTTGTTATTTCTTCATCATTTGAATCGTCATCATCGCCATCATACTTATAAACCGTAAAGGTTGCACCAGGTAATGTAACACCATAGTTAGATGCATCAACCTTATTTAAAGTATAAGTCCCTGTTGCATAAATACTACCTCCACCTGACTGATGCATATATTGATAATTAGTACTTGTCGAATCTGAGCCATTATTGACCCCCTCAAGTGTTGAAGTATTAGTAACAGTATACCAAGAGCCCTCAGTCGCATCACTAATTTGATAATTATATTTTAGTACATAGTGATTGGAATCTGGTAGGGTAACAGTTATAATTCCCCGACGATACTGATTTGGATAGGCTTCATTGACTGCAACATCTTCGTAAGTCCATGACCAATCACTAGAAGGAACGGCGTTTCCTTCATCATCATACAAAGCTACAGAACCCTGAATCAAAGTGTAGGTTACCTGATCTTTATAGTACTGGAGCGTATCAGTTAAGGTTAACGTATTTGAACCACTAGCTAAATCTTCTGCATCAGGGTTAATATCAATTGAGTAATTTAACACATGAGTATATCCGACTTGATTAGTATTAACTGTACCATTACCGGAACTATCATAAATCATATTTGCTGTAGACCCAGTCTGTGTCTTAGTGACAACACTATCATCTTCACCTGAGGTAGTTGTTGTTCCGACAGTAACTTCTTGAGTTTGATTATCGGAACCAATATCCTTACCATCACTCGTTACAGATACACTATTCGTTAACAGTACTGTTGCTGTCGCCCCTGATTCAACCTTAGTCATATCATACTGAGCTTTAACAGTAACATAAAACGTTGATTCATTATTAATGGCTGATTTTAAAGTTCCACCCTCAGGTGCTGTAAAATCTAAAGTAATAACATTATCCGAAATATTACCTGTCAAGCTCAAATCTTTAGTATTATAAGTATTTGCACCTGCAGTAATCGTATCCCCGTTAATTGTTGCGGTTACTGGACCATACTGTGTACCGTAAGTTAGAGAGGCCAGACTTACATCATCTGGTAATGTGTCTATTACAGTCATACTTGTGGCATTATCATCTAATATTACCTTAATAATCCATGTTAAGGATCCATCAGGACTAGTAATTACTGAACTTCCTTCATTACCATTACCATCTGTTTTTGTTACTTTTTTAGCAGGATAACTTGCATCACTAGTAACGCCATCAATATTCACGGTATTTCTAAACTGTGTCTGACTTGAAACAGTTGAAATATCTAAAGTTGATTTATAGGTATAACTGATATCAGCACTCATTTGGTAGTCTTTCTTTAGAGTGACAGTATAACGAGTATAAGTATCAGATGAATCAATGCTACTATAACTAATTTGATTGCCATTATTTTTAGAAACGGTCATAGTAAAACCATCGGCACCAAAAATACCAACCATCGTATTGTAAACATCAGCTAGCTGAGAAGCTGTATACCAGTGCTTACTGTTATTTTCGCTATACGAAGCTGTCAAACTATCATAAATAGTTGTTCCACTTTGAAGTATACCATTCGTTGGTTTTGAAATTGTCGTTGACCAAGTCGCTATCTTCACATTGTCATCACTTGTATCTTCCGAATTCACATAAGACTTCGACACTCCACCAGTTCCTGGTATCGTAACGGTTCCTGTTGAACTTGACTGATCATTAGTTGTACTATTATCGCCGTCTTTATCAATAATTGCTTTATTGTTTACTGTCTGACTTGAAAAGCTACTCTCTGGTGCTTCTGTAGTGTAGGTAATAGTATAAGTATTTGTATTCTTGCCATCTGAGGTTACAGCATCAAATTTAATTCCTGTAATTTTACCATTAGAATATTGAAAACTATAACCTGAATTAGGTGATACTGAAACATTACCCGTAATATCTCCAAACATATCATCAGTTAATAAGGAACCTGATAAATCATTTTTACTATTATTAACTGTTATAGTCCATGTAATTAGACCTGTCTGGCTATCATAAGAACCTGTTTTACTGATAGAAGAGACAATTGACAAACTATTCCACGAGCTTCCATCGTCTGTAACAGTATCTTCACCATCAGTAGAAGTTGAGCTAACAGTATTATTTACTGCCACAGTACCATCACTAACAGTTAAGCCTGTCACCTTATAACGATAAGTAATTGTATAAAAATGTCCAATTCTATTGCCACTCGAGTCTAGACCTCCAGATGCCAATTGTGGCAAAGTCATTGACCAAGTACCACTAGCCGTATCGAAAGTAGGACTTGCAGACACCGTCTCCGTACTAGTAACATTACTTGTACTACCTGTATAAGTCGATTCTGTAACAGAAACACTATCAACAGAATCAATAGAAACGCCAGAGGCTGTCAAAGCATCTGTTACAGTAATATTTCCAGGTGTTCCATTTAAAGAATTCACAGTTACTGTATAAGTAATATAAGGTATGTCACCATCATATGAAACGAAACCTGACTTCTCTGTTGTAATATCATAATTTTTAGAGATATTCTCCTCACTTATGGTAACAGTTACTTTGTCTGAAAAGTCAGCAACGTAGTCTCCATTATCTTGTTTATTACTTTCACTCATTTCCATATCATATTGGAAACTACCTTCAACAGTTGAATCCGAGGCAAGCCGTGCTACATAACTATCTGAAAAGTGAATAAGCATATAATACTTGCCGTCTGCATCTTGTACAAACTCAAAAGTAGCAGCTGTATTACCATTTCTATCCAGAGCATTATAGGTCGCCCCTGTTTGAACAGTCACACCTTCAGGCATTTCAAGATAGTAATTGGTATTAGATGCCAAAGTATCCCCATTAATACCCGAAAAGCTTAAGCTCAAATTTGTTGATACAATCCCAGTTGCCAAATCTAGAGAAGAAGGTGTCACTGTATAATCACCACTTAAGTAATCTGAAAAGTCAGCATATGTGACATCTGCGACAGTATAGTTTGAAAAACTATCTGACTTAAAATCAACGCTTGTGACATTTTCTGAACTGTCTTGGTTAATCGTTGTATCAGTCTGTCCTGTGAGGTCCTCCACCTTATTGACATCATTGTCCACAAAGTGATAAAGTTTCCAGTTACCTCCAAGTTCAGAACTTGAAACGGCATTCTTAAAGGCGATTGAGACATTGACATCCTTACTTGGTTCAACTTCTTCACCACTTGCTGTGACAAACGAAATATCATATGTGTAAGCTTGTGCCAAAGTTTGCTTTGTTTCACTCAAAACAGATGTCAGCTTGTCATTAATAGTGCTCGTATCTGATACTGAGCTGACTTTTAACGTAACAGGTTCTGAAAACGTATCATCCTCATACGTTACCGTCACCGTAACATCTGATGTTTCAGCACTTAAACTTCCTGCAGCGACAGAATCTGACGTTTCTGTCGCTGTTTCTGATGTCGTTGTGCTACTATCTGTTACCTTTGAACTTTCTGCTTGACTGCTTTCTTCTTG
This sequence comes from Streptococcus vicugnae, assembly GCF_016461705.1. Classification (GTDB taxonomy): domain Bacteria; phylum Bacillota; class Bacilli; order Lactobacillales; family Streptococcaceae; genus Streptococcus; species Streptococcus vicugnae. Next base: position 47,663 of record NZ_JAEMHW010000007.1, on the reverse strand, counting down.
CAAAGCTTCAGTAGTTGTTTCTTCCGAACTACTTACTGACTGAATAACAGAAGAACTGCTATCTGTACTAATTGTTAGGGCTGGTAATATCAGTAAATAGGTGGTACAGAAAACAACTACCAGTGATAGTGCCAAAGCAATCTTTGCAATGATACTATCGTGGACCCGCTTTTTTACTAAAATTGCTAACCTTACCCATAGCTTTAACATTGGAACTCCTTTCTAAACATAATTTGTTAGCTCTTTAATCGATTGTCCCCATACGAGGAAGGGGCCAAATCCTAAAACTTAGTTTCCCAACTAACTGTTCTTCGTCTACCACACCAACAGCTTTATTACGTGAGTCGATAGAAACTTTTCGGTGATCTCCCATCACGAAGTACTTGCCATCTGGTACTTGATAAGGTAAGTCGATATTGGTTTCTCCGTAATCTTTTTCACCTTTTTGTAAATAAGGCTCTTTGATTTTCTTTCCGTCAACATAGACATTACCTTTTTTGTCAATGTTGACCCATTGGCCTGATGTTGCAATAACACGCTTTACCAAAACTTTGTTATTATAATAAAATGCCACAACATCACCCTGTTTCAAATGTTTCTTGCTAACAGAAACTACCATATCTCCAGCCTTCAAAGTCGGAGTCATTGAATTTCCGTAGATTTGTAAAACAGGTAACCAAATTGTCGCAACAAGTACAGCCAAAGCTGCTACTGTCACTAAGGTAAAAACTGTGCTGCGTAGAGTTCGAATATAGCGTTCACGATATTTAATTTTTCCTAGTTCTTTTGAAAGCTCCTCGGCTTTTGGTAAATCGGATGAATTAATTTTCTGTGATTTTTTTTCAACTAATGGTTTCATGTTAAAAATTTCAGCCTCTTACGCTTCATCATCTACATTCTTTTTGGCATCTGCCATACGCTTAACGTTATAAAGATACGTATCCGCTGCTGCCTGTGCTTCTTCAAAAACTTTACTGATAGCAAGGGCAGCTTCAGCAATTGAGCCAGCATCTGAAACTTGCAGCTCACGACGCTCAAGCTTACCTTCAAGTTTTTTTACTTGATCTTGAAGTTCTTCAATTTCTTTAGCTTGTTCTACAAGCAGCTCAAATAAATCTGAACGACGTAATTTTCTTAATTGTTTAGCATCAAGCACTTTAGGACCTCCTCTTAGTATTCCTCTTCACATAAAGCTCACATAAATCTTAATGTATATTTATTCTCATTCTGAAAAAATAAAGATAAAATAAACATTTTTTCATTTTGTCGTTTTATATATCTAGGTGTTTTGGAGAATATTATAATATTTTTTTGCGATTTTGAAAAGGGATTTTGTGTAAGTGATACTTTTTTTTAACTTTTGTATCCTAGTTCTAATTTTCTTAATATTTTGTCCTCTATCACTGTTAGAAAAGCTAACAATGATAACTTTGTTAAGTAAAACGTTATCATAATCGTAGGATTGATGTAGCTTAATTTTTAGATTTATGTTACAATGCTAAATTGATTAGGTATAATTTTTTGTCTTTTCAGAAATATTACATCATTCAAGTAGGGGATTATTTATGAAAAATTTATCAAAAAAACAACAACAAGTCTTAGAGACTAAACACCGTTTATCAAAAGCCCTTTATCTACTGATTACTGAACGACATTATGACAAAATCACTATCTATCATATCCTTGACAAAGCTGCTATTTCACGACGCACATTTTATCGCTACTTTGATGACAAAGCCGATTTAATGGATTTCTGTTTAGATAACTTTGTTAAAGGTTATTATCTACAGCGAGATAATTTTATCTTAGCGGAGAGTGTAGAGGACGTTTTCTTAGTCACTTTGAATTTTATGTATTCGAATAAAGCTTTTATTTCATCACTTGTTGAAAGTGGCCACTTTTCATTACTAACAGAAAAATTCAATCAAAAATCTGCACAAATCTACAAAACCATCAATCTCCCCTGGTGTGTTGATGATACTGTAGATAGCAACATTGATTACATCTCAAAAGGTTTATTTGGTGCCTATCTTAACATCCTACAATTTTGGTTAACTAAAGATGAGCCTGAAGAACCCGAACTTATTGCAAAAAATCTATCCCTTCTTTTTTATTCTATTCCTAGTTACTTCAATGCTCCCTCAGAAGAACAAACAAAGATAAGAAACAAAAGATAGGGGTATTTATTTTTAAAATTTTTTGTAATGATTTAATGACATACTCCCATGTCTCTAAATCCTGTTGCTTTATTTCCTTTCTTGACACTTTCTTTCATAAAGTTGACAAGAAAACCGCTAACATTGACAGATTTACCGTTTCCATTTTGCTATAAGTTGACACATTGATATTTTAATTGACAGTTTTTTGACACTTATTAATCACAGTTAACTGTAAGGATTAGTAAGTTATCCACAAAAAATATTAATCAATAAGCCCTAAAGTCAACTTAATCGTTCAGTTAAGCAAACCTGCTCTATGTATTTTTTCTTGTGTTCCCGTAAAAGTAGGTCTCAATGACCTTAAATAGATAAAAAGTCGGTAAAACTATTGTCTTACTGACTTTTTTGCATGAAACTTTCAAATCAATCACGCATTTTTTATAAAAAAAGATAAAATAGCATGAAAATTCTCCCATTTTTACACAATTTGGTAACAGTTATTCACAACTTGTGGATAAGTGTGGTTATAGACTGGGGATAACTTGTGTATAATCTAGCTATAAATCCCTTTATACCAAGTTTTAAGAGCTATCCACATTTTAAAAAAAACAGCTGTTAATAACTTCCATTTTTAGCAAAATTTTCCTCAAAAAAGTAGCTGATTCTTGAAAATCAGCTACTTTTTTCCACATTTATAGTAAATCATCGCGGCTAACCTGTTCAAATTTTTGATCACCATCATTTAATTTATCCCAAATGATGACTTCGCCAGCCTTCAATGACTTCTGAACATCAATGATGCGTTGGTTACTTGATCCACGAAATTGCAACATCAAGTTTTTCTTAGTAATATCAAAACGACCATCTACTAAAATATCGATTAAGCTAAGCATTTCTAACTTATCTGGCGTTTCTTGCATCATTTCTTCCCAAGTATATCCAGTCCAAGACCAAATATCCTTCTCAGGAAGTTCTCGACGCACGCGCTTAATTAATGGTAAGAGAAAACCTGTATTTAAGAAGGGTTCTCCACCAAGAAGCGTTAGTCCTTGAACATATGGTTGCGCCAAATCAGCCATAATTTGTTCTTCTAACTCTTGTGTATAAGGTTGCCCTGCTTTAAATGACCATGTGGCAGCATTGTAACATCCTTTACAATGAAACATACATCCTGACACATAAAGCGAGTTACGAACCCCTTCACCATCAACAAAATTAAAAGCTTTGTAGTCAATGACACGACCTTGGCTTAGTTCTTCTGATTTCCACTCACAGGGCTTAGGAGTATTCCAGTTTTTTTCTTCCATACTAACCTTCTTTCTGTCCTAATTTCCCTTGATTACTCATTTAGAGTTATCCAATAGCGTTCAACAGTATTTTGAATATCTTCTAGTTTTCCACCGTTTGCTAATATTACCTTACGACTAGCAGGATTGTCTTCATGGCATGTCACTAAAGCAGTTTGGATATTTTTCTTCTTAGCTTCTAACAAACCTAATCGCAACTGCTCCTTGGCATATCCCTTACAGCGTTCAGATGGACGAATAGAATACCCGATATGTCCACCTTGTTTTAAAAGATTTTCATTTAAGCGTAAACGTAAATGCAAAAATCCCAAAGCTCTGCCATCATCAGAAAAAGAGACAAATTGGACTGCCGGAACAAATGTTTCTGGCACATTAATGCCCATTTCGCTCAAGTGGTTATTCTCAATCCAATCCTCATAATCAAAGTTATCCACATCCCAAAAGCCGCCGTCGTGAGCAGACTGGCTCACTTCAAACTCTTTCATCATGTCAATAACAGCTTCTTTATCCGATAATTCAGGTCTTCGTAATTGCATAAGCTTACCTCTTATTTACTTTTCTTCTTAGCTTTTTCTAAAAATTGTGCTTTTAATTGATTAACACGCGCTTTTTTGTCAGATTTCACATTTGAATTTTTTTCGTGAAAACGTTCAACTTGTTGCATGCCTTTATAATCTAATTGGTATTTCCCCACGATTTTTTCCTTTCTTCAACTTTTTTATCAATATAATAAAGAAGCTGGGACAAATGTCTCCAGCTTCAATATGTCATGAAACTGTCTAAACTAAAATTATTAACAGCTTTTATCTTTGTGCATATGATAGTCACCTGGGTTTTTAATGGTTGATCCATTCATGTGTTTAACACGAGCAGAAATTTCTTTGTGACGACCATTAACCATTGGACGAGCTTGAGGATTGCCAAGGTATCCACAAGTACGTTTAACAACGTCTACTGATTTTGGATCACTGTTACCACAGTTTGGACAAACGAAACCGCGTTCTGTTGGTGTGAAGTCTCCTTCAAATCCACATTTATAACAACGGTCGATTGGTGTATTTGTACCAAGATATCCAACACGTGTGTAAGCGTAGTCCCAAACAGCTTCTAGAGCTTTTGGATTTTGTTGAAGGACTGGGTATTCGCAATAGTGAATGAATCCACCAGTAGCACCAGCTTCAGGGTAAACTTTTTCAAAATCAAGTTTTTCAAACGGTGTTGGGTTTTTACGCACATCATAGTGGAATGAGTTTGTATAGTATTCTTTATCAGTGATATCTTTAACAATACCAAATTTCTTAGTATCAAGACGGCAGAAGCGGTCAGTCAAGCTTTCAGATGGTGTTGAATAGATTGAGAAGTGATAATCATATTCATCTGACCATTCAACACAGTAATCTTTCATTTTACGGATGATATCAACTGTGAATTCTTTTGCTTCAGGATTTGTTTCCCATTCTGGTCCAAAGAAGACTGTTCCGACTTCATAAAGTCCAATATAACCAAGTGATACTGTCGCACGACGGTGACGGAAAAGTTCGTCAACGTTATCGTATTTACCAAGACGTTTACCAAAAGCACCATATTGGTAAAGGATTGGAGCATTTGCTGGAGTAGCTTCTTTCACACGTTCAACACGGTAAACAAGCGCATCTTTACAAATTCCCATACGTTCGTTGAAAATTTCCCAGAATTTATCCATATCACCATTTGATTCCATGGCAATACGAGGAAGATTAACAGTAACAACACCTAGGTTCATACGACCTGAGTTAACTTCGACACCATTTTCATCTTTCCAACCTTGAAGGAATGAACGACATCCCATTGGGGCTTTAAATGAACCAGTCAACTCAACAATTTTATCGTATGAAAGAACATCTGGATACATACGTTTTGTGGCACATTCCAAAGCTAATTGTTTGATGTCATAGTTTGGTGTACCTTCTTCAAGGTTAAGACCACTCTTCAAAGTAAAGATAAGTTTAGGGAAGATAGCTGTACGATGCTCACTACCTAAACCTTTAATACGGATTTCAAGGATAGCTTTTTGGATTTCACGTTCAAACCAATTTGTACCAAGTCCAAATCCAAGTGATGTAAATGGTGTTTGACCGTTTGATGTAAACAAAGTATTGATTTCATATTCAAGACTTTGCATCGCATCGTAAATATCTTTTTTAGTTTTTTTACGTGCGTAATCTTCGCGACGATCTTCAGCAACCCATTCTTCAGCATCTTTCAAGTGTTTTTTATAGTTAAGTTCAGCATATGGTGCCAAGAATTCATCGATACGGTCAGCTGTACAACCACCATATTGACTTGAAGCAACATTTGCAATGATTTGTGAAATTTGTGCTGTTGCTGTTTGAATAGATTTTGGACTCTCAACTTCAGCATTACCAATCTTAAAACCGTTACCCAACATACCTTTGAAATCAATCAAACAGCAGTTTGTCATTGGAGTATATGGACTGTAATCAAGGTCATGGAAATGAATGTCACCTTTTTGGTGGGCATTGGCAACGTGAGCTGGCAACATTTTAAGACCGATTGACTTACCAACAATACCAGCAGTCAAGTCACGTTGTGTATTGAAGACTTCACTATCCTTGTTAGCGTTTTCATTAACGACAGTTTGATCCTTATTCAAAAGTTTATCAATCGAAAAGTTGATATCTGTCGCTTGAGAGCGTGCAAAATCACGTTTTGTACGATAATTAATATATTCTTGAGCAATTGCATATTCATTAGCTTCTAAAAGTTCATGCTCAACGATATTTTGAATCTCATAAATTTTAACATTGTCTTTGAAGCGATCAAAAATTTCAGCAATGATATTATCTGAAATAGTTTCCAATTTTGCTTCAACAACTGGTGACATTTTTGTCACATTATTGCTTGCTTTGACCAAGGCATTATAAATTTTATCTGAATCAAAGTTTACAGAACGTCCATCGCGTTTGATAACTTTTACAGTAGGTTGTGCAGCAAATTTTTCTTTTTCTAATGTAATCATATGAACACTCCTTCTTACTCGTCTATTATAACACGGGACAAAAAAAAATCAATATCTTGTGGTCACTTTTTTTGATGACCACAAGATATTGCGTTTTTGTTTATTTTGTATGATAGACGGTAAAGCCTGTAATACCGCCGATTTGGAGCTCTTCGTAGTTAGTAGAAAAATTATTTTTAAGTGAATCAGAAATTTTTTGGTCCTTATTAACCACAATATATGACCCTAGATTTTGTAGTAATTCATCTTCTAAAACTTTCTTATTAGCAGATTTAGTTGTGTTAACTACTGGCGATGTAAATTGTGAACTACTTGCCAATTGACTATCAATCCCAATTTTAGATGAATCATCCCAAACATAGATCGTATCTTCTTTTGATGCTTCTCTAGCAAGATAATTTGCAATGGTTGTACGTTCACTATTTGTATTAGCTGCTAAAACAGTTTGCACCAAAGGTTGTCCAACACCAAATACAAGTACCAAAATTGGTAAATAGAAATGACGTCTGAGATACAAACCAAAACTTCCAGCATTATCAGAAGCTTTTCTACGACGATGTGATGTTTTTATCAAACTACGTTTATATTGTTCACCCAAAAGTACAGCCGTCAACAATAATCCAAATGGCAATGCTGCCAACAAATTATAAAATTGATAACTTTGTGTGAATAAATCAATCACAAAAAAGATCAAAAATACTATGAAAATGAGCCATTTAGATACTTTGTCCTCACCCTTGAGTACTTTACCAAATGACAAAGCTCCTAATAAAATTCCAGACGCTAAGGCCAAAACAAGTTGGAACAATAAAGTCAAAATCAAGTTACCATCACTTGTCGCAAAATAAGTAAATTGATAAACAATAGCTTGCGTAATATATGGTAACAATACTTGAGCATTTAAAATAAAGTAACCAGCTGTGTAAAATACCAAAATAGTCCCAAAAATGATACACAATAGTTGGTAGAAACCACGCGCAAAATGTTTTTGTTTTAAGTTAAATATAATAATTGTTAGGAAAGAAAGCGCCCAGAACACTAAAGTACGAGGCTCTAAAAGCATTGCTGCCGCGCCAGCAAATCCATACAAAATAAAGGCTTCATCTTTAATAATATCGGCAAAATATTTTGTTAAGAACCACAATGACACCATAACAAAAGGCATTGCAAATTGAATAGGATATAAGCCACCGAAGCCAAGAGCAACATTAAGCAGATAGAAAGCTCCGCTAAAAGCAACTGCTACACGTTGACTATCTGTAAAATAGTTAACTAATTTATAGAAATAAATTCCTGATAAATAGAAAGTTACAATTTGAATTGGAACTAACCAAAGAGTAGATCCTAGAGTGTAAGCCAAGGCAATCACTGCATAATAAAGGAAACCACCTGTTGCAAACATATCGGTAAATGGAAGATGCCCTTGGGCAAACATTAATCCAATATAAAGATTTTGTGATTGTAGGCTATTTGCCATATCGGTAAACATAGGTACAGCTACTGATAAACAGCTTACTACAACACTCAATAATAAAATATAAAGTTTATGAGGTTGCGGTACTTTTGTTCGTCTAGAAGGTTCTAGATGACTACTACTTTCACCTACTTTACGAGATGATCGGCTGTAAGATGACACAGCAGTCTGATCTACATTTGCTTGTTCTGATGTATTCACTTATTCTCTCCTTGAATTGTCTTACTCTAAGTATAACAGAAACTAATCATTAGTCAATTTGTTAAGGATAACACAATAAGCTAAAATTTCCCTAAAACAGTGATATGGCTTGTTTTGATAGCGTTTTAGGAAATCCTTTTCCTCTTCGCTTAAATGACTATTTTTCTCCATAAAATGTCCCCCTTTAATTTACCTATTCGTAAAAATAAAAAGGAGGCATTTTTGACTTCCTTAGTATTATCCTATCTATGAAAAAAGAGATTAGGAATAACTCCTAATCTCTCATCTTACAAACTTAGTCTTCATCTAAGAAGCTGTTGAAAACTTCTTCAATCATATCCCATTCAGCATCTGAGTCTTCAGGGATTGGTTGAAGGTCACCTTCAGTACCATCTTCATTTTCTGTGAATGAGTAAGCTTGAATATCAATTTGACCTTGTTCGTCTTCTTCAGCACCAGCTGGTACCAAAAGAACATAGTTTTTACCGAATTCTTCGCGACCATCAATTGTCAAAAGAATTTCAAAAAGTGTTTCATTACCTTGCTCATCTACAAGTGTAATAACTTCATGCTCGTGATCATGGTTATGATCGTGGTTATGGTTATGTGCCATAATTGTCTCCTTTAAATGAATTAATGATTAGATTAAAACATTCTATCTAAATAATTTTGCAAAATAAGCTGTGCAGCTAATTTGTCGATAACTTTTTTACGCTTACCACGACTAACGTCAGCCTGTTCTACTAACATACGTTCTGCTTGAACAGTTGTTAAACGTTCATCTTGATAATCTACTGGAATATTGAAAAGTTCTGCGATTTGGTCACCGTAGGCCTTACTTGCTTCTACACGAGGTCCTTCAGTATTGTTCATGTTTTTAGGTAGACCAACCACAAACTTATCAACTTTATACTGTTTAACTAACTCTCCAAGTCTTTCAAAGCCAAATTCGCCAGCTTCTTCATCAATTTTGATAATTTCTACACCTTGCGCTGTAAAACCAAGTGGGTCGCTAATTGCCACACCAACAGTCTTTGAGCCGACATCTAGTCCCATGATTCTCATTTCAAGTCAATTCCATTTCCTTTGAGATAATAGCGGACAAGCTCTTCAACAATTTCGTCACGTTCGTATTTACGAATTTGATTTCTGGCATCATTGTAACGAGGCACATAAGCAGGGTCACCACTTAGGACATATCCTACAATCTGATTGATTGGATTATAACCTTTTTCATCAAGAGAGCGATAAACCGTTGTTAAAGTTTCACTAATTTCTTTCTTGTTGCTATCGTCTAAATTAAAGCGTACAGTTTCATCTGTAAATCCCATACTTACACCTTCTTTCTAAATAGCTGTCACCAATTATTATAGCTTATTCACTAAGATTTCACAAGAATCTGACTTTATTTAACCAAAGTTTATTTTGATTTCAAATCCATTTCAGAAAAAATTGTTATAAAAGCTGACACAAATAGCATGTAACCTTTTTCAAATTTTCACTATATTATCCGTAAATAGGAAGATAAAAAAGGCCCAAACGAGCCTTTTTCTACTATATAAATCACATTTATAAAGCTGCGCGCAAACGAGCTTCTGCATTTTCCACGTTACGAATAGAGCGTGGCAAGAAAGCACGGATATCATCTTCTTTATACCCAACCTGAAGACGTTTATCATCAATCAAAATTGGGCTCTTTAAGATACGTGGATTAGCTTGAATGAGATCAATAACCTCACTTAGGCTTAATTCTTCAATATCGCAGTCAAGTGCTTTTGCATAACGGTTTTTAGATGAAACAATGCTTTCAATACCGTTTTCTGTTTTCGTTAATATCGCTAAGATTTCTTCTCGTGATAGTGGTTCTTTTCCTAAATTCTGTTCTTTATAAGGGAGCTGATGAGCGTTGAGCCATGTTTTGGCTTTCTTACAGCTTGTACAACTTGAAATTGTGTAAATTTTAATCATGTGCACTCTCACTTTCTATCCCATGATAGTTGTATTATAGCACACATACACTGTGGAACACATGGGACCTAAGACCTATTTTTCTAAAAAGTCAATTAAAAAGATTGCTTTTTTGTAAGAAAAAAGAAGCTGATACAGCTTCCTTTTATATTTTCACTTTTATTCTTCGATTTCGATAGCATCATCCAAATCAAGGACAACTTCATCTACTTTTTCAGTCGCTGCGGCTTTTTCATCAGCAAGATTTGCAGCTTTTTCATCTTCAGTTTCTTCAACCAATCCGTAGTGAACACGAACTTTGTGATCAATTTCATCAAAAATTTCTGGATGATCAGCTAAATATTTCTTAGCATTTTCAGAACCTTGACCAATTTTTTCACCATTGTAAGAGAACCAAGCTCCAGCTTTTTTAATGATGTCCAAATCACTAGCGATTTTAATCAATTCACCTGTACGTGAAATACCTTCACCATACATAATTTCCACTTCAGCAGTTTTAAATGGTGGAGCAACTTTGTTTTTAACCACTTTGATTTTAGTTTCTTTACCAATGTTGCTATCTTTTTGGTCACCAGTACCTTTAATTTGTGTGTTTCCTCGCACGTCAAGACGAACTGAAGAATAGAATTTAAGGGCACGACCACCAGGTGTTGTTTCTGGGTTACCGAACATAACCCCAACTTTTTCACGCAATTGGTTAATAAAGATAGCAATTGTTTTTGTTTTATTGATAGATGCTGAAAGTTTACGCATGGCTTGACTCATCATACGAGCTTGTAAACCAACGTGGTTATCACCAATATCACCATCAATTTCGGCACGTGGAACAAGAGCTGCAACAGAGTCGACAACAACAAGATCAACAGCTCCTGAATCAATCAATTTTCCAGCGATTTCAAGACCTTGTTCACCTGAGTCTGGTTGTGACAAAAGCAATTCATCAATATTGACACCAAGGGCTGCTGCATAAGCTGGGTCAAGGGCATGTTCAGCATCGATAAAGGCTGCGATACCGCCTTCTTTTTGAGCTTGTGCTACAGCATGAAGAGCTACAGTTGTTTTACCTGAACTTTCAGGACCATAGATTTCAATGATACGTCCTTTAGGATAACCACCTGCTCCAAGAGCAATATCAAGAGCCAAGCTACCTGAACTCATCACTTGAACTTTTTGTTCAGCGCGTTCACCCAGGCGCATAACAGCTCCCTTACCAAAATCCTTTTCAATTAATTTCAAAGCATCATCAAGTGCTTTTTTACGCTCATCACCGAATTTCTTCGTGATAGCTTCTGTTTTCTTTGTCTTTTTAGCCAAATTTTTCCCTTTCTGTTTGTTCGAGATACTAGCTCTATTATAGCAAAATTTAATCTTGTAATAAAGCTTGACGTACTAAGTTAAAAGCATACAAGCATGCAATATGACGGACATCTGAACGACTTCGTCCACCTATAACAACACGAATAGAATGAACTTTTTTTCTAGTAGCAATACCTATGAAAACTGTACCTGCTGGTTGACCTTCTAAGCTATCTGGACCAGCGACCCCTGTTAAACCAATACCAAAATCAGCATCTGTTAATAATCGTGATTGCTCTGCCATTTTTTCAGCTGTAAAGTGACTAACAACACCATGTTCTTGCAAATCTTCGAGTGGAATCTGAAGCATTTTGGCTTTTTCTTCAATACTGTAAGTCACAAAACCGCCGTTAAAGACTGCTGAAGAGCCTGAAAAGTCAGCAATACTTGATTGAAATAACCCTGCTGTTAAACTTTCTGCAGCTGTGATAGTCTTATGTTTTTGCTTAAGTAAGTCAAAAACAACACGCGCCATGCTGTTATCATCGCCGTAACCGTAAAGAAGATTTTCAAGTGGAATACTATTTAAGGTTTTCTTTGCAAGAATTTTATGCTCTAGGTCATCTAGTTTCGCTTTAGCTGACTCAATATCGTCTGCTTTTGTTGACAAACGAAGGGTTACCTCCCCTGTCTTAGCATAAGGAGCAATGGTTGGATCTGTTTGATTATCAATCAAATCTGACAAAACGGTCACTAGCTGACTTTCACCAATCCCAAAGAATCGCAAAACACGAGAGTAAAGCTGCTTGTGATCACTAGATAACAAAGGTACTAAATAATCCCAAACCATTGGTTTAAGTTCACTTGGTGGTCCAGGAAGAACAACATAAGTAACACCGTTAACTTCTATCACACCACCAACAGCTAAACCTGTACTATTTTGTAAAGGTGTAGATCCTTCAATCAATTGGGCTTGACGTTCATTGTTAGCTGTTCTCGTAAATTGTGGACGTGTGGCAAAGAACTCATCTAGACGTTTACTTGCTTTTTCATCAAAAACCAAGTTACGCCCTAAATATTTTGCCAAAGTTTGTTTTGTTAAATCATCCTCAGTTGGTCCTAAGCCACCGCACAAAACAACTAAATCACTACGTTTACTTGCCAAATCAATAATTGACAAAAGACGTTCTTCATTATCTCCAACAGCTGTTTGGAAAAAGACATCAATACCAAGTTTTGCAAATTCTTCTGATAAGAACTGTGCATTAGTATTTGTGATTTGTCCTGTTAAGATTTCTGTCCCAACAGCAATAATCTCAGCTTTCATATTTGCCACCTACTTATCTATTCGTAATTTAATTTTATTCTATCAAAAAATATGGAAAATGAATGACTTTTTGCGATAAAGCATCCGTTTCCCCATATCATTTATTGTCAACTTTCTTTACAGAAGTGTCAACCTTTGCTTTTTTCATGAAAAATACAGCTAAAACTGATAATAAAAGTAAGGAAGTCATGAAATTAATAGCCATAACCATCTCGACTGCTGTTATTTTCACCATAAAACTCAAGACACATAACAAAAGAATACTGCCGATTCGACTGACTGTTGATTTAAATGAAACCAATGATGAAATATTCTCAATCGACACCATCTTATTAAACTGATAATTTAAGATAAACTCAATAACGTAAAAAACAAAAATAAAGATAAAATAAGCTGATAAAAAGATACCTAAGTGACTTGAAAAGAAAGTCAAAGGGAGAAAAATAATTAAAGGACTCAATTTAATAATTCCTTTATATTTCTTAATACCCTCAATATTAATTGAATAAGAAAATAGTGTAATCACTTGAAAAGCAATATAAAAGGCAGGGAAATAATGGCTACTAATCCCCTTGCTTAAGAAAAATGACTGCCATAATTGAAAATGTGTTTGAAAGAAAATCTGACTTAAGAAATCAAAAATCAGAATTAAGCTCAAGCGTGGTTGCTTGCGCAGTTCCTTAAAGCTGTCCCTAATCTGATTTTTTAGTACACTAACATGACTCTCTTGTAAACCAGCAGATTTTGTCTTTTCTCTAAATAAAAAAAAGCTAATCAAGGTTGAAGCTACTAAGAAAACAGTTCCTAACACATAAATGTTGATGCCAATAAACTGATAAAGAATGCCACCTAAACTACTCCCAAGAAGTAATCCAACAATTTCTAAACGATTGCTAAGGGCTAAAAATCTTTGAAGCTCATTTTCACGACCAGCTAACTTCAATTGATTAATAATGTAAGCATCAAGAGTCCCACTATCCAAAGCAGCAGCTATTCCATAACAAAACCATGCTAAAAAAATCAGATAAAAATTACTACTAAAAAGCACAATCAAAAACATGACTATCAAGAAGACCTTTGATAGACTATAAAGATTTTTCCGAGAATAATTATCTGCTAACAAGCCACTTGGAAATTCAAACAAGACAATCGCAATGCTATAAGCTGATTGAATCAGCAAGATTTGTGACAAGGTCACCCCTTTGGCTAGTAAAATAACCGTTAAAATCGAGTGCGGCATAGAATAAGCCACCGTTACTAAAAAATTCGATAAAAAATAGACAAAAGTATTTCTAGTCATTTTCTTCATAATCCCACCTGCCCTTGCTTATTTTTTCCTTCCAAAATACTCTAATTTACAAGCAATGTCAAGTGCTATTTGCTATATTTCATCAGCATTACACGTTCATTCTTTTCACAGTCTGTCAACTTTTCTTATTTAACAAAAAATCATCTGGAAATAACTTTCCAGATGACCATTAACTATCTAAAATCACAATCAATTTCATGATCGTTTACTAAACCAGCCGCTTGAAGATAGGAATATGCGCATACTGGCCCAACAAATTTGAACCCACGCTTTTTTAAATCTTTAGAAAGTCTTTCAGACAAAGGCGTGCTAGCTGGAAAGGTCGCATAATCCTCCACCTCATTAACAAGAGGCGTAAAATCAACCCACTCCCATAGGTAGCGATCAAATGAACCAAATTCTTCCTGAACCTTGATAAAAGCCTGAGCATTTGCCCTAGTCGCATAAATCTTACGACGATTTCTCACAATAGCTGAATTTGTAAGTAAACCATCAAGTTCATCATCAGTCATCTGAGCAACTTTTTGAATATCATAATGATGAAAAGCCTCGTTAAAAGCCTGTCGTTTATTAAGTACAATCTCCCACGATAGACCAGCTTGATAGGTTTCAAGACATAAAAGCTCAAATAGTTTACAATCATCGTGAAGTGGTTTGCCCCACTCGTCATCGTGATATGCGACATATAAAGGATTACTTTCCTTCACCCAACTACAACGTTTCATGTGAAACATCTCCTAAAATTCCTTGATTCTTAGCCTTTCATCAACATTTTAAGGCTTGATTTGATGTATTGTTCTGCTGTTTCATTTGTTCCTTCAAAGAACTTACGAATTTTCTTGAGCTCTGCAGCTTTATAGCCAAGTGCCAAAAGAGCTTCCATGGCTTCTTCAAGTTGCTCGTTGGCAACTGTTTTTGTCTGAGAAGCTTTGCCATTTTCCACAGAAACATCGACAAATTTTCCAGCCAAATCCAAAATCATTTGTTGAGCAGTTTTTTTACCAATTTTTGGGAATTTCATCAAATACTTGATATCACTTGTATCAATGGCATTGACCAAGCCCTCATTATCATCTACCGCAATGATGGCTAGCGCAGTTGTCGGACCAATCCCAGAAACTGAAATCAAATTGAGAAAGACTGCTTTTTCATCTTCTGTGTGAAACCCAAATAACAATTGAGCATCTTCACGCACCACTTGGTGAAGATAAACTTGCACCTCTTGGTTCATCAAATCTGAAAAGCTATAAGGGTTGGCAACGTTGATAATATAGCCTAAACCACCTGCTTCGACAACGATGTATTTAGCGGTAATTTTGGTTAGTTTTCCTTTGATATAATCGTACATTTTAGTATTTTCCTAACTCTCTTAAACTTGTGTGATTTTCCTGAATGCGACGGAACATTTTTTCCATGTCTGACTTGGTAAAGTTGACAAGTACTGGGCGTCCGTGTGGACAGTTATAAGGATTTTTACAGTGAGATAATTGCACTATCAACTGACGTGCTGAATAATCATCCAGTATGTGATTAGCCTTGATTGATCGTTTACATGACATCATAATGGCTAATTCGGCACGGTATTTTTTCACTGATACTTCATTTGTCAACAGCAACATGTCACACATTTCATAAACAGCTGTCTCAATTTCCTCTTCTTTCATCCAAATAGGATGCTCACGGAGAATAAAAGTATTGTTACCATATGGTTCCAAATTAATCCCAACTTGATTCAACAGCTCCATTTTTTCTTGTAGCTTAATAAAATCAGCTCCTGAAAATTCAAATAAATATGGCATCAGGAGTTGTTGAAGAGAGTCATCAACTTCTCCAATTTTATCGCGATAATACTCATATTTAACACGTTCTTGCGCCGCATGCTGATCAATAATATAAAGGCCACCATTTCCTTGTGCAAACAGATAAGTCCCATGCATTTGACCAAAATATTCTAATTCTGGGAATGTCGATGCTTCTTCACTATCTAGGTTTTCAATCATCTTATTGAGCTTGCTTTTATTTTTAAAATCAAGCTCATCGTGTTCATCTGCACCCTGGTGTTCTACAGTTGAGCGCTGTGCAAATTTCACCGATGACTGATTGTCAACTTCCTTGACAGGAGTGTCAACCTCATTAAACAGCTGTACAGGTTGCTCTTCAACCGTATCTGATTTTACAAAGAAATCATGACGTTCTTTATCATAGTAAAGATCAGTTTGTTTCAACGGCAAGCTCGTTTGCTCTGGTTTTGGCAAACCACGAGTGCTTGACTTAGCTAGATTTTCCAGTGCATCTGGTATCAAATCTTGCTCACGCAAACTCTCTGCAATTGCAGAGCTGATTAAGCTCATCAACTCTTTTTCTTTTGAGATACGGACTTCTTGTTTCGTCGGGTGAACATTGACATCGGCAAGGTAAGGGTCAATCTGGATGTCAATGACAGCAATCGGAAAACGTCCAACCATCAATTTTGAACCGTAGCCATCTAAAATAGCACGATTAAGCAAAAAGTTTTTAATGTAACGACCATTAATCAAAATTGTAATGTAATTACGATTAGCTCGTGTCAATTCTGGCAAACTGATGTATCCAGAGACTTCAAAATCAAGATCAGCATTCGAAATCTCAATCATTTTCTTAGCCGTATTCAAGCCATAAATCCCTGCAATGGCTTGGCGCAAATCTCCTGTACCAGAAGTTGTTGTCATTTGACGGCCATCATTAATCAAAGTAAAGGCAATTTCTGGGTGTGCTAAACTCAAACGATTAACCACATCCACAATATGAGCTAACTCTGATTGAAGACTCTTCATGTATTTAAGACGAGCAGGTGTGTTGTAAAAAAGATTTTCAACCGTAATTTTTGTTCCGACCGGTGTTGAAATCGGTTCTTGTGTTTCGATTTCGCCACCTTTAGCCACCAAGAGAGTTCCATAATTTTCATCAGCCGTCGCTGTTTTTACCGTAAAGTGGCTAATAGAAGCAATTGAGGGAATGGCTTCACCACGAAATCCCAAAGTTCTAATTCGAAAAAGATCAGCTTGACTTTTAATCTTGCTGGTAGCATGGCGATGTAAACTAAGAGCCACATCTTCTTGAGCAATTCCTTCACCATTATCAGTCACTTGAATCTTCTTGAGACCAGATTCTTCGATTTCAATGGTAATTTGACTACTGGCAGCATCAATCGAATTTTCTACCAATTCTTTCACAACACTGGCTGGTCGTTCGATAACTTCACCAGCAGCAATTTGGTTGGCCAAAACTTCTGGCAACTCAATAATTTTACTCATAATTTATCTGATAGAAATGCTGTTTTAAGCTAGCATTCCCTTTCCTTTCATTCACGACTGTTTACCTTTAATTATAACACAAAGTAAAAAGGCAATCTGCTTTCAGATTACCTCTTAATTTTATAACATATTTTTTAGCTCATAAATAACATTCATGGCTTGCATCGGAGTTAGATTCATCAAATCTACTTTTTTAAGAGCTTCAATTATCTCTTGGTTATTTGATTCATCTGCAAACAAGCTCAATTGTTCTGCAACAGGTTCTTCAACCTCATTCTTCACTTGAGTCTCTTCTTCAACATCTACTGCATCTGCTGTCAAATGAAGTTGAGCAGCACCTGATTCTAGATTCGTTAAAATGCTATCTGCTCGTTGCAATAAATCTTCTGGCAAACCTGCAATTTTTGCCACATGAATACCATAAGATTTATCCGCAGGTCCTTCTGCAATTTTGTGGAGGAAAGTGACGTCACCATTACGTTCTAAAGTTGCAACATGCACATTGACAAGATGTGTCAAGGTAGTTGACAGAGATGTCAACTCATGATAGTGGGTTGCAAACATTGTCTTAGCGCCAATATGATCATGAATGTACTCAATAATTGATTGCGCCAAGGCCATACCATCGTAAGTTGCAGTGCCACGTCCCAATTCATCAAACAAAATAAGTGATTGCTCGCTTGCTCGTTTGATAGCTTGATTAGCTTCCATCATTTCCACCATAAAGGTTGATTGACCTGAAATCAAATCATCCGCCGCACCGATACGTGTGAAAATCGCATCAAAAACGAGAAGACTGACACTCTCAGCAGCAACGTATGACCCCATCTGAGCCATGATAACCGTCAAAGCTAACTGACGCATATAAGTTGACTTACCACTCATATTAGGACCAGTAATTAACTGAATATTAGTGTTTCTACCAAAAGTAATGGTATTTGGGATGTATTCCTGTGTGCCCATCACTTTTTCAACAACCGCATGACGTCCTTTTTCAATCTTAATTTCATGGCTATCATTAAAGCTTGGACGAACATAATGGTTGTTTTCCGCAACCACTGCCAAACTTTGCAAAACATCGACTGTAGAAATAGCTTTTGCCAAATCTTGAAGACGTGAAATATAACGTTCCACCTGTGCGCGAACGCGCATGAAAATATCGTATTCCAGACTCGCTGATTGCTCACGCGCTTCTAACATTTCGCCTTCGATTTTAGCTAATTCTGCCGTACCAAAACGCTCTGAATTCTTCAAAGTTGCTTTACGGAAGAAGTAATCTGGCACCAAAGAAAGATTTGAATTTGTCACATGAAAATAGTAACCATCTTTTTTATTGTAATCAATTTTTAAGTTTGTAATCCCACTAGCTGCACGTTCTTTAGCTTCAATTTCAGCAATCCAACTTGTGCCTTCACGCATGACTTTGCGATATTTATCCAAAGTTTCATCAAAGCCAGTTTTGATAATACTTCCTTCTGTAATCACTGCCTGAGCATCTGGATCAATAGCAGAGCTAATCAAAGATTCTAGTTCTGGCAAAGTGTCAATGCTGTTGACAAGCTTGTCAAGGTGAGGACTATCAAACGATTCCAAAATCACCTTAATCGTTGGCACTTGTGCCAAAGTATGACCGAGTTGTAATAAATCTTTTGGGTTAGCTTTTCCAAATGACACACGACTAGCCAAGCGCTCAATATCGTAAACACCTTTAAGACTATCTGTCAAATCGCTACGTTCAAAGAAATTATCCAAGAACACTTGAACAATATTTTGGCGTTCTTCAATTTGTTCTTGATTAACTAAAGGACGATCAATCCAGTTACGCAACAGACGCATCCCCATAGCCGTCTTGGTTTCATCTAGTAACCAGTAAAGACTACCGTGTTTTTTGCTAGTTCGAGCATTTTCTAGCAAATCAAGACTAGATTTTGTCGTATAAGACATTTGCAAATAATCCTTAATTTCATAGTGAACAAGCTTTTGCAAGTGACTCAATTCACGTTTCTGCGTTGTATGAACGTATTGAAGTAATTTTTCAGCAGCAGAAATCTCTAAAGCTGTTAAATTAGGATCAATCAAATGCACATCTTCATAACGCTCTTGCTCAAACGAAAGTAATAAATTGAGTTGTTTAACTAAGCTATGTTGTTCATCTTCTGAAAGCTCATATCCGACTACAATCTCACGAGCTTTAAGGTTTAAAATTTCACTTTTTAGACTAGTAAAGTCTGAGAGGCTTGTAGCATAAAATTCACCTGTTGAGACATCCATATAAGCCAAACCAAAGTTTTTGCCATCAGAATCAATAGCTACTAAGAAATTGTTGGCATTGTCAGGTTTAGAGGAATCAACAGCAGTTCCTGGTGTAATCACTTGGACAACTTCACGCTTAACCACACCAACAGCCTGTTTAGGATCTTCCATCTGCTCGGCAATGGCTACCTTATATCCCATCTCAACTAACACATCAATGTATTGTTGAGCTGAGTGATAAGGTACTCCTGCCATTGGAATAGGATTGTCAGCATTTTTATTACGACTAGTTAAACTAATCTCTAAAATTTGAGCAGCCTTAACTGCATCATCATAAAATAATTCGTAAAAGTCTCCCATGCGGAAAAGTAAAAAAGCATCTGGATAGTCTTTTTTGACGTCCAAATACTGTTGCATGCCTGGAGAAATTTTATCTTTTGCCATTATTTAACTCCTCGTTAATTTTAGTTTCCAAGCTATTTGTAATATATTGAACTAGATCACTTGCATCTTGCATTTTAGCACGATAATCCTTAACAATTGGAAGATCTGATAATTCTTCTCGCAATTGGTCAGCTTGCTCGCCAGCTTTCTTCTCAGCACAAGACTTATCTATCTTGTGAAAAAGTACAGCTTCCTGCTGGTAAGCTTTCATATCCTGGACCAATTCTTCTAGTTCTGGAAAGTCTTTCATTTTTTCTTCAACCTTTTGAAAGTCAACCACACTGTCATGCATTTTAATAGCTTGTAGTAGTTTTTCAACGGCTTGATCGTAATTGCTCATAGTCCTGTTGATAAATCGCGCTCAAATGCTTGAGCAGTTTCTTCATCTTTACAAATCACTAACAATGTATCAGCACCAGCCACAGTTCCAAGAATTTCAAAAATATCACTGCTATCAATCAAGTTTGCTAAAACATCTGCTTCACCGAGATTAGTGTGCAATACCAACATAAAACCAGCACGAGCTACTTTTAAAATATACGAACGGATATTAGCTCCAAATGTTGTTTCTGCAGTCTCAGACAAGCTGTAGTAAAGTTTTCCTGAAGCATCACGCAATTTCAAAAGTCCAATCTCACGGAGGTCTCGTGACAAAGTGGCTTGCGTAACATTAATGCCTTCTTCTTGCAAATGTCGCTTGATTTCCTCTTGTGTGCCAATATGGCCTGACTGAATCAAACGTTTGATTCGATTTTGACGTTCTATTTTATTCATTTAACTTTCCCTTTGTGTATATTTATCCTTAAAATTATACCAAAAAAATGAAATTTTTTCACCTTTCCATCGCCCATCTTTCCTATAACCTCCTAATTTTTACTCCTTCAAACGTTTTCTTGTCACTAACCTCGTTTATTTCTTATTTTTATGTTAAAATAATATGACTAACTAATTTAGGAGAAAATCATGGATACTAAACGTACAATTGCAGAACGCATTCAAACTATTGTTCCAGAATTAGACCAAGAACAAATTGTTAATCTGCTTGAAGTGCCAAAAAATTCTGATATGGGGGATCTTGCCTTTCCAGCATTCTCATTGGCTCGAATCCTTCGTAAAGCACCACAAATGATTGCAGCAGATATTGCTGAAAAAATGGATACAACAGGTTTTGAAAAAATCGAAGCTGTTGGCCCATACATTAACTTCTTCCTTGACAAAAAAAGCATCTCTGCTGATGTCCTAGGACAAGTTATCGCTAACGGAAGCGACTACGCTAGTCAAGATCTAGGACACGGTCGCAATGTTGCTATCGATATGTCTAGTCCAAACATCGCAAAACCATTCTCAATTGGACACCTTCGTTCAACTGTTATTGGTGATAGCTTGGCTAACATTTTTGAAAAGCTTGGCTATAAAGCTGTTAAAATCAACCACCTTGGTGACTGGGGTAAACAATTCGGTATGTTGATCGTCGCTTACAAAAAATGGGGTGACGAAGAAGCTGTTAAAGCTCATCCAATCGACGAACTATTGAAACTTTATGTTCGTATCAACGCTGAAGCTGAAACTAAACCAGAACTTGATGAAGAAGCTCGTGAGTGGTTCCGTAAATTGGAAGCTGGTGACGAAGAAGCTATCTCACTATGGCAATGGTTCCGTGACGAAAGTCTTGTTGAATTTAACCGTCTTTACAACGAACTTGATGTTTCATTTGATAGCTTTAACGGTGAAGCATTCTACAACGATAAAATGGACGAAGTTGTCGATATCTTGACAGAAAAAGGACTTCTTGAAGAATCTCAAGGTGCCCAAGTCGTTAATCTTGAAAAATATGGTATCGAACACCCAGCCCTTATCAAAAAATCTGACGGTGCGACACTTTACATCACACGTGATTTAGCTGCCGCTCTTTACCGTAAACGTACTTACGACTTTGCAAAAGCTATTTACGTTGTTGGTAACGAACAATCAGCTCACTTCAAACAATTGAAAGCCGTTCTTAACGAAATGGACTTTGAATGGAATGAAGACATCACTCACGTGCCATTTGGTCTTGTTACTAAAGAAGGTAAAAAACTTTCAACTCGTAAAGGTAACGTTATCCTTCTTGAACCAACAATCGCTGAAGCTGTTAAACGAGCTGAAGATCAAATCAACGCTAAAAACCCTAACCTTGCTGATAAAGAAGCTGTTGCTCATGCTGTCGGTGTCGGCGCTATCAAATTCTACGATTTAAAAACAGACCGCTTGAACGGTTACGACTTCGACCTTGACGCTATGGTATCATTTGAAGGTGAAACTGGACCTTACGTGCAATACGCTCACGCTCGTATCCAATCAATCCTTCGTAAAGCTGAGTTTACACCATCTGTAAACGACGTTTACAGCCTTGATGATGTTGAAAGCTGGGAAATTGTAAAACTTATCCAAGATTTCCCACGTATTATCAAACGTGCAGCTGACAACTTTGAACCATCAATCATTGCAAAATTTGCTATTAGCCTTGCACAAAGCTTCAACAAATACTACGCACACACACGTATCCTTGATGAAAGCCCAGAACGTGACAGCCGCCTAGCATTAAGCTACGCTACTGCAACGGTTCTTAAAGAAGCTCTTCGTCTTCTTGGTGTTGAAGCACCAAACGAAATGTAATCATTTCTGATAATATAGATAAAAAAGCTGAGACAGTGTTTCAGCTTTTTTCTTGACCTTTTTCAAGCAAAATATTAAACTGTTGCCATAATCATAAAGGAGATTTCTATTATGGTAAAGGAAAATCAACTCATGGAATTACTCAGTAAAGCTTATGCTAGTTTACCTGATGATGAGCCTCTAAAAGCAGACATCTTTGCACTCGCTAAAGATTTAGAAAAAGACGAACACGATCAACTAGCACGTACCAAATTGGCTCATGCCATTTCTATGTATTTGCTAACGCATAAACTCAAGACATCACCTGAAATTACAGCACTTTACAAAGAAATTGCTGACAGCCCTGAAAAATATAAAGGTCATGCCGCTACTGCTATTATGTTAGGCAGCCTCTTTCATCCATAGTCAAAAAGACCGTTTTAACGGTCTTTTTTTTATGCTTTCTTCTGGTCATTTAACCAATCAAAGATATTGTGGTAGGTTTTCCCTGAGACTTTAGTTGTGCTTGTGCCGCCTTTTCCTTTATTACTTGGAGAAAAGCCTGATAAGTCTTTCGCACTTTTGATAGCAGAGACATCCTGCACCCCTGACACTTGGTCTTTAAAGAAATAAATCCAAGACAAATGCCCAATGTAAGAGACACCTTGCATGTCTGTTCCCTCGACACTTTCAAAGTAAGAAAACCACTTGTTCTCAGCTCCGCTATCAAGCAAAGCCTTATAAATAGGTAGTGCGTAATCCTTTGGATTAACAATTGTGTCATTTGCTGCGTGAATGAACCAAATTGGAGTATCCTTGAGAGCAGCAATCTTATCCTTATCAAAATAAACCTTATCTGTCTTAACAAATGCAGGTGTATCACTAAAAGCTATTACGTAGGTGCCATCGCTATTACGCTCATATTGATAATAAGAATAAGCGGCAGCTTGTGGAACAAGGGCAGCAAAGTACCCAGGGTTACGAATCGCCAAATTCAAGGTCATGTAACCACCATTTGAACACCCTGCTAAATAAATTCGTTTCTTATTAATAGCGGGAGTATTCGCAACATAAGTCTTAATCGTATCCATCAAAACCTCTGTATAGCACGAGTCACCAGCACCAGCTCCATTTGTCCCATCACCTTCATCCATCCAATAAGTTGGGGTTTGAATAGCTAAAACATAGGCACCTGTTTGCTTACCAGCTGTAAAACGGGATTGAATAGCGGGCTTAGCTAGAGCTACCACCTCATTTCCTAACAAGGTAATATCAGTATCTGTTCCTCCTTCACCTTGACCATGAAGCCAAATTAACAAAGGAAAGCCTTCTTCTGCCTTTTGGGCTTTGGGCTCATACGATACATATTGAAGGGTGATTTTTTCTTTTTGCTTTGTTAAGGGATTAAGGTAAGTGCCAGAATAAAAACCACGCTTATTGAAAACTTCCGTATCGGGTGAGAGGCGATTGTTGATAATATCATAACTACCAGATAATTCGACTAAGTCGCCATCAACCCTCACACCTAAAGCATTTAGAATAACTGGATAATGTTCTAGCCAAGTATTATGCAAAGTTTCTAGATTATAATAAAATGGACAGGCTATAGCAGCATTTTTCTGACTATCAAAAGTTACAGGCATTTGAATGACTAGATAATCACTATTACCAGTAACTTCTTGTCCTTTATCATCTGCTAAGTAGGCTCGACTAATCTGGCGTTCTTTACCTGCAGTCGTTACTGTAAGCTTATCAGATACAACCTCTGATACTTTATGTGTTAGGTGCACAAGTAGTCTTGGGACGCCAGGCCCACATTCATAACCTTTAATAATCATTGAAACTTTAGCAATTGCCACATCTATTCTTTTTGACATATCAAATCACTTCCTAAACTTTGAAATCGTTTTCCTATAGTTTATGAATTTTTGTTTCTGATGTCAATTAAAAAAAACGGGTGCAATACACCACGTCTTTTTATCATTTATCATAATTTTTTCGTCTAATTTTAAAATCAGATGACACTACTTCATCTACATCAATAATAGAGATAAAAGCATCAGGATCTAAACCAGCCATAATTGCTTTGACATCACGAACTTCACTCGGATTCAAAACAACATATAAGATATTCTTTTCATTTCCTGAGTAAGCACCTTGTCCATTTAGGTAAGTCACACCACGATTAATTTCATTAAGAATTGCCGCAGCTGCTTCCTCTGATTTTTGCGTTATGATAATCATACCACGTACAGTGTACCCACCATTTTGCACGATTGTCAACACTTGACTATAAACAAAACTTGCTACCAAAGTATAAAGCATGTGTTGCAAGTCAATGTACACAAGAGAAGCTAAAAGGACAAGTGCATCAACAAAGAGAAGGGTTTGACCCAATTTGAAGCCAAATTTTTCTTCAATTACTCGACCAATGATATCTGTACCACCTGTCGTTGCCC
Source organism: Streptococcus vicugnae (assembly GCF_016461705.1). GTDB lineage: Bacteria > Bacillota > Bacilli > Lactobacillales > Streptococcaceae > Streptococcus > Streptococcus vicugnae. The sequence continues at coordinate 22,520 of NZ_JAEMHW010000007.1, read as the reverse complement.
CATAACGGAAAACAAGTCCACTGCCGGCACCAGCAAATAAACCAGCAACAACCGCAACCAACATCATATCATTTTGGAGAACAATCTTCACTGGTATCTGTTGCCAGAACCAAATAAAGAATGACAATAGAACTGTTCCATAAATAGTCAGAGCCAGCGATTTTTTACCCAAAATACGTGCCCCTAAGATAAATAGGGGAATGTTTAAAATAAGGGAAGTGTAAGCCGGGTTGATGCCATAAAGAGCATGAATAATCAAAGTTACCCCAGCAACACCACCTTCAGCAAGAGCGTTTGCCATATTAAATTTAACAAAGCCAAACGTATAAATCGCTACACCTAGAGCAATCAATAGTAAACTTCGAATTTGTCTAAGTTTTTGAGCCATAGTGACACCCCTCCTAAATTGATTATAAGAAAGCTGACATCAAAAGACTAATCGTCGACAAAACGTCCAATAATATGAACATTTTCGGCAACTGAAACAAAAGCCTTTGGATCTGTTTTCCTCATTAAATATCTGAAATCATTGTACTCTTCTCGAGTAATAATAGCTAATAGAACTGCTTTCTTTTCGTGATTATAAGTTCCCTCCGCATCGTTTATCTGTGTCACACCACGATGAAGTTTGGTATGAATCATAGCGATAACTTTCTCAGGATAACTTGTCACAATCATTGCTTGCATTTTCTTTTGTTTGGTGAAAATAGCATTTGTTACTCGGCTAGAGACAAAAATCGTCACCATTGAGTAAAGGGCGTACTGCCAACCGAACAAAATTCCGGCAAATACCATAATAATACCATTTACCGTGAGAGAAATGCTTCCAACATCACGTCCCGTTTTTTTACGGATGGTCAGGCTAACAATATCTGTACCACCACTTGAAATACGTGATTTTAAACTAAATCCTACTCCAGTCCCCATAACCAGACCACCAAAAATGGCGTTAACCAAAGGGTCCGTCGTTAAGGTAATCTCAGGAACAATTTGGATGAAGAAAGAACTCATCGAAACTGTAATGAGGGTAAAAACTGTGAATTTATGCCCGATTTTATACCAAGCTAGGATTAAAAGCGGCAAGTTAATGGCATAAAAAACCAAAGAAATCGGTAATCTAAATCCAATCAAACGCTCGCTAATAGCTGATAAGACCTGTGCCAAACCAGTTGCTCCGCTTGAATAAACGTGACCTGGTTGGAAAAAGAAATTAACAGCGATAGCAGAAAGCAAACCATAAAAAAGAGAAGCGGAAATTTTTTCCGCGTACTTCTCTCTTGAAATGCTTTGCATCGTTTTTAAAAGACCATATTTCTTAGCCCAGCGGCTAACAATATATTTTGTTTTCTTTTTAAGGGATGCTTTTTTAATCATTAGTTTTAGTTGCTAAAGCCAATTCTTCTAATTGTTTGTCTGATACAAGACTTGGTGCTTGTGTCATTGGGTCTGATGCTTTGTTATTTTTAGGGAATGCGATAACTTCACGAATGTTATCTTCACCAGCAAGAAGCATTACGAAACGGTCAAGACCGATAGCAAGTCCACCGTGTGGTGGGAATCCATAGTTCATAGCTTCTAGCAAGAAACCAAATTGGTCATTTGCTTCTTCAGCAGTGAAACCAAGAGCTTTAAACATACGTTCTTGCAATTCTTTTTGGTTGATACGAAGACTACCACCACCAAGTTCATAACCATTAAGAACGATATCATAAGCGACAGCACGTACTTTAGCAAGGTCACCTTCTAATTCGTGAGCTGATTCTTCAGTTGGTAATGTGAATGGGTGGTGAGCAGACATGTAGCGTCCTTCTTCTTCAGACCATTCAAACATTGGCCAATCAACAACCCAAAGGAAGTTGAATTTAGAATTATCAACCATATCAAGTTCTTTAGCGATACGAGTACGAAGTGCACCAAGTGTGTTGTTAGCAACTTCAAGTGTATCAGCTACGAAAAGTACCAAATCATTTTCTTCAAGTTGTAAACATTCTGTCAACTTGTCTTCAATATCTGTCAAGAATTTAGCAACTGGTCCATTAAGAGAACCATCAGTAAATTTAACCCAAGCAAGACCTTTGGCACCAAATTGTTTTGCGAATTCTGTTAATTTATCAATGCTTTTACGTGAGTATTTATCCGCATTTCCTTTAACAACGATTGCTTTTACGACTGGAGCTTGTGAGAAGACTTTGAAGTCAACATCCTTGACAAGGTCTGTCAAGTCTTGTAAAAGCATTTCAAAACGTGTATCAGGTTTATCTGAACCGTAGTTGTTCATTGCATCGTCATAAGACATACGTGGGAATGGCAATGTAACGTCGATTCCTTTAGTGTCTTTCATGACTTTAGCAATCATTCCTTCAGTGATATCTTGGATATCTTTGTCTGACAAGAATGAAGTTTCCATATCAACCTGTGTAAACTCAGGTTGACGGTCACCACGCAAGTCTTCATCACGGAAACATTTAACGATTTGGTAGTAGCGGTCAAAACCAGCGTTCATCAATAATTGTTTTGTAATTTGTGGACTTTGTGGCAAAGCGTAGAAATGACCTTGGTTCACACGACTTGGTACCAAGTAGTCACGCGCACCTTCTGGAGTTGATTTTGTCAACATTGGTGTTTCAACATCGATAAACTCTAAACCATCCAAGTAGTTACGGATTGAATGAGTTACTTTGGCACGCAATTTGAAGTTGTTAAGCATTTTTGGACGACGAAGATCCAAGTAACGGTAACGAAGACGGTTATCATCGCTAACTTCCACATCATCTTTGATTTCAAATGGTGTTGTTTTAGCGGTGTTCAAAACTGTCAATGCTGATACTTTCAATTCAACAGCACCAGTTGGCAAGTTAGTGTTTTCTTGTTCACGTTGAGCAACGACACCAGTTACTTCGATAACGAATTCGTTACGAAGGCTTTCTGCGGTTGCCATAACATCACTTGAAACTTTCTCTGGGTTGATGACTAATTGCATGATACCTTCGCGGTCACGAAGATCGATGAAAATAAGTCCACCGAGGTCACGACGACGTCCGACCCAACCTTTTAGAGTAATTTCTTGGCCAATGTGTTCGCTGCGAACACGACCAGCATACATTGTACGTTTCATTTGATATGATTCTCCGTTTTAAATTTATTCATTCCCATCTATTATAGCAAAAAGCAAAGAAAAACCCCACCCATGTGGGGGAGTTTTTCAAATTCTTTTCTCATTAAGCCTTTTCATTAGCAAAGAGCTCATAACTTTTTGCAAAGATTGCTTTCTTAGCTTAATTTAGCTAAAATGTCAGCGAAGTTGTTTGTAATGTCATCAAAGCTTACAGTCACTTCTTCACGTGTTTTATTGTTCTTAACAGCTACTTGACCTGCTTCAATTTCACTTTCACCTAAAGTAATGATTGTTTTAGCATTGAAAGCATCTGCAGATTTGAATTGTGCTTTGATTTTACGTCCAAGGTAATCACGTTCAGCTGAGAAACCTTGGTTACGGATTGCTTGCACCAATTCCAAAGCTTTGATATTTGCACCTTGTCCCAAAACCGCGATGTAAACATCCATTTCTTTTTCAACTGGCAATTCAATACCTTGTTTTTCCAAGATAAGAAGCAAGCGTTCAAGACCAAGTCCAAAACCAAATCCTGGTGTTTCTGGTCCATCAAAGTATTCAACGAGGCTGTCATAACGTCCACCAGCACAGATTGTCAAATCTGATTTATCAACAGTTGTGATGAATTCAAAGATTGTGTGGTTGTAATAATCAAGTCCACGAACCATGTTTGTATCAATCACATATGGAATGTTGAGGGTATCAAGCATGCTACGCACAGCATCAAAATGAGCTTGGCTTTCTTCATCAAGATAATCAAGAATTGATGGTGCATTTTCAACAGCTACTTTATCTTCTTTTTCTTTTGAGTCAAGAACACGAAGTGGGTTTTCATCCAAGCGACGTTGGCTATCTTTTGACAATTGCTCACGCATTGGAGTAAGGTAGTCAATCAAAGCTTGACGGTATGCTGCACGGCTAGCTGCACTTCCCAATGTATTCAAGTGAAGAGTCACATCTTTAATACCCAATGTTTGGAACAATTGGTAAGCCATCGCAATTGTTTCAACGTCTGTAGCTGGATTTGCTGAACCAAAGCACTCAACACCGACTTGGTGGAATTCACGTAAACGACCAGCTTGAGGACGTTCGTAACGGAACATTGAGCCAATGTAGTACATTTTAACTGGTTTTTGAACTTCTGGTGCAAATAATTTATTTTCCACAAAAGAACGCACAACAGGAGCTGTACCTTCTGGACGCAAAGTGATATGGCGGTCACCTTTATCGTGGAAATCATACATTTCTTTTGTCACGATATCAGTTGTGTCACCAACAGAACGACTGATAACTTCGTAATGTTCAAACATTGGTGTACGAATTTCGCTGTAGTTGTATTTTTTGAAAGTTTCACGCGCAACAGCTTCAACGTATTGCCACTTAGCACTTTCGCTAGGTAAAATATCCTGTGTTCCTTTAGGTTTTTGTAATTTCATAAATAAAATATACCGGCACCAAATTTTTACAAATTCAGCCCATTAATTCCTTTCTACTATAGTAGCTATTCAATCACTCTTTATTTTATCATAAAAAGGGCAGGTAAAGAAGGAGAGACCATCCATTTTTCGCATTTTATTTCACTCTCTTTTAACCTGAAAACGTTAAATTAACAACTTTTTCAATTTTTTTGTCAAGTAACTTTACTTTACAAAAAAGATATGTTATTATATTAAAGTTGATTCAAAATCAAGAACAAATTAAAAATATTATCGGAGGAAATAAAACATGGCAGTACCTGCACGTCACACTTCAAAAGCGAAGAAAAACAAACGTCGTACACACTACAAATTGACTGCTCCATCAGTTAAATTTGACGAAACTACTGGAGATTACTCACGTTCTCACCGTGTATCACTTAAAGGATACTACAAAGGACGTAAAATCGCTAAAGCAGCTAAATAATTAGAAGGGAGATACCATGCGCGTAAATATTACACTTGAACACAAAGAATCTGGTGAACGCTTGTACCTTACTTCAAAAAACAAACGTAACACTCCAGACCGTCTTCAATTGAAAAAATACTCACCAAAATTGCGTAAACACGTAATCTTTACTGAAGTAAAATAGACATTCAATACACGTCAGTTGACGTTTAAAACCTTGATTTTATGTGATTATTAATTTTTTGAATTTCAGTATATTGCATTAAAAATCAATTGAATCTCTACCTTTTTCTCTACCTTTTAGGAAGAAAATTGAATCGGATAATTAGCCACCCCTTAATTATGGGTGGTTTTTTTCACTTCAAAAGCTTTATAACTTCCGATAAGAAACTACTACTTTCCCTAACTCGCTCTAGAAAATATAACATAAAAAAACTCACTCTAGGAAAGAGTGAGTTAAGAAAATAAACTTGGTAGGGCAATCTAACCGTAGTAAACCGCCGTTTTATGTGAACTACCATAAATAGAAGTGTGGGCATCAGCATTAGCTTGAGCCGTTGACTTTAGCGCATGCCATGCACTCTTATATTTACATTTTCCACATCTCCAAAACCAACCAGCGCCACCATGCACTTGCATCATTTCATCTTTTTGAAGCTTTTTCATGATACTTTTCCTCCTTCTAATTTCTACAGATTAATTATATCATACGATGCAAGCGATTACAATAATAATCTTATAATTTTTTTAATTTTCTGTCATGAATTTGAAAAATCTTTTGAGAATAATCCTTTAAAGTATCACTATGTGATACACTTATTATTGTCATCTCTTGACAATGTTCATTGAAGTAATCGTGAATTTTATGCTCTGTGTAGCTATCAATATTACCTGTCGCCTCATCTAAAATTAAAATTTTAGGTCTTTGTAATATAGCTCTAGCTAAAGCAATTTGTTGCTTTTGACCTCCTGATAAATTTTTTGCGCTCTCCATTAAAATTAGTTGAAATACACTATGACCCAAGCCATTTATATTAAAAATCCCACAGGCTTCACACACTTCAAAAAGGAATTCATTATCAATTAAATAATCCCTACCTAATGTTAAATTATCCATTACGCTGCCAGAAAAAAGGTGAGGTTCTTGCTCTACATATGATATATTTGACCTGATGTCTTCTAAAGATAGATAACTATAATTATAACCTCCGATTAATATTTCTCCGCTCGTTGGAGTATTTATAGTTGCTATAAGTTTTAAAAGTGTTGATTTTCCACTACCACTTTTTCCGACTATGCCTACATGTTCACCTTGTTTTATCTTTAAGTTAATATTCTCTATAATTGGTTTAGTAAATCCTGTTGAGTAAGAAATATCCAAGAGTTCAATATCATATTTTTTTATCTTTATAGATGAGCGATTTCTATATAATGTACTTTCTTGTATTTCTAAAACTATGTCATTCAGTCTACTAAATGTAATTTTAAAATTTTGAATATCATCTTGTAATAATACAAGCTCTCTAAAAGGCTCAATAAAAAATGTCATCATTGTCTGAAACTCAATTAATGTTCCCATTGTAAAATGATTATTTTTTACTAAGACTGCTCCTGTAACCAATATTAATAACATACCAACTAACTCAATAAACGTTGTTATAGAATCTATAAAATATCCCATTTTTCCTAATTTATATTGAGAGTCAGCAGTTCCTCTCACAGAAAATTCGAATTTTTGTTTAAACCAACTTTCTGAATTTGTACTCTTAATACTAGATACTCCATTTAATGATTGTGAAAAATCAGTTAATTCTTTGGAGTATTCTGTATAAAACTTTTTGTTTAATACTCTTATTTTAGGAAGAAAATATGTAATAACGCCTCCATATAAAATTAACATCACTATCACCAAAGCAAACAACTCTTTGCTTATACTAAAAAGTACTATTCCTCCAATAATAGAAATAAAAGAATTAATCATTATTATAAATACTGAACCTAGGAATACTTGTTGTAGTTCTAAAATACTTTGAAATCTAGACAGTATTTCACCCCTCTCAATTCTATTTAATATACTATCTGGTACAGTTAATATTTTCTTATAAAATTTTTTAGAGAGTTCAATATTAAATTTCTTAGCTAATAATGCTACTGTTTTTCCTTTCTCAAAATTAAATATTACTTGAAGAAAATATAAAAATATAAAAAGAGAAACTAAAAAGCCTAATCTCAAGAAAATTATATTAAAATTACTTGAAGAATAACCTGAATTTAGAATATAACTATCAACAACATATCTTGTAAATATTGCGCCAGCATAGGATATTATAGTGGCTAATATTGATAATAAAAATATTTTAAGAAAATATACTTTATTATTTTTCAAAAAGAATTTTAGAAGCTTATAGTCACTTTCAGAAAAATTTATCCTAGAGAGACCTTCCATAGATTCAAAGTTAACAATATATCCAGTCCATAGTTGGTGAAATTGATTAATAGATATCTTCTTAAATCCCTCTGCTGGATCAAATATTTTTACTTTTAGTTTATCCATTTTCAGAACCACAACATAATGACCATCCCCATTACTTAATTCAAAATGCGCTATAAAAGGGTATATTACTTCCGAATTCATCACTCCTGTAACAAGTTCATCATAATTAGCATAATATGAAGTTGCTTGTAATCCATATTTTTCGGCTACATTTACTATTCCTAATAAACTTGCTCCCTCTTTCCCATAAGATAATTCATTCCTAATTTGACTTATAGGTATATTTACTTCATAATACTTTAAAATAGATACTAGACAAGCAGCCCCACAATCCTCAGGATTATATTGTAAAGTACCTTTAAATCTCATAAGCTTATCTCCTCATATAATAAAACATCTTTAAATATTTACTACCGTAAACCCAGATAGATTCCACTCATCACTTCCAGAAATGATAATTACTATACTTTTGGTGAACTGAAATAGTGTCTTAATGTTAAGGAGTAATATATTCTGCTCTTCTCCTGAGACATTATCTAAAAATCTATCTAATAAGATTATTTCCGTCTTTCTAGTATAAGCCTCAACAAGTTGAAGTTGCTTTTTTTCAACTTCCTGTAAATCATTTATATTGAGGTTTACTTTATCCACATCAAAGCCTAATGAAAGTAATACTTCTAAACACTCTTTAGTATCTTCAAAAAAGATTCTAAAGTAGTCCATAGGCGTTAAAAAGGAAAATGGGTTTTGTGAATCATCAATGTTTGTAATTATTTCCTTCCAGTTGTTTTCTCTAAACTTATTTATACCTGTTTCTGAAAAAATAATTTCGCCATAATCAAGATTATTATAAAAAGATAGAGATTCGGATAATGATATTAGTAAGTCAACCTCATTTGAATAAACAATGTACATAGCTCCATTTTCAAATGTATACGAAAAATTAACAATACGTTTTTCTCCTAAAGGCACATTATTAAATCTTAGCATATTCTCTCCTTTATCCGATTAACTTTTTCACATAGCGTTGTAATGATAAAATAGTTATTATTGCAATAATAGTGACTAAAATTATTGAAATGATAATGTATTGACTACTATAACCTAAATAGATTTCAAAATTAGGGGTTGTAGGAATTAAATCTATATTTAGATATTCCAAATTAGTACCAGTACCCTCAAATTCATCAGAAAAAATATTTAAAATACTCTCAATATTTTCATTAGAAATAAATTTTACACCATAAGTACCAGCAATAAGTCCAACTAATAAACTTATTATATTTGTGGGTATCATTATTTTATTAATTTCTATGAGAAGTTGATTGTGTCGCAATCCATGACTAACTAAAAATAATATCTCTTTTCGTATATTTCCAAGTTTAAGAGGTAATTTATAAGAAAAAACTAACAACATAACCAAAATAAATATTACACCCCCTAGTAAAGTGATAGTATACTTAACAGGAAAAAAATGTTTTTGAAATTCACTACTCATGGACTCTATTTTAAAATATTTAGGTAGTTTTTTATTAGCAAATTTAGAAAACTGCGTATCTAAATTTGAATTATGAAGTTTGAATGTAGCTTGATAAACAGGAGTATCTGATAAAATATCAGAGTTTTCAGAATATGAATAGATATAATCTAAAACCGAATCATTAGACATATATATTACATTGAATCTATAATTTAAAATTTGTGCTTTATTTTCTAAAAGAGAATCATAAAATTTCAGTTTTTCCTCATGTTCATGGTCGTCCTCTTGATACTCATTAGCTATTAAAGAAGTCAGAGTTTCACTTGGATAAAAATCATATAAGCCCACTATTTCTATATTATAAGAAAATGTTTTTTCTGATGAGGATCCTATATCAGTATAAGCAACTAGTTCAATATGATCTCCAATATGAAAATGATTTTTTTCAGCTACGTATCTACTAACTATTGCAGCATTTGGAGTATCATAAAACTCTTCTGCATTAGGTGAGATTCCTTTATAAACATTTATGCTTCCCAGATACTCATCAAATAGATAATTATTACTTGTCCCTCTTATATTGAAAACACCTATGTTTGGAGTATTTATTAAATCTACACTTTGAATTGAAGGAGTATACAACTCTTCGGATAAAAAAATATCTGCCTTTTCTACAAAATCTTTATTTTTACTCAGCTCATTTAATACAGATTTCTTTACTAAATTTACATCACTTATATTATAAGTATCAGGGGTACTATCAGACTCTATTTCACCTAAGTTAACTTCTAAACTCACTACATCTCTTAATGAACTAGGTCCATTAAAATAAAATAAGCTTAATCCAACTAATATATTTAACGTAAAAAATATACCAGTAAATATTAGCAAGCTAATTAGGAACTGATAAAATAATATCATTTTATGTGACTTTATAAATTTGACTCTAAGGTTCATATCTCCTTGCCTCCCAATTTCTTTATACTATATATTTTATCATTGAATAAAAACGCATACAATATCTTTAGTTTATTTTCATAACTTAGTTTCATAAAAAAACACCCCAATCGTTAGATTTTATGTCTAACTTTTGGGGCAGCTCACTTTTACTCTTTTTATTTTATACCAATACTTTTACTATGCCACCCTAAGCTTGCTAATAAAATTATCTGTGGTAAGAATTGAATAAGATAACGTGTTTTCCCTCCTTCAAAAATCATTAAGAAGAGCAAGCCTCCAAAAATCGTTAAATGTAAAAAATTTATTTCAATTGCTTTCTTATCTGTTTTTTTTATACTTAAGACTAGACCACATAATAATACAAGCCATGTGAGTTGCTCAATAGTAAATATTATTTGATAATTTGGTGTATCTTTTGTAATGACTGTGTGACGAACTATTGTTAGAAATTTATTATCTTTTATTTTATCGTATAGCGGGGAAATATAGGGCGTTTTTTCCTTTTGAAGATCCTCAAAATATGTCCACCCCAAGCTACCGTCCATAACCGTTGCTCCAAGTTTTACTAAAATATGCGCACTAAATGTAAAGATGTTATAATTAGCTATACGTCTCTTAATATCTTTAATGACATTTTCAGTGGCAAACATGCCATTGTTATAGTTATCATGCTCACTTTCATCAATATATTGAAGCAATCCATCTTTCATATCCTCCTGATCCGTCCCTGTAAAAGTTAAACCTAAATCAACAAATACTAAAGCTGTTTTTGCTAACCCTTCACCTTCTACCAGTTGAACTTCTGTTTGATTCTTTTTAATAAAATTCCCACCTGAAAAAATCACTCCAAAGGAGAGTATGAAAACTAAAATTGATAAAAACATTTTTTTAAATCTTTTATGAAAAAATAGACATATCATAAATGCAATTATTAAGATTAAGCTAGTCGGGCGAAAAAAATAAGCTATTCCTGTTATTATTCCTAAAAAACTCATTTTTCTAATCACTTCATAAAAATTATCAACCTTAAGTAAGGAGAGAGCTAAACCAACTTGAATTGATAGGAGTGGTAAAGATAAAACATCTGTATACATAGTTAAAAAGAGAGGAGAAAACATAATCAACACCATGTAAAATAAAAAACAGAGGTTGGCTACTTCTTGATTAAAATATTTTTTAGTAAAATGATAACTAATACAAGCAGAAGTGTTAATGTAAATCATATTCAAAAACATCATAATCCAAAGCCCATTAGCACCAAATATATTAAAAAATAGTCTTTCATATAAAAAGAGAGAAAGATTATTTGGATTCCTAGTTAGGTACTCAGCAATTGAACTTTCTGAAATATAGTGAAAAGCACCTGTAAATACTACTGCTGCATCACGTCGTATTAGAAGTTTAGCTGATATTAAAACAACTAATTGGAAAATGATAGCTAATAATACAATAGCTTTTTTTTTATGAATAATCTTTATATAAGTCCATTCTAACCAAGATAATATTTTTTTCCTAAAAAAGAAAAATATCACTCCTGAAATTGATAGCCCAATTAATGAAAACCACCCAAAAAATCCAATTGAAATTAAAATAGCAAATATAAAAATGACATAATTAATTCTTGTAATGCTATAAAAAAATAAATCACGTAGTCTATTCATAATTCTCTCTCCCTCCTTCAAAATTCCTTTCAAATATATCACTTTTCAGCCCAGTTAATCCAATCATCATAATTTGTTTGATTATATAATTCAATCAACTTTGGGCGTAAAGACTGCATAGCATCAACTAACTCATAGCCATAATGAAATTGTGAAAAAGGCATGTTGGTTAATTCAAGTGACAGATTAGATAATAGTTGCCGTGTTTCCTGACTATCCTCCAAGATATTAATTAACTTTCCCAAAAGAAAGCTGTCATCATAATGAACTGGGCTGCTACCAGCTGGAACATCTCTTTTGATAAGCTCCTCGCTAATATTCTGAACCTCACTAGCGATAGTTTCACTAGTCAAGTCCTTTAAATCTCTCACTAATTGATATGTTGTATAGATAGTATTGGTTACATAATTTACGGCTTCCATTAGCTGTGCTTCTGAAAAGTTGGTATGAGTAGCTAAATAATCTTCTGCCCTCTGTTTTATATCCTGTCTACTAAGCTTTTCAAAAAAATCAAAAAAAACATTCTCAAGGTAACCTTCATCTGGATAACCTGTTTCACTTTTCCAACTTATCTCTATCCTCTCTCTGATTAAGCCACCTTGTTCTTTAATAACTCGTTTAGGATTATTTTTCAATCTAAAAAGCTCTTCTTCGATTTGTTGAGGAAGATTGGGGTGCTCTTTTAAAAAGATACCATATCCGATTTTCTCAATATAACTAGCAATATAATCAGTAAGCTCGCCATAATAAAACCAATCAACTGGCTTTCCATACAGTCTAGAGACTTTTTCCAAAACTTCTAAAGGGGCTAAGTTATCTCCCCTAACGTAGGCATTGATAGTGGGTTTCTTTAAATCTAGTCGTCGACCAAATTCCGAAAAAGAGAGTCCTAGGTCATCTTTAACCTGCCTTAACCGCATACCTACTGCTTTTTTATCAGGCTTCAATACCTCAAACATCGTTTTCTCCTTGACTTTTTTCTTAATTATATCACAAAAGGTTATAATTTCGTATATTTTTTTGAGGGAAATGCTTGACATCGTATATGAAATAGTATATGATAATAACGAGTTAAGAACTCAAAAAAATTTTATATCAAACGTATATAATATCGTATATCAAAGGCTGAGAAAGGAGAAAAATGGCAAATTCTTATAATTATGCCCAAACGATTGAACGGGTCTCTGGTTTGAATTCAGTCTCTACACTGAAAAAATGGCGTTTAAAGATTGAACAGTTAACAGGACATACCTTTCAAGAAGATAGGATACGAACAGGAAAACGTTCTTATAGCAAAGTTTTCCTCTTTACCGCTGACGATATTGAAAAGCTCCAACAAATTGCAGATACCAAAGGAAGGCTTGGACTTGATAAGGCAATCCTAAAAGCTTATGCCCCAAGTAGAGCTTCCCCTTTATCCATTAGCCAAAAAATTAATCGCTTAACGTTTCAACTAAAGAAATTAAGTCAAAGAGTAACCGACTTAACACAACAGGAACAAGCATTAGCTATTCGTATGGAACAGTTAAGTGAACAGATTGAAGATTTGGAGAAATCAAGGAAGAAAAAGTTGTTTGGGAAGTGAGCACGGTTAGAAGCATAACGCCATGGGCGAGTGTGGGGAAACACGGTAGCCCATAATGGCGTGTCGTGCTTGGACGGGCGAAACTTCCCCTACATTAGTACCCCAATTACTAATAGGGGGTACAAACGTACACGAAAGTAGGGTTAAACCCTTGATACATTGGGGGTTGAAGGCAATTAGTAGAACTAATTGCTAAAAACCTTTGAGGGCGTAAGAATTAATACCAATTCTATGTACGTTTTAAAAAAACACTATAATTATTTTAAGAATAAAAAGGAGACATTCTATGTTAAATTTAACAGATACGACGTTTAAAATTGGAGAATTGAACTTGGATAAAGCCCAGTTTAACCTTCCTAAAAAAGTCGTTATTCTTAATGCTCGTATAGTCTATAAGTATTATGAAGTTAATGGTGAAAAAGTCAAAAGTGATGAAATCACTAAGATTGTTTGTAACGTGCAAGATGCAGACAAAGTAAAAGTTCTAAAAGAGATGAACATTGCCATTGAAGACTTAAAAGCGGTGACACTTGAAATTTATGACAATTTAGATAAAATGACAAAATTAGCTGAAAATGACGGTTTATTAGATAAAACCGTTGAACTCATTAACCCACAAGTTCGATTGCTATGGAACATGTCAAGAAGTAGTTGGTCTGGAGTGAAATTAGTCACAGATGACCTTAAAGTTCTTGGATAATAGCATGCAAAATAGCGTAAAAATTGATTATTTCGCTGTCACGGTTAAAGAAACTTCACCAGAGAAAGTATTAAAAGATATTTTATTAATGCCCCTTGAAAACTTCGCTCTTCTTCCTTGGGGGCATAATAAATACCAATTTCATTATGCCTGCTCTGAAATTAAGGTTTATTTTAATCAAAAGCTAAGCAATATGGGGGTTTATGTAGAGCTAAAAGGTCAAGGTTGCCGACAATATGAAGAATTCCTCAATGGCAATGAAAATAATTGGGTTACCTTAGTCAATCGGTTATACCAGTATCAAGTAAATTTCACCAGAATTGATATTGCTAATGATATTTATGATGATAGCTTATCTATTCCTACCATTTATGATTATTGTCGTCGAAAATTATGTGTAACTAGAGCACGACATTATGATTATTATGAAAAAGGTGAATTAGAGACGGGAGAACGTGTCGGTGAAACTGTTGTTATTGGGGCTCGCGGAAATCAACAATGGTGTGTTTACAATAAACTTATGGAACAAATTGGTAAAGGGAAAATTATCACAGATAAAGAAACATGGATTAGAGCTGAACTAAGATGTTGGCAAGAAAAAGCTAATATTATAGCAACTCAAATTCAGTCAAGAAAGCCCTTAGTTGCCATTTACTTTGAGGCTATTAATGGACATTATCGCTTTGTGACCCCTAATGCTAAAGATAAGAATAAGCGCCGAAGAAAAAATGTTAAGTGGTGGCAAGAGTATGTTCAAACAGAGAAAAAAACTATTTTGAGTATCAAAAGGGATAAACCGACCTTAAAACAGTCAGAGGTTTGGACAGAAAAGCAAGTCTCAAAAACATTAGCTAAACTTTATATCGCCAAATATGAAGCTTATAGCCAAGAGAAAGCTGAAACGTTTATCCAAAACTTATTAAAAATAGGCATGGAGAAAATATCAGAACTGGACGAAAAGGAGATTGAACAGTATATCCGTGAACAGCATAATTCTGATAATTGGGGGATTAAAAAAGACGACTTACCCGAAAAGTAAATCGCCTTACATAAAAATAACTACTAATATTATAACATGAAACTATAAAAAGAGAAAGGATAATCACAGTTGAGTGGATTAGAACTAGTAAAATTACAGAAAATTGAAGAACTATTAAATGTACTTCTAGAAGTTACAACACAATATAATAGCAACTCTCCAAAATTAGACATTATCACTCAAAAAGAGCTATTAAAACAATTGCATATTTCGCCTAACACTCTTAAAACATGGGAGAATAAAGGCTTACAACGTTTAGAACCTCCCATTGAAGGAACTCGGACAGTTTACTATCAATTAAGTAGTGTTTTACAATTCTTAACTCATTAATTAAAATATGCTAAAATAGACTTATCCTAAAAGGAAAGGGAGAAAGTCTATTTTTAGCCTCATTCGTGATTATCCGATACGAAAGGGCTATTATGAAAACTGAAATAATTGAACATCACAACAAAAAAATTATTAAAAAGATAAAAAATAATGGTGACATTTCCTACTCACTTAAAGGTGCTTATTTAGGAATAGATAATAAAACTGGAAAGCAAGTTACAACTACTATTACTGCCAAGACTTTAAAAGCACTTGATAGAAAGTTACTCCAAGCTAAACTTAATTTTGAAAAAAATGCTAATACTAAGCAAAAAGTCGTAGTAATTAATCGTTTTAGTGACCTAGTTGATATTTGGTTTAGTAACTTTCAAACTTGGGTATCATCTCAAAATACAGTTAACCGTGTAAAAGGTTATATTGATACTTATATCAATCCACAATTTGGCGACTATAAACCTGATAAAATTGAATCTACTGATATTCAATTGTGGGTAAATGAACTTGCTATAAAGTCACAGCAATCTATCGCTAAAGGAAACAAGCGCGCACCAAAAGGAAGCTCCAAAGAATATGGTGCAATTATCCATAAACTAAGTGATATTTTTGATTTTGGAATAACACATTTTGGATTAACTACAAATCCAGCAAAAACCATCACTATTCCACCAAAGCCTAAGGCGAATAAAAAACGTATCATGGTTCTACATGATAAAGAACTAACTAAATGGATAAACTATCTTAAAACCTTACCTAATACGAGAGCTAATCGACGTTTTATAATTATTTGCGATACATTATTAGCTTCTGCTCTACGTATTAATGAACTTCTAGCTCTTGATATACAGGATTTAGACTTTAGTACAAATGACATTATCGTCTCTAAAACATTAATATGGAAAAATGCTAATAAAAAATTAGGAATAAAGGGAAAAGTTATTTGTAAAATGACTCCAAAAACAGATTCTGGTTATCGTAGAACTCCTGTGCCACTTCCAACTTTAATGCACCTAAAAGAATTTCATGATGAAATGAATACTTATTTTGAGCAACATGGGCTTCCAAAATCAGATTTGATTTTTCCCACAATCTATGGAAATTATATGTGTGATAGAAATGAACGAGCCACATTAAAAAAACGCCTAACTGAACTAGGTTTACCGGATTATGGCTTTCACTTATTTCGTCACACTCATGCTTCGCTTATGCTCAATGCAGGGGCGAATTGGAAAGAGCTACAAGAAAGAATGGGACATAAATCAATTTCGACAACTATGGACTTATATGCAGAACTTGCCCCTCATAAAAAATATGAAGCTGTTGATTTATATTTAAACAAAATAGCAGAGTTAACAAGTTGATATATAATCTCTACCTTTTTCTCTGCCTTTCCTTTATCCGAAAGGTAAATATCTCTATAAATATTGATACATCAACATTTATTCTAGGGTTAAAAATAGATTGCTTTATCTTTACTGAAGTAAAATAATTGAATACAGAAAACACTTTAGCATTTTGCTAAAGTGTTTTTTTCTACTGTCTAAACTAAAAAGTGCTACAATGAGGAAAAAGATTGTTTTGGAGAGGTTTTATGAAAACAAATCAGAATAAAAGAGGACCTGTTCTCATTTTTTTAGTGTTATTTATTTTTCTCTTTCTGATTGTTGCGGTACTCAGGAAAGTTTTATCACCTTTTGGTCTAAAAATCATCTTATGTGGTATTTGCCTTACTATTCTTGGTATGATTATTGCTGGGTATCGGTATGAGTGTGAAAAAATTTCCAACACAGATGACATCACGCGCTTAAGAACACTTGGTGCATCCATCAATCCTAAAAGTGTAGCAGGCAAATTTATTATCGCTCTTGCTATTATCATCATTATCGCTAGTTTACTGGCAATTATCTTTGCTATCTGATTTTTCTTGATAAATCGCTAGAGTTTGATAAGGTTTTAAAGTGATTTTTTCTGAGAGTGCCATTTCTGGGTAATTACTAAGCAGAATTTTCCCAGATTGGTAAGATTCTGGCAAATCAATATCAATCTCTTTAGCAAAAAAGTTATTTAAAACTAATAATCCCTCATCACCCAAATGACGTTCAAAAGCATAAACATTAGGATGATCTTGATAAGCTGACTGATAACTTCCTTCAGCAATGATTGGCATGGCTTTTCGCAGTCTAATCAATTGTTGATAGAAAGTGAAGATTGGTCCGCTTTTTTCATTTTCAACATTAATTTCACGGTAAGTTTTACCGACTTTTAACCATGGTGTCCCCTTTGAAAAGCCGGCATTTTCTGAGCCATTCCATTGCATTGGGATTCGACTGTTATCACGTGATTTTGCTTGAATAATGGCAAAGGCTTCCGCTTCTGTCTTACCTGATGTTAGCAGTTCTTGATAGGCATTCAAAGATTCAACATCAACATAATCAGACATCGTGTCATAATCAGGGTCAAGCATGCCAATTTCCTCACCCATGTAGATGTATGGTGTGCCACGCGATAAATGAATGGCTGCTGCAAGCATAGTTGCTCCTTCCTTGCGGAATTTTTTGATATCCACAAAGCGATTAAGGGCGCGTGGTTGGTCGTGATTGTTCCAAAAGAGAGCTGACCAGCCATTTGCCTCACTCATCTCTTGACCCCAAGTATGAAAGAGGTGTTTTAATTCCTCAAAATCAAAGGGTTTTAGGGTCCATTTTTGGCCGTTTTCATAATCAACTTTAAGATGATGAAAATTGAAAACCATATCCAACTCATGACTGTCTGGATGGCTGTACTGAATGCAATTTGGAATGTCTGTGAAACTCATCTCACCAACTGTCATGCCATCTTCATCTTGACCATATGTTGCTTGATTTAACTCTTTAAGATAGTCATGAGCAATCGGACGATCTGTGTATTCGGGTTTGCCATCAAAGGCATCATTATCCTTGAGTTCTTCGTCTTTTCCGATTAAATTAATCACATCAAAACGAAATCCCTTAACTCCCTTAGAACGCCAGAAGTTAACTACTTTGAATAACTCTTTACGAACATGTGGATTACGCCAATTCAAATCAGCTTGACTGATATCAAAAAGGTGTAAATAATATTTTCCCGTATCTCCAAATGGCGCCCAAGCATTTCCGCCAAATTTTGACACCCAGTTCGTTGGCTGATCACGTAAAATAAAGAAATCTTGATAATACTTATCGCCCGCTAAGGCTTTTTGGAACCACTCATGCTCGGTTGAACAGTGATTTAAAACCATATCAAGCATCAACTCGATACCATGCTCCTTAGCTGCTTGAACCAATTCTTCAAAATCAGCCATACTTCCAAATAAAGGGTTGATAGCTGTGTAATCCGAGATATCATATCCATTATCACGTTGAGGACTTGGGTAGAAGGGGTTGAGCCAGATGATATCAACACCTAATTCTTCCAAATAGGGTAATTTTTCAATAATACCTCGTAAATCACCAACACCATTTCCAGTTGTGTCTTTATAAGATTTTGGATAAATCTGATAAACAACTTTTCTTTTATCAAATGTCACTTTTTACTCCTTTAGGACAATTTGCTAGCTGTAAAAATAGTTTCGCCACGTTTAATGTCACATGGTAATTGTCTTGTCATATCTGTTTGGAAATCATTTTGATTGGTTACAATGACAGGAGTGTCAACCGAATATCCGGCAGCCTTAATCATCTCAATATCAAAGCTAATCAAGGCATCACCAACACTCACTTTATCACCTTGCTTGACATGAGCTGTAAAGCCTTTACCGTCAAGATTTACTGTGTCCATTCCAATATGCATCAATAATTCTACGCCTTCTTGTGAGATTAAACCGATGGCATGTTTTGTTGGAAAAATTGCTGATACAACACCATCAACCGGTGCCACTAACTCACCTTCGACTGGTTCAATCACAAGTCCTTGTCCCATAACTCCTTGTGCAAAAACAGGGTCAGGGGCTTGGCTCAAATTTTTAGCATGCCCAAGAAGGGGACTTTGAATAGCGACAACCGTACCAGCAGGTGCTTCAGCATCCTTCTTAGCTTCAACTACTGCTTGTACTTGTGACTGATCTCCTTTTTTAGCATCATCTTCTGCTTTTGTTAAGAAACCAATTTTGCGGAACATAAAAGTCAAGGCAAATGGTACAGCGATGGCAATCAACATATTGATGGCAAAGAGACCCATATATTTTGCTTGAATAGAAAGGATTCCTGGAAGCCCTCCAATACCAATTGCATTAGCTGTAATATTAAAGCTTGTACAGAAAAGACCTGCAAGACCTGAACCAATCATTCCAGCTACAAATGGGTAAACGTACTTCAAGTTAATCCCAAAAAGAGCTGGTTCTGTAACCCCTAGATAAGCTGAGATAGCCGCTGGCAACGAAATTTGTGCCTCACGCTCATCATGTCGATTCATAATGTAGAAAGCTAAAACGGCTGAACCTTGAGCGATATTTGACAAAGCAATCATCGGCCATAAGCCAGTACCACCAGCATCAGCGATCAATTGTGTATCAATCGCATTGGTCATGTGATGCAATCCTGTGATAACCAGTGGGGCATAAAGTGCACCAAAGATTGCTCCGAAAAGCCATTTTACTGGACCTGTCAAACCAGCAAGAACAACTGCTGAGATTCCTTTACCAATTGTCCACCCAATTGGACCAAGAACTGTGTGTGCTAGAATCAAAGCCGGAATCAACGACAGAAATGGTACAAAAATCATTGAAATCACTTCTGGAATGTGTTTACGCCAGAAACGTTCTAAGTAAGCCAGAGATAAACCAGCTAAGAGCGCTGGAATAACTTGAGCTTGGTAACCAATCTTTTGAACAGCAAAATAACCAAAATCCCAAGTCCAGTCAGCTGCAATGTCAGCTGCTGAAGTACTTGCTACGCTATAAGCATTTAGTAATTGATTTGGTGAAACCAAACAAATTCCCAGAACAATCCCCAGAATTTGACTAGTTCCCATTTTACGTGTCACTGACCAAACAATTCCAACTGGCAAGTAATGGAAGATTGCCTCACCCGGCAACCATAAGAAGGAATTCACTCCAGCCCAAAATTGAGAAACTTCAACAATAGTTTTCCCATTCAAAGCTGACCATTCCACACCCTCTAAGATGTTACGAAATCCAAGAATCAAACCACCAACGATAATGGCTGGAATAATTGGAGTAAAAATTTCAGCCAGCATTGACAAAGCACGTTGAAGCCAATTCTGATTCTTCTGCGCAGCTGATTTAGCAGCTTCTTTTGATACACCTTCAATGCCAGAAATCGCTGTGAAATCATTGTAAAAGATAGGAACATCGTTTCCGATGATAGCTTGGAACTGTCCTGCATTTGTAAATGTTCCTTTAACAGCAGGAATAGCTTCCAGACGCTTAATATCTGCTTTACTGTCATCATTTAATACAAAACGCATCCGCGTTGCACAGTGAGTTACTGCTGCAATATTTTCTTTCCCGCCAATAGCTTCAAGCATTTCACGGGCATCTTTTTCAAATTTTCCCATATGTCTTCGGTTAAACCGACTCCTTCGTTAATCTATAAATAGTCGCTAGCTTTATTTACACCAAACATTGTAATCGGTTTCTATTTTGTAGGCAAGTTGTTTGTATAAAATCCCCCTAAATTTTCTTGAATTTTCTCAAGTTGTATGGTATTTTAAAAACAACTTTAAAAATTACAGAGATTTTCAAAAAATATCATGAAAAAATACGAACAAGTTTTTAAAAAAATTGAACAAGATATTACATCAGGTGTTTATCAGGCTGGAGATTTCCTCCCTACTGAAAACGAACTCACTCAAACTTATCAAATGAGCCGCGATACTATTCGAAAAGCCTTGAAATTGTTAGCCGAAGCAGGCCTCATTCAAAAAATACATGGCTCTGGTTCACAGGTTATCAAACATGAAACCATTGATTTTCCAGTTTCTCAATTGACCAGTTATAAAGAACTCGTCGATAATTACGGCATTGATTCTAAAACCAATGTCATTTCAATTGACAAACTGATTGTCGATGAAAAATTAGCTGCGCTGACTGGTTTTAAAAAGAATAGTTTAGTTTGGCGCGTGATTCGTCAACGAGTAGTTGATGGCACAGCTTCTGTCCTTGATATTGATTACCTAGATAAAAAAATCGTGCCAGATATGACACGAGAAATAGCTGAGCAATCTATTTATTACTATCTTGAAAAACAACTTCACTTGATTATTGCTTATGCCCAAAAAGAAATCACCATTGACCAACTCAATGACCGTGATAAACTACTCCTTGACATCGGTGCTGAGCACCATGTCGTCTCTGTCAAATCAAAAGTTTACCTCGCCAACAAACACCAATTCCAATTCACCGAAAGCAGACACAAACTCGAAAAATTCCGCTTCGTTGACTTCGCAACCCGAAACCCACAGTAACCTTTTCAACTAGAAAAACGCAGTCTCTCCCACATCTTAAAAACTTTGAAATGCCTTGGATTTCCTGCCGAACTGTCAGCCCTACCACCCACAATAACTAAGGAAATAATAATGACTGTTGCTGTTCAATTTCAGAAATACTTGCGAGCAAAGCAAGCACAAAAACGGTACCTACCGCCGTTCAAACAGTTTGAGCTAAAAATTGAAAAGCAAGGAAATTAAAGCAAACATCAAAAATTTTCTTCAACCAAAAAAGCAGCTGGACACAAAATGTCCAGCTGATTTTGCATTAATGTCGTAATCTGCGGTAAACATTTACTACCAATAAAAGCACGATTAAAATAAATATTCCAAGGAATGGCGCAACCATCAATGGTTTCACCTGACTGGCTTCAGATGTCACACGCGCAGCATTTTCCTGATTAGCGATACGATGACCGCGTACCAAAAGGCGGTGAGTATTGACTCCATACGGCGTACAAGTCACCAAAGTCACATAGTCTTGATTGGGGTCGACTGCTAACGCCGACACGTCATCTGGCGTTACCGTCAAAATTTGGTCCACTTCATAAGTCAAGGTCTCGTCCAAAACCTGAATGATAAACGTATCGCCCTCAACCAAGCGGTCAATATCCGTAAACAACTTTGCAGACGGCAAGCCACGGTGACCTGAAATCACAGCGTGCGTTCCCTTACCACCCACAGGAAGTGATGTCCCTGGGATATGCCCAATAGCCACCTGCAAGACACTATCGTCCGTACCATGGTAAATCGGCAAAGTCGTATTCAACTTAGGAATTTCAACATAAGCCATAATCCCCGTACCAGTCACATCAA
>NZ_JAEMHW010000006.1 GCF_016461705.1 Streptococcus vicugnae | reverse complement strand
TTTGGTTCGTATTGTTCAGTTTTCAAAGGTCTTTGTCTCATCAGAGACAACTTCTATATTCTATCAAATTTAAAACTCGCTGTCAATACCTTTTTCAAGGTTTTTTCAAACTTGTTTCAAATCTGTTACCGCTACCCTCTCGGACAACAGCTATATTAGTATACTAAATTTACTATAGAGTGTCAATGCTTTTATGAAAATTTCTTTGATTTTTTCAATTATTACTAATATTCATCTATCGTGCTGATTACCAGCAACCAATCACAATGCCATTCTAATACTTATTTCCAGTAAAAGCAACTAAAATGACTCCTATACAATTTTACACACAAAAAAGGAGCTATAAGCTCCCTTTATAATTATGATAATGCTTTTTTATATTCTTCAGCTTCAGCTTCTGTAGAAAGTACAAAGTGACCTGGTGTAATTTCACGCATTTCGCGTTCTTGACCATCAAGTTCTGCACTTGGATCGTACACTTGGTGCACACGCTCACGTTCAGATTCTGGATCTGGTTCTGGAATTGCAGATAACAGACTCTTAGTGTATGGGTGAATTGGGTTATTGTAAACATCTTCAGATGTCCCAATTTCAAGCATTTTACCCCAGTGCATTACGCCGATACGATCTGAAATGTATTTAACCATTGACAAATCATGGGCGATGAAGAGGTATGTTAGTCCTTTTTCACGTTGGAGTTTTTGCATCAAGTTAACAACTTGAGCTTGAATAGATACGTCAAGTGCTGAAATTGGTTCATCAGCAATGATGAATTTGGGTTGTACAGCAAGTGCACGAGCAATACCAATACGCTGACGTTGACCACCTGAAAATTCGTGTGGATAACGAGTCATGTGGTCTTTATTCAATCCAACCAAGGCTAGTAATTCTTGAACTTTTTCATCACGTTCTTCTTTACTATTTACTAGTTTATGGATATCAAGACCTTCAGCAACGATATCACGGATTTTCATACGTCCATTAAGACTAGCTTGTGGATCTTGGAAAATCATTTGCACATTTTTACGGAATTCATGCAATTCTTTACCTTTAAGGTTAGAAACTGTTTCTCCATTAAAGTCGATTTCACCATCACTAATATCGTAAAGTTTTAAGATAGCACGTCCAACAGTTGTTTTACCAGAACCTGATTCACCAACTAAACCAAAGACTTCACCTTCATAGATATCGAAGCTGACGTTGTTGATGGCTTTTACTTCGTTCTTTTTACCTTCATTGAAAGTTAAAGAAACATTTTTAAGTTCAACAAGCTTTTTTCTATTTTCAGTCATTAAGCTTTTCTCCCTTCAAGTTCTTTCCATTTTTCCCAACGTTTTTGAATTGGTAATGGTGGTGTTACTTTAGGTGCACGTTCATCTAACAACCATGTTGCAGCGTAGTGTGTGTCACTAACTTTAAACATTGGTGGTTCTTCTTCGTAATCGATATCCAAAGCAAACTCGTTACGTGGTGCAAAAGGATCACCTTTAGGCGGATTAAGAAGATCTGGTGGTGTACCTGGGATTGATTGTAGGCTACCAGCTTCTGTATCAGTAGTTGGCATAGAATTTAATAAGCCCCATGTGTATGGATGTTGCGGGTTATAGAACACTTCATCTACAGATCCATATTCAATAACTTTACCAGCATACATAACTGCTACACGATCAGCCATACCCGCAACAACACCGAGGTCGTGCGTAATAAAGATAATTGATGAGCCACGTTCTTTTTGAATTTTCTTCATCAAGTTAAGGATTTGGGCTTGAATAGTAACGTCCAATGCAGTTGTTGGTTCGTCAGCGATTAACACATCTGGGTTAGCAGCAAGCGCAATTGCAATTACAGCGCGTTGGCGCATACCACCTGACCATTGGTGTGGGTAATCATTGATATGCTCTTCAGCATTTGGAATACCAACATTTTTCATCAAATCTAGTGCACGATTCCAAGCTTCTTGTTTTGAAACTTTTTCGTGAATCATAATTGGTTCAGCAATTTGTTGACCAATTTTCATAGTTGGGTCAAGACTTGTCATTGGATCTTGGAAAATCATTGCAATTTCATTTCCACGAACTTTGATCCATTCGTCTTCTTTTAATTCAGTAAGTTTTTTACCTTTAAAGTCGATTTCACCTGTAATTGTAGCATTTGAAGCAGATAGGCCCATCAAAGTTTTAGTCGTTACAGATTTACCTGATCCAGATTCACCTACGATAGCAAGTGTTTCGCCTTTCTTCAAATCAAAATTGACGTCGCGAATGGCTTTAATTTCTCCAGCGTAGGTTTGGAAATCTACATGGAGGTTTTTAACTTGTAAAATTGTTTCTTCACTCATATTTTTTCCTCCTAACGATCACCAGATTTTGGATCAAATGCATCACGAAGACCGTCACCTAACAAGATGAAAGCAAGTGAGATTAATACCAAAGCAAGGGCTGGTAGAGTTACTTGATAAGGGTAGTATTGTAAGTACTCTTGAGCATCAGTAATCAATGAACCTAGTGATGCTGTTGGTGGTTTTACCCCTAGGTTGATAGCTGAAAGAACAGCTTCATACATGATGGCACTTGGAACTGTCATCATGATTTGAACGATAATAATCCCAGAAATATTTGGAAGGATATGTTTAAATGCGATTTTAGGAGCACTTTCACCTAATGAACGAGCTGCAAGGACAAATTCTTGTTCACGGTAAGAAAGTGTTAGGTTACGTACTTGACGAGCCATTGATGTCCAACCAACGATGGCAATTGAAATGATAATTGATGTAACACCATTACCAAGCAAAAGACCAAGCATTGTTACAATAACCAAGTTAGGGATTGATGAAATAACTTCAATGATACGTTGCATAACCATGTCGACACGGCCGCCAACATATCCTGAAATCAAACCGTAAGTTACCCCAATCAAAAGGTCAATCAATGTTGCAACAATAGCAATAAGAAGTGAGATACGAACACCTACGATGATACGTTTTGCAACGCTACGTCCTAGGTTATCAGTACCAAGAATGAATTTAGTTCCTTCTGGAACACCTTGGTCTGCATAAGCATCGTTAGCTTCCGTATTACCAGAATACGTAATTTTACCATTCCAAAACGGAAGGTTATCACTGATTTTTGGTGGAAGGTTACGGTAAGTTGTAACTTCTTTTGTGTTGAAAGCATTAGCGTCATCACGTGGTACCAAAAACACTGAAATCATCGAGAATACTAATAGGATTCCCAAGAACCACATTGAAACAACGGCTAATTTATTTTTCTTCAAACGGCGCCATGCATCTTGCATAAAAGAAAGAGCTGGCTTTTCGATTTTTTCTTGTGAGCTGGCTGAACCAACACCAACAAGTTTAAATTCTCTTGTTTTATCTGCCATGAATAGTCTCCTTATTGCAAGCGTACACGTGGATCAACAATACTTGTTGCAATATCTGTTACCAAGATAGCAACCATTAACATCATTGCATAAACGATTGTTGTTCCCATAATTACTGGGTAGTCTTTAGCTGGGATTGATGTTACAAATTGTTGACCAATTCCTGGAATTGAGAAAATTTGTTCAATCAAAGCTGAACCTGTTAGCAAGTTTGCTGCCATAGGCCCAACCAAAGTCAATACTGGAATCATTGAGTTACGGTACGCGTGTTTACGTGTCACTTGACGTTTATTCAAACCTTTAGCTGTTGCCAACTGAATGTAGTCAGAACTCAATGTTTCAATCATTTGTCCACGGAAGAAACGTGTTACTTGAGCAAATACTGGAATTGCCAAAGCAATAGATGGCATGATTGTTTGTTCAAATGAACCCCATCCAGCAAGTGGGAACAAGCTCCATTTGAAACCAAGAGTTACCAATAAGAATAGACCGATAATGAATGATGGTACTGAAATACCAAGTGTAGAGATGACACTAAGTACTCCATCAATCCAGTTATTTTTATTACGTGCTGATGCAGCACCAACCGCAAGACCAGCAAGAAGACCAACGATTAGGGCTTGAACACCAAGTTGAATTGAAACACCCAAGCGTTGTGAAATCAAACGACCGACTGGTTGGTTAATTGATTGGTAACTTGTACCAAAATCACCATGGAGAATATTCCATAGATATGTAAGATATTGTTGCCAAACTGGTTTATCCAACCCATATTGTTTGTTCATTAAAGCAATCATCTCATCAGTTAATTTTGGGTTATTGTAAGGTGTCCCAGGCATAACTTGCATGAGGAAAAACGACAGGGTAACAACTACCCAGAGTGTTACAAGAAGAATAGCAACACGTTTAAGAATGTATTTTACCATAATATTTCCTTCTCTTATTTGCTTTTGTTGGCAGGGGAAAAGTTTTACCTGTCAACAAAAGCAAGAATTGGCCGCAACCAATTCTTGCCCATTATTCATACTTATTAAAGATTATTTGTCTTTATAGGCATATGTAAAGTCAACTTGCAAACCAGTTGAGTTACGAACAAGACCTTTGATTGACGGATTTTGAAGTGCTTTTGTGTTACGGAAGTAAAGTGGGTTATAGTGTGCATTATCATAAAGTGCTTTTTCAGCAGCTTTATAATCATCTGCAGCAGCTACTGGATCCAAAGCATCTGTAGTCAATGCTTTTTGGTAGGCTGCATCATATATCGCATCGCTAAACTTACCGTAGTTGTAGGCTGAATCAGATGTAAACAATCCATAGAATGTAGATCCTTCTGGATAGTCACCACCCCAAAGTGATAGAACAACATCAAAGTTTTGTGTTTTAGAATCTTGCAATCGTTGTTTGAATGTTACGAATTTTTCTTCTACTTTTAATCCTGGAAGAACATCTTCCCATGTTTGTTTGATGTAGTCTACTGACGCTTTGGCAACTGGTGTATCAGAATCAGCTGTAATTGTCAATTTAACTGATTTTTCACCGATTTCAGCAAGACCTTCTTTGAAAAGTTTTGCTGCTTGTTTTGCATCATAAGTGTAATCTTGTGATACGTATTTAGATAAATCAGTACCATCTTCTAAGGTTTCAAGTCCTGTTGGAACAAGAGCTGTTGCTGCTTTTGAACCAGTATCGATAGCTGCTTTAACAACACCTTCACGATTTGTTGCAAGGTTAAGCGCTTGACGAATCTTAGTATTAGCTAAAGCTTTAACAGAACCTGTTTCGTTGTAAACGAGGTATGCTGATGTTGCTTCTGGAACATCCACAACATCTTTATTGCTTTTATTTGCTTTAAAAATTGCTTCTGTACCTGAGATGTTTGCTGTATCAAGCTCACCATCTTTGTACATTTGTACAGCAGTATCAGGTTTTTTAACAGCTTGGACGTTAACTTTTTTCAATTTAACGTTTTTGGCATCCCAATAGTATTTATTCTTCTCAAGTGTGAATGAACCATTAGAACCATTCCATTTTTTCACTGTATATGGACCTGAATAAAGTGCTTTTTCAGAAGTTGTAGCGTAGTCACTACCTGCTTTTTCCACAAAAGATTTATTTTGTGGGACGAAGTTAGCAAATGTAAGAAGACTCATAAATTGTGGAGATGGGCTTGATAGTGTAAAGATTACTTTGTTACCGTCTGCTTTAACTCCCAATTCATCAACACTCTTCGTACCATTAATAACTTCCGCAGCATTTAAAACATGTGCATCTGATGCAAGATAAGCATACTCTGAAGCAGTTGCAGGATCAACAATACGTTGCCAAGTGTAAACAAAATCATCTGCAGTTAAATCACTACCATCAGACCATTTAAGACCATCACGTAATGTTGCAGTGTATGTTAAACCATCCTCAGATACTTCTACTTTTTCTGCCAAATCAGGTTTTAATTCACCATCTTCGTTACGACGAAGCAAGTTACTTCCTGAGTTACCGATAGCAATTGAAGAATAAGTATCTGTAACTTTCGAAATGTCCAAAGTGCTAATTTCAGTTGGAGTGTACCAATTAATCTCATCAGTTTTTGAAGAAGTTGATGAGCTTTTTCCTCCACAAGCTGCCAATACAGCTGTTGAGACTAAGGCTACAGCCCCAAGACCGACGCGTTTCCATGTTTTACCTTTTAGTGACATGTGACGCCCTCCTAGTTGTTCTCTCTAAATTATATTATTTGACAAATAAAATTATATCATAAAGTTTCCTTAAAGAAAATAGTTTTTTCTGAAGAGAATAGTTTTTTCTGAATTTTTTGTCAGATTACCTAACACACTATTTATATGGTATAATTATTATGTTGAATTTTTTTAACAAAGGATGGAACAATGAAGAAAGTTTTTGCTGTCTTGGCCGTACTATTGGCCTTCGTTGGGAGCAAGGTTGCTGCAGATGATAACTTCGATGTAGCCGCCGAACATGCTATCGCTGTTGAAGCCTCTACAGGAAAAGTATTATATGAAAAAGATGCAACTACACCCGATGGTGTTGCTTCTATGACTAAAATATTAACAGTTTATTTAACTTACAAAGAAATCGATAAAGGAAATCTAAGCTGGAATACTAAAGTTCCTATTTCTGATTATGCGTATGATTTAACAGCTAATTCAGATGCTAGTAATGTTCCTATGGAAGCTCGAGAATACACTGTCGAGCAACTGGTTAATGCAGCTATGGTAGCTAGCGCCAACAGTGCTGCTATTGCTTTAGCTGAACAAATTGGTGGTACCGAAAGTAAGTTCGTTGATATGATGCAAGCTCAACTCCAGGAATGGGGAATTAATGATGCTAAATTATTTAATGCTTCAGGCCTTAATAATAGTTATTTAGGCGATAACATTTATCCAGGTTCTAGCTCAACCGATGAAAACATGTTGAGCGCTCGTGATGTGGCAATCATTGCCCAGCACTTAATTACTGAGTATCCAGCTGTTCTTAAAATCACTGAGCAAACTACTGCTGATTTTGACGGTTCGACAATGAATACTTACAATTACATGCTTAAAGGAATGCCTTATGAACGTGATGGTGTTGACGGTCTAAAAACAGGTACAACTGAACTAGCTGGAGCTTCATTTGTTGCAACCTCAACTGAAAATGGTATGCGCATTATCTCTGTTGTTATGAATGCAGATAATTGGCAAGAAGATGAATTTGCCCGATTTAAAGCTACGAATGATCTTCTTGAATATGTTAAATCGCATTATGAAATGACTACTCTTGTTGATGCTGGTGAGTCAACTAAAAATAGCAAAGCAAAGGTAAAAGATGGTAAAGAAAAATCTGTACCCGCTGTTGCTTCTCAAGAGTTAAAAGTTGTTCATCGTATTGACACTGACGTTTCAGCAACATTCTCAACAAAATCTAAAGGATACGAAGCGACTATTAACAAAGGTGACAAAGTTGACTCTTTCATCTATGATGATAAACAAATCGTAGGAACTGGATACCTCGACTCAAAACCAAGCGTACCAGCACTTGCTAAAAAAGAGGTAAAAAAAAGTATTTTTCTTAAAGTTTGGTGGAATCACTTCGTCACTTACGTCAACGAAAACCTATAAAAACTACTATTACTTTTCCTATTATATATAATAAAAAGAGGCAATTACAATTGCCTCTTTTTATTATCTTATCCAACAGAACCTTCCATTTCATAACTAATCAAACGGTTAAGTTCAACCGCGTATTCCATTGGAAGTTCTTTGGTAAATGGTTCGACAAATCCCATAACAATCATTTCTGTTGCTTCTTGTTCAGAAAGCCCACGACTCATCAAATAATAGAGCTGCTCTTCTGAAATTTTTGAAACTTTCGCTTCGTGTTCGAGTGCAACTTGCGAATTATGAATTTCATTAAATGGAATTGTATCAGAACTTGAAATATCATCCATCAAAATCGTATCACATTCAATGTGACTAACTGATTTTTTAGAATTTTTATTGAATGTTACTTGTCCACGATAATCAACTTTTCCGCCACCTTTAGCAATTGATTTTGAAACAATTGATGATGACGTATGTGGAGCATTGTGAATCATTTTAGCACCCGTATCTTGGTGTTGCCCTTTATTAGCAAAGGCAATTGACAACATTGTTCCGCGCGCACCTTCACCATCAAGGTAAACAGATGGATATTTCATAGTTGTCTTAGCACCAAGGTTACCATCAATCCACTCAACCGTTGCATTTTTCTTAGCTGTAGCACGTTTTGTTACTAAGTTATAAACATTATCTGACCAGTTTTGAATAGTTGAATAACGCATATAACTACCTTCGAGTGCAAAGATTTCAACGATTGCAGCATGAAGACTAGCTGATGAATAATTTGGAGCTGTACATCCTTCGACGTAATGAACGCTTGCCCCTTCATCAACAATAATAAGGGTACGTTCAAATTGTCCCATAGCTTCATTATTAATGCGGAAATAAGTTTGCAAAGGAATATCAACTTTGACCCCTTTTGGCACGTAAATGAAGGTGCCACCTGACCAAAAAGCTGAATTTAGAGCAGCTAACTTGTTATCTGTTGGTGGGACTAATTTAGAAAAATATTTCTTGAAGAGTTCTGGGTACTCTTTCAAAGCAGAATCTGTGTCAGTGAAAATAATACCTAATTTATCATATTCATCTTTCATATTATGATAAACGACTTCAGACTCATACTGAGCTGAAGCACCAGCCAAGTAGGCACGTTCTGCTTCTGGAATCCCAATACGCTCAAAGGTTTCTTTAATTTTATCTGGGACATCATCCCATGAGCGTGCAGGTTTATCAGATGCTTTTTGATAGTAAGTAATCTCATCAAAATCAATATCTGATAAATCTGGTCCCCAATCCTGCATTGGCATTTTGTTAAAGATTTCCAATGATTTCAAACGGAACTCCAGCATCCATTCTGGCTCGCCTTTTTCAGCAGATAATTCACGAACAACATCTTCACTAATTCCTTTTCCTGTTGAAAAGACTGGTGTTACATCATCGTGAAAGCCATATTGATATTCACCAATATCAATTGGTTTTGGTGTTACTTTTTCATTTTTTTCAGGCATCTAATTACCTTTCTGTATTCTTACTATCGTTTTCAATAGCCTTTTTAAGAGCATTCCAAGCAAGAGTTGAGCATTTAATGCGTTGCGGAAATTTTGAAACTCCTGCTAAGAAACTAGCTTCGCCTAATCTTTTTTGAGCATCGTCTTTTTCACCTTGAACCATTTTTGAAAAAATTTCGGCAAGTTCAAGGGCTTCTTCTTTTGTTTTACCAATTACAGCATCAGTCATCATACTTGATGAAGCTGTTGAAATGGTACAACCATCACCAGCAAAAGCAATGTCAGAAATGCGATCACCATCAAATTTCACTGATAATGAAATCACATCACCACAAGTCGGATTATTAAGATTAACTTGATTAACATCTTCCAATTTGCCATGATGATGCGGATTTTTTGAGTGATCTGAAACAACTGCCATATAAAGACTATCTAATCTAGAAAGTGCCATTGAAAAACTCCTTTGTTTTGAGAATTGCTTCTATTAGTTTATCACAATCTTCTTTCGTATTATAGATATAAAAACTTGCACGTACTGCCGAATGAATACCTAGGTAAGTAATCAAAGGTTGTGCACAATGGTGTCCTGCTCGAACAGCGACACCTTCGTAATCCAAAGCCGTCGCCACATCATGTGGATGTAAGCCATCAAGATTGAAAGAAATAACACCAGTATGCTTGCTAGGATCTTGTGGTCCGTAGACTGTTAAACCTTCAATTGCTTGTAATTTCGGTAAAACATAATCGACTAGGTCTTGTTCATGAGCATGAACAGCATCCATACCAAGGTTATTCAAATAATCAAATGCTTTTCCTAAAGCAATGGCTCCAGCAATATTTGGTGTTCCTGCTTCAAACTTCCATGGTAATTCTTTCCAAGTGGCTTCTTGTTCATAAACAAAATCAATCATTTCACCACCAAATTCAACTGGTGACATTTGATTAAGCAATTCTTCCTTACCATAGAGAACACCAATACCCGTTGGCCCAAGCATTTTATGCCCAGAAAAAGCAAAGAAATCACAATCCAAATCTTGGACATCAATCGCCATATGAGGCGCAGATTGAGCACCATCAACAACCATATAAGCACCAACTTGATGTGCTAACTTAGTAATTTCTTTAATTGGTTGAACTGAACCTAATACATTTGAAACATGAGCAATACTTACAAACTTAGTCTTATTTGAAAGTTTATTTTGTAAGTCATCCATGTCTAGTTGACCATCTTTCAAATAAACATAAACTAATTTTGCTCCTGTTTTGCGACATGCTTGTTGCCATGGAATAACATTCGCATGATGTTCAAGAACAGAGATAAGGACTTCATCATCTTTCTGAAGAACTTCTTGGGCAAATTGTGCAATCCAATTAAGACCAGTTGTTGTTCCACGAGTGAACAAAACTTCCTTAATTGATTTAGCATTAATAAATTGACGTGCTTTTTCACGGCTAGCTTCATAAGCAGCTGTTGCACGTTCAGCTAATGTATGAACACCTCGGTGAACATTGGCATTAATAGTATGGTAGTACTGATTAAGCGCATCAAGAACTTCTTGTGGTTTCTGAGTCGTTGCCGCATTGTCTAGATAAACCAACGGTTCATCATTAACAACTTGGTCAAGTATAGTAAAGTCTTGAGCGATTTTATGAGGATTTAATGTTGTCATATTAACGTTGCTCCAACTTGCTATCAAGTACAGCAATCATTTCATCACGAACTTCTTTGACAGGAATTTCAGTGATAACAGTACCTAAGAAACCACGAATAACTAGGCGTTCAGCTGTTTCCTTATCAATACCACGACTCATTAGATAATACATATCTTCTGGATCAACTTGCCCAATTGACGCAGCATGCCCCGCTGTAACATCATTTTCATCAATCAATAAAATTGGATTAGCATCTGACCGTGCTTTATCTGAAAGCATAAGGACACGACTTTCTTGTTGAGCGTCTGCTCCTTTTGCTCCCTTAACAATATGACCTACTCCATTAAAAGTAAGAGTCCCACGTTCAAGAATGACACCGTGTTGCAAAATATGCCCAACTGAATGACAGCCATAGTTTGTAACACGTGTATCCACACCTTGTACTTGGCGACCTGATGAAGCAGCTACTACTTTTAGATTAGCTTGACTACCATCTCCGTACAAGTCTGAATCAAAGTCAGCAATCACATTACCTTCATTCATGATGCCAATAGCCCAATCAACTACAGCGTCTTTACCGTGATAAGCTCTACGACTAATATAAGTTGTCACATTATTTCCTAGGCGGTCAATAGCAG
The DNA here is from genome assembly GCF_016461705.1 of Streptococcus vicugnae. GTDB lineage: Bacteria > Bacillota > Bacilli > Lactobacillales > Streptococcaceae > Streptococcus > Streptococcus vicugnae. Next base: position 42,937 of record NZ_JAEMHW010000006.1, on the reverse strand, counting down.
AAAATTTCACTTGACTACCATCCAATGCTATAACTTCAACAGAGATATTTGCTGTTGCCTTAGCATCACCCTCACCAATTGATTCAAAGCGTTCTAAGTAACTAATGTGACTATTTTTACCAACAATGATAAGGACATGTTTATTAAATGGAACATCACTAGCCTTATCTTGAAAAAATAGACCTTCAATCGGTTCCTCAATGTCCACATTATCTGGGATGTAAAGTACAGCAGCACTATTGAAGTAAGCAGTGTGATAAGCTGCTAATTTATCTTCTAGGTCACCACGCGCTTTACCAAAATATTTTTCAATAACTTCAGGAATTTCTTCCAAAGCACCATAAAAATCTGTAAAAACAACACCTTTTGACATCAAGTCAACAGGTAACTGTTCAAGAACGGTCTGAGTTCCAACTTGAACAAGTTTTGGATTATCTCCAAGAGCTGTAAAATCAGGGACATTAGCCAATGCCACATCCTCTGAAATACTTCCATCACCTAAATTCCAACGATGAAATTTAACACGGTTGACCTCTGGTAATGGTAATTTATCTATATGATCAAAAGCAGCTAAGCGTCGCTCTTGCAACCACAAAGGTTCTGCTTTTGCTTGTGAAAAATTTAAAACTGATTCTTTCGTCATAATTTGATGTTTACTCCTTTTTATATCCTACATACGAGTATCGTCTACTATAATAGTAGACTTGACATCATCAATTACACTTCTTCTTCGTATTTTATTCCAAGTTCTTCGGCAATTTTCGCATAGCCTTCTTTTTCAAGACGGGCAGCAAGTTCTGCACCACCTGTAAGGACAACACGACCATCCATCATAATGTGTACAACATCTGGTGTAATATAGTTAAGAAGTCGTTGATAGTGAGTGATAATCATTGCTCCAAATTGTTCGCCACGCATAGCGTTAACCCCTTTTGAAACAACTTTAAGAGCATCGATATCAAGACCAGAGTCGATTTCATCAAGAAGAGCGAATTTGGGTTCAAGCATCAATAATTGAAGAATTTCATTACGTTTTTTCTCACCACCTGAGAAACCTTCGTTAAGGTAACGTTCTGCCATTTCTTCTTTCATGCCCAAAAATTCCATTTTTTCATCAAGTTTTGTGATGAAATCCATGACAGAAATTTTTTCATCATCTTCTTTTCCAGCATTCATAGCTGCACGAATAAATTCAGCATTCGTAATTCCTGGAATTTCAGATGGATACTGCATAGCAAGGAATAAACCAAGGCGAGCTCGTTCATCAACTTCAAGTTCGAGAATATTCTCACCATCAAGCAAAATTTCACCCTGAGTAACCTCATAATTTGGATTACCCATAATCGCAGCTGAAAGCGTTGATTTACCAGTCCCGTTAGGGCCCATAATCGCAGCAATCTCTCCAGTCTTAAGGGTTAAATTAACACCCTTAAGAATTTCTTTATCTTCAATTGAGACATGAAGATCTTTTATTTCAAGTACAGACATGTGTACGTTCCTCCAATTAATCAAATGCAGCAGTAACTTTTTTCTGAAAATTACCGCAGTTCTATAGGGTTACTAATCATTATATCAAAAAAAAGCCATAATAGGCTTTTCATTTACTTATTATTTTTGCGATTTTTCCATTTAAGCATAGTTGCTTGACGGTAATCGCTATTTCCGATAAATTTCAAGGTGTCAAAGAGAGGTGTTCTACCAACTCCCCAAATTTCCAATCCTTCGATAAAGACCTCTAAGGCAAACGCTAAACCGATCATCAACAATACTCCACCCAGTCTGCTTGAAACATTAAGTAAAAGAGCAATGAGTGAGAAAAGGATAGCAATACCATAAACAACCAAAACAGCACCTCGATGCGTGAATCCCATAGCTAAAAGACGATGGTGCAAATGCATCTTGTCTGCTTCTGTCGCAGGACGTCCAGATAATTTACGGCGAATAATCGCAACAGTTGTATCTAAGATAGGAACCCCTAAGATAATAACAGGTGTAACCACCGCAACAGCTGTCGAATTTTTCAACCCTTGAAGAGATAATACACCAATCATAAATCCAATGAATAATGCTCCTGTATCCCCCAAATAAATAATAGCTGGGTTGTAATTATATGGGAAAAAACCAGCAATACAGGCAATCAACAGCAAGATTGTCAGCGTTAAATAAAAGTCAGTTTGTGGTAAAAAGAAATAAGATACCAAAGCCATTGTAATCAGGCTAATGATAGAAACACCGCTCACCAGACCATCTAAACCATCAATCAAATTCATGGCATTTGTAATTGAAATAATCCAAAAGACAGTTAGGAAAAAGGTTACTATCGAATTAAACTGTAATAACGGTCCACCAAAAGGAATTTTAAAACTATCAAAGCGGAAATCCGTAAATGCCCAAACAATGACAGCTCCTAAAATAATCCCTGCCATTTTTGTTTTTGGCTTCAATTCATAAATATCATCGATAAAACCAGTCGCTGTAATGATAAATCCACCAATAACAACTGGCAAAATATAATCAAAATAAGAAATCGTCCAAATCGGTTGCTTCAAAACCATTGGCATAAAAATTAAAGATGATATCAAGAAGGCTAAGAAAATCGCTAAACCACCACTACTTGGCATAGGGACTTCATTAACACGACGAGCATTTGGATTGTCAACGGCACCAACGCGGAAAGCAATAAAACGAACAATCGGCGTCAAGAAAAGTGATAACAAAAATGCGCCAATTAAAACTAAAACATATTCAATTGTAAAGGGTGCCATACTATACCAACTCAATCATTTTTAATTTTGCGACGGCATCATCCGTCAATAATTCAACTGCATGCTCTTGTAAATAAGCACGTGTCTTTGTTCCAGCGCCAGCATATTCCAACATGCGAGCATACATCAAATTTGCATAATAAGAAGGATGATTTTGCAAATCAATAAGGACTGTCATGTAGTAAGCCCCATCCATCTTATAAAGTTCTGACGCTTCCACTGGAAAATCAATTGCTTTAGCAAAAGCAACTGTTGCCTCTAAACTTGGAAAATCCAATACATAGTGAACATAATCTGATGGATTAACTTCTTCTTCAGTTTCTGTTGCTTCAGATTGTTGAGCATGTTCTGTTAAGACTTCTTCAACAGCGCCTTCCATCATTTCTTCAATTTTACCTAATTTTTCGTGAGCTTCTGTATCTCCCTTAGACAACATGGTTTGTTCCAAAGTTTTGAAGAATTCTTCAGGCGACATATTTGAGACATCATCAAATGCAGCCAAATCTTCAAAGTTAATATCTTTATTAATTTCAGATTTTGTGACAAAGACATCAATACGGTCTTTACGTGGTGTCACACGGAAGCTAAGCATTCCGCTATCTTTGAAATTATCCGGTAAATCTAATTCATCCATTACTGAGTAGAAGAACTCTTCTGTCTTTTCTTGAGGAATCAAAAAATCTTTCAACTCCATTCCACGTTCTTCTAAATCTTCCATACTAATCGTTATTTTTAGCGTTGTCTCGCTAATCTGTTTCATTTCCATACTATATACCTCGCACGAGTAGTCATTTTATTATACAGGAAAAGTCATGTTTTTTCAATTTTTACGTCACAAAAAGCAGCCCTGACAAGGGCTGCTGGCATTTTAAAAGATAACTTTAACAATGCTATATAAAATAAGAATTGTCCCTAAAACGATACGATACTTACCAAAAATAGTGAAATCGTGTTTTTTAACATAATCAGTCAAGAAGCGGATAACATAAAGACTGACAAGGAAAGCTGTTACGCTAGCCACCATCAAAATCAAGAATTGGCTAAAGTTAAGAACGTTTCCGTCCAAGAAGAATTTAATGGCTTTCAAACCACTGTAACCAAACATTGTTGGAATAGCAAGGAAGAAAGTGAAGTCAGCAGCAACTGAACGACTTGTCCCCACAATAATAGCCCCAAGAATTGTTGCTCCTGAACGACTTGTTCCCGGAACAATACTTAGCACTTGGAAACATCCAATCCAAAACGCTGTCAAATAAGGCATGCGAGTAAGATCAGTCACTTCAGGTTCAATATTAGCATTTCGTTTTTCAATCCAGATAAATGCAATCCCGTAAACAATTAAGGCAATTGCGATTGGAAGCATGTAGTTAAAGTGTGCTTCGAACCAATCATCAAAAGGCACTGCAATCAAAATTGATGGAATACATGCAATGACAACTTTTAACCATAGTTGCCATGTTAACTGAACTTCACGCGCTGTTTTTCCAGGCTGAAATGGATTCAAACGTTTAAAGTAAATCACAATAACAGCTAAGATTGCTCCCAATTGAATGACAATGTTGAACATGTCCAAAAACGCTTTATCTTGATTCAATTTGATAAACTCTTGAACCAAAATCAGGTGTCCTGTACTTGAAACAGGTAACCACTCTGTAATTCCCTCAACTATCCCTAAAAAGATAGCCTTTAGTAGTTCGAAAAATAACATAAGCTCTCCTTAATTTAATATCCCTTCAATTATAGCAGATTTGGGGCATTTTTAAAACGCTCCGCCGCCTCCGCCACCGCCGCCTCCGGAGAATCCTCCACTAGAGCCGGAACTACCGGATGAAACAGAAAAGTGTGCAGCTGAATCAGCATTCAAACTAGCCATTCCTAATCGATGTGTTTGCATACCAATTAAGTAACCAAGTTCAGGGCTCATCATAAAATCAGACTCACTAGCAAGTTTAATATCATGAATTTTGAGATATTTTTGAACTTGCTTAGCATAGCCAAATAGCGTTGCATAAACCAAAATACGGTTCCAGACGATGACTCCTTGCCAGTCAACTTTATCGAATTTATTAATATCTCGCATCATATTGGTAAAGCTAACCCAAGCTTGAATTCGTTCTTGACCTATAGCGGTTATCATACCATGGACCTTATAGTAGTGCGCTTTAACCATGATAATAACTAAACTTAAAACAACTAAAAGTAATAATAAACCGTATGTAAGAAAAGCCAAATTTGCATTAAACAAAAGGTAAACTAAGCCAGCAAAAATTGGTATTACTGTAAGGAATAGGAGACCCTTGGCATATTCAAATTTATTAGCAATGACATCAGTTAAATTTTCACGAATTTCTGGTAGACCTTTATCTGATATTTCTTGATCTACTAAATCCGTAATCTGTTCCAACTTACCAAGATAGCGTTTGTTGAAAGCTTCACCAAGATTGTTTAGTTTTGTTTCTAAGGTGTGACCTTTATATTTTTTCTTATAGCTATCAACAAGCTCATCATCAAAGCGATAATCAGCAAACAGTTCTTCAATTTTCACGGTTCCTTTATCGCCAAATGCCATATCAATAACTTCTGATTCATAATCAGTCATTGGCTTATCAAGATGGCAAGTCAATTCCTCATCATTTGCTGTAATAATATGACGATCAATCAAATCAAGCAATGTCGCTTGCATAGCTGTCTCAAATTTGAATTTTTGTGAAATTGGACTTCCTTTTGTATCAGTATCTTGCAAATCAACATCGTAAATGTATTGCATAATTAGCAAAGGTGACCAATCTTCAGGCGCTTCATAGGAACGAGTATCGCGACTAAACTTTTCGTACTTTTTAGCCATTCGTTTTCCTTTGAAGAAGAAAAACCAAGCTAATCCGATTAAAACAACAATCACAGCAGGAACGAGCTTAAATAGTACCAGTTTAAGCAATCGGCTCCTTCGAGCAATTTTATTTTCTTGCTTAATGATATCTGCCTTACGGTTATTTGCTAACCTTGTAGCATTTGTCAAAATGGCTTTATCCCAATAAGCATGTAGCTCTAATTTCCCATCGACATTTTCAGTAGTAATTTGATAACCATCGGGTAATTTGTTTACAACCGCTGATTTTAGATAACCTCTATGAGCCCAGAGATTACGATTAGTCGTCGTCTTATCAGTGACAACAGTAAAAGTGACATGCTTCAAGGTTTCATCCCAATCACTAATTGGTACCCAATTGAGTTCAGCGACGTCTTGATAAGGGAAAAGTAAATGCGATAATTTCCAGTGTAACTTAACAGTCACTACATCTCCACTATAACCAGAATTATAAATTTTTACCTGATAACCATCACCAAGATCGCTTACCACAGACCGAACAGTTTTATCGCCTCCATTAACTTCAGCAGAAACTTCTGGCTGATTGTTAACAGAAAAACCATCAGGCATATGACCTGCTTCTCCCAAAGTCACAATCTGACCATTATAAGAGGAATCAAATCGATAAGTAATTGTCTGATAAAAATCAGCAGTATTATCCTCATGTACTGTTAAGACACCATCATAATTGCTGATGCTGTAGTCAACATCACTGTCAGCAAAAACTTGAACAGATAATCCTAAAAATGTGATGATTGCAACCAAAATCAGTCTTAATTTTTTCATGATCTCCTACTCCTTTCTTCTCCCACTATTTTATCATAATCTGTTGTATAAATATTCTATTTTTAAGCGTATCGTGTTGAAATCAGACCCTATTTCCTGTAAAATAGTAAGGTACAAGAATAGACAGGAGTCTTAAATGAAAAAGTTACTTTTAAGTTGTTTTGCAGCCCTTCTTCTTCTCTTTGGAGGAATGACTAGCGCAAACGCTGACGAATATCTTCGTGTTGGTATGGAAGCAGCCTATGCCCCATTCAACTGGACACAAGATGACGATTCTAATGGAGCTGTTCCTATCGAAGGAACTAGCCAGTATGCTAACGGATACGATGTCCAAATAGCTAAGAAAATAGCAGATAGCTTAGGCAAGGAACTCCTCGTTGTCAAAACTACTTGGACAGGATTGATTCCCGCACTTACTTCCGGAAAGATTGACATGATTGCTGCCGGAATGAGTCCTACAGCTGAACGTAAGAAAGAAATTGCATTCTCAGATAGTTACTATACAAGCTACCCAGTTATCGTTGTTTCTAAAAAAGGTGATTTTGCACAAGCGTCTTCACTTAAAGATTTTGCAGGTGCAAAATTAACTTCTCAACAAGGTGTCTACCTTTACAACTTGATTGACCAAATCAAAGATGTTTCAAAAGAAACTGCTATGGGTGACTTCAATCAAATGCGTCAAGCACTTGAATCTGGTATTATTGATGGTTACGTTTCTGAACGTCCTGATGCTATCTCTGCTGAAAATGCTAACAGCGACTTCAAGATGATTGCCTTTGAAGAAGGCAAAGGATTTGCAACATCTAAAGCAGACACTGCTATTGCTGTCGGTCTTCGTAAAGATGATACAGAAACATTGGCAAAAGTTAATGCTGTTTTAGCTGGCATCTCTGAAAATGATCGTCTCCAACTCATGGATGACATGATTGAAAAACAACCAGCTGATAAAACTGAAAAAGATCAAAAGAGTAATTTCTTTACTGACATGTGGGGAATCTTCAAGAAAAACTGGAACCAATTCCTACGTGGTGCAGGGGTTACACTTCTCATCTCTATTATTGGTACAGTTGTTGGTCTTTTCATTGGTCTATTGATTGGTGTTTACCGCACAGCTCCAAAAGCTACGAATAAAGTTCTTGCAGGACTTCAAAAAGCCTTTGGCTGGTTGCTTAGCGTTTACATTGAAATTTTCCGTGGTACTCCGATGATCGTACAAGCAATGGTTATCTACTATGGTACAGCTCAAGCCTTTGGTATCTCAATCGACCGTACACTAGCTGCAATCTTTATCGTTTCAATCAACACTGGTGCTTACATGAGTGAAATCGTTCGTGGTGGTATCTTCGCTGTTGATAAAGGTCAATTCGAAGCAGCTACAGCACTTGGATTTACCCACGGTCAAACAATGCGCAAAATCGTTCTTCCTCAAGTTGTTCGCAATATCTTGCCAGCAACAGGTAACGAATTTGTCATCAACATCAAAGATACTTCAGTATTGAATGTTATCTCAGTTGTTGAACTTTACTTTTCAGGTAATACTGTTGCAACACAAACATATCAATACTTCCAAACATTTACTATTATCGCGATTATCTACTTTGTTCTCACCTTCACAGTGACACGCATCCTACGCTTTATTGAACGACGCTTCGATGCCGACACTTACACAACTGGTGCTAACCAAAACCAAACGAAAGAGGTGAAATAATGTCACAAGCTATTATTGATATTAAACATTTGAAAAAATCTTACGGACAAAATGAAGTCCTTAAAGATATTTCACTTTCAGTTAAAAAAGGTGAGGTTATTTCAATCATTGGTTCATCAGGTTCAGGAAAATCAACATTTCTTCGTTCTATTAACCTTTTAGAAGAACCAACTGCTGGTAAAATCCTCTTCCACGGTCAAAACGTTCTCGAAAAAAACTACAATTTGACAGAATACCGTGAAAAACTTGGAATGGTTTTCCAATCATTCAACCTTTTTGAAAACTTAAACGTTTTGGAAAATGCTATTGTTGCTCAAACAACTGTTCTAAAACGTTCTCGCAGTGAAGCAGAAGCCATTGCCAAAGAAAACCTCACAAAAGTTGGAATGACAGAACAATACTGGAAAGCAAAACCAAAACAACTTTCTGGTGGTCAAAAACAACGTGTGGCTATTGCCCGTGCCTTGTCAGTTAACCCTGAAGCAATGCTATTTGACGAACCAACTTCAGCACTTGACCCAGAAATGGTTGGTGAAGTTCTTAAAACAATGCAAGATCTTGCTAAATCAGGTTTGACAATGATTATCGTTACTCACGAAATGGAATTTGCCAAAGAAGTCTCAGATCGCGTCATCTTCATGGATAAAGGCGTTATCGCTGAAGAAGGTACACCTGAACAAATCTTTGAAAATCCTCAACAAGAGCGTACAAAAGTTTTCTTACAACGCTTCTTGAAATAATGTTAAAAACAATCTTCTATATCTTAGAAGGTTGTTTTTTTGAGCCAAAATATCAATATATTATCTTAAAATACACAAAATGCTTTACCAGTTAAGTGTTTTGTGCTATACTACTCAATGTTAACGTTAATAATCTAATTTTAAGGAGGTTGATATGGCTGAAAAAACTGATTTAGCATCTGCTTATCGCAGACTTAAAAGTCCCAATATCAAAACACGGAAACGTGCTCTGAAAATAATCCATGAATATAAACGGTATAAAAGAAATATTTAACTCCTATTTCAATCCCTAACAATGCCAGACAAAAAGTCCCTATTGCAATTCCTTCCGTCTGCAATAGGGACTTTTTTTTATTATTTAGTTTTCAATGATGACAAAATTTGTGTGCGAATATCTTCAATACCTTCTGGATGATTTGGTAAGAAGAGTGTTTGATTGCCTTTAGCCGCAAAAGTATTCAAAGTATCAAGGTATTGGTTAGTCAAAAGAATAGACATAATTTGTTCTTCTGTCATACCAACATTTGCGTCTTTTAATTCTTGAATAGATTCAGCAAGGCCATCAACAATTGCTTTACGCTGCTGAGCAATACCAACACCGTGAAGACGATCTTTTTCAGCTTCTGCTTCGGCGGCCGTTACAATTTTAATTTTATCTGCATTAGCTAATTCTTGAGCTGCAACGCGTTTACGTTGTGCCGCATTGATTTCATTCATTGATTGCTTAACTTCAGCATCTGGTTCAACTTTAGTAATCAATGTTTTCACGATAAGATAACCATAAGTTGACATTTCTTCAGCTACTTGATGTTGCACTTCAAGAGCAATTTCATCTTTTTTCTCAAACAATTCATCCAAAGTCAATTTGGGAACTGATGAGCGAAGAGCATCTTCAATATATGATTTTATTTGAGCTTCAGGACGCATAAGTTTGTAGTAAGCATCTGTAACATTTTGTTCATTAACACGGTATTGAGTAGCCACATTTAAAGTAACAAAAACATTATCTTTCGTTTTTGTTTCTACCACAATTTCAGATTGCAAAAGACGCAATTGAATACGTGCAGCAATCTTATCAATACCAAATGGCAAACGAACATGAATACCACTACCAGAAGTTGTTTGATATTTTCCAAAACGTTCAATGATAGCTACTGTTTGTTGACGAACAACATAAAGTGTGCTTGCAATCACACCTAAGATTAGCAAGATAACAATTGTAACAACAATCAAAAACATAATTATTCTCCTTTGAAACTATTTCTTTTTTCTAGACATCTAGTCACAACTAATTGCTGTAAAGGCACAAAAAATAATAAAACAAGGCCTAAATACCAAACCTCCACTTTTGTACCTTTTGGTTAATACAATTATATTTTATTTTCTCAAAAAGTCAAGGAAAATCCACATAAAAACCTAGTTAAACCGGAAAGTTCAACTAGGTTTGCTTGTCAATATAATAATAATTTTAAGAGAGAACAGAAGTTTATTTTTTCATCAAACTAACAAATTATAGAGGCTTTCATTTCCGTGCAAATTGATGTATGAAGGATCAAAACCTGACAGACGATCAATAAAATCATTATAATCATTCTTATCCCCTAAAGTAATCCCAATGAGAACTGGACCAGTTCCTTTATTAGCACGTTTGATATATTCAAAACGCGTAATATCATCATTTGGACCAAGAATGTTATTTACAAATTCACGAAGTGCTCCTGGACGTTGTGGGAAATTAACCACAAAATAGTGTTTCACCCCATCATAAATAAGGGCACGTTCTTCCATTTCTTGCATACGGTTGATATCATTATTCCCACCAGAGATAATACATACAACTGTTTTACCTTTGATGTCATCCTTCATGACTTCAAGAGCTGCAATAGAAGATGCTCCCGCAGGTTCGGCAATGATACCTTGTTTTGAATACATGTCAATAAGTGTTTCAGAAATCAAACCTTCATCAACACCAACTAATTTATCAACATATTTACGGGCAACTTCAAAAGTTTTCTCACCAACTTTTTGAACAGCAATCCCGTCGGCAAATTTATCAATCTCTTCCAATTTAACAGGATGCCCTTTATCAAATGCAGCACGCATGCTACGAGCTCCTGACGCTTCCACACCAACGACTTCAATCTCAGGAGCAACATCTTTGATATAAGTGGCTACACCAGAAATCAAACCACCACCACCGACTGGAACAAAGATTTGGTCAAAGGTAACGCCTTCTTCTTGAGCTTGTTCATAAATCTCGTAGGCGACAGTCCCTTGTCCTGCTTGAACATTTTCATCATCAAAAGGATCAATAAAAGTCATTCCTTCAGATTTTGTAAATTCTTGAGCTGCTTGTGCTGAAGCATCAAAAGTATCTCCAACCAATTTAATTGTCACATAAGGACCACCAAAGAATTTAACTTGACCAATTTTTTGTTGGGGAGTTGTTACAGGCATAAAAATTGTTGCTGGAATTTTCATTTCATGGCAGGTAAAAGCAACACCTTGAGCATGATTTCCAGCTGAAGCACAAACTACACCACGTTTTTTATCTTCATCTGATAATTGGTGAATAGCGTAATAAGCACCACGAATTTTAAAAGAACGCACTTTCTGCATGTTTTCACGTTTAAGATAAACAGTTGCACCATATTTTTCCGACAAATAGCGGTCAAAATCTAGGGGTGTACGCTCAACAACATCTTTCAAGACGTCGTAGGCGTCAACAACATCCTTAGCTAAGATCATAAACTACCTCTTCTAATATCTAAATATTTTATATGACAATTTGCTTATTAATAGATAAAAAACCGATGACTAACATCGGCCTTTTATTAAGTAGACTTCTTCAAAAATTAGTTATAAATTTTGAATGCATCATCATCGTTTTGGTTAACGAAAGGCATTGCTTTACGAAGTTCTGCACCAACTTTTTCAATTTCAAGTTCAGCTGCTTCTTTACGGTAAGCTTCAAGTTTTGGACGACCTGCTTTATAGTCGTTAACGAAGTCTTCTGCAAATTTACCAGATTGGATATCAGCAAGAACAGCTTTCATATTTTCTTTAACGTCTTTAGTGATAACACGTGGTCCTGATACGTAGTCACCAAATTCAGCTGTATTTGAGATTGATTGACGCATTTTCTTGAATCCACCTTCGTAGATTAGGTCAACGATAAGTTTCATTTCGTGAAGAACTTCAAAGTAAGCCAATTCTGGAGCATATCCAGCTTCAGTAAGAACTTCAAAACCAGCTTCGATAAGGGCAGTCAAACCACCACAAAGAACTGCTTGTTCACCGAATAGATCTTCTTCAGTTTCTTCTTTGAATGTTGTTTCAAGAAGTCCAACACGTGCAGCACCGATACCTTTAGACCAGTCCATTGCGATATCTTTTGCATTACCAGTAGCATCTTGGTAAACAGCGTAAAGTGCAGGTACACCAAATCCTTCAGTGTAAGTACGACGTACAAGGTGACCTGGTCCTTTAGGAGCACACATGAATACGTCTACTGTTTCAGGAGCTTTAATGTATTCGAAACGAATGTTGAAACCATGTGCAAAACCAAGAGCGTTACCTGGTTCAAGGTTTGGAGCAATTTCTTCAGCATAAAGTTTAGCTTGAATTTCATCTGGTGCCAATACCATGATAACATCAGCAAGTTTAGTTGCTTCTGCTACTTCATAAGTGTCAAATCCATCTTCTTTTGCTTTATCGAATGATTTACCATGGCGAACCCCAATGATAACATCGTGACCTGAGTCACGCAAGTTTTGAGCATGAGCATGACCTTGTGATCCATAACCGATAACGGCAATTTTTTTACCATCAAGAGCTGCTACTTTTACGTCTTTTTCGTATTCCATTGTTACTGCCATAATAAATATCTCTTTTCTATTTTTATTTTAACTGCCCGAGTAAGGCAAATGTTAACTAAATTAAATGTTTTTAACAAGAAAAATCTCTTGAGAATCCTGTTGCACCTGTGCGAGCAAGATTCTGAATACCATAAGGTTTAACAACACGAAGCAAAGCATCAATCTTATCTCCGTCACCAGTCACCTGAATCGTAATTGATTTAGGCGCAACGTCAACAACACTAGCGCGGAAAGGTTGAATAACGGCTAATATCTCAGCTCGTTTGCTAGTTGGTGCTGTAACCTTAACCAAAATCACTTCACGTTCCAAATGTGGAATGTCCGTAATATCACGAACTCGAAGTACATCAATCAATCGATTCAATTGTTTGATGATTTGCTCGACTTCTTCCAAATTCTCAACATCAATAATAATAGTGATGCGAGAAACATTTGGTTCCATGGTATGTCCAACTGATATAGACTCAATGTTTACCTGTCGGCGTGACAGGACTCCAGTGAATCGATTAAGAACACCTGTTGAATTTTGAAGCTTAGCTGTCAACATTCTACGCATTAAACTTCACCCCCAACATTTCACTATTTGATTTACCTGAAGGAACCATTGGATAAACATGTTCACGATTTGAAATAGCTACTTCAATTAGCATTGGTTTATTCTCAGTAATTACTTTCAAATCTTCTTCCAACGTATTTGGATTAGTGAACTTGTAGTGAGCAATTCCATAAGCTTCTGCCATCATTTGGAAGTTTGGTTCATCATCAAATGTTGACTCACTGCGATGCTCATCGTAAAATGATTCTTGCCATTGACGAACCATACCAAGTGAATGGTTATTGATAAGTACCACTTTAATCGGAACACCATAACCATTTAATAATGCCAATTCTTGGTTTGTCATTTGGAAACCACCATCACCGACAAAAAGAATAACTTCTTTATCAGGGTTAGCTAACTTGGCACCGATTGCTGCTGGGATACCAAATCCCATTGTTCCAAGACCACCAGATGTAATCAGTTGACGCTCATTTTTATATGGATAAAATTGAGCCGCCCACATTTGGTGCTGACCAACGTCTGTTACGACAATGGCATCACCATCAGTAACTTTACCAATTGTAGCAATAGCGTGTTGTGGTTTAATCACTGATTCATCAAAATCATAACTAAATGGAGCTTTTGCTTTATTAGCTAGAACTGATTCTGTCCAATCATCGTGACGTGTTTTAACTTCATCTTCATCTAGAAGAATTTGTAATGTACGCTTGGCGTCACCAACGATTGGAATCTGTGTTTTAACCACTTTACCAATCTCAGCTGGATCGATATCAACGTGTGCTACAACTGCTTTTTTAGCAAATGTCTTAGGATTACCTGTCAAGCGATCTGCAAAACGCGATCCAAAGTTAATCATGAAATCACATTGTGTCAATGCCATGTTTGAAGCATATGACCCATGCATACCACCCATCCCTAAAGAAAGTGGATGATTAATTGGCATAACACCTAAGCTCAACAATGTTGAAACAACTGGGATATTATAGCGTTCTGCAAAAGCAATCAACTCCTCAGATGCACCTGAATAATTGACGCCACCACCAGCAATGATTAGTGGACGTTTTGCTTTTTTCAACTGTGTCAAAATTTTCTTGACCTGCAAGACATTTGGTTCTAACGTCGGTTGATAACTTGGAAGATTAACCGTTGGATCATGATAGAATGATGTTTTTGCAGCCGAAATATTTTTCGGAAGATCAATCACTACTGGTCCAGGTCGTCCAGTTGTTGCAATGTGAGCAGCCTCAGTTACAATTCGAGGAACATCAGCAACATCACGAATCTGATAATTGTATTTTGTAATTGGCATTGTAATACCGATAATATCTGCCTCTTGGAAAGCATCTTTACCAATACCAGACATGCCAACCTGACCAGTGAAAATAAGCATTGGAACGCTATCGCTCATACCATCGGCAATACCTGTAATAGCATTAGTTGCACCAGGACCGCTGGTAACAATGGCAACACCAAGTTTACCAGTTGATTTTGCGTAACCTTCTGCTTCATGGAGGGCACCTTGCTCATGACGTGCCAAAATATGGCGAATACCATCAAAATTATAAATAGCGTCATAAAGTGGCAGAACGGCTCCACCCGGGTAGCCGAAAATCGTATCAATTCCCAGACTAGCCAAGGTTTCCAATAACAATTCCGATCCATTCTTGGATTCTTTTAATCTAATCTGTTTCACAAAGTCCTCCTTTTCATGTAAATTCCGAATTATCTAAAAATTCTAACAGCTTGTTACTATAATAACATTTAAAAAAAATAAAGCAAGGGAAAGTGAACAATTATTTGAACACTTTCAAAAATAATTTACTTTATTCTTTTTCTTGGCTTTCGCGTTCCGCTTTACGTTCTTCAAACTCTTCTTGAGTCATCATTGAACCACCAAAGTTAGCTGATGACGCAAAAGCTGTGTAACGACGCAACCAACCGCTTGAAATTTTTAACTTAAATGGTTTCAAATGTTTACGACGTTCTTCTAATGTGGCATCATCCACAAGCAAATCAATTGTTCGATTTGTTAAATCAATATAAATTTCATCGCCATCTTCAATAAGGGCAATGTTACCACCTTCTGCTGCTTCTGGTGAAACGTGACCAATGGCAATACCACGAGTAGCTCCTGAGAAACGACCATCAGTAATCAAGGCAACATCTTTACCAAGCCCACGTCCAACGATTTTAGAAGTTGGTGCGAGCATTTCTGGCATGCCTGGACCACCTTGAGGACCTTCGTAACGAATGACAACAACATGACCTTTTTTAACAGTACCATTGTCAATCAATTCAAGTGCTTCATCTTGTGAATCACAGCAGATAGCTTTACCACGGAAAGTTTTAACGGATGGATCAACTCCACCAACCTTGATAACCGCACCATCTTGAGCGATATTTCCGTAAAGGACAGACAAACCACCTACTGGTGAAATAGGACTTTCAATTGGATGAATGATTTCTTCATTCTTGATTTCAGCGCCTGCAACATTTTCTTTCAATGTTTTACCAGTTACAGTGATACGATCACCCTTGATTGTACCTTTTTTAATCAATTGGTTGATGATTGCTGAAATACCACCAGCTTCTTGAACATCATGCATTGTGTAAACACTTGATGGCGCAATTTTAGAAAGATATGGTGTCTTCTTAGCAATTTCGTTAATATCTGTCAAATTGTAATCAATACCAGCTTCACGCGCAATAGCAAGTGTGTGAAGAACAGTATTTGTTGAACCACCCATTGCCATATCAAGAGCAAAGGCATCATCGATTGCTTCTTTAGTGATAATATCACGTGGACGCAAATTATTTTTAACGTTGTCCATCAAATGTTTTGCTGCTTGACGTACCAACTCACGACGTTGATCAGAAACAGCAAGTACAGTACCATTTCCTGGAAGAGCTAGACCAAGTACTTCCATAAGAGAGTTCATAGAATTGGCTGTAAACATACCTGCACATGAACCACATGTTGGGCAAGCATTTTGTTCTAGATAATCTAATTCTGTTTTTGACATATCGCCAGCTTGATATGTTCCGACCGCTTCAAAAAGGCTTGATAAAGTCGCTTGATGTCCAGTCATATCAACGCCACCTTTCATTGGTCCACCTGAACAGAAAACTGCAGGAACATTTGTACGAAGGGCAGCTAGAATCATCCCTGGCGTAATTTTATCACAGTTAGGAATGTAGAAAACACCGTCAAACCAATGCGCATTGATAACTGTTTCAGCAGCATCCGCAATGATTTCACGTGATGGAAGACTATAACGCATTCCAATATGCCCCATAGCAATTCCGTCGTCAACACCAATAGTATTAAATTCAAAAGGAATACCACCCATTTCACGGATAGCTTCCTTGGCGACATCTGCCAACTCACGCAAATGAACATGTCCAGGAACAATATCAATGTAAGAATTACAAATTGCGATAAATGGTTTTTGCATGTCTTTAGCAGATTTTACTTGCCCGGTTGCATAAAGAAGACCACGGGCTGGTGCTTTATCCACACCTACCTTAATCATGTCACTTCTCATCTGTTTTCTCCTATCAATTAAATCTTACACTCCATGTTAACACTTTATAAAATAAAGTCAAGATAATTTTCAGAAAATTTTGTTAGTTAACAATTTTCTTTCTATTGAATATTGATATATCAACATTCCTTGGAGAAAAGATTTTTTTCTGCTAAAATATAAATAAATATGAAGTCATAAGTGTAAGGAGATAATATTGAGTCAGTTAAATAACTTTGAATTGGGAGAACTATTTCGTGATCTTAGATTAGCTAGAGGCTTAAAAATGAAAGATATTGCTAATGAACATCTCTCACAATCACAGTTATCAAAATTTGAGAATGGTCAAACCATGCTGTCAGCTGATAAATTATTAATTGCTATTTCTGCGATACACATGAGTTTAGCTGAGTTTGAACAAGCTTATCACCAATATGAATCTTCTTCATTCTTTAAACTTGCTCAAAAAGTTGCAAAATATCATTCTAAAAAAGATATCAAAGGACTTGAAAATATCTTATACACATATGATAAATTTACTGAATCAAATGATAGCTACAATCAGCTCAATAAATTAGTTATCCACTGTGCTATTCACAATTTAAACCAAGATTACTTCATATCAAAAAAAGACGCAGAATTAATCACAACTTATCTTTATAGTATCGAAGAATGGACAGAGTATGAACTCTTTATCTTCGGTAACACTTTACAAATCTTATCAGATGAAGATCTTATCTTCCTTGCTAAAGCATTCACTAAGAGAGAATCTATTTATTTATCCATTCCAAACAACAGACATCGAGCACAGCTCGTACATTTAAATATTATTTTTACACTACTAGAAAGACAATTATTCTGTGACGCTAATTACTTCATTATCCAGCTTGAAAAATTATTAGACTCTCAAGATATGTTTGTAAAAACTATTCTTATGTTTCTAAGAATGGTGCTTAATTACCAAGAAGGAGAAAATAATATCAAAAACATAGAAAACTATATTTTTTCCCTTAAAAATTTTGGTTACATAGAAATAGCAGATTTTCTTGAAGAAAATCTTCAATTATTACTTTATAAAAAGAAGTCTTGAAATGTTAAGACTTCTTTTTATAAATAAACATACTAAATAAAATAAGTAAAACAGCATATGCCAATAATCCAATATAAGCTAGGTGAATATTAATAGTTGATAGAGTTGGAAATATTAAACTTGTAACTGGAGGAGCTAATACTAAAAGAGAGTTAACGCTAGTCACTATCCCCCCCAATTCTTTCAACAGGATATCAATTCACAACATCCGCTGAAAAGCGAGGCGAAACTATACCTAATAAAAAAGCAAGAAAAGCATTTCCACCCCAAATTATCCAAATACTATTCATTACAAACCCAAGTCCAACTAATAAAATCGCTAAATCAGCCAAGATATTAATAATAAAAATAGATTGCTTTTTGAATATCTTATTTGCTAAACCATTTCCTATAATCATAAAAAATATGATGATTCCCGACAAAATTGAAATCTTTAAAGGCTTACTTAGAGTTGCAAGCTCACAATTTTCTTTGATAAATAAGGCAAATAATGGTGTTAAACCACCAAAAAAACCATTTAACATTGCTAACTGAACCAAATTGATAAAAAATACATGGTCAGTCAAAAATGATTTAAAATTCTCCTTAACAACCCGAAAAGCATTTTTTTCCTTGGAGATCGTCATATTGCTCTCGTACATCTTAAGTTGTGGATGAATCATCCAATAAAATATAGCAACTATTAAAAAAACTATAGCATTTGTCGCAGCTAAAGAAGATTCACTAAAAACTAATAACAAAGAAGCACCAATAAAAGTAGATAAAATCGTTACAAGTTGCGTTCCTAAACTAACAAGTCCTTGTGCCTCCTGCATATTTTCTGGTTTTACCAAAGTCTTGGTAAAAGGTGAGAATAACGCCGTTGAATAATTTCCGCTAACATCTGATAACAGATTAAAAAACGCTGCTAAAAAAATTAACATTACGGTCGGTGGGTATCTAAAAATAAAAGCAATACCAAGGTACATCAATACTCTAAAAAGTGAACTTGATACTAACTGACGCAATTTCTGTTCTTGCTTATCAGCAATAGGACCTAAAAATAGACTAATCAAAATTGGAAGAGTTTCTGAAGCTGACACAACCATAACAGCTAAACTAGCATCTTTCAAGGAAGCTGCTATAGTTAACATAGCTGTATAAAATAATCTATCCCCAACTTTTGAAAGCAAGTTTATGCCCACTAAACGTGAAAAAAGTTTATTATTTTTAAAAAAATATCGCATAAATTTCCTATATTTATTCTATTAATCAAATTAAAAATTCGTCTGTTCATCTGACTCAATTTTTAGTAGTTCAGAATAAACTCTTGACTATAAATCATCAAAGAAATTATTCAATTCACTTAACTACCTTTTAGAACTACTTTTTATCTGCTTTAATTTCAATTTTACTACCTCAACTTCTTTCAATAATCATAACACAGTAAAACTATATCTACAGTTTTTTTCAAATATGAATATTTCAAAAACACAAAAAAAGAAAGCACCGAAATGCTTTCTTTTATCTTTTATTAAATACTATATTATTCAACACTCATCAAGTATGGATAAACTGGTTGTTTACCGTCGTGAATTTCAACTTCAACATCTTCGTAAGTTGATTCAAGGTAATCAGCCATTTCTTCAGCCAATTCTTGACTTCCTTCTTCACCAACATAGATAGTGATAATTTCGCTATCTTCATCGATCATTTTCGCGAATGTTTCTTTCAAAGTAGCTGTCATATCAGGGTTTGAAACCACGATTTTACCATCAACCATACCAAGGTTGTCATCTTTGTGGATTTCAAGACCGTCGATAGAAGTATCACGAACAGCAAGTGTCACACTACCACTAACAACATCAGAAAGGCTAGCCGTCATAGCTTTAACATTTTCTTCCAATGATTGTGTTGGGTTGAAAGCTAACAAACTTGTAAATCCTTGAGGTACAGTACGTGTTTCAACAACTGCGGCTGGAACTTCAGACACTTCTGCTGCTGATTGTGCAGCCATAAAGATATTTTTGTTATTTGGCAAGATGATAACATTTTTAGCGTTAACAGCATCAATTGCTTTAACGATATCTTCTGTAGATGGATTCATTGTTTGACCACCTGAGATAACGTAGTCAACACCTTGTGACTTAAAGATATCAGCTAATCCGTCACCAGCACATACTGCCACGATAGCGAAGTCTTTTTCTTCTTGGCTAACAGGTGCTGCTTGAGTTTTCTCAAGAACAGCATCGTGTTGGTTACGCATGTTATCAACTTTAACTTTTTTAAGAGCACCGTACTTAAGACCCTCTTGAAGGACAAGACCTGGATCTTCTGTATGGACGTGAACTTTAGCAATTTCATCATCGTTTACTAAGATAAGAGAATCACCTAAACCACTCAAAAAGCCTTGGAACTCTTCATAGTTGAATTCTTTAACGTAAGTAGGACCTTGTTTAAGAGCAACCATGATTTCTGTACAGTAACCATACTTGATATCTTCAGTTGCAACGTGTTCTGCTACTGATTTGTGGTGTTCAGCGTTAATCATTTCAGTCATAACTGCTGGAGTTGCTTTAAAGTCTTCAGAAGCAATGTATTCACCAGTCAATGCAGCCAAGAAACCTTCGTAGATGAAGACCAAACCTTGACCACCTGAGTCAACAACACCAACTTCTTTCAAAACAGGAAGCATTTCTGGTGTTTTAGCCAATGCGCCTTTGGCTCCATCAAGTGCTGCGCGCATAACTTCAACAGCATCATCAGTTTCTTCAGCTTTTTTAAGCGCAGCTGTAGCAGCACCACGAGAAACAGTCAAAATAGTACCTTCTACAGGTTTCATAACAGCTTTATAGGCTACTTCAACACCTGATTGGAAAGCATGAGCAAGATCTTTACCAGTCAATTCTTCTTTATCTTTGATTGCTTGACTAAATCCACGGAATAATTGAGATGTAATAACACCTGAGTTACCACGTGCTCCCATCAAAAGACCTTTTGAAAGGATTTGTCCAACTTCTCCAACAGTAGATGCAGGTTTATCTGCAACTTCTTTGGCACCATTTTCAATTGTCATTCCCATGTTAGTTCCTGTATCACCATCTGGTACAGGGAAAACGTTAAGGGAGTTTACATATTCTGCTTGATTTCCAAGACGGGTGCTAGCAGCTTGAACCATTTCTTGGAATAAACTTGTTGTAATATTTGACACTAATCTTCTCCTACAACTTTAATATTTTGTACGTAAACATTCACCATGTCTGCTGAAAGGCCAAGTTGATTTTCGAGGTTGAACTTGACACGTTCTTGAATGTTTTTTGATACCTCAGAAATTTTAACACCATATGACATTACAGTGTAAACATCGACTGAAATACCACTTTCTGTTGATTTGACAACAACACCTTTTGCGTAGTTTTCTTTACGCAGAAGCGCTTGAAAATTATCCTTAAGAGCACTCTTACTTGCCATACCAACAACACCAAAAATTTCTGTTGCTGAACCACCAACAACAGTTGCAATTACGTCGTCAGATAACTCAATTTGGCCATCTTTTGTATTAATTTTCACAGTCATATTTACTACCTCAAAAGTTTTTATCAGTTTATTTTACCATATATTAGCCGTATTGTAAAAAATTATGGAAAATTACCGGCTACAAAACAAAGAAAAAAGCCTTTCGGCTTTTATTTTATACGCGTTCAACTTTACCAGATTTAAGCGCACGAGCTGATGCCCAAACTTTTTTAGGTTTTCCATCTACAAGAATAGTAACTTTTTGAAGATTTGGTTTAACTGCACGTTTTGTTTTGTTCATTGCGTGTGAACGGTTGTTTCCTGATACAGTCTTACGACCTGTGAAATAACAAACTTTAGCCATTTTATCTGCGTCCTCCTACTTAGATTATAGGTGTTTTACACCACATACCATAAAATGATAACATATTGACCATATTTTAGCAAGCTTTTTAGCCAATAATCATTAAAATATTTTTAGAAAAAGCTCTCTATTTTCCAAAAATAAAAAGCCCCATCGGGACTTTTTTACCTCTTCTGCCGATTGCAGGAATTGAACCTACGACCTACGCGTTACGAGTGCGTTGCTCTACCGACTGAGCTAAATCGGCTAACAGGTTCATTATAGCACTCACTAAAAAAATGTCAACAAAAGAGTTAATTCTCCTATAAAATGTATCGAGAGCACAAAAAAACTTCCCAAAAGGGAAGTTTTTTCAACGAAACGAAGTCTGATTAAGCTTTGTTAGCTGAACCAAATACGTCGATACGTTCTTCAACAGCTTCAGTAATAGCTTCGAAACCTGGTTTCAAGAATTTACGTGGGTCGAAGAGTTTTTTCTTATCGTATTCTTCTTCGTTTGCTTCGTATTCAGCAACAAATTTACGAGTAGCTTTAGCGAATGCGATTTGGCATTCAGTGTTAACGTTAACTTTAGCTACACCAAGTTTGATAGCTGCTTGAATTTGATCGTCAGGGATACCTGATCCACCGTGCAATACGATTGGGAATCCTGGAACAGCAGCAGTTAATTTTTCAAGGTGATCAAGGTGAAGACCTTTCCAGTTTGCTGGGTATGGACCGTGGATGTTACCGATACCTGCTGCAAGGAAGTCGATTCCTGTAGCAACCATAGCTTTAGCATCTTCGATTGGAGCAAGTTCGCCGTCACCAACGATACCGTCTTCTTCACCACCGATAGTACCAACTTCAGCTTCAACTGAAACGCCTTTAGCGTGAGCTTTAGCTACAACTTCTTTAGCTTTTTCAAGGTTTTCTTCAAGTGGAAGGTGTGAACCGTCGAACATAACTGAAGTGTAACCAACTTCGATACATTCCAATGCATCTTCAAAGTGACCGTGATCAAGGTGAATAGCAACTGGTACAGTGATACCCATTGATTCTACAAGGTTTTCGATAAGTGTTTTACAAAGTTTGTAACCACCCATGTATTTTGCAGCACCCATAGAAGTTTGGATAAGAATTGGAGCTTTTTTAGCTTCTGCTGCACGCAAGATTGCTTGAGTCCATTCAAGGTTGTTTGTGTTAAATCCACCAACCGCATATCCGTTTTCACGGGCAGCTTTGATAAATTTTTCCGCTGAAACGATTGCCATTATATAGGCCTCCTATTTATTTTTTGGGATATACCCTTTTTATATGTACATTCTATCACAAATTAAAAAAGATTGCTAGCTTTACTTACAATTTGACTAATTTTCTGTGAAAAAAGCAGCGTAAAAAAGAAAATATTTTCATATATTCTCAAAGCTTTCATTTATTGCTTTCACCTATAATTTTACAGGCACAAAAAAAGACAAGCACTCTCTGGCTTGTCTACTCTGCGGAAAGAGGGACTTGAACCCTCACGATCTAAAGCGATCACAGGATCCTTAGTCCTGCGCGTCTGCCAATTCCGCCATTTCCGCTGTTCCTTAACAACATATAAAATTATATCAGCTATTCACATTCCTGTCAACACTATTTTTCATTTTTTTTGCAAAAAAGCTGAAATTGTTTCAATGTATGTTTTAGGATCACTTTCAAACGATTTGGCATGCGCAGCACCTTTAGCTATATAAAGGTCTTTATAGCCTTTTGTTGCACGATAGTTTTTGTAAACCATACTTGTTGGTACAAAGTAATCTTCACTTCCGTGGATAAAAAGAATTGGTCGCGTATTATTTTTTAATTGGTTAACACAACTTGCTTGCCCATAAGAAAAGCCTGCTCTAACTTTTGATACTGCAGAAACTTCATAAAGAATTGGAAAGGCTGGCAAATTATACATTGCTTTTGCTTGATATTTCAACTCATCCCAAACACTACTATAGCCGCAGTCTTCAATAATATTAACTACCTGTTTTGGTAAGTTTTCCTCACCTGAAGCCATCATAACAGAAGCTCCACCCATAGAAACTCCAAATAACGTAATTTGACTATCAGAATTTTCTTCAACCAATAACTGCGCCCATTTTACAATATTTAGACGATCATTCCATCCGTACCCGATGATTTGACCTTCACTGTCGCCATGGGACATATTATCTGGCATAAGGACATTGTAACCTAGTTCATGAAACATCCAGGCATAAGGTTTCATATCTTCTTTTGCGCTTGTAAAGCCGTGAACAACAATTGCTGTTTTATTTGTTTCAGTTGCTGCTGGAACATACCAAGCATCTTGCTTTAATCCTTGATTAGTCATCCATCGCGTTTCTTTTGTTAACTGATCAAAACTTTGTTCGTAAGTGTATAGACTACTATCTTTTGGACGTGGTTTATTGTTAATAAAAGATTTTTCCTCGCGAATTTGTGCAACATGGAAGAAATAAAAACTTGCTCCAACACTTGCTACAAACACCAGAGCAATTATCCATAACAAAATACTACGTTTCCTTATTCTTAATTTTCTCATGCTCACTATTATACTATTTTTTCTTGAAAAGGGAAGACTTCTAATGTAACAATAACATTAAATAAAAAACACCCTCTAAACCTTAGAAGTGGTTAGAAGGGTGTATATTATTTAGTAATTTCTACTATTATTTACTATTTTCAATTGCCGCTGTGACGAAGGCTGTGTAAAGTTCTTCTGGACGGTTTGGACGGCTTTGAAGTTCTGGGTGATATTGAGCAGCCACGAAGAATTTTTTCTCTGGCAATTCAACAACTTCCATCAAACGGTTATCTGGTGATACACCTGAGAAGACGAATCCAGCAGCTTCAAATTGTTCACGGAATTTAGTATTAAATTCGTAACGGTGACGGTGACGACGTTGCACAACTTCTTGGTTGTTGTAAGCTTGTGCAGCACGTGAACCTGGTTTCAATTTACATGGGTAAAGTCCAAGACGAAGTGTTCCACCCATGTCTTCAATATCGATTTGATCACGCATGATGTCGATGATTGGGTATTTAGTATCTGGATCAAGCTCAGCTGAGTTTGCTCCTTCCATATTCAAAACGTGACGAGCAAATTCCACACATGTTAATTGCATACCAAGACAGATACCAAGCATAGGAACATCTTTTTCACGTGCATAACGGATAGCTTCGATTTTACCTTCTGTACCACGTTGACCAAATCCACCAGGTACGATGATACCATCAGCATCACCAAGCATTTCTTCAACGTTATCAGCAGTAAGATCGTTAGCGTTAACCCATTTAAGATCAATAGCTGTATCGTTAACATAACCTGAGTGTTTAAGTGCTTCAACAACTGAAAGGTAAGCATCTGGCAATTCAACGTATTTACCAACAAGGGCAATTTTAGTTGATTTCTTAAGGTTCATGATCTTATCAACCATTGCAGACCATTCTGACATATCAGCTTTTGGTACATCAAGTTTCAAGTGATCACAAACGATTTGGTCCATGTTTTGAGCTTGCATGTTAAGTGGAATTTGGTAAATGTGATCCACATCAAGTGACTCAATAACAGCTTCTGGAGCAACGTCACAGAATTGCGCCAATTTATTTTTAATGCCTTGGCCAGCTGGTTTTTCAGTACGGATAACCAACATATTTGGTTGAATACCAAGTCCACGCAATTCTTTAACTGAGTGTTGTGTTGGTTTAGTTTTCATTTCACCAGCAGCTTTAAGATATGGAAGAAGTGTTGTGTGGATGTACATAACGTTATCAGCACCAACATCTGCTTTCATTTGGCGAAGCGCTTCAAGGAATGGAAGACTTTCGATATCACCAACTGTACCACCAACCTCTGTGATGATAACATCAGAGTCAGTAGTTGTTGCAGCACGTTTGATTTTTTCTTTCAATGCGTCAGTGATATGTGGAATAACTTGGACAGTTGCTCCAAGGTATTCACCTTTACGTTCTTTACGAAGAACTTCACTGTAGATTTTACCAGTTGTAACGTTAGAATATTTATTTAAGTTAATGTCGATGAAACGTTCATAGTGACCAAGGTCAAGATCAGTTTCAGCACCATCGTCTGTTACATAAACTTCACCGTGTTGATAAGGACTCATTGTACCTGGGTCAATGTTAATGTATGGGTCAAATTTTTGGATAGTCACTTTAAGACCACGATTTTTCAAAAGACGACCAAGACTTGCAGCAACGATTCCCTTACCGATAGAAGAAACAACACCACCAGTAACAAAAATATACTTAGTCATTAAATAAAACTCCTTTAAAATAAAAAATGATAGCAAACGATAAGTGCTTGAAAAATTGAAAGCGAAAGAAAATCAAATAATTAACAAAATTATTCGATAAATGAAAAAAAGCAAATGGCCATTTACTTTTAGGAAAACAAAAATAGCTCCCTAAAAAGTTAGGGAGCTTTTCTCCGACCTCTAAAAAAGAGGTGCCCGAATAATACTATAAACTATCCTGAGACTTTTGTCAAATGATATGAATAAGTTTTTTTAATTTAAATTTCGGCGCTTGAAACGATTATTCTTCGTCTAAATCATCATCTTCATCATCTTCTTCGTTGATATCAACGTCTTCATCCAAGTCATCATCTGGGATGATTTCGTTGATTTCTGAATCGTATGATTCAACTTCAGATTTTTCGTCATCTGGATTTTCATCATCGTATTCCATGTCTGAAGATTTAGCAGAGTAATCATCGTCTTCTGGATCATCATCTGAATAATCAATAGCGTCTTCATCACCATCCATAAAGGCATTAACGCGTTTACGTTTGCGTTTTGGTGCACCATTTTCGTCATCTTCAAGTGTGATGATTTCTTCGTCGATTTCATCGATAGCATACCATGAACGAAGTCCCCATTTGTTATCGCCAAGTGGAATAAAGCTTCCGTCAACGTTCAATGCAGAGTAAAAATATGGTAAAGCTTCACGAATGTCTGCGTCTGATTTTTCGAGGTAGTTTTGAATCTCATTTACAAGATCGCTGAAATACATCTCATGATCACGTCCGCGTTCTTCTAAAATAGCACGAGCTACTTCGATCATTGAGAGTTCGCTTTTTTCTTGTCCAGCAAATACTTCTAATTCCAAGGTAATTCTCCTTATTAATCTTAGGATATGAGCAAACAGCCACAAAAACCCTATTATCTTAATTTTCGTTACTCTCTATTTTACGCTAATTTTGCCAATTCGTCAAAAGATTTATAAGAATTTCTGATAAAGGGCATAAAAAGCCAAGTAATCTACTGATTACCTGACTTTATAACTATTTATCTAAGGATAAATTATTTTACTTTAGCAGTGCTTGTTACAACTTCAACAGCTTTCTTCATAGCGATGTCGTGTTTAAGCATGTCTGCTGAAAGAAGGTTACGTACTTGTTCAACTTCCATGTTGTATTCTGAAGCAAGGTCGTTGATTTCTTTTTCGATTTCTTCATCAGAAGCTTCGAATCCTTCAGCTTTAGCGATAGCTTCGATAACAAGGTTAGTTTTAACACGTTTGTCAGCGTCAGCTTCGTATTGTTTGTGAAGATCTTCTTCAGTTGTACCAGTCAATTGGAAGTACATTTCTGGAGAGATACCTTGACGTTGCATGTTACCCATGAATTCGTTCATAGCGCGGTGAACTTCATCGTGAACCATTTCTTCTGGCAATTCAACGATTTCAGCGTTAGCAACAGCCAATTCAAGAGCAGCACCTTCAACAGCATCGTCAAATGCGATTTCTTTAGCTGATTCAAGTTCTTTACGGTATTTAGCTTTCAATTCGTCAAGAGTTTCAACTTCTTCATCGATATCTTTAGCCAATTCGTCGTCAAGAGCTGGAACTTCTTTAGCTTTAACTTCGTGAACAGTTGTTACGAATTTAGCAGCTTTACCAGCAAGATCTTCAGCTTGGTAGTTTTCTGGGAATGTTACGTTAACTTCTACAGTTTCACCTGCTTTAGAACCAACTAATTGGTCTTCGAAACCAGGGATAAATTGACCTGAGCCAAGTTCAAGTGAGAAGTTTTCACCTTTACCACCGTCGAATTCAACACCGTCAACTGAACCAACGAAGTCGATAACAACAGTATCACCAAGTTCTGCAGCACCTTCTTTAACGATAAGTTCTGCAAGGTTGTTGCGTTCGCGTTCAACTTTTTCGTCAACTTCAGCATCAGTTACTTCTTTAGAAGCTTCTACTGAAACTTCAAGGTTTTTGTAGTCACCAAGTTTAACTTCTGGTTTTGTAACAACTTCTGCAGTCAATGTCCATTCTTGACCTTTTTCCATTGATTGGATGTCAATTTTTGGTTGAGCAACAACATCAAGGCTAAGTTCTGCAACTGCTGCTTGGTATGCTTCTGGAAGAAGTGCGTTCAATGCATCTTCGTAAAGAGCTTCTTCACCAAATTGTTGGTTAAATACGGCACGTGGCATGTGACCTTTACGGAATCCAGGTGCATTCAAATTTTTCTTAACTTTGTTGAAAGCTTGATCAAGAGCTGGTTTGATTTTATCTTGACCGATTGTGAATGTAATCACGCCACGGTTAGTAGCTTTGTTTTCAAATGATACAGACATGAAGTCATTTCTCCTTAAAATTTTATATACAGTTTAGTTTACCATATTTTACGGGCTTTTTAAAGTTTTTTGTGCAAAAATCACCGGCAATTTAGTTGCCAATTCTTTCCAGTTTTCCAATCGAATCACACCAAAAGCTTGCCTGAGATTCATTTTTTTAATAAACTAAGGATATGAACATTATCTCAAAATATATCGAGCAACTTCAAGTAGAAGAAATTGCTGTAGAAATATTTTCTAAACTTGTTTCATTACTTCTACTCTTTGTTTTCTTCTTGATTGCTAAACGTGTTGCGAACTTTATTTTTAAACACGCAATCGAAAAATCAATTACCCTTTCTCGTCAAACAGAAGCTCGTCAAAAAACAATTATCAAGCTCTTGCATAATATCATGAGCTACACGATTTACTTTTTCTTACTCTATTGGGTACTAAGTATTATAGGCGTTCCCGTTTCTAGTCTACTTGCCGGGGCCGGACTTGCTGGTGTTGCACTTGGACTTGGTGCACAAGGATTTTTAACTGACCTTGTCAATGGATTTTTCATACTTCTGGAAAATCAATTTGAAGTTGGAGATTCAGTAGTCATCGGTTCGATTGAAGGAAATATCTCAAGTGTTGGTATCCGTACCACACAGATTCGTGGTTTCGATGGTACTTTGCACTTTATCCCCAATCGTAACATTACAGTCGTTTCAAATAAATCACGTGGTGATATGCGTGTACAAATCGATATTCCAATCTACGCTCATACTGACTTAGAAAAAGTTTCAGATATTATTAAAACAATTAACCAAGAGCAATTAGAAAATTACCCTGAAATCGTTGGTAGTCCAACAATTCTTGGACCACGTACTAACAGCACAGCTCAGTTGGTGTTCCGTATTGACATTTTCGTTCAAAACGGTAAACAAAGTTACATCTACTCAAACTTTTATCGTCTTTACCAGGAAGCTCTTTTGGAAAATGACATTCATTTGCCAACAATGTACGCTAACCCAACTCTTACCAAATAATTTAAGTATCAAAAAGGTTGAAGCCACTTAACTTCAACCTTTTCTTTTTTTAAAATTTTCGAATAGGATCTGCTGTATAAGTTGCACGCGCCCCACCGATTAATTTTGGTCGGCTAGCAAGCGCTGTAACATGAGCACCGCCTAATTCACGTTGGATAGGAATTAGTGGAACTTGCACGCGCTTCACATGCATACCAATAAAAGTATCTCCAATATCTAAACCAGCGTGGGCCACAATTTCTTCAACTTCAACTGGGTCTTGCATAAATTTAAAAGCAGCTACTTGTCCACTACCACCAGCATGTAAATTAGGGATAACATTAACAATCTCTAAATCTTTATTTTCAGCTAATTCACGTTCAACTGTTAAAGCACGATTTAAATGTTCACACCCCTGAACAGCTAGGTAAATTCCTCGCGCATTCAATTCTTCGAGAATTGTTTTAACAATCACTTCACCAATTTCAGCGCTGCTATTTTTACCAATTAAACCACCTGCTACCTCGCTAGAAGATAAACCAAGCACAAAAATTTGTCCTTTTTTAATCGCAGATCGTTCAATAATATCAACAACAATTGCTCGTGTTTGTTTTGCTAATGCTTCTAAGTTCATTTCAAGCCTCCAATTTAATTACTTTTCAAAACGTCGATAAGCCAAGTAATAAACCAAATAACCGACTAACATACCAAAGAAGTTTTGTAAAAGATTCCCTGGAATGCTAGCCCAAGCTGCACCCCAACCATACCCTAAAAGTAGAGCTGCCAAGAAATACCAACCCACCATAGCGATACTAGATAAGACAAGTCCCAAAAAACGTTTTTTGCCAATCCACCCCGCAAAATAACCTTGAGTGCCATGAGCAATCAAGCTATGAAGCATATATTGAGGATAACCTAGCAATAGATCAATCAAAAATCCTGATAAACCGCCAACAACAGCACCAGACTTTGCCCCTAAGTAGTAAGCCGTGAAATAAATCCCAACGTCAAGAAGTGTTAAATAACCTGTCGGTGTTGGAATATGAATATAAGCTAGAACCACACTTAAAGCAGTCAAAACAGCTAAGAGGGTTAACGTTTGTGTCTTAGTCTTCTTCATAATTTTGTTTCACCCCATATTGATCTGAATGACGAATTGCTTGGAAAACAAAGTCCTTAGACAATGCCACAGCTTCTTTCGGAGATTTCCCTAAAACAATTTGACTTGCAATACTTGATGCGAAAGTACAACCAGCGCCAATATTATTCGTATCAAGAACAGGCGTTTCAAAAATAGAAATTTCTTTACCATCATAAAAGACATCAATCGCCTTTTCCTCACTCAAACGATTGCCACCTTTGATGACAACATTCTTAGCGCCTAACTCATGTAAACATTTAGCAGCAGCTTTCATATCATCTAAAGATTTGATTGACATTTGGGTCAATAGCTCAGCTTCCACCAAATTTGGTGTAACAATTGTGGTATAAGGAAAAAACTTCAAAAGTTCATCACGCAAAGCTGAAACCTCAACATCATGTTTTTCTTTACAAACCAAAACAGGGTCTAAAACCACTGGAATTTCTGTGTGCTTTTTAACAAAATCAAGCGCTAAATCAGCAACTTTAACGTTTGGTAGCAAACCTAGTTTAATCCCTGAAAAAGGAACATCTTTGAGACTATTTAATTGATGAGAAAAGATTGCCTCATCTGTCGCAAAGACCTCAAAACCTTTATCTGTTAAAGCTGTTAAACAAGTGACAGCTAAAAAACCATGTAAATGATTAGTAGTGTAAGTCGCCAAATCAGCATAAAGGCCACCACCACTAAAAATGTCATTCCCAGAAATCGCTAAAACGTACTTATTCGTCATAAATAATCTCCTTCAAATAAAGACCATTTCCCGCTGCCGTAGGACCAGCTAAATCACGATTTTTAGACTCTAGAACAGTTCTAATCTGACTAACTGGCATACGGCCATTCCCAATTTTCAGCAAAGTTCCAACCATATTACGAACCTGCTTATAAAGGAAACCATTTCCACTGAAAGTAAAGACAAAGAAGCCAGTTTTTTCATCAATCGTAACCGTTGCGCGCGTAATCGTACGAACTTTATTTTCTACAGAAGTCCCTGAAGCTGTAAATCCCGTAAAGTCATGAGTCCCAACTAAATCCTTTATCGCTTCCTGCATCAAAGACAAATCCAAAGGATATGGATAGTGCGTCGCATAGTGACGCATCATGGGATTTTTGGGACGACCAGCATCGACTAAAAATTCATAAGTTTTACTGTGCTTGTTATAGCGAGAATGAAACTCATCACTGACTTGTTCAATTTTTACAACATCAATATCTTCTGGAGATTGTGTGTCTAAACCAAAACGTAATTTTTCCACATCTCGCAATTGTGGTAAATCAAAATGAACCACTTGCCCATAAGCATGAACACCAGAATCCGTACGGCCAGCACCATGTACTTTAACAGGATTGCCGCTATTTAATCTTTGTAACGTTTTTTCAAGTTCTTCTTGAACTGAACGTTCACTCGGCTGACGCTGAAAACCAGCAAAAAGTCTACCGTCATAAGAAATTGTTGCTTTATATCTTACCATGTGTGTATTTTATCATCTTCCTAGGAGACTTTCCAGAAAATTTAGAACAGACTGTCCCCGTACAGATTTTAACATAAAAAAAGAGATTGGAAAACAGAGTCCAGTCTCAATTTTTTAAGCCTGTAAACAAGCAGCAATGCTTCTAGCAAGTCCTGAAGGATTTTCCCAAGCCATTGAATGCCCTGCTTCTTCAACAATTTCCAAAGGAATATTAGCCTCAGATAAGCTAGCATAATCAGCATCTGGTAAAGAATTTCTTCCAAAAATAACTGTCTTTGATAATTTCAGCCCATACAATAACTGACGCCAAGATTGCTCTCCACCTTGCACAGCATTAACTGATAGTCGATGAACAGCATAAGGTGCCCACTGTGCTAAGGTTGCTGCCCACATATTATTTCCAGATATTTGACTATCTTCTAACACCTTAGAAAATCCAAAATCAATAAAATCTTTCTCAGAATATGTCGCAATTTCAAAACTTGAACTTCCAGAAACGCTCGCATCTAGATTAGGTTCACTTAGAATTAACTTCTCAACTCTATCTAAACAAAGGTTAGCTAACTCAATAGCAATTGGCCCACCTAAGCTATGTCCAAAAATCGTAAGCTTTGTTAAATCCAATGATTCAACAAAAGATTTCAAATAAGCAGCATGTAAACTGACACGATAGTCAAAACCTTCTGGTTTATCGCTGTAACCTCCTCCCAATAAATCGATAAGTAAACAACGATGATTTTTTAAACATTCCTGAGAAACAACTTCCCCATAATCAAAAGAGCCAGCACAGCCTAAACCATGTATAAATAAAATCGGACTACCGTCACCTGGAAAATCTTGATAGCGCATATAAGCATTTTGGTCGTCAATAAAGTATTCTTTCATAATCTCCCCTTCTATAAAAAAGAGACCGGAAAATAGATTCCAACCTCTTTTTAGTTTTCAATTATTCACCATCAAAGGCGTCTTTAACTTTGTTGAAGAAACCTTTTTTCTTAAGATTTCCAACTTTGTCGCCACCTGCTTGCGCAAATTGTTTAAGAGCTTCAACTTGTGCATCGTTAAGTTTTGTTGGTGTCACAATATTAACCGTAACGTGTTGGTCACCTTGACCACCACCACGCAATTTAGGAGCACCTTTACCACGGAGTCGGAAAGTCTTACCAGTTTGAGTACCAGCTGGAATTGTCATTTCAACATCGCCATGAACAGTTGGTACTTCTACTGTATCACCAAGTGCTGCTTGAACAAAACTGATGTTCATGTTGTAGTAAATTGTTGAACCATTTCGTTCAAATTGCTTACTTGGCAAGACATTGATAATAACAAAGAGGTCACCATATGGGCCACCGTTAAATCCAGCTTCACCTTGACCTTGCAAGCGAATTTGTTGACCAGTTTCAACACCTGCTGGAATTTTAACAGACACTTTGTGTGTTTTCTTTTCATGACCAGTACCATGACATGTTGGACATGGATCTTTAATCTCTTTACCAGTACCATGGCAGACATCACAGGTTACTTGACGACGCATCATACCAAGCGGTGTTTGTGTATCAACGTTAATAACACCTGAACCATGACAGCGACTACATGTCACAGGGCTAGTTCCTGGTTTTGCACCTGAACCGTGACATGTTGAACATGTTGATTCACGGTTGTAAGTTACTTCTTTTTCAACACCAAAAACAGCTTCTTCAAATGTCAAATTAACACGGTATTGAAGGTCATCCCCTTGGCGAGGCGCATTTGGATTTCGCATACCGCCGCCTCCGCCAAAGAAACTTGAAAAGATGTCTTCAAAGCCACCGAAACCACCGCCATCAAAGCCACCAAAGCCACCGCCTGCTCCACCACCGAAGCCACCATTAGCTCCAGCAGGACCATATTGGTCATAAGCAGCACGTTTTTGTTCATCACCTAGAGTCTCGTAAGCTTCTTGAACTTCTTTATATTTTTCTTCTGCGCCAGGTTCTTTATTAATATCTGGGTGATATTTTTTAGACATTTTTCGATAAGCTTTTTTAATTTCAGCTTGCGAAGCATCTTTAGACACACCCAAACGATCGTAAAATTCTGTATTGTTCATAATTATGATATTAAGCTGTTAAGCGACTCAAAGAAAAATAGGAAACCGTCCGACGATGCTTGCATCTAGGTAAAGTTTATCTTTTTTCATAGAGTCGTAGGCGTATTCAAATATATAAAATAACTTTTACGCCTTTTCAGCCCGTGTTCATTTCTGAACACTTTTCCTTTCTTCATCATTCAAAATAATTCAATAGCTTCTCTATTTATCCAAAAACAGAGGTTGATGTTTTGCAACCTCTGAATTTTTATAACCTACCGAGAAATGAGGCATACCAGCCTCATCCAGCCAGTAAGTCACTAAAGATTGTTAGAGTAAGTTTGGAAACTCACTCGTAACATCTCTTAAATGAATTATTTTTCAGTGAATTCGCCGTCTACAACGTCATCGCCATTGTTTGATGAATCAGTTGATTGTGCACCTTCAGCACCTTGTGCTGCTTGTTGTGCTGCAGCAGCTTGTTCGTACATTTTAACTGCAAGAGCTTGAGCTTTTTCGTTAAGAGCTTCAAGTTTAGCTTTCATATCTTCAAGATTGTTAGCTTCTTGAGCAGCTTTCAATTCATCAAGAGCAGCTTGGGCAGCATCACGTTCTGTATCGAAACCTTTACCTTCAGTTTCTTTGATTGTTTTTTCTGTTGCAAAGATAGCTTGGTCAACTTCGTTACGAAGATCAACTTCTTCTTTACGTTTAGCATCAGCTTCTGCGTTAGCTTCTGCATCTTTCATCATTTTTTCAATTTCTTCATCAGTCAAACCTGAGTTAGATTGGATAACGATGTGTTGTTCTTTTTGAGTACCAAGGTCTTTAGCTTTAACAGACACGATACCGTTTTTATCAATATCAAATGTTACTTCGATTTGAGGGATACCACGAGGTGCAGCTGGGATATCAGTCAATTGGAAACGACCAAGAGTTTTGTTATCAGCAGCCATTGGACGTTCACCTTGAAGAACGTGGATATCTACAGCTGGTTGGTTATCAGCAGCAGTTGAGAAGACTTGTGATTTTGAAGTTGGGATTGTAGTGTTACGGTCAATAAGTTTTGTGAAGACACCACCCATAGTTTCGATACCAAGTGACAATGGAGTTACGTCAAGAAGGACCACGTCTTTAACATCACCGGTGATAACACCACCTTGGATAGCAGCACCCATAGCAACTACTTCATCAGGGTTAACTGATTTATTTGGTTCTTTACCAGTTTCAGCTTTAACTGCTTCAACAACGGCAGGGATACGTGTTGAACCACCAACAAGGATAACTTCATCGATTTCAGAGATTGAAAGACCTGCATCTGAAAGTGCTTGACGAACTGGAGTTTTAGTACGTTCTACAAGGTCGCGAGTCAAATCATCAAATTTAGCACGTGAAAGGCTTGTTTCCAAGTGAAGAGGTCCAGCAGCACCAGCAGTAATGAATGGAAGTGAGATTTGTGTTTGAGTAACACCTGAAAGATCTTTTTTAGCTTTTTCAGCAGCATCTTTCAAACGTTGAAGAGCCATTTTGTCTTGGCTAAGGTCAATACCATTTTCATTCTTGAAGTCAGCAACTAACCAATCAATGATTTTTTGGTCGAAGTCATCACCACCAAGTTTGTTATCACCTGCTGTAGCAAGTACGTCAAAGACACCATCACCAAGTTCAAGAATAGATACGTCGAATGTACCACCACCAAGGTCAAATACCAAGATTTTTTCATCTTTATCAGTTTTATCAAGACCATATGCAAGAGCAGCTGCAGTTGGTTCGTTAACGATACGTTCTACTTCAAGACCAGCAATTTTACCAGCGTCTTTAGTTGCTTGACGTTGAGCATCGTTGAAGTATGCAGGAACTGTGATAACTGCTTTTGTCACTTTTTCACCAAGGTAATCTTCAGCATAACCTTTAAGGTATTGAAGAATCATTGCTGAGATTTCTTGTGGAGTGTATTCTTTACCATTTGCAGATACTTTTTCAGAAGTACCCATTTTAGATTTGATAGAGATTACTGTATCTGGATTAGTTACTGCTTGACGTTTTGCAGCATCACCAACAATGATTTCACCATTTTTGAATGAAACAACTGATGGAGTTGTACGGTTACCTTCTGGGTTTGCGATAATTTTTGATTCAGTTCCTTCAAGAACTGCAACAGCTGAGTTTGTTGTACCTAAGTCAATACCAATAATTTTAGACATGTTCTATCCCTCTTTTTATTATGAATTTATCGTTTTATGCTTTCAGTTATAGTTTAACGACATTGCGGTCAAGTCGTTGTTACTAATAATTAGTTGTAAACAACAACCATAGCCGGACGCAATAGGCGTTCGTGAAGTTTATAACCTTTTTGAAGAACTTGAGCAATGCTATCCACTGGATGTTCATCATCCGCTGGAAGTGTTTGAACCGCCATATGCAAATTGTGGTCAAAGTTTTCAACAACAACTTCTTCGACACCTTCTTCGTTAAGTGCACGAACCAAGCTGTCACGTGTCATCTCAAGACCTTTTTTAACATCGTCAGTCAAACCTTCAACAGCAAGTGCTCGTTCCAAATTATCCAAACTTGGCAAGATTGCTTTAGCTAAATCTTGTGAACGATATTTTTGCAATTGTTGACGCTCTTCGTTAGCACGACGTTGAATATTTTGCATTTCAGCATGCGCACGAAGGTATTTATTTTCAAAATCCTCAGCACGCTCAAGTGCTTTTTGCAATTCTTCATTCTGAGCATCTTCTTGAGGCTGCTCTTCTACTTTTTCTTCAGTCACAACATCAGTGACTTCAACTTCTTCTTGAAGTTCTTCATTTTTGATTTCTTCTGACACTGTGTCCCTCCCTATCTTTTTATCAATTTAATTCAATTACTAAACTTAGTTGACCTCGTAGTGATTACTATTAAGATATCTGTAGTAATCACCAAGTTTCATCGCTAAAACACGCCCGATAACATTGACCAGACTAACACTTCGACGATAATCCATATCAATAGGACCAATTAAGCTAAGAAGCCCAAATCCACGATAAGGAATCAGAAACTTATGTGTCAAAACAGTCACATTAGCTAAAGCTGGTTCTTGACTATCCGCAACTTGAACATTAGCAATTTCATCTTCTTTCATCGAAGAACGAAGAGCAACTGCCACTCTTTGATCATCATCCAAGAAACGATAAGTTTCTAAATCTGCATAATCAAGCGAATTAACCTTACCAGCTACAAAAACTAATTCCCTGAACAATTCTGCAAAAATATAGTCAAACAAATCTAAAACATTATCCGTGACTGTAAAGTATTTTTGCAAAACCTGTGGAATTTCTGTTCGTAACTTATAATGAATATCCATAACCGTGCGACCTAGCAAACGTTCATCAACGATTTCTTTCAAGGTTACCAAATCCTTTAACATAAAGTTCTTTGGAATAGCAAATTGAATAGTTGCTGGTTTGGATTCATCTAAGGTCAAGACAGCTAAAGCGTCATGACTTGATAGCTGAACAATATCAAAAGCTGTTAATTTTTGACGAGCTGGCTCAACATCCAAAATTACTGATGTATAACCAGTCATATCAGCCAAAACCTGACTAGCTTTTTGTAAAATATCATCAAGTTTGAAAGCTTCAAAATCAAAGGCCTTAACCACTTGATAAATATCACGTTCATCAATACTATCAAGACTCAATGAATGCTCAACAAAGTACTTAAATCCAGCAGCACTCGGCATTCGTCCACTAGACGTATGAGCCTTCTCAAGCAGACCTAATTTCTCAAGTTTAGCCATATCATTACGAATCGTGGCACTACTTGAATCAATAGTAGCTTGCAAAGTTTTAGAGCCGATAGGTTCATGCGTCTGCGTAAATAATTCGACGATTAGATTCAGAATTTCACTTTGACGTTGCGTAATCATAACCTCGCCCCTTTCCACTTTTAGCACTCATTTACCTCGACTGCTAATTTATAATTCTATTATACTCCTCTAAAAAGCAGTGTCAAGGAAAAAGCATAAAAAATTAGCACTCTTTTTGATAGAGTGCTAATCTGTTATTTATCGTATGTCGTTAAGCTATTTTCTTCAATAATATTAATCAATTTACTAGCATAATTAGGGTCTGTACTAAAGTTCATATCCTGTAATGCTTGTGCAGGTTTCTTATAACCTTTATTAGAAACCATAATATCATAAGCACCCTCGCTATTGCGAATTTTACCTGATTTCAGCAAATCAAAATAATCGTAAATAGCATCATCCCAAGATTTATAAACAGCAAATTGGCCAATTTCAGTTTGCCACTCATTGACAAAATAACGTTTGTATTTCAAAGTCACAGGTTTATTTCCTGGCTGCGCAGAAACAGCAAAGAGATTATGATATTTTACAGCTAGCAAATTTTGACCATAATCAGATTCTAACGCTGCTTGTGCCATCACCAATGACGGACGCACGCCATAAGCTTCTGCCACTTCTTGAACCGTTGGTGCAATGTCAGCAAAAAATTCCGACTTATTATAGGAAACTTTTTGTGTTTTATTTGCACTAGGTGTTGCTTGGTGAGCATATAGCGGTGAAAAAATACCTAGAACCAAAACAGCCAAAAATACAAGAAATTGAACAAAAGAGAATCGAGATTTCATCGTTTATTCTCCTTCAACAAAGCAATGTATTCTTCAAGGCTAAGATTATTATCAGTCATGTATTTTGCTGATTCTTTACCAACATAACGGAAGTGCCAATCTTCATAATCAACACCTGTTGACTCACTTTTTCCTTTTGGAAAACGAAGAACAAATCCATATTCAGGTGCGATAGTTTTCACTTTTTCAACAACGTCAGTATCACTTTGGTTGAGATAATTAACTGTACTCATATCCATTGCAAGTCCCGTCTGATGCTCACTAGCACCTGCTGGTTGAGAATAGGTTTTAACCAAGTCCTCCGCAGCAGATTGTGTCAGACTCGGATCAGCTGACATTTCTTGTGAAACGTATGAATTGAACAATTCTTCTTGATAAGCAACACTTCGATAGCCAGAAATCAAATGTTCATTAGCATCAATAGCTTGCGCTGCAGCTAAGAAACTACGAACATTGTCAGCAATACGTGAATCAACAGTAATGTTGTCAATTTGTGTCAAATCTGGATCCATCTCTGGTGTAACATGATTGCGATTAACCAAAACCAATGCCCAATCATCACTTGAAACATTAGGTAAATCAGATGTTTTCGTTTTAGCAGTTACTGAAGAAGACTTCGTAGAGACATTTTGACTCACAGAAGTACTTTTAGTATTTCTACCTAGTGTTAATCGGTCACCTTGGACAAAAATAAAAATTCCAGCAACAAAAATGATAATAATTAATAACCCTAAAATTAAGGTTGGTAAACTACGCTTTTTTCTCATCTTTTCTTTCTTCTAATAATTGTCGACCTCTGAGACGATAACTGACATCTCCAATCGATTCAATAATAAATTTGCCATTCTCAAAACTAACAATTGTCACACTACCATTATCTATTCCCAAACCTCTTGGTGTCGTAGGATCTACCAGCCACAAAAAAGTACCAATAGTCATGCCATGACTAACTACAATGGCATTACCACCACCTGATGCCTCAACTTTTTTAGCGATAGCCGTAAATCCTTCTAGAATCCGACTACTCAATACTTCCCAGGTTTCAGCCCAACCAGCAGTATCAACTTTATAAATACCTTCTGCCAATTCTTCATAAGTGAGCTTAGTCATATCCTTGTCAAAAACACGAGGAAGAACACCATTAAACAATTCACCATCGTAACCACCATCTAGACTACCAAAACACCACTCGCGAATTCGTTTATCACGCGTGTAAGGAATATCTTCTTGATGACACTCTCGCAGAATAATTTCCATTGTTTGCAAAGTTCGCCCACTATCACTCGAAAAAGCTTCTTTAAATATTAAACCAGCGTCTTTTAATCCGACACCAAGTTCCTGAATACCACTTTCACCTTCAGTCGTCAGCGGAGTATCGCTCCACCCTTGCGCACGACCGATTGTGTTAAACATTGTCTTACCATGACGAGCAATATACAACCTTGTTTTTACCATTGGCTTCCTCCTAAAAACTAGAAACAAACAGGGATAGCTATAACAAAATCAACATTAATTTTAAGACCTTAATGCCACTTTATTATATCATATTTTTTCATTGCTTCTTTCTTCAAAACACAATCTTGATTAAGAAAATGATGAAGCCTTTCAGACAAAAAACTAGGGTAGTAAATCTTTCTACCCTAGATATTATATGACTGAAAATAATCAACAAGTTAGTTTTTAAAGCTATGAACCGGCGCAGGAATTTGTCCACCTCGATGAATAAAATCAGCAGATGAATTGTGATTAACACGCATAACAGGTGCGGCACCGAGAAGACCACCAAATTCAATCATATCGCCTTCTTTACCTTTTGGAATAATACGTACAGCTGTTGTTTTTTGGTTAATGACACCAATAGCCGCTTCATCAGCAATCATAGCAGCAATTGTTTCATGAGGTGTATCCTCAGGAATAGCAATCATGTCCAAACCAACAGAACAGATAGCAGTCATAGCTTCAAGTTTTTCTAAATTAAGAGAACCATTTTGAACAGCAGCAATCATTCCTTCATCTTCAGAAACTGGAATGAAAGCACCTGATAGACCACCGACTTGGTTACAAGCCATGATTCCACCTTTTTTAACTTGGTCATTCAAAAGCGCAAGAGCTGCAGTTGTACCGTGAGTACCAACTGCTTCAAGTCCCATTTCTTCAAGAACACGAGCGACAGAATCCCCAACAGCTGGTGTAGGAGCAAGTGAAAGGTCAACAATACCAAATTTAACCCCTAAACGTTCACTAGCCATTTGACCAACTAATTGACCGATACGAGTAATTTTGAAGGCTGTTTTCTTAACAGTTTCTGCAACAACATCGAAGCTTTCACCTCGAACTTTTTCAAGAGCACGTTTGACAACACCAGGACCAGAAACACCGACATTAATGACAACATCCGCTTCACCAACACCATGGAAAGCACCAGCCATGAAAGGATTATCCTCAACCGCATTGGCAAACACAACTAATTTCGCAGCGCCTAAATCAGACAATTGAGCAGTTTCTTTAATCACACGTCCCATATCAGCAACTGCTGTCATATTAATACCTGATTTTGTTGAACCAATATTGACTGATGAACATACTTTTTCTGTCTCAGCAAGTGCACGAGGAATAGAATTAATTAAAATTTCATCACCTTTTTGGTAACCTTTTTGAACCAAAGCAGAAAATCCACCAATGAAATCAATACCAATTTCATGTGCAGCTTTATCCAAAGCATGGGCAAGAGGAAGATAATCTGTCGCATCAGTTGCAGCACCAATAATTGAGATTGGTGTTACAGAAACACGTTTATTTACAATCGGAATACCAAGTTCGGCGGCGATTTCATCACCAACTTTTACGAGTGAACCAGCTTTTTCGACAACTTTTTTGTAAATTTTATCGGCAGCTTTGTTAATATCAGGATCAATACAATCAAGAAGAGAAATTCCCATAGTAATTGTACGAACATCGAAATTTTGCTCTTCAATCATTGCAATCGTTTCAGTAACTTGTCTAATATCCACAATTAGCCTCCTTAAATATTGTACATGGCGTCAAAAATCGCTGCACTTTGAATGTTAATTTTGACGTTCAAAGTTTCTCCATAAGCTTCAAATTCAGAACGTAATTTTGTAAAATCTTGTTTTTCATCAGATGAAACAACAGCCATCATTGTAAAGAAATCATCTAAAACAGTCTGAGAAATATCATCAATATTCAAACCAAATTCAGCAATTTTAGCTGAAACACCTGCTACAATACCTGCTTTATCTTTTCCGACAACAGTAATAATTGCTTTCATGAGAAGCCTCCAAAACTAATATTTGTTCAATTTTACCACAATTTTCTGAAAAATTCCATTTAATTAGCAAAATAATTCGCTAAAAGCGAATTATTTTTGATATTTTTAGACAAATATTCTGTTTTTGTTGATAAATCTATCTAAAAGAAGCCGTGCGAGCACTCTACCAATCATTCTTCCAAGCAGAATAAAAAAAAGAAGATCAGAAATCTCTGATCTTTTTTCAATTGATACTTATGGTTTAAAATCCGCAAAGTAAGGGGCAATTTCGGTTAAAAAAGCTTTCTTCCCTTCAAATCGTTCCCCACGAATAACCTTAGCTAACTTCTCTTTGGCTTCTTCTCCCAAGCTTGCACGCAAACGAGCTAAACTATCTCGATAGGCCACATAATCAGCTACTTCTAAAAAACTAACTTGTGGCACAGAATGACTGATTTCACCAATTTCCTCATAAGGCATACGATTAAACTTACGTTTAAAGGACTCCTGATGTCTGATAGTATCCTTAACATGATTTGAAAATTTTGTTTTAAAATAAGTGTATCGTTTCCCCTCATTGATAAAAAGATCAGGGTGAGCCTGCAAGAGTTGGAAGAAGACAATCCGTCCCTCTTGTATCCAGTCCTCATAATCCCAGAGTTTTACAAAGTAGTGACGTCTTAATTTTAAAACAATTGGTAAAACCGTTTGAAAATATGCTTCAAAATCCATTAATCCATTTCTCCTTTTATTATTCCCTTAAAGGTACATTCATTATAAAAGGAAAAGTCAAAAAGGAACATGACAAAAATGTCCAAATCATACCTAAAGCCACAAAAAAAGCAACCCGAAGGTTGCTCATTACGTCTACCGCTTTAAAACTCCGCCAGTAGGACTCGAACCTACGACATCATGATTAACAGTCATGCGCTACTACCAACTGAGCTATGGCGGATAAATGCT
>NZ_JAEMHW010000005.1 GCF_016461705.1 Streptococcus vicugnae | reverse complement strand
AACTCGCTTTGTCAAGAACTTTTTTAAGTTTTTTCAAAGCTGTTTGAAATGTTAGCTGCTTCAAACAACAGCTTATTTAGTATACTAAACTTAATTTACACTGTCAACACTTTTTTGATAGTTTTTTCATTTATTATTACTGTCTCAGTATTGCCCATTTTCGAGCTTATTTTCTGTGTATTAAAATTCTCCTACCTTTTTATTTATAGATAAGAAAAGAAGGCTCTACGAGCCTTCTTTTGCCTTTCTGATTAAATCTTTACTTATAATGTGGATTATTCTTCAGAATCATCCATTTTTTCTTTTACTTCATCGTATGAAAGTGCGTGCGCTTCCTCAGTATCGTTTTCTAGCTCTTCAGGTACTTTACCTGTTTCATAGATAGATTTAATTTGAGCAGCATCCAATGTTTCATATTTAAGAAGCGCTTCTGCAATAAGTTTATGAGTTTCACGGTTATTGTTGATGATATCAGCAGCTTTATCACGTGCTTCATTTAGAAGAGCACGTACTTCGTCATCGATCATTTGTGCTGTTTGTGATGAATATGATTTTTCTGGTGATACTTGGCCTGCCATTATTGCATGATTGCCTTCATATTGAACAGGACCTAATTTTTCACTCATACCATATTCTGTTACCATCGCACGAGCCAACTGAGTTGCTTGTTCAAAGTCATTTGATGCACCAGTTGTTTGTGCATTGAAGATAATTTCTTCTGCAACACGTCCACCCATCAATCCAGCTAATTGTTCTTTAAGATCAGATTTAGAATGCAACATTTGGTCTTCTTTAGGGAGAGCAATCATGTAACCTCCTGCACGACCTCGCGGAACAATTGTTACCTTATGAACGACACGTGCACTTGAAAGAACTAAACCAACAATAGTATGTCCGGCTTCATGGTAAGCAACCATTTCACGTTCACGTTGTGAAATCGTACGGTCTTTCTTAGATGGACCAGCAATAACTCTATCTTCAGCTTCATCAATATCTGAAGCATCGATTTTAGTTTTATTACGACGAGCAGCAACAAGCGCAGCTTCATTTAGAACATTTTCAAGGTCCGCACCTACAAAACCAGGCGTTTGTTGTGCAACAACTTTCAAATTAACATCTTCTGCCAATGGTTTATTTTTAGCATGTACTCGAAGAATTGCTTCACGCCCTTTGACATCGGGACTTCCGACAAGAATCTTACGGTCAAAACGTCCTG
Source organism: Streptococcus vicugnae (assembly GCF_016461705.1). Lineage (GTDB taxonomy): Bacteria > Bacillota > Bacilli > Lactobacillales > Streptococcaceae > Streptococcus > Streptococcus vicugnae. The sequence continues at coordinate 63,187 of NZ_JAEMHW010000005.1, read as the reverse complement.
GACGAAGAAGAGCAGGATCTAAGACATCACTACGGTTAGTTGCAGCGATAACAATGATGTTTTCATTTCCTTCAAAACCATCCATTTCAATAAGAAGTTGGTTAAGAGTTTGTTCGCGTTCATCATTTCCGCCACCCATGCCAGCACCACGTCGGCGACCGACAGCATCGATTTCATCGATGAAAATAATTGCACGCTCTGCCTTCTTAGCATCTTCAAATAGTGATCTAACACGACTCGCACCCACACCCACAAACATTTCAACAAAATCAGAACCTGAAATTGAGAAAAATGGGACGCCAGCTTCACCGGCAACAGCTTTAGCAAGTAAAGTTTTACCTGTTCCTGGAGGGCCTTCTAAAAGAACACCAGCTGGAATACGAGCACCAAGTGCTTTATATTTTTTCGGATTTTTTAAGAAATCAACAACTTCAACAAGTTCTTGTTTTTCTTCTTCAGCTCCAGCAACATCAGAAAATCTCACTTTAACATCACCTTTACTTTGTGACTTAGCTCGATTTTTACCAAAACTCATCGCTCCACGAGCACCATTTCCGCCTTGATTCATCATCATGAAGAAGAAGACAATTACTAGGATAAGTGGAAGATAAGTTAATGCCAAAGATAGCCAAGCACCGCTTGAACTTTCTTGTTTGATATTTACATCAACATCTGCATCATCTGCCGCTTTAGTAAGTGTATCAATAGAAGAATCACTTGGTAAAATAATTGATGTAAACTCAGTAACTGATGTTGAGTTACTTCCTTCTAGGAAAGGAAGAGAAGCACTTGATTTTGTTTTTTTAGGTTTCGAATACTTACCACTTACTTCAATAATGCTACCGTTTGGCTGGTAAGTAATCGATTTAATATCACCCGCTTTAAGTTGCTTAACTAAAGTCGAGTAATTAATTTGTTGACTTTGTGTACTTGTTCCTCTCAAATAATATTGAAATGCGGTAATCGCCGCAATAATGACAAGAATATAAATAAAGGAATTTTTAACAAAGCCATTATTTTTGTTATTTTTCATATATTAACTAACGACTTTCTACTATTTTGAATAGATTTCTTCTTTCAAAACGCCAACATATGGTAAATTACGGTAACGTTCAGCATAGTCAAGACCAAACCCTACGATAAATTCATTTGGAACATCATAGCAGACATAATCAGCTTCGATGTCAACGACACGACCTTCTGGTTTGTCAAAAAGAGTTGCGATTTTTACTGAACTTGCTTTACGGTATTTAAACATATCACGAAGATATTTTAGAGTACGTCCAGTGTCGATGATATCTTCGATAAATACGACATCACGACCTTCAATATTCGTATCAACGTCTTTAAGAATTTTTACTTCACCACTGCTTTTTACTCCACCGTGGTAGCTAGAGACAACCATAAAATCAATTTCGACATGTGTATCGATATGTTTGATTAATTCTGCCATAAAAGGAACAGAACCTTTCAAAACACCAATTAATAGAGGATTTTTACCTTCATAGTCTTTTGTAAGTTGTGCGCCTAATTCTTTGGTTTTGGCAATAATCTCCTCTTCAGAATACAACACTTTTTCAATATCTTGTTCAAGCATGACATCACCTATTTCTAATTTTTTCAATATACAATTTGCCCTCCATTATATCATGTTTAGAGGGTTTTCTCAAATAAGTTTTATCAGCAACCTGGACAAAAATAATTTTTCCATCCTGCTCGCCGATAATAGCATTAGCACGTTCTTGACTTGGAATTTTCTCATCGATAAAAAGCCTACGCAATTTTTTCGAAAAATCTCCAAAATCAATGCGGTCACCTTCCTGTCTTTTTCTCAAAAGAATAGGATTTAAACTGTAAATGGCTATGCCTTCCTTATCTTTGCTAACAAATTGAAATTGAAACTGACCATAATTGACTATACTGTTATATTCTAGCATCTTTTGAGCTAGTTCCCCATCGGTCTTAGGGCTGATTTTTTTCACTTGAAATGTTTCATAATCTTTAACTAGCCAGTAATCTGATTTCACATGATAGTTAGCATTAGATTTATTTCTTAAAAGATGCAACATTTCCTCAAATTGCCCATGAGACACTTGTAAATCAGGAAAATTTTCAAGATAATTTTGAAATAGAACAGTCTGAACTGACAGTGTCTGAGCTAAAAATTGAGAACAGTTTGTCGCCTCAATACCTTGTGTTAAATCTTGGAATGCTTGAAAGAGTTGTTGGCTTTCATGACCAAGATAGCGGAGAGCTTGTTTAAATTTAGGATTTTCTTCCTCTAGTACTGGAAAATAACGATTTCTAATACGATTTCTCAAAAACCCTAAAGAATGATTGGTATCATCTTCAAAGTGAAAAATGTCAGGTAAATCCCTCTTCGAATAAGTCAAAAATGGACGAATCAACTCTCCGTTACCAAACGCATTAACTGGTTGCATTCCAGATAAATGACGCAAGCGACTACCTCGTAAAAGACGCATAAAAATAGTCTCAGCTTGGTCATCTGCATGATGGGCCGTTACAAGAGCTGTATAATGATGTGCAGTCATCATTTGTTTAAAAAAGCTGTAACGAAAATCACGCGCAGCTTTTTCAGAAAAAGTCCCCGAAAAATAAGCAACGTGAATTGGTACCTGATGGTTTCCTGCCCACTCGCGTAAATAAGCTTCCTCAGTATCTGACTCAATACGCTGTTTATGATTAACGTGAGCAATAGCAATCTCTATGTCTAATTTTTTTCGATATATATACAAAAAGTGTAGCAGATTCATAGAATCTACTCCACCTGAGACAGCTATTAAAATTTTTTTATGTTTGGCGAAATATGCCTGTTTTTGAATTTCTTTTACTAATTTATCATACATAAGACTTCACTTATTTCAAAATGTTGTAAACGTCATTAGCGATATTTGAAATATCGTCGTAAGAAGCTTTATCTGTAAAAATTGACAAAATAAAAGGTTGATTAGCATAAACGATAGCAACATCGTGTCTGTAATCATAAGCATCACCGATTTTATGAGCTACCTGAACATTAATATCTCTAGAGATACGTGCATTATCAAAAGCAGTTGATGATAAATACGAAATGATATCTCCATTTTGCTGATAGATAGCTTCCATTAAATCAGCGGCAGTTTTAGATGACATTTCACGTGCTTTCATATCAAAATTAGTATTCGTTATAGCACTAATATCTGATGTGAAATGATCACCATATTGTTTGGCAATATAATAGCCTAAAATATTGGTTGCAACGTTATCAGAATTCTGACAAACAGCTTTTAATAAATCTTCAACACTGTAATCTTTGTCATCAGCAGTTTTGCTAATTTTTCCGCTACCGCTTGGATTATAAGCTTTAGCAAAATTATTAACATCAGCAGTGTATTTCAACTTATCATCCATTTTAACACTGCCATCTTGAATTTTTTCTTCAACGTAATAAAGGGTCGCTAGCTTAGCAACACTAGCTGCATACATCGTTGTATCAGAATTAATCCCTGCTGTTTCTTGTGTTGAGAGTTGTTTAACGTAAATTGAGTAGTTACTTTTATTATATTTCTGATTAAGAACCTGCTGCACTTTTTCCATACGGTTATCTGTATCAGAAAGAGAATCACTACTAATCCATCCTTTACCATCAACTTTATAATAAGTTCCATGATAAGTTGTCGCTTTTTGAGAAACGGTAACTGCTGAATAAGCGTTTAAATCTGTTTTTACTTCCTGTGTGCCAACAACATATGGTGTTTGATAAACTTGAAAATCATCCTTTAACCAATAATTTTCGGAAACTGTTTCCTGACTAAGAATAACATCATCATAAATTAATTGACGGCTGGCTTCAATATAATTACCATCAGATAACTCAAATACTGGTTGTGAATTATCATTGATTAGAATTCTATCAATATCTAATTGGCTGTTAGCAGCAATTGTTCTTGAAGCAACCGTCAAATTACTATCTTTATAAATGTCGCTAGTTTGGATAAGGGCAGGATTTGCTGGTATAGCATCAAAATAAGTAGTCGATGCCGCTATACCAGCTGTCAATCGATATTTATCGGTATTACTTAAATCTACGTTTTTTTCAGTACTAACAGCAGAAAGAGAAGTCAAGAAAAATGGTATTAGCATCACTGCGAATAGTCTTTTCATTGGCTCCTCCTTTCATTCTTTTTTAGTTGATTGGTGATTTTCTTCTCGTAATTTTTGATTTTTTTCAGCCAATTCTTCTAACTTTTCATCAGAATAAGCTAGAAATTTTTCAATAGTTTCGATTAAATTTTCCATATTATTTTGGTAATAGATTTGGCAATGGATAAACCGTTTCGCCTGAACGTGATAAGTAATACTTAGCACGAGCATACTTCTCAACATAATTTTCATCTTTCAAACGATTAGCCAAAACTTTTTCAGCATCCGTTTCAACAACTAGATTGTCATATGTTTTCTGAAGTGAAACAACTTTATCCTTACGTTCTTGTAAAGTTTGATAACTTTTAACAAGGTTGTAAGTTGGTAAAATAAACAACAACATGACAACAATCAAAATCCATCCCATAAAACGATTACGTTTGCGATTTTCTTCTTCTATGTAACGTTTTTTGGTATTTTCATCATTGATGTATTGATTATTCAATTGAACGATATTAGGCTTCTCCATCCGCTTCTATCCTTGTTTCATTAATGATTTCGTACATTTTAGTTGCATCTTCTTTTTTAGTACTGTCTTTCATTTCTAAGACACGTACAGTCAACAATTTATTTCCAAAACGAATTTCAACTTCGTCGTTAATTTTTAAATCAGTTGATGATTTAGCTAAGATACCATTTACTTTGATACGTCCTTTGTCAGCTACTTCTTTAGCAACTGGACGACGTTTTATAATACGGGATACTTTTAAATATTTATCTAATCTCATAATATTTTACCTCGCAATCTTTTCTATTTTATCACTTTTTTTCAGAAAATAACTGTTTTCAATATGTTTGTTAAGATAATGTAATAAAAAGGAATGAGACAAAAATCGGTAATTTCGAAGAAATTTGATTTTTCGTCTCACCCCAGCAAAGTTGAGTAGGGTTGTAAAAGCTGATTTATCAGCGCCTTAGAACCCACCCAGCAGTGATTGATTGGCACTAAAGTTCCTAACAATTGTACATGGAAAACTCTAAGTTGACTAGTTCCTCCAAGCCACTGCGTCATAATTATTTATAATTACATAGAAGCTGTGCATTTTTGCACACAATCTGAAGAAACATCAAAATAGGCCGCAATCAACAAGAGTGAATTGATATCTGGATAAGTTTTACCACGTTCCCAGTTAGAAATTGTTTGACGTGAAACATAAAGTTTTTCGGCTAGCTCTTCTTGAGAGACATTTTTTTCTTTTCTCAATTCAACTAATCTGCGTTCAAGTTTCATTTTGACCTCCTTGATAATGCCAGTCTAAGCTTTATCAAAAAGTTTACCATAAAATCTCTTTGATATACTAGCTTTCTACTGACAAAAGTCTTTGACAGCTAGTCTTGTTGTATTTTTCTAGCTTTGATTTCAGCTAGCATGCTACCAAATTTTTGAAGTTCTTCTAGGATTTCGTAATCTTTCTTTCCGCGAACATTAAAGGTAATTTCAATTTTACCTTGATTTTCACCAATACGGGCTTTCAAGTCTGTTTTAGAAAGAGCTTCAAAATAATCTTGTGTCAAGTAATGTTGTAACGAAACTTTCTCAAAACGTACCAATAAGTTGTTATCTTTACGCTCTACAAGTTCTGTAAAAGCATTATCCATATAAGACTTGACCAAACCAATCTCAAGTAAGTAGGCGACTTGGTCAGGGTATTCGCCAAAACGATCAATCAATTCATCTTGTAAACTTTGATAATCTTTCTGGCTTTCAATTTCACGAATGCGTTTGTAAATTTCAATTTTTTGACGTTCATCATCAATATAATCGCTTGGTAGATAGGCGTCAATTTGAAGATTCATCTCAGCATTACTCTTACGACGCGCTTGGGATTTTCCTTGTTTCTTGGCAATAGCTTCCTCAAGCAACTGTGAGTACATCTCAAAACCAACTGAATCGATAAAACCACTTTGTGAAGCACCGAGAATATTTCCCGCACCACGAATGGATAAGTCACGCATAGCAATCTTAAATCCGGACCCCAACTCTGTGAACCCTTTAATGGCATCCAGACGTTTTTCAGAAACCTCTGTCAAAATCTTGTCTGGGCGGTACATGAGATAGGCATAAGCAATGCGGTTCGAGCGCCCAACACGACCTCGAAGTTGATACAAGGTTGACAATCCCATATGGTCAGCATTTTCAATAAATAAAGTGTTCACATTAGAAATATCGACACCAGTCTCAATGATTGTTGTCGCAACAAGAACATCGTAAACTCCTTCAATAAAATCCATCAGAGTATTCTCAAGTTGGATTTCACTCATCTGACCATGAACAAAGCCAATACTTGCTTCAGGTACTAACTCTTGCAGTTCTGAGACTTTTTGGTCAATGGTGTCAACCCTATTGTAAACATAGAAAACTTGACCTCCACGATCAATCTCACGAATAATAGCTTCACGGATTAAACCAGGGTTAGTTTCCAAAACATAAGTTTGAACAGGATAACGGTTAGTTGGTGGGGTTTCAATAACTGATAAATCACGAATTCCCAACATTGACATGTGAAGTGTTCGTGGAATTGGCGTTGCTGTTAAGGTTAAAACATCAACTTTAGTCCTAAGTTCTTTCAGTTTTTCCTTATGTTTAACACCAAAGCGCTGCTCTTCATCGATAATAATCAGACCCAAATCAGCAAACTCAACATCTTTTGATAATAGACGATGTGTTCCGATAATAATGTCAACTTGACCTGTTTTCAATTTTTCTAAAGTAGCTGTTTGTTCTTTTTTACTTTGAAAACGACTAAGTACATCAACCGCCACTGGGTAATTATCAAAACGCTCTGAGAAGTTCGTATAGTGTTGTTGAGCAAGGACAGTCGTTGGTACCAAAACAGCTACCTGCTTGTGGTCCTTAACAGCTTTAAAAGCAGCACGCATAGCAACTTCGGTTTTACCAAAACCAACATCCCCTACCAATAAACGATCCATTGGTTTAGCTTCTTCCATGTCATGCTTGATTTCCTTAATAGAACGAAGCTGATCTTCAGTCTCTACATAAGCAAAATCGTTATCAAATTCCTTTTGTAAATCATCATCTGGTGAAAAAGCAAAACCTTTTAGTTGACTGCGTTCAGCATAGAGTTTCAACAAATCATCTGCAATGTCTTCGACTTGCTTAGAGACTTTTTGTTTTGTTTTTTGGAAACGGCCGTCATTTAGTTTGTTAATCTTAGGCTCTTTACCATCTGCCGAAACGTATTTCGATAGACTTTCAATTTGTTCTACGGGTAATGAAATCGTTGAAGAACCTTGATATTGAATCGTTAAATAATCACGGTGCACACCATGAATTTCAATGGTTTCAATACCTAAAAATTTACCAATACCATGAACGTGATGAACCACATAATCACCCTTAGAAAGTTCATTGTAGTCTTTCAAACGCTCTGCATTACTGATATTTGAACGACGAATACGACGTTTTATCTTTTTATGGTAAATTTCATGTTCCGTAATTAAAACAAGCTTTTCATCAGCAAAGTAAAAACCGTTTGATAAATTACCAACCACTAACTGCGCTTGATGTTCTTGTAAATCACCCGCATCCGCTACTGGCAAATCTAAACCATACTCTTGCAAGTTTTCTTGAAGACGTTCTAGACCATGCTGAGTATCTGATTGAATTAAAATTGTTGCTTTAGATTTTTGGTAACGATTAACCTCATCAATCAACAAAGGAAATTGATTGAAGAATTCTTGCATTGGGTATTGTGTGAAATTGTGAAGCTTATCAAATTTTAGATTTCCCAAACCCTTATGGAAGTTTGAAAAGAAGGTTGCTGGCTGATACTGACGCAAATTTTTATAAATATCAGCAAAGTAAACCAAGCTTGACACTGCTTTACCACGTTGTAAATCTTCTGTCAACAAGTTTGCAATCTCTAAATCAAACTTGGCATTACGATCAACAATCTTTTGATAGTCATCAAAAAAGATAGGAGTTCCTTTAGGAATATAATCTAGAAGTGTCCACTGCTTAGCATAAAACAGTGATAAAAATCGTCTAATATCTTGATGTCTGTAGTGCTCTTGTGTTGCTGCATAAAGCTCGCTCAAATAAACCTCTTGCTCTTCTTTTGCATTTTCTAAAAACTTCTCAAATACCTGGCTAGCTCTAGCATAATCCTCTTCTGATAAGATTAACTCATCAGCTGGATAGATTGTTATTTGCTCAACATTGCTAAGAGATTTTTGAGTCTGCGCATCAAATTGACGAATGCCATCAACTTCATCACCAAAGAACTCTAAACGGTAAGGATAATCTGCTGTTATTTCATAAATATCGATGATATCACCACGTCGACTAAACTCACCAGGGTTCAAAACTTGAGAGACTTTTTGGTACCCAACATTTGACAATACCTTTACAACCTTGTCAAGGTTGTAATCATCACCGACAACAAAATGTAGTTGACTTTCAGAATATGCCTTAGGATTTGGTAGTAAAACACGTGCCCCTACTAGACTTGTAATCAAGATACCAGATTGATTATTATCCTGTAAAAAATTTAAAGCTTCTAGGCGCGAATGAGCTTTATCCATTGATGCAAAAATAAATTCTGCAGCAGCGACATCATCCGCAAAAAACGTGTAAACATTATCCTCACCAATCAAACCAGATAAATCACTAGCTAGTTTTTCAACCTCGTTTTGACTTGATGTGACAACTACTATTTTTTCTTCATTAGCCTGATAAGCTGAGGCGATAGCAAGAGCTTTACTTGCTCCTGACAAACCCATGACAAGTTGTCTGCCAAGATTAGATACACCCCCATGCCATGACTGAATCAGCTTATTTTGACTAAATAAATCAATAATATTCATAGACTTACCCATTAAATTTTTGCATTGTTTTTACAAAATCAGCTTCCTGTAAGTAAAATTGAACAGCATCAGTAACTTTTTCAAGTGTGTTAGTAACAGTGATATAGTCGTCTTTGTCAAATTTTCCAAGAACATGATCGACAACTGAGCGACCTTGCTTAGGACGTCCAATACCCACTTTAATACGGTCAAATGCCTGTGTTCCTGTGTGAGCAATAATAGACTTAATACCATTATGACCACCAGCTGAACCTTTTTGACGGAGACGAATACGTCCAACTTCCATGTCTAAATCATCATAAATCACCATGAAATCTTCGATAGCAATATTATAATAAGTCAGCAAAGCATGAACTGCAATTCCTGAATTATTCATAAAAGTTGTTGGTTTAACTAAATAAACTTTTTCTCCGTTTAAAAAGCAAGAACCTACTTCAGCTTTAAAATTCTTTTCTTCTGAAAAAGTCACATTCAAATCTTTGGCTAAACGGTCAATTGCCATAAAGCCAATATTGTGTCTTGTTTCGTGATATTTACTGCCTGGGTTTCCCAGACCAACAATCATTTTTACCATTATTTTTTCCTTTCAAATGCCAAAAGGGCTGGAAAAACTTTTTTCCAACCTCATTTGATGTTTTATTATGATTTTTGCTTAGACGTTAAAGCGGAATTCCATGATATCACCATCTTGAACCACATAATCTTTCCCTTCTTCACGAAGACGACCTGCTTCTTTGACAGCTTTTTCTGAACCATATTTAATTAAATCATCGTAAGACATTGTAATCGCACGGATGAATCCACGTTCGAAGTCAGAGTGAATGATACCAGCTGCTTGAGGAGCTTTAATACCGCGTTTAAATGTCCATGCACGAACTTCTTTTTCACCCGCAGTAAAGTAAGTTCCGAGACCAAGCAAATGGTAAGCTGCGCGAGTCAAACGATCGACACCAGATTCTTTCAATCCAAGATCTTCAAGGAAGAATTCTTTATCTTCATCATCAAGTTCTGAAATTTCTTCCTCCGCACGCGCTGAGATAACGACAACTTCAGCATTTTCAGTTGCTGCGAATTCACGAATTTGTTTTACATATTCGATGTCGTCTGGGTTAGCAACTTTATCTTCATCAACGTTTGCTACATAAAGAACTGGTTTTGTTGTCAAAAGGAACAATTGTTTAACAATTTTTTGTTCATCTTCGGTGAATTCAATTGTACGAGCTGATTTTCCATCTTCAAGTACTGGCTTGATTTTTTGAAGAACGTTAAATTCTGCAACAGAATCTTTATCTTTTTGTGTACGTGCCACTTTTTCAACACGCGCATAGCGTTTGTTAACTGATTCTAAGTCAGCAAGAATCAATTCCAAGTTAATTGTATCAATATCAGCAAGTGGATCAACAAAAGCATCTTCACGCCCTTGTTCACGCATAACATTTTCATCATCAAATGCACGAACAACGTGAACAATAGCATCTACTTCACGAATGTTAGCAAGGAATTTATTACCAAGACCTTCACCACGAGATGCTCCTTTTACAATACCCGCAATATCAGTAAATTCAAAAGTTGTTGGAACTGTCTTTTTAGGTGTGATAAGTTCAGTCAATTTTTGTAGACGTTCATCTGGAACTTCTACCATACCAACGTTAGGATCAATTGTCGCGAAAGGATAGTTAGCAGCTTCCGCACCTGCCTTTGTAATCGCATTAAAAAGAGTTGATTTTCCGACGTTTGGTAAACCAACAATACCTGCTGTTAAAGCCATATTTTATTAGTCTCCGTTAAATTTATTCAATCACAACTATTATAGCATAAAATTACTCAAAAAAGCCTGCTATATGCGCAGACTTAATGATTTTAAATATTATAATACTTTCTTCAACTTACGTTCAAAATCATGACGACTCATCATGACAACGTGATCACAGTTAGTGCAACGAATTTTAATATCAGCTCCAATGCGAATCACTTCCCACTCATTTGCCTTTTTACCAGTTGCCTTAACGGTACAAGCATGAGGTTTCTTCATTTCAACAAGACTTCCAATTTCGTACATGATTTCTCCTTTACAGATAAATATAACGCTTTTGAGGTGTTAGTGTCACTTCATCCAATGACACGATTTCACCATCAATCTCTACTAAACTTTTTTCAGGTGTCCTAATGGTCACCTCTTTATACGACTGATGCTGCAGATAAGGTGAGTATTCATGAATTTTAAAAACAAGACTTAATAAAACTAAGACGCGTTCCCATAAAGTCTCACCCTTAGCATAAACACAATCTAATTGTTCTGAATAAGCTGTCGCATGTGGCCAAATCATCACACCACCACCAAAATAAGTATTATTGGCAAGTGAAAAGAAAAAATGATTATTGACCTCAACCAATTCTCCTGACTCAGTCTCCAAACAAAGCGAAGCCAAAGCAGGCTTTTTAATCAAACATTGAATGGCTGTTATGATATAAGTCAATTTTCCCAAATGATATTTATTAAGTCTAGCTTTTAGTTGTGACTGTTCAACATGGTTAATAACCCAAGAAGCAAAACCAAGATCCAAACTGTTTAAGACCAATCCATTCTGATAAGTATAAACCGTAATTTCTTTTGGTTCTTGCTTAGTAGACTCAATAAGACGTGTAAAATCTTTTTTCAACCCAAGAGCACGCGCAAAATCATTTCCAGAACCAAGTGGATAATAAGCAAAAGGAAGGCTAGCTGGCCAATAATATAAAACCTTTGACAAGGTGCCATCACCACCTAGAACTAATAATCTATCTTGATCACGCTGAAATGTTTCCAAAACGTATTTAACTTGATTTTTTTCATCATCTGGATATCGCGTTAGAAAAACAGCTATCTCTTGATTTAGCTTATTTTTCAACGTTGTAATAACATCTTTGGCACTACGATTTCCTGAATGAGGATTAGCAATAATATAAAGTGTCATATCAAAAGATATTATAACATAAAAAGCAAGAGCACTGTATAGACGGTGCCCTTGCTGGAGATTATGAAAAAGAAAAGTTTTAGGATGATTATAGTATACGAATTCATCCTTAAAGTTTCCTTAAAGATTTTTAGTTTGTACGAACAGGTGTAATCAATTGGATAAAGTTTTCAGCATCATCACCTGGCATTAATGTAAATGGACGTACTGGAGAAATGAAACGGATAACAACTGTTTCGCTCTTCAAAGCTTTAAGAGCTTCAATCAAGTAAGTTGGGTTAAAACTAATGGTTAAGTCACTTCCTGATTGGTCAATAATATCCAACTCTTCGTTTACTTTACCAACTTCAGGAGAGTTAACGTGAGCTGATACATTATTATTAACAATTTCAAGTTTTACAGTTCCGTTTTGAGTAGCATTTGAAATCAAGTGAGCACGTTCCATTGCTGAACGAAGAGCAACTGTATTGAACGTTACTTCTGTTTCAAATGAGTTTGTCAATAGACGATCTGTATCAGGATAATTTCCTTCTAGAAGACGTGTATAGAAACTAATGTAATCACTGCGGAAAAGCATTTGGCTGTCTGAAAAGAATACTTCAACAGTTTCAATATCATCTGTAAAGACTGCTGCAAATTCACGTAATGATTTACTTGGAATAACAACATTAAAGTCATTTGACGTATTTTCTAAAGTCAATCTACGTTGACTCATACGGTGTGAGTCAGTTGCGACTGCTTTAAAATCTTTATGATCACTAAGTACCATATGAACACCAGTCAAAATTGGACGACTTTCTTGAAGACTGGCTGCAAAGGCAGTTTCAGTGATAATAGATTTCAATAATTTTGTTTCCAAAACTAATGGATTTTCAGTTTCCATTTCTTGAAGACGTGGGTAAAGATCTACGTCTTTACCTTTTAAGGTAATTTCTGATTTACCACTTGTCAATACGATTTGATGATGCTCAATTTCTTCAAAATCTAAAGTAACATCTGGAAGACTTGAGACAATATTAATAAAGAAATTTGCTTCTAATAGTACTGCACCGGGTGAAGTAATCAAAAGACCTGCATTTTCATTAGAAGTTGGAATAGTATTTTCGATTGAAATTTGTCCATTAGAACCTGTTAAGGTAATGTTACTATTTTGAACTTCAATTTTGATAGTAGATAAAACTGGAATAGCATTCTTTGAAGAGATTGCTCTCTTGGTTGCATTCAATGCTTGAAGAAAGAAGGATTTATTAATTGAGAACTTTATCATGAGATAACTCCTTTATTTTATAAGTATTAAGTTAGTAGTAGTAGTAGGTCTTGTTTAAACTGTTGATAACTCTCAAAACGCCTGAAAAATCACAGAGCAAGAGTTGTTAACAACTTGTGGATAAATTGCATTGTTTTTTATCACTTATCCACAAGTCCTACTTAATCTTGTTTTTGATGGTTTCAATTTCGATTCGCAAACTATCGTCTTGAGCCAACATATTTTTGATTTTGTTGTAGGCATGTAGAACGGTTGAGTGATCACGTCCACCAAATTCTTTTCCGATTTTTGGAAGTGAGTTATCTGTCATTTCACGAGCCAAATACATGGCTACCTGACGTGCTAAAACAATATCTTGTGTACGTTTGGTTGCCTTGATTTCTTTGACAGTAACACCGTAGAATTTACCAACTTGACTTTGAATTTCGTCAATTGGGATAACAGTCATTTTTGGACCATCTTGCTTACGTGCACGAATGGCTTCTGCTGCAATATCTACGGTAATCGTTTGAACTTTTTTAATACTTGCTACAAGGCTAATGTCTTTTAAAGCTCCTTCTAGATCACGTACGTTAGAGTCAAATTGCCCAGCGAGATATTCGATAGTATCTTGAGGGAAAATATAATCGTACTCTTGTGTTTTATTAGTCAAAATAGCCACACGTGTTTCAAAATCAGGTGGTGTGATATTGATGGTTAAGCCCCACTTGAAGCGCGTGACCAGACGTTGTTCGAGGTTATCGAGATGATCTGGTGTGCGGTCACTGGTCAGTACGATTTGTTTGTTATTATCGTAAAGTGCATTAAAGGTATTGAAAAACTCTTCTTGTGTACCAGATAATGTTTTTTTAGCTAATGATTGGATATCATCGATTAGCAAAACATCAAGATTACGGAATTTTTCTTTTAATTCTTCCATAGTGTCTAAACGAATATGGATGACAAATTCATTGATAAAATTTTCCGCAGTGATGTATTTCACACGCGCTTTAGGGTTGTTTTGCAATACCGCATTACCAATGGCATTAAGCAAATGGGTTTTTCCAAGTCCGGGTCCACCCCAGATAAACAAGGGGTTGTAAGTTGTACCGGGTGCGTCAGCAACGGCATAAGACGCAGAAAAGGCCCAACGGTTTTCATCACCTTGGACAAAGTTGTCAAAAGTATACTTTGTGTTCAAGTCTGAATCAACCTGTGGCAAGTTGTTCTTTTGTGGTGTTTGGAGAACTTGAGATGTCGGTTCTGCTACTGTCTGTTTTGCTAAATCTTCTTCAAAGACATAGTTGACTACAATTTCAGCATTATAAACCTCAAAACCAGCCGTTAAAATGATTGGTTTTAAATTTTTATCCCAAAACAGTTCTTTCATAGGATCCAGGTAAATTGTCGCCGTATTTTGCTCAATTTGAATTAACCGAGCGTCTAAAACAAAAAATTCATATGTTGCTTGTTTTAGTTGACTTTTCGCCAGTTCAAGGACCCTATTCCAAAAAATTTGTTCATTTTCAGTCATAGTCATTTCCTTTTTGTGGATAATTCATAGATTATTTTAACATAAAACAATAAAGTTTTCCACAATGTTGAAAATAAAAAATCCACACTGTTTATAAAAGTTATCCACAAGGTGTGGATAACATAAGAAAAGGCCTAAAATCAGTGATTTAAGCCTATTTTTATTGTGGAAAACTCTGAAAATGTAAAATCGAAATTCACAGGCTATTTTAGCCTGTTGATAATTCTGTTAAAGTCTTCTTCAGACTGAAAATGTAATTGTAGGTCACCTTTAAAGCCACTTTTAGAAAGGGATAAGGTGACAGGAAGACCTAATAATTTTGATAATTCTTCTTCCTGATGACGAATAAAAATATTTTTTTTATTGGTTTTGGGAGAAGTTTTTTTCTTTTTACTGGATTTTACCAATTGTTCTAATTTGCGAACACTAATTTCTTCAATTATTATTTTTTGGTACCACTTCTCCTGCTCTTTTTCTTCTTTGAGTGTCAGTAGCACGCGCGCGTGTCCTTGGGAAAGTTCACCTTTTTCGACGGCTTTAGAAATACTTTGAGGCAGATTTAATAAGCGCAAGCAATTGGTAATGTAGGGGCGAGATTTTCCCATAAATTGAGCCAGTTCTTCATGTGTCATTTGATTTCTGTCTAAGAGTTGCTGATAAGCTTTGGCTTCTTCAATAGGATTGAGGTCAGAGCGCTGCAAATTTTCGACAATGGCAAGCTGCATGCTTTCTTTATTAGTAATATCTTTTATAATTGCAGGAATTTCGCTTAAACCAGCCATTTTTGATGCTTTAAGACGTCTTTCTCCTGCAATGAGCTCGTAACCAAAAATATCTGATTTACGGACGATTATCGGCTGTATGAGGCCGTTTGCTTTTATTGAGCGAGAAAGTTCTTCTAATTCTTCTTGCTTAAATTTCAAGCGAGGTTGGTAAGGATTTGGAGCAATATCGTCAATAGGTATGAGATTAAGTGTTTCAATCATAGTTTTTTCCTTTAAAAAATGAAGCTGAGAAGCTCAGCCTCATTAGTTTTTAGTTAAATTATTGATTTGATGAAGAGAGGTCTTGTGTTGTTTTCGTTAGTTTAATAGTTTCTGTTTTCTTTTCAGTACCACGATAGAAGGTTACCTTGATAGAATCTCCAGTTGAATGACCGTAAAGGACACTTTGAAGATCTGTGATAGAAGAAACATCTTTATCATCGATAGCTGTAATCACATCGTATTTTTTAAGTGTTCCTTCAGCAGGCATACCTGATTGAACTGAAGCAACGACGATACCAGCTGTGACGCTAGTTGGAATATTTAGGCGACTGATTGTTGTTGTTGACAAATCACTTAGGTTAGCCATTGTGATACCAAGTGCTGGACGGATAACTTTTCCGTTTGCTTCTAATTGATTAATAATTTTAACCACATCATTAGCTGGAATAGCAAATCCCATACCTTCTACAGAATTACCTGATCCAGAATCTGAGGTAGAAGAAATTTTACTTGAATTAATACCAATCACTTGTCCTTCAATGTTAATCAAAGCACCACCAGAGTTACCAGGGTTAATAGCGGCATCTGTTTGGATGGCATTAGTTGAAATAGTTTCTCCATCATCGTTTGTCATTGTTACCGTACGGCTTAGGCTTGATACAATACCTTGCGTAACAGAGTTTGCATAATCAGTACCTAGAGGGCTACCAATAGCAATGGCTGTTTCACCAACAGTAATTTTATCTGAATCAGCAAATTCAGCTACCGTTGTGACTTTATCAGAAGCAATTTTGACAACGGCGATATCTGAGTATGTATCGGCACCGACTAATTCACCGACTACTTTTGTACCGTCAGAAAGCATGATTTCGATTTGACTAGCACCATCGACAACGTGGTTATTAGTAACGACGTAAGCAGAATTGCCATCTTTTTTGTAAATCACCCCAGAACCTTCACTAGCGATGCTTAAATCACTATCTGAGCCATTATTATTAGTGTTATTATCTAAATTGCCACCAAACATTTGAGTATATAAATCATTTGATGCTGTATTTGACTGATAATTAATGACTGATACAACTGATTCTCCCACTTTTTCGACAGCTTTTGTTGTATCATTTGAGTTTGAATAGCTTACCTTACTTGTTGTGGTTTTGGTATTTGATCCACTTACATTATTGATTGAGATGCCAGCCATATTTAAAATGAGCAAGGTTCCGACGACCCCTCCAATAAAACCGATTAAAATAACCGATAATGGTTTAAGCATTTTTTTGTAATTGACTTTTTGAAATTTTAATTTTTTCACGTCTCTACCTCCCTTTTTAATTTACAGATAGAATATAAAAAACGACTTAATTATACCTTAAAAGAGCAAAAAAAGAAAGTAATCCACAGGCTGTGGAAAACTTTTGAAGTTTGATTGAAAATCCCTAAATTATGGCGATATTAAGCCTGTTTATAGATTGTTAACATGTGGATAATGTGTGAAAAGCTTGTGAATATGTGGTAGAATAGAAAGCATGAAAGTAAAAATTATTGCTGTTGGAAAATTAAAGGAAAAATACCTAAAAGATGGTATTGCTGAGTACGGCAAACGTATGAGCCGTTTTGCCAAATTTGAAATTGTTGAGCTGCCTGATGAAAAAACACCAGATAATGCTAGTGATGCGCAAAATCACCAAATTATGGAAAAAGAGGGCGACCGTATTTTAGCCAAGATATCTGATCGTGATTATGTCATTGTTTTAGCGATTGAAGGCAAGCAATTACCATCAGAAGAATTTAGCAAGGTGATTGCTGATGCTACTTTGAGGGGCTATTCAGATATTGTATTTGTTATTGGAGGAAGTCTTGGATTAGCTGATAAGGTCAAAAAGCGCGCAAATCTTAAGTTAAGCTTTGGCTTATTAACGCTTCCCCACCAGTTGATGCGTTTAGTTTTAGCAGAACAAATTTATCGAGCTTTTATGATTCAACAAGGAAGTCCTTATCATAAGTAAAAAAGCAGTTCTTGTGAGCTGTTTTTTTGTTCCATGTGAAACATTAATGCATAAAAAAAACCGGCTAAAGCCGGTTTAAGATTTGATCCCAGCAGGATTCGAACCTGCGACCGTTCGCTTAGAAGGCGAATGCTCTATCCAGCTGAGCTATGAGACCATATCAACTTAATCATTCTATCAAAATAACAGCTTTTCTGTCAACTAAAAATCGAACTTTACACTGGCCTGCTTGGTTTTTAAAAAGTAAAGAATAAGTAAAAGAAAAAATTGCTTTTTTACTAGTAAACAATTTTCTTCTTTAACGAAAGTTCACCTGTAAATGCTTGATATTAAAGGCTTTTTAGCACGTTAAAATTATTTGAATTTTTTGGCGATAATTTAGTGCAAAAAACTTCAAAAAAAGTAAAAAAAAATTGAAAAAAACTATAGACAAAGAAA
Organism: Streptococcus vicugnae; assembly: GCF_016461705.1. Lineage (GTDB taxonomy): Bacteria > Bacillota > Bacilli > Lactobacillales > Streptococcaceae > Streptococcus > Streptococcus vicugnae. The sequence goes on along the minus strand of NZ_JAEMHW010000005.1, from coordinate 44,993 downwards.
AAATATCTGGTATAATAATAAGGGTGTTGAGGGGAAATCCTAAAACTTCTGGTCCGTTGGTCAAGGGGTTAAGACACCGCCTTTTCACGGCGGTAACACGGGTTCGAATCCCGTACGGACTATAAAACTACTGCTTAGCAGTTTTTTTGTTTATCCGGCATAGCTCAGTTGGTAGTAGCGCATGACTGTTAATCATGATGTCGTAGGTTCGAGTCCTACTGCCGGAGTGATAAGACACCTTCCTAAGTTTTACTTAGGATTTTTTATTACTCAGAGAGGCTAGAACATTTGTTCTAGCCTCTTTTTCTGTAGTTTTAATAAGTATTACGCAGTGGTTTTGTACTTTAACAATCTGGATTGTTAAAGGTCTCTGTCAGGAAATATAAAAAACAGTGATTACTGACTTTAGTGTCAATCAATCACTGCTGAGTAGGTTCACACGTTAATTAACTTTTATACCCTTTTTATCTCACTTCCTTTTGTTTTTTCGTTTTCTGACGGTATTATAGCTTGCAAATAATGTGATACCAATTAGTGATAAAACGACACCTTCTTTAAATCCTGTTGGAACATAAGTTAGGATAACTTTTCCTTTTCCAGGTTTCACATCAACCTTCATAAAGCCGTCTTGTGCTTTTGATAAGGTGATTTTTTGTCCATTTTGAGTGGCTGTCCACCCTTTATCATATGGAATAGTAAAGAAGAGTGATGAAGTTTTATTAGTTTTGTAGGTAGCTGTTACGGTATTTTTATGGGTTGTTACTTTAACATTTTGGTTATCAATAATAGTCATAGCTTTTTGGTAATTTGCTATATCAAGCGCATAGAAATTAGGTTGATTAAATGACACTTGATTGTTATCAGGAAATGTAAGTGAGACATGTAAAGTTTGACTATTTTCAAAATAACCAAGATCAAAGAAGGTATAGGCATTATCAGTCGTATAGTCTACTGTTTTACCGTTGACAGTGATTTGTACCTTTTGGCTGTTTTCATTAGAAAATGTGATATTGGGAACACTAACATAAAGTTGAGTATTAGGAGCTACGGTTAAATCGTAATTGGCATGTGCATTTAATTCATCGTCATTACTTGATGTTACACGGCCGTTTAGAAGATTAGCTCCACCTGTTAATTGAGAAGCTACACGAGTAAAGTAGCTTTCAGAAAGGCCGGTCAAATTGTTAATCAAGTTGGTTTGGTTGTCAAGTGTGTTGACACTGAAGTCAACATCTTTGTAAAGGCCATTTGTTAAAATAGCGAGTTGGCTAGCATATTGATTTTCGTATAATGACGTATCGCCAGAGTCACTTACATAGTGAAATCCGAATTTGTTGACATCTGTTTCTGAGAGATTGTATTTTACAGCAAATAAACTATCCATTAACAAAGTATTATTTTGATAGCGAAGATTGAGATTGGTTCCTGTTGATTTAAATCCTAGGCGATCTAGTGTACTGCTGGAAGTGGTATTTCGAATAGATGAAAATTGGGAAATACCATGATAATTATACTTCATGCTATCGTTACCTGTTTGAGGAAGTAACTCTTCTGTACGATAAAAAGTAGTATTAAGCTTATTAGCTTTTTTGATGAGTTGTTCTGTATCTGTCAAATGAAGTTCATAACTTTGACGTGATGGAAATACCCATTCATTATTTAATGCGGTAATCTGATAATAAGTGTTCAGTGATATTTCAAATAATGTAAAGAGAAGTGTAAAGCTGACAAATAAGTTAAAGGTTAGGTACTGTTTAGCGTAGCTAATCAATATAATGGCATAAGCTGTTAAGAAAGAAAGCGTAATAATGATTTGTGGTGCTTCTAAAAATTGATAATGACTTTTCAGTAGCGTTGTAGCTAAAAATCCAACGACTAGAGGAATAATTCCAATAAGATAGTGTTTAACAGTTAGTTCTTTGAGATGTGATAAAGTTTCTGCTGCTAGAAGAATAATGATTATTGAAAAAGTCCAAGAGTAACGGTGAAGGAACATATTTGGTGAATGCATCCCTTGCCACATTAAGTCTAAAGGTTCAAGGTAAAAACTTGCGATAATTAGCAGCAAAACAACACTGCAGGCTAAACGTGTCTGCCATTTGATTGACTTGATTGTAAAGAAGATAATGGCCAAAATTAGAGGGAAAATTCCCACATAAATCATAGGAATTGAGCCAAATTTAGTTGTGTCATAAGAGCCAACAAAGTTTTTGGCAAATAAATCAAGAAACCATGAATTTTCTGTAAACCATTCTGTAAAGGTAGAAAATTTCTCCCCATGTGTTGATAGGTCTAGGTAAGTTGGCAAGAGCATTACACAGCTAGATAGTCCAGCTAAGATTGACACAATTGTAAAGTCTATAAATTGACGTCCAATCGTTTTCCAGTGCTTTTCTTTGCTTACTTGAACGTGAAAATAAAGGACAAGGAAAATGGCAACCATAAAACCAAAGTAGTAATTTTGGATAAAGAGAATGGTTAAGGTAATGTAATATAGGACAAATTTTTTCTGATCTAGTAATCGATGGAGTCCAAGAATGATTAGAGGTAAGAGGATAAAAACGTCTAACCACATGTTAATCTCAATTTGGCTAACAGCAAAACTCATTAGAGCATATGAGGTTGACAGAATAACGGTAAATGGTTTTAATACCTTTGGATAAAGTTGACGAAGACTATAGAAACTAGATAACCCCATGCAGGCAACTTTTAATAAAGTAAAGAGATAAATAGCATCTGGCATGCTCTTTAAGCTAAAGAAGTAGACCAAAGGTGAGAAGAAACTTCCAAGATAATAACTAATTAGAGCATAAAAATTTAAACCGAGTCCACTTGTAAAAGTATAAAATAGACTATCTGAGCCATGTAAGATGTTTCGTAGATTTTCAGCGAAAATAACATACTGATGAAAACCATCACTAGCTAAAATAGTTGTCTCACCGTTTAGGGTAATATCTTCAGCTAAAAGAGCTAGAAATAAGATAACGAAAGGTAAACAGAATGCTGTTAGGTAGTAAATGATATTATTTGTTAGTTTAAAAGATTTTAATTTCATAATGTTAGTAAGACAGGTTGAGATAAAAATCCCAACCTGTTTCTTTTCTATAATGTAAAGTATTGTAAACGTCACAGTAAACTATGACAGAATGATTAGTCTTTCCAAAGTTCTTTAACTTTTGCTTGAACTTCTTCATTTTCAAGAAATTCATCGTATGTTTCGTCAATACGGTCAATGACCCCATTTTTAGAAATAACAACGATGTGATTAGCTAAAGTTTGGATGAATTCGTGGTCGTGACTAGCAAAGATGATAGATTCTTTGAAATCTTTCAATCCATCGTTCAAGCTTGAGATTGATTCCAAATCTAAGTGATTTGTTGGATCATCAAGGATAAGAACATTTGATTTGAGAAGCATCAGTTTAGAAAGCATCACGCGCACTTTTTCTCCCCCTGAAAGGACGCTAACAGATTTGTTAACTTCATCTCCAGAGAAGAGCATACGACCAAGGAATCCTCGAAGGAATGTGTTATCGTCTTCTTCTTTAGCAGCAAATTGACGAAGCCATTCAAGGATTGATTCACCAGATGCAAAATCACGTGAATTATCTTTAGGAAGATAAGAGCGACTTGTTGTGACACCCCATTTGATTGTTCCTTCGTACTCGATATCATCCATCAAAGCACGGATAAGAGCTGTTGTTTGAATGTCGTTTTGTCCGATAAAGGCTGTTTTATCACCTGGACGTAAGATAAAACTGATATTATCAAGAACAGTTTCACCATCGATTTTTACAGATAGGTTTTCAACTGTTAGAAGGTCTTTACCAAGCTCACGCTCAGCTTTAAAGTTGATGAATGGGTATTTACGACTTGATGGAACAATCTCTTCAATTTCAATTTTATCAAGCATTTTTTTACGAGAAGTAGCTTGTTTTGATTTTGAAGCATTGGCAGAGAAACGAGCAACGAATTCTTGTAATTCTTTGATTTTTTCTTCTGCTTTGGCATTGCGGTCAGCTTGCAAACGAGCAGCAAGTTCAGAAGATTGTTTCCAGAAATCGTAGTTACCAACGTAAAGTTTGATTTTACCAAAATCAAGGTCGGCCATGTGTGTACATACTTTGTTCAAGAAGTGACGGTCATGGGATACAACGATAACAGTATTTTCAAAGTCAATCAAGAAGTCTTCAAGCCAAGAAATTGATTGGATATCAAGACCATTGGTTGGTTCGTCAAGAAGAAGAACATCTGGTTTACCAAAAAGAGCTTTGGCAAGAAGGACTTTCACCTTATCACCATTAGCAAGTTCACTCATATTTTGGTAGTGAAGGTCTTCTGGAATATTAAGGTTTTGAAGCAATTGTGAAGCTTCACTCTCTGCTTCCCAACCGCCAAGCTCAGCAAATTCGCTTTCTAATTCTGCTGCGCGGACACCATCTTCATCTGAAAAATCAGGTTTCATGTAGATAGCATCTTTTTCTTTCATAATGTTATAAAGGCGTTCATTCCCCATGATAACAACGTCGATGGCACGTTCTTCTTCGTAGTCAAAGTGATTTTGACGAAGAACTGATAAACGTTCATCTGGTCCAAGGGAAACATGACCTGTTGTTGGTTCGATATCTCCAGCCAAGATTTTCAAGAATGTAGATTTTCCTGCACCGTTGGCACCGATCAAACCATAGGTATTTCCAGCTGTAAAGTTGATGTTAACTTCATCAAACAGTTTTCTATCGCTGAAACGTAGTGATACATCAGAAACTGTAAGCAATTTTTCACCTCATAATATTTATCTATAAGCTCATTGTACATGAAAAAGCCCCAATTTTCAATTAGAGAAGTGGGGCTTTGAGTTACGTTTGGGTTACATTGGTAAAATGGCATCTTTTTCATCAAGTTTATAGTATTTTTTGAGGCTGAAGCCACGTCCCATAACTTGTGTAGCAGGCATAACAACGATAAATGCAGTTTTGTCGATTTTTTGAATATTTTTTTCTAAACGAGGAACCTCTTGGCGTGAGACAGTTGTCATCAACATTGTTTGATGGTCACCTGAAAAACCACCAGTAACAGGAATTTCTGTTACCCCTCGGTCAGCTTGTGTTGAGATATAATCTTTTATTAAAGCATTTTGTGGTGAAATAATCATGATGTTGCGCGATGAAGTGACACCAATTTGCATACTATTAACAACATAACCGATGACTAACAAACCAATAATTGAGTACATGACTGTGTCAACATCAAAAGCAACAAATCCCATAGCTACACTACAACCATCAACGATTGTCATGGCAACAGCTAGTGGGAGTGGAGTGTATTTATGGAGAATTTGTGTGATGATACCTGTACCACCAGTTGAAGAATTTCCCCAGAAAACAACTCCCAAACCAAATCCACAAATGATGCCACCAAATAAAGCAGCAAGAAGTGGATTATGAGTCAAATTTGGCAAACCTTCTGTTAATTTAACAAAAATAGAATAAATCCAAGAGCCATAGATAGTCTTAAAAAATGTCTCTTTTCCTAGAAAAAGAAAACAAGCTAATAGCAATGGAACGTTGGTAATCATAACGAAATTACCAGGATTCCACCCGAATAAAGCCTTCAAACTAACAGCTAATCCAACAACACCACCAGAAGCAATATGGTTTTCAAGGAAAAAACTGTTAAAGCCAACAGCAGCAATAAAGGCTCCAGCAGTTACGAGCCCAAAATCAATTAGTTTTTTCTTCATATGTAGTCCTCTTTTTTATAACAAACGATTATATTATGGCAAAGAAGCCCTTTATCGTCAAGATTTTTGCTGGTAAAAAGGAATTTCTCATTTTCTAATTTAATTAAGAAACGAAATGTATAATTATTCTATTTTATTGATAGGGATGATTTAGGAGAAAAGGTGGTGTTAGCTTGACAAAGAGGCTATAATTTCATAAAATGAAGGAGATTCAGAAGAGTAATGTAAACGCGTACTTTTAGAGAGCTGATGGTGCTGGGAATCAGTAGTAACCTTACATGAATGGGCTGATGGTTAAAAAGAATAATCTTTACATTTATCGTGTAAATTTTTATTATAGTGGTAAAGAGATGGTAGGATTCTCCTATCAATTGAGGTGGTACCGCGTATTGATAACGCCCTCACGTCGTTTTACGACGTGTGGGTGTTTTATTTTTGAAATTAATTTTGAGGTGATAAAATGGCAAAACCAATTATTTTAACAGGTGACCGTCCAACAGGGAAATTGCACCTAGGACACTATGTTGGAAGTCTAAAAAATCGTGTACTTCTACAAAATGAAGACAAATATGATATGTTTGTTTTCTTAGCAGACCAACAAGCTTTGACAGACCATGCTAAAGAGTCTGAAATTATCAGAGAATCAGTTGGAAATGTTGCATTGGACTACCTGTCAGTAGGACTTGATCCAGCCAAATCTACGATTTTCATTCAAAGTCAGATTCCTGAGTTGGCTGAGTTGACAATGTACTACATGAACTTGGTATCATTGTCACGTTTGGAACGCAATCCTACAGTTAAAACAGAAATTGCTCAAAAAGGTTTTGGTAGCTCAATTCCAACAGGATTCTTGGTTTACCCAATTTCTCAGGCAGCAGATATTACAGCTTTTAAAGCTAATTATGTGCCAGTTGGAAATGACCAAAAACCAATGATTGAACAAACACGTGAAATTGTACGTAGCTTCAATCACACTTATAAAACAGATGTTTTGGTTGAACCAGAAGGAATTTTCCCTAAAAATGAAGCAGCTGGTCGTTTGCCAGGGCTAGATGGTAATGCGAAAATGTCTAAATCTCTTGGAAATGGTATCTATTTGTCTGATGATGCTGATACTGTTCGTAAAAAAGTAATGAGCATGTACACAGATCCTAATCATATCCGTGTTGAAGATCCAGGACAAATTGAAGGAAACATGGTTTTCCATTACCTTGATATTTTTGGACGTGAAGAAGATCAAGCAGAGATTGCCGCTATGAAAGAACATTACCAACGTGGTGGTCTTGGTGATGTAAAAACAAAACGTTACTTGCTTGAGATTCTTGAACGTGAATTGGCGCCAATTCGTGAACGTCGTTTAGAATATGCAAAAGACATGGGTGAAGTATTCCGTATGCTCGAAAAAGGAAGTGAAGCAGCTCGTGAAGTTGCGGGGCAAACTCTTGCTGAAGTTAAAGCAGCTATGGGCATTAACTACTTCTAAAATTGATAAAACTCTAAGGCAAAAGCCTTGGAGTTTTTTTGATAATTAGTAACATTTGTTTTAAATGAGAATTGCACAAATAATCAGTCTAATATAGGAAAGAATTTTTGGAAAAAAATTGAATTTAATTTATTGACAAATGATTTGAGCGTGTTATTATAGTAACAATAAAAAATTAGCTGGGGTTAAAAAATCCCTACAAATACATAGAAAAGAGGGTTATTTAATGTCAAATTGGGACACTAAATTTTTGAAAAAAGGTTACACTTTTGATGACGTACTACTCATTCCTGCTGAAAGTCATGTTCTTCCAAACGAAGTTAACATGCAAACAAAACTTGCAAAAAATTTGACATTGAACATTCCTATCGTGACAGCGGCTATGGATACTGTTACTGACAGTAAAATGGCAATTGCTATTGCACGTGCGGGTGGTCTTGGTGTTGTTCACAAAAATATGTCAATTCAAGAACAAGCAGAAGAAATCCGTAAAGTAAAACGTTCAGAAAACGGTGTTATCATTGATCCTTTCTTCTTAACACCTAAACATTCTGTTTCTGAAGCAGAAGAATTGATGCAACGTTACCGCATCAGTGGTGTTCCAATTGTTGAAACTCTTGAAAATCGTAAATTGGTAGGGATTATCACAAACCGTGATATGCGCTTCATCTCAGATTACCATGCTCCAATTTCTGCACATATGACAAGTGAAGAATTGGTAACAGCTCCTGTTGGAACTGATTTGGAAACTGCTGAACGTATCCTTCACGAACACCGTATTGAAAAATTACCTTTGGTTGATGAAGCTGGACGTTTGTCAGGTCTTATCACTATCAAAGATATTGAAAAAGTTATTGAATTCCCTAATGCTGCTAAAGATGAATTCGGTCGTCTTTTGGTTGCAGGTGCTGTCGGTGTTACTTCAGATACATTTGAACGTGCAGAAGCTTTGTTTGAAGCTGGTGCAGATGCTATCGTCATCGATACTGCACACGGTCACTCAGCTGGTGTTCTACGTAAAATTGCTGAAATTCGTCAACACTTCCCAGAACGTACATTGATTGCCGGTAACGTAGCAACTGCGGAAGGTGCTCGTGCTCTTTATGAAGCAGGTGTAGACGTTGTTAAAGTCGGAATTGGTCCTGGTTCAATCTGTACAACACGTGTTGTAGCAGGTGTTGGTGTTCCTCAAATTACTGCTATTTATGACGCAGCAGCTGTTGCGCGTGAATATGGTAAAACAATTATCGCCGATGGTGGTATTAAATACTCAGGTGATATCGTTAAAGCTTTGGCAGCAGGTGGTAATGCTGTAATGCTTGGTTCTATGTTTGCTGGTACAGATGAAGCACCGGGTGAAACTGAAATCTACCAAGGTCGTAAATTTAAAACTTACCGTGGTATGGGATCAATTGCAGCTATGAAGAAAGGTTCAAGCGATCGTTACTTCCAAGGTTCTGTTAACGAAGCTAACAAACTTGTTCCAGAAGGAATTGAAGGTCGTGTAGCTTATAAAGGTGCTGTAGCCGATATCGTCTTCCAAATTCTTGGTGGTATTCGTGCTGGTATGGGTTATGTTGGTGCTGAAGATATCTCAGCTCTTCATGAAAAAGCTCAATTTGTTGAAATGTCAGGAGCTGGTTTGATTGAAAGTCACCCACACGATGTTCAAATTACAAATGAAGCACCAAACTATTCAGTACACTAAGATAAATTGATGTTATATAAAAAATCTCTGATAAGTTTACCAACTTATCAGAGATTTTTTTGTGTAGGCCTTTACAAAATGGTGGGTTGTATGGTAGAATATGTAACTATGTTCGCAAAAAACATGAAATTTTCTTTTACTTTTCTGAAAAAGCGTTTTCATAAAAAGCGAATAGTTAATTATATATTTACAACAGTGTAAACAACGTTTACTAATCTGTAAAACATATCGTAAAGGAGAAAAAATGCAGGGTATTTTATTTGCATTAATTCCCATGGTAGCATGGGGAAGTATCGGGTTTGTCAGCAACAAAATTGGAGGTAAACCAGATCAACAAACATTAGGAATGACTTTAGGGGCGCTTTTATTTGCCTTTGTTGTATGGTTGTTTGTTCAACCAGAAATGTCAGTATCACTTTGGGTTGTCGGGATTATTGGTGGTATGCTTTGGTCTATGGGTCAAAACGGTCAATTCCGCGCAATGCAATACATGGGTGTTTCAGTAGGTAACCCATTGTCAAGTGGTGCTCAACTTGTATTTGGTAGCTTGATTGGTGCCATTGTATTTGGTGAATGGAGCAAACCAGTTCAATACACACTTGGTATTATTGCTTTGCTTCTTTTGGTTATCGGATTCTATTTTACAAGTAAACGAGATGCTGAAAAAGTTGAAACTAGCGAACTTACTGACTTTGGTAAAGGTTTCCGTGCTTTGACTTACTCAACAGTTGGTTACCTTTCTTACACTATTCTATTTAACAACATCATGAAATTCGATGCTTTAGCTGTTATCTTCCCAATGGCCGTAGGTATGGTACTTGGTGCTGTTATGTTCATGAAATTTAACGTTAAATTTGAAACAGTTGTTATCAAAAACGCAATCGTTGGTTTGATGTGGGGTGTTGGTAACATCTTCATGCTTCTTGCAGCTGCAAAAGCTGGTCTAGCAATCGCCTTTAGTTTCTCACAATTAGGTGTTATCATTTCTATTATGGGTGGTATCCTCTTCTTGGGTGAAACTAAAACACGTAAAGAAATGCGCTGGTTGGCAATTGGTATTGCATGCTTTGTTCTTGGTGCAGTCTTACTAGGAATTGTTAAATCTTACTAATTATCATTGACAGTAGTGTCAATTTAATTGTAAACATAAAAAGAGCTGGCTTTTGCCAGCTTTTTTAGTTTTCTTCAATATTTCCTTGATTAACAGTGAAAATTTTCAACTCTTCTGGAAGTTGTGATAAATGTTCAAGACTTGTTGTTGTGATAAAGGTTTGAACATTTTTAGCAATAATCATTTTTAATAACTCTGTTTGTCGGTAGTTATCTAGTTCACTCATAACGTCATCAAGAAGAAGGATTGGGTAATCACCAGTGACATTCTTGATAAGTTCAATCTCAGCCATTTTAAGAGATAAAATCAAGCTACGGTGTTGTCCTTGGCTACCAAAATGAGCAGACATGTCATTGATGAAAAATTCTAAATCATCACGATGAGGACCTGCGCCGGTATTTTTTTTGAAAATATCACGTTTGCGATTCTTTTCCAAAGCTTTTAAAAATTGTTTTTTGATTTCAGCTTTGTCCTGAAAGGGAATAGATGATAGATAATGAATCTTTAAATGCTCTAGTTTATTAGAAATAGCATAGTGATATCGGTCAGCTTCCTTTTCTAAATTGGAAATAAAGTCTAATCGATGTTCCATTACACGACTACCAAAATCAGCTAATTGCTCATCAAGAACTGCTAGAAAGTTGACATCAACTTTTTCAGCTGTTTTTAGGTAGGTGTTACGTTGCTTGAGGACATGGTTATAATTAGATAAATCAGACAGGTAAACAGGCTTGATTTGCCCTAAATCAATATCAATAAATTTTCGACGGAGACTAGGTGCTCCTTTAATGAGTTGCAAATCTTCAGGTGCAAATAATACTACTGTCATAACACCAACATAATCAGATAATTTAGCTTGTTTGAGGTGATTAACTTTAGTAACTCGTCCTTTACTTGAGAGGTTGATTTCTAAGGGAACCGTACCACTTGAGCGTTGTAATATTCCTGAAACCCGAAGTTCTTTTTCTTGAAAGTGAATTAGCTCTTTGTCTGTACGTGTACGGTGGCTGCGTGTTAAAGATAAGAAATAAATAGCTTCTAAGAAATTGGTTTTTCCTTGGGCGTTTTTTCCGATAAAAACATTAAGTCCTGGGGAAAATTCAAGCTCATTAGTTAAATAATTACGATAATTTTTTAACGCTATTTTTTGAATCCACATACTTAAGTTCCTGGGAAACGAACGGGTTTGCGTTCTTTGTTTGGTTTAGCTTGCTTTTTAGGCTGACTTTGTTTCTTATCTTTTTTATTTTTAGCGTTTAATTCTTTAACAATTGCAGCAACACGGGCTTTTTCAGCCATAGCTTCAAGGTGCTCTTCTTTTTCTTTGTCTGTTGGTGCGATAATATCAATAATGATACTTTCCTCTGGAATGCTTACAACATCACCAATACGAATTTTTTTACCGCGGCGTTTCTCGTCTTCGCCATTGAAGAGAACGGTTGTTTCTGCTAAATAAGCTTTGATAGCACCACCGCTTTGGATAATACCTAGTTCTTTTAGTAAAGCTTGTAGGGTAATATAGTCATCAAATAATTTGTATTCCATCGTTTTCTCCATTTTATAATTCAAGTAATTATAACATAAACGTGGTATAATTTTAGCTAATAAAGTGTTTTTAGTAAGGAATTTGTAATGAAAATAGTTGATGGTGTTGAATTACATCTAATCAAAAACGAAAAATTCAAAATGAACCATATTACTTTTCGGTTTTCTGGAGATTTTAATCAAAAAACGGTAGCACGACGTGTTTTAGTGGCTCAAATTTTAGCAACTGCCAATGAGAAATATCCAACTGCTCAACGATTTAGAGAGCGTTTGGCAAGTCTTTATGGAGCAACTTTGTCAACTAAAGTATCAACAAAGGGATTGGTTCACATTGTTGATATTGAACTGGCTTTTATGAAGAATCAGTATGTGATGACTAAAGAGAATCTTTTGGAAGAAGTTATTGAGTTTTTATATCAAGTTCTCTTTTCACCACTTGTGACGGTTGAACAGTACCAATCTAAGTTATTTGAGCTTGAACAAGCAAATTTGATTAATTATTTAAAAGCTGATAAGGACGATAGTTTTTACAGCAGTGAACTAGGTCTTAAAAAACTTTTCTTTACGAATCCAGCTTTTCAAACTTCAAAATATGGAACAGCAGAGTTAGCAGCTACTGAAAATTCTTATACTGCTTTCCAAGAATTTCAAAAGATGCTTCGAGAAGACCGCCTAGATATCTTTTTATTAGGGGAATTTGATGATTATCGCATGCTGCAATTATTTAATCGATTTCCTTTCGAAGATCGTCACAAAGGTTTAGTATTTGACTACCAACAAGACTTTAATAATATTGTTCAGGAAAAATTAGAGCATAGAGAAGTTAATCAATCGGTTTTACAGTTGGGATATTCTTTCCCAACTCGGCATGGTGACAAGGATTACTTTACACTGCTTATCTTTAATGGCTTATTTGGAGGTTTTGCGCATTCACGTTTATTTACAGAGGTTCGCGAGAAAGAAGGTCTTGCGTATACCATTGGAAGTCACTTTGATATCTTTACAGGTTTACTGAATGTTTACGCTGGAATTGACAAGAAAAATCGTAATCGTGCGATGCAACTAATTAACAAAGAATTTTCAACAATTAAGTCAGGACGTTTCTCTGAAGCACTTCTAAAACAAACGAAAAAAATGCTGCAGGTTAATTTAAAACTAGCTGAAGATTCTCCTAAAGTATTGATTGAACGCAGCTATAATAGCCAATATTTGAAGAATCACTATAGCGTTGATGATATGATTGACAACATTGACAAAGTTAGTAAAGCAGATATTCTTCAATTGACAAGAAAAATCAAATTACAAGCACTATATTTTTTGGAGGGAAAGTAAATGACAAAATTAGTTGAAAAAGTTTTCCCTGAAATTGGTGAAAATTTGTATACTGCCGTATTAGAAAACGGCTTGAAAGTTTTTTTAATTCCTAAGACCGATTTTCAAGAAAGTTGTGGCATGTTAGTTGTCAATTTTGGTTCCCTTGACAACAAGTTTACAATAGATGAAAGTGTAAAAGTATATGAAGAAGGCATTGCTCATTTCTTAGAGCATAAGTTGTTTGAGTTGGAAAATGGACAAGATGTATCTGAATTATTTACTAACGCAGGCGCTAACAGTAACGCCTTTACAACTTTTGATAAGACATGTTTCTATTTTTCGACGGTTGATCATTTAAAAGAAAATTTAGATTTGTTGCAACATTTTGTAGCAGATATAGCCTTTACAGAAGAGTCAATTGAACGAGAGAAGTCTATTATTGAACAAGAGATTGATATGTATCAGGATGATGCTGATTATCGTCTGTATCAAGGAGTTCTTGAAAATTTGTACCCTAAAACAGCTCTTGCTAGAGATATTGCTGGGACTCAGGAAAGTATTGCTAGGATTTCTGTAGAAGATTTAAAAGAAAATCATGATGTTTTTTATTCACCGCGAGAAATGACGCTATTGGTTGTTGGTAATTTTGATAAGGATGATATCTTTAACCAAATTAAAGAGAGTCAAAAAGATAAAAGTTGTGTATCTCATAATCTTGATCGTCAAGAATTAATCTATGAACCTGTTGTCCCTAAAACAGCTGTTCAAATGGAAGTGACTCAACCAAAATTAGCTATTGGATTAAGAGGCCCAGCTTTAGTTGAGGGGGCTTCTACATTACGTCAAGAACTATCTTTGAGAATATTCTTTGCCATGATTTTAGGATGGACATCAAAACGTTATCAAGAACTCTACGAAAGTGGTCAAATTGATGATTCATTTGATTTTGAAATTGAAGTCTATCAACAATTTCAATTTTTGGTTATTTCTTTAGACACTTCAGTACCAATTGCTATGGCTACTAATATTCGACAATATTTAGATAAAGTTGTAATGTCTGATGATTTGGATGACTTATCAGAGGAACATTTTGAAATTGTAAAAAAAGAGCTTTATGGAGACTTTTTCAAGAGTATGGATTCAATTGACAATATGTCAACTCAATTTATAAACCATTTATCTGATGACGAAACTTACTTAGCCGTACCTAAAATTTTAAGGACTTTAAGTTTTGAAGAAGTTCTTAAAACAGGAATTGATTTCTTAACGCAATCAGATGCGACAGAATTCACAATCCTACCAAAATAAAATCGAAATACTTGTCAAAATTTGCTATAATAAATCTGATTATATTTTATTAAAGGAAACCTTGTATGAGAGAAGAAACAATTGGTGAGATCTTAAGAAAAGGTCGTAATGCCAAAAATTTGACACTAGAAGATGTCGAAGAAAAAACAGCAATTCCTTCACCACATCTTTTAGCATTAGAGCTAGAAAAATTTAAATTAATTCCTAAGGATGAAGTTGAAACATATCTTCAACAATATGCAGAGTTGGTTGAAGTTGATGCAGCTGAACTATTAAAGCGCTATCGAGAACAAGTGGCTGAATTAGATGAGAAAGCAGCTAAAGAAGAACCAACTGTCAAGGATGACGAAAGAATTACAATTGTACCGAGTCATAAAAAAGCAGAGCAACAAGTGAAGAAACAGGCTCCTAAGTCAAAAGTTGAACAAACGGATGATTTTGGTGTTGGTTCGCGTTCAAGTCGTTATAAGAGTTCAGAAACAACAGCATCTTATCTTCCAATTATTTTGCTTTGTTTAGTTGCTTTGGGTATTTTAGCTTTTGTTTCTTTTGTGACTTGGACACAGCTTCAAAGCGACAGTAACCGTTCAAATCCAACTTATTCTGTTGTTCACAGTTCATCTGCTTCAAGCAGTTCTTCAACAACAGAAAGTTCATCTTCAACAAGTGAATCATCTTCATCTGATGAAAAGGCACTGAAGATGGAAACTGAGGGAGGCGGAAGCAACTTAACGGTTAATCTATCAAATGTTACAGACAGTTTGACTGTCGACATTAGTTTGTCTGGTGCAGATAGCAGCTGGGTTTCTGTAAGTAATTCAGAAGCTGGTGATGCTGGAACGCTTCTTTCTTCAACGGGAGTTTCAAGCTATTCAGCAACACTTCCTGCAGGTACAAAAACATCTGTGATTACACTTGGGGTGACTGCAGGGGTTACAGTTTCAATCAATGGTCAAGCGGTTGATACATCAGCTTTGACAAGCACAACATTAAGCTATATTACAATTAACATTCAGTAAGGTAGGAAAATGAAAATAGATTTTACAAAAAAAGAAAACATTCCTAATTTGTTAACATTAGGTCGTATTGTCTTGATTCCAGTATTTATTTTAATTCTATGTATCTGGAATAATACTGCAGGTCATGCGGTTGCAGCAGTAGTTTTTGCATTGGCAAGTATTACTGATTATTTAGATGGATATCTTGCAAGAAAATGGCAAGTTGTTACAAACTTTGGTAAATTCGCAGATCCACTGGCTGACAAAATGTTAGTAATGACAGCATTTATCATGCTCGTTGAATTGGGGATGATTCCTGCTTGGATTGCTGCGATTATCATTTGCCGTGAATTGGCAGTTACTGGCCTTCGTTTACTACTTGTTGAAAATGGTGGAACAGTTTTAGCAGCTGCTATGCCAGGTAAAATCAAAACATTTACCCAAATGTTTTCAATTATCTTCTTGCTTTTCCATTTTTCAATTATTGGAGCAATTTTACTTTATGTCGCTTTGATTTTCACAATTTATTCTGGTTATGATTATTTCAAAGGGGCAGGCTTCCTCTTTAAGGACACATTTAAATGACATTTAACAGTATTGACGTCAAAAATTTAACATTCAAATATACTGATCATCAAGAAAATTACACTTTAGATAATTTATCGTTTCACGTGAAACAAGGAGAATGGTTGTCTATCATTGGGCATAATGGTTCAGGAAAATCAACAACAGTTCGTTTAATTGATGGACTGTTGGCTGCTGAATCAGGTCAAATATTTGTTGAAGGAGAACTTTTAACCGAAGAAAACGTGTGGAACATTCGTCAGAAAATTGGAATGGTTTTTCAAAATCCAGATAATCAATTTGTTGGCGCTACCGTTGAAGACGATGTCGCTTTTGGATTGGAAAATAAGGGAATTCCATTAGAAGAGATGCAAGCACGTGTGAAAGAAGCTCTCAAACTTGTTGGCATGTCAGCTTTTGCTGATCGTGAACCAGCTCGTCTTTCAGGTGGTCAAAAACAGCGTGTGGCTATTGCAGGGGCTATTGCAATGCGTCCTAACATTATTATTTTAGATGAAGCGACTAGCATGTTGGACCCAGAAGGACGTCTAGAATTAATTCAAACAATTAAAGAGATTCGTGACCGATACAATATGACGGTTGTGTCTATTACTCATGATTTGGATGAAGTTGCCTTAAGCGATCGTGTCTTGGTTATGAAGAAAGGAAAAGTTGAATCAAGTTCAACACCGCGAGAACTCTTTGCTAGAGGAGAAGAATTATTGACTTTGGGATTGGATATTCCTTTTTCAGCCAATCTTATCTCTACTTTAAAGAATAAAGGGTTTGAATTTACAGAGAATTATCTTACGGAAAAGGAATTAGAAGATCAGTTATGGGAATTACTCTTGAAGGCGTAAATTACACATATCAAGCGGGGACACCATTTGAAGGGCGTGCCCTTTTTGACATTAATCTTACTATAAAAGAAGGCTCTTATACGGCTTTCATTGGACATACAGGATCAGGTAAGTCGACAATTATGCAGCTTTTGAATGGTCTTAACGTTCCTACAGAGGGCGCTGTAATTGTTGATGATATTAAAATTACAGCTAACTCAAAGAATAAGGAAATTAAGCCTGTTCGCAAAAAGGTTGGTCTAGTCTTTCAATTTCCTGAAAGTCAGCTCTTTGAAGAAACAGTCCTTAAAGATGTGGCATTCGGGCCACAAAATTTTGGTGTTTCTATGGAAGAAGCTGAGCAGTTAGCACGTGAAAAATTGGCTATGGTTGGGATTCATGAAGAATTTTTTGAAAAGAATCCTTTTGAGTTGTCTGGTGGTCAAATGCGCCGTGTGGCTATCGCTGGTATTTTAGCTATGGAACCCGAAGTTTTAGTCTTAGATGAACCAACAGCAGGTCTAGACCCTAAAGGGCGCCGTGAATTGATGACATTGTTTAAAGAATTACACCAAAATGGGATGACAATTGTGTTAGTAACCCATCTAATGGACGATGTTGCTAATTATGCTGATTATGTTAATGTTCTTGAAGGCGGCAAATTAGTCCGCTCAGGATATCCTAAAGAAGTTTTTCAAGATGTTGAATTTCTTGAAAGTAAGCAACTAGGTGTTCCAAAAATCACCAAGTTTGCTCAACAGCTTGTAAAGCGTGGTCTACATTTAGATACTTTACCAATTACTATAGAAGAATTTACAGAGGTGGTGAAACATGGATAAATTAATACTTGGTCGTTATGTACCTGGAAATTCATTAATTCACCGTTTAGATCCGCGTAGTAAGCTTCTAGCGATGATTTTATATATTATCATTGTTTTTTGGGCGAATAATCTTGTTACTAATCTATTGATGATTGCTTTTACTTTAGTAGTTGTTTTATTATCGAAGATTAAACTCAGCTTCTTTTTAAGAGGTGTTCGTCCCATGATTGGTATTATTCTATTTACGACTTTGTTCCAAATGTTCTTTACACATGGGGGAGAAACTTATTTTCAATTTGGTTTTTTGAAAATAACAAGTTATGGGTTTAGTCAAGCGATATTGATATTCATGCGTTTTGTTTTGATTATCTTCTTTTCAACGCTTCTAACTTTGACAACAACACCGTTGAGTCTCGCAGATGCTGTTGAATCTTTGCTGAAACCTTTTGTTCGTTTTAAAGTGCCAGCTCATGAAATTGGTTTAATGCTTTCTTTGAGTTTGCGTTTTGTTCCGACATTGATGGATGATACGACACGTATTATGAAAGCTCAGAGAGCGCGTGGAGTTGATTTTGGTGAAGGAAGTCTTATTCAAAAGGTTAAATCGATTATTCCAATCCTCATTCCACTCTTTGCTTCAAGTTTTAAACGTGCGGATGCATTAGCTCTTGCCATGGAAGCACGTGGTTATCAAGGTGGAGATGGACGTACAAAATATCGAATTTTACAGTGGACAGTTAAAGATTCAGTAACCATTTTGCTTGTCATAATTTTAGGAATTCTCTTATTTTTTCTTAAAGAAAGCTAAAATGCCTAATTTGTAGGCGTTTTCTTTATAATATAAGAATGTAATTGTAATATTTTTAATATAACTCTAAAACCAGAGTAACATTAAGTCTGTATTATATAGCCTGTACTAATTTTGAAACAAAAAAAGGAGCATATAATGCAAACAAATATTTTTAAAACTAAATCGAAATCTATTAAACTTGGTCTTGCCGGTGTAGCCGCTGCAGCAGCACTAATTATCCCAACAGTTGCTAGCGCAGATTCATACACAGTTAAATCAGGTGATACACTTTCTGAAATTGCTGTAACTTACAACACAACAGTTGAAAAATTGGCTTCAGTAAACAGCATCGCAAATGTTGACTTCATTACTGTAGGTCAAATCTTAGAACTAGATCCAGAAGCTACTGCACCAGTTGCAACTGAAACTGCTACAGTAGAAGCTGCACCAGCAGCTACTGATAACTCAGCTGCAGCAGCACCAGCTGCGCAAGCTGAAACAACAACTTCTTACACATCAAACTTGGGTACTTCAGACGCTCAAGCTAAAGAAATCATTGCTCAACGCGAATCAAGCGGTAGCTACACAGCTCAAAATGGTCAATATTATGGTCGTTACCAATTGACAATGTCATACCTAAATGGTGACTTGTCAGCTGAAAACCAAGAACGTGTTGCTGATTCATACGTTGCAGGACGTTATGGTTCATGGTCAGCTGCCCTTGCATTCTGGAATGCAAATGGTTGGTACTAAGATTTAGAGATAGAATTACCAGTATTAGAATAAAAAGATTGAAGAAATTTCTTCAATCTTTTTTGTTTTACTTTAAAAAATTAGCGTTTTCATTGGGAACTTGGTGTTAATTTCAATATCTCTGTAATATTTTTAACATATTTTCAATCTCCGAGTAATAAATAAATTATATGATAGGAAACAGGAGTTCTAGAGAGGTATATATTTTATTTATTATGTATAGTAGGATTACTAAAGCAAAACATAGAAAAATCAGAAATATTATTGTCAGCATCCTTGGAGTCATTTTTGTTGCGGCAATGATTGTTGTTCTTATTCCAAAAATAGAAGCATTTGCAGAAACTATTACAACTCGTTCAGAAGCAGGAGCTGCTAAATCTGTATCAACGTCAAGTTCAGAAAGCTCTGACATGTCATCAACAAATATTAGTTCTACAGAAGCTGAATCAGAAGAGCCTAGCAGTTCTGTAGAAGAAAGTGAAGAAGTTGAATCATCATCTGTAGAGGAGACATCGGAATCTGAAGTAGCAAGTTCTGAATCTGCACCAGTTACTGATGCTACGACTGTTGTAGCTACAAGCTCTACAGTACCATCTTCAACCACTCAATCATCAGCATCTACAGTAGTTGCTGCAAACGGAAATACAGCAGGCGCTATTGGTTCAGCTGCAGCAGCACAAATGGCTGCTGCTACGGGTGTTCCTCAGTCAACTTGGGAAGCAATCATTGCTCGTGAATCTAATGGTGATCCAAATGTTGCCAATCCATCAGGAGCGTCAGGTTTGTTCCAAACGATGCCAGGTTGGGGTTCTACAGCTACTGTTCAAGATCAAATTACAACTGCTATTAATGTTTATAATTCACAAGGACTTTCAGCTTGGGGATACTAATTTAATAAAAGAAAAAGCACTAATCATCTTATAAAGATGATAGTGCTTTTTTAATGTCATGTGGGTGATGGCAAATACTTTCAGCGCCATGTTCTTGTAAGCTTTCTAGGCTGCCAAATCCCCATGTTACTCCGAGTCTTCTGACACCTGTTTTTTGACCACCAATCATATCAAATTTTGTGTCACCAATGATAACCGCTTCATGTGCTTGAATACCTTGTTCTGTGAGACAGGCATTAATCACATCAGCTTTATGGAAATGTTGAGGAGTAGAACCATAGACTTTTTTAAAATGTGAAATGATACCAAGTTCTGACAACATGAGATTAGCCATTGGTTGGTGTTTACTTGTGGTAACAAATAGTGAGTAATTTAGATTGTTTAACTCTTGTAGTGCTTCTGAGATACCGTTATAAAGAGAGACTTGATGGACACCTTTTTCCCCATAATAGTCTCTAAAGGTTTTAATAGCGTGATTGACATCGTCTGCTTGGTCAAAATATTGCCCAAAAGTTACTTCTAATGGAGGTCCGATAAATGTTGACAGTTGTTTATCTGTTTGTAAAGGTAGGTGTAACTTTTCAAAAGCATAATTAAAAGCTGCTTTAATACCGGGGCTAGAATTTACTAGTGTTCCATCAAGGTCGAATAAGATTGATTTCATATTTACTCTCCTGTAAATTTTGTCAACGTTGATTGACAAAATCGTCAATTAGCAAGAAAATTAGCGCTTAGTATTTCAATACTAGGTGGATTATTCACCAAATATTTTAGCTTGTAAGCGGCGTCCAGTTGGTGTGGCTGCTAAGCCACCTTCAGCGGTTTCTCGGAACGCCGTTGGAAGACTAGATCCAACTTGGTACATCGCATCGACTACTTCATCAACTGGAATTTGTGATTCAATGCCAGCAAGTGCCATATCAGCAGCGACCAACGCAAAACTAGATCCAAGGGCGTTACGTTTAACGCAAGGAACTTCAACAAGCCCTGCAACAGGGTCACAGATAAGACCTAGCATGTTTTTTATAACAAAGGCGATAGCTTGGCTAGCTTGATAAGCAGACCCTCCAGCGGCCTTTACAAGAGCTGCTGCACTCATTGCAGAAGCAGAGCCGACTTCGGCTTGACAACCACCTTCAGCACCAGAAATCGATGCGTTATTTCCAATAACAAGTCCAAAAGCACCCGCAGTGAACAAGAAGTCAAGTTGCTCCTCTTCAGAAAGGTTTAATTTATCAATAGCTGTTGTTAAAACGGCAGGTAGGCATCCAGCAGAGCCTGCTGTCGGTGTGGCACAAACCAGTCCCATTTTAGCATTTAATTCGTTGACAGCTATAGCATTTCGTACGGCTGTTAGCACAGTTGTATCAGATAAGGTTTTGCCAGATTTTAGATAGTTGTCCATTTTGACAGCATCTCCTCCGGTTAAACCGCTAATTGATTTACTAGGAGTGAGTCCATCAGTAACAGAATTTTTCATGACTTGAAGGTTTTTTTTCATGATGTGAATGATTTCTTCACGGCTACGCCCACTTAATTCTGTTTCTGTGGTAATCATTAGTTCAGCAATATTACCGTTAAAGTCTTTATCGGCTTGTTCAACTAATTCTTTAATAGAATAAAACATTCTTTTCCTTTCTAATCAAAGAAATTCACATTGTGTAAGTGCGGGATATGTTGGATTTGTTCAACAGCCTTATGACAATCACGTGAGTCAACTTCAATAATCATGATTGCTTTTTCACCAGCACGTTCACGAGTAACGTTCATTTGAGCGATATTGATGTTGTGTTCAGAAAGAATATCTGTTACTTTGGCAATCATACCAGGGATATCTTGGTGAACGATAATTAAGGTTGGCGTATTCATTTTTAAAGAGACAGAAAATCCATTAAGCTCAGTCACTTCGATATTTCCACCACCAATTGAGACACCAGTAATGCTCATTGTTTTATCCCCTTTTTCCACAGTAATTTTAGCAGTGTTGGGGTGGGGGGCATTGCTATCTTTTAGGATATCCCAATAAATGCGAACGCCTTTTTGGTGAGCGATTTCTAATGAATTTTTAATGTCATGATTGTCAGTATCCATTCCTAGGATACCAGCAACGAGTGCTTTATCAGTTCCGTGTCCACGGTAAGTTTTAGCAAATGAATTATATAAATGAAATGTTACGGAATCAGGAATTTCTCCGAAAATAGAATTTACAATTTTTCCAATACGAACAGCTCCAGCAGTGTGGCTGCTTGATGGGCCAATCATAACAGGTCCAATAATGTCAAAGACAGATTGGAATTTTAGATTTTTCATATCTACTCCTTCTAGAATCTATGCTTATTTATTATAACAAAGGAAAGAGCTAGGGTAAATGATAATAAATCGCTTAACTTGATTAAAAATGAGAAAAAAATGTAAAAAGGGAGCACAAAAGACTTACATAACAAGAATTTCATGTTATAATAGACTTCGCGTGGTTTCACGCATTCAAAATCGACCTTCAAATCGATTTTTGAAAAACTGGGCCCTTCAAGCCTATGTTCGAAAAAAATATCTTGATGGGAGGATTATCATGACAGATAATTCAAAAATACGTGTTGTTGTTGGTATGAGTGGAGGCGTTGATTCGTCTGTAACAGCTCTTCTTTTGAAGGAGCAAGGCTATGACGTTATTGGCGTCTTCATGAAAAACTGGGATGACACAGATGAATTCGGTGTTTGTACAGCAACCGAAGATTATAAAGACGTGGCAGCTGTAGCTGACCAAATTGGTATTCCTTATTATTCTGTTAACTTTGAAAAAGAATATTGGGACCGCGTTTTCGAATATTTCCTTGCGGAATATCGTGCAGGCCGTACACCAAATCCAGACGTTATGTGTAACAAGGAAATCAAGTTTAAAGCTTTCCTTGACTATGCCATGACGCTTGGAGCTGATTATGTTGCAACTGGTCACTATGCTCAAGTTTCTCGTGATGAAGATGGCACAGTTCATATGTTGCGTGGTGCAGATAATAATAAAGACCAAACTTATTTCTTGAGTCAATTATCACAAGAACAATTGCAAAAAGTAATGTTCCCACTGGGACATTTGGAAAAGCCAGAAGTTCGTAAAATTGCGGAACGTGCAGGTCTTGCTACAGCTAAGAAAAAAGATTCAACAGGAATTTGCTTTATTGGTGAAAAGAACTTTAAAGAATTCCTTAGTCAATATTTACCAGCGCAAAAAGGTCGTATGATGACTGTTGATGGTCGTGATATGGGTGAACACGCTGGATTGATGTATTATACAATCGGTCAACGTGGAGGTCTTGGTATTGGTGGACAACAAGGTGGCGATAATCAACCATGGTTTGTTGTCGGAAAAGACCTTTCAAAAAACATTCTTTACGTTGGTCAAGGATTCTACCATGAATCATTAATGTCAACTAGCCTTGACGCTTCAAGTATTC
Organism: Streptococcus vicugnae; assembly: GCF_016461705.1. Classification (GTDB taxonomy): domain Bacteria; phylum Bacillota; class Bacilli; order Lactobacillales; family Streptococcaceae; genus Streptococcus; species Streptococcus vicugnae. The sequence goes on along the minus strand of NZ_JAEMHW010000005.1, from coordinate 21,681 downwards.
ACTTTACACGTGATATGCCTGAAGAATTTACAATGGAAGTTACAGCAAAATTCCGTTACCGTCAACCAGACTCTAAAGTTACAGTACATGTTAAAGGTGACAAAGCAGAAGTTGTCTTTGATGAACCACAACGTGCCATTACACCAGGTCAAGCTGTTGTTTTCTATGATGGCGAAGAATGCCTAGGTGGTGGAATCATTGATATGGCTTATAAAAATGGAGTCGCTTGTCAATATATCTAGTTGACAAAGGTGTAAAGACAAGTTGACAGATTTACTTTTGGGAATGATGCTAGGAGATTATCTTATGAGAGTGGGAGTTATTCAAGCGAGTACAAGGTCAGATATAAATGACCTCTTATTTCAATCAGTGCAGAAAGCTGTAAAGGGACTACACGAAGTTGTTAACTTTGGAATGTTCCCAAATGAAACAGCAAACTTTTCATATGTTGAAGTGGCTGTTATGGTAAGCTTGTTGATTGAAACACAAAGTCTAGATTTTGTGGTGACTGGTTGTTCATCTGGTCAAGGGATGATGCTTGCTTGTAATAGTTTACCTGGCTTGCGTTGTGGCTTTATTCAAGCACCACAAGATGCTTATCTTTTTGGTCGTATTAATAATGGCAATGTTGTTTCTTTGCCATTAGGCTTAAATTTTGGGTGGTCAGGTGAGCTAAATTTACAGTACACTCTAGATAAGTTATTTGAAGATGAGTTCGGTTGTGGATATCCAAAAGAAGACGCTGAACGTAAACGGCAAGATGCTGACAACTTGGTTAAGTTAGCGACTATCACCAAACGCTCTTTTAGTGATATCCTAGATCAACTCGATTAAAACCTTCTTCGAAAAATCTTATGCCGAGAAAGTTTTTATAACTATCTTATGACTAATGGGAAAAATCAACTATTGCTCGAAAAATTATCGGCAATTAAATTGACATTTTAACTTAATTTGATACAATAATCATAACAATAATCATGATGGTCAAAGCTCATGAGAATTGTGCGTTTTTGCCGCACAATTTTCGAGGGTTTTGACCGTTTTTTGTTTTACTAATCGTATTTTATATTTGGAAAGGAATGCTTTGAGTAGCTTAGCTAATCTTTTGATTACTTTAATTTGATAAAAAGATTGGCAAAGGTTTACTTGATATTGTAATTGAATCATGACACATGAATTTGCTGAAAATTATGATGTAATTGTTGTTGGTGCTGGGCATGCTGGTGTAGAAGCTAGTTTGGCTGCAGCTCGTATGGGTTGTAAAACAATGCTCGCAACAATCAATTTGGAAATGTTATCCTTTATGCCATGTAACCCTGCTATCGGAGGTTCTGCCAAAGGTATCGTCGTTCGTGAAATCGATGCTCTTGGTGGAGAAATGGGTAAGAACATTGACAAGACTTACATCCAAATGAAAATGCTTAATACTGGTAAAGGTCCTGCTGTACGTGCTCTTCGTGCACAAGCTGATAAGGCGCTTTACTCTCGTACAATGAAGCATACTGTTGAACAGCAAGATAATTTGACATTACGTCAGTCAATGATTGAAGAAGTTTTAGTTGAAGATGGAAAAGTTGTTGGTGTTCGCACAGCTACTAATCAAAAATTTTCAGCTAAAGCTGTCGTTATCACAACTGGTACAGCTCTTCGCGGTGAAATTATTTTGGGTGAACTCAAATATTCATCTGGTCCAAATAACAGCCTAGCTTCAATTGGACTTGCAGATAATTTGAAAGAACTTGGACTTGAAATTGGACGTTTCAAAACAGGGACACCTCCACGTGTTAAAGCAAGTTCTATCAACTATGATGAAACAGAAATTCAACCGGGTGATGAAAAACCAAATCATTTCTCATTCATGTCTAATGATGAAGATTACCTCAAAGACCAAATTCCATGCTGGTTGACTTATACTAACCAAACTAGTCACGATATCATTAACAAAAACCTTTACCGTGCTCCAATGTTCTCAGGTATTGTTAAAGGGGTAGGTCCTCGTTATTGTCCATCTATTGAAGATAAAATTGTTCGTTTTGCAGACAAGGAACGTCACCAACTCTTCTTGGAACCAGAAGGGCGTGAAACTGAAGAAGTTTACATTCAAGGTTTATCAACAAGTCTTCCTGAAGATGTTCAAAAAGAATTAGTTCATTCTATCAAAGGACTTGAAAATGCCGAAATGATGCGTACAGGATATGCGATTGAATATGATATCGTTTTGCCACACCAATTGCGCGCAACGCTTGAAACTAAGAAAATTTCAGGTCTCTTTACGGCTGGTCAAACCAATGGTACATCAGGTTATGAAGAAGCTGCAGGTCAAGGGATTGTTGCTGGTATTAATGCCGCTTTGAAGGTTCAAGGTAAGCCAGAAATGATTCTTAAACGTAGTGATGCTTATATCGGTGTTATGATTGATGATTTGGTAACAAAAGGAACTTTGGAACCTTACCGTTTGCTAACAAGTCGTGCTGAATATCGATTGATTTTGCGTCATGATAATGCAGATATGCGTTTGACTGAAATTGGTCACCGTGTTGGTTTGGTTGATGAAGAACGTTATGAACGTTTCTTGAACCGTAAACGTCAATTTGACAACGAGTTGACAAGATTGTCAACTCTTAAAATTAAACCTGTTAAGGAAACTAACGCACGTATTGAAGCACTAGGTTTCAAACCGTTGACAGATGCATTGACAGCAAAAGAATTCATGCGTCGTCCTGAAATCAATTATGAAATTGCGACAAGTTTTGTTGGTCCAGCTGAAGAAAAACTTGATAGCAAAGTAATTGAACTTTTGGAAACAGAAATTAAATACGAAGGTTACATCAATAAAGCTCTAGATCAAGTAGCCAAGATGAAACGCATGGAAGAAAAACGCATCCCTGCTAATATTGACTGGGATGATATCGATTCTATTGCGACAGAAGCTCGTCAAAAATTCAAGAAAATTAATCCTGAAACTATCGGACAAGCAAGCCGTATTTCAGGGGTTAACCCAGCTGATATTTCTATCTTGATGGTTTACTTGGAAGGTAAACAAAAACACCATCGTAACCAAGAAGATTAAGTATCATTAAAACAAGAAAGCAACCCTTATTAACTGGGGTTGCTTTTCTGCTTTCCTACTATAAATTAAGGCTGTTTTATGGTATAATTGTAAGCTAAGAGGTTAACCAATGAAAAGATTTCGATTTGCAACTATCCACTTAGTCATGATTGGCCTTATTTTATTTGGCATCTTGGCTATTTGTGTCAGACTTTTTCAGACGGAGTCAGCTATCTTAGCTGCAATCTTTTTGGCGCTTTCTTTACTTGTAGCTTTGCTCTACTATCAGAAAGAAAATTATGAGTTATCGGAACTTGAACAAATTGAATTATTAAACAACCAAACGGAAGTTGGTCTAAAACATCTTCTAGAACAAATGCCAGTTGGTGTTGTTCAGTTTGATCAAGAAACAAACGAGGTAGAGTGGTTTAATCCATATGCAGAGCTCATTTTCACTAGTGAAGAAGGAGAGTTTGAGGATGACGTCATTCGTAGAATTATTGGGGCTAAGCGAGAAGGGGACGCCACTCAGACATTTGAGTTAAATGGCAATAAGTACTCATCTTACATCGATTCTTCAACGGGGATTTTCTATTTCTTTGATACATCTATGGGAAATCGTCAGTTGGGAGATGCAGCCCTTTTGCGTCCAGTTATTGGAATTATTTCCATCGATAATTACGATGATGTGACAGATGATTTATCAGATGCTGAGATTTCACAAATCAATAGCTTTATTGCAAACTTTATTTCGAATTTCACGAAGTCAAAAAATATTTTTTATCGTCGTGTCAATATGGACCGATTTTACTTCTTCACAGATTATGCTGTTTTGAGTAGTTTGATTGATGATAAATTTGATGTTTTAGAAGCTTTTCGAAAACAGGCTAAAGAAGAGCACAACTTACCGTTAACACTTAGTATGGGTGTTTCTTACGGAGATGATAACCATCAACAAATTGGACAAGTAGCCTTGCAGAATTTAAATACTGCGCTTGTACGTGGTGGAGATCAGGTTGTTATTTGTGAAAATGATGAGCATAAGAAGCCGTTGTATTTTGGTGGTGGTTCAGTATCTACTGTTAAGCGTACACGTACACGTACACGTGCCATGATGACAGCTATTTCAGATCACATTAAAGGTGTTGACCGTGTATTTGTTGTTGGTCACCGCAATATTGATATGGATGCTCTTGGATCAGCTGTAGGGATGCAATTCTTTGCAAGTAATATTAACGAAGAGTCTTATGTTGTCTATAATCCAGACGAAATGAGTCCAGATATTACGCGTGCTGTACAAAGACTGCAAGACGATGCAAAAACTAAATTAATTACTATCAAGCAAGCCTTGTCAATGCTGACAGAACGCTCATTGTTGATTATGGTTGATCATTCTAAGATTGACTTAACCTTATCGCAAAAGCTTTACAATAAATTTACAGATGTGATTGTCGTGGATCATCATCGTCGTGATGATAATTTCCCAGAAAATGCTATCTTGACTTTCATTGAAAGCGGAGCAAGTAGCGCAAGTGAGTTGGTTACAGAGCTAATTCAATTCCAGAATGCTAGGAAGCATCTAAGTAAAATTCAAGCGAGCGTCTTAATGGCTGGTATTATGCTTGATACGAAGAACTTCTCAGCAAGTGTAACGAGCAGAACGTTTGATGTTGCAAGCTATCTACGAGCACATGGTAGTGATAGTATCGAAATTCAAAACATTTCTCAAACTGATTTTGAGGAATATCGATTGGTTAATGAATTAATTCTTAGAGGCCGAAAAATTTATGATAACATCATCGTTGCCAGTGGTCGTGATGGTGTTAATTATAGTAAAGTAGTTGCTAGTAAAGCAGCTGATACCATGTTATCTTTAGCAGGTATCGAGGCGACATTTGTTTTGGTGCAAGTGGCTCCTAATAAAGTTGCTGTTTCAGCACGTAGCCGTAGTAAGATTAATGTTCAGCGCATGATGGAAGAACTTGGTGGCGGTGGTCACTTTACTCTAGCTGCCTGTCAGTTAGAAAATATGTCAGTGAGCCAAGCCGAGGGTGTTTTACTTGATGTGATTGAAAATGATTTAAGAGAAAATATGGAGGCAGAGAGATGAAAGTAATTTTTCTAGCAGATGTCAAAGGAAAAGGTAAAAAAGGTGAAATCAAAGAAGTTCCAACAGGTTATGCTCAAAACTTCTTGATTAAGAAAAATCTTGCTAAAGAAGCTACTAACCAAGCCATTGGTGAATTAAAAGGTAAACAAAAATCAGAAGAAAAAGCACAAGCTGAAGTGTTAGCTGAAGCTAAAGCTCTTAAAGCTGAACTTGAAAAAGAAGAAACTGTTGTTAAATTCACTGAAAAAGTTGGTCCTGATGGACGTACATTTGGTTCAATTACAGCTAAAAAAATTGTAGAAGAATTGTCGAAACAATTCGGTTTAAAAATCAACAAACGTTCAATTGCTTTAGATCACCCGATTCGCGCAATTGGCTCTGTTGAAGTACCTGTGAAATTACATAAAGAAGTAACTGCTGAAATTAAATTAAACATTAAAGAAGCATAATTAAGATTTGAGCTTACTAGGGGAGGTGAAAAGATTGGCAGAAGAGCCAGAATTGAGAGTTCAGCCACAGGATTTATTAGCAGAGCAATCTGTCTTAGGTTCTATTTTTATCTCGCCAGATAAACTCATCACTGTTCGTGAATTTGTTAGCCCAGATGATTTTTATAAATACTCTCACCGAGTTATTTTTAAAGCAATGATTACTTTGAGTGATCGTAATGAGGCTATCGATGCTACAACAGTGAGAACAATTCTTGATGACCAAGGTGATTTGCAAAATATTGGTGGCTTGTCATATATTGTTGAATTGGTCAACAGTGTGCCAACAAGTGCCAATGCAGAGTATTATGCTAAGATTGTTGCTGAGAAGGCAATGCTGCGTAATATTATCTCTAGGTTGACAGAAACTGTAAACCTGGCTTATGAAGGAGCTACAGATTCAGAAGACGTGATTGCTGGAGCAGAAAAAGCTCTTATTGAGATTAATGAACACAGCAATCGTAGTGGTTTTCGCAAGATTTCAGACGTCTTGAAGGTTAACTATGAAAACTTGGAAATTCGTTCACGTCAAACGAGTGATGTTACTGGTTTGCCGACAGGTTTTCGTGATTTGGATAAGATTACAACAGGTTTACACCCTGATCAGTTAGTCATTCTAGCGGCGCGTCCAGCCGTCGGGAAAACAGCTTTTGCTTTAAATATTGCGCAGAATGTTGGAACTAAGCAAAATAGACCAGTAGCCATCTTTTCTCTGGAAATGGGAGCTGAAAGCTTGGTTGACCGTATGTTAGCTGCAGAGGGAATGGTTGATTCCCATAATCTTAGAACAGGTCAGTTAACAGATCAGGAATGGAATAATATCACCATTGCTCAAGGAGCCTTGGCGGACGCACCAATTTATATTGATGATACACCAGGGATTAAAATTACTGAGATTCGCGCGCGTGCACGTAAGCTATCGCAAGAAGTTGAAGGCGGTCTTGGTTTGATTGTTATTGACTACCTTCAATTGATTACAGGAACGCGTCCTGAGAACCGACAACAAGAGGTCTCTGATATTTCACGTCAATTGAAAATTTTGGCTAAGGAATTAAAAGTGCCAGTTATCGCACTGAGTCAGTTGTCTCGTGGTGTTGAACAACGTCAAGATAAACGTCCAGTACTGTCAGATATTCGTGAATCTGGTTCTATCGAGCAAGATGCTGACATTGTAGCTTTCTTGTATCGTGATGATTATTATCGTCGTGAAGGTGAAGATAACGAAGATGCCGTTGAAGATAATACGATTGAAGTTATCTTGGAGAAAAACCGTTCTGGTGCGCGTGGAACCGTGAAATTAATTTTCCAAAAAGAATATAATAAATTTTCTAGTATTGCGCAATTCGAAGAGCGTTAATAAAGATAAGGAGTAAGATAAAAGATGAGTGATGCATTTGCAGACGTTGCTAAAATGAAGAAAATCAAAGAAGATATTAAAGCCCACGAAGGTCAATTAGTTGAATTGACGCTTGAAAATGGTCGTAAACGTGAAAAAAACAAAATTGGCCGTTTGACAGAAGTATACCCATCATTGTTTATCGTTGAATACAACGAAAATTCTGATGTACCTGGTGCCATTAATAATTCTTATGTAGAATCATACACTTATTCAGATATTTTAACTGAAAAAACATTGATTCGTTATTTTGATTAATTTTATCTAAGAATTAACATACAAAAGGCTTTACAGAGCCTTTTTTTTATGTTAAACTATGCTTTGTGTGAAATAATAGCAGGAGAGTATGAAGCTCGTCAACAGTTGGCTCTTCTACAGTTTTTCTTTCTATAGAAAAGCTCCTAGAAGTCGGAAAAGTAATCTTGGCTGTTTAGATGAAAGTCAACTGCACGAATCAGGATTCTCTAAATTGTTATTTCCTACAAAATTTTTATTTTATAGGAGGACATTTTAAATGTCACGTTATACAGGTCCATCATGGAAACAATCACGTCGCCTTGGCTTGTCTCTTACAGGTACAGGTAAAGAATTGGCACGTCGTAACTACGTGCCTGGTCAACACGGTCCTAACAACCGTAGTAAACTTTCTGAATACGGTTTGCAATTGGCTGAAAAACAAAAACTTCGTTTCACTTACGGTGTAGGTGAAAAACAATTCCGTAACTTGTTCGTACAAGCTACTAAGATTAAAGGTGGAACTCTTGGTTTCAACTTTATGGTTCTTTTGGAACGTCGTCTTGACAACGTTGTTTACCGTTTAGGTCTTGCAACTACTCGTCGTCAAGCTCGTCAATTCGTTAACCACGGTCACATCCTTGTTGACGGTAAACGTGTTGATATCCCTTCATACCGCGTAACTCCAGGTCAAGTTATCTCAGTTCGTGAAAAATCAGCTAAAGTACCTGCTATCCTTGAAGCTGTTGAAGCTACTCTTGGACGTCCAGCATTCGTATCATTCGACGCTGAAAAACTTGAAGGTTCATTGACTCGTCTTCCAGAACGCGACGAAATCAACCCAGAAATCAACGAAGCACTTATCGTTGAATACTACAACAAAATGCTTTAATTCTCAGTTTATTGAAGTATTTAAAACCACGGCTTTTACCGTGGTTTTTTTCTTTTTCAAAAAAGATCACCGATAGGTGATCATAGTGAGAGGAGTTTTTACAAAGGTAATAGCTTTAAGATAAGGTTAGTCATTTGTCGAGGTGATTCTTTTTTTCCTTTTGCAATCCATGATTGGCAAAGTCCGAAAAAGGCGTAAGCGAAATAAATACTACTGTATTCTCTCTCAGTTGGAGTTAGCTCATCGCGGCCAAATCTGTCTTGTAAATCAGTATTAATGAAGATGCGTACCTTATTGACAATGAAGGCCTGAAATTCACGAGTTCCGTTAGCTGAAATTAAAGCTGATAATAGTTGTTCACGTTTTAGAAATTCGAAGATTTCTAAAAAGGCTTGTGCTTTATTTCCTTCATGCTTTTCGAAGATATACTCGACTTGATTGAAGAGAGTTTGTTGGCAAGAATCGATTAGCTCGAATTTATCTTTATAGTGTGTGTAGAAGCTAGAGCGGCTAATACCGGCTTCTTTGGCTAATTTTATGGTTGTGATATCATCGAAACTCTCTGATTTCAAAAGGCTAACCATAGCTTCTTGAATAGCTTTTTTAGTGTTTGCTTTACGGTTGTCATGTGCCATAATGATAATCTTTTGAACAGCTTTAGACAGAGTGTCCAAAAACTCCTCCTTTCGACTTGAAATTATTTCATATCCTTGTATAATATATTTTATCATAATTTTTGAACAGTGTGTCTAAATTAGGAGAAAATATGTTAGAAGAATTAAAAGCACTTATTAAAAGTCCCAAACTTTGGGTGACAATGATTGGGGTTGCGCTTGTTCCAGCTCTTTATAACTTGTCATTCTTAGGCTCTATGTGGGATCCTTATGGGAATGTAGAGAATTTGCCAGTGGCAGTTGTCAATGAGGATAAGTCAGCAACGCTAAATGATAAAACTTTAAAAATCGGCGATGACATGGTAGACAGCATGTCTAAAAATAAAGCTCTTGATTATCATTTTGTTAGTCAGAAAAAAGCTGATAAAGGGTTAAAAGATGGTGACTATTATATGGTTATCACTTTACCAGAAGATTTATCAGAAAAAGCATCAAGCTTGCTAACAGATAATCCTGAGAAATTAAACATTAAATACCAAACAACAGCAGGTCGTAGTGTTGTCGCTTCAAAAATGAGTGAATCAGCAATGACTAAGCTCAAGGATACTGTCTCAGAAAATATCACGAAGACTTATACGAAGGCAGTCTTCAAAAGTATGACTAGTCTTCAAGATGGTTTGAAAAAGGCCAGCGATGGTGGTAATCAATTAGTTGATGGTAGTCAAAAACTTGAATCAGGTAGCCAAACCATTACAGATAACCTAAATAAAGCCGCTTCAGGAAGTCAACAACTCGCTGACGGGTCAACAACACTTGTTAATGGTCTCGGTGAATATACAAACGGTGTTGGACAATTAGCACCTGGTCTTGATAAAATCTCCGGAGGTGTGTCAGCATACACAAATGGTGTAGGACAATTATCAGCTGGTTTACCAGAGTTACTAGCTGGTGCTAATAAATTATCAGCAGGTGTGACAGAGTACACCACTGTTGAAGGTAAGGTTGCTAAAGTTATGCCTCAATTGACACAAGGTTTTAATACGTATGCAGGTGGTGTTAATATGGCATCAGTTGGTATGAATGCTTTGTCAGCAGGACAAACCACTTTTGCAACAGCTTTAACATCATATACTAATGGTGTCAGTCAGCTATCAGCAGGCTTAACTCAATTAAATGCTAAATCTAAAGATTTAACTGACGGCATTAATCAATTACAAACAGCAAGTAGTAACAATCTAGATCAATTAATTGCAGGTGCGACAAATCTTAATAATGGTTTACAAGCCCTTCAAACTGAACTAGATAATACAAGCTTGCCAGATACATCACAATTGCAAGCCAGTCTTAATAGCCTAAGTCAATTAGGTCAAAGCCTGTCTACGATGAGTTCAGCAATTTCATCTATTAATAGCTCAGATTTAGCGGCTGTTCAAGCAACTTCTGCTTATCAAAGCCTTAGCTCAGAACAACAAGCTGAAATCAATGCAGCTATCACAAATAGTACTGGTGCAGCAACTGCGAATAATTTGGTAAATCAAATTTCTGGTATTCAAACACAGCTTGCCTCACTTCAAGATTTATCAGCACAATTAACGAATTTATCAGCTCTTCTTGATAAAGTGGCTACCTTAAAAGCTAATGCTTCAACTGCCAGTGCAGGAAGTCAACAATTAGTAGATGGTTTAACGCAATTTAAAGCAGGTTTGACATCAGATCAAGGTATTCCAGCTTTGGCTTCAGGTATTTCTAGCTATACATCAGCTGTTGGACAATTAACTACAGGAGCTAACCGAATAGTTGGTAATAATGAACCGTTACTATCTGCATTTTCTCAATTAAATGGTGGTGCCAGTGCTTTACAATCTGGATTAGGACAACTAGTTGCCAATAGTCCTCAATTAAGTAATGGTCTTGCTCAAGCAGAATTTGCAACAACAGCTTTGGCTACGAAAAATGAAGAATTAGTGAGCGGTGGTAAGGCAGTAGCTGGCGGTGTTAAAAAAGCAACAGATGGCGCTAACCAACTCGATTCTAAAAGTGATGAGTTAAGAAGCGGTACTAAGAAAGCAGCTGATGTTGCTAACAAGTTAGCTTCAAACAATGATAAGCTAAATAGTGGTGCTAAGAAATTGCAATCAGGGGCACAAGAATTGGCTTCTGGTTCAAGTCAATTGGCTGCAGGTAGTGGTACATTGACAAATGGATTGACAACATTGACAGATGGCTTGACAACCTTGACAAGCTCATTATCTGATGCAAGTCATCAATTGTCACTTGTCTCTGTAGACAGTAAAAATGCCAAATTGGTTTCTGAGCCAGTATCTACAACTGCCAAAGATAAAGATAGCGTGAAAACAAATGGTATCGGTATGGCGCCTTATATGATTGCTGTATCACTTATGGTTGTCGCTCTTTCAACAAATGTTATCTTTGCAGATTCATTATCTGGACGTCCTGTTAAGAACCGTTTTGAATGGGCAAAACAAAAACTATTCATTAATGGTTTGATTTCAACAGCAGGTTCATTGATTCTATACGGTGCTATTCAATTCCTCGGATTTGAAGCTAACTATGGTTGGCAAACCCTTCTCTTTATTATCTTGAGTGGTTGGACATTGATGGCTCTTGTAACAGCTTTGGTTGGATGGGATAATCGTTATGGTTCATTCGCATCATTGATCATGTTGTTATTACAAGTTGGTTCTGCGGGTGGTTCATATCCAATCGAACTTAGTCCGAAATTCTTCCAAGTCGTACATCCATACATGCCAATGTCATATATCGTTAGTGGTTTACGTCAAACCATTTCTATGACATGCTCAATCGGTAAAGAAGTTGGTGTTTTAACTGGATTCCTTATCGCTTTCATGGTATTGGGTGTCATCATTTATAGAAAACAAGATGCAGAGTGATAGATTTCCTATCCTCTGTTTTTTTGTAGGCAAATCATTTGAAGAATGTCTTAAGCTTTAGTATACTTAACAAAAGTCGATTAATTTAGAAACGTTTACGATGAGTTTACAGGTGTGTAAAATCTGTAGATTATGAGAAAGAGGAGAAAATATGTCAATTATTACACTGATTTTAGCTGCTTTAGTAGCTTTGGAACATTTTTACATTATGTATTTAGAGACATTTGCGACACAGTCTAAAGCAACAGCGCGTGTCTTTAACATGTCAGAAGAAGAGCTGCAACGTGAATCTGTAACCAATCTATTTAAAAACCAAGGAATTTATAATGGTTTGATTGCTGTCTTTTTGCTTTACGGTATCTTTACAGGAAATGCAACTGTTGTGGTCATTTTCCTTTTGAATGTTGTTCTGGCAGCTCTTTATGGTAGTGTGACTGCTGATCGAAAAATTATTATTAAACAAGGTGGTTTAGCTATTTTAGCTTTGTTAACATTTTTATTTTAAGATATAAAAAGGTGCCGTGTCGGCACCTTTTTAGTTTAATTAATAGTAATGTCACCGGTATTACCGTCAACTTTTAGGATGTTTTTGGTTGAAGGAATTAGGGAGCTAGAGATATCGCTATCTCCGATATTGTTGCTAGCTTGAACTGTAAGTTCTTTATTGGCAAGGGTAATGTCGACGTCTCCAGTTGAGCTAGATAATGTATTGAGACCTTCCAAATTAATACCATTTGCAGAAAAATCACCGAGTGAAATGTCAATGTTTGAGTCAATGATTTTGCCATTTTCAAAATCAATATCACCTGTGCTTGTTGTTAGGCTGAACTTGTTTAGATTGCAGTTTTGGAAATTTCCCTCTCCGACAGCGATAGTCAATTTACCAGAATTAAAGTTACAGTTGGTAATATCTAAAACCCCTGCACTGAGTTCGATGTTGGCGTAATCGGCAGTCACATCACTGAATTGCAAATCACCGGTTTTTAAATTGGTTTTTATGGAGTGAATATCCATATTTTTAGGGATAGAAATAATAATGGTATGTTTATTGGTTACTGTCCCAGTTTTAGTTAGGTTAACAAGGTCAGCTAAACTGAAAAGGTTAATGGAAGATCTGTGGTTACCATTCCAGCCACCAGTTTGTTTAACGGTAAGCGTCCCATCGCTTGTAACCTGATAAGAGACTGGGAGTTTTTTTGTGTCTGAATATGAGATAAAAGGTTTATCAATATCGACTTTTGAAACCACAACATCAAAGGTTGAGGCATTAATATCAATTTTATTAAATTGGTCAAGAGTTACTTTGCTTTGCTTGATGTGTGATTTAACTTCGTATTTTTGGTTGAGTTTTGTTAAACCTCCAGTAGCCAGACCAATTCCAGCTAGCCCAGCTCCTGCTAAACTAGCTCCAATCCCGATACCTAAAACAATTTTTGTCCACTTTTTCATGATTTTCTCCTTTTACTTGCCGCTTTTTGAATTAATTTGCCGATACTTTTTACTGCGAATTTCCCAACAGCACCAGCAGCTAAAAGAGCTAGTAGTGCTAAGCCGAGTGATAAAAGTCCCAATCCTAATCCCAAGGCTGTTGTTGATGGCGCGATACTAAGATAAGACCAACTGTCAATCAGCATGTAAACACCAGATGTTAAAAGGGCAACTCCTAGAGCTAGTACCATGGCTATAATGGCAATTCCGAACGCCAAAATGGTAATAATAACCATAAGTAGCGCCAAAATAAGTGGTAGGGCAACTGGGCTAGCTAGAATAGCAAGGATAGCAATCCAGATAATGATAGCCTTGTTTTTAGGTGATTTTTCATCTTCAACAATCTTCTCATCGAGTAATCGGCTAATAATGTCGTGCGCTGCATCTTTAGGTGATCCTAGTTCAGCAATAACTGCTTCTTCATTTTCGGGACCAGCTTCATCGAAATATTCTCTGAAGTAGTCCATGGCTTCTTGATAGTCATCTTTTGGCAATTTTTTTAGGTATTTATCTAGTTTTGCCAAGTAGTCACTTCTCGTCATCCTCTAATCTCCCTTCGACAATCTCCTCAATTTTAGTGGTGTATAATTGCCATTCGTCTTTTAGAAAGGCAAGTTGTTGTTTACCACTTTCTGTAGTTGTGTAGTATTTGCGTTTACGACCTTGGTATTCTTGTTGGTAGGTGTCCAAATAGCCCGCCTTTTCTAGTTTTTTTAAGATGGGATAAAGTGTAGATTCCTTAATGTTGGCCACCTCTTTAATTGTATGACTGATGGCATAGCCATAAGAATCTTCTTTATCAACGATAGCTAGAATAAGAAATTCAATAACAGTCGCAGAAGTTGGAAAGTACATAGCAAATTCCTTTCTGACAATATATAAAATTTTTATATATAATTATTTTATATATAAACTATAAATCAGGTTAATTTAAAAGTCAAGTATAATATATAAAAATTTTATATATTATAAGAATTGGAGTATAAAAAATCAAAAAAGCTAGAGATTTAATCTCTAGCTTTTTGATTTTCCATTGTGTAGTAAGAATATAAAGGGGCTTTTGTTAATTTTAAAAAGTCTTTTTTAAATTCTTGGGGTGGTACAGGTTCTTCTTGAAGAAGCCAAATTTTGATAATAGCTGCAATTTGTTCGACGATAATTTTGATTAAGACATCTTTGGGGAGATTAAAAATGTCGCATTTGGGGTGAATAATTTCTGATGCCCATTCTACAAAACCATTAACAATGGTATCTTCGAATGTTTGTGTAATCGCGGCAGTATGTAGAAGTTTTAAATGCTCTTTTTTATCGTAAAGAACGGGTAGCAACTTATCAGCAACATAGTCCACAGGGTTACCATCTCTTTTTTTGTCATAGTGGTGACTCCATTGGCGAATTTCCCAGATGATGTAGTCATCGACATAGGTAATGATTTCACTAAAATTCTTAAAGTGTTTCTGATAAATCGCTTGTCTAGAGACGCCAGCTTTTAAAGCAATTTCAGAGATGGTAAAGTTTGTTTTTTGAGGATTTTCTGTGACTAATTCGAAAAAAGCACCTATGATTTTTTCACGTGTGTATCTTGCCATTGTATTTTCCTCCAATAATAATTTGTATTCTACCATAAAAAACACGATTTTTTCTCATTATTAGAAAAGAAAGACAATTTCTTTTTTTGAGGAATCTACGCCATGCAAACCCTATTAGATTAACATTCTGTCAATATTTTTTTAATTTTATCACTTTTTATTTACAGGTTGTAAATAAAAAGTGATAGCTTTTTACTAGATATGAGGATAAAATTAAATCGTAAAAAAGGAGATCGGGTTAAAAAAGGCTGTCATATTAAGCCTAGGAGTTTGTTAGGAGTCATTAGAAACGAAAAAGGATTTGTAGTCAAAATGAAAAAGTTTTGTACTGTCAGGACGCAAGAAATAAGCATAAGTGATTTACCTGATTCAAAGGAACTATTAAAAGAACTAAGCAAAGTAAAGTATCGAGAGCGTTATTTTCGGACGCTCAGAGGAACGATTTTCACATTGATTACAGTAGCGGCTATTGCCGTACTCGTAGCGACAATCTGGTTGCCAGTTTTACAAATCTATGGAAATTCAATGACGCCTAACTTAAAGGCTGGAGACATGGTGGTTTCTGTTAGTAGTAAAAATTTGAAACAGGGTGATGTCGTTGCATTTTATTACAATAATAAGGTTTTGGTGAAACGTGTGATTGCGGCGTCTGGTCAATGGGTCAACATTGATGAGGACGGGAATGTCTACGTTGATGGTGAAAAGATTGATGAGCCATACCTTGCTGAAAATGAAAAGGCTTACGGTGAAACGAATATTGATTTGCCTTATCAAGTTCCAGACGGAAAATTCTTCGTTATGGGAGATCACCGAAGCGTTTCAATTGATTCGCGTAACAATGCTGTTGGCACAGTAAGTGATGAGCAACTAGTAGGTAAACTAACATTTAGAATTTGGCCACTAACACGATTTGGAACAATAGAATAGGAAAAAGAAAGGAGTACTTATGAAAAAGCTGTGGATAAAACTAGCGGCTTTAGTAAAGAAAAGGTTGCAAGAAAGCTTAGTTGCAAAAATTGCTTTAGGAATATCTGTTGTTGTTGTCTTTAGCACGACTTACGCTTTGGTTTTACCCGCCCTAACAATTAGTACAGATAGCAGTTCTTCTGTTATTCAGTCAGTAAGTAGTTCGGAAGAAACAACTACTGAAGCTTTGCAAGAAGAAAGCAGTCAAGCAGAAAGTTCAAAGGTAACAGATAGTAGCACAACAACATCAGAAGCAGAGACAGAGTCGTCAGATCCAGATGCTGTCGCCGCGGGAAGTCTCAGTGCTGAAACATCAGATGTTACGGTGACGGCAACATACGAAGATAACACGTTTTCAGAACCTGTTACGTTAAAAGTCAGCCCAGTATCAGATACAAGCGCTATTAATGACAAGTTGACGTCTGTTTTGAGTGAAACAAAGCAAACTTTGGCACAAGCTTACACATATGATATTTCGTTTGTCACAGCAAGTGGCAAGGAAGTCGAACCAAGTAAGGATGTCAATGTTTCAATTGCCTTTAAAAATGCCGTTTTAAACTCTGAACTACAAAGTGGTTGGAAACTCTATCACTTTGTGGACAATGATGTCAATAAGGTGGAAGACCTCACAGAACAAACTGATACAACGATTAATCAGGACAGTTCGAATAGTGTTATAAGTGTTAATTTTAAATCAGATAGTTTCTCAAATTATACTATTGCAGGTGTTACGTATGCCGATTTTTCAGATTACTTGACGGGATACATCTATGATGAGAGCAGTGCTGTTGAAGATTTGTCAACACAGACTTTGACAGTTAATTTAGAACTAGATTATACGATTTCTAAAGCACATCTAGATGCGGATAGATATTATTACCTAGAGCTTCCTGATGATACGGCTATTGGTCAAGACATCAACCTTAACACAGAATATATTGGTAAGGATAGTAATCAAGTTGATGCATACACTTACAAATTTACTTATGATAGTCAAACAGGTAAATATTATATTTTAATTGCCTTTATTGAAAGTTACGTTAATGAAATTATTGATGGAACACAATCAACGGGGTGGTTAAAATACGATGCGACTTATGGATCTACACATTTACAAAATGATGGTAGTTATAGTGTTCAGTATTCAGATAGTCTAGTGGTAACTATCCCTGAGGATGTTATTTCAAAAAATTATGACTTAACTACTTCGAAGTCTGGGTCAGTTACATATGATGGTGATACTCCGTATATAACATATACGGTACGGGTTGACTCAAAATATGGTACACCAAGTTCAATTGATATTAAAGATGTTCTTACAGCATCTGGAGTTTCAATATCTGCACTTGACTCTGTAAGTGTTACAAAATCGACATACGCAGGAAACACTGGTAATGTAACATCAACAGAAGATGTTTCATCAGGTACTTATTCCTATAGCTTTAATGCATCAAATAAGACTTTGAATATGACTTTACCTCAACTGGTTTCTGGTGGTGTAGATTCTAGTGGAAATCCTATTGGACATTATTACACAGTTACATATCGTTATAAAGTTTCTGGTCTGACAGCTGGTTCATCGGTAACAGCTAATAATACAGTTACAGCTACATCTCAGACCGATGAGGATGATAAGGAAACTCACTCAAGTAGTTCAAATGTGACTTTATCACTTAATCAGGTTGATAAGCAGGGTAGCTATAATGCAAGTGATGGAACTATTACTTGGACAATTAAGGTTAATAGCAACCATAATGATATAGCTGGAGCATTGCTAACGGATGAGATGTTTTCTCAAGCAAGTAGTGTAAACATTTCGCCGAATACTGGGGCAACTCTTCAATATTCTAATGGAAAAATCACTGGTATAAAATTTAGTGCCACTTCTGATAATAAAAATATCAATGAGTATACTATCACTTATACAACTTCAGTTGATCAGTCAAGTTTAGGCTGGGATTCAAGCAGTATCAAGAATAAGGTTACTTTAGATGATGACGGTAACACCACAACATCAGACGATCAAGTTACAAAAGAAACCGAAGTTACGGTACCTGGAACTGGAAGTTTAACTAAGGGAGTTTCAGCAGAAGGAGTCGCATCATTTGGTTTGAGTGAACTTGCTTGGGAAGTGGAACTTGAGATGCCAAATTCAGGAGTTCTTAAAAGTGGAACAGTGTTTACAGATACCTTGAAAGATCCTTATAATCAGAATTCGGAAGTTCATTGGTATACTAAGGATCAACTAGAGGATTTATATCATCGACTGGTAGAGATTTTCGGTACTGGTCGCTTTACTCTTGAAGCGCGTCAACCAAATTACGGTGACTATACTAGCTATAGTGATTTAAGTGATACCGTTCATTATACTGAGTTCAAGGTGACGCTGACAGCTGATTATACCTCATCAAATAACATAGGTATTCACTATAGATCAACTATTGACCTAGATAAAAGTTCAACACAGAAATATGCTAACACCATTACCTCGGGAACACATAATTTTACTAAAGAATATGATTATAGTGAAAATACTAATGTTGTAAAAATGGATGGTAATGGAAACTCTGGTACAACTAATACTACAAGCTCAGATGGGACTGTTACTTGGATGGTAAGAGTTGATTTGGATGATAATGCAACTAGTATGACAGTTACAGATACTTTGCCAGAGGGAGTTAGTCTAACAGGTCTCACTTACGGTCAACGTTGGGGGCAAATTGCTGCCAATCTTGATAATAATATACTCACTGAGGGAGCTAATGAATGGGGAACCTACAATATTAAGTTAGATGGTTCTATTTCGAGTGATGGTGTAGTAACGCTGAATTTCACCACAACTGATGGTAAGACTTTGAAAGACAATATTGGAGGTAATACTAGTTTTTGGCTCACGTTCACGACTCATTATGATGACTTTACTGTAGATGGTGCTAAAATTACAAAAAGCCTGACTAATAATGTTTCTGTAACCGTTGATGGTGAAGAATATGGTTCGGATGATCAAACGCAAAACGTAACATTTGATGGGAATAGTGGTTCTAATCCGGGGACAGATACCAAACCTATTTCTAAATCAGGGGAATGGGATAATGCAAAACGCCAATTAAGTTATAGTTTAGATATCAATCCAGAAGGTGCTGATTTAGTTGAAGGTTCTGATGAGATTACCCTGACTGATACTATGCATAATTGGTCAAATGAAGTCTCAGAATACTTAATTCAAGATTCTGTCAAACTTTATTATGCTGATGGTACAGAGGTACCAGCAAGTGAGTGGTCTTGGAAAGTCACCTCTACTGACGATGGTTGGGGAAACCACTATCATACATTGGTAGTAACTCTAAAAGACTCAACGCCTTATATTTTAGAATATTCATATCAATTAACCAAAGCAAATGAAGACAATGCCGCTTATTATTATCCTCACAATACGGCGACACTGGAAGGTGTAGCAAACGGTTCGGATAGTACCACTACAACGGTGCATTGGCAAAGAACGGGAACAAGTTCTGGATTTGATACTGAGAAAGCTTATATTATTAGCAAAGTTGATGCGGATAATTTTGGTTTAGCTTTAGAAGGAGCAACATTTACTGTTTACAAGTATGACGGAGACCTGGATGATAGTAACGATGAGGTTATCGGTACTCCTTATCAGACTAATGCTAAGGGGCAGATTTCTATTGTATACTCTAAAGGTATTTACCAAGAGGATATCATTTACTACGCTAAAGAAACAAAAGCTCCAGCGGGATATAATTTGCCAGATAATCCAGAGAAGCACTATTTTTATTGGGATGAGGACGGCAGCCTTTCTACATTACCGATAGAAATTCAACATATTACGAACCTCTCGGAAAATAATGGCTCGGCTTACGTTGAAAACGAAAAGATTAAGACGATTGACTTAACCGTCAATAAGAAATGGTTCACGGCTACTGGTGATGAGACAAGTCGTTCTGATGGTTCTATCACTTATGATGTGATTCAGGTTGCAACGGCAGAGGACGGAACGTCTACCGAATCAACTCATCTGTCTGGGGAAACGTTGAGTCATGATGATGACTGGACGAAAACTTATACAAAACTACCTGTTTCGGGTACGGATTCGTCTGGAAATGCGGTCACTTATACTTATTATGTAAAAGAGAATGCTGTTTCTGGTTATGATACTAGCTACACTAATAGTAATAATGATGTTCCTACTGAGGAAGCAGCTGATATGGCGATTGCTTCGGATTCTGCAACGATTACCATTAGGAATACAGCTCAGAAGCAATATGATTTGCCTGAGACTGGTGGTAATGGTACGCAATGGCATTACTTAGCTGGTGCGGCATTATCATTGCTTGCTATCGGTTTATTAATCTTTAAAGTCTATAAACGTTATCAGATAGGAGGTCACCTATGATGATTAGTTTATATATTGGTAAAGGCGGTGTTGCCTAGTCGATAGATGCCAAGCCTTAGATTATATTTTTACTCTACTCACACTAAATTAAAAAGAAAGAAAAGGAATTATTATGAAAAAGCTTAAATTAATTTTTGCTACATTGTTGGCAGCTTTTCTTGCCTTTACTGGTGGGAAAGCACTAGCATACGATATCACTGTTGACGGTGGTAATGGTACTTATGAATCTTACCAAATCTTTACTGGTACTTTATCAGAAGATGGTACAACCCTTTCAAACATTAAATGGGGTAATGGTATCACTGAAGCTGGTCAAACAGCTCTTCAAACAAAATATGGCGTAAGCTCTGCAGCTGAACTTGCAGAAGTATTGGGAGCAGAAGATTTTACTGCTAGCCAAGCAGAAGAGTTTGCTAAAGCGGCAGGTCAATACCTCCGAAATGCTGGTGGTTTAACAGGTCTCGCAGCTGGTTACTACCTTGTCCAAAATGCTAGTGTTGGTGACAACGAAGCTTATACAAACTACATTTTACAAGTTGTTAATAACGTTACTGTAGAACCTAAAACAAGTGTTCCTTCTGTTGAGAAAAAAGTAAAAGATACTAACGATACAGATGGTACAACTACTGATTGGCAAGATTCTGCTGACTACGATATTAACGATTCAGTCCCTTTCCAATTGACTGCTACATTGCCAACTAATCTTGATTCTTATGATGAATACTATCTTGAACTTTCAGATACACTTTCATCTGGTTTGACTTACAACAAAGATGCTAAAGTTTACCTTGTAAATGACGATGAAAAAACTGATGTTACGTCATCATTCACAATCGCTGATGATGGTTCAAGCTTCAAAATTAACAACTTGAAATCACTTGACGGTGTTACTTCATCAACAAAAGTAGTTGTTGAATACACAGCTACTCTTAACGAAAATGCTGTTATTGGTTCAGAAGGTAACCCAAATACTGTCAAACTTATCTACTCAAACAATCCTAACTACACTGGTAGCGGTGAAACTTCTCCAACTGGTGAAACTCCAGAAGATACTGTTATCGTCTTTACTTACAAAGTTGTTGTAAATAAAGTTGACCAAAATGGTGCTGCTTTGCCAGGTGCTGGATTCACTCTTTACAAAAAAGATTCAGACGGTAACTGGAATGCTGTTGGTGATGAAATCACTGGCGTGACTACTTTCACATTCTCAGGTCTTGATGATGGTGATTACAAACTTTCAGAAACAACAGTACCAGATGGTTACAACAAAGCCTCTGATGTTGAATTTAAAGTAACAGCAGACCACGATGTAGAATCTGATAGCCCAGCATTGAACTCAGTTACAGGAACTGGTAGTCTTGAATTTACTTCAAACACTACTGCTGGTTCTTTAACAACTGATGTTGTCAACAAAAAAGGTTCTGTTCTTCCTTCAACTGGTGGTATGGGAACAACTATCCTTTATGTTGTAGGTACTATTCTTGTTCTTGCTGCTGGTATCTTGCTTGTTACTAAAAAACGCATGGATG
>NZ_JAEMHW010000004.1 GCF_016461705.1 Streptococcus vicugnae | reverse complement strand
TGAGCCAGGATCAAACTCTCATTTAATCTTGTTCTCATTCTGTCACTGACAGATTTATCGTTTTTGACAGGTTACTTCCGTAACCCGCACGTTTGGTTCGTATTGTTCAGTTTTCAAAGGTCTTTGTCTCATCAGAGACAACTTCTATATTCTATCAAATTTAAAACTCGCTGTCAATACCTTTTTCAAGGTTTTTTCAAACTTGTTTCAAATCTGTTACCGCTACCCTCTCGGACAACAGCTATATTAGTTTAGCATTGCCATTTGATTTTGTCAACATCTTTTTTTAAGATTTTTTTCTCTTGGATTTCCTCTTCCGTGGAGCCCCTCAAGCAGCAACTCTAATAATTTATCATCTATTCTACCTTCTGTCAAGTGGAAATTAAAAAAATCCGCTAAAAATTTAGCGGATTTACAATCAGTTATTTGGCTTCAATTAAACCAAGTTCACCATCTTCACGACGATAAAGAATGTTTGTTACCCCATCTTCAGCATCTGTGTAGATAAAGAAATCATGTCCCAAAAGGTCCATTTGAAGAAGCGCTTCGTCAAGGTCCATCGGTTTCAAGCTAACATGTTTCGTACGGACGACATTTACAACTGGACCTTCTTCAACGGGTTCAGCTTCAAATTCGCTTGTGAAAATTTGGCTAGCTGGAACTTTTTCACGATGTTTTTTAGCAATTTTTGTCTTATTTTTACGAATTTGACGTTCGATTTTATCAGTTACCAAATCGATTGATCCATACATGTCTTGTGAAACGTCTTCAGCTCTAAGAGTGATTGAATCAACCAAAATTGTTACTTCAACTTTTGCAGTTTTTTCACGGTAAACTTTTAAATTAACACGAGCATCTAATTCTTGTTCAGCATTGAAGTATTTTTCAATTTTACCGAGTTTAGATTCGACATAGTTACGGATTGCATCTGTTACTTCGATGTTTTCTCCACGAACACTATATTTAATCATAAAAACACCTCTTTCTCGCTATAAAGCGCTTTCTTTACTCTTTTATTATACTGCTTTCATGAAAATTTGCAAGTATTTACCGTGCAATTGTTAAACTTTTTACAATCTTTGTTCCTCTTTCATAAAATAATTGGTAAATTCCTCTTAAAGTTGCTCCTGTCGTGTAGATATCATCTATTATCAACACTTTATCTGGAATATAATTATCTGATTTCAGACTAAAGGGACAATCACTTTCTAGTCTTTCTTTTCTGTTCTTATCAGACTGCTTTCTTATCTCTTTCTTGCTTAAAATATCTTGATAAGAAATATGCGCGGAATCAAGTAACGCTGTAACCTGATTAAATTGCCTTGCGGCCATTCGCTCCGTGCTTAAGGGGACAGGAACAACCGTATAATCTTTATATTCTTTTAAAACTTGTTTTAATTCTTTAACAAAGACTTGACTTAATAGCATGTCTCCTTGAAATTTATACTTAGAGAAATACTCTTTCATTGCCTCGTTATAGGTATAAATTGCTCGATGTTGAACATTATGATCTTCTTTAGCCCATTTTTTGCAGTCTGTGCATTGTTCACTACTTCCATTTCGATAACATGTTGGGCAATGCTCATCGCCGATTTTCTCAAAAGCATTCTGGCATTCTGGACAAATTAACTTGGCAGTTTTTCTCATAGAAATTATTCCTAAAAATGTTTCTCTTTCGGAGAATTCTTGCCCGCAAAGTAAACATTTCATCCAAATCCTCCTTTTTTATTCATTTCTTTGATTTCTGCAATGGCCTTTTTCATAGCTTTTGTTGTGCCATCGTGTAAAAATAATAGTTCTCCTGTTGGCCTTTCAATTGCCCGTCCAACACGACCTGCAATCTGGACTAAGGCACTTTTACTGTATAATCTATGATTAGCAAGCAAAACAAAGACATCTACACACGGAAATGTTACACCTCGTTCTAAAATAGTTGTTGTCACAAGAATAGTGAGCTCTTTTTTTCTAAATTGTTCAACCAGTTCTAGACGATTTTCGGTCTGACTTGAAACAAATCCAATAGCTTCGGCAGGAAAAATTTCCTGCAAAATAATTGAAAATTGTTTGCCTTGTTCGATATTTGGAAAAAAGATAAGAAGGGGAAAATGGCTTTGCCGCTGTTTTTTTAGCAAAGAGTTTAATTTATTAGAGATTTTTCCTTTTTTCATTGATGACTGAAGACCATTCAGCCAAACCATTTTAGGAATAACTAATGGGTTTGCATGAAATCGTCTAGCTAAGTGTAATTTTGTCAGTTCTCCTTTTCTTACTTTTTTATCCAATTCATCCGTAGAGGTCGCTGTAAGAAAAATTTTGACCCCATCATCTTTAATTGATTGATTAACAGCGTGATAAAGCATTGGATTATCAACAAAAGGAAAGGCATCAACTTCATCGATAATCAATAAGTCAAATGCTCGGTAAAATTTCAACAATTGGTGAGTCGTCGCAATAATCAGTGGTGAACGTTTGTAAGCTTCTGAATCTCCATGTAACAAGGTTATCGGGCAAGAAAAATCTCGTGACAACCTATTATAAAGCTCTAAACAAACATCAATTCGGGGACTTGCCAGACAAACACAACCACCTTGGTCAATCACGCTTGCAACACTTTGATAAATCATCTCTGTTTTTCCAGCACCTGTTACTGCATGAACTAATAAATCACTTTTTTGAGCGATGCCTGCCAACATTCCTTGAGAAACTTCTTTTTGATAAGGCGTTAATTCTCCCTTCCAAATGAGAGACTCAGTCTCTGGAAAGCCAATTTGAGGAAAATAATATAGGTTACTATCACTGGTATTTCGACCAAAAATCAAGCATTCTCTACAATAGATACGACCAGTTTGTAACATATGATTTGGCGACACTCTGTTCCCACAACGGTTGCAAATTATTTTGCCATTTTGTTTTATCATAGATGGCATTACCTTTGCTTTTTGCTTTAATTCATTAGTGAGCTGCGCTTCAGTAAAAATTCTTCCATAATAGTCATTCATTTCTGCCATACCTATTTATTCGAAAATTTTGCTAAATCCTTAAAAATCTTGTAAAATTTTGGTATGAATTATAAAACAATCAAAACTGATGGTATTTGCGAAGAAGAAATAAAAAAATCTCGCTTTATTTGCCAATTAAAACGTGTTGAAACTGAAGAAGAGGGACGAGAATTTATTGCTCAAATTAAAAAAGAACACTACAAAGCAACTCATTCTTGTTCAGCGATGATTATTGGAGAAAATGCTGAAATTAAGCGTTCTAGTGATGATGGTGAACCAAGCGGGACAGCTGGCGTTCCCATGCTAACTGTTTTAGAAAAACAAGGCTTAACAAACGTTGTTGCTGTTGTCACACGTTATTTCGGTGGTATTAAACTTGGCGCTGGTGGCTTAATTCGTGCTTATGCTGGGAGCGTCGCCAATGCTCTAAAAGAAATTGGAATTGTTGAAGTTAAAGAACAAGATGGGCTTAAGCTAACACTTTCATACCCTCAATATCAGACCTTCTCTAACTTTTTGCAGGCTGAAAATCTTCAAGAATTCGAAACTGAATTTTTAGAAAATGTTACGACACACATCTACCTTGATCCAGAAAATGTTCAAGCAGTCAGTGATCGCCTTGTTGAATTTTATCAAGGAAAAGTTTCTTTTGAAAAATCAGGTTCAAAAATCGTTGAAGTTGAGCTGTGATAAGATTTCTCTATCACCATGATAAGAATTATATATTTTACAAACAGTCAATTTGAGCATATACTTGACCTATAAATTTTAATTCAAGGAGAATCATTTATGGCAAAAATTTATAACTCAATTACTGAACTAATTGGAAATACTCCTATTATCAAGCTTAATAACATTGTTCCTGAAGATGCTGCTGATGTTTATGTTAAAATTGAATCATTTAACCCAGGTTCATCTGTTAAAGACCGTATTGCTCTTCGTATGATCGAAGATGCTGAAAAAGCTGGTACTATCAAACCTGGTGATACAATCGTCGAACCTACATCTGGTAATACTGGTATTGGACTTGCATGGGTTGGTGCAGCTAAAGGATACAAAGTCATTATTGTTATGCCTGAAACAATGAGCCTTGAACGTCGTAAAATTATTCAAGCTTATGGTGCTGAACTTGTTTTGACACCAGGAAGCGAAGGAATGAAAGGTGCTATTGCAAAAGCGAAGGAAGTTGCAGCAGAGAAAAATGGTTGGGTACCACTTCAATTTGCTAACCCTTCTAATCCAGCCGTCCACGAAGCAACAACAGGTGCTGAAATTATCGAAGCCTTTGGACCAAAAGGACTTGATGCTTTTGTAGCTGGTGTGGGTACAGGTGGGACTGTTTCTGGTGTTTCTCATGCGCTTAAAAAAGTTAATCCTGATATTAAAGTTTATGCTGTTGAAGCCGATGAATCTGCTGTACTTTCTGGTGAAAAACCAGGTCCACATAAAATTCAAGGTATCTCAGCTGGTTTCATTCCAGATACTCTTGATACTAAATCTTATGATGCAGTCATTCGCGTAGCATCAGACGATGCCATTCTTACAAGCCGTAATCTTGGTGGAAAAGAAGGTTTCCTTGCTGGTATTTCATCTGGTGCAGCTATTTTCGCAGCTATTGAAAAAGCTAAAGAACTTGGTAAAGGTAAAAAAGTCTTGGCACTTCTTCCAGATAATGGTGAACGTTACCTTTCAACGTCTCTTTACGATTTTGGTGAATAAAGAATATTATATATGAAAAGGCTGGGGCAATGCCCCAACCTTTTTTACATACATTATAAAAAGAGCACCCAACGGTGCCTCTTTTTCAATCTTTTGTTAATAGTTCTAGGCTTTCTTTAGTCCATTTTGGCAGATTATCTGCTAAAGGTTGAAAGCCGATGTTTAAGTGACTATTTGAAAATCGGTGGCGACGATGAAGATGATGTTTTTCTTCTTCCAGCGTACGTAATGATAAGCTTGCCTTTTGAGTAAATTCATCAAAATCAACTACTTGAACCAAGACTTTCTCACCAACTTTTAACAGTTGATAAATATTTTCAATATAGCCAGTTTTGATTTCTGAGATGTGAATAAGGCCTGTTGTCCCATTATCCAATGCGACAAAGGCACCATAAGGTTTTATACCTGTTATTGTTCCAGTGATTTTGTCGCCAATTCTCATTAATCAACTACCTCAATAGTTTCGATAACTACATCTTCAACTGGGCGGTCTTGTGCACCAGTTTCGACGTTTGCAATTTCATCTAAGACTTTGTATGAAGCTTCATCCATAATTTGACCAAAGACTGTATGACGACGGTCAAGGTGAGGTGTTCCACCTTTAGCAGCATAAAGTTCTGCGATTGGTTTTGGCCAGCCACCACGTTCAAGTTCTTTTTGAGCGTATGGAATTTTGCTATTTTGAACGATAAAGAACTGGCTCCCGTTTGTATTTGGACCAGCATTTGCCATTGAAAGAGCTCCACGAACATTGTAAAGTTCTTCTGAGAATTCATCTTCAAAACTATCGCCGTAGATAGATTGTCCACCCATACCAGTACCAGTTGGGTCACCACCTTGAATCATGAATTCTGGAATAATACGGTGGAAAATGATACCGTCATAGTAACCATCTTTTGACAAAGCAACAAAGTTCGCTACTGTTTTTGGTGCATGATCAGGGAAAAGTTTGATTTTCATGTCACCATGATTTGTTTTTATTGTCGCAACTGGACCTTCAACTGTTGATAAATCAACTTGTGGGAAATTTAATTGTTTTTCTACCAAACCGAGTTCCTCCAAAGCATATAAAATGCCATCTTCTTCTACTGTTTTTGTTACAAAATCTGCTTTTTCTTTGAGTTCAGGCACGGCATTGCCCATAGCAATTTTCAAACCAACATAATCAAAGATTTCCATATCATTTGGTCCATCGCCAAACATCAACGCATTGATTGGTTTTAAGTTTTGACTTTCTAAAACATGAGCAACACCTGAGGCTTTAGACACACCAACTTTAACAACATCAGATGAATGTTCGTGCCAAGGAACCAAGCGAATTTCACTAGCTAATTCTTCAGGCAATTGCAAGTCAGCATTATTTTCAGCAAATGTCCACATTTGATAAACATCGTTTGTCAAATAAAAATCTGGTTCAACATCACAAATGCCATAAATCGGACTCATAGCATCATCAATCAAGTCACAACGTTTTGACACGACTGGTTTATCCTTACCAGTAAAGCCGTACTCAATACCTTTTGACTTAGCCCAGTTGACGTATTTTTCAACTAAATCACGTGGAAGAGGATCACTAACAATCTCTGCTTCTTTTTTGTCAACAACATATGTTCCATTGATTGTGACAAAATAATCAGGGTTTAAATCACGGATTTCAGGAACAACACCATAAAGAGCGCGTCCTGTCGCAATTCCTGTCATAATGCCTTTTTCTTTCAAACTTTTAAAAACATACTTGATTGATTCTGGCATATAACCTGTGACTTTGACACGTAAGGTATCATCAATGTCAAAGAAAACAATTTTTGTCTTCTTAGCCTTGTATTTTGTTTTTACATCCATCTGTATCATTATGGGAAAGGAAATGGTCATTAAATCTCATTTTCCATAAAAAGTCCAAAGACTTTTTATCCCATTTTCCTTTCTAACTTTAAAATCAAAGAAAAGCTATGTTCTTATTATATCATTAATCCTCATCTTGCGGTACTAAATGATGCTTAAAGGCATAGACAACTGCTTGCGTACGGTCATCTACTTCTAACTTAGCTAAAATGTTTGAAACGTGTGTTTTGACCGTTTTCAATGAAATAAACAATTCATCAGCAATGGTTTGATTATCATAACCTTTAGCTAAAAGTCTCAAAATATCACGCTCGCGTGCGGTCAAATCTTCATGCAATTCAGGTTGCTTGTCATGAGCTTTGATTTTTTTATCAACTTCTGTTTCGATAGCTAGCTCTCCTCGCGCAACTTTTTGAATCGCATTTAAAATTTCTGCTGCACTAGATGTTTTTAACATGTAACCTTTGGCGCCCGCTTCGATTACAGGATAGATTTTTTCGTTATCAAGATATGATGTCAAAACAAGGATTTTAGCCTCTTTCCACTCCTTTAGAAGTTTCAAAGTGGCCTCAACACCACTCATTTCAGGCATCACTAAATCCATAACTACTACATCTGGTTTTAAGTCTAAAGCAAGTTTAATCCCTTCAACACCATTTCCTGCTTCACCAACAACTTCAATATCTGGTTGCAAGTTAAAAAAACTTTTCAATCCCAGACGTACCATTTCGTGATCATCAACTAGGATAACTCTAATTTTCTGGGTCATCTTCTTTCTCCTCGTTTTCTCCCTTAACCAAAGGCAAGCGGATATCCATCGATACTCCTTTTCCCTTTTGGCTCAATAATGTCATCGTTCCAGCCATGTCATCAACACGTTCTTCAATATTATTAAGACCATAACTTAAATCATGTCTTTCATCCATATCAAAACCAACACCATTATCGATCATTTTTAATTGTAGCTCAGTTTTGGTTTGATTAAGGTAAACTTCTAAACGTGTTGCTTTGGCATGTTTAAGTGTATTGCTGATAAATTCTTGAGCAATTCGAAAAACGTTATCTTCAATTTTTTTAGGTAGTTTTCCGATATTTTTCTTATAAACAACTTCTATACTACTCTTATCTGTTAATTCTTTCAAGAGGATATCAAAACCTTCTGAAAGGGTTTTATTTTCTAATTCAGTGGGTCGTAAGTGTAAGAGCAAAATACGCAGGTCTTTTTGAGCATTTTGTAGCATACTTTCAACGGCAGTCAACTGGAATTCAAGCTGCTCTCTTTCAATCTGATCAAGGTTAGCAGATACTCCAGAAAGAATCATTGAGGAAGCAAACAGTTCTTGGCTAACTGTGTCATGTAAATCACGTGCGATACGTTTGCGTTCTTGTTCCACAATTTCTTGACCATTTTGAATACGACTGTTTTCCGTATTTTGTAGGCTATTTGTCAAATGCGTCATCTTTTTAGATAAGCGTGATAAATTAGCATTAATCTCAGTGTCTTCGTCTAAAAATACCTCTTGGTTGTTCAAAATACGTCGTAGATTTTGGTTAATACTGCGTTTACTATTATCATCTAAAATAACCCAAAGAAGCAATAACAGAATCGTAACAGCTAAGATTAGGAAAACAATTGAGAAAACAAAACGCTCTCCCATCCAAAAATCTGAAATAAGATTTTCTAAATGTAATTCTAGACTATCTAAAACAACGACAACAATAGAAATAATGATAATACTTGCATAGAGAATCAAAAGTAAAAAATGATGCTTTTTCATTTACGTACCACCTCGACATCTCCAGCTAATGTATTAACAATGATTTTAACTACTTTCAAATAGTCATCATCTTGCTCATGCCATAATTTTAAAGATTCATTTCGCAAATCATATTCAGCAAAATCAAAATAACGAACACTGCCATAAATAGCACTAACATCTAATTTAACACCAACATCAATAGGAACTAAAATTTTAGTTGGCCCAAACACTTTACGAATGATAACAACAT
Source organism: Streptococcus vicugnae (assembly GCF_016461705.1). Taxonomy (GTDB): domain Bacteria; phylum Bacillota; class Bacilli; order Lactobacillales; family Streptococcaceae; genus Streptococcus; species Streptococcus vicugnae. The sequence continues at coordinate 102,726 of NZ_JAEMHW010000004.1, read as the reverse complement.
TATCCTTACCTGTCACAATAACGTTACTTAAATCAATTGTGTCACTTCCTGTTAATCGAATAATATTAATATCATCAAAAGCATAAAAATCACTATCATGCATATCAGCGCCAATCCATTGATTACGAATTGGTTTAGCTTTTAACTCTTCCTCACGAAATCGTACAAGTGCAAAACGATTTTTCTTTTTAACTTGTGAGAAATGGTTAATAACCACATAAACAACCCCAAGTACCACTGCCATAATGATGTAGGGGTTTAACATTAGGATTAAAAATAAAAGAACTAAGCCTACTGTTAGCAAAAAATTATTGCGTTTGTCCTGATTATAAAAACGCAATGCTAAAAGAATTAACACTAAAATCAAGATAAAACTCGATAAATTATTTGCCATGATTGTCATCAAGCCCATGACCAATAGAATCGTTTCTACAATGACAAAAAATTGAACTTTCCTCATATCATACCCTTTCTTTTTCTGTATTTTACCAAAAAGAAGGGAAAAATGCTCGGTTTTGCCTAAAAAAGAACACCCTTTCGGGTGTTCTTTTAAAATATTATTGTTCAACTGATGCATCAGTTTGTGAGCTTTCTTCAGTACTGCTACTGCTGCTACTTGATGAACTTGACTCAGTCGTTTCACTTGACTCAGTTGACTCAGGAACAGATTGCGATGGTGCTACTTCAGAAGATTGAACGTCACTTCCAGATGAGAAGTAAAGTTTCACATTTCCTTCAATAGCTGCGCCAAAGTAAGGATCTTGTGCCACAACAACTGCAGAGGCAGATGGTGTTTTGACTTGAGAGTATCCAGTTGATGAAGTAGCATCTGCTTGGAATACTGTAATATGTGAGCTTGATAAGCCAAGTGCAGTCAATTCAGCAATAGCATCTTGGTAAGTATAACCAATAAGGTTTGGCATAACGATTGCTGCAACCTTGAAAGTAATCTTATCTTCACTAGCTACTTTTGTACCTTTTTCAGGTGTTTGACTAATGATAGTACCACCGTCATAGTTAGTACCTGTTATCCATTCGACATCAATCTTATCACTTGAAATACCGTGCTTATCTTTAAGTTCTTTGATAACTTCTTGATAGTTTTGACCAGTATAATCTTTCATCTTAAAGCCTGATGTTCCTTTTGACACATAAATGTCAACTTTGGCACCTTCTTTTTTAGATGAACCTGCTGTTGGATCTGTTTTAATAACTTGACCACTTGGCACTGTATCGCTAGCAATTTTATGAATATCACCAACTTTAAGCCCCGCTGATGTAAGAGTTGTCTTAGCATCTTGTAAACTTGTTCCAGCTACATCTGGAACATTAACAGAGGCTGGGGTGCTTAACGTCAAGTAAGTGAAAATAGCGATGGCAACAATTACTACAGCAAAGAAAATTTTCATCATCGTACCAAACATACGGTGTGATTTTTTCTTCTTAGGTTTTGCTTTTGCAATTTTATTTTCTGTAGTTTCTCGATTAGCCTTAGCAGCTTTTTGTTTTTTCAACAATTGTTCTGTAGTTGAGGGAACAGGTGTTGATGTGGTTACTTTTGGTAACGTCTTAGTGTTTTCAGTGTCCTCAAAAACTAGTTTACGTTCACGACTACGATTATATGAAAGAGCAGTCATCAAATCACGGCTCATTTCAAAAGTAGATGCATAACGATCACTTAAACGTTTAGCAGTTGCCTTAATAACAACATTTTCCAAAGCTTGAGGAACATTTTTATTTTCATCAATGATTGATGGAAGTGGTTTTTGGAAATGTTGAAGGGCAATGGTAACAGCAGAATCTCCATCATATGGAATGTGACCTGTTAACATTTCAAACAACATAATCCCCATAGCATAAATATCACTTTGAACAGTGGCTTTTGAACCACGCGCTTGTTCAGGTGAAAGATAATGCACACTACCAAGCATTGAGTTTGTCTGTGTCAAGCTTGTTTCTGCAAAAGCTACAGCGATACCAAAGTCGGTAACTTTAACTGTTCCATCTTTGGTTAACAAAATATTTTGTGGTTTTAAATCACGGTGAACAATACCTTGTTGATGAGCCAAAGTCATCGCAGACAAGACTTCTTCCATGATTCTAACAACTTCATTATTAGAAAGAGGGGCATGGTCTTGAATGTATTTTTTCAAGTCCGAGCCATCAACATATTCCATTACTAAGAATTGCTGTCCGTCTTCTTCTCCAATATCACGAATCGAAACGATATTTGGATGGTTCAGCTCTGCCATGGCACGCGCTTCACGTTGGAAACGAGCAACGGCAATTTGATCTGTTTGATAATTCGTCCGAAGAACTTTGATAGCCACTTCTTCATTATCAAGAATTAGATCTTTGGCAAGATAAACATCTGCCATTCCACCCCGTCCGATAGATTTGAGGATCCGATAACGACCAGCAAATAATTTGCCAATCTGAATCATTAAGCTTCCTCGCTTTCGGCATGGATAAGAGCAATGGTGATATTATCAAGACCTCCACGTTCGTTAGCAAGAGTCACTAACTCATTATTTTTATCATCAAGATTTTTATCTTGACTTAAAATGCTAACAATTTCGTCATTGGTAATCATATTTGTTAAACCATCACTGTTAATAATAAGATAATCGTCTTCTTCAAGAACTTGAACCCCTAAATCAGGTTCAACTGGATTAGCTTGTCCAATAGATTGTGTAATGATATTTTTTTGTGGGTGATTTGCAGCTTCTTCTTCTGTCAATTGACCAGCTTTCACCAATTCGTTAACGAGAGAGTGGTCGCTAGTTAGCAATTTATATTCACCATTATGGAGCAATCCAATGCGTGAATCACCAACGTGAGCAAAGATAACATTGTTATCAACAATCGCTAAAGCCTCAACGGTTGTTCCCATACCTTTGTACTCATCAGTTTGACCCAGTTCATAAATTCTTTGATTTTCTGCTTCTAGCGCAGTAATCAGCCAATCACGAATTTGGCTTAATTCAGTAAAATCGGTACTAATCCATTCACGTCCAAGATCAGTGACGGTCATTTCACTAGCAATATTACCAGCACGATGACCTCCCATACCATCTGCTAGGATGACTAAAGTGATACCTTTCTCGTTATCAAATTTATTAATAAAATCCTGATTATTTGAACGTCTTTGTCCGATATCAGTTACAAGTGAAATTTTCATAGTTTTCCTTCTGACTGTGTCAGTTTCCTCCTTGAGATTACAAGATACGTTTAACTTGTCCAATAAAGAACCCGTCTGTCTGATATTGTTCAGGTGTAATAGCAATACAGCCATCTTTGACAATATCTTCTTGCGTATGACTCAGTTTTACCTGCTCAAAATTTGGATGAGTTTCTAAAAATTTGTTAATAACTTGGAAGTTTTCCTCATCAAAAATCGTACAAGTGCTATAAGTTATTATACCACCTTTACGCAATGTTTGACAAACGCTATCAAGAATTTGCAATTGAATTTCCTGTAAAGCATTGAAATCTTGGTTTTCTTTATTGTATTTAATGTCAGGCTTGCGGCGAATCAAGCCGATTCCTGAACAAGGTGCATCAACTAAAATCTTATCAAATGAATCAGCTGCAAAATGTTCATGGACACTTGTGGCATCCATTTTTTGTGTCGTGATTTTATCATCTACATGCAGACGTTTAGCATTATCCATGACAAGCGCTAGCTTATGATCATACAAATCTAGTGCCGTAATGTGCCCATCTGTCAGATAAGAAGCCATGTGAGTGGTCTTTCCACCAGGTGCTGCGCAGGCGTCTAAGATTTGCTCATTTCCCTGAATATTAAGAGTTGGAGCCACTAATTGACTTGACTCATCTTGGATGGTGATATCACCTTGTGAAAAATAGTCTGTCCCTGCAAAATGTCCCGAAGTTTTGACCAAACCAACTGGTGATAAAAGAGATTGTTCTGCGCCAGTTGCCGCTTTAATCTCAGCTAGTTTTTCAGGATGTGTTACTCGGATACTTGCTTTATTTCGGACAAATAAACTTTGCATGATAGCTATTGCACGTTCTTCACCAAATTGATCAATTAATTTTTTAACCAACCAAACTGGTAAAGAATAGAGAACTGAATAACGCTTATTTTTACGCTTAATCTCTTCAGGATTTGGGAGCTTTTCTTTGGCCAAGCGTCGTAAAACAGCATTAACAAATTTTTCAGCACCCTTTTTGTTACCGCGATTTTTAGCAATATTAACCGCATCATTAACCACAGCATGAGCAGGCATTTTATCAAGGTATAACAATTGATAAAGGCTCAACATCAAGAGGTAATAAACCCAAGGATCTAGCTTATCGCGGTCTTCGATATAGTGAGCAAGATACCATTCTAAAGTAATCTTTCGTGCCACCGTACCATATACAATTTCAGTCACTAAAGACTTATCTTTTTGCGATAGTTTCGTGTGTTTTAGTTCTTGATTAAGAGCGATATTAGAATAAGCTCCTTCTTCAAAGACATTTTCAAGAACAAGTAGCGCTAAGCCACGAGCTTGATTTTTCCAATCATTCGCCAATAAGGTCACCTACTTCAAGCTTACGTCCAACACCATTAAGAAAATCAACAATACTCATGCGTGGTTTTCCAGCGGGTTGCACTGTTTTAAGAGAAATAGCGCCATCTCCAGTTGCCACAACCAATGATTTCTTACCTTTTTCAATGATTTGACCTGGTTTTCCTTGTCCTTCTACCAAACTTGCTTCATAAATTTTGAAACGTTTGCCATCAAGAAGAGTATGTGCAACTGGCCATGGGTACAATCCGCGGATATGGTTGAAGACATCACGCGCTGATTTATTCCAATCAATACGTTCTTCTTCTGGTGTGATATTTGGTGAGAAAGTCGCTTGGCTTTCATCTTGTGGTTCTGGTTTGATGTTGCCAGCGATGTAATCCGGCAATGTTTTCAAAAGCAAATCACGTCCAATGACAGCTAATTTTTCAAACATTGTTCCAACATTATCATCATCAGTAATTGGTGTAGAGGCTTTAGCAATCATATCACCAGCATCCATTTTCTTAACCATTTCCATGATTGTCACACCAGCTTCTTTATCACCATTGATGATAGCATAGTGAATTGGTGCACCACCACGATATTTAGGAAGAAGTGATGCATGCACATTAACAGCAAAATCAACAGAATCAAGCAATTTTGTTGGCAAAAATTGACCGAATGCAGCTGTTACAATACCATCAGCTCCCAAAGTCATAAGCTCAGCCATCTCGTCTGAACCAGACATCTTCTCAGGTTGGTAAACAGGGAGATTATGTTCCAAAGCAACTTCCTTAACAGGAGTCATTTTGATTTCTTTTTTACGACCAACCGCGCGGTCTGGCTGTGTTACAACTGCCAAAACGTCATAGTTGGCATCATCTAGCAAACCTTTTAGAACAGTCGCTGAAAAATCAGGTGTTCCCATAAAAATTAATTTTGTCATCTTAGTTCCTCTCAAAGGATTTTATTACTTAAATTTTTCTTTATTATAGCATAGCAGAGCACTACATAAAATTTTGTGGCTCATAATCTATTACTAAACGTAAATCTTTATTTTCTGGTAATTGAGTCATATCTAAAATCTGATTTAAGACACTTTCCAAATGGTCTTCAAAACGATATTTGACAATGATTTGGTAGTGGTAAAGATTATGCGTTCTAGCAATTGGTTTAGGTGTTGGTCCAAGGATTTTAATTTTATCAGACAGATGCTGGCGCAAGATTTGTAACAACTCAAAAGACTTACGCACTACAGTCTGCTCATCCTTATGTGATAAAGTTAAGCCAACAGTAAAATAATATGGTGGGTAAGATAATTGTTTACGAATTCCCATCTCATAAGCATAGAAAGCTTCATAATCTTGCTTTTGGGCTAACTTGATAGCGTAATGCTGGGGATTGTATGTCTGAATAAGAACCTCTCCTTCTTTTTCAGCGCGTCCCGCACGCCCAGCAACCTGTGTTAATAATTGAAATGTCCGTTCAGATGATCTAAAATCTGGCAGATTTAGAGACGTATCCGCATTTAAGACACCAACCAAGGTAACATTTGGAAAATCAAGTCCCTTAGCAATCATCTGAGTCCCAAGTAGAATATCAGCCTCATGATTACCAAATTTATCAAGAATACGCTGATGAGCTCCCTTTTGTCGCGTAGTATCAACATCCATTCGCAAAATACGCGCTTGCGGGAAGACTTCTGACAATTCATCGTAAGCCTTCTGTGTCCCTGTTCCATAATAACGAATGCTGCGACTATGACAATTTGGACAAGTGTGTGGAATAGCTTTTTCAAAGCCACAATAGTGACAATTCATAGTCTTAGTGTCCATATGAAGCGTCAAAGAAATATCACAATTTGGACATTCATCCACGTAACCACAATCACGACACATAACGAAACTTGAATAGCCTCGTCGATTCAACATGAGCACAACTTGCTCATTTTTCTCCAAACGATCCGCAATTTTTTCCAGCAAGTAAGGTGTATAATTGCTGACCTCCTGCTTACCGACATAATCACGAAAATCAACAATATCAACTTTAGGAATCTTGGCTAATGGATTAGCGCGGTGAGTCAATTGTAAAAAATGATAAACATCTCGACTGGCGCGTGCACGACTTTCAATACTTGGAGTTGCAGACCCCATTAACAAAACAGCTTTGTGATATTTAGCTCGAAGCAAAGCCACATCACGCGCATGATAACGTGGATTTGATTCTTGCTTGTAAGTTGCTTCGTGTTCTTCGTCAATGATGATAGCTCCGATATTTTCCATTGGAACAAAAATGGCAGAGCGTGCACCAACAACAACACGAGCTTGACCAGATTTAATTTTGCGCCACTCATCAAATTTCTCACCATCAGATAAAGCTGAATGCATAATAGCCACTTGCTTACCAAAACGTGAAATGAAACGATTTGTCATCTGAGGTGTCAAAGAGATTTCAGGCACCAAAACAATTGCTGTTTTACCAAGTTTTAAGACCTTATCAATGATGTGCAAATATACTTCAGTCTTCCCTGAACCTGTCACACCTTCTAGTAAAAATGGCTTAGAGTCTTTGCCAATTTGGCTAGTCACCTCTTCAACAACTGCTGCTTGTTCTTCATTCAAATCAAGAAATTCTGTCATTGCAACATCAAAGTAAGCATCCGAACGTTTTTTCTCTTTTTCTAAAATGGCTAATAGATTATTCTCCACAAAGAATTTAACAACTTCTCGTGAGAAGAGCTGATGCAAATCAGAAAGTTTTCCCTCGTCAGGATGCTCAAGTAAATAATCTCGTAAAAGTAAACGTTTTTTAGCCCTTACTGAAATCTCTGTTTGAGCGAGCTGTTTGAGATTAACTTGATAGAATTTTTCCGTTTTGATACTTTTCTTATCTTTAGCAAGATAATCAACTGTGATTTTTCCAGCTTGAACTAGACGAGCTACTTTTTTAGCTTCCGCTTCAGAAAGCGTTGAATGAAGTCTGCTCTCTTTATCTCCGAACAAAACCAAACGTTCTTCGCTAGATAGTGTCTTTGTCGGCACCAAACGTTTATCGTATGTTGAATTGAGCAAATTAGGAATCATTGATTTCAAAATTGAAATCTTATAAGAAAAAACAGTATGACGCATTTGATCTGCTAAAGCAAGCTGTTCTTCATTCAAAACTGGTTCAAAATCCAATACCTCGCTAATAGCTTTTAAGTTGCTGGCATCACTTTCTAACGTTTCCGAAAATCCTACAACAAATCCTTGTAAAAGACGGTTACCACGACCAAAAGGAACATGAACACGCGACCCCAAGGTGACTTGATTTTGCATATCTTCTGGCACAAGATATGAGAAAGGCTTATCAGTCTGCATTAATGGGACATCAACAATGACCTGAGCAATTTTTGTCATAATTCTCCCTTCTAATCCTTAATAAACTCAAAAAATTTATCCTGATGAAAAAAGAATAATCATCGTGATAAGTAATCATTTTTAATACTTGTTTACTTTATCACAATGATTTATTACAAGAAAAATCTAAGATAAAATACCTTAGATTTTTTCTCCTTCTTCTTTTTCTTTAGCAATTTGTTCTTTGATTTTACGTTCTTCTTCTTCTTTAGCCAAACGTTCTGCTTCGATACGAGCGTGAACAGCAGCTCGTTTTGCTTCTGGATCTGGGTGAATAACAACGTTACCAGATTCAATTTCTTCAAGAGCTTGCAAAGTAGCTTTTACTGATTTGAATTCTTGAGTTGGTTTTGCACCAGCTTCAAGTTCGTGAGCGCGTTTAGCTTGAAGAATGCAAAGTGAGTATTTTGATGGCACTTTATCAAGCAAAGTGTCAATAGAAGGTTTTAACATCATAGCTTTTTTCTCTCTTCTCTCTTTTAGTCAATGTCTTTAATCATGTCGTTGTAACGTCCAATAACACGATCAACACGGAAATGTTCTGCTTCAATGATACGTTTAACGCGTTCAGCTGCCAAAGGCACTTCGTCATTAACAACAGCATAATCGTATTCACGCATCAAAGCAATCTCTTCTTTCGCACGTTCGATACGTTGGCGGATAACTTCTTCGCTATCAGTACCACGACCAACCAAACGGTCTTTTAATTCGTCCAAATCTGGTGGTGTTAAGAAAATAAACACACCGTCTGGAACTTTTTTCTTAACTTGAAGAGCACCTTGAACTTCGATTTCAAGAAATACGTCGATTCCTTTATCGAGCGTTTCATTAACATAAGTCAGTGGTGTGCCATAGTAGTTGCCTACATATTCAGCATATTCCAACATTTGACCATTTTTAATAAGCTCTTCAAATTCTTCACGAGTTCGGAAGAAATAATCAACGCCATCAACTTCTCCAGGCCGTTTTTGGCGCGTTGTCATAGAAACAGAATACTCAAATTTATGATCAGGTGTTGAAAAAATTTCTTGGCGAACTGTTCCCTTACCAACCCCAGAAGGTCCTGAGAAAACAATTAACAAACCACGTTCGGTCATGCCACTCTCCTTATTATAGACTACAAGTTAAGACTTGCTTTTTATCAATTAGACTACAGTCTAGTATATCAAAGATAAACCTATATTTCAAGGAAATTTACAAGCTCCTTCACATTAAAAAGAAGTACGTTTGCAACGTACTTCTTTTTTCTATTTTCATTATTTTGCGTAATCGACTGCACGTAGTTCACGAATAACGGTAACTTTAATATTACCTGGGTAATCAAGGTTACTTTCAATTTTTTCACGAACTTTATGTGCAATGATTGTGACCTCATCATCGGAAATTTTATTTGGTTGCACCATGATACGAATTTCACGTCCAGCTTGCAAAGCATAGCTATTTTGAACGCCATCGAAGCTTGTTGCAATTTCTTCTAAATCACGAAGACGTTTGATATAGTTTTCCATTGACTCGTTACGAGCACCTGGACGAGCTGAACTCAAAGCATCCGCTGCTGCAACAATAACAGCAATCACACTTTCAGGTTCTACATCTCCGTGGTGACTTGCAATTGCATTAACCACGATTGGGTTTTCTTTGTATTTACGAGCAAATTCTGCACCAATCTCAACGTGGCTACCTTCAACTTCACGGTCAATTGCTTTACCCATATCATGCAAGAAACCAGCACGACGAGCAAGCATTACGTTTTCGCCAAGTTCGCTAGCAAGAATACCAGCCATCTTACCAACTTCAACTGAGTGACGTAAAACATTTTGACCATATGACGTTCTAAACTGCAAACGTCCCATAATTTTAATTAAATCAGGATGCAAGTTTACTGCACCGATTTCAAAAGCAGCAGCTTCACCATACTCACGAATACGATTATCCATTTCCAAACGGTTCTTTTCAACCAATTCTTCAATACGAGCTGGGTGAATACGACCATCTTGAATCAAAGCTTCCAATGTCATGCGAGCAATTTCGCGACGAATTGGATCAAATCCTGAAAGGACCACCACTTCAGGTGTATCATCGATAATGACATCAATCCCTGTCAAACTTTCAAGGGTACGAATATTACGTCCTTCACGACCAATGATACGACCTTTCATGCTATCATCTGGTAGATGAACGGTTGTAATGGTTTGTTCAGTAACATATTCACCAGCCATTCGTTGCATGGCCTGAGCGAGAATGTTTTTGGCGAGCTTGTTAGACTTATCACGAACCTCACGTTCAGCATCCTTAATACGAGTTGCGATTTCATGCGTCAAATTAGTTTCAGTTTCCGTCAAAATAATTTCACGCGCTTCAGCAATTGTCATCAAGGCGACACGTTCTAGTTCTGCTTTTTTCTGTTCTTCGAGTTCTCCGATTTGTTTTTCACGCTCATTAATGTGTCTAGATTTATCGGTTAGACTTTGTTCTTTACTATCCAACACTTTTTCTTTGCTGGTTAGATTTTCATCCTTGCGATCAAGAGAAGACGCTCGTTCAGTCAAACGAGTCTCCATTTGTTTTAACTCTTGTCTTTCAGATTTAAATTCTTTTTCAATCTCTTCTCGATATTTTCTAGCCTCTTCTTTTGCTTCGATCAGTAATTCTTTGCGATGAGCTTTCGTTTCTCGCTCAGCTGATTTTCTAATGTGTTCAGCTTCTAATTGAGCTTTACCACGTAGATTAACAGCATCCTGTTCTGCATTTAAAAGAGTGAGTTCCGCAGCTTCTTTCGCAGACTTAAGTCTGATGGAAATCAGTGCATAACCAACTATCAAACCAATGAGGGCAAAAACAATCAAGATAATAATATTTGGCATGTTTTTACCTCAATAAAAATTTTAGATTTCATCTATAGAAAGCTACTTTCAAGTTTACCATAAATCGAGTTTTTTCACAATTTAAAATTGTAAAGCGTTTTACTAAAATTTATGATATGATTATTAGAGGAATAAAAAAGGAGTCTATTATGTCAAAAAAAGAAGTAACTGTAGAAAGTTTTGAACTAGATCATACAATCGTTAAAGCACCTTATGTTCGTCTTATTTCTGAAGAAGCTGGACCTCTTGGAGATGTCATCACAAACTTTGATATCCGTTTGGTTCAACCAAATGAAAATGCTATTCCAACTGCTGGTTTACACACTATCGAACATTTACTTGCTAAACTTATCCGTGAACGTATCGACGGAATGATTGACTGCTCACCATTTGGTTGCCGTACTGGTTTCCACTTGATTATGTGGGGTAAACACAACACAACTGAAATTGCAAAAGTCATCAAATCAAGTTTAGAAGAAATTGCTACTGTAACATCATGGGATGATGTACCAGGTACAACAATTGAATCATGTGGTAACTACAAAGACCACAGCTTATTTACTGCTAAAGAATGGGCAAAACTCATCCTTAAAGATGGTATCTCAGACGATCCATTTGAACGTCACGTCATCTAAAAAATCAAAAAAGTCAGAGAATTTTCTTCCCTGACTTTTCTGCTTTTATGATAATTTTAATGGAATTGCATACCACCATCAACGATAATGGTTTGTCCAGTAATATAATCAGAATCAGTTCCTGCTAAGAAGCTGACAGCTTTAGCTACATCTTCTGGTTCAGATAAACGTTTAAGGGTAATGTCTTTTGCGAATGTTTGCATACCCCATTCATCATCTTTACCAGCATTTTTACCGACTTCATGAGCAATATCAAACATCATCGGTGTCTTAACAATACCAGGTGCATAAGCATTTACTGTAATACCATAATCTGCTAAATCACGTGCTAAGGTTTGGGTAATACCACGAATGGCAAATTTACTACCACCGTAAACAGTCAAATTAGGGTTACCAACTACACCAGCTTGAGATGAAGCATTAATAATCTTACCACCATGACCTAATTTTTTGAATTCAGCCAAGGCTGCCTGAGCTCCCCAGATAACACCTCCGACATTAATGGCAAAAGTGCGTTCAAAAACGTCTTCTGTGATTGTATCTAAAGGCGTTGTTGGGGCAACCCCTGCGTTATTCACAACTACCGATAAATCTCCAAAATGTTCAACAACCTGCGCAAATGCCTTAGCAACCTCTTCACGCTTAGAAACATCAGCTACAACAGCATAAGCATCTTGAGGAGAAAGTTCTTGAACAGCTTTTTCTGCTGTTTCTTGATTGTAATCCAAGATTCCAATCTTAAAACCATCTTCGTGAAGACGTTTTGCAATAGCAAAGCCAATCCCTTGACCTGCACCAGTAACAATGGCTACTTTTACCATAATATCACCCCTTAATCTTTAAGTTACGCTAATTATAACGCTTCCATTTTTTATTGTCAATTTTTTGAAACTTTTTTCAAGATTTTTTCATTATTTCACTTCTAAAACCAAAAGAAGCCCTCCAAGAGGAGAGCTTTTTCAAACTTTTCATTAATAATCCAATGCGTCAGAGTGACCAGAACCATTACCTACAAAGTAACCTGTTTTACAGTTAATTGAAAATAGATATGTTCCATCTTTTCTAAACATATTGTAATAGCCATTACCATTGATAATATTAACTTTTTCAAGAATATAATCATTTCCTGAGAAATAGCCACGCGCTTGTGATGTTGAAACAATTTTTTCAAGCACACCATCAGCAAATGTCCAAGCTGGATTTCCTGAATCAGCAATTGCCGATTCATTATAAGGAACACGACTCTTATCGCGTTGAAGATTTGAATTATCAGAAGCTGGAGCTTGTGGTTTGGCATCCGCTGTTTCTTCACTACTTTCTGTCTGGCTAGCAGTGTTTGCAGCTGCTTGTGCTTGACTACTTGATTGAGTCTTAGAAGCTAATTGATTTTTACCATCAGTAATTACTGATTGCAATAAATTATCCAATTTAGCATCACCAGTATTCAAAACATCACTAGACAAGCTATCAAACTTGGCGTCGGCTTTAACTGTTCCAGCAACCTTTTTACCATCAACAATAACATCTTTTTCAAATAAAGCATTGATAGCTTTGATAGCTGTAATGTGAGCTGCTACTGTATCATATTGTTTTTTGGCATCATCATAAAAATCAGTTCCTTTTAGGGCATCTAATTTTTCTTTTAGAACAGAAATTTTATCAAATTCACTGTTTTTTAATTTAGTCTTAGTATCATCAGTGAACATTGCCGTATAAGCTTCATCAAAAGCTTTTTTGGCTTTTTTGGCTTGTTTTGCTTTCGCTGCTGCACTTGAACTTGATGATGTTTTTTTCTGACTTGATGATGTTGATGAGCTAGCAACTGTAGTATTTGACCCTTTAACATAGTGTAAACCATAACCAGCGCCAAAAATAGCAACTACAAGAGCAGCTAAACTCCCAATAATAACACGTTTTTTCTTAGAACTTGTTTTACTTTCATCAGTTGTAAGAGCAATAGTTGGTTCAGCTGTTTTTTCTGAATCTTCAATTTGAGCTACTACCGGCTCCTCTTTTTCTTCTTCATTAGCTTCAACGGTTTCTTCAACCTTTGGTGCTTCTTCTGAAGTTGCTTCTTTTGACTCAGAACTTACTGGCTCTACTTGTTCAGGCTCAGTTTCGGTAGCTTCAACAGCTGGTTCAACCACTTCTTCTGCTTCAGGCACTTGATTAGCTTCAGTAGCTTCCTCAAAAACTTCTTTGCCAACAATACCACTATTAACAAGTTCTTCGCGTTGTTTTTTAATAAAGTTATCCAAAGCTTTTGTATCTAAATCATCAAAATCAGATAGCTTTGTTTCAAATTTTTGTGATGTTACTTCGTCTCGGTGCTGTTTAATATACTTATCTAAAACGCCATCAGACTCAGTAATTCCAGCTTTCATTTCAGAATCTTTTCGAACAGCTTCTTCAATGGTTAGATTTTTAACATCTTGCAAATTAAGCCCATCTTGTTCTTCAGAAGACGGCATGTCTTTTTTTTCTGACACGTTTTGGTCACCTCTCTAATTAAAATTTCAACTGCCTAACTAAGCTTGTTAAGCGCACTTTTCCTTACTTTTCTTTTGCTTGCGTGATAGCAGAGCGTTTAACACGTTCACCGTAAAATTGGTACAAATCAACTCTAAGCGTACCATTGTATAATTTACGTTTTTTATCAGCTTGTGACCCGTATTTTCGTTCGAACTGTTCATCGCTGGTCAGAATAAATTTACTCCATGTTTTCAATGGTGCAAAAGTCTGTCCCATTTCATTATACAAGATGTCAACAGCTTTGTCATCAAGCAATCGTTCACCATAGGGTGGGTTAGAAATGATAACACCATTGATTTTATCAGTTTTTAAATCTTGAAGACGCATTTGTTTCAATTTGATGATATCTCCAAGTCCTGCTTCTTCAGCATTTTTCTTGGCAATTTCAATCATGCGACCATCAATATCAAATCCTGAAATGTCAAGTTCAATATCATAATTAGCTTTTTCTTCAGCTTCATCGCGAACTTGTTGAACCAAATCAGCGTCAACCCAATTCCATTCTTCAAAAGCAAAGTCTCGATTAAAACCAGGAGCAATGTTCATCCCAATCATAGCTGCTTCAATACAGAACGTTCCTGAACCACATGTTGGATCGATAAATGGTTTATCTGGATACCAGTTTGACAATTCAATAATGGCAGCTGCCATATTTTCTTTAATCGGAGCGCCACCTTTTTCCACACGGTAACCGCGTTTAAAGAGACTAGCTCCTGTTGTATCAATCATGACCGTTGCTTTATCTTTCAAAATTGAAACTTCAATTCTGAACTCAGCACTATTTTCTTGCAATGGAACACCATCTGGACGATGGTAAACTTTTTGAAGTTTTTTGACAACAGCTTTTTTACTAATTGCCTGAACACTTGGCTCATTGTGCAATTTTGATTTCACACATTTAGCTTTTGAAATTGGAAATTTTGCGCCTAATGGCAAATAATTTTCCCAATCTAATTTATAAACTCCTTGGAATAATTCCTCAAAGGTACGCGCTGGAAATTCACCAACAATAATTTTGACACGGTCTGCTGCACGTAACCAAAGATTTGTCGTAATAATCGTTCTTACATCTCCTTGAAAACGTACTTTACCATTTTCAACTTGGCAATCAATCCCTAAATCACGGATTTCACGCCCAACAACAGCCTCAAGTCCTGCAGCTGCAGTTGCTACTAAATTAAATGTTTTTTTCATTCACACATTCCTATTTCATCAAAATACTTATCTATAAGTTTAACACGTTTTACTAGCATATAGCTAGTAAAAATCGATTAATTTTCAAATACCAAACCAAGAATTATCTTAGTATTAAAATACAGCAAAAATAAAAGCTAGCCTAAGCTAGCTAGATACCTATATGCAATTTTCTATAAGCCATGTTTTGTTCCAGAGATAACTAGGTCTTATCTCCTTCGATAATCATCTGTCTACTGTTTCCAGTCAGGATAGATCGTTCGGATTCCTACTATCCCGTGCCCCTACCAAAGTTTGGGTTGCTAGCTTGAGGGGTTTACCGCGTTCCACTTCCTAAGTTTCCTCAGGAACTACGTCACTGTGGCACTTTTCAGAGCTATTTGGGCATATCAAAGACTTAGCCTTTTCACTCGCCGTAACATCAAAAGATGTCCCTAGGCTTATTAATTAACCTAGCACAAACACTACTGGCATCACAGCCAGTGCTAGCATGGACTTTCCTCATGGTATTAGAATACCACGCGATTATCCAAAAATTGCAATTTATCTTTCTTACCTCCATAAATAAAGATAAGTAATATACAAATTCATCTAATAACTTCGTTAATAATGAATAGAAAAGCTATTATTCAGTGATTTGTTTACCAAACACTTCTTTTTCCAAACGACTGATACGTTTCAAAATATCGAAGTTTGTTGCTGTTTGAGCAACACGTGCGTGTTCTGCTTGCGGAGCAACATAAGAAGTCGCTGGAGCTGCTTTTGGTTTAGCAGCCAATTCTTCTTTTAATTTTTCATTTTCAGCACGTAGTTCTTGAACTTGAGAAATATAGCTCTCGTAATCTTTAATAACATCATCAAGGAACTCGTCTACTTCTTTTTTATCGTAACCACGCATGCTGGTTTTGAATTCTTGTTCAAAAATGTCCTTAGGACTATAAATAATACTTGCCATTCTATCTCTCCAAACAAAACTATTCTAGTTAACCTTAGAATATGAAAACGTCATATCAAGATATATGTTACAGAAAATTTAATGAAAAATCAAGCATTTACTTTTAAAAGATCATTAAAAATTGATTACCAATCTTCAAGAAATTCATTAAGACGATCAAAGGTCAAAAACTGGATTGGATAGTCATCTTTTTCTTGCATGACCTGTGCTAAATATTTCAAATTTGTTTCATTTTCAGGATCATAAAACAAATAAGCACCATCCGTATTATCTACTAAGAATTGGTTATAATTTCGAAACTGGCTTGGATTTTCATATTCCTGATAAGAGTATTTAACAAAGTCCACCTGTTTAAACTCACTTAATTTAATCTGATTAGTCTCATTCCAGTTATGGCCATGATTTGCAAAGGTAAAAATCGTTGCAATATTAAAATCATACTCCTCTTGCAGCTCTTTTGCAACCTGTAATGCCCAATATTCAAATCCAAGGTTTCCCATAAAAATTAACCAGTCAACACCTTCATCAAAATAGCGAATGAAATCATGCCTAATTGCTTTTTTAATCACCTTGATTCGCTCGTCCTTTTCTTGAAAAATACCAAGTTCAAAACTCTTATAACCCGTGACGAGAATTGAAGTCATATCCTGCTTCCTTTCTAAAAATATGTTATAATAGTAGTGCTTATATTGACTTAAGCATGAATGTTAGGAGTTTTATGGTTAATTACCCTCATCATCTTATTCGAAAACAAGCAGTCCCAGCTTCTAGAAAGACAACAAAATCAACAATTAATTTTGCTAATCGTGGGATGAGTTTTGAAGCAGCAATCAATGAAACCAATAATTACTACTTATCTCGTGATATTGCTGTTGTTCACAAAAAACCAACCCCAATTCAAATTGTAAAAGTTGATTATCCAAAAAGAAGCCGTGCCAAAATTGTAGAAGCATACTTTCGCCAAGCATCAACGACCGATTATTCTGGTGTCTATAAAGGACGCTACATTGACTTTGAAGCGAAAGAAACGCGACAAAAGACATCTATGCCTTTGAAAAACTTTCACGCTCACCAAATTGAGCATATGGAACATGTCTTAAAGCAAGATGGCATCTGCTTTGTACTACTTCACTTTTCGACACTTAAGGAAACTTATTTTTTACCTGCTAGCGCTCTAGTAGACTTTTACCAAATCAACCTCGGCACCAAATCCATGCCACTTGATTATATCAAAAAAAATGGGTATATGGTGACAACAAGTTCACTCCCTCAAGTTCCTTATTTGGATATTATCGATCAAAAAATTTTAGGCGGTGATCACAATTAAAAAGAAAACAACAAAACAAAGACGAACAAGTAATCCTGCATCTAAAGATACTGCTCTTAAGGTGTTAAAATACGGTCTAATCACAATGATGGCTTTAGTTGTTGCTGGTTTCTTAATTGGTGGCTCAATCTTTGCATTTTATGTCAGCAGCACACCAAAACTAACAGCTAGCAAACTCTCATCTACTAATTCAAGTCTTATCTATGATGCTAATGGCTCATTGATTGCTGACTTGGGTTCTGAAAAACGCGAAAGCGTATCAGCTAATAACATTCCTTTAAACTTGGTTAATGCTGTTACATCTATCGAAGATAAACGCTTCTTCAAACACCGTGGTATTGATGTTTATCGTATCCTTGGTGCAGCTTTGAATAACTTCACAAGCTCTAGCACTCAAGGTGGTTCAACACTTGACCAACAATTAATCAAGTTAGCTTACTTCTCAACAAAAGAATCTGACCAAACCTTGAAACGTAAAGCTCAAGAAGCTTGGCTTGCCCTTCAAATGGAACGTAAGTACACTAAAGAAGAAATTCTAACTTTCTACATTAACAAAGTGTACATGGGAAATGGTAACTATGGTATGCTAACAGCTGCTAAATCTTACTACGGTAAAGATTTGAAAGATTTGTCTATTGCCCAATTGGCTTTGCTTGCTGGTATTCCTCAAGCTCCTAGTCAATACGACCCATATACAAATCCTGACGCTGCCCAAAACCGTCGTAATACTGTTCTAGCTGAAATGTACGAGGATGGTAACATCACTAAATCTGAGTATAAGGCAGCACTTGCTACTCCTGTTACAGATGGTCTACAAACACTGACAGAATCAACAAGCTACGAACCATATTTTGATAACTACATTAAAGAAGTTATCCAAGAAGTTAGCAATAAAACTGGCCAAGATATCTACTCAGCTGGGCTAAAAGTTTACACAAACGTTGATACTGAAGCTCAAAAATATCTATGGGATATTTACAATACTGACTCATACGTATACTACCCTGATACTGACCTCCAAGTTGCCTCAACAGTTGTTGACGTCAACACTGGTAAAGTTATTGCCCAACTTGGATCACGTAACCAAGACACAACTGTTTCACTTGGAACTAACCAAGCCGTCCTAACTGACCGTGACTGGGGTTCTACAATGAAACCAATCACTGACTATGCTCCAGCGATTGAAAATGGTATCTACACAAGTACCGCTGCTGTTACTAGCGATAATAAATACTACTGGCCTGGTACATCAACTCAAGTTTATAACTGGGACCGTCAATACTACGGTAGCATGACAATCCAGACCGCTATTCAACAATCTCGTAACGTTCCTGCAGTTAAAGCTCTTGAAGCAGTTGGTTTAAATAAATCTAAGTCATTCTTAGAAGGTCTTGGTATTTACTATCCACAACTCTACTACTCAAATGCTATCTCAAGTTCAACAAGTGATTCTAACCAAAAATATGGAGCAAGTAGTGAAAAAATGGCTGCTGCTTACGCCGCATTTGCTAACGGTGGAATCTACTACGAACCTCAATACGTTAATAAAATTGAATTCAACGATGGTACAAGCAAATCATTTGACGCCTCTGGTAGCCGTGCTATGAAAGAATCAACAGCTTACTTGATGACTTCAATGATGAAAACTGTCTTGACTTATGGTACTGGTACTAGAGCTGCTCTTCCTGGTATTTACCAAGCAGGTAAAACAGGAACATCTAACTACTCAGATGACGAACTTGCTGAAATCGAAGAATCAACAGGTATTTACAACAGTGTCGTTGGAACAATGGCGCCAGATGAAATGTTTGTTGGTTATACACCACAATATTCAATGGCTGTTTGGACAGGATACAAAAACCGTATGACACCTATTTACGGTAATGGTCTCAACGTTGCAGCTGATGTTTACAAAGCTATGCAAAGTTATCTAAATGAAAAATATGGTAGTGGTAGCGAAGACTTTGATATTCCTAAAGGTGTTTACACAAGTGGTGGCTATGCTTATCTAAGTGGCTCAAGTAACTACACTTACTCAGCTTCATCAAGCTCTGTATATAGTAACATCTATGGCTCAAGCTCTTCAGAAGAATCTTCATCTAGTCAATCATCTAGCGAAGAAAGTTCTTCTACAGAATTTAACCAATCATCTGAAAATGCATCAGATAATAATGGTAGCGATACTGAAACTAGCAACTAAAAATTTAAAAGCCTCCTCTTGATATCAAGAGGAGGCTTTTTTATGATAAAAAAATACCAGAAGTACTGATGCTTCTGGTATTTAGATAATCTCATTATTTGCTAGCAAGAGCTCCCATTGGATCCCAAGGTGCAAGAACAATTGGTTCTGCTTCATAAGCTGCACGTTCTTCTGCTGTTAAGAATTCTTTACGTACCACGATTTGATATGTGAATTCATCCATCCAAGCATCTGAAGCAACAAAGTAACCTTTGTTACCAACTTTATCTCCCCATGAGTTTTCAACTTTCCATTTAAGAGATTTTCCATTTTCATCCAAATCAACACCTGTAAGGACCATAGCGTGTGTCATCAAGCTTTCGCTGTAATCAAGACGACCTGCTTTATCTTGTGTGAAGTTGATATCCATAGCTGTTTCAAAGTCGTAAACATTTGTTGCCATGATACCTTTTTGGCGGTCTGAAATTTGACCAACATCAGAACCAAACCAAACTGTTTCACCGGCTTGCATTTGAGCGATGGCCAATTCTTTAAAGCGTTCCATATCAAGGTTAATGTAACGAACGTCACGGCTACCAACAACATTACCGAGCATTTCAACAGTATATGATTTACCATAAGGTTTATCAGCTGTTGGTGCATTGATAACTGAAACATATTCTGAAAGGTCTAAACCAACGTATTTTTTGAAGAATTCTTGTGGTGTGATATTTTTATCTGAATAATAGTTATTATCTTTATCACGGTAAGCAAAGTCAAATGTACGTGGTGGCAAACCAAGATTGATTGCCAAGAAATTGAAAATTTCTTGAAGAAGGTCTTCTTTTTTAGCTTGAATAGCTTTGTCATCAGCACCTGCTGCAATCGCTTCACGCAAGATTTGAGCATCTTGACGCAACAATTTGTTAAGGTATTGGTTCAATTCACGGCTATTGCTTGATGAAATTGATTCTGGATAAGCTGCTTTTGGCACAACACCATATTTTTCAAAAAGAGCAACGACCATATCCCATTGACCACCATCTTGTTGAGGAACATCAAGCAAGAATTTTACTTTACGGCTACCAAGTTCTTGGTCTGCAGTTGCGATAACTTGTTCTAAGAACCAGTTTGATTTTTCATATTTGTCCCAGAAGAATGTGTGTGCTTGAGAAAGTTCAAAGTTTTCCAAGTTAAGATCTGAGATCATTTTATGACGGAATGTGTTAAGAGCGGCAAACATCCAGCAACGACCAGATGCTTTTTGGTTAGCAACTTTATCTTTTGTTAAATCAATTGAAAAAGCATGATCATTTTTCATTTCGCTTTGGCGAGTTTCAAGTGATTTTAACAAACCATTGTGAGTTACAGCATTTTCAACAGCACGCAATTTGCTATCTGCTTGAAAGTCAGCAAATAGTTTATCAGTAAATGTTGATGATAATTCTGACATATTTCCTCCTAATACTTTGGATTAAGCAATTGTGTTATATTTTCTGACTTAACCCGACTTAACTAATAACCATTATAGCGCTTATTAGGCATTTTTCAAGAGAAATTGTAGAACTTTTTGAAACTTTCAAAAAAATGTGTAAACTTTTATAACAACTTATGTCGGGAATTCAAACATCAAACGCTCCACCTACAAGAGATTCTACCTTTTAATGTTAAATGCATAAAAAGAAAAGACCCCAAGGGTCTCTTTAAAATGAAATATTATTTCCAGAAATCATCAAATACTGTAATTGGTAGGTGACGTTTGTGTTCTGTTTTATTCCACCAGTTTTCGATTTTGGCTTGTGCTTCTGGTGAAACTGTTTTACCTTCAAGGTAATCATCAATATCATTGTAAGTAACTCCTAGTGCTACTTCATCAGCGATACCAGGACGATTTTCTTCCAAATCAGCTGTTGGAATTTTTTCGTAGATAGCTGGATCTGCACCAAGTTCAGCTAACAATTGTTTCCCTTGACGTTTGTTCAAACGGTAAAGTGGAATCACATCAGCACCACCATCCCCAAATTTTGTAAAGAATCCAGTAATGTTTTCTGCAGCGTGGTCAGTACCGATAACAGCACCGCTATTGGCACCTGCTACTGCGTATTGTGTAATCATACGTTGACGTGCTTTAATATTACCTTTATTAAAGTCAGAAACCTCAATACCAGCTTTTTCAAGTTCGTGAACTTGTCCATCAACAGCTTCTTTAATATTGACAGCAATACTAACATCTGGTTTGATGAATTTTAAGGCACGTTGGGCATCTTCTTCGTCAGCTTGAACACCATATGGCAAGCGAACAGCAATAAATTTGTAGCTGTCATCACCAGTTTCAGCACGTAATTCTTCTACAGCGATTTGTGCCAAACGACCAGCCAAGCTAGAATCTTGGCCACCTGAAATACCAAGAACATAACTTTTAAGGAAGATATGTTTTTTCATGTAATCTTTTAAGAAATCTACAGATACACGAATTTCTTCTTTGGGATCAATGCTTGGCTTTACACCTAATTCAGCAATAATTTTTTCTTGTAAAGTCATTACTTAACTTCTCCTTTTTGTTGTGCTTCTTTACGAATACGGTCGATAAGATCCATTTTGTTTTGCCAAACTTCTTGTGACAAGTCAACTGGATAATCTTGTGGATTAAGTAGACGTTTGTACTCATCCCAAAGTTTATCATATTCTTTACGAGCGTAGTCTTGAATTTCAGCAAGTGTTGGTAAATCGTAAACCAATTCACCTTTATCAAAGATATCAACAAGGAGAGGAACAGCTTCGAAATCTTTTACTGTTTTATTGATGTAAGTGTATGTTGGGTGGAACATGTAAACTTCATCAAGTTGGTTAACATCTGTATCAGTGAAAGTGATGTAGTCACCTTCTGTTTTATTTCTTTCGCGACTTGTGATGCGCCAAACTTGTTTTTTACCTGGTGTAGACACTTTTTCAGCGTTGTTAGACAATTTGATAGTGTCTTGCATTACACCGTTTTCATCTTCGATTGAGACAATTTTGTAAACAGCACCAAGAGCTGGTTGGTCATAAGCTGTGATAAGTTTTGTACCAACACCCCAAACGTCAATTTTGGCTTTTTGCATTTTTAGGTTAAGAATGGTATTTTCATCCAAATCATTTGAAGCGTAAATTTTAGCATCTGGGTAACCTGCGGCATCCAATTGTTCGCGGATTTTTTTAGACAAGTAAGCCATATCACCAGAGTCGATACGAACTCCAAGGAAGTTAATCTTGTCGCCAAGTTCATTGGCTACACGAATAGCTGCTGGAACACCCAAACGAAGTGTATCATAAGTATCAACCAAAAAGACGCAATCTTTGTGAGTGCCTGCGTAAGCCATGAAGGCTTCATAGTCATCACCGTAAGCCTGAACAAGAGCATGTGCATGTGTTCCTGACACTGGAATATCAAACATTTTACCAGCACGAACATTTGATGTGGCATTAGCACCACCGATTACAGCAGCACGTGTTCCCCAAATTGCTGCATCCATTTCTTGGGCACGACGGCTACCAAATTCGAGCAATGGTTCGTCATTAATAACTGAACGAATACGAGCAGCTTTTGTGGCAATCAACGTTTGGAAGTTTACGATGTTAAGCAAAGCTGTTTCAACCAATTGACATTGAGCAAGTGGTCCTTCAACTTGAACAATTGGTTCATTGGCAAAAACTACATCTCCTTCTTGGGCAGAACGGATGCTTAATTCTAATTTAAAATCTTTTAAGTAAGCAATAAAATCAGCTGGATAACCTAATTCTTCTAAATAGGCAATATCTGTTTCTGTAAAGCGAAGATTTTTGAGGTATTCTACCATACGTTGCAAACCAGCAAAAACAGCATAGCCATTTGAAAATGGTTCTTTACGGAAAAAGACTTCAAAAACCGCTTTACGGTTGTGAATGCCTTTATCGAAATAAACTTGCATCATATTGATTTGATACAAATCTGTGTGGAGAGTTAAACTATCATCTTGATACATGTGGTATCCCCTTTTTAAGATTATTGGCCTAATACTAGTCTTATCATATCTGGTTTCAAACAACCTCTGCTAGTATTGCCAAAAGATTAATTATCCCCCATATTATAGCACAATTACGAGAGACTGGCTAAAACTTTGTGAGGTTTTGCGCAAAGATTTGAAAAAAATCTGATTTTCAGAAAGTATTTTCATCTTTCTAACTTAGCTAATAACTAAAAAAGTCCGAGATTATCATCTCAGACTGTCTGTAATTATTTCATATTTTCGATATATTGGTAAACACCTTGCCCTGCAATAGCTCCATCACCAACAGCTGTGGTAATTTGGCGAAGTTCTTTTTTACGAACATCACCGACGGCAAAGATACCAGGAATAGAAGTTCTCATATGCTCATCTGTAATAACCCAGCCTGCCTCATCTGTGATGCCAAGATTTTCCACCATTTTTGAAACTGGGTCAACCCCAACATAGATGAAGATTCCACCAAAGTCGTGCTCACTGATTTCACCAGTTTTAACGTTTTCTACAACAACACCTGAAACCTTAATATCATTTCCTTTGATTTCTTTGACAACAGAATCCCAGATGAAGTTGATTTTTTCGTTGGCAAAAGCACGTTCTTGCAAGATTTTTTGGGCACGCAATTCATCACGACGGTGAATAATAGTTACTGATTTTGCAAATTGTGTCAAATATCCAGCTTCTTCTACTGCTGAATCACCACCACCGACAACCAATAAATCTTGGTTACGGAAAAATGCACCATCACAAACGGCGCAGTATGAAACTCCGCGGCTAGTGTACTCTTCTTCACCTGCTACCCCAAGAGCACGATTTTTAGCACCTGTTGCCAAAATAATAGTCTTAGCTTCATAAGTAGCGTCTTCAGTGATGACTCGTTTAACATCGCCAGCATCTTCGATACTTTTTACAATACCGTAGATATTTTCAACACCAAATTTTTCAAGCGGTGCGTGCATTTTCATTGACAATTCTGGTCCAGAAATGTGATCGTAACCTGGGTAGTTTTCAATTTCTGAGGTATTATTCATTTGCCCACCAGGAGCTCCTTGTTCAATAATACCAACTTTTAAGTTAGCACGCGCGGCATAAAGCCCTGCAGTCATACCAGCAGGACCTGAACCTATAATTAGTGTATCGTACATTATTTTTTTACCTCGTCTTATTGATTATTTTTCTATTCTATCAATCTCGTTACTAAAAGGCAATTATTATGCTTTAAACATCAATAAGATAGCCATAAAAGCAAATGAAAGAATTGGAATCACCATAATAGATATCATTAAAATATCATACAAAAAAGCTTGGCGTTCTTTGGCGGTTTTATCATACTTACGACTAGCTCGCCAAAAATTCCAAATCACACCAACTAACAAAACACTGATAATTGATAAAAGTAATCCCTGAATATAGAGACTAAAAATTTCTAAAAACATATTTCACCCTGCACTAGTATTCTATTGCTCTAAAAAAGCTGAAAAAAACTTTCAGCTCTTATTATATCAAATCTGTCTGCTTAAATATACGTTTTTGTATAATTTGCAAAGAATTCTTTAGTTCTTGCTTCCTTAGGATGTTTAAAAATTTCTTCTGGTGTCCCAGCTTCAAGAATACGTCCCTTGTCCAAAAAGAGAACTTTATCCGCTACTTGATAAACAAAGTTCATATCATGACTAACCAAAATCATTGTTTGACCAGCTTTAGCGGCATCAGCAATCGATTTTTCAACTTCTCCAACTAATTCCGGATCAAGCGCAGAGGTTGGCTCATCAAGTAAAAGGACATCTGGTTTCATGGCCAAGGCCCGCGCCAAAGCCACACGCTGTTTTTGTCCACCTGACAAATGACGTGGATAATGGTTCTCACGATCAGAAAGTCCGACTTTTGCTAGCTCTTCTTTAGCAATCTTAGTAGCCTCAGTATCTGGTAATTTTTTGACAACCTTTAATCCTTCTTTGACGTTTTCAAGTGCTGTACGACGTTCAAAAAGATTAAATTGCTGAAAAACCATAGCTAGTTTTCGGCGAAGTTCAAGTACTTCTTCTCTTGATATTTTTTGAAAATCAACCTTAAAATCATCAATGGCAATACTACCATAATCAGCTTGCTCCAAATAATTCAAGCTTCGCAAAAATGTTGATTTCCCAGCTCCAGATGCACCAACAAGAGCAAGTACTTCACCCTTTTTAATAGCAACATCTAGCCCATCTAAAACTTTCTGATTGGAGAATGCTTTTGTTAAATTTGTAATCTTAATCATTAGCGAATCTCTCCTGTTACGGTATCTTGGTTTACTTGTGGCGTATCAATAGCCATTTTCTTTTCAATTAAGCGGCCAATTTGCTCAATAATAATACTGATAACCCAATAAACAAGGGCGACAGAAATATAACGTTCAAAGTAACGGTAATCTGACCCGCCCAAAATCTGTGCTTGAGCAAACATTTCAACTATCCCAGCATTAAAGGCTAACGACGTTCCCTTCGTCAAACCGATTAAACTGTTAATCAAAGTTGGGGTTGCAATGACTGCCGCATTTGGAATAATGACTCGACGATAAACCTGAAATGAAGTCATTCCAAGACTACGTGCTGCTTCAATTTCACCAACATTAACAGCTTGAATAGCTGCACGAATCGTTTCACTTGTATAAGCTGCTTCATTAAAGGCAAAAGCAGTAATTGCAAATACTGAGGCTGGAATAGCATTAATATTCCAATCAAAACCATATTTTAATTTGAGAAATTTTAGAAAGAGTGGAATCCCATAATAAGTTAACATGAGTTGAACTAAAATTGGTGTTCCACGTAAAAAGCTGACAAAGACAGCTTGAATGGGATACAAAACCTTAGTGCGATTAATCTTCACAATCGCAAATACCAAAGCTAAAATCAAACCAAATAAAGCACCTGCTAAGGTCAAACCCAAAGTTATTGGCAAGCGCCCAATCAAATCGGGAATGGCATCAAACACTGCTCGCCAACTAAACAACTGACCTTCAGGTATTTTCTCAACCAGCTTGTCATACCAAGACAAGCCAGTTGCAATCGTTGTTAAAGACATGTAAACTCCTTCTATTATTTAACAGATGAAACAAAATCACCGCCAAAATAAGTTTGACTCAATTCAGCTAATGTTCCATCTTTTTTTAGTACCTTGATACGGTTGTTGACAAATTTTTGCAAATCTTTTCCTTCACTTGTATCAGCAAATAAAAGGTATTCCAAACCATCATTTTCATCACCAATTTGATCTTTCACATTTGTCACGGTCAAATTGAAACCTTGATCTTCAATCAGATAATTTGATGAAATCGCATCATAAAGAATAAAATCAATGGTTCCATTTTCAATGTGTTGGACACGCGTTGTTAGCCCAGTTGAACTTGCAGCATATTTGATCTTAATTGGCTCTTTATCAGGATTCTCTTTATTCCATTTTTCCAAAACTTGGGCATAATTAGACCCTGAAATCACTTCAGTCTTTTTGCCTGATAAATCATCTAAGCTATCATAGCTTGTTCCTTCAGCACTCGTAATGGCATAATTTGAGTGTGAAATTGGGTCTGAGAAAAGGTATTTTCGAGCTCGTTCCTCATTGTAATTAAAATCATTTGCGGCAATTTGGTAACGATCAGCATCAACCCCTGTCAAAATAGAGTCAAAAGCTGTTGTCACAAATTCCACTTTGTATTTTTTAGAATCCTTGAAAATGGCTTTAACCACATCGATATCATAACCTTTAAAGGTATTATTTTCTTTATAAGTAAATGGAGCTGTATCTGAATCAGTAGCCACTTTTACAACAGTTTTTCCACCAGATTGTGTTTGATTTGAACAAGCAGCTAAAGCAATAGCCGTAGCCGCTAAGAAAGTCGCAGTTAATAATCTCTTCAATTTCATCTAAATATCCTCTCTTCTAATCATCTTTGTTACAGTCTACCAAACTTAACATGACATTCCCAATATATATTTTCTATGGACTTGATAAAGAAAAACTATCAAGATATTAAGCTCCATTTTTGACAAGACCATAACAAGCTAAATGTCTGGGGAATTCTATTTTTGACAATTATACCCTAATCATTAAAAAAAGCATAAAAAAAAAGCCTGAAACTTTTGTTTCAGACCATTTCTTATCTTAGAAAGTTTGTTTTCTAGCTTTACGTTCTGCACGACCTTTAGCACGGTTAGCTGCACGGCGTTCGCGTTTACGTTTTTCATCAACTTTCCATTGAATTTTTTTCTTATAACCAGGTTTGATTTTTTTCTTTTTCTTCTTAACCAAACCAATCATTTCTGTATCTAGTTTTTGATATGATTTTTCACGGTTAGCGCGGCGATCACGATCATAGGTATCTTGGAATTCACCGTTTTTAAGCATTTTCGGCACAAATTTAATACCTAGTTTTTCAAGTTCACGAATATCTGAATCATCACTTGGTTGGTACAAAGTAATCGCAATACCATTCAAACCATTACGTCCTGTACGTCCAA
This sequence comes from Streptococcus vicugnae, assembly GCF_016461705.1. Taxonomy (GTDB): domain Bacteria; phylum Bacillota; class Bacilli; order Lactobacillales; family Streptococcaceae; genus Streptococcus; species Streptococcus vicugnae. The sequence continues at coordinate 74,604 of NZ_JAEMHW010000004.1, read as the reverse complement.
CACGGTGAACAAAGAATGACAAATCTTGCGGAATAGCATCATTAATAACATGGCTAACACCTTCAATATCAATTCCACGCGCTGCCAAATCTGTTGCTACGATATACTCGTAAGACAATTTTTTGATTTGGTTCATTATACGTTTACGTTCACGTGGCGGAATACCACCGTGGATTTTTGCCACTTTCAAACCATTTGATGCGAGGTAACTGTGCAATTCATCAGCACGTTCTTTAGTGTTAACAAAAATCATGGCAAGGTATGGGTTAAGGGCTTTTGTGATTTCTAAAATTTGTGCATTTTTATCACGTCCCTTAGTTGACACCAACCAGTTATCGATTGTATCGGCGATAACTGTTGTTGTTTTGATTTTTTCCATGACTGGATTTGTCAAATATTTCTTCAAGAATGGTTGAAGTTTTTGTGGGATAGTTGCTGAAAAGACCAAAATTTGAACATCTTTTGGCAATGTTCCAGCGATTTTATCAACCGTATCTAGGAATCCCATATCAAGCGTCATATCAGCTTCATCAACAACAAAGGTATGAGCTTTATAAATTTCTAAATCGCCTGATTTTACCAAATCATAGATACGACCTGGTGTACCAATAACGATGTGCGGTTGAGATGATTTTAGTTTTTCAATTTGGCGAAGTTTATCAGTTCCACCGACATAGTTTGCCACGCGGATTTCTGTTTCAGACTTATCAGCAATTTGTTTTGTAGCTTGATAAATTTGTGTCGCTAATTCACGGCTTGGCGCTGTGATAACTACTTGAACATTATCACTATTTTCATCTAATTTTTCAAAGATAGGTAACAAGAAAGTGTGTGTTTTCCCTGAACCTGTTTTAGATTCACCTACCAAATCACGACCTGAACGTACAACAGGAATCAATTTTTGTTGCACTTCTGTCGGATTTTTGAATTTAAGCTCTGCGAGTGCCTCACGGATGTAGGGCTTAAAATTAAAATCGTTAAAAGACATGTTTTACCTCAATTTCTTATCTCATCAAGATGAACTTGAAAATTTCTCTATATCTACTTATCGTTTAATCCCTAGTAAAAGTAACCAGGGGAATTTATTCATTCCCTTCCATTATATCATTAATAGGGGGATTAAAGCAAAGTACTATGCGCTTTAAATAAAAAACGAGTTGAGAAACCTCAACTCGCTGTTATTGATTAAAAGGCATAAAGTGCAATTAATGTGATGATACTTGCAATAGCACCAACGCTCCACAAGAAAGCATCAACTTTCCATTCAGACCATTTGTCTGATTTCCCTGACAAACCACCAAGCTCCAAATGATGATGGAATGGTGTCATACGGAAGATACGACGACCTTCACCATATTTTTTCTTAGTGTATTTGAAGTAAGATACTTGAAGCATGACTGAAGCTGTTTCAAAAACATACACAAATCCAATGATTAATAATGTCCATTCTTGACGAAGGGCAATTGAAATTGTTGCAAGCATGGCACCAAGAGATAAACTTCCCACATCACCCATAAAGACTTTAGCCGGTTTATGGTTGAAAACAAAGAAACCAAACAAAGCACCAATCATAGTAACAGCAATCAAAAGCACATCGTATTGTTTTTGAACAAAAGCAATAACACTGTAGGCTACTAAACTAATCGCAACTGAAATTGAAGCAAGACCATCGATACCATCAGTCAAGTTAACAGCATTTGAAAATCCGACAATCCAGAAAAGAACGAAAAGCACATAAAGAACACCAAGGTGAATATCAATACCAAAAACGTTCAAATCATCAGTACCACTTGGACGAACATGAACAAAGTAGAAAATCAAACCAGCAATAATTTGCAAGCTCATTTTTTGCCATGGGGTCAACCCTTCGTTAACTTGTTTAAAGATTTTCAAGAAATCATCGAGAAATCCAATAACTCCATAAATCAAAACAACCAAAAGAATTCCTGCTGTAGCTCCCATTGAAGCACCAGCTTGTCTTGCAATAAAGAAACTAAAGACAAGACTAACAAGAATGGCTACTGTTAGAAAGACTGTTCCACCCATTGTTGGTGTTCCAGCTTTAGCCAAATGTTGTTTGACATCCTCGTGCATTTGTTGTCCACCAATTTTTTTCAATTGGTAAATACGAATAAAATGCGGCATAGCAAATACTGTCAATACAAATGCAACAATACCTGCAATTAAACTTAAAAACATTTTAGTTTAGTCTCCTAGAGTAATTTTAATTTTTTTGACGTGGTCAATATCTTTTTCAGAATCGACACTTTGCTTAGTTACCTTAGAACCAGAACCTTTAAAAGTCACTTTGATTCCAGTCCACTTAGAAAATTTTTCAACATTTTCTTTCGTCCAACCATACATGTCAGGCATTGTTTTTAATTTTCCTGTCCAAAGAAGCACTTGTTCATTTTGTGAAAGGTTACTTCCGACTTTTTTAGATATTTTCTTAATTTTATTACCTGACCCAACAACAACTGGTTGAACAAGATTATTACGAAGTTCCTGAGCGGTATCACCAGGTGCTTTTCCGATATAATCTTTTAATTGATATTTTGTTTCTGTATCAGTACCAGTCACAGCTGTACTTGTCAAAGTATCTTTAATCATCATAGCACGTTCAAGTACTGGGTTTACAACATCTTTCCAGAAATTACGTTTGAAAGTTGTTGTGGGTTGTTGAAGAGTGACGTACATGATGAAATCAGGATCATCTGATGGCACCATGGCAACAACTGAGTTGATGTAATCATTGTCACCTGTCAAATAGCCTCCACCTTGATCGGCAGGTGCCGCAATTTGGGCAGTACCTGATTTGACAGCGACTGAGTAATCACCAACTTGGATAACCGGTGCTCCTTCTGTGTTATCATACAAAGTACCAAATTGTGAATCTGTACCAACCGTTACCATGTAATCAAGTGTTTGATTAGCAGCATTTTCTGAGACAGGTTTACCAGAGACTTCAGCTGACGCTTTACGGGCTGTATTATTATTTGGATCGTAGATTTGACTAATAAATTGTGGTTCAAGCATGACACCTTTATTAGAAATCGCAGTAAAGGCACGCAACATTTGAACTTGCGTCACACCAATACCTTGTCCAAATGCACTCATAGCAATGGTTACTTCATTGTCTGATGGCAACAAACCGCTACCTTCATTAACCATTCCAAAACGTGTTGGGTAACCAAATTTAAACTTAGACAAATAGTTTAGCCATTTGTCATTACCCATTTTTTGTTCAAGACTTGTCATAGCAACGTTACTTGACCAAGCAAACCCTTGGGCATACGTCATATATTGAACAGAAGTGTTACCTTCGTTGACGTTCCAGTCATTGATTTTTGTATCAGCAACTGTAATACCATTGATTGTTGAAATCACTTCATTTGGCGTAAAAATACCATCATCGATAGCTGAGGCAAGTGTCATTACTTTCATGGTTGACCCTGGTTCATAATAACTTTGATATAGAAGGGTATTCCATGTTTTTAGGTTATCTTCATTATAACCTTCCATTGTCTGTGCATTATAAGTTGGACGTTGTGTCGTTGCTAAGATTTCTCCTGTCTTAGCATTAACCACTGTCGCACTGGCATATTTACCTTGAGCATCATTTTGGAAAATATCCATTTGTGACTCAAGATAAGATTGTAATGGCTCAGAAAGTGTTGTATAAACATCTTTCCCATCAACAGCTCGTTTTACAGTTGTTTCAGTTCCTAATAATAAGTTACCATTTTTATCTTTTTGATAAGTGACTTTTCCGTCTGTCCCTGATAGAACATCATCTAAAGAAGCTTCTAAACCTGAGGTTCCGACAAGACTTGATGTTTTACCATCTTTATTTTCTTTTAATTGGGCAAGTCCTAAGAATTGCGAAGCAAAGACACCATTTGGATACATACGTCCAGGTGTTGATTCAAATCCAATTCCCTTAATTCCAGCGTCCTTCATAGCTGTTTCAATCTCTGATTTCTTACTGTATGATAAACCAGACCCTGAACTTCCAAATGACACTTGGAAAAGCCCACTTTGATTCAATTGTTTTAAGACTTCGTCTTTATCAATACCGATTTGGGCATTCAAAATCTCAGCAACTTTATCGTATTGAGATTTTTTAACGTAGAGTTTTTCACCAGTTGTTGACACATAAGATTTCGAAATAATAGCATAAACACTATAAGTTGTCGAATCCTCAGCCAGTGCAACACCATTACGGTCATAAATCGTACCACGTTTGGCTTGAACCGTCACTGTTTGTTGGTAAACATCTGAGGCTTCTTTAGATAGATTATGACCAAACTTGGTATCTGTTCCCACAATAATCGCGAAATTGATAATAAACACAAAGAAAAGGAAGACTGCCAAAATCATCAGATTTTGACCAACACGCTCGCGATTCTTATCGGGTGTGCGTCTGTCCTTTACCACATAGTCTAAAAAACGATTCATTAATTTTTTCATAGACTACTCCACCTGTTTAATATTATCCTGTTGGCTTGTTAAACCAGCATTTTGGGCAATTTGCTCAACACGGTCACGATTTGACAGTTCGTTAACCTCTTGTTTAGCATTGTCGTAATTTGTCTGTACTTCAGTAATCTGACTATTTAAATCAGTGATTTGCTGTTGTACTTGAAGATTACGGCTTTGAAGGTAAATAATACTAATCGCCATGGTAATAGCCGTTAAAATAATTGAACCATAAAAAGCTTTTTCAATGCGTGAAAATTTTCGAATACGACGTTTAAGAGCCTTAGCAATGGCTTCGTTACGATGTTTATCAGTCATTACTTACGAACCTTTCTAGCCACGCGCAATTTTGCAGAATGCGAGCGATTATTAGCTTCCAATTCTTCTTGACTTGGCAAAATCGGCTTACGATTGACAAGGGCAAGCTTTGGTTGCATATCATCTGGAATAAAAGGCAAACCTTTTGGAACTTCCACAGTAGAGGCTTCTTTGAACAATTGTTTTGTCAAACGGTCCTCAAGAGAATGGAAAGTAATGACAGAGATACGACCGTCAACAGCTAACAAATCAATCGCTTGTTGAATAGACTCATCTGCTGCTCCCAATTCATCGTTTACTTCAATACGAATGGCTTGGAAAATTTGCTTAGCAGGATGTCCTTTTTTCTTAAGTTCTTTAGCAGGTTTAGCTGACTTGATAATCTCAGCCAATTCAGTCGTCGTCTCAATCGGTTTAACCTGTCTAGCCTGTTCAATTTTACGCGCAATTTGCTTAGAAAACTTGTCTTCGCCGTATTTGTAGAAAATACGAACCAAATCATGATAATCGTAAGTGTTCACGACATCATATGCCGTTAAATCTTGCTCACGGTTCATACGCATATCTAACGGAGCATCTTTCTTGTATGAAAAACCACGCTCACGTTCATCTAGTTGCGGACTTGACACTCCAAGGTCATATAAAATACCGTCAATCTCAGTTACTCCATGCATTGCTAAATTTGAAGCAAGATTTCGGAAGTTGTCCTTGATAAAAGTGACTTGTCCTTTTTCAATATAATCTTTTAGTCGAATTTGTGCATTATCAATAGCCGTCTGGTCTTGGTCAAAAGCATAAAGATGACCATTCGGGCCAAGCTTAGAGAGGAGATATTCACTGTGTCCTGCTCCTCCTAGCGTTGCATCTACATAGATTCCATCTGGCTTGATATCAAGCATATCAACGGTTTCATGTAGAAGTACTGTAATATGATGAAAGTCTTTTGTCATACCTTTCATTATAACACAAATAGAAAATTTCTTCCTTAAAAGATAGGAATAAATAGAAAAACCAAGTGCCTCATTACTAAAAACACTTGGTTCATTTTTATTTTCAAAATAAGTCTATTTTCATAAAAATCAATTTAAGGGAAAAATAAATTATTCTCTGATTTGTCCTTTACCATTGATATAAAATTTTGTACTTGTTAATGCTTCTAAGCCCATTGGACCACGCGCATGCATTTTTTGGGTAGAAATCCCAATTTCAGCACCTAGACCAAAGACAAATCCATCCGTAAAACGTGTTGACGCATTAACGTAAACCGCAGCCGCATCCACTTCATCTTGGAAACGTTCAGCGTGTTCAAGGTCTTTGGTGATAATAGCTTCTGAATGATGAGTCGTGTAACGATTCACCCAATCAATAGCGTCATCAACAGAATCAACCACTTTGACAGACATGACATAATCTGAAAATTCTGTACCGTAATCCTCATCTGTGGCTGCTACTGCATTTTTGAAAATAGCTAGCGCTTTATCATCTGCACGAAATTCAACAGCATGAACTTTCGCAATTGCTTCTTCTAACTGTGGTAAGAATGTTTTTGCTACCGCTTTGTGAACAAGCAAGCTTTCTGCAGCATTACAAACACTTGGACGTTGCGTTTTGGCATTAATCACAATCTTCGTTGCCATATCAAGGTCAGCCGAATCATCAACGTAAATGTGAACATTTCCGACACCTGTTTCAATAACAGGAACTTTTGATTTTTCTTTGACCGTTTGAATTAAACGAGCTCCGCCACGTGGAATAAGAACATCAACATAATCAACAGCTTGCATTAATTCTTCAGCAACAGCATGGCTAGTATCCTCAACAAGCTGGACGACGTTTTCATTTACACCCGCTTTAGCAAGAGTTTTTCGGATAACCGTCACAAGGGCTGTATTAGAATAAATGGCATCGCGACCACCACGCAAAATAATAGCATTACTTGTTTTAAAAGCAAGGCTGAAAGCATCAACAGATACATTTGGACGGCTTTCAAAAATCATGGCAATCACGCCAAGTGGTACACGTTTTTGAACGATTTTCAAGCCATCAAGATTGGTATAACCACGGACAACCTGACCAATCGGGTCTTGCAAATCCGCAACCTGACGGACGCCCTCAACAATCCCCTCAATACGCTTAGCATCTAGACGCAAACGGTCAACCATAACAGGCGAAATACCATTTTCCTGTGCTTGGTCAACATCACGTGCATTTTCAGCCAAAATATAGTCTGTCTCTGCAAGCAAAGCATCCGCAACTTGTCCTAAAATCTGATTTTTTTCAGCAGTTCCAAGCTTTACCAGACTTTGGCTAGCTACTTTAGCATTTTTACCTAATTCATCAATATAGCCCATCTTTGGTCCTCCTTTTAATTCACTTGTGAAAACCATGTTCCGATATTAGCACCTTCAAGAGCACGTAAAATATCACGTGGATTAGCACCATTCATTAAAATCATCTGACTGTTATTATCAAAAATCATTTGAGCACTCTTAATCTTGCTAAGCATGCCACCAGTACCAAATTTACTACCGGCACCGCCAGCTGACTTAATAATTTCATCAGTAATTTCAGTAACATGTTCACGAAGTTTAGCATCTTCATAAACATTTGGATTCTTATCATAAAGACCATCAATATCTGATAACATGATTAGCAAATCTGCTTTTGTCACTTTAGCAACGATGGCAGAAAGTCGGTCATTATCACCAAATTTTGTTGCGTGATCCATTTCATCAACGCTGATAGCATCATTTTCATTAACGATTGGAACAATTCCCATTGAAAGAAGAGTTTCAAAAGCGTTGGTGAAGTTTGTCAAACTTTCTGGATATTCGATAACATCACGTGTAATCAAAAGCTGACTGACTTCTGTTTGATAATGTGAAAAGATTTGTGAGTAGAGGCTCATCATAGCAACCTGTCCAACACTTGACACCGCCTGTTGACGTGCAATCTCAGTTGGACGTTTGTCCATATTCAAGACATTAAGACCAAATCCCATGGCACCAGATGATACCAAAACAACTTCTTTTCCTTTATTCATTAAGCTAGAAATAACAAAGGCTAGCTGATCAATTTTTTCAAGGTTAATTTTGCCATTTGGCATGACAAGAGAACTTGTCCCAATTTTTATAACAATTCGTTGTACTGATTCAAAATTTCGTTTCATACGCTTATTATACACTAAAAAAACAGTCCTAGGAACTGTTTTTATAAGGTTTTATCTAACTATTTAGTCAGTTTTAATTCTCATCTTAATTTCAGGAGATTTTAGAAATTAATGTGAGATTTTCTTCCAAAATTTTTGACTAATCAAGACTTGACTGATAATTGCTAGAATGATTAAAACAATTGCCAAGGTCATATTAATAAGTTGAACCTGCTGAATAGCATTACCAAGAATAACCAACCCTAGCGCAAGACCTCCACCAAGAAGGTAAGCTGACATCATAATACCAAAGGCAAGCCACTGACCAGAATTGCGATTAAAGAGCTGTGTCACATCTTGCCAAAGCAAATTGAGATGCTTATAATCACGCCAATACATGAGTTGACCTTGAATAACAATCATAGCGCACAATCCCACCAAAAAGGCTATCATCAATGGCAAACTGATATGCAAAAGCCCTAATCCAATAACTAAATAAACACAAGCAGGAACAAGGGTCTGAAGGACAGCTAACACTATAAATTTCTGAATAAGGAAACCTTTAAAATTAAGCGGCAAAGTTCTCAAAAAATTATAATTCTCTTTTTCAAGTGAAATCCCAACACCTAATAAAGTCGTTGGCATAGCACAAGTTGTTCCCAAAATAGCTCCAACCAACAAAGCTATTCCAAAATACTGGTTAGATACCTTAGCTAAAGAAAACCCATTGACCAGCATTGGGGTTAGGAAAATAACCACATAAATCAAAGGCATTAAATAAGTTTGACTCAGTAAGGTTGCATTTTGAAGTGTTGACGTATGATGACGAATCATCATATTTGTCAACGAAGGAATTTTACCTGAATGAGATTTTGGCTGCTTGTTAGCCTTAACTTCTTTAGGTCTAGCATACAAAGTACTTTGGTAATAATTTGGCATCGCCCATTTAACCAGACCAATCACTAGGCCGCAAAGAACAAGTACAGGTAAATAAAAATTCAAAACTGTCACCAAGCTAAAGGGGGCTTTAACAAGATCATAAAAACCTCTAAAATAAGGAATAACTGGGCAATCAGTAATTGCTGTAACATCACCCATATTTCTACTGTTGATGACATTCATATAAAGAATGGCCCCTACTGCACCAATCGTAGAAAGTGACATCAAAACTGTTGAAATCAATTTTCGATGGTGACTACGAGCAATTAAGCTACCAACAAAACTATTGATATAAAGGGCTAGTACTGTTGATGTTAGAAAAAGAATGCCAAATCCAATCAAAGTTGCAATAATGGCAACTAGAAGGCCTGCCATTTGCCAATAAGCTATGAAAAAGAGTGATAATATGGGCATCAAAAAAGTTAGTCCCATTCCAAAACTTGAGATTACTTTTGCTAAATAAAGCTCACTTGATTTTATTGGTAAATGTGCATAAAGCTTAACATCATCACTTTCATAAAAAATGCTATACATGGCGGTAAATGCATTTAAAGTTGCCATGATAAAAAAGATAGCAGTATAAAAAGTGAAGTAACCTGGATAGTAGTTAAAATCTAGGTTGACATACATAAAAATGTAAATCACCGCAAAGAAAAGACTCAAGAAAATTTGCTGACGAATCACACTCTTGTACATTGAAAAATTTTTCTTTGGGTTCTTTTCTTGCTTACGTTTAACTGCAGTTACAGTTTGTGAATTTGAATATAGAATATTAATCTTAACGAGTTCCCAAACAGTTGACCAGTTCATACGCTCACCCCTCTTCTACCTTGCGCCCCGCAAGTTCTAGGTAAATAGTTTCCAAATCTTTGTTAGGGTGATTAGCTTTTAGTTCTTCTAAAGAACCAACAAAAATTAATTTACCTTCTTTTAAGATACCAATACGATCACACAATTGTTCCGCAACTGCTAAAACGTGTGTTGAGAACAAAACTGTATTGCCACCACGAGCGTGTTCTTTCATCATTTCTTTCAAATCAAAAGAAGCTTGAGGATCAAGACCAGTCAATGGTTCATCCAAAATCCAGATATCAGGATTCGAAATCAAAGCTCCAATTAAAATCACTTTTTGACGCATCCCATGTGAGAAGCTTTCTATCAAGTCATCGACATGTTCTGCAATATCAAATAAGTGCGACAAACGATCAATTCGTTCAGAAGCTTCCGCATCAGCAACACCATAGATTTTAGCCAAAAAATGCCAGTATTCGCTAGCTGTCAAATTCAAGAACAAATCAGGTGAGTCTGGGACGTAACCAATACGTTTTTTGATTTCATCACGATGTTTAGAAAGTGCCAAATCATCCACGTAAACTTCACCATATGTCGCATCAATAATTGACGTCAAGATACTAATAGTTGTTGTTTTCCCAGCACCATTATGACCAATTAAACCAAAAATTTCCCCATTTTCAATACTCACGTTTAGGTCACTAAGTGCTTCCTTATCCCCATATAATTTTGAAACATGTTCAAAACGAATCATTTTTTCTTTCCCCCTAATCTCCTCAAAGTGACTTTATCCACTTAGAGACTTCTTTTTTTTCGTAATAATCTCTTGCCCACTGTTGAGTTAATTTTTTTAATTCCTTAACACCACACGGCAAAATTAAATCGTTATGAGCGCTGTAGAGATTTAGTTTGCGATTTAAATGCAAAGCACATAAACCAGCATCTCTACTCTTGATAACTTCATTAGACGCTGATAGTAAAATCTTTGATAGTTCTATATCTTGTCTGACAATCATATCTTCATAAGCGACTTTAATAGCTGAATATAACTTACTACATTTTTCTTCCATTAAATCTCACCTTCCCCCAAGATTATTTGTACTATCATAATAACACAAATAAGGTTTTACAATATATTACCTTTTCTTACTTTATTTGTCAACTAATTATAAAAAGCCCTTGCTAAAGCAAGGACTTCTATCTATAAATAATCAAAGATTACAATGATTCGTAAAGGTTAACAGCGTTGTCAACTGTGAATCCATATTCTTCAAAGATTTTAGCACCTGGTGCTGAAGCTCCCCAAGTATCGATAGTAAGAGTCTTACCTTGGAGACCAACATATTTGCCCCAACCAAAGCTTGAACCAGCTTCAATTGCCAAACGTTTTGTAACGTTAGATGGAAGGATGCTTTCTTTATAAGCAGCATCTTGTTCATCAAAGATGTTTTGAGCTGGCATTGAAACCACTCGAACATGAACACCTTTAGCTTCCAAAGCAGCTTGAGTATCAAGAGCCAATTTCACTTCAGAACCTGTTGCAATAAGGATACCATCAAGATCACCTTTAGCTTCTGAAATAATGTAAGCACCTTTGTTCAATCCTTCTTCTGCCAATTCTTTTGTTCCTTCAAGAACAGGAAGATTTTGACGAGTTAGGATAAGCATTGTTGGACGATCAGTTTCAGCAAGAGCACGTTTCCATGCAGCATTTGTTTCGTTACCATCTGCTGGACGAATAACATTAAGGTTAGGCATAGAACGAACGCTAGCTAATTGTTCAACTGGTTCGTGAGTTGGACCATCTTCACCAACAGCGATTGAATCGTGTGTCATAACATAAACTGTTGGTAATTGTTGAAGAGCAGCCATACGAACAGCAGGAAGAAGGTAGTTTGAGAATACGAAGAATGTACCACCGTAAACGCGAGTACCACCATGAAGAGCAATACCATTCATTGCTGCTGCCATAGCAAATTCACGTACACCAAACCAAATGTTACGACCAAGGTAGTTATCTGGTTGGAAGTCAGATTCTACTTTGACCATTGTATTATTTGATGCAGAAAGGTCAGCTGAACCACCCCAGAATGATGGAACTTGTGCTGAAATTTGTTGGATAGCTTGTTGACTTGATGAACGGCTAGCAAGACTTGTTCCAAGTTCGAAGTCTTCAAGTTTTACATCAACTGGTTTGTTAGCAAATGCTGCTTTGTATTCAGCAGCCAATTCTGGATAAGCAGCTTCATATTCACGGAATTTAGTTTCCCATGCATTTTGAGCAGCTTCACCACGGAATTTGATACCAACTTCGAAGCGTTTAGCCACTTCTTCAGGTACTGTAAATTCTGGATATTCCCAACCGTAAGATTTTTTAGCGTAGGCAATACCATCAACACCAAGAGGAGCACCGTGGACTGCAGATGTTCCTTGTTTTTCAGCACCGAAACCGATGATTGTTTTGACTTCGATGATAGATGGTTTTTCAGTTTCAGCTTTTGCTTCTTCAATTGCTTTTGCAATAGCTTCAAGATCGTTACCATCTTTAACCAAAATATGTTGCCAACCGTAAGCTTCAAATTTACCTTTAATATCTTCTGTGAAAGCTTTTGATGTCGGGCCATCGAGTGAGATGTCGTTTGAATCGTAAAGAAGAACCAATTTACCAAGTTTAAGATGTCCAGCAAGACTTGCTGCTTCTTGGCTGACACCTTCCATCAAACAACCATCACCATGCAAAGCATATGTGTAGTGGTCAACAATATCAAAACCTGGTTTGTTAAATTTAGCTGCCAAGTGAGCTTCTGCCATTGCCATACCAACAGCGTTAGCAATCCCTTGTCCAAGAGGTCCAGTAGTTGCTTCAACACCATCTGTGTGGTTTACTTCTGGGTGACCTGGTGTTTTTGAAGCCCATTGACGGAAATTCTTCAAATCATCAATGCTTACATCATAGCCTGATAAGTGAAGAAGGCTGTATAAAAGGGCAGAACCGTGACCCGCAGATAATACAAAACGATCTCGGTTAGACCAAGAACGGCTTGTCTTCGGATTAACATTCATTACATGATTCCAAAGAACATAAGCCATAGGTGCAGCTCCCATTGGAAGGCCTGGGTGACCTGAATTAGCAGCCTGAATGGCATCAATTGAGAGCGTACGGACAGTATTGACTGCCAACTGATCAATAGCATCAAATGTCATGAGTGAAACCTTTCTGTTTTTAAGGACTTAAAGTATTATTGTTCGGATTCTATTATAACATAAAATACTTGACTTTTTAAATTAAATTATTATTCGACTTTATTTTTAAACGTTTCCCAGTCTTTAGTAAAGTTTTTTATGCCGCTTGTCGTCAAAGGGTGTTTGGTCATTTTATCAAAAACAGCATCTGGAATGGTAGCAATATGAGCACCTCGTTTCGCAACGTTCTCAACATGAACTGTATTACGAATGCTGGCTGCAATGATTTCCGTATCAAAGCCATAAAAATCAATGATTTCTCGCAAATCTGAAATCAATTGGTAAGCATCTGTGCCGATGTCTTCCAGACGTCCAACAAATGGACTGATAAAGGTTGCACCAGCTTTGATAGCCATAAGCCCTTGAGATACCGTAAAAATAAGAGTGACGTTGGTCTTAATGTTTTCTTTTGAAAGCACATTGACTGCTTTCAACCCTTCCATTGTCATCGGAATTTTGACCACAATATTATCTGCCCATTTAGCAATATCACGCGCTTCAGTAATCATTTCTTCAGCTGTTACGCCTGTGACTTCTGCCGACACAGGACCATCAACAATCTGGCAAATTTCCTTGATAACCGTCTCAAAATCACGCCCTTCACGGGAAATAATCGTTGGATTGGTCGTGACACCGTCCACGACACCTAATTCGTTAATTGTTTTAATCGCCGAAACATCGGCTGTATCTAAGAAAAATTTCATTGTATTCCCCTTCTTACAATTCAGAATCTGTTCGTTTATCAAGAATAATACTTATTACAATTACAATAAATACAAAAGCGAGGATTGCTGTAATAAGTGCACCTGACCCCAATTGTCCAATTTTTCCTAAGATATAGCCTGGAATTAGATAATCTGTATCAGCAAATGTTGAAGCTGCCATTTTAAGAGAACCAAGTAATGGTAAAATAGCCAATGGTAACCAACTTATAAGTAAACTATTAACAGCAGAGCCAAGAACAGCTCCTCTTCTACCACCAGTAGAATTTCCGTAAATACCTGCTGCAGCTCCACAGAAGAAGTGTCCAACTACACCTGGAATAATAACCGTAGTATGAAGAGCAATCATTATAAACATTGAAATTGTGCCAACAATAAAACTAGTAAAAAAGCCAATCAATACTGCATTTGGTGCATAAGAAAAGATAATTGGCACATCCAATGCTGGTTTAGAATTTGGTACCCATTTTTTAGCAATACCTTGAAATGCTGGAACGATTTCTGCTAGTACCATACGAACACCTTGTAGAACAACTACAAATCCTGCCGTAAATGTCCCTGCTTGAATAATTGCATAAACAATCGCACTTGTTCCATCACTCAATTCTTTTTCTACATAACCTGTGCCAGCTGCCAGTGCCAAGATGACATAAACTACACTCATTAATAACATAATAGATACTGTTGAATCACGTAGAAAACTAAATGATTGTGGAACATCCATATCCTCTGTAGATTTTGATTTATCACCAAACCATTTTCCAATCCAACCAGCTATAGCATAACCAATATTTCCTGTATGTCCCATGGCAACATTATCATTACCAGTAATTTTTTTCATAAAAGGTTGACAAAGAGCGGGAGTGATTGTCAGTAACGTTCCTTCAAATAACCCTCCAAGTATGATAACTATAGGATTCGCTTTGATACCAGCACTTATCAAAATAACAGCTGTAATACAAGAAACATACATCATAGCTTGACCTGTTAAAAATAAATATTTAAAACGTGTAAAGCGTGCCAATAGAATATTAACAATCATTCCAACCAACATAATTAAAGCTGTTTGACTTCCATAATCTTGTAAAGCAATCGCAACAACAGCTTCATTACTAGGAACAACACCTTGAGTATTTAGAGCTACTTGAAACATTTTTGCAAAAGGAGCCAAGGCATTCTGCAAAATCCCTGAACCACCTGTTAAAACAAGAAATCCAACTATTGTTTTAATTGTCCCTGACATTACATCAGAGAATTTTTTCTTTTGTAAAAGTAAACCAATTAAAGCAATGAGAGCTACTAAAATGGCAGGTTGAGTAACTATAGAAACAAATATATTTAAAGCACTTTTCATAATAGAATCCTCTTCTCTACTTTTTGATTACCGATGTGTAATAGCATTTTTATCTAGTATATTAATTACTTGTTGTTTTATTTCATCAGCATCAATGATAGAATTTAACGAAATAATCTTTTCCTCTGGTAGGTTAGATAAAGCAGGAACCAAAGTCTTTTCAGCAAAGAAGTAATCAGCCATGTCTCCACTAACACTTCCTGAATCTGTATGCTCAACTGTAAAATCTTCTACATCAACTCCTAATTCTTGTAGGGCTGACTCAATATTCATTTGAACCATAAAACTTGTTCCTAAACCACTTTGGCATACTGCAAAAATTTTCATAATTATTACACTCCTTCTAGCAATGAGCTAATTTCTTCAATATTTGATGATTGAAGCAATACTTGTAAATTTTCCTTCTTAGATAGAATTTTTGTTAATTTCATCAATGCTTCTAGATGTTGACTACTATCACTAGCAGCCAAACAAATAAAAATAGATACTGGATGGTTAGGGTCATCTAAAAGATTTACTGGATATTTTAACTTCAGAAAAGATATACCAGTTTCAATAACTCCCTCCTCCGGTCGGGCATGTGGTAAAGCTAAATATTCTCCAATGTTAATAAATGGTCCGTATTCTTTTACCTTATCTATCATCGCCTGAATATAGCTCTCTTTAATTTTTCCTTTTGTTAGTAAAGGTTGAGCCGTTAATCTTATTGCCTCTTCCCAATTCATTTTTTGAGAACTTAACTGGATATTTTCTTTATCTAATAACTCCATAATTTCTCCTCGTACTATTGTTTTAAATAATTCTTAATTTCCAATTGACTGCCTGTCATTAATAATTCAATAAACTGCTCATCAATTAGATGCTGAATGAGATTTTGAATTTGTGGACGTATTTTAAATGCTGTTTGAGAATTAATCACAAGAGCAATTACAATATTTACCTTTGCAATACCTTTAGACCAATTCAAAATAGGTTCCGAAAGACGTACAATGAAGATTTTATCTTGAACATTCTCATTGGTGAAATGCGGTAAAACAACACCTTGTGCGATTTCAATATTTCCCATCGCTTCACGTTCTAGGAATTTACTTTCTATCTCTTGCTGACTTAGGGTTTGACTGTCAATTTGAGATGCTAAATATTCATAAACTTCTTGCCGATTATTGAAATTTTGGTTAGAAACGTATTGATATAAATCAGTTACCATAATTAATCTCCCTTATTGCATTTTGGATATTCTTTTTATCTTCATCTGTTAATAAGGCACTTACAAGAATTGTCTTTACGTTTAACATTTCTTGCAAACTAACACTCGTGATAACCAATTGAATATCTGGATAATTTTGTAAAATTTCTTTGATATTTTGAGAAGATACTACTTTAACAATATCAAGATTTTGAAAAGCCGTTTCAATTTTCACTTTAAGCAGTTCTGAAATGCCAATTCCCGATGAACACATCACAACCGCTTTTATGGGAGTTGGGTTTAATTCTTTGAAACGAACAAAATATAACGTCAAAAAGCCAATTTCATCAGCACTTAACATTGAAAAACCAAATTGTTCTGTCATCTCCAGAGAAACTTTCTCTGTCTGATTAAAAATATCAGCATAACGGTCTTTAATATCATGCAACATATTGTTTTTGATATAAATTTTATTATCTAATCTTCTTAACAATGGACTGATATGGTTTGCCAAATCAATAAACATAGGAGATTGTTCATTTATTGATTCTGACTTTGTTATTTTCATCTTTTTAAAATAAAATTTTGTTACAGAAACAACACGCGTTGAAAATTCAATTTTTTGCTGATGTGTACTAAGTTGAAATCTTGACGAATACAAGTATTGATAGAGATAATTAATTTCTAAATCATCAATACTCCTCCCTAAACGATTCCCAATATCATTTATAATCTTTTTACTTTCTTTGAGAACTGAGTCATCGTAATCTGTCATCTTGATATCCACTACTTCTGCGTTAGCGATTTTACGACTAGAAATTTTTAACCGTTCAAGCATAATGTAAAGATGAGAAAAAATATTAACATTGTATGGATATGGTAACCTTACCTGTAAATCCGTCTCAATTTGGTCAATTTCTTCCAAAATAATTTTAGCAAGCTCTAAATCAAAATGACTTTGGTTAGTAGTATTAGACAAATTGTCAATATCAATCATGCTAAACGTTGGTACCAAATCCGCTAATGCTCTACGAATATCCAATTCTGAACCTGTTATAAAAATATAGCCTGTCCGAGTTGAGATTTTTAAATGAAAGGGATTTAGTCGCTTTTGAATCTCGATTTTATCTTTCATAATAACGGAATCACTGACATAATACTCTCGTGCTAAGTCATATATAAGTAATTTTTTAGGTGATATCGTTAACAATCTCTCCAAAATTTGAAGTTGCCTACTAGCTGGTGTAAAATCATTTTGCTTAGAATTTATTAAAGTAGCATAATTTTTAAGTCTATTAAGTTTAAAACCACGCCCTCTCTTTTTTATGATAAGTTCATCAGGAAAATAGTTTTGATTTATTTCCTTTACAAGACGATAAACCGTTTTTTCAGATAAATTCAATTGTTCGGATAAAGATTTTGCCGTGATATAATCTGAATTCTGATGCAATACTGCTAGCAATCTATCAAATTGTAATTGTTTTTTATTCATCTTCATTTTCCTTTCACACTTATTATTGTATGCGTTTTCTAATTATAACAAACTCCTTTTAGTGTCCACTTTAAAATGGACATTTTTCCTTTTCATTGTACACAAAAATCCCAGTCATTACTGACTGGGATTCCTATCTTACGAATTTGGGTCGTCAAGGCTTCTGCCATGCAAACCACGTTCACGTTGCAATTGACGAAGTTTTTCTGGTGTCACATCATTTCCATCTTCATCGACAATCTTAATACCTGCAATGTGGTGAAGAAGTGAATGACGGTAACCTTCAATATACTCTTTGCGAAGTTTAGCTTGTTCGACTTTTTCTGGACCAGTCAAACCAACTGTTTTTTTCTTACGCGCAAGTTCATTAATACGTTGAATCTTTTTTTCATTCATGAGTAAGACTCACCTAACATACAAAACAACTGTTTCGTACGCTATTCCTTTCTATAATTTACCAAAACCTCTAAAATTCAGAAGTCCGATATAAGTCAGAAATCTACTCAAAGAGTAGATTTCTTAAGCTTATTTGGTATTCAATTTGTTAAATGCTGCTACGCTGCTAGCTTTTGCTGTCAATTCAGCAAGGATAGCCAAACGATTGTTTTTAACAGCTTCATTATCTACCATTACCATAGTATTGTCAAAGAATTTGTCGATAACTGAGCTCAATGCAAACAATTGAGCCAATTTATCGCTAGCATTACCTGACAAGTTCAATTCTGATGCAGCTTGTGCCAATGCTTTTTCTTCATCATTTTCAAACAAGCTTGCATCTACAGCCACATCAGCTGCTGCTTTTTCAGCAAGATTGAAGACACGTGAAAGACTTTCAACTGCTGCTTTATAACCTTCTGCTTTGCTTGCTTCAACAAGAGCATCAGCTGCTTCGAGCATTTCAGCAACAACAAAGTTTGAACCAGCAAGAACAGCTTCTTTAATGTCTTTAGAAACTGATTTGTTCATCATTTTTTCAACACGTGCACGAATGAAGTCCATCACTTCTGCTTTGTGTTCGTATGTTAAGCTATCAAATTCCAAAGCGTAAAGGTTGTCAACCAATTCATCCATTGGAATTTTCAAACCAAAGGCATCCATGATACGAACCACACCAGCTGTCGCACGACGAAGAGCGTATGGGTCGTTTGAACCTGATGGAATCAAGCCAACTGAGAAGAATGATAGGATTGTATCCAATTTATCAGCAAGTGCCAAAAGTGCACCAACTTTAGTTTCTGGAAGGTCACCATCAGCTGAGTTTGGAAGATAGTGTTCGCGAATAGCTGTTGCTACTGCGGCATCTTCACCAGCAAGAAGGGCATATTTTTCACCCATAATACCTTGCAATTCGTCAAATTCACCAACCATGCCTGTTAATAGGTCAAATTTGTAAATTTCAGCAGCGCGTGCAAGTGCTTTGCTTTCTTCTGCAGAAGCACCAGCTTTTTCAGCAAGGTAAGCAGCAATCACTTTGCTACGGTTCATGTGTTCAGAAAGTGAACCGATTTTTTCGTGGAATGTAACGTTATCAAGTTTCGCAACAAGATCAGCGATTTTAAGTTTTTGGTCTTCACGCCAGAAGAATTCACCATCTTCCAAACGAGCCACAAGCACTTTTTCGTTACCTTTGATAACATTTTCGATGTGTTCAGCGTTACCGTTACGAACTGAAATGAAGTTTGGCATCAATTTACCATCTTGATCGCGGACAACAAAGTAACGTTGGTGGTTTTTCATTGATGTCACAAGAACTTCTTCTGGAACTTCAAGATATTTAGTATCGAAGCTTCCCATGAAGGCAGTTGGGTATTCAACCAAGTTAAGCACTTCATTAAGCAATTCGTCATCGATTTCAACGCGAACGTTTTGAGCTTTTTCGATAGCTTTGATTTGGTTAACAATCATGTCTTGACGTTCTTTAGCATCAGCGATAACAAAGACTTTACGCAAATCTTCTTCGTATGAATCAGCAGTTGCGATTTCTGTTTCGTGACCAAGGAAACGGTGACCACGGCTAACACGACCTGAATGGATGTCCAAGAAATCAAGGTCAAAAGCTTCATCATCAAGAAGAACTGTCAATGTGTGAACTGGTCGGATGTATTCAAATGTGTTGTTTGCCCAATGCATGTTTACTGGGAAAGTCATTGCTGATAAGATTTCTGGAATGTCAACAAGTACTTCTTTAGCAGCTTTTCCTGCCTCGTGTTTTGTGACATAGACATATTCTTCGCCTTTAACTTCACGGAATTCAATGTCATCAGTTGTCAAACCTTTACCACGAACAAAACCTTGTGCAGCTTTTGTAAAGTTGCCATCAGCGTCCAAGGCGATTTTCTTAGAAGGACCTTTAAAGTCTTCTATCAAATCAGTTTGCGCATCAGCAAGACCAATCACACGTACAGCCAAACGACGTGGAGTTGAGAAAGTTTGAATGCTTTCAAATGCCAAACGTTTTTCTTTCAAAAATGCTGCCATGCGGTCGCCAAGTTGTTTTTCACTTGGAGTAACCACGTAAGCTGGTAATTCTTCTAAACCAAGTTCTACAAGTAAATTTTTAGCCATTATTCAGCATCCTCCTTCAAAAGTTTTTCACGTGTTGCTTCATCAAGCAATGGGTAACCAAGACGTTTACGTTCAGCAACGAAAGTTTTAGCAACGACACGAGCCAAGTTACGGATACGAGCGATGTAACCTGCACGTTCTGTTACAGAAACAGCACCACGCGCATCAAGCAAGTTAAATGTGTGTGAACATTTCAAAACGTAGTCATACGCTGGGTGAACCAAGTTTTCTTCCAAGCAGCGTTTTGCTTCAGTTTCAAATTTTTCAAAGTTTTCAAGAAGCATATCTTGGTTAGAAATTTCAAATGAGTATTTTGAGTGTTCAAATTCTGGTTGAAGGAAGATTTCACCATATTTAACACCTGGAGCCCATTCGATATCATATACAGAATCCACTTCTTGGATATATGATGCCAAACGTTCAAGACCGTAAGTAACCTCTGAAGTTACAGGACCAGTTTGCAAACCACCAACTTGTTGGAAGTAAGTAAATTGAGTGATTTCCATACCGTCAAGCCAAACTTCCCAACCTAGACCAGCAGAACCAGTCGATGGGTTTTCCCAGTTATCTTCTACGAAACGAATATCATGTTCTAAAGTATTGATACCCAAACGTTCCAATGACTCAAGGTAAAGTTCTTGAATGTTAGATGGAGATGGTTTCATAACAACTTGGAATTGGTGATGTTGGTAAAGACGGTTAGGGTTTTCACCGTAACGACCATCTGCAGGACGACGTGATGGTTCTACATAAGCTGCATTCCATGGTTCTGGACCGATGGCACGAAGGAATGTGTAAGGGCTCATTGTACCAGCACCTTTTTCATTATCGTAAGCTTGCATTAACATACAACCTTGGTCGTTCCAAAATTGTTGCAAAGTCAAAATAATTTCTTGGAAAGTCAATTTTTTAGACATACATCTACTCCTTGTTTTAGTAACTTAATTTGCGAAGCACCTACAGTGAATAAGCGTTTTTCCATAATAAAAGAACCGCCAAAACACCCATATGATACCTCATAAGGGGCGTTAAAACGCGGTTCCACCCTATTTTATTACTTCATTTATCTGATTTTAACTTAGCCTTGCTAAGCGAAAGCGCCAGCGACTCACTTCAGTTTCATCCGACTTCCACCACCTCGGACTCGCTAAGAAACACCATGAGGCTTTCTCTCTTTATCAGCTATTTTAGCACAAATGTAATTGAGTGTCTAGTGGATAACAAAAGAAGCTGATTTTACTAAAAGCTAGTAAAGTCAACTTCTTCTTATTTTCTACGCATTCCAGACTTCCTGTCCACCAAGGTATGTTGCTCGAAGATCAAGATCTTTATCCAAAATGATAAAATCAGCTTTGTGTCCTTTTTTAATCTGACCACATTTATCGTCAATACCAACCGAAATAGCTGCTGCAAGACTCGCCATGCCAATAGCTTGTGCTTTTGAAGCAATTCCCCAATTCACAACATTTTTAACAGCATCTTTCAGTTGAAGGATAGACCCAGCAAGCGCTCCATTTGATTTTAGGCGTGCTGTTCCTTTTTCAACAGTAACCGGATATTCACCCAGCATATAGTCACCATCTTCAAGACCACCAGCACTCATACAGTCAGTGATTAAAACCACATGTTCGTGGTCTTTTTGATGCATCAAAATATCACAAGCTGATGGGTGTACATGATGACCATCACAAATCAATTCAGCATAAGTATTTGGCAGCTCATAAATCGCACCAACCATACCTGGTTCACGATGATTAAGTCCACGCATGCCATTATAGGCATGAACCCAGACAGAAGCACCTGCTTCAACAGCTTGCGCTGCTTGATCATAAGTCGCATCTGAATGCCCTAGAGCAACGATAACATCTTTACTATTTGCATAGTTGATAAAGTCTTCTACCTCATCACGTTCAGGTGCTAAAGCTATCTTTTTCAATAGCCCTTTTGAACTTTCAAGCCATTGATCTAGTTCAGCTGTAGATGGATTTCGCATGTAAGATGGATTTTGAGCCCCTTTATATTTCTCTGTGAAATATGGTCCCTCAAAGAACAATCCTTGAATACGTGCTCCACTTTCTTGACCTGCAAAATCAGCTGCCGTACGACAAATATCATCAAGTGTTTCAAAAGATGCTGTCAGGGCAGTTGGCAAGAAGCTTGTCACTCCAGCTCCTAAAAGTGCTTTACTCATCGTTTCGAAAGCTTCTTGATTATTATCCATGACATCAACACCAGCAAAACCATGAATGTGTGTGTCTACTAAGCCAGGTGCCACACTAAAACCTGTATAATCTATAATTTCTGCGCCATGCGGTGCTTCTTCTTGCCATTCACCGAAATCATTTCCTTCGATAGCCAAGTAGCCTGCCCCTTTAACATGGTAAGGATAGTAAAATTCATCTGCTTTAATATATTTTGTCATTTGAATCGCCTCCATGTTTATATTATAAAATAAAAGCGCTTTTTTGTAAATGGTATATACCAAAATTAGACCAATTTTATATTGGTCTTTATCAAAAAAACACCCTTGAAGCATCACTGCCTCAAAGATGTTCGATTTATTATTAAATTTGATTTTCAAGTACTTTTTCAACCAAGTTCAAAGCATGGTCAGTGATACGTGTACATGGTGTGATTAAGTCGATAAAGTTAACCCCTGCAAGCGGTGTACATTCGCCATTGTTCATACGTTTAATGTGATTTTTGCGAATGCGACGTTCCAAATGCGCAATTTCTTTATGACGTTCCACCAACTCTCCTGCCAATTCTAGGTCATTATCAATGATAACTTTCAATGAATCCAAAATCATACGATGTGTTTCATGATAAAGTTTATCGATTTCTTGAACAGCTGATTGTGAGAAGGTAATATCTTTTGAAATATTATGTTCCATCAAGTGAACTAGGCTAATACTGTGATCTCCAATACGTTCTAAATCACGTGATGAATCTAAAATACTTGATAAAATTTCACTTTCGTGTTGATTCAATTGTTCACTTGAAAGATCAATTAAGTATTTTGTCAATTCTTCATCGACATTATTAATTGTATCCTCAAATTTTTGCGTTTTATCAGCATATTTTTCATTGCATGTTTCAACAAATAAGAATGCTGCTTCAAAAGCTTGCGTTGCAAAAGCACCCAAGTGAATCAATTGCTTTTTAGCGTTACCAAGGGCAATAGCTGGCGCTTGTTTTAAAATAATCTTATCAAGGTAAACAGCTTTGTATTTAACAGCTTCATCTTCACCAGGAATTAATTTTGTCACAACAAATGCCAAAGTTCCGATAAATGGGAAGAGCAAAATGGTATTTGTAATATTAAAAGTACCATGTGCAAAAGCAACTGTCATGGCTGGTGTTAAATTGAAATGAACTTCCATCCACTGCATTAAGCTAGTAAATGGCACCAATAAAACCATAAAGAGCACTGTTCCGACAACGTTGAAAAGAACGTGAGCCCCAGCCACTCGTTTTGCTGCGATGTTAGAACCAATCGCTGCAAGCACGGCTGTGATACAAGTACCGATATTACTTCCCAAAAGGATTGGAATTGACCCTTGAAGATCAAGTAAATGACCAGCATACAATCCTTGTAAAATACCGATGATTGCTGCTGATGATTGGATAAGCATAGTCAAGCCAGTCCCAATCAAAACCCCCATAATTGGTTTGTCACCCAAGGTTGCTAAATAATCTTGAAAGGCTGAAACAGATTTCAGCGGTTCCATAGCATCACCCATAATGTTTAGTGAAAAGAAAATTCCTCCTACACCAAAGATGATACGCCCGATATTATTCAAACGTCGATTTGACGTAAAAAATAGCAAAGCGGCACCAAGAAAGATCATTGGAAGTGCATAGTCACCCAAATTAAAACCAATCAGAAAGGACGTTACAGTCGTCCCAATATTGGCTCCCATGACAATACCAATCGCTTGTCTTAAGGTTAAAAGTCCCGCTGACACCAGTCCAACAGTAATAACTGTTACCCCTGAACTTGATTGGATTAGGGCTGACATGGCTAAACCAACAAGAATTCCTAAGAAAGGATTACTCGTATATTTGTCGATATAAAAACGAAGTCTATCTCCCGCAGCCTGTTGAAGACCGTCTCCCATGTATTTAATACTAAAGAGAAAGAGTCCTAGACCTCCAAAAAAACCAAAAGCAATTTCTTGCCAATTTACTGACACAGTCTTATCCTCAATATCATAATTTTCTCGGAAAAAAACCCCGATACCTCCATTTTAATGTATTCGCAGAAAACAAACAAGTATTTTTTAAGCTTTTTTCTAAAATGATAACTAACTGAATAATACCAATCTTTTAAGAAAGGGGATTTTTCTTCATGCTAAAGCAGCATTTCCAAATAAAAATGATAAAAAAAGCTAAAAATAATGGAGCTTTTTAGAAAAAAACTAATGTGCTCCCATTTATATGTTATAATAGTTAGAGATATCGTGCTTATCACGTAACACTACTAAATCTGTTTATTTACCAGACTTGTAATATCGTTTTTTTATCACATCATATTTAATTTTTTTATAAAAGGAGCTTTTATGAAAACATCAAGAAGTGAAGTTACTTATTTTATTCTAAGTATTATTTTAATTGCCTTCGCAGGTGGCATTTATCTTTTCTTTGGTAATACGCATACGAGTACTTCAAGTTCAGAACCACGAACTTCTGCTACATCTTCGTCATCATCAAGTGAAGCTGATTTAGAAGCTAATGCCCAATCATTGTTGGATCAAGCTAAAGCTAATCCTTCAGCAGATGCTGTGACTAACGCACAAGCTGCTATTAATAAAATTTCTGATGAAGCTAAAAAGACAGATTTACAATCTCAATTAGACGCTGTTTCTGCAGAGGTTACCAATCAAAGCAATGCAGAAAATGCTGTTGCTACTGCCGAATCTGAACAAACAAGTGACAATGTTAGTGCTGCACAAGCTGCTATTGACGCTGTAACTAATCAAGATAAAAAAAATCAACTACAAGCTCGACTTGATGCTGTTTCTAACGCAATTTCAAGTGTCGATACAACAACTTCTTTGAATACAACAAACTCAACTGACAATACTACCGATTCAACAACTGTAACTAATGGCAATTACAACTCATACAGTTATTAATCGATGACAATCGGACTTATCTTTTCTGCGATTGGAGCAACTTGTTTAGCAACATCATCATTTGCTAAAACCAAAAAAAGTATGTTAACTTGGCAATTATCGGATTATTTCTTCACGATGATTGCTAATTTTTTACTTGGTGGCTACACTGGTGCGATTTCTATCAGCGTATCCATTATTCGTAACACACTTATGATTAAAAAATGGGATTCTATCTACACAACCATTATTTTGGTGATTATACAGGTTTCTGCTGGAACGTATTTCAATAATCTAGGATTAATTGGTTTGCTTCCCCTAATTTCATCTATGTCTTATACTATTATTTCTTTTGCTACTAATAAGGTGCAATGGCTTCGTTGGGTCACTGTTGAAAATATGTTGCTCTGGTCATTTTATGACTTTACTATCAAAGCTTATCCAGCATTATTTATGGATATTGTTATTACTATTACTACTTTAATTGCCATCATAAAATACAGTTCTTTTACTAAAAAAAACTAGGACATTGTCCTAGCTTTTTTAACTTACACTGTTTCGTACCCCAATAAGATACCACCATCTTCACCATAAAAACTGCAAAGACCTGATGCTGGTACAAAGGTAACATCAGCCTGAAGGTATTTTTCTTTGATTTTATCGCTCAATTGTTGACAAGCTTTTTCATTGTTAGCATGCGTAATAATCACTTTTCCGCCTTGGTAACCTTCTTTGAACATCTCATCAACTGTTGCTTGAACAGCTTTTTTCTGGCCACGTGCCTTGTGAAGAAGTTCCAATTTTCCTTCGTTACTTGCTTTACCAACCATGCGAATGTTCAAAAGTCCAACAACTTTTCCGACTAATTTGTTCAAGCGACCATTTTTAACAAGGTTATCCACACGTGCTAAAACAAACAATAATTTTGTCTTTTCTTGATAAGCTGTGATAGCTTCAACCACTTCATCAAAGCTTAATCCTTGCGCAATCAAGCGATTCAACTCAAGAACAATCAAATCGATTTCGCCACCTGCTGAAAGAGAATCAATCACGTGAACATTCACATTTGGGTGTTCCTCTAAGAGCATGTGTTTTGCAACTTGTGCACTATTGTGACTTCCTGAAAGATTACCTGTAATGGTAATAGCAATAACATTTTCAGCACCTTGGTAAGCTTGTAAAAAGGCATCTGGACTAGGACAGCTTGATTTTGATGAAACTGGACTTGCGTACATCGTTGTCATCATATCAGCAACATCTAATCCTTCATCATCCACAAAAACTTCTGAACCAATTTGAATCGTTAGTGGCACATTTTGAAATTCTGTGTGTTCTGCAAGCCCTTCAATACGGCGAAGGTCGCATCCAGAATCTGTAACGATTTTCCAAGTCATATCTATTTCCTCCAATCCATTTGAATTTAAAATTTATTTGACAAACAAAGTATTTTCACCTAAAATTATATCATTAATGCCTTTATCTTAGTATTAAAAACAATCAGATGTCACAAGTAAGAGGTTTTTGTCATGACGGAAAAGACAATTTCAAAAAAGTCCTTGCAAAATCTGCAAGTTTCTAATAAAGAATCTCGAAAACTCACTCGTGAGGCTTTAGAAACGGCACTTTTGCTCCTTCTTAAAAAGAAAACCTTGAGCCAAATTACTATCTCTGAACTCGTTGCTAAAGCAGGTGTCTCACGCAACGCATTCTATCGTAATTACAAATCTAAAGAAGCTATTTTAGAGTCTATTCTAACCCAAATCGTTCGTCGTATTTTTCGTGGTCTCAAAGAATTCGATTTGAAAAGTCAGCTCTCCCAAGCTTGGCTTTTCATATTGACCGAAGCTAAAAAAGAAGCGCAAGTTCTTTGCACGATTTTTGAGCAACACCTAGAAAAACTTTTGACGAGCATTGTCTCTAAACGTCTAAAAGCTTATCAAAGGTTCAAGAAAAAACACGATTCCCGCTACACCAATTCGTTCTGGAGCAACGCCATTATCTCAGTAATCTCTAACTGGGTAGCAGATGATATGCGTATCCCAGCAGAGGAAGTTGCCGCAATCGGTTTACCACTTTTCTTATAAGAAGATAAGACCGCCCAAGTTAAACTTGGGCGGTCTTTTTTATTTTCTTAGTTATTATTTTAAAACGTAGTCATAGATAGCTTGAGCAACACCCGCTTGGTCGTTAGTTGTTGTTTCATAGCGACAAATAGCTTTCACTTCATCTGTCGCATTTCCCATAGCGACACTGTGGTCTGCAAATTCTAGCATTTCTAAATCATTTGCTGCATCACCAAGTGCCATGACTTCAGATGGAGAAAAGCCAAGTTTTTCTGATAAAGCTTTTAAAGCAGTTGCTTTCGTGTAGCCTTTTGGCATAGCTTCAAAGATATATTGTTGACTACGAACCACACTAAATTCTTTTGCTAAAGCTTCTTCTTTAGCTTCTTGGAAAGGATCTAGTTGAGGGGCTCTCGCCATGTACATAGCTTGGAAAATTACTTCTGATGTTGCTTTCATTTCTTCTAGGCTAGCTGCGATTGCTGTATCAAAAACAAGCCCTGCATCATATTGAACTAATTCTGGGACTTCGTTTCCAACAGCATAATAATGTTTTTCACCTGTCAACGTTAAGCAAACATCTGGGTATTCTGAAATAGCATGATTAAGCTTATCTAATTCGTCATTTGACACTTGAGCATAACTAACCAATTCCCAATTTTTTGTATTGTAAATCGTACAACCATTGTTCATAATGATGTACTCTTCATCAGTCAGTCCTAATTTTTCAAAATAGGGAAGAATTCCTGATTTTGGACGTCCTGTACAAAGAACGATTTTAACACCAGCTTGTGCTGCTTTTTGGATTGCTTTAATATTTTCTTCAGGAATTTTTTTATCTGAATTTAGTAATGTTCCATCTAAATCGATTGCAATTAATTTAATCATTTTTAGAGACCTTCCGTTTAATTTTTGGCAAATGCCACTGACGCCAGTAGCCTATCATACGTAAGATTGTCAGAATTACAACTAATAAATAATAGCCAGGATCATTATGAACGATTTTAAAATAAATGGCTAGCGCTGCTAAAATTGCCCAACCAGCATATACTTCACTTCTAAGGACACTTGGTTTCCGACCTGCTAAAATATCTCGAACGATACCGCCACCGGCACCTGTTAAAACAGCTGCTACAATCACTGCACTTAAAGGTTGATGTAATTTAACAGCGTACATAGCCCCTTGAACACTAAAAGCTGCTAATCCGATAGCATCCGTTAAGACTTCAGCTTTTCTCCAACCTTTATGCGTAATGATATTTGGAAATATCATGATAAACAACATGGCCGCTAAAGCAAAATAAAAGCACTGACTTTGTGACCAGAGGGCACTGATAGGCAAACCAATTAAAAGGTTACGAATCGCCCCACCGCCAAAAGCAGTCACAAATCCTAGGATAAAAATCCCAAGAATGTCAAAATCTTCTTCCATTGCTACAATCGCTCCAGACAAAGCAAAAGCAATAGAACCAATGATACTCAATAAGTCCCATACATTCATCGTCATTTTGATTCCAAACTATATTTTTTTCTTACTAGACTAGTTTATCATTTTTGAACAAGTAAAAAAACAGAGCAAGCTCTGTTTTTCTAAATTTTACTTAATTTCTTTTCCGAGGCTAAATTTTGTTCCTTTAAGCGCACGTTTTAAAAAGAACTTAAATGGACGTCCTGTGATAGTGGCTTGTTTTTTCTCTAAATCAACATTAACTGCTTTCACGCCAGGAACAGCTGATAATTTTTCAGTCACTTTTGTGACACAACCTTGACATTTCATACCAGTAACTTCATATGTTTTTTCCATGTAAAACTCCTTTATAACCATTAATCTATTTTTATATATTTTAAGCGAAGTGCATTTAAAACAACAGAAACTGAACTAAATCCCATAGCAAGACCCGCTATCATCGGATTAAGTAACGGTCCTCCAAAGAGATATAAGACTCCCATAGCAATTGGAATCGCCAAGATATTATAAATGAAAGCCCAGAAAAGATTTTCTTTAACCACTTTAATAGTTAAACGACTGATGCTCAAAGCTTTAAGAACGTCCGAAATTTCCGGTTTCATCAGAATAATATCAGCTGACTCAATAGCAATATCCGTTCCAGTTCCTACTGCAATCCCGATATCTGAACTAGCCAGAGCCGGCGCATCATTAATGCCATCTCCAACCATAGCAACCATTTTCCCTTGACTTTGCAAATCCTTGATGGCTTGTGATTTTTGGTCTGGTAAAACTTCGCTAATAACGGTTTTAATACCTGCTTGATTAGCAATAGCTTGCGCAGTTTTGCTATTATCACCTGTCAACATGACAACCTCAATGCCTTGTTCTTGCAATTTAGCAACAGTCTCTTCGCTGTCTGCTTTTAACAAATCAGCAAGAGTAATCACACCCAAAAGTTGCTGATTAGCCGAAACGTAAATTGGGGTTTGCCCTTTTTGCGTCGCAGAAAGCACCGCTTCCTCGCTTTTACTTAGGTCAATGTGATGACTTTCCATCAACCTACGGTTACCAACTAAAATCATCTGACCATTAACGTTAGCTTGGAGTCCAAGCCCTGTTAATGAAGTAAAGTCCTCAACTTCTGTCAAAGTTACCTTAGCAGCTGCTGCTTTTTCCACAATTGCCTGACTAAGGGGATGTTCTGAATATTTTTCAATCGAAGCAACCTGACTAAGAAGGCTATTTTCATCACCTTGGTAAGCAAAGATATCAACGACTTGTGGTTTTCCTTGAGTGATTGTTCCTGTTTTGTCAAAAACAATAGTATCAACATGATGAGCATTTTCAAGAGTATCACCACGTTTATAAAGAATACCATTTTCAGCACCGCGCCCTGTACCAACCATGATAGCCGTTGGGGTAGCAAGCCCAAGTGCACAAGGACAGGCAATAACTAAAACAGCAATCGCTACTTGAAGAGCAAAGATAAAACTATGCCCCATGATAAAATACCAAAAGATAAATGTAATAAGAGCAACTCCTATGACAAATGGTACAAAGACCCCCGCGACTCTATCAGCAATTTTAGCAATAGGTGCTTTAGTTTGCTGAGCATCTTCTACCAACTTAACAATCTGTGCTAAGAGGGTTTCATCGCCAACTTTTTCAGCACGAATGGTCAGTGAACCTTGCCCGTTAATAGAAGCACCAAAGACCTTGTCGTCTACATTCTTTTCAACAGGAATGCTCTCACCAGTTAGCATGGATTCATCAATGGCTGAATGTCCTGAAACCACCATACCATCAACAGGAATTTTCTCACCTGGTTTAACCAAGATAAGGTCACCAACAAGTACTTGATCAATTGGAACAGTTTGTTCAATCCCGTCACGAATAACTGTTGCTTCTTTGACTGACAGCGTTAATAACTTTTGAATAGCATCTGAAGTACGTCCTTTTGAAAGAGTTTCAAAGTATTTTCCCAAAGTAATCAAAGTTAAAATCACCGCAACGGATTCAAAGTAAAGCATATGCGCGTGGTGCACATGTCCTAAGGCGATGTGGTAAGTGCTGTAAAGGCTGTATAAAAAGGCTGCACTTGTCGCTAAAGCAACCAAGGAATCCATATTGGGATGAGCTTTAGCTAAAGCACGAAAACCATTAACATAAAAGCGACGCCCAAAATACATGACGGGTAAAGTCAAAGCTAGCTGAACCAGCGCATAAGCCAACGGATGAACTGACAAGCTAACAATTTGTGGAACCCAGAGTCCCATCATACTTCCCATTGAAAGATAAAGCAAAGGAACAGCAAATAAAGCAGACCATAAAAATTTGTGCCACATGTTATGAGTGGCTTCACTTTGACGTTCTGATTGACTTTTAGCTGTTGTCGGGTCAAAGACACAAGCGCCATAACCAGCGTCAACCACCGCTTTTTCAATTTCTGCCTCACTGACTAAATCAGGATTATAACTCACAGTCATTTTCTCTGTTGTTAGATTGACAACAGCCGAATCGACATGATCTATTTTATTGACAGCATTTTCGACGGTTAAAGCACAGGCCGCACAGGTCATGCCATCAATGACAAAGACTTCTTCTTTTTCCATAAGATACCTTCCTATCAGAAATCTCACAAATCAACCGTTAAAGACCAAGATGTTCTTTACAACGACATTGTCCAGGAATACAATTACAAGGTACTTCATCCAAAGCTTCTTCTTTTTTGGCTAATAGCAGAGCTTGCAAATCAGCGATGTCAGTTAAGGTCATGGGAGTTTCTTTGAGTAGATGCTTAAGAATCATTGTGTGCTTACGCTGACAAAATTTATCAAATAAGTCATCAACCTGTTGGTTCATAGCATCTTGTTCAGTGAGAGTACTTGAATAAAGATAAGACTTACCAGACCTTGTTCTTACCAGATAACCTTTATCGACTAAGCGCTTTAAAAAAGTTTTAACCGTTGAAGCTGTCCAGTCATTTTTATTTCCTAAAATCTCAAGAATCTGCCCACTAGTTGCCTCTTCTTTAGTCCAAATCACTCGCATGATTTCCCACTCCGATTTTGAAATTGACATAGCATTCCTTTCTAAAAATCATTTGGTTTACATTTGTAAATTTATTATAATTCTATCGTCTACATTTGTCAACTTTCATTGATTAAAAAAGTCCGAAACAAAATGTTTCAGACTTCTTCAATACCCAAAGGCATTGAATCTATGAGTAATTTAAGAGACTTTACACTTCACATTCTAGTTCTTTACGCTAGAATTTGCAAGCGCGGCCATTTCTTTTGCCAATCTTTCTTTTTCAAGCGGTCATGATAAACTGTCATACGTTCTTTATCAGCTAAAAAATGTGGAGTGGGTTGGACGACAAAATTAACAATATCATCATCACCGTAAGGCAAAAATAATTCTAAATCACCATCTTTTAAACGTGCTGCTATAGCTGTACAGCGTTCTGGATATTTACTAATAGCATCTCTAGCATTTTGATAAGGAGCTGTGTGCGGACTGTGACCATGCATAAAGACCTGATTTTTGACTTCCCATTGATAGTTGGAATAACATAACTGAAGCTGATTTTGTAGCGCTAGCGTTTCTTCATAAGTAATCTCTGGATCATAAAATACGACATCAAGGTCGCTAGCATCTGATAGCCCAGGCTTTCCCGATAAAACATTCCAAATATAATTGCGTAACGTCCCCGCAGCCAACCATGCATCTTTTAAATCAAGTTGCTCTATAATCCTAAAAATCGCCATCAACTCATCATCTTGTGAAAAAAGCTCTCTGATATCCATCGACTTATCACCTACTTTTCTTTCCGATAGGCAACCATAAACGCTGATAATTCTTGTAAATCATTAACAAAAATAGCCTTATCACAATCAGATTGATTTAAAAATCCTGTCGCCACCATTTGATCAAAAAACTCTTTTAAAGGATTGTAGTAACCATTTATATTAAGAAAAATACAAGGCTTATGGTGAAGACCAATACGAGCCCATGAAAAAGCCTGAATAATTTCCTCTAATGTCCCAGGACCGCCTGGAAAAGCTAAGAAAACGTCGCCATTTTCCATTAAAAGTCGCTTACGCTCATCCATATCCGCTACCAGAGTCAGTTCTGTTAAATGAAGATGGGCTTTTTCACGCTTTTTAAAATCAAGCGGAATAATGCCATAAACCTCTCCGCCATCAGCTAAAACCGTATCTGCCAAAACGCCCATTAGACCATCTTTACTGCCACCATAGATTAATTGATGCTTCTGTTTGGCTAACCAATGACCTAATTCAATGATATTTTCCTTATAAATCGGGTCATTCCCAAAACTTGACCCCAAATAAACCGTAATTTTCATCTTCTCAATATTCCTCGCTAAACCACTTTCATTATATCACACTCAAAAAGGGCCGCCAATTGGCAGCCCACTTTTGAATATATGATTTTAAATTATTTTTTAGCTTCCAAATCACGAAGCATTTGATCAATTTTATTCCCGTATTCGATTGATTCATCTTTGATAAATGTCAAATCTGGAATTTTGTACATTGTCAAATTGCGACCTAATTCGCGTTTGATTGTTCCTTTAGCTTTTTCAAGACCAGTTTGTGCTTTTTGGTTATCTGAAGCAAGTTCAGAGTGAATAGTGTAATACACTTTAGCCATTGAAAGGTCTCCAAGCATTTGAACATCAGTAATAGTCACATCTTGAACACGTGGATCACGAACTTTTTTTTGCAAAATTTCATTTACTTCACGTTTGATTTCCATCCCAACACGATCGACACGATGATTAGCCATAATATTTTCCTTTCTAATGATTTTTGAAAAAAGCTAGGCTAAGCAAGCCTAGCTTTTATTTGTAATATGTAACGTTTAGGCAAGGCACTTTAAACTAAAGACAAAGTCTTTTTTGATACTTCCCTGAGGTGGTGTGGTCGGCAGCGACTTCCTTTCGGAATTTCATGCCTAAGTTTTGAGCCCAAAGTCTCAAAACTTCCCGGTGGCTGCTTTAAAAATGCTACAGCCACTTTCACCACAGCAGAAAGTATCCTTTTGTTGCGAGCGATGCTCGCAAATAATCTAAAATCTAATCGCAGTAATAATAACTTGAAAAGGCACCATAGTGCTTGCCGTACAAGTATTAGTGGTTTCAGCCACAATACTTGGCGCAGTAGTTGAGTGGATTCTAATACGCTGATAAATCAGCTTTTACAACCCTACTCAACCGTGCGGGGGTAAGACGACGAACCTGCTTTTTAGGGTTCTGTCTTACTCCCTAACGTTTAATTTCTTCCATAACGTAAGCTTCGATAACGTCATCAACTTTAATATCGTTGTAGTTTTCAATCATCAAACCACCTTCTTGGCCGTTTCCGATTTCTTTAACGTCATCTTTGAAGTGTTTAAGACTAGCAAGTTTACCGTCGAAGATAACAACACCGTCACGGATGACACGTGCGCTAGCATCACGAGTAATCTTACCACTTGTAACCATGAATCCACCGATTGTACCAACTTTAGATACTTTAAATGTTTCACGGATGACAGCTTCACCAATGATTTTTTCTCTGTATTCAGGGTCAAGCATACCTTTCATGGCATCTTCAACTTCTTCAATAACTTTATAGATAATTGAGTGAAGACGAATATCTACTTCATCAGTTTCAGCTTGTTGACGTGCTTGTGGTGTAGGACGTACGTTAAATCCAATGATGAAGGCGTTTGAAGCTTCTGCCAAAGTAACGTCTGATTCATTGATAGCACCTACAGCTGAGTGAACAACTGAGACTTTAACACCTTCAACATCAATCTTAAGAAGTGATGCAGCAAGGGCTTCAACAGAACCTTGTACGTCGGCTTTGATGATGACATTAACAGTCTTAACTTCACCAGCTTTAAGTGTGTCAAAGAGGTTTTCAAGACTAACACGTTGTGTAACTTGACGTTGTTTCATCAAAGCACGTTTAGCACGTTCTTCACCAGCTGCACGTGCAGCTTTTTCATCTTCATAAACAGCGAAGTGGTCACCAGCCATAGGAACTTCATTCAGACCAGTAATTGATACTGGTGTTGATGGTTCAGCTACTTTAACACGACGTCCAAGATCATTAACCATGGCACGTACACGACCGAATGTGTTACCTACAACGATTGGGTCTTGAACATGAAGGGTACCTTGTTGAACAAGAAGTGTTGCAATAGCACCTTTACCTTTATCAAGACGAGCTTCGATAACTGTACCGATAGCACGAACTGTTGGGTCAGCTTTCAATTCTTCCATTTCAGCAACAAGAAGAACTGTTTCTAGCAATTCATCAATATTTTTACCGAATTTGGCTGAAATTTCAACGAATTCACAATCACCACCCCAAGCAGTTGAGATGATTCCGTGTTCTGCCAATTCACCAATAACACGTTCTGGGTTAGCACCTGGTTTATCAATCTTGTTGATAGCAACGATGATTGGTACACCAGCGGCTTTAGAGTGGTTAATGGCTTCGACTGTTTGCGGCATAACACCATCATCTGCGGCAACAATCAAGATAGTGATATCTGTGATTGAAGCACCACGTGCACGCATAGATGTAAAGGCCGCGTGTCCTGGTGTATCAAGGAAAGTAATTTTCTTACCATTTTCAACAATTTGGTAAGCACCGATATGTTGAGTGATACCACCAGCTTCGCCTGTAGCGACACGTGAATTACGAAGAGTATCAAGAAGGGTTGTTTTACCGTGGTCAACGTGTCCCATGATTGTTACGACAGGAGCACGTTCAACCATTTTATCAGGGTTGAGGTAACCTTCATCTGCGAAGAAGCGTTCAATATCAGCTTCATCGACTTCGACTTTTTTATGTGCTTCAATACCGTAATCAACCATCAACAATTCGATTGTATCGCTGTCGAGGGATTGGTTTTGAGTTGCCATAACACCCATCATGAAGAGTTTTTTGACGATTTCAGCTGGTTCGCGT
Organism: Streptococcus vicugnae; assembly: GCF_016461705.1. Taxonomy (GTDB): domain Bacteria; phylum Bacillota; class Bacilli; order Lactobacillales; family Streptococcaceae; genus Streptococcus; species Streptococcus vicugnae. Next base: position 38,747 of record NZ_JAEMHW010000004.1, on the reverse strand, counting down.
TTAATACGTTTTGCGATTTCAGCGACTGTCATGCCTTCAGTGTATTCAAATTCTTTAGGTAATTCGTGGAACTTACGCTCAGTTACAGGTTTTGGAGCGTTGTTACGATTGTTATGTTTACCTTTTTTGTTTTTCTTGTTATTATTCCAGTTACTATTTCTTTGATTTCTCACTTGGTTTTGATTATTCCAGTTTTTTCTATTCTTGCGTGGTCCATCTTCATTATCACGTTCATAATCACGTGATTTTTCAGGACGTACTTGTTTCTTACGACGTTTATCAACAGCTGGCGCTGCTTGTTCTGCAACTACATGTTGAGGTGCAGGCGCTGCAGGTTTTGCTGCTTTTGCTTTATGCTCTTCAGCCTTAGCTTTAGCATCCACACGAGCTTTATGTTCTTGCTCTTTTGCTGCCTTTGCTTTACGCTTAGCTGATTCTTTTTCGTGAATGCGATTTTCGCTTTGACGAGAGTACTCAGCATTTTGTTCTGCTTTCAATGCAGCTGCACGTGCCTTGAAATCGATACGTGGCTTAGCTGATTGATTGCGATCATTTCGTTGATCTCTCTGGTGATTATCACGCTGCTGATCTCTTCGATTATGATTTTGAGAATTGCGATCGCGTTGCTTGCGATTATTTTGGGCATTCTCTTGTCTGTCACGATTTGAACGAGTGTCGCGTCCTTGATTGTTATTGCGCTTTTTATCGCCGCCTTTAGCCCGTTTTTCAGCTTCAGCCTTAGCACGCGCTTCACGTTCTGCCTTGAAATTACGGCTTTGAGGTTTTGCAGGAGCTGCCTTAGGAGCTTCCACAACTGTTTTCTCAGCTACTTTTTCTACTTTAGCTTTTGCTGCAGCAGGTTTAGCATTGCCCGAGAATTTTGCCGCAATTCGTTTGGCATCAGATTCTTCAACGCTAGAAGAATGGCTCTTCACATCAAGTCCTAATTCTTGAGCATACTCAACAACCTCTTTGCTTGACTTGCCCAGTTCTTTAGCGATTTCATATAATCTTTTCTTTGACAATTGATGTCCTCCTATTCTGTTAGTTCATAAGAGTCCTCATTTTCTTTGAAAATCCAGCGTCTGCTATGGCAACCACTTTACGTGGTTTACCAAGCGCAGCACTTAATTCCAGTGTGTTAAACACTGTGGAGACTTCTACTTTGTAATAATGACTTTTATCAGTTGTTTTCTTTGTCAAATTGTCACCAGCATCATTTGCTAGAAAAACAAGTTTAGCTTTTCCAGTCTGGATAGCCTTAATGACCAATTCTTCTCCAGAAATTACTTTTCCTGCACGCTGTGCTAGTCCAATTAAATTTGACAATCTTTGGTGGTTATTCAAGACCTAACTCTCTTCTTTTGACTTTGTGATCTACGTAAGCAATCAATTCATCATAAAACGATTCAGGAACTTCCATTGAAAAGCTACGGTTAAAGACGCGTTTTTCTTTGGCTTGAAGCGCTTCTGCGTTATCAAGTTTAATATAAGCTCCACGGCCATTTTTCTTACCAGTTGGATCGATAAAAATCTCTCCTTCTTTGTTTTTGACGATGCGAAGTAAATCACGTTTATCAATCACTTCACCTGAAACAACTGATTTTCTTAAAGGTATTTTACGTGTTTTAGCCATGAAACACCTCTATCTTTCTTATTCTGCGTCGTTTGCTACAACTTCTGTATCAGCAGATTCAACAACTTCCTCAGCTGGTGCTTCTTGTGCTTCACGTTCAGCTTCAAGGGCTTCATATTCTGAAGCAGATTTAATGTCGATACGGTAGCCAGTCAAATGAGCAGCCAAACGAACGTTTTGTCCACGACGACCGATAGCAAGTGACAATTTGTTGTCAGGAACAACAACTGTAGCACGTTTACTGTCTTCTTCGTCGAAAAGAACCATGTCTACTTCAGCTGGTGCAATAGCGTTATAGATGAATTCTGCTGGATCTTCAACCCATTGGATAACATCAATGTTTTCTTCAACAGGAACTTCAACACCAGCTTTAGCATCATAACGTTTTGGATGGAATTTACTGATAACTTTTTTAATGTTGCTTCCACCACGACCAACGATTGTACCGATAGCGTCAACATTTGGATTGTGGCTACGAACAGCAACTTTTGTACGATCTCCAGCCTCACGTGAAACACTCATGATTTCAACAGTTCCGTCAAATACTTCAGGAATTTCTTGTTCCATAATACGTTTGATGAATTGAGGGTGGCTACGACTTACAAAGACGTTAACACCTTTTGGATTGTTTTCAACTTTGTAGACGTAAACTTCGATACGGTCATGTGATTTCCATGTTTCACCAGGAATTTGATCTTGGTGTGACAATTGAGCTTCAAGTGAACCAAGGTTAACATAGATGAAACGTTGGTCAAAGCGTTCAACTGTACCAGTCATGATTTCGCCTTCGTGTTGTTTGTACTCATTGTAAGTCACTTCACGGATTTGACGACGCATTTTTTCCATGATTGTTTGTTTAGCTGACTGAGCAGCAACACGACCAAATTCAGCAACAGATTCTTCAAAACGAATTTTGTCACCTAGTTCGTAAGCTGAACTAATTTTTAATGCATCTGACAAACTGATTTCTAGACGACTATCAAAAACTTCTTCAACAACTTCACGAACAGTGTAGACTTTAAAGTCTCCTTTTTTGTCGTCGAATTCAATAACACATGATTCAGATTGACCATAACGACGTTTATATGCTGATTTCAAAGATTCTTTGACAGCGTCGATGATATCGTCTTTGTTAATGTGTTTTTCTTCTTCCAAAATACGGAAGGCTTCTAGCATTTCTTTGCTCATTTTTTTCATTGCTCTACTGGATAAGTAGAGCGTAATCCTTTCGTTTATATCTAAGTAAAATCAGATTGTAGTTTGTTAATGTGGTTTGACTACAATTTCACTGCCAAACGCGCTTTTGCAACTGTCGAATATGGAATTTCAACGGTTTTCTTGCGTGTTTTGTCCAAATAATCAATTGTCAATGTGTCACCATCAAAAGCAACAAGGTCTCCTTGGAATACCTTAATTTTATCGATAGCTTTGTAAAGACTCACATTGACATAAGAACCTACAGCCTTTTCAAGGGCTTCTTTAGTCTTCAACGGACGCTCTAAACCAGGGCTAGACACTTCCAACATGTATTGTTCAGGAAATGGATCTGGTTTGATGCCATCAAGTAGAGGACTGATAATTTCTGTTAATTCAGCTGTATCATCTACTGTAATTCCTTCAGGTTTATCAATCAAGATACTAAGGACATAATCGCTGCCCATTTTTTCGTACTCAACATCAACCAATTCGAACGGATCTTTAATAGCAGGTGCAACAGCTTCAGTAACCAATTCAATGATTGTATTTGCGTTTGCGATAAGAATCCCCTCCTTCATCTATCAAAATTAAAATAGAAAGTTCATCACATTGGCTAGCTTATAAGCAGACCAACGATATTAGTAGAATGCTTAACACCAAAATGATATTAAGCACACACAAGAGGCGAAGTTACAAACTCCGCCTCCTTCTACTTATTTTATATTATAGTAACATAATTTGATGTCCTTGACAAGTCAAAAGCTTATTAGACTAGGAAAAATCATCCTTTACCAGAAAGAATATCTGATGTTTTGTAAACTCCTGGAGCATACGTCCGTCCAAAAAGTTTCTTAGTCAAAGCATTGAAAGTGTAGTGATCATCCAAAATCACCACTTCATCGTAAGTCTTCAATAAGGCAATGAAATCTTTATCTGTGAAGTTAAAATCATCTCTAGCTTCAATATTTTCATTCCAAAGGTAGTAACTTGTTGCATTATCATTATAAGACTTCATCAAATCTAAGAATTCTTTATCTGCTGAGACAAAATTTTCCCTAGCATCAACATTAACATCCCAAAGATAATAACGACTAGCATATTGAACAAAGAAACTATCTACATGTTCTTTATCAGCTGTTACAACAAGAATTCGTTTTTTCGTTGAATTCATGTTATTTCCAGTGAGCTTGTGAAGCTCTTTAGAAACCTTATTCGTTTCTTGATTATTATTAAAGACAATGCTGTTGTTTTCAGATAACAACATTCCCACTGCGTAAACTGTTAATCCCAAAGTTGCGTATTGGTACAAGCGTTTATTCCACAAGCTCTTATAGGATTTGGCATTACGTTGACTAATGGTTTGTTCATAAAGGGATTTGTCCATTTCCCAAGCAAGTGCCATAACCAGATAACCAAAAGCAAAGATAACCATACTTGAAGCATAGCGTTCAAAACCAGCTAACTCTAAAGCCTCATCTGTCGGCATAGCTGTTAGATACATCAAGAGAATACTAATATAGTAAGTCACAATGGAAATATCAATAAACAACCATGTAACCAAAACATTCTTGATATGTTTTAAGCGAATACCAATAATAATAAAGGCAACCAATAAAATCAAGTTAAGGATAATAATGCCCTGCGTTGATAAGCTATTAATATCAAAGATTGATTTAACAAAAAGATTGATAATCTTTTCTGGTACTCCAGCAACATGACCTGATAAAATTTGCCTTAAATCTGTCATTGAAACAGCATGCTTAGCACTAGCCGCGTCAGGGAAATTATTAGACACATGCTTTTGCCAAATAATAAACGGTAAGAAACTTGCTAGCACAGTGAAGAGCATCATGACAAATGCTTTCAAACCTGCTCTTCTACGAATAATCAAGCGTATCATGCATGCAATGTAAACCACTAAAGCTAAAAAAGCAAAGAACAATCCACTGACCTTGACAATGCTCAACATTCCTAGAATAACTGCCGTATGAAGCGACATCATCCAGAAGCGATTACGATAGGCAAAACAACCCGCTATCGCAGCCAAAGCTAGCACTGGTAACAAGAAATCAACCAATAAGTTATTCAAACGAATAGCCACGTTGAAAGTATTGAAAACCGCAAAGGAAGCAAAAACCATAGCAACCATCAGAACACGACGTTCATCACGCAATGCTCCAAACATGGCATAAAGGCAGGAAGCAATTAAGAAGAATTGCCCAACAAGCATACTTCCTTCTGAGAAACCAACAATGGTTGTAAAGAAATAAATAAAGAGTGAGCTACCAACAGGATAAGTATAATAACTAATAATCGTATCATACTGCGTTGGAAGAGCGTTATTGATGTGGAAGAATTTTACAATCGTTGCCCAATGGGTAAAATTATCATAATGCAAGATTGGAGAATTCCAAAGTGTCACTCCAAACAAAAGCAAATAAAGCATCATCCCAATGGCAATGTAATCTAGCTTACGGAATTTTATTCTTTTCTTCCAGATATTCCACAGATGATAAAGACTTAAGAGACAACCAACAACGGATATAGCATAAACCGTCTCTAGCATCTCGCCAACTAAACTACCAAGATGTAAAATCAAGGTAATAAATGAGAAAGTGAAAACCCACGTCAAGCGACGATTCATCTTCAAAGCATTTCGGAAAAAGGCATCATAACCCATGGTAATAGCAAAGAATAAAAGTAATCTCAAAATCGATATCATACTTTTTCCCTCCATTCATTTGCTAAAGCTTTAAAAGCAGGTAATTTTTCCAGAGTTGGAAGATTCACCACTTGGTAGAGTGACTCATCTCTATCAATATCGTAAGAGACAAAGGCAAGCTTGAAGAACATGTCATGATAGATAAAGTCAACTATTGGCTTTCTGCGCGGATTTTCTAATTGCCCAGAAAAAGTCATATAATAATAATTCGTCTTTCTAAGTTGACGTTTTATGCCGTTGTATTCAACATCCTCATTTAGACGCACTTTTGGTAAGGCAATTGGGTCGTATGCTGAAACTGGACGTTCATTACTTTGGAAACGTCGGTTAAAGTTTTCAAGCAAATCATCCCAAGTTGTCATCCAAGAATCCTTATGCGTTGGCAAATTGTGATTGATACGGTCGTAAATGTATTGATAAAATTCACGAATATCAGCTGGTTCAACCTCAGTGAATTGCACTCCATATCGCCAGCCATTTTCACCCACCACAACACGAACCACATATCCTTTTGCAGTCGCACGATAATTTCGCGATTGCAAATGAAGTGTTATCTCTTTTGTTTTTGGTAAATAAAGTGGCAAGTTAGAGCTAAAGGAAATTCCTGTTTCTGAAATATCACAAACCCTAACTTGGTAAGACTCTCCATCAACATCGATAGTCATCGGTTCATCAACAATAAAACGTTCGCTTGATCGATAAATTGGACGACCAATCGCACAGAAAATAGCAAATGTCAAATTAACAATGTGATAAAAGAGCCAGAAACTAATGATACTACCATAGAAAAGTTCCGAACCAAATTTACCATAGTTAAAGGTTACTAGACCATACATAGCAAGCAGCCATAAAATCGCATAAGGAATAGCATACAAGTACAAAGTCCATGAAGAATCATTTCCTTTTCGAGTAACCTTAAATTTCTTTTCACTAATCCCAAAGGATTCCATCATCAAAGGAATGACCAAATACGGTGCAAAAATCGTTTCAACAATTTCACCCCATACTTGTGTTCGATAGTCTTTTGAAACTTCACGCATTGATAAACGTGTCAAGGCGTAACTTGGCAACCAGAAAAAGAAGAGCAACCAAATATTTGACACTACAACACGCACATGAAAGACAGTGTACAAAATCGGAGCCAAGATATATAACAAACGTCTAAAGAATGACCACCAATAAAGATAACCATTGATATAAACCAAACGTTGCCCCTTCGTCAAATTTTTATTGAAGAAGACATTCATGTTATAACTACTTCTGATAACCCCACGTCCCCAACGAACGCGCTGTTTGATAACACTCTTTAAGTCAGTTGGCGTTAAACCACTAGCCATTGGATTTTTAGTTGAATAATTGACGTAACCTGCTGCATTCATTCGAACACCAAGTTCAAAATCCTCAGTAATGGTATCTGTCGGAAATCCACCAACATCTTCAATAGCCTTACGAAAAATAACTGTATTAGACCCAGTATAAACCGCTGCACCACGCGCATTGTTAAAAACGTTGATTTCTTTTGAGAAGAAATCTTGTTCATTCGGCAAAGTTTCTTCTGAGAAAAGATTGTATTGGAAAATATCCGCATTGTAAAAGCTTTGTGGAGTTTGAATCAACCCAATTTTTGGCTTGTCATAATGATCGCCTCTTTCGTAAGCTTCAACCTGCTCAATGAAATATGGCACAGCTTCCATCAAAAATTCACGGTATGGAATCATATCCGCATCAAAAGTTGCCACAAGCGGAGCTGATGTTTTGCTAAGCGCATTATTATAGTTTCCTGATTTGGCATCTTTATTATCAGATAAACCAAAATAACCAACACCAAGTTCTTCTGCGATTTTAGCAACTGCTGGACGATTGGTATCATCACAGACAAAGATGCGAACCTTTGATTTGTCAGGATAATCTAAGTAAGTACAGGCATTAATGGTCTTGTAAAGCAAATCAGGGTCTTCATTATGCGTGGCAATCAAGACATCAACATCAGGATAACGGTCATAAGAAATCTCTGGTTTTTCCAGTTCAAAATTCTTCTGCTTGTTTAAAATCAGAATATAACCTGTAATCGCCGAAACCACTTCACTCAGCCACAATAGCAGACCAAAAATCAAAGCAAACCAAGAATCATGCCACGGAATTGTTGCTAGCAAGCGCCAAGTCAAGTAAAAGATTGTGGTGAGAAAGGCGGCAATATACAGTAAGTTTTTAAGCTTCTTCATTTCCACCTCCACTAAAGACTAAGTGCTTTTGAACAAAATAGCTAACGAAGAAGAGTGCCCCATCAACAACAATTTTCACAATTGAGATTGGAACAGCTGTCAAAGCATTTCCGACAAGGGTTACCAAAAGACTTGATAACATGATTTGTACAACAACCAAGATAAAATACTTAACCGCACTACTTGCCTTACCCTTCTTGAAAACAACCTTGTGATTTAAAATATAATTCACAACTGATGAAATGGCACGTGCTAAAACCGAAGCAAGGGTTACCGCACTGAGACTGAGACCATTAAAGAGTGAAATCAAAATCGTAAAAGCAACAATATCTACTAAGAATGAGAATAGTGATGAAAAAATATACTTAAAGAATACCTTATAAATGCGAAGTGAATCACGAATAACATCAAAGTGTGAAGATTGATTTTCATCAAGATAGATAGTCGCAATACCGACTTCACGAATAGGAATACCACCTTCTTTAGCCGCTAAAAGCATATTCATCTCAAATTCATAACGTTCCCCCTCGACCCCGAGCATTCTTTCTAACCAGCTAGCTGGTAAGACACGAAGACCAGTTTGAGTATCAGAAACCTTCATACCAGTAAAAGCATCTAAAACATCACGAGTCAATAAATTACCAAATTTACTACGAAGCGGAACAGAGTTTTCGAATTTTCTAACCCCAAGCACTAAGCTCTCTGGATATTTTAAAAACTCATCTAGACATTTTAGGGTATCTTCATAAGTGTGTTGACCATCTGAATCAATGGTTACAATACCTTTAGCTTGTGGTAAATGTTCAATAATGTATGAGATGGCTGTTTTTAAAGCTCGACCCTTACCTTTATTTTCAGAATGCGTCAATAAATGACAAGCATATTTTTCTTTAGCTTCATCAAATAGAGCTTTATAATCTGGTCCACTGCCATCATCGACAAGAACAATTTCAAAAGGTTTATCTTCTCGTAATCGAATATCTCTCAATAACTCTAACATACGATGATCAGGTTCAAAGGCAGGAATAACAATAACAAGATCTTGATAGATCATAAGCCTTATCCTTTCTGATTTTTATCACGATACATTCTCTCATCAGCACATGCACAAAAATCAACAAATGTCTTATGTGCTTCATAAGAATCTGTATAGGAACCGAGCGAAGCCGTTACAGGCATATCTTTTACCATCATCTCAATCTTAACAAGATTGATCAAAAAATCTGCCTGTTGTTTCGTAACCCCCGAAAGTAAAACTGCAAATTCATCACCACCAAGCCGTGCAACTACAGCATTTTCTGGCATAACCTTAGTTAATAACTCACCATATTCAATTAAAATCTGGTCCCCACGAGCATGACCATAAATGTCATTAGCCTCTTTAAATTTATTCAAATCAGACATGATAACCGTAATCTCTTCAGTCTTGTTAAGAACACATTCGTCAAAAGCAAGCTCGATATAACGGCGGTTATGGACCTGAGTTAAAACATCCTCATAAGCCATCTTTTGCATTGCTAATTCTTGTTTGCGCTGCTCGGTGACATCGACAACGATTGAAAAAGCTCCAATAATTTTCTTGCGACGATTATAAATCGGTGAAAACATATTTTGCCAATAAAGTGTCTTACCATCATATTCGATAGTATCTAAGGACGTAAAAGTCTCACCTTTCAGTGCTCTATCGACATTAGCTTTTAGCTCTGCTGATCTTTCAGCATCTAAATGCCGTAGCGGACAATCACCAATCTTTGGAGTGAATTTAAAGATTTCTTGCATCAGACGAATATCATTTCGATTGATAGCCATAAAACGATAATTCAAATCAAGAGCATACATATTGATGTCATCAGAACTTTCAAGAATAAAGTAGGACAACATGTGCCGTCTTCGACCTATATAAGAGGCGAATATAACTACACCCAATACAACAATCGAAACAATTAACTTTACAGGATTTTCATGGTTAACTACAATCTCATCATAAGCCAAATTAAGCATCAAGTTAAAAGCGATTAAAGCCCCAAGATAGGTCAACCAGCCTTGATACTTATATAATAATTCTTTTACTCTACCTAAAAGCATACAGCCTCACTATTCTAAGCAAGCTCTAAATCACTTGCTAATATCACCTAAATAACGTTTTCTAACAACATACCACCATTAACTCTAGTGAGTTTTCCTTTTCATAATGCAATTGATTTTATATTACTTGACAATTAAAATCTTTAAAGATGCAAAAAACGCCCCAAAAAACAGTTGAACTTGTTTTCAAAACCAAAGGACGTTTTATTATATTCAATTGTGTAAGGAGAGGAAGGGAATCGAACCCCTAAAAGCCTAAGCATTTCTTACACCTATCCACTAAGTACCTCTCCAAAAGAAGATTAGTCGCCTAACTTCTTTTTGCTAACATTAGCTGTTTACTGAAACTGTGCTTCCACACGATAAATGACTTGACCTTTTTTAGAAAATTTCTCTTCATATTCAGTCATGACATTTCCTTCAAAATCACTAGCATGTAAGTCTAACCAAACTTGTTTTAAAATCATGCCATATTGTGAGAAGCTTGCCAAACTGTATTCAAACAAACCACGGTTATCGGTTTTAAAGTGAATTTCACCATGTTCCGGTAAAATTTGACGATAAGTATCTAAAAATGTTTTATAAGTCAAACGACGTTTTTCATGACGTTTTTTAGGCCATGGATCTGAGAAATTCAAATACATCAAATCAATCTCGCCGTCAGCAAAATAATTTGTCAAATCAGAACCATCAACTAGCAACAAACGAACATTTGGTGCTTGACTATCTAAAACTTTATCCAAAGCGTAGCTAAGTACTGATACTTGAATGTCAATTCCGATATAGTTAATATCTGGATTTTGCAAAGCCATTCCTGTAATGAATGCTCCTTTTCCTGAACCAACTTCGATGTGGATTGGGTTATCATTACCAAAGACTTCACGCCAATGACCTTTTGCTTCTTCTGGATTTAAGATAACATAGTGTGGGTTATTTTCTAAGTGCTCCTCAGCACCCTTACGTTTTCTAACTCGCATTATTTCTTTTTACTAACTAACTCCCTAAATTTTCGTAAGCCGTAAATTTCTTGGTTGACATGTTCCATATCTCGCTTATCAAAGCATTTCAAAATTTGTGAAAGATATGAAAATTGTCCGTACCAAGCAACTTTACTGCGTACTTTTTCATTGTCTTTATAGCCATAATAATTCAACCACTCACCCCAACGTGTGTAAGGAATATAGTGACTCAAAAGAAAGGCTACGTCGTACATTCGATCTGTCAAACGAACAGAATCCCAGTCAACAAGATAAATCATACCACTTGTTGTAATGACCCAGTTACTGTGCTTGATATCTCCATGTACAATGGTCGCAACTTCAGAACGAAATTCTGGCAAGCTACGTTTTAATTCTTTTACAATACCTTGCAAATAAGTATTTTCACGAATTTGCAATGGTGCATTTTTTTCCCAGTCAACCAATAAATCATATGGATTTTCAATCTTATAGTTTAACTGTAGTAATTGGTTAACCAATGGTCGTGACTTGTGTAAACGCAAAAGAATATGGACAATTTGTTTACTACCCATATCCTCTTTAGTCAAAATTCTTCCATCAAGCCATTCCTGTGCACTCATTGTATCGCCATTACCTGTACGTCGCACCCACAATAATTGCGGAGCAATCTGCTCTTTAGCAAGAGCTGGTAAAATTGGTGTCGTGTTAAACTTGATAAAGATTTTTTCACCGTTTGGATATTGACCAATAAAGGCTTTACCACTTTTACCTCGAAGTGGTGCCATTGTCAATTCCTGATCTGATACTGTTGTCACCTGTCTGCCCTCCTTTTCTTTCCTATATAATACGATTCGTCACTTTTTATTTTACTTGTTTTACAGTTCCTAGTCAATCATCTTCGCAATTTTGTAAGGAAGATAACATTCTGTAACAATTATTGTAATCAAAATAAGAAGCCCTGCTGCTTTCAAAGAAAAGCATAGCAACAATTCAATCATACAAATCAAATAAGACAAACGTTTCAATAAAGCTTTTAAATTAGCCATTTTCTGCATTTCTGAAATAGGGTATAAGCGTGTTAAATATTGATATTCAAAATGTCTACCAAGTCCTAATAACTGAAAGAGTAAGAGATAATTAAAAATCAAAGCAAGCCCTGCTGCTACTAAATGATTCGGAATAACAACCAAGGCTAAAATGCTTAGAAGTACCAAACGTAAGGTCAGTGCTAAATAATCCGAACTTCGAAGGAAAGCTCGCAAATATAAATTTGACCAAGTTTTATCATGACGCTTCTTAACCAAACCAAGAATCTTATCTAAGTAAGCGCGTTGTTTGACACTAGCAGAAATTCCTTTAACTGTTGTAAAGAGAGCAAAGAATTTTAAGATAGCTTGACGGCGCTTATTTTCATAAGTAATCGCCGCCTCCCAAGAAAAATATCCATCTCTAAAAAAGACTTTTTCTTTTCTCAGCATGATAAACCACTTAATACCAATCAGCACTAACAAAAGTGCAGCAAAAACTGGCACTGTTACGCCCAACTTAAAGAAAATTGGTGCTAAAAGTAGCAAAACAGCCGTTTGTAAAAATGCCCAAATTCCAAAAGAACGAATTCTTGCCAGATGAATCCAAGCAACCACTTCTTCTTCCTTAGGCAGGTAAAATAACTTATCTGGCGCTTCAATATAAGTCGCAATTCTCCCAAGACTAAGCAGAAGAACTGTCACAATTACCAGAATCACGTCAATCCAGGTTGTCTGCTTTGGAAAATGTTTTAGCAATTCCCCGTATTGGACCATTAAGAACCCTGATAAAAACAACAAAACCAGTACAAAATGATCATTCAATACATAACGTAAGTATTTCAGACATTGCCCTAAAAAAAGACTACGTCGTTTAAGAAAAACTTCTTTCATCTCTATCCCTCTTTAGTTAAAGCCATATAAATGTCATTTAGACTAGCATCTGGCTGACCAAAAGCTTGACGCAATTCAGCCAAATTTCCCATAGCACGCACTTGACCATGATGCAAAATCACAAAACGGTCACACATTTTTTCAGCAGCATCTAAAACGTGTGTTGACATCAAGATAGCTTTTCCTTTAGCCTTTTCTTGCGCTAACAAATCCGTCAAATCAGAAATCGCCAAAGGATCTAGTCCCAAAAATGGTTCATCAACGATAAACAAATGAGGATCAATCATAAAGGCACAAACAATCATAACCTTTTGCTTCATCCCTTTTGAAAAATTAATCGGAAACCAATCCAATTTATCAGATAAACGAAAAAGCTCTAATAATTCTTTTGCACGCGCCATTGCTTGTTCAAAGTCAAGATCATAAGCCATAGCAACCGTCTCTAGATGCTCACGCAGAGTCAACTCTTCATATAGACTTGGTGTTTCAGGAATAAAACCAATTTTTTTACGATAGTCTGCTTGATTATCAGCCAAAGTCAAACCATCCAAAGTAATTTGTCCTTGATATGGTGTCAAAAGTCCGATAATTTCATTAATAGTTGTTGATTTTCCTGCACCATTAAGTCCAATCAAACCAACTAACTCACCATCAGAAACTTCAAATGAAATATTTTTTAAAACAGGGATATTAATGTATCCACCTGTGACATTTTCAATTTTTAACATAAGATACCCACATTTTTTTGATATAATAATTATAACAAAATCAAAGGATTATAGGTGATTCAAATGGAAAATTGCATCTTTTGTAAAATTATCGCAGGTGACATTCCGTCATCAAAAGTTTATGAAGACGATAAAGTCTTAGCTTTCTTAGACATTTCACAAACTACTAAAGGACATACACTCCTTATTCCAAAAGAACATGTTAAAAACGTCCTTGAAATGTCAGAAGAAACATCACAAGAACTCTTTGCACGTTTACCAAAAGTTGCGCGTGCTGTTCAAAAAGCAACAGGTGCAGTTGGAATGAATATCGTTAACAACAACGAAGAAATTGCTGGACAAACTGTTTTCCATGCACACATCCATCTTATTCCACGTTATGCTAAAAACGATGAATTCGCCATCAACTTTACAGAACACGAACCAGATTTCGAAGCTCTTGGAAAATTGGCAGAACAAATTGCTAAAGAGGTAGAAGCATGAAATTAGGCCATCTTGTCGCATTTGGCCTTGCAAGCTGCGCTGGTTTTGCAGCCTACAAAACTTACCAAAAACGCGATGAAATCAAAGCAGATATTGCTGACGCTAATGAAATCAGTGACAAAATCGCTGAAGATATCACAAAAATTCATCATACTATTGACGATATCAATCAGCAATTGCCAAAACTTCAAAGCATTAGCCAAGAATTAGATTATAAACGTCGCTTATTTGAACAAGAAACAAATAGTCGACTCGAACAAATCAAAACAACTTTGGCAAAATATCAAGAAAGTGATCAATCATAAAAAGAGCTAGGATTTTTCCAAGCTTTTTTATTCAAACTAAATAATTAAAAAGCCGACCAAAGGTCGGCTTTTTAATCTTAATATGGGTAAGCAGTATCTTCTGAGTATGTATCAGTTATGTAATCACTGTAGCCATCACTGCTATAATCGCTGTAGCTACTGTAATCAGAACTATAACCATATCCTGATGTACCATAAAGGTTCTCAGAAAGAACAGCTGTTGTTTTTAGTTCGGTACTTTCCTCTAAGCCAAGTTGTTTCTTGATGCGGTTTTGCACTTCAAGCAAATGATCTGAACTTACAATTTGATAAGAAATTTCATTAATTGTTTGTCCTTCACCCTCTAATTGATAAGTTTCGATATTTTTAAGAGAGTCCGCATAGCCAAGAAGACTTGGAATAGTACTTGATGAAATCTCAACGTTTGTCTGCATGTTCTTACTTACAGCAGAAAGAATCTTCTTGTATGACGATACACTATCAAGCGCTAAAATCTTCTTAAGAACTTTTTGAATAACTTCGCGTTGACGTTGTTGACGACCATAGTCTCCCTTTGGATCTTGGTGACGCATACGTGCGTAAACCAAAGCTTGGTCACCATTAATTTTATGAGTTCCTGGTTCAACTGAAGATGTATAATCTGGCTCTGTTTCTTCAATTGAAATAGGGAAATCAAAATTGTTGGTTACTGTAATACCACCAACAGCGTTAACCAAATCAACAAGACCTTGCATATTGATTTGCATATAATAGTCAATCTTAATATCCAACAAATCCTGAATAGTCATGATAGCCATTTGAGCCCCACCTGAAGCATAAGCTGCGTTCAACTTAGCTTGAGCGCCATTCATATTATTATCTTCAGGACCAGTCAATTCAATTAGAATATCACGTTCAAGACTAGTCATCGTCGTTGTTTTTGTTTTAGGATTAACAGTTACCAAAATCATTGAGTCACTGTTACCTTCCCAAGTTGATTGACGTTCAGAATCTCCTGTATCGACCCCCATCAAAAGAATTGAGAAAGGTTTTGTCTGTTTGATAGCATTGCTGCTTGAACCAGACGTTTTGTAATCTTTAAACGTTTTTGAGAGCTCACTTGTTGAAAAACTGTAAGCACTTGTAATATAAACACCTAATGCAACAATTGTTGTCACAAAGATTGCTGCTATCATGAGCAGTATTTTTTTTCCGAGTTTCATTTGTTTACTTTTAGTCTATCAACCTACTCATCAAGTAGACGTCAAGAAATTCTCCATCTTTAGTTTTTGCGCCACGTTCCTTAGTAGCTTCAATCTTAAAACCGAACTTTTCATAAAGGTGAACAGCTCTGCTATTTCTAGCTTGAACTGTTAATTCCAAACGACGAATCACTGGCGTGTGGCAAGCCCAGTCAAGAGCAACTTCCATAAGAAGCGAGCCAAGACCATATCCCCAATATTTTTCTTGAACAGCAATAAAAATATCACCAATGTGATTTGTCTGCGGTGAGCTAGTACTAGATATATTCAAAACACCAGCTAACTCATGACCAACTCTTACTACCAAACAAATTTCATTAACAGATGCAAGATGTCGCTCCAAAAAGATTTCCATATCCTTTTGCGACAAAAGCGTCTCTGCAACAACAAAATCTGTCTCTAAGCTAACTTGCTTAAGCAAGTCAACTAAAGCTTTGGCATCAGTAAGCTGTGCTTCTTCAGCGATTACCTCTTGTTCAGCCACGTTCTACAGCCTCCAGAAGCTCCTTACTTCGTGGGCCATTAGATTGTAACTCTATGTCACGACCATCTCCTGAAGGAGTGATAATGATTTCTAAGTAATCGCCGAGTAAATCCTCTTCTAAAAGTTCACCCCATTCAATCACGGCAACACCATCGCCATACAAGAAATCATCCAGATCAATAGAATCTGGGTCATTTCCGATACGGTAAACATCTAGATGATAGAGCGGTAAACGCCCCTCGTATTCCCGAACAATCGTATAGGTAGGACTCTTAATCATCTGATCGATATCAAGCCCTTTTGCGATTCCTTTAGTTAATGTCGTTTTACCAGCACCAAGAGTTCCTGTTAACACCAGAACATCTCCTGCTTGTAACTTTCGACCGAGCTGATAACCATATGCCATCAACTCATCTTCATTATGACTATAAAACATGAGTCCATTATATCAAAATTCTGCTTACCTTCCAAGTCTCGCCAGTTTTTCACAAGTGGTTTTATAAAAAAATTTTTAAAAAGTCAACCAGGCCAAGACTTACAGCATGTTTTATGTATAAAAAAGCTGAAGGCGAGAGAACTTTTACCTTCAGCTTTTTGTCAAAAACTATATTTTTATAAAATTGCCAAGCTAACAAAGTTAAGAATAAACAAGAAGTCTAGAATCCACATAATAGCGTGAACTTCTTTTGCTTGACCTTTTACAATTTTAACCAATGTGTAAGTGATGAATCCAGCAGCGATACCATAAGTAATGCTGTAGCTGAATCCCATGAAGATTGATGTAAAGAATGCTGGAACTGCTTCACCAAGATCGTCCCATTTAACATTTTTAAGGTTTGAAAGCATCATAACACCAACAATGATAAGAATTGGAGCTGTTGCTTGAGTAGGAACGATTGATACAAGTGGGCTAAAGAAGCTTGAAATAGCAAAGAGAACAGCTACAACAAGAGCAGTCAAACCTGTACGACCACCAGCACCGATACCTGCTGCTGATTCAACGTAAGTTGTTACGTTTGAAGTACCTGCAATCGCACCTAATGTTGTACCAACCAAATCAGAATAAAGGGCACGGTCAAGTGATTTAGATTCTTTATTTTCACCAGTTGTGGCAACAATACCAACTTTTTCACCAGTACCAACAAGTGTACCAATTGTATCAAAAATATCTGTCAATGAGAAAGCAAGAATTGCCATCAAGACACCTGGAATACGTGAAGCATCTGAGAATAATGAACCAAGACCTTGACTACCAAGAGCTACACCAAAGATTTCTTTCAAATCATTGATTGAAGCAGACAAGTTAGTTGCAGCCCAGTTAACTGAACCAAGATCAACAACACCAATCAAAATACCAACAACTGTAGTTGCAGCAATTGAAAGGATAACACCACCACGAATTCCTTTAACGATAAAGAAGATTGAGATAGCAAGACCAATCAAAGCAAGGATAACACCTGGTGTGTTAAAAGCGACCAAACCTGGTGTAGCTGATGCGTTAGCTGTAATTGAAGCAAGACCTTTATCAGCACCAGTCCCAGCTACCGTATAAGTACCAGCATCGATAGAGAATTTCAAGAAGCCGGCATTTTTAATACCAACATAAGCAAGGAAAATACCAATACCAGCTGAAATAGCTGATTTCAATGCTGCTGGGATTGATTCAATAATCAATTTACGAACTTTAGTTACTGTAATAACAAGTGAGATAAGTCCGCAGATGAAGACCATCGCAAGAGCTTCTTGCCAAGAGTAACCTAGTGAAAAGACAACTGTATATGTGAAGAAGGCGTTAAGTCCCATACCTGGTGCTTGTGCATATGGAAGATTAGCGTAGAAAGCCATCATCAATGTACCAACGACAGCACCAATAATTGTGGCAAGGAACACACCTTGGGCAGGCATTCCAGCTTGTGAAAGGATTGATGGGTTAACAAACAATACGTATGACATTGCAAAGAATGTTGTTAAACCAGCAGTTACTTCTGTACGAACATCTGTACCATGTTCTTTAAGTTTAAAAAACTTTTCCATTTTTAAATGGTTTCTCCTTTAATAAGGTTAATAATAGTCGCTTTTTCTTCTATTTCCGAACGACTTATATATTTTATCAAAAGATTGTTCAGTTTTCAATAACTTTATTTAAAATTTTCACGATCTAAAAAGATAAGACATAAAATCTGTAAAAAAGTAAAGCCAAGCACGAAATGAATAGCGTTCCAGCTAATGACATTTAAGATTTCATCAATGACAAGACCTGGTCTAGTAAAAATATCCCAAGAATTTAATCGTGCATAGCGTCCAATATGAATCGCGAAACTCGAAACAAAAGATAGGATTGCAATAAAAAACATTCGGATATAATAATTTTTGATTTTAAAAGTCACCACAATGTTCTTAACACTTTCAATCCCACATAAAACTCCAAATAAAATACTAGACACGTACAACATGTACAAAATCAAGCTAGTTTTATTCCATAAAACCGAATCCGTAAAGTTCATATGAACAATATCTGTCAACATATAAAAAGTGTTCGGGTAAAAAAACAACCATAAGAGACTACTTGCCCCTCTCACCACTTTTTGTTTTGTAAAATAAGAAAGGAGTGAAAAATCAAGAGCAAGTAGCGCCAGAAACATATTCCAAACCAGATCCGGACCTCGCAAATGATAATAATAAATACCAAACGAAATGATTCCAAAAAAGATATGAATCATAACATTCTTTTTAACCATATCTTCTCCCCCTTTCTTAAAGCTTATTATAGCAAAAAAGCATTGAAATTACCCTTAAAAGCAAGTAAAGGAGATGAGAAACTCTCACCTCCTTTTGACTTCTATCAATCATTATCAAGTACGACAAACATCATTACTTGAACAACCATTAAACCGATAATAAATGGCATATTAATCGTCGATAATGCTTTGGCTGCTTCTTCAAAAATATTCAAATGCTGATTAACAATAACCTTCCAAGTAATTCCCAATGTTCGGAGTACTTGAAATAGCAAACTAGCAAAAAAAGCTACTCCCATCACAAAGAATACTTGAATGTATTGATTTAATTTCAAAGGTTTTAAAATCATTCGTAAACTCAAAGTTCCTGCAACCAATGAAAAAACAAGAACTGCTAGGTAAATCATAAACGATGTCATACCATCTGATGACCATAAAACCGATGTTGCCCATGATGTATCTGCCACACTGAACAAAACATTTAAGTTATTTGGGTAGAAAAAGCACCACAAAACAAATGCAGCTACACGTAACACGATATGTTTAAAATAAAAAAAGAAAAATCCCATTTCCACTGTTAACAACGAAAATAGCACATCATTCATAAGACCATCACTATTTGCATGGAAAAACGTAATACTCAAAATAATTCCTAAAGCAAAGACATGACTCCAAAAAATTTTATACATTAACTTGTAACCTCATTTTTTATTAAAACCATTATACCATAATACTTTTCTTTTTCTTTGCTAGTCTTTTTTGTTATAATAACACCTATGACAAAGAAAAAAATGATTGCTCTTGATTTGGATGGAACACTACTGCGTAGTGATAATACCATTTCAGATTATACTGTTAATACCATTAAAAAAATACAAGAAAAAGGTCACAAGGTCGTTATTGCGACAGGTCGCCCATACCGTATGGCTCTTGAGCACTACCGCCGCTTACAACTTGAGACACCTATGATTACCTTTAACGGTTCCTTGACACACCTTCCCGAAAAAAAATGGGACTTTGAACACAGCGTCACTATCGATAAACAATACCTGCTTGATGTCCTAGACATCCAAAAAAGTATCCAAGCAGACTTTATCGCTAGTGAATACCGTAAAAAATTCTTCATCAGTGCCGATAATCACGACATCATCAATCCACAACTTTTTGGTGTCGATAAAATCACCGATAAAATGACACTTGATGTAACAAAAATTACCGAAAATCCAAATGGTCTTTTGATGCAAACTCATCACGAAGACAAATATGCTCTTGCCGATGAAATGCGCAAATACTTCAACCACGAAATCGAAATTGATTCATGGGGAGGACCGCTTAATATCTTAGAATTCTCACCTAAAGGCATCAACAAAGCTTACGCCCTCAAACATCTGCTAAAAACACTAAATATGGACAAAGATGATTTGATTGCTTTTGGTGATGAGCACAACGACACTGAAATGCTTGCTTTAGCAGGAACTGGTTATGCTATGAAAAATGCAAGCGATGTTCTCCTACCATTTGCTGACAAACAAACAGACTTCACCAATGAAGAAGACGGTGTTGCGAAAGAATTAGCGAAAATTTTTCTATAAATTTCTGAAAAAACTTCTTTTTAGGAAGTTTTTTCTTTTTTTCATCGTTTTCAAAACATTTTCATAAATTTCACAATAATCATAACGCATTATCCGAACGTTATTTTGTGTTTTATCCAATTTAATCGCTTTATTTTGCGAGTTTCTGAAAATTTTTCATGATTTCTGTTATTTTTTCTCAAAAAGCTATTGCATTTTTTGTGAAAACGTTTTACAATAATATCGTTCTTAAAATTTCCTTGGAACGGAAAAGAATTGCCGGGCTTGCCTGGAAGGAGATTATTCTTTTTTGTTTCAACGAAAAATAATCATAAGGAGGAAGAACAAGAATGGGTATCGGTATTATTATTGCCAGCCATGGTAAATTTGCTGAAGGTATTCATCAATCAGGTTCTATGATCTTTGGTGACCAAGAAAAAGTTCAAGTTGTAACTTTCATGCCAAGTGAAGGACCAGATGATTTATATGCACACTTCAACGATGCTATCGCACAATTTGATGCTGATGATGAAATCCTCGTACTAGCTGACCTTTGGAGTGGTTCTCCATTTAACCAAGCTAGTCGCGTTATGGGTGAAAATCCAGACCGCAAGATGGCTATCATTACAGGTCTTAATTTGCCAATGCTTATCCAAGCCTACACTGAGCGTATGATGGACGCAAATGCAGGTGTTGAACAAGTTGCCGCAAATATCATTAAAGAGTCTAAAGACGGTGTTAAAGCACTTCCTGAAGAACTCAACCCTGCTGAAACAGCAGCTGCTGCACCTGCTGCACAAGCTGCCCCTCAAGGTGCTATTCCTGAAGGAACTGTCATTGGTGATGGTAAACTTAAAATCAACCTCGCTCGTATCGACACACGTCTTCTTCACGGACAAGTTGCAACAAACTGGACACCAGCTTCTAAAGCTGACCGTATCATCGTTGCATCTGACACTGTATCTAAAGATGAATTGCGTAAAGGCTTGATCAAACAAGCAGCACCAAACGGTGTTAAAGCAAACGTTGTTCCAATCAAGAAATTGATTGAAGCTTCTAAAGACCCTCGTTTTGGTAACACACACGCACTTATCTTGTTTGAAACACCTCAAGAAGCTCTTGAAGCTATCGAAGGCGGTGTGCCAATCAAAGAACTTAACGTTGGTTCAATGGCTCACTCAACAGGTAAAACAATGGTTAACAACGTATTGTCTATGGACAAAGATGACGTTGCTACATTTGAAAAATTACGTGACCTTGGCGTAACATTCGATGTTCGTAAAGTCCCTAATGATTCTAAAAAAGACTTGTTTGATCTAATCAAAAAAGCAAACGTTCAATAATTTTTGAATAATGCTTCGAGCAGGAACAAAAAGTAAGCGTTTCTATGAAAGGCTTTCACCTGTCAGAAAGATTCAAACTTCCTGTTTTTATCCAAAACTTGTAAGCCGTGGTTTCTGGCTTACAATTGCACATTGAAAACTTTTATAAACGAAAGGAACTAGAATAATGTCAGTTATTTCTATGATTTTAGTCGTTGTAGTTGCCTTCTTCGCTGGTCTTGAAGGTATCCTTGACGAATTCCAATTCCACCAACCACTAGTTGCCTGCACACTTATCGGTCTTGTTACTGGTAACCTTGAAGCAGGTATCATCCTTGGCGGTTCACTACAAATGATCGCTCTTGGTTGGGCTAACATTGGTGCCGCTGTTGCACCAGATGCTGCCCTTGCTTCTGTAGCTGCTGCTATCATCATGGTTAAAGGTGGAGACTTCACTTCTAAAGGTATCGCAGTTGCAACAGCAACAGCTATCCCTCTTGCAGTTGCAGGCCTTTTCCTTACTATGCTTGTTCGTACAGCTTCTGTTGCCCTTGTTCACGGTGCTGACGCTGCCGCTAAAGAAGGAAACATCGCTGCTGTTGAACGCACTCACTTAGTTGCTCTTTTCCTTCAAGGACTTCGTATTGCTGTTCCTGCTGCACTTCTTCTTGCAGTACCAACATCAGTAGTACAATCTGTTCTTAACGCTATGCCAGACTGGTTGTCAGGTGGTATGGCTGTCGGTGGTGGTATGGTTGTTGCTGTAGGTTACGCTATGGTTATCAACATGATGGCTACAAGTGAAGTATGGCCATTCTTCGCTATCGGTTTTGCTGTAGCAGCTGTCTCTGATCTTACTCTTATCGCACTTGGTACAATCGGTGTTGCCCTTGCCTTCATCTACCTTAACCTCTCAGAAAAAGGTGGAAACGGTGGCGGAACTGTTTCAGGTTCTGGTGACCCAATTGGCGATATCCTAGAAGACTACTAGAAAGGGGCACTAACATGACTGAAAAACTTCAATTATCAAAATCTGACCGTCAAAAAGTTTGGTGGCGTTCAACTTTCCTTCAAGGTTCTTGGAACTACGAACGTATGCAAAACTTAGGTTGGGCATATGCTTTAATCCCTGCCATCAAAAAACTTTATACATCTAAAGAAGACCGAGCTGCTGCTCTTGAACGTCACTTGGAATTCTTCAATACTCACCCATACGTTGCTGCTCCGATCATCGGTGTAACTCTTGCCCTTGAAGAAGAACGCGCAAATGGTGCTGAAATTGATGATACAGCTATCCAAGGGGTTAAAATCGGTATGATGGGACCTCTTGCTGGTGTCGGTGACCCAGTCTTCTGGTTTACTGTTCGTCCTATCCTTGGTGCCCTTGGTGCTTCACTTGCTATGGCAGGTAACATTGTTGGTCCACTCCTATTTTTCTTTGGATGGAACATCATCCGTATGGCATTCTTGTGGTACACTCAAGAACTTGGTTACCGTGCTGGTTCTGAAATCACTAAAGACCTTTCAGGTGGTATCATCCAAAAAATCACTAAAGGTGCTTCAATCCTTGGTATGTTCATCCTTGCCGTTCTTGTTGAACGTTGGGTATCAATTACTTTCGCTGTAAAACTTCCTTCAACTAAACTTTCAGAAGGTGCTTACATCGAATTCCCTAAAGGAAACGTTACTGGTGAACAATTGAAAGGTATCCTTGGTGATGTTGCTAGCGGACTTAGCCTATCAGCTGAAAAAACTAACACACTTCAAGCTCAATTGGATTCATTGATTCCTGGTTTGATGGGACTTCTTCTTACATTCCTTTGCATGTGGTTGCTTAAGAAAAAAGTTTCACCAATTACAATCATTATTGCATTGTTCATCGTTGGTATTATCGCACGTTTCTTCGGAATCATGTAATAAAAGAAAGGAAGGATTTCGGTCCTTCTTTTTTTATTATGTTATAATAGACAAAAAGCTTAATCAGAGGAGATGACATGGCACAATCACTTAATTCTACCGTGGAATTAACGACTACTGGTGTTTCTTACCTTGGTATGGGGGGGAAAGTTGGTAAATTCCTTCTCGGTAATAAAGGACTTGAATTCTATAGCGATGCTAACGTTGAAGATTATATTCAAATTCCTTGGGAAAACATTGAAAAAATCGGAGCTAACGTTTCTCGCAATAAAGTAAGCCGTCACTTTGAAGTCTTTACAGATAAAGGAAAATTTCTCTTTGCCTCAAAAGACTCAGGAAAAATCTTAAAAGTGGCTCGCCAACATATCGGTAACGATAAGGTTGTTCGCATGCTTACCCTAGTTCAAACCCTTATGGCAAAACTATCACGATTTGTCAAAAAGAAATAATTTTAGTATAATAAAGAGTACGGATAAGTAAGAGTTGAGCTCTTTCAGAAAGTCTGCGGTCGCTGTGAGCAGATAGAGTGATAATTCCGAAATTCTACCGTTATATCATCTAAAATAAGAAATTAAGTGCACAGGATGTGAAGCTGGATGGAACCGCGCAATTGCGCTCCAGCAGTTAACATGCTGTGCTTTTTGTTCATTCTGGGCTATATAAGGCCCTCTGAACACCAAAAACCATTGGAGGAAACTTATGTTAGACATCAAACGTATTCGTAACGATTTCGACGAAGTGGCTAAAAAATTAGCTACACGTGGCGTTGCTGCTGAAAAACTTGCTGAACTTAAAGAACTTGACGACAAACGTCGTGAATTGCTTGTAAAATCTGAATCAGCTAAAGCTGAACGTAACACTGCATCTGCTGCTATCGCTCAAGCTAAACGCAACAAAGAAGATGCTTCTGAACAAATCGCTGCAATGCAAAAATTGTCAGCAGACATCAAAGCAACTGATGCTGAATTAGCTGAAATCGATGAAAAATTATCTGAATTCACAGCAACACTTCCAAATATCCCTGCAGCTGACGTTCCTGTCGGTGCTGACGAAGACGAAAACGTTGAAGTTCGTCGTTGGGGAACACCTCGTGAATTTGACTTTGATATCAAAGCTCACTGGGATCTTGGTGAAGATCTTGATATTCTTGACTGGGAACGTGGTGCGAAAGTCACTGGATCTCGCTTCCTTTTCTACAAAGGACTTGGTGCTCGCCTAGAACGTGCTATCTACAACTTCATGTTGGATGAACACGCTAAAGAAGGTTACACAGAAGTTATTCCTCCTTACATGGTAAACCACGATTCAATGTTCGGTACTGGTCAATATCCAAAATTCAAAGAAGATACATTTGAATTGGCTGATTCTGACTACGTTCTTATCCCAACTGCTGAAGTACCACTTACAAACTACTACCGTGGTGAAATCCTAGACGGCAAAGAACTTCCAGTTTACTTCACAGCAATGAGCCCATCATTCCGTTCAGAAGCTGGTTCAGCTGGTCGTGACACACGTGGTTTGATTCGTCTTCACCAATTCCACAAAGTTGAAATGGTTAAATTCTCAAAACCAGAAACTTCATATGATGAATTGGAAAAAATGGTTGCTAACGCTGAAAATATTCTTCAAAAACTTGGTTTACCATACCGCGTTATCACACTATGTACTGGAGACATGGGATTCTCAGCTGCTAAAACTTACGACTTAGAAGTTTGGATTCCAGCACAAAACACTTACCGTGAAATCTCAAGCTGCTCAAATACAGAAGATTTCCAAGCACGCCGTGCCCAAATCCGTTACCGTGACGAAGCTGATGGTAAAGTTAAACTTCTTCACACTCTTAACGGTTCAGGTCTTGCTGTTGGACGTACAGTTGCTGCAATCCTTGAAAACTACCAAAACGAAGATGGTTCTGTAACAATTCCAGAAGTACTTCGTCCATACATGGGTGGAGCTGAAGTTATTTCACCTAAATAATAAAACAATCCTGCTAGTCCATTGATTAGCAGGTGTTTTTTTATCAGAAAAAAATCCCCTTTGAACCATCCTCAAAGTCAAGGAAATAGTTTTCTTTGACTTGAGGTTAGTACGAAGTGGGATTTTTAAAATTTTCTAAAGCGTTGATAACGATTTTTGATTAATTGCTCTAAAGGAAGTTGACTAAGTTCCTCTAATTCAGAAATAAGATTTGTCTTAATCATCTCAACGATTTCACTTGAGAAATAACCATGTTCTGGGATCACTTTATCAACAACTCCCATATTGTAAAGCTCACCAGCTGTTATTTTCATCAGTTCAGCGGCTTCAGTTGCACGTGAACCATCTTTCCATAAAATTGATGCAAAGCCTTCTGGACTCAAAATCGCATACATGCTGTGTTCAAGCATCCAAACTTTATCAGCCACAGCAAGGGCAAGAGCACCACCTGAACCACCTTCACCAATGATAATAGCAATAATTGGCACCTTAAGGTCACTCATTTCAAGCAAGTTACGCGCGATTGCTTCACCTTGTCCTCTTTCTTCAGCACCAACACCAGGATAAGCTCCCGCAGTGTTAATGAAGGTAACGACAGGACGACCAAATTTTTCAGCTTGTTTCATCAAACGAAGTGCTTTACGATAACCTTCTGGATTAGGTTGACCAAAATTGCGTTTTAGATTTTCCTGTAAATTTTTCCCTTTTTGAATACCAATAACTGTCACAGGACGACCAGCAAGTCGAGCAATTCCCCCAACGATTGCTCCATCATCTGCAAAATGACGATCTCCATGAAGTTCCATAAAATCATCAAAAATCAAATTAGCGTATTCCAAGGTTGTCAAACGACCTTGATCACGCGCTTCTTTCAAAATTCTTGATACATCACTACTCATTTGGCACCTCCATGAAATGCAACTAGTTTGGCAATAACATCAGGCATTTCAGTACGTTTTACAATGGCATCAACAAAGCCATGTTCCAAAAGGAATTCAGCTCTTTGGAAATCCTCTGGCAAGTTTTCTCGCACTGTTGTCTCAATAACACGTCGACCAGCAAAACCAACCAAAGCTTGAGGCTCTGCTAAAATAATGTCACCTTCCATAGCAAAACTTGCTGTCACCCCTCCTGTTGTAGGGTCAGTCAAGATTGTCAAATAGAACAGACCTGCTTCAGAATGACGTTTTACAGCAGCTGAAACTTTCGCCATTTGCATCAAGCTCATAATACCTTCTTGCATTCGAGCGCCACCTGATGCCGTAAAAATAACAACTGGTAATTTTTCATCAATTGCCATCTCGAACAAACGAGTGATTTTTTCACCAACAACAGTTCCCATTGAAGCCATGATAAAGTTTGAATCCATGATAGCAAGTGCAATCTTTTCTCCCTTAATCAAAGTTTTACCAGTAACGACAGCCTCTTCAAGGCCAGTCTTTTCACGCATTTTAGCCAATTTTTCTTGATAGCCAGGGAACTTAAGTGGGTCACTTGTTTCAAGCCCAGTAAAGAGTTCTTCAAAGCTTCCTTCATCTACTGTAATCGCCAAACGTTCTTTAGCAGAAATACGGAAGTTATAAGAACAAGCTGGACAAATCTTTGCAACCCCTAAGTCTTTTTGATAAATCATGTGCTTACAAGCTGGGCACTTGGCAAACAATTCATCAGGAACCTCAGGAACTTCACGAGGTTCCGATTGTTTAATAGAGTTATTGGGAGTAATTCGGATGTACTTATCTTTTTTACTAAATAAAGCCATGAAATCTCCTAATCA
The DNA here is from genome assembly GCF_016461705.1 of Streptococcus vicugnae. GTDB lineage: Bacteria > Bacillota > Bacilli > Lactobacillales > Streptococcaceae > Streptococcus > Streptococcus vicugnae. The sequence goes on along the minus strand of NZ_JAEMHW010000004.1, from coordinate 11,464 downwards.
TTTTCCTTGTTGTAGTTTGGCAAGAATGTCTCCATTAAGAATGAAGTATCGTAGTCTCCTGCAATAACATGCTCATCACAAATCAAATCCATTTGGAATTCAACGTTAGTTGTCACTCCTTCAATTTCTAATTCGTAAAGAGCACGTTGCATTTTCATCAATGCATCAAAACGATTTTCACCATGTACAATAATTTTCGCAATCATACTATCATAATATGGTGGAATCGTATAGCCATTATAAACAGCAGAGTCTACACGCAATCCAACACCACCACTTGGCAAATACAAATCTGTAATTTTACCAGGACTTGGTGCAAAGTTAAATTTCGGATTTTCAGCATTGATACGACATTCAATAGCATGACCAGTAATTTTAATGTCATCTTGTGTGACTGATAATTCTTGTCCAGCAGCAATACGAATTTGCTCCTTAACAATATCAACACCAGTGACAAATTCAGTTACAGGGTGTTCAACTTGAACACGTGTATTCATTTCCATGAAATAGAATTGTGAAGTCTTTTCATCAAGCAAGAATTCAATTGTTCCCGCATTTTCATAACCAACAGCCTTAGCTGCGCGAACTGCAGCTTCACCAATTTTACTACGAAGTGTTTTACCAATCGCAATGGATGGACTTTCTTCAAGGACTTTTTGGTTATTACGTTGAAGAGAACAATCACGTTCTCCTAGGTGAACCACATTACCATGACTATCACCTAAAATTTGAACCTCAATATGGCGTGCTGGATAAACCACTTTTTCAATATACATGGCACCATTACCAAATGCTGCCAAAGCCTCTTGAGAAGCTGATTCGAAGGCTGGTACAAGGTCTTGTGCTGATTCAACTTTACGAATACCTTTACCGCCGCCACCAGCTGAAGCTTTAAGCATCACTGGGTAGCCAAGTCTCTCAGCAACTTCTAAAGCTTGCTCAGCTGTAAATACTTCACCGTCTGATCCAGGAATAACTGGGACATTAGCTGCAATCATTTCAGCACGAGCATTAATTTTATCACCCATTTTGTCCATGATTTCAGCACTTGGTCCTATAAACTTGATATGCATTTCTTCACACATGGTTGCGAATTTTGAGTTTTCACTCAAAAATCCAAAACCAGGGTGAATCGCTTCAGCACCTGTTACAATAGCAGCTGACAAGACGGCATTCATATTAAGATAAGAGTCTGTCGAACGAGCTGGACCGATACAAATTGCTTCATCAGCCAAAATCGTATGCAAAGAATTTTTATCAGCTTCAGAATAGACAGCTACCGTATTGATTCCCAATTCACGTGCCGCACGAATGATACGTACCGCAATTTCTCCACGATTGGCAATTAATATCTTTTTAAACATACGTCTGCTTTTTCCTCCTATTTGGAATGTTTTAGCATTCCAGTCAAAATTCTTTTTTTGTCACAGTTTACGTTAAACTACTATTTCTTAACTACCAATAGCAAACGTCAATGTGCCAGAAGCTGCTAATTTACCATCAACTTCTGCTTTTGCTTCCACCACAGCAATTGTGCCACGGCGTTTAACAAATTTCGCTGTCATAATCAATTGGTCACCTGGAACAACTTGTTTTTTGAAACGAACTTTGTCCATTCCAGCGTAAAAAACCAATTTCCCTTTATTTTCTTCTTTTGAAAGTTCTAGGACACCTGCTGTTTGAGCAAGAGCTTCCATGATAAGAACACCTGGCATAACAGGGTATTCTGGAAAATGTCCATTGAAAAATGGTTCATTAATTGTCACATTTTTAATAGCAACAATTTCATCATCACTCACTTCAAGCACTCGGTCAACCAAAAGCATTGGATAACGGTGTGGTAAAGCTTCACGAATTTGTTTAATATCAATCATTTAATACGTACCAATCCTTGTCCGAATTCAACAACATCTTCGTTGTCTACCATAACGTCTGTCACGATACCATCTTTTGGAGCTGGAATTTCATTCATGACTTTCATAGCCTCAATGATTAACAATGTTTGACCTTTTTTAACTGAATCGCCAACTGATACAAAGGCTGGTTTATCAGGTGCTGGAGCAAGATAAGCCACACCAACAAGAGGGCTTGTCACTTCTTCACCTTCTGCAAAAATATCAGTATCAGCTTCAGTTGCTTCTTCTGAATCTGTAGATGCTGCTGTAGCTGCTGGGGCAGATACCGTTTCAACAGCTGGAGCAACTGGAGCTGCGCTAGCAGCAACAGGCGCTACAGGAGCTGTGTATTCATTTTTACTAAATGATAATTCAGATTCAGCAGTTTTAAATGAAAATTCACGTAGGCTTGACTGGTCAAATTGAGCCATCAAGTCTTTTACTTCAGAAATATTCACGCTTACGCCTCCCAACGTTTAAATGCTAATACAGAATTGTGTCCACCAAATCCGAATGTATTTGAAATAGCGTAAGTCAATTCTGCTTCTTGACCCTGTCCATAGACAACATTTGCTTCAATGTCTTCTGACAATTCACGTGTACCAGCTGTCATTGGAATATAGTTGTGTCGGATAGCTTCAATTGTAGCAACAGCTTCAACAGCACCTGCTGCACCAAGAAGGTGACCAGTAAATGATTTAGTTGAAGAAACTGGAACATCTTTACCAAGAACAGTTACGATTGCTTTACTTTCACCTTTTTCATTGGCTTGAGTTGATGTACCGTGTGCGTTAACGTAATCAACGTCTTCTGGAGCAATTCCAGCTTCATCAATAGCCAATTGAATAGCTTTAGCAGCACCTGATCCGTCTGGTGTTGGAGTTGTTTGGTGATAAGCATCACAGTTGCTACCATAGCCAACAACTTCAGCAAGAATTGTTGCGCCACGTTTTTGAGCATGTTCAAGACTTTCAAGAACTAGGACACCCGCACCTTCACCCATAACAAAACCATTTCGATCTTTATCAAATGGGATAGCTGAGCGAGCTGGATCTTCAGTTGTTGAAAGAGCAGTCAAAGCATTGAAACCACCAATACCGATTTCATTAATTGTAGATTCTGCACCACCTGCCAAAATAACATCGTGGTAACCGAATTTAATTTCACGGAAAGCTTCACCAATAGCATCGTTAGATGAGGCACAAGCAGTCGTGATTGATTTACATACACCACGCGCACCAATACGCAAAGCAATGTTACCTGCGGCCATATTTGAAAGAGCTTTAGGAATGAACATTGGTTGAATACGTTTGATACCTTTTTCGTGCATACGAATGATTTGCTCTTGCATTTCTTGCAAACCACCGATACCAGATGATACGATGACACCAGTACGGTCACGATCAACTGTATCCATATCAAGTTTTGCATTTTCAAGAGCTTCTAAAGTCGCATAAATCGCATAAAGTGAGTATTGATCCATACGATTTTTATCTTTGCGAACAAAATATTTATCAAATGGGAAATCTTTAATTTCACCAGCATTACGTACAGGGATTTCAGAATTATCAAATTTAGTGATTGGTCCGATACCAATTTTACCGTCATGAAGATTGTTCCAGAATTCTTCTGGAGTATTTCCGATAGGTGATGTTAAACCGTAACCTGTTACTACAACTCTATTTAATGTCATTTTTGTCTCCTCTTAAGAGAAATTATACTTCTAATTTTAAACTATTACAGCAAAGCAAACAATAGTTTACATTGCCATACCACCATCAATTGCAATGACTTGTCCAGTCAAGTATTCTTGCTCAGCAAGGAAGCTAGCTACAGAAGCTACTTCCTCTGCTTTACCAATACGTTTCATTGGAATACCTGCTAAAATCGCTTCTTGCATTTTTTCAGGAATCGCATCAGTCATATCTGATTCAATAAATCCTGGTGCAATAGCATTCACGCGAACGCCACGCGCAGCAACTTCACGAGCAACTGATTTCGTAAAGCCAATCAAACCAGCTTTTGAAGCAGCATAGTTTGCTTGACCAACATTACCTGTCAATCCAACAACACTAGACAAGTTAATGATAGCACCCTGACGAGCACGTGTCATCGGCTTCAAGACTGATTGCGTCATGTTAAAAGCACCAGTCAAATTCACTTTAAGCACTGATTCAAAGTCAGCTTCAGTCATTTTCAACATTAATTTATCATTTGTGATACCCGCATTGTTGACCAAAATATCCACTGAACCAAGCTCAGCAATAGCTTCATCAACCATGCGTTTAGCATCATCGTATTGTGAAACATCACCAGAAATAGCAACAACTTTCACATGATACTCTTTAAAACTATCAATCACTTCTGCTGAAATCTGTGAACGACCATTAAGAACAACGTTAGCTCCAAGGCTAGCAAAACGATGAGCAATAGCTAAACCAATTCCTCGGGTTGACCCTGTTACAAAAACGTTCTTATTTTTGATATCCATGACTATCTCCTATTTTTCTAGCAAAGCATTCAAGCTTGCTTCATCTTCAACTGTTGATGTTGAAATACTTTTATCGATTTTGCGAAGGAATCCGCTTAAAACTTTACCTGGACCAACTTCAATAACTTCTGTCATTCCGAGTTTACGCATTGTTTCAATAGAATCGTAAAAACGAACAGGTTCTTTCACTTGTCTAGCAAGCAAAGCTTTGATATCACTGTATTCCATCACTTTAGCTTCAGTATTTCCAACCAATGGAATGTCAAAATCAGAAAAAGTAACTTTATCAAGTACTTCTGAAAGACGTTTGCTAGCTGGCGCTAACAAAGCAGTGTGAAATGGTCCTGAAACTTTCAATGGAATCAAACGTTTCACTCCAACTTCCTTAAGTAACTCAACAGCATAATTAACAGCTTCTGTTTCACCACCAATCACAATTTGTGCTGGGGTATTATAGTTTGCTGGTGTTACCACACCTTTAATAGAAGCTTTTTGACAAATATCTTCAATAAGAGATGCTTCCGTATTCATGACAGCAACCATTTTTCCAGTTCCAGCTGGAGCTGCAGTCTCCATAAATTCACCACGTTTTGCCACTAAAGCAACAGCATCCTCAAAGTTCAAAGCTCCTGAAGCCACCAAAGCTGAGTATTCACCTAGTGAAAGCCCAGCAACCATATCTGCTTTAAAGCCTTTCTCTTGCAATAAGCGATAAATTGCAACGGATGTCGTCAAAATAGCTGGCTGTGTGTAGCGTGTTTGATTTAATTTATCTTCTTCCTTATCAATTAAATCACGAAGATTATAGCCAAGAATAGAACTAGCTTGATCAAAAGTCTCCCTAACAATCGGATATTTTTCATATAAATCACTTGCCATTCCAAGTTTTTGAGCCCCTTGACCAGCAAATAAAAAGGCAGTTTTCGTCATTAAATCCTCCCAAACGGAATTTGATTTTTATTTAAATAGAAATATTAATCTTTCTCAATATCAGCCCAACGTTTAGCTTCTTCTAAGATAACTTCTTGAGCACCATAATAGAGATCTTTTAAGATTTCTTCACAAGTTTCTTCTTTACGAATCAAACCTGCAATTTGGCCTGCCATGACTGAACCAGTCACAACATCACCATCAACAACAGCATTACGCAAAGCGCCTGCTCCCAATACTTCGATATCTTCTTTAGTCTTACGACCAGCCAAGAAATCTTTTTCTGCGTGTGCATATGATGTTGTCAATTTATTTTTAACAGCACGAACTGGATGTCCAACAACGGATGCAGAAATAACTGTATCAATATCTTTTGCTTTTAAGATTTTATCTTTGAAATTTTGGTGTGCATTAGATTCTTTTGAAACAGCAAAGCGAGTTCCGATTTGAACAGCTTCTGCACCAAGCATAAAGATTGCTGCTGCACCGCGACCATCACCAACACCACCAGCACCAATAACTGGAATGTTAACTGCATCAACAACTTGACGTACTAGTGTCATTGTTGTCAATTTACCAATGTGACCGCCAGCTTCCATACCTTCTGCAATAACAGCATCTGCTCCTAGTTTTTCCATACGTTTTGCAAGAGCAACACTAGGGACAACTGGAATAACTGTAATACCAGCTTCGTGGAAACGTTCCATATATTTACCTGGGTTACCTGCACCAGTTGTAACAACTTTGACCCCTTCTTCAATAACAAGATCAACAATATCATCAACAAATGGTGACAAAAGCATAATATTAACACCAAAAGGCTTATCAGTAATTTCTTTAACCTTATCAATATTTGCTTTTACAACTTCTTTAGGTGCATTACCACCACCAATAATACCTAAACCACCAGCGTTTGAAACGGCACCAGCCAAGTCACCATCGGCAACCCAAGCCATACCACCTTGAAAAATTGGATATTTGATATTTAATAATTCTGTAATACGTGTTTTCATGTTAAACCTTCTTAGTCTTTACCAAACAATAATTTGATAGTCAAACTATCATAATAAGAAGAGAGGGAGTAAGATAAGTTTTTCGCTCTTTAGCAACTTATCCCACAGCCCTTTCAACTAAATATATAGTGGAGTTAGTTTTTAATTCCAACTCCATCCATGTAATTATTTTGTTTTTTCTTCAACGTAAGCAACCAAGTCACCTACAGTGTTAAGACCTTCTTCAGTTTCGATTTGAATATCAAATGCATCTTCGATTTCTGAGATTACTTGGAAAACATCAAGTGAATCAGCATCAAGTTCATCGAAAGTAGTTTCCAATTTAACTTCTTCTGCTTCTTTACCAAGTTCTTCAACGATAATTTCTTGTACTTTTTCAAATACTGCCATGATTAATTTCTCCTTAATAAATATATATAAATTTATCTCATGCTAATGCACAAGTTTGTAACTAAATTTTAACAATTAGGCTTCCCCATGTCAAACCTCCACCGAAAGCAGAGAAAAGAACTGTTTGAGAGCCATCTAATTTTACAAGTCCTTTATCAACATATTCTGCCAATAAGATCGGAATACTTGCAGCACTTGTGTTACCATACTCCATCATGTTTGCTGGCAACTTGCTGACATCAACACCAACTTTTTTAGCGATTTTATCCAAAATACGGATATTAGCTTGGTGTAAGAACAGATAATCTAAATCATCTGCTGAAACGTCAGAATCTTCAATAAGCGCTTTGATATTCTTAGCCACATCTCTGATTGCAAAATCAAAAATAGCTCGGCCATCCATTTTCAAGAATTTATCATCCTCTTCTTTTTCAGAAAATGGTGAAGATAAGCCAACTTTTCCTGAAGTTAAGCTAAGGCCACGACTACCATCAGTATTCAAAGATTCTGCTAGAAAATGCTTTGTATCTGACGCTTCAAGCAAGACGCCACCAGCGCCATCCCCAAATAAAACAGAAGTGCTTCTATCTGACCAATCCAGTGTTTTTGACAATGTCTCAGCACCAATAACGATTCCTCGTTTATACATACCTGATTGAATAAATTTATCAGCAGTCGCAAGTGCAAATACAAATCCACTACATGCTGCTGTCATATCCATCGCAAAGGCATTAACGGCACCAACATTGGCTTGAACACGAGCCGCTGTTGATGGCATAAGACTATCAGGGGTAATTGTTGCAACAATGATGAAATCAATATCCTCAGCTGACAAACCAGCTTTTGAAATTAGTTGCTTGGCAACTTGCGTCCCTAAATCACTAGTTGTTTCAGTTCGAGTGATGTGTCGTCTTCTAATTCCAGTACGTGATGAAATCCATTCATCGCTAGTGTCCATGATTTCAGACAAATCATCGTTTGTAATCACTTGTTCAGGGGCATAGGCTGCTGCCTGAGCAATTCTTGCAAATACCATTATTACATTAACTCCTCAAGAAACTTATGAAGATTTTTAAGCCCTCTCAAAAGAGCTTCTAGTTCTTCTTCATTCATATCCTCAGCAATATGAGAAACCATATTCTTATGGAATTTATGATGAAGCCTATCTAATAATCTTCCTTTTTTTGTCAAAGTTAAATGAACCACACGACGGTCTAATTTTGAGCGTCGTCTTTCAATATAACCTTTTGCCTCAAGCTTATTTAAACTAGTGGTTATTGTACCGAGGGTCAACATCAACTCACGTGCAATATCACTTGGAGTCACATTAGAATTCTTACCAATAATCTCAATGGTATGCATTTCCTTTAATGAAACATCGTTGAATTGACTTGTTCGCAAACTAGTCTCTTCAATAACCTGAACACGATTAAAAATATCAACCAGATATTCATTGATTCTATTATAATCCAAGATTTCACCTCCTAAATAAACTTTGACAATCAAAGTATATCAAACATCAAAATATTTTGCAAGGTATTTCGGCTCAAACTGAAAAAATAATTTGAAAATCAAACAATTATTTACACTATTTTCCAGAAAATTTCGGGCGGCGTTTTTCAGCAAAAGCACGAACACCTTCTTTGAAATCTTCCTTAAACGCTAATTCTTCTTGAAGCTGCAATTCAAGTTTCGCATAATCTTCCCAACCTTCAAATTGGGCTTTCCAAGACATTTCTTTAATTGCTCGATAAGAATTGATAGAGCCACGGAGTAAACGTTTCGTTAACTGATTCGTAGTTCGTTCAAGCTTCTCAGACTCACAAAGGCGGTAAACAATTCCATAATCAAGAGCTTTTTCAGCATTTAAGCCCTCACCAGTCATTGCTAACTGAACAGCACGTGTTGTTCCAATAGCTCGACTCATCAAGAAAAGACCACCAGCATCAGGAGCAAGACCAACACCAACAAACGCTTGAATAAATTTAGCTTTTTCACTTGCTACTACAAAATCTGCTGCAACAGCCATGTTAGCAGCCGCACCTGCAACCGCACCATCAACACTCATAATGACTGGTTTAGGCAATTTCTTCATTGCAAAAGAAATTTTATTAACCAAACTAGCAATTTCAACAAGAGATTCTACATTGTCAGATTCAACCGCACGTTGCATTTCTGCTAAGTCACCACCAATTGAAAAAACTTTACCAACTGCTTTAATGACCAAAATCTTCACAGAGTTATCTGCTTTTACAAGTTCCATAACTTCAAGAATCTCTTGACAAGTTGGAATATTGAAACCATTCGAAATATCTGGGCGATTCAAGGTTAAAGTTGCAACTTCTCCCTTTTCATAAATCACATTATCGAAAGACATCTACCTACCTCCATCAGATGTGATAAAAATAGTTTGATAATTAAACTATTTAGCAACAGCTATTTTAGCATAATAATCATTGCTAAATCAAGAAAAAAATCGCATTTTTGATAATTTAGTTTGCGTTTTTAATATTTTTTATATCAAACTATTATTCAAAAAAAGTAGGCTTGCACCTACTTTTTTACTATTTTTTTGACAAATCCTCAATAACTTGAGTCAAGTTTTTCACTAATCGAGTGGCTTTACTCTGGTTCATATCAAACAAGGTATCTTCAATAGCCCAAACGGGTAAATTAGCAGAAACACCAGCTTGAATACCTTTTTCACTATCTTCAATAACAAGAGTCTCTTCATCATTAAAGCCAAGTTGACGTCTTGCTTCTTGATAAATGGCAGGATGTGGTTTTCCTTTTTCGAATTCCTCACCTGATAAAATCACTGAAAAATACTCTCTTAACCCTGTTTCATCAAGTGCCTTCAAAATATCATGCTTAGTTGAGCTAGAAGCAAGCCCCAAATGGTACCCTTTATCAAAAAGACCTTTAATCACTTCAAAAGTATCTTCAAAAATTAAATCTTTATAAGGAAGTGGATGAATTTTTTTGTAAATAGAGTACTCTTTTTGAAGCTGATCAGTATCCCACTTATCAAAATCATCTCGTAAAATATCAGGCCAAATTTGCTTCATATTGCCACCAATAAAAAAACTAGGCGGAAGATGCTTTATACAAATCCCCTTTTCAGCCAAAAACTTTTCACGGCGACGATAATAAAAGGTTTCAGTATCAAATAAAACACCATCCATATCAAAAATAATTGCTTTAAATTTTTCCATTCCTCTATTATACTATCTTTTTATTTGAAAAACTACTGACAAATTTTCAGAATTTTGCTATAATTGTATACAAATTTTAGAATTTTGGAGAAGGTCATGAAAGTAATCAAATTTGGTGGTAGTTCACTGGCTTCGGCTGAACAACTGAAAAAAGTTTTGAATATTGTGAAATCTGATAACGAACGACGTTTTGTTGTTGTATCAGCACCCGGAAAACGTAACTCAGAAGATACTAAAGTTACCGATGCCCTTATTAAGTATTACAAGAACTACACCTCAGGTGATGACGTCACTGCTGCACAAGAATGGATTATTAACCGTTACCAAGCTATTGCTGATGAACTTGAACTTAGTTCATCAGTCATGAGCAAAATTGCAGGCGCGATTACAAATCTTGCGACACTTCCTATCGAATGCAATGAATTCTTGTATGATACATTCCTAGCAGCTGGTGAGGATAATAACGCTAAACTCGTAGCAGAATTTTTCCGTAAAAATGGACTCAATGCTCGTTACGTTCACCCTAAAGAAGCTGGTATTATTGTTTCAAGCGAACCTGGAAATGCACGAATTCTTCCATCAAGTTATGATAAACTTGAAGAATTGCGCGATTCTGAAGAAATTCTTGTTATCCCTGGATTCTTTGGTGTAACTGTTGACAATCAAATCTGTACTTTCTCTCGCGGAGGTTCTGATATTTCGGGATCAATCGTTGCAGCTGGTGTGAAAGCAGATTTATACGAAAACTTTACTGACGTTGACGGTATCTTTGCAGCTCACCCAGGTGTTGTTCACAAACCACACACAATCCAAGAATTAACATACCGTGAAATGCGCGAACTTGCTTACGCTGGATTTTCTGTTCTACACGATGAAGCACTTATTCCTGCTTACCGTGGTAAAATTCCTCTCGTTATCAAAAACACAAATAACCCAGAACACCCAGGTACACGTATCACCCTAAAACACAGTGGACCTACAGTCCCAGTCATTGGTATTGCAGCAGACGATGAATTTGCAAGTATTAACATGTCTAAATACCTTATGAACCGTGAAGTCGGATTCGGTCGTAAAGTTCTTCAAATTCTCGAAGATTTAAATATCCGTTGGGAACACATGCCTACAGGTATCGACGACATGTCAGTTATTGTTCGTGAACGAGAACTAACCCCTATTAAAGAACAAGAAATCATTTCATATCTTACAAGAGAGCTTGGTGTTGATGAAGTAGACATCGAACACAACCTTTCAATCATTATGATTGTCGGTGAAGACATGAAGAATCATATCGGGGTAACAGCGACAGCAACTAAAGCCCTATCAGATAAACACATCAACTTGGAAATGATTTCGCAAGGTTCAAGTGAAGTCTCAGTCATGTTCGTTACACAAACAGAACATGAAAAAGAAGCCGTGCGAGCACTCTACCAATCATTCTTCCAAGCAGAATAAAAAAAAGAAGATCAGAAATCTCTGATCTTTTTTCAATTGATACTTATGGTTTAAAATCCGCAAAGTAAGGGGCAATTT
>NZ_JAEMHW010000003.1 GCF_016461705.1 Streptococcus vicugnae | reverse complement strand
TCAATCATAGTTAAGTGACGATAGCCTAGGAGATACACCTGTTCCCATGCCGAACACAGAAGTTAAGCCCTAGCACGCCTGATGTAGTTGGGGGTTGCCCCCTGTTAGATATGGTAGTCGCTTAGCATTTATCCGCCATAGCTCAGTTGGTAGTAGCGCATGACTGTTAATCATGATGTCGTAGGTTCGAGTCCTACTGGCGGAGTTTTAAAGCGGTAGACGTAATGAGCAACCTTCGGGTTGCTTTTTTGTGGCTTTAAATTTTTGTTAACTATTTTGTAAGTGATCTGAAAATATTTTCCTTTTTTACTGAACAAAGTTTATTATGGTGGGTTCTTTTCGAATTATTTGTTATAATAGATGTAATATTTTTAAAGGAATGTTTAATGGTTATTATTGAAAAGGCTCCCGCTAAGATTAATTTAGGATTGGATATCGTAGGGAAAAGGCCTGATGGTTATCATGATTTATCAATGGTTATGGTTAGTGTCGATTTGAATGACTATGTAACGGTATCAGAGATTTCAGGCTCAGATATTATTGTTGAATCTAATAATCATAAGATGCCTTTAAATGCTAAGAATGATGTTTTTAAGGCTGCACAGCTTATAAAGGATAGATATGGAATATCATCGGGTGTGAAGATTGAATTGGAAAAAACAATTCCTATTTGTGCAGGCTTAGGTGGTGGTTCCACTGATGCAGCTGCAACTATTAGAGCTTTGGATAAGTTGTGGCAATTGGGATTATCTAAGTCTGAGATGATTGAGATTGGATTTCAGGTTGGAAGTGATGTCCCTTATTGTCTTAGTGCTGGCTGTGCTTGTATTTCTGGCAAGGGAGAGATTGTGGAGTGTTTAAATACTTCTTTATCGGCTTGGGTTGTTTTGGTTAAACCTGATTTTGGTGTATCTACTCGAACAGTTTTTCCTGAGATTGATTGTGAGACAATTTCTCGTGTTGATATTGATTCTTTGAAGAAAGCTGTTTTAGCTAATGATTATGATCAGATTATTTCTCACATGGGAAATTCTTTGGAAGATATTACTATTAAGCGTAAGCCGTTTATACAAAAAATTAAAGATCGAATGATAAAGTGCGGGGCCGATATTGCTTTAATGACAGGAAGTGGGCCAACGGTTTTTGGGCTATGTCGTTCGGAGAAGAAAGCAGATCGTTTGGTTAATAGTATGCGAGGTTTTTGTAAAGAAGTTTATAAGGTTCGTATACTGTGATAGAAGAGAATCAGGTAATTGATTCTTTTTTTTCTTTTTGATATAATTAACTGGTTAATGATATGAGAGGAGTGTTGATATGCAGCTAGAAAAACAAATTGATTGTCTAGTGAATGAGATTTTATTAAAAGCCGAAAATCAGCACGAGTTATTGTTTGGTGCTTGTCAAAGTGGTGTTGAATTGACTAATACACAGGAGCATATCTTGATGCTTTTGTCCCAAGAACGATTGACAAATTCTGCTTTGGCAAAACGTTTGAATATTAGTCAGGCGGCAGTTACTAAAGCGATTAAATGCTTAGTAAAAGAGGGAATGCTTGCTCCTGTGAAAAATAAAGATGACGCTCGTGTAACTTATTTTGAGTTAACTGAGCTAGCTAAACCTGTCGCTGATGAGCATAGTCATCACCATAATGCGACATTATCAGTGTATAAAAAAATGATTAATGATTTTTCGGAAGAAGAACAGACTGTTATTTCAAAATTTTTGACTGCTTTTTCAGATGAGCTAGAAGGGTGTAAATGAGATATATTACTGTAGAAGATTTGTCTTTCCAATATGATAGTGAACCTGTCTTGGAAGGAATTAATTATCATTTAGATAGTGGTGAATTTGTTACTTTAACTGGGGAAAATGGCGCAGCTAAATCAACTTTGGTAAAAGCTACGCTTGGTATTTTAACACCCAAAAGTGGTCAGGTGACAATTTCTAAAACAAATAAGGATGGTAAGAAATTACGCATTGCTTATTTGCCACAGCAGATTGCTAGCTTTAACGCTGGTTTCCCCTCAACAGTGCATGAATTTGTACGATCTGGTAGATACCCTAGAAATGGTTGGTTCCGTCGTTTGACTAAGCATGATGAGGAACATGTCAAAGTGAGTCTAGAATCTGTAGGTATGTGGGAAAATCGAAATAAACGTATCGGAAGTTTATCTGGAGGTCAGAAACAACGCATTGTTATTGCACGTATTTTTGCTTCAGACCCTGATATTTTTATTTTGGATGAACCAACAACTGGTATGGATGCTGGAACAACTGAGAGATTTTATGAATTAATGCATCATAGTGCGCATACACATGGAAAATCTGTTTTAATGATTACGCATGATCCAGATGAGGTAAAGCATTATGCTGACCGTAATATTCACTTGGTGCGTAGTCAAAAGACACCTTGGCATTGCTTCGATCTTCACGCTTTAACAAAGAAAGGAGCTAATAATGCTGACTGAGATTTTTTCATATGATTTTATGCAACGTGCGATTATGGCGGTAGTTGCTATTAGTATTTTTGCTCCAATTTTGGGGATTTTTCTGATTTTGCGTCATCAAAGTTTGATGAGCGATACGCTTAGTCACGTTTCTCTAGCTGGTGTAGCTTTAGGAATTTTGCTTGGCAAATCGACAACCTGGTCTACGGTAATTGTAGTGACGATAGCAGCGGTTGTATTAGAATATTTGCAGACGGTTTATAAACACTATATCGAAATTTCAACGGCAATTCTTATGTCACTAGGGCTAGCAGTAGCCTTAATCGTGACAAGTAAGTCAGAAAACGCTGGGAGTGTGAACTTGGAACAGTATTTGTTTGGTTCAATTGTGACCATTAATATGGGGCAAGTTGTTGCTCTCTTTGTCATTGCGGTTATTGTTTTGATTTTGACCTTGCTGTTTATCAGACCAATGTATGTTTTAACATTTGATGAAGAGATTGCATTTGTCGATGGTTTGCCAGTTCGCTTAATGTCATTGTTGTTTAATATTGTGACTGGTATTGCGATTGCTTTGACCATTCCAGCAGCAGGAGCACTTTTGGTATCAACAATTATGGTTTTACCAGCAAGTATTGCGATGCGATTAGGAAAAAACTTTAGAACGGTTATTTTTATTGGTGTTTTAGTTGGTTTTGTTGGTATGGTAACTGGGATTATCACGTCATATTACTGGGAAACACCGGCAAGTGCAACGATTACAGTTATCTTTGTAGCAATTTTCCTTTTGGTGAATTTGTTTAATGTGGTAAGTCGTCGTAATAGTTAAAAAAGAGAGGAAGTTCCTCTCTTTTTTTGATGGCATAAAAAAACAGATGCTTTAAGCATCTGTTAATGATTTTAAATTAGTAAGTCAACACGAAGTATTTTTTCTTATTTGTTATTCAAAATCCTATAATATCAACGTTTGAGAGGTGTTTTTAGGTCTATTGTTTTGAATTTACTCCCCTTTTTGTGGACTTTTACAAATTTTGGAGAGCTTTTTCATAATATAGTACCGCCTCTTTTTCTTTCTCTTTTGATAAATGGCTATAAGTATCCATAGTCATGGCTAACGTTGCATGTCCTAGGCGGTGTTGTAATTCCTTATAGCCAATTCCAGCATTAAGCAATAAACTAGCGTGTGTGTGTCTGAAAGCGTGAAACGTAAATTGTGGTATACCTGCTTCCTTGCAACGGTATCTAAGTGACTTGGTTCTAGCATCACTGTTTGGGTATTGTGATATCGTTGTAGAGAAGACTAGGGCAGGAGCAGGCGCACCAATCTCTATAAATGCTTGGCGTTGTCTGTTCCTGTACTGTTTGAGCATGAGAATAGTTTTATTATCTATGCTGATAATTCTAATTCCTGCTTTGCTTTTAGGCGTACCAACTTGCTTTACGATTCGGTTGTAAGTCTTGGTAATGTTGATAGTGGCATTATCAAAATCAATATCAGACCATTCAAGAGCTACTGCCTCCCCATATCGGCAACCAGTAGCAAGCAACAGCTTATACAGTACACTATCATAGTAATAGTTGTAGGCGGTGGGTGCTAGTTGTTCCATGTAGTCTAGGAATGTTTTCAAATCTTCCTTATCGATAAATTTGATACGGTTAGCGCCTGCCTTTTGTGGTCTGGGTAGAATAACCTCACGCGCAGGGTTGAACGGTATCAATTGCATACTAACCCCATATTGTAAGATACGTTTGTTAATTGAGGCAGCTACCCCATAATTAACAATCTTGAAAGCTAGCTTGTTTACCCAGCTTTGTATGTGTGCTATATGTATCTTATCCAGTTGCATATCACCAAACACAGGTAAAATATGGTTTCTCAAAAATTGGCGCGTGTTTACGAGTGTTTGAGGTTTAACCGTCATTTGATAATTTTCTAACCATAAATCAGTAAGTTCCTTGTATGTGGTAACTTCTACTCTTTTGAACACAGTTGACCCGTTAGTTTTGAAATTGCTTTGGGCTTGCTGGGCTTTTGCTTTAACCTCTTTTTTCGTTCGCCCTGTTACAGTCGTTTTAACTTTCTTTCCTGTAATGCTATCTACTCCAAGATAAACATTTGAGCGGTATACTTTAGTACCGTCTTTTTTAATAACTTCTTTGATATTCATGATAAACCTTTCTACAGCAGGCAAGCCATTATTAAAAAGGTTTTGAGTTGTTGGGTTTATATGAATTGTTGGGAAATGTGAGTGTGAAATCTATTAATGGAAAATACTGGAAATATGTCAGGTTTTGTCAGGTTTGAGGTAGTCAACTAAACTTCCAAACCATCATTTTTTCATCCTGTCATCAAAATACATAATAGTAACAGCAATAAGTAATGAAATTATGAAGCTTAAAGAAGTATATATTATTCTATTATCAGGAATAAAATGCAGTAAGATACTTTTTACTAGGCTAATACTAGCCCACCAAGCAATAAAAAACCGAAATGAAGAAATTCTCTTTAATCTTTTAAAAAACTTTTTCATAGCTATCTTTTCTCATATTATTTTAACTTATGTCTTTACCTCGTTTATTGGCATAATTAGTCTTGTTTAAAAATATGTAAATTGACTACCTCACGCGCTTTTCTTCTTGAACTTTTGGTAGATAGTTCTTATGATACTGACAATCAGAGAAATAGCGAATATCCAAGACCAGATTGTTTGTGTCATGGTAGCTAATGTTTCACCTAAGATAAACTGAAAACTAATATCTAAAGCAATCAAAGCAAAGAATAATTGATAGGTAAAGTTAAAAATCTCTTTTAGTATAGGTTTTAAGTTTTTCATTGATGACCTCCCAATATGAAAAAACATGAATTTTTGAGCTATTAAAAAAAGCTGTAACCGTTGTTATTATGGCGTTTGTGAGGATATGACTATTAAACCATTAATGTTTTTACTAGTATTGTTGGAAAATGAGAGTGTATAGCCGTAGTCCTAAATTGTGATAGCAGGTTAGAGTTTTTCGGATTTAAAATCCGTAAAATACTAGAAAATACGAGAAAATCCTAGTATATGACGTAACAAAACGGTACTCCATATTAGAAAAAATGTTGGAATAAAAGCTATATATAATTGAATTTAGTAATTTTTAGTAGTTTCCATAATGGAAATATTTGAGGTTTATAGCTGAAATATGTCAGGTTTTGTCAAGTTCTAAGAACTTATAAACCGTTGTTGTGGTTGCGTTTGTGAGCATATGAGTACTACAAAATACTACAATCTTCTTATTATAGATTTTGTTGGAAATTGTTGGGAAAAAATAGCATGGTAGTAAATCAAATGTGACAACGTTGTCATTTTTGGGAATAGTTGCAAATGTGAGCAATTAACTACAAATCCTTAATATAGAAATAGCGAAATATTGGAATAAACACTACTTATTCAGTAACAAGTGTAGTTTTAGGTACGGTTGTAAATATACGGTTAAATCATAGAAAATCATAGTGTATTTTGGGTATGACTGTAGGCCAAATTGTTGGCAAATGTTGGCGCGTGGGTTAGTCAATTTTGATAATTTATTCCGAAATATCGGAATAGGCTAATTCTAATTTAGTGAGTTTATTCAAAATCTCATCCTCTAATTTAGTAAGTTCCTTTGATAATTCTGGAATTTTTTCTTTATCTAGCCCATGGATTAGATATTCTTCATTATTTTCAATGTTATTGTTTAATATAATTTGTATTTCCTGAAAAGAATTCTCAAGTTGTTTTTTCAATCTGTCCATAACATAATAATTGACTTGCTTAACTTTCAACCATTTTTCTTTGACAGCTAGACTTGTTTGAGAAAAGTCAACAAGAAAATCTTCTTTGTTACTAAAACGCTTAGAAGGAGATTGTTTCTTGGGGTTAAAATAAATATCATTTAGTTCAGCCATGATAAACCGTGTCAATATTTCATTTATACCCTCAGCAATAATGTCCTTATAAAATCTAGCCAATTCATTTCGAGCAATCTCATCTAAATCATTAGTAATAAATCGAGGATCCAGATAAGATTTTTTAACTCCTAAATAGTTGGAAAGTTTTTGAAGATTGCCCAAAGTAGGCATTGACCTACCTTTTACATATCCTGTAATAGTACTTTTTGGAATATCCAAGGCATTGTGTAGGTCTATTTGTCTAATTCCCTTTTCTTTCATAATATTATTGAGATTGTTTGAAAAATATTCTCTGTTTTTTAAGTCTTGAGGACTATTTTTTGACATGATTTTCACCCCTTCAGTTATCTTTATCTTACAATGCAATTATATCATTTAGTACGAAAAAAACAAAACTTTTTCCGGAGAGCGCTTGACTAAGTACGAAAAAAATAGTATCATATGTTTGTTAACTTTTGAAAGGAGAACTGTAGTATATGCAGCAATGGACATTAAAAGCTTGTAGAATTAACGCAGGTTACACGTTGAGAGAAGTAGCTACGAAAGTCAATAAGAACTTTCAGACTATCTCAAAGTACGAAAAAAATAGCACTAACATACCTTTTGAACTTTTAAAAGATCTATCTATTCTTTACAATGTAAATTTAGATGATATTTTTTTGGGTGAAAGTACGAAAAAAACAGAACTAAAACACTAGAAAGGTAGGTCAGAAATGAATCTAGTTTATTTAGACGGCGCAAAAGAGCCGTACACTACAAGCGAGATTATAGCAGAATGTGCTGAACTCAAACACGATACAGTACAAAGTTTAATTAGAAATCATAAAGAGGATTTAGAAGTATTTGGAATTTACGGATTTGAAATCCGTAAATTAAATGGTCGTGGTCGCCCTAGGAAAATTTATCATCTTAACGAACAACAAGCGACACTACTTATCACTTACTTGGATAACACCAAACCAGTAAGAGAGTTTAAAAAGAATTTAGTTAGCGCATTCTTTGAAATGAGAGATGAGTTAACCAAGATTAGGATAGAGCGAGCTTCCGAAAGACCAAAACGCTTAGCACTTAACGAAGCTATAAACCGTTGGGAGAACGCCCCTAAAATGGCTTACTCTACTGTTTATAATCTTTTGCTAAAAGGTGTTACGGGTTATAACAAAACACAATTAACCACTAAGCGAGGCGGGGAAACAGGGATTGAATGCTTGAATAGTATTGAGCTAGCGCAGTATCAAGCATTAGAAGACATGGCAATAGCTCTAATCAATCTTAACTTTAGCTACAAAGAGATAAAAACGATGGTCTTTAGACAAAAAGAAAAGCTCTCACAAGGCGCGTGAAAGCAAACAAAAAAAGGCTTAGCAGTCGGCAAACTTACAAGCCTTTAAGCTGGAAATAAAACACGATTAATAAAAAGCAGGCAAGCTATTATTAAAAGGGTTTTAGGAATGTTTATATAGTTTAATTTTATCAAAGTTAGACTATTGTGTCCAGACAGAGAGCGATAACTCTTAAAACTACAGATAAAACTACAAAATAATTGGTATGTATAGTAAAAAGCCAAATAGGTATAAGAAAACAGTATTAAAAAGCGACGAGGAAAAAACAAATATGAAATTTAAAAGTGTAGAGAATAAAGCAAATCCATTTAGTTTAGACCATTATACAGACGAACAAAAAGCGGTTTTTAAAAAACGAGATGAAACCAAAAAAAGAGCAGAGGAATTTTTTTAAAGCAATGTACGACCAATCAACGGCTTGGGTGATTGTTGCTAATGTAATGATTACGTACCACAACATTTATACAGGTTTTGCAGAAACCTTTGAGCAGGCTTGGAACGCCCTAGGTTATGAAATTACAACCGATATTGTCTATAGAGCAGTTAACAATTTACCAGCAAGAGGCAAGAAAGAAGAGGTCAAAGCATGATTTATCAAGAAATAAATTTACCAATTTGGGGGCAATTGTTGCTTATGGCTATTCTTATTTTAATTGGCATTGAGTTGGCTAAAATCAAGCCTGTAGAAGCTCCGAAAGAGATTAAGGAACAAATACCTAACAACCATGTTAAAGAACGGTATGGGGCTTATATTCAACTTAGAGGACGTTATTATAATTAAGGGAGATTGATTATGTTTAGTTTGAGTAGAGAGAGTGAGGACAGTCTCAAAACAGAATTATTAGCATTAGTAGCAAGCTTCCTAAAATCGTACACCAAGCCCAAACCCAAGATTTTAGGACTAATCACACAAGATGAGTTACGCACAGACTTATCTGTTAGCTTTAACACGTTGCAACGGTGGGAGCAGGCAGGTTTAAAACGATACATGCCACCAATCGAAGGTACGCGCACTGTATTCTACAAAATTGATGACATTTTATTATTTTTAGGAGTAGAAAAATGATCGACGACATTATACCAGAATTAAATGACCTACAGACGTTAGCAACTGTGGCTTTGGTTGATGATAATTTGAACACTAGTCAAGCAGTTTTACGAGTAATTGAACAAAAAATACCACGGCTTATTGAAATTTTAGAGGAGTTGGATAATGGGAAGATATAATATACACCCTGCACAAGGTGGCGGACATTATCACAATGAGAAACATTATAAAGACCGTCGCCCTACATTGGAACAGCAAGAAGAACAAAAAAGACTTAAAAAGTTGAAGAAGAAACGGAGAAAGGGGCGTTAGTATGTATCAATTCATTAACTTACAAATTAATAAGCAGGTTTTGCCTTTATTTAACTTTCTAAAGGACAATCCAACACGAACCCTAGCCAAAGACAATCATGTCATGATGATCTACTACCAACCACCAGACTTTTATCTAGTGCCATTTAGCTATAAAGGTATCACGGTAACTGTAACCGCCACAGACGATCTAGAAAGCTATTTAGCGGACGGTTGGCAGGTTGCTAGAGATTATAAAATAGCTAGCGTACAAGACAAGCTAGCGGACGTGTTAGACGAGTTAGAACATGAATACCTAAATAGGCAGAGAGCAGGAAGACCATTGCCTATTATGGGGCTTGTGTTTGATTGGATAGCTTACGGACTATCTAGCAAAGAAGAAATCATAGCCTTTGTTAAGTTATTTTATCTAAATGGCTATTCATACGAGCAAATAACACAGTTGTATGCTAGCTTAACCAAAAGCAATAACCTTAATATCTGCTTTCTAAACACAATTAATACGATTTTCAAGGAGGAATTGAATGAGCGAATTTTTAGAACGGCTTGACGAAAAAGTGCCAGATATTGAAACACCATTGCCAGCACCAATCACAGAGGAGCAAGAAGACAATCATTTAACAACGTTTAAAAATATAAAAAGCGTGTTATTTGATGAGGTTGAAAAAATCAAACGTGATGCCTATAACCGTGCTTATCAAGAATACATGTTAGAGCATGAGAATGCAGAGGATAAGACAGCAAGAGCATACGCCGAGAAAGCGCGTAAAAAAGCAACTCCAAACACACCTCTTGCCGTTGCAATTATCTTAAAAAAATATATTCACTTTACACGTATTAAGCCAGAGGGACAAAATCAGAAAGCGCCGTTGTACTTTTATCACTCTGACAAAGGTATCTACACCGAGGATAACGAATTCTTACAAGATTTGATTATGCTTATTTTTCCAAACGCTACTGAAAAACAAGCATTTGATACACTTTACAAAATCGCACACCAAAGCCCAATCAAGAAAATACAAGGTGAGTATACAGCTATTGGCAAACAACTTTATAACAACGCAACAGGCAAATTTGAGCCTTTCAATCCTCAAATCATTGTCACTAGAAAAATCAAAACCGCCTACAATCCTTATGCAAAAGAGCCAACTATAAACGGTTGGAAAGTGACAGATTGGCTTAAAGAATTGTTTGACGGTGATGAGGAATTATATAAGCTTGCTATCCAAATTTTCAAGGCAAGCGTTACAGGTCAATCACTAGAAAAAATTTTTTGGTTGTACGGCGAGGGCGGAACAGGTAAAGGAACTTTTCAACAGTTACTAATAAATTTAGTTGGTTTAGAAAACGTTGCAAGTCTTAAAATTACAGACTTAAATAAAAGCCGTTTTACCACTTCTATCTTGCTTGGGAAATCGTTAGTTATCGGTGATGACGTTCAAAAAGACGCTATTATCAAAGATACCTCGGACATGTTCAGTCTTGCGACTGGTGATATTATGACAATTGAGGACAAAGGGAAAAAGCCCTATTCGTTGAGGTTAAATATGACCGTTGTACAGTCTTCTAACGGTCTCCCACGTATGAATGGTGATGTATCAGCAATTGACAGGCGGTTTAGAATTTTGATATTTTCAAGCAGATTTAAAGATAAACCAAACCCAGCTATCAAAAAAGATTATATCAATCGCAAAGAAGTCCTAGAGTATTTGGTTAAGTTAGCAATTGAAACACCATCAGAGGATATCAATCCTAAGCAATCTCAAACCTTATTAGGTGAACACCAAAAGGACATTAACCCTGTTTTGGATTTTGTCGAAAAGACGTTTAGAGAAGATTTAGCGAGTGAATTTATTCCCAATGATTTTATTTGGTATTGCTGGAAACAGTATCAAGATTATTTTCATCAATCGTTTTTTAAGACCGAAAGAGGATTGCACAGAGATATTAAGCAGGTTTTACCACCTTACATTAGAACTGGTGTAAGAACTATCCCATCAGGTAGGCAATTACATTTAGGTTTTTACCCTAAAGAGGATACACCAGACTATGCCAATCTTGCGACCTATTCAAACGGTAGAGAGACACCAGAGAAACGCAAGAAATCCAAAAAAGATAGGGGATATTGGAATAACAACGTAAGACATAAATAATTTTTTTGGAACGTTAGGAACACTTGTATTTGTAAACGTTCCATGAACTAGTCTTACAGCGCCAAGGGTTTGGAACATTTGTTACATTTAGTACATTGAATATAAGTTATATATAGATAAAGTTATTTTACTCTTATATTTAGTTATAGAGTTTACCCCCTATGTCCCAAATGTGGTAAACGTTCCAAAGCCAGTAGCACCAAGGAATAGCGGGAATTAAAAAATGTTCTATGAATGTAGCAAACGTTCCAAAAATCAGAAAGGATAAAGAAAAATGAAAATTAAACTATTCAATCGCAAGCGAATTGAAACAGGCTTTAACGAGTATATGGATTTGCCAAAATTCAGAAATGAAACTAATGAGGAATTTGAAAACAGGGTGAATTCTTTTATTGCTGATAAGAAAGTGATTGATATTAAATATCAAGAAGCAACTTATGGCACTTATGAGGAAATGGATGCATATTTAACGATCATAGTTATGTATGAGGAGGTAACTAATATGACTAACACAAACAAAACAACAGCACCAATGACACTAGCAGAACTTAAAGAATGGGTAGAAGAAACATGCGAACTATCAACGCTCTTGCAGACCAAAGACTATAAGAGCTATCTTCCTGAAGAGAAACAAGAAGAATTTGAAGCAATCGCTTTTAGTGTTTTCAATTGTTTGGAAAGCTTCTCAATGATGTTAGAAGATGATGAATTACATTATCAACCAAAGCCAATCGAGGAAGAAAGTGACTTGGATAACCAAGCCGATGAGATGGCACAATATCATGAGCTGATGAAAGAAGTAGAGGACAGCGACAAGGAAGCGCGTGAGATTGCTTATGATGATACTATTCATGAGTATATTGACAAACGAACAGAACAACTAAAGGAACAAGCAGACGTTGAGGAGTTAGTTAACAAAGTCGCAAGATATGAAGCTGAATTAATTGATTATGCAGAGCGTTTGTTAAGTGATGAACCATTGAACGCAGATAGTGAAACAGCAATTGGAACACTTGATATGTTAGATGATGAAGCGATTGACTTATTCAAGTCTGTAGACGTTGATAATGAGTATCAAGGTTTAGAGTATTACAATACAAGTCTAAACAAAGAAGATTAAAGCAAAGTCTGTTATCATAGTATCAAGCGTTAACATGACAAGAGGAAGCTTACTGATTATCAGTAGGCTTTTTTGCTTGGATAGCGAAACGAACAGCGAGGGAAGTGCGAGAAACACGCGCTACCTTGTTTATTATTCGGAAATACCCCATTGATTTTTAATGGGGCTTGGTATTGTTCGTGTTCTACAACGCCGCCCTCTTCCGTGTGTGATTTTCCCTTTTTGATTTTTCTAGCACGTCCTTATTAGCCCCTAAAATGACTTGTATGACGTTTTAAGCGATTGGGGTATAATTATATTATCCGAGTGTTTAAATTAACCCCCGCCCCCTATTTTGAGACAAGGAGAGCCACCACAAGGCGTTTGCTTGTATCACGCGCCATTTTTTGAGATTTTTAAGGGGTGTCATCACTTGCATTGAGTTTTGTTATTATGCTATTTATTAGGTAGCTAACAATATGATTAACTCAGTTTTTAGGTATCAAAAAAAGACCATGGATAAACCACAGTCCGAAAGAAAAAGCCCTGCCACGCAAGCCCTCGTAAATATGTTAACGTTACTATATCATAACATTTTCTATATTTATTTTGGCTTTGTGCCAATGCATATATTATAACACAAAAAGGTAGAACCGTCCCACCGCCTACCGCAGACAAGTCTGTTTCAAGGGGCGTTAGAAAGGTTCTACCGACTTGTATTATAGCACAAAACAAAGAGATAGACGACCGCGCTCCAATAGGTGCTCGACCTTCTACCTCTTTGACTACATTATAGCACAGGAGGCAGATAATGGAAATAGATAAGAAACTGACAAAGAAAAATACTTATGAGGTTTTAAAATTGTATCGACGTTATTCCCGTATGGCTGGAGAAGAACTTATACCCAAAATAACAGATAACTACCTATTTGAGCTTAAAATGGTAGAGTTAAATATCAAAGTGGAAAGGCAATTACAAGCCTTTAAGGAACTACGGGCAATTACAGAAGCTATCAATAGCATTGATAAGCAACATTTAAGGCAAATCCTTATTGAGAAGTATTGTAAATGGCACAATAAGGAAGATTATATTATCTATGGTGAACTGATGATGTCAGAGACTAATTTTTATCTGAAATTAGAGCGTGGGGTTATTGAGTTTGCCAAACATTATAAAAATGGTGAACTGTTAGTGTTTACTTCGGAGCAACTCACGCGCCACAATCAATTTTAAACCTCACAGACAACATTCTTAATAGCCTACAGCAATCATTAAGACTTTCCGAGGGTAATTATACCAGACCAGTATTAAAGTTTGATTTAACGCCTGTAGAACGTACCTAGGAGCAAAAAAAGAGCCTTGCTAGTTGCAAAGCTCCAAAATCAGAAAGTGTGATACATGAACGAATTTAGTTTATCAGTATCTAAAAAATTATCAAATAAGTTTATCAAGAACAACTATATTATACCATGGGCAAACTAAAAAAGCACCCGTTAAGGTGCTAGTTTCTTGCCTGCTGAACTCGTTAAAATTTACTCCCCTTTTTGTGGACTTTTGATAAAAATAAGTAAAAATGTAAGGAGATAGATTTTTTTAGAAATCCTATAATATCAGCGTTCCAAGGGTTCTATGCTAGTATATGATTAGCTAAAGTCCAGTACGAAGTATTTTTTCTTACCACGACGGATAACAGTAAGTTCGTTATCAATTTTATCGTCATCAGAAAGTGTGTAATCTAAATCTTGAACACGTTCACCGTTGATGTAGATAGCACCATTTTGAACGTCTTCACGTGCTTGACGTTTTGATGGTGAGATTTTAGCAACAACAAGCATTTCAACGATGTTGCGGTTATCATCGTCTGAAACAGCGTAGTTAGGAACGTTGTTTAGACCTTGTTTTAATTCTTTTGCTGAAAGGCTCTTGATGTTTCCAGCGAAAAGTTGTTCAGTGATTTTAAGAGCTTCTTTGTAAGCTTCTTCACCGTGAACAAGTGTGACAACTTCACGTGCTAGGACTTTTTGTGCCAAACGTTCGTGACGTGCAGCGTTAAATTCTTTTTCGATTTCAGCGATTTCATCTAGTGAAAGGAATGTGAAGATTTTCAAGAAGCGAACAGCATCGTCGTCCATGACGTTGAGCCAGAATTGGTACATTTCGTATGGAGATGTTTTGTCAGCATCAAGCCAAACAGCATTTCCTTCAGATTTACCGAATTTTTTACCTGTAGCATCAGTGATAAGTGGCACTGTCATAACGTGACCAGTCTTATCTGCTTTACGACGAAGAAGTTCTGTACCAGCAGTCATATTTCCCCATTGGTCAGAACCACCAATTTGCAAAGTAACGTTGTATTTATCATTCAATTCGTAGAAATCGTAACCTTGCATGATTTGGTAGGCAAATTCAGTATATGAGATACCTGTTTCAATACGTTTTTTAACTGATTCTTTACTCATCATAGCATTGACAGTAAAGTATTTTCCGACATCACGTAGGAAGTCGATGAAGCTGACATTACCAAACCAGTCATAGTTATTTACCATGACAGCTTTGTTGTCACCATTTTCGAAATCAAGGAAACGTGACAATTGATTTTGAATTTTAGTTACCCAACCATCAACAGTTTCTTTAGTTTGAAGACTACGTTCAGCGTCTTTAAATGATGGGTCACCAATAAGTCCTGTAGCTCCTCCAACAAGAGCATATGGTTTGTGTCCTGCCAATTGAAGGCGACGTGATGTTAAAATAGCAACCAAGTGACCAAGGTGCAAGCTATCAGCTGTAGGATCATAACCAGTATAATAGGATACTTGCCCTTCTGTTAATGCTTTGACAAGGGCTTCTTCATCAGTTGTTTGAAAAACTAAGCCACGTTCTTTGAGTTCTTCGAATATGTTCACGAGCTTTCTCCTTACTTAAAATTTTGGGGTGATTGTGATTTCTAGCTAAGCTAAATCTCCCCCAATGATATAATGTAGTTTACAGGCTATTATATCAAAAAGCGGTGCCTCTATGCAAGCTTTATCAAAGTTTGGTATAATATTATCGAGGTATTAGAATGAGTAAGAGAAATAAAAATAAGAAAAAAGCAGATCGTCAGAAGCTTGGCTTACTAGATTTTGGATCAGTCTTTTTGAGGACAGTTAAGTTATTAACCGACTTTTTTTATATTATTGTCATATTGTTTGGCATGTTGGGAGTCGGTCTAGCTTTTGGTTATCTTGCTAGTCAGATAGATGCGGTTAAGATTCCTGATAAGGAGAGCCTAGTTAGTCAGGTAACTTCTTTGACGCGTGTGTCACAGATGTCTTATTCTGATGGTAGTTCGATTGCTGCTATTGATACGGATTTGTTACGTACTCCAGTTGCTAGTGAAGCTATCTCAGAAAATGTTAAACATGCCATTGTGGCAACTGAGGATGAAAATTTTGAAGGGCATGATGGTGTGGTTCCTAAGGCGGTTTTCCGTGCGACTTTGGGATCTGTTCTTGGTTTAGGCGAAACTAGCGGTGGGTCAACATTGACTCAACAGTTAATCAAGCAACAGGTTTTAGGTGATGATCCAACCTTTAAGCGTAAGTCACGTGAAATTATCTATGCTTTGGCATTAGAACGTTATTTGAATAAAGATGAGATTTTGACCGATTACCTGAATGTGTCACCTTTTGGACGTAACAATAAGGGTGAAAATATTGCCGGAATTGAAGAAGCGGCGCAAGGTATTTTTGGGGTGTCTGCAAGTGATTTAACCATTCCGCAAGCAGCATTTTTAGCTGGTTTGCCTCAAAGTCCGATTGTTTATTCTCCATATACAGCAGCTGGTCAGCTAAAAGATGCTGAGAATATGACTTATGGTATTTCGCGTCAGCAAGATGTACTTTACAACATGTATCGTTCGGGCTATTTAACTAAAGATGAGTACAACGAGTATAAGTCTTATGATATTAGCCAAGATTTTATTCAACCAGCATCTGCAACTACAAGCTTTCATGATTTCCTTTACTATTCTGTCCTAGAAGAAGCACAAGAGATTATGTATAACTACTTAATTGAGAAAAATGGTGTTTCTGAACAAGAATTAAAAAATGATGCTACTAAAGAATCTTACCGTAAGTTAGCCTCAGAAACCTTGCAACAGGGTGGTTACACGGTTAAGACAACGATTGATAAGAATGTCTACAATGCGATGCAAAATGCTGTAGCACAGTATGGTGGTACGCTTGATCAAGGAAGTTCTCAACAGGTCGATGTTGGGAATATCTTGATGGATAATTCTACTGGTGCGATTTTAGGATTTATTGGTGGCAGGGATTATTCAACCAA
The DNA here is from genome assembly GCF_016461705.1 of Streptococcus vicugnae. Lineage (GTDB taxonomy): Bacteria > Bacillota > Bacilli > Lactobacillales > Streptococcaceae > Streptococcus > Streptococcus vicugnae. The sequence goes on along the minus strand of NZ_JAEMHW010000003.1, from coordinate 148,005 downwards.
CCAAAATAACCACGCTTTTGATACTGCGCGCTCACCAGGTTCAAGTATCAAACCGATTATCGCTTACGGTATTGCCATTGATCAAGGGCTCCTTGGTAGCGCAAGTATTCTTTCTAATTACCCAACGAATTTCTCAAGCGGTCAACCGATTATGCACGGTAATGATGTCGGAACAGGCATGATTAATCTTCAAGAAGCACTTAATGTGTCATGGAATATTCCAGCCTATTGGACTTATCAAATGTTGCTCAATCATAATGTTGATGTTGAGTCTTACATGAAGAAGATGAATTATAGCGTTGATAATTACGCGATTGAAAGTTTGCCTTTAGGTGGGGGGATTGAGACAACTGTTCTCCAACAAGTAAATGCTTATCAGATGATTTCAAATGGTGGTGTTTATCAAAAAGGTTATATGGTCGATAGCATTACTGACAGTAAAGGTAATGTCATTTACCAACATAAGGCAAATCCAGTACGTGTCTTCTCAGAATCAACAGCTAGCATTTTGAATCAGCTTCTGAAAGATGTTGTTAAGGGCGGTGCAACAACCGAGTTTTACAAAGATTTACAAGGTTTGAATGGTCAAGCAGCGCAAGCGGATTGGTCAGGAAAAACAGGGACAACCGACAATTATACTGATGTTTGGTTGATGCTCTCAACACCAAAAGTGACACTTGGTGGCTGGGCAGGTAATGATGATAATACTTCGTTAAATCCGATGGCCGGATACAAATACAATGCTCAATATATGGCTGATTTGGTGAATAGTATTTATAATGCTAATTCTAATACGTTTGGAACAAATAAATACAATCTATCTTCAAATGTTATTAAGTCAACAGTTCTAAAAGCAACAGGTTTACAGCCTGGTACAGTAACGGTTAACGGTCGCTCGCTTAATGTAAGTGGTGAGACTACAACAAGCTACTGGGCTAAGAATGGTGCTGGTAATATGACCTATAAATTTGCTATTGGAGGAACGGATAGTGACTATACAAAAGCATGGGATGCCTTGCTTCATAATCCTTCGATTAAAACCAATAGCAGCAATTAAAAATACTTGCAAAAATTGAAAAAATAAGGTATAATATTAATAACTATTTGTCGTCTGCTTTAGTTGAAATATTGTCCAACTAAGGTTTGCAGCAGTTAAATCACACTTTTTATGGTCAGATTTAGCTGCTCTTTTTGTGCCTAATTTTAGAAAAAATGCGGTTTGTAACCTATATTTAAAGATTCTAAAAATTCACATCAGCGACACACTTGGCAGGGTGTTTAATAAGCATCCTAACTATAAAGGTCAAAATGAAAATGTAATGATTGTTCTCATCGCATGAAGAGAATTGTGGTTATGATGGATTTTATAGACCTCTGTATTTTAATGAAGGAGTAAAAAACTTGGCAGGACATGAAGTTCAGTACGGGAAACACCGTACACGTCGTAGCTTTTCAAGAATCAAGGAAGTTCTTGATTTACCTAACTTGATTGAAATTCAAACGGATTCTTTTAAAGACTTCTTGGATAACGGATTGAGAGAAGTTTTTGAAGATGTACTTCCGATTACAAACTTTACGGATACTATGGAGCTTGAATTTGTTGGTTACGAATTGAAAGAGCCTAAGTATACGCTTGAAGAAGCTCGTATCCACGATGCATCTTACTCAGCACCTATTTTTGTAACCTTCCGTTTGATTAACAAAGAAACAGGAGAAATCAAAACTCAAGAAGTTTTCTTCGGTGATTTCCCAATTATGACTGAAATGGGTACATTCATCATCAATGGTGGTGAACGTATTATCGTTTCTCAGTTGGTTCGTTCTCCTGGTGTTTATTTCAACGATAAAGTTGATAAAAACGGTAAAGTTGGTTATGGTTCAACTGTAATCCCTAACCGTGGAGCTTGGCTTGAATTAGAAACAGATTCAAAAGACATTGCTTACACACGTATTGACCGTACACGTAAAATTCCATTTACAACACTTGTACGTGCTCTTGGTTTCTCAGGTGATGATGAAATCATGGATATCTTTGGTGACAGCGAACTTGTTAGTAACACTATCGAAAAAGATATTCACAAAAACCCAGCAGACTCACGTACTGACGAAGCTCTTAAAGAAATTTATGAACGCCTTCGTCCAGGTGAACCAAAAACAGCTGATAGCTCACGTAGCTTGCTTGTAGCTCGTTTCTTTGATCCACGTCGTTATGACTTGGCAGCTGTTGGTCGTTACAAAATCAACAAAAAACTTAACATCAAGACTCGTCTCTTGAACCAAACAATTGCTGAAAACTTGGTGGATGCTGAAACTGGTGAAATCCTTGTTGAAGCTGGTACAGTAATGACACGTGATGTTATCGATTCAATTGCTGATCAATTGGATGGTGACCTTAACAAATTTGTTTACACACCAAACGATTACGCTGTTGTCACTGAACCTGTTGTTCTTCAAAAATTCAAAGTTGTGTCACCAATCGATCCAGACCGTGTTGTTACAATCGTTGGTAACGCAAATCCAGATGATAAAGCACGTGCTCTTACACCAGCTGATATCTTGGCTGAAATGTCATACTTCCTTAACCTTGCTGAAGGTCTAGGTAAAGTTGATGATATCGACCACCTTGGTAACCGTCGTATTCGTGCCGTTGGTGAATTGCTTGCTAACCAATTCCGTATTGGTCTTGCACGTATGGAACGTAACGTTCGCGAACGTATGTCAGTTCAAGATAATGAAGTGTTGACACCACAACAAATCATCAACATCCGTCCTGTAACTGCTGCAGTTAAAGAATTCTTCGGTTCTTCTCAATTGTCACAGTTCATGGACCAACACAACCCACTTTCTGAATTGTCTCACAAACGTCGTTTGTCAGCCTTAGGACCTGGTGGTTTGACTCGTGACCGTGCTGGTTATGAAGTTCGTGACGTGCATTACACTCACTATGGTCGTATGTGTCCGATTGAAACTCCTGAAGGACCTAACATCGGTTTGATTAATAACTTGTCAACATACGGGCACCTTAACAAATATGGTTTCATCCAAACACCATATCGTAAAGTTGACCGCGCTACAGGTGTGGTTACAAATGAAATCGTTTGGTTGACTGCCGATGAAGAAGATGAATACACAGTAGCACAGGCTAACTCAAAACTTAACGAAGATGGTACATTTGCTGAAGATATCGTTATGGGACGTCACCAAGGTAATAACCAAGAGTTCCCATCAAACATCGTTGACTTCGTAGATGTTTCACCTAAACAAGTAGTTGCCGTTGCGACAGCATGTATTCCTTTCCTTGAAAACGATGACTCTAACCGTGCCCTTATGGGTGCTAACATGCAACGTCAAGCGGTGCCATTGATTGATCCACACGCACCATATGTTGGTACTGGTATGGAATATCAAGCAGCCCACGATTCAGGTGCTGCCGTTATCGCTAAACACGATGGACGCGTTGTTTTCTCAGATGCTGAAAAAGTTGAAGTTCGTCGTGAAGATGGTTCACTTGATGTTTACCACATCACTAAATTCCGTCGTTCAAACTCAGGTACAGCTTATAACCAACACACACTTGTTAAAGTTGGTGATATCGTTGAAAAAGGTGACTTCATCGCTGATGGTCCTTCAATGGAAAAAGGTGAAATGGCCCTTGGTCAAAACCCAATCGTCGCTTACATGACTTGGGATGGTTATAACTATGAAGATGCCATCATTTTGAGTGAACGTCTTGTTAAAGAAGATGTTTATACATCAGTTCACTTGGAAGAATTTGAATCAGAAACACGTGATACTAAGTTAGGCCCTGAGGAAATCACTCGCGAAATTCCAAACGTAGGTGAAGAAGCTCTTAAAGACCTTGACGAAATGGGTATCATCCGTATTGGTGCTGAAGTTAAAGAAGGTGACATCCTTGTAGGTAAAGTAACACCTAAAGGTGAAAAAGACCTTTCTGCTGAAGAACGTCTTCTTCATGCAATCTTCGGTGATAAATCACGTGAAGTTCGTGATACATCACTTCGTGTACCACACGGTGGAGATGGTGTCGTTCGTGACGTTAAAATCTTTACACGTGCTAACGGTGATGAATTGCAATCAGGTGTTAACATGCTCGTTCGTGTTTACATCGCACAAAAACGTAAAATCAAAGTCGGAGATAAAATGGCCGGTCGTCACGGTAACAAAGGGGTTGTATCACGTGTTGTTCCAGTTGAAGACATGCCTTACCTTCCAGACGGAACTCCAGTCGATATCATGTTGAACCCACTTGGGGTGCCTTCTCGTATGAACATCGGACAAGTTATGGAACTTCACCTTGGTATGGCTGCTCGTAATCTTGGTATTCACATCGCAACACCAGTCTTCGATGGAGCAACTTCAGAAGACCTTTGGGATACTGTTCGTGAAGCAGGTATGGATAGTGATGCTAAGACAGTTCTTTACGATGGACGTACAGGTGAACCATTTGATAACCGTGTGTCAGTTGGTGTCATGTACATGATCAAACTTCACCACATGGTTGATGATAAACTTCACGCTCGTTCAGTTGGTCCATACTCACTTGTTACACAACAACCTCTTGGTGGTAAAGCACAATTTGGTGGACAACGTTTCGGTGAAATGGAAGTTTGGGCTTTGGAAGCTTACGGTGCATCTAATGTTCTTCAAGAAATCTTGACTTACAAATCAGATGACGTGACTGGACGTCTTAAAGCTTATGAAGCCATCACTAAAGGTAAACCAATTCCAAAACCTGGTGTACCAGAATCATTCCGAGTTCTTGTTAAAGAATTGCAATCACTTGGTCTTGATATGCGCGTGCTTGACGAAGACGATAACGAAGTTGAACTTCGTGACCTTGATGAAGGTGAAGATGACGACGTAATGCACGTTGATGATCTTGAAAAAGCTCGTCAAAAACAAGAAGCTGAATCAGCAGAAGTAGCAGAAGTTTCTGCAGAAGAAAAATAATAATAGGAAAGAACAATTTGGGCATAAGAGTTGCAAGTAAATTTTGCTTCTCTTAGTCGGATTGTTTGGATGAGTCCTATAACGATAAATAATGTCTTGCAGATTGATATTTGTGAGTCATGACAGTTAGGAAGTAGCTCAGCTATTTTCAAAAGTACAATAAAGAAAGGTAAAACTAGTGGTTGACGTAAATCGTTTTAAAAGTATGCAAATCACATTAGCCTCACCAAGTAAGGTTCGTTCATGGTCTTACGGTGAAGTTAAAAAACCTGAAACAATCAACTATCGTACGCTCAAACCAGAACGTGAAGGTCTTTTTGATGAAGTTATCTTTGGACCTACAAAAGACTGGGAATGTGCTTGTGGTAAATATAAACGTATTCGTTATAAAGGAATTGTTTGTGACCGCTGTGGTGTTGAAGTAACACGTGCTAAAGTTCGTCGTGAACGTATGGGTCACATCGAATTGAAAGCTCCAGTATCACACATTTGGTACTTCAAAGGTATTCCATCACGTATGGGACTTACTTTGGACATGAGCCCACGTGCACTTGAAGAAGTTATCTACTTCGCTGCTTACGTGGTTATCGATCCAAAAGATACTCCGCTTGAACCAAAATCACTTTTGACAGAACGCGAATACCGTGAAAAAATCCAAGAATATGGACAAGGTTCATTCGTTGCTAAAATGGGTGCTGAAGCTATCCAAGATCTTCTTAAACGCGTTGATTTGAAATCTGAAATCGCTGAACTTAAAGAAGAATTGAAAACAGCAACTGGTCAAAAACGTATCAAAGCAGTTCGTCGTTTGGATGTTCTTGATGCCTTCTACAAATCTGGTAACAAACCAGAATGGATGGTACTTAACATCTTGCCAGTTATTCCACCAGATCTTCGTCCAATGGTTCAATTGGATGGTGGACGTTTTGCTGCATCTGACTTGAACGACCTTTACCGTCGTGTTATCAACCGTAATAACCGTTTGGCTCGTTTGCTTGAATTGAATGCCCCTGGTATCATCGTACAAAACGAAAAACGTATGTTGCAAGAAGCTGTTGATGCTCTTATCGATAACGGTCGTCGTGGTCGTCCAATCACAGGTCCTGGTAGCCGTCCTCTTAAATCTTTGAGCCACATGCTTAAAGGTAAACAAGGTCGTTTCCGTCAAAACTTGCTTGGTAAACGTGTTGACTTCTCTGGACGTTCAGTTATCGCCGTAGGTCCAACACTTAAAATGTATCAATGTGGTGTGCCACGTGAAATGGCTATCGAATTGTTCAAACCATTTGTAATGCGTGAAATCGTTGCTCGTGATTACGCAGGTAACGTTAAAGCAGCTAAACGTATGGTTGAACGTGGAGATGAACGTATTTGGGATATTCTTGAAGAAGTTATCAAAGAACACCCAGTACTTCTTAACCGCGCACCGACTCTTCACCGTTTGGGGATTCAAGCCTTTGAACCAGTCCTTATCGATGGTAAAGCACTTCGTCTTCACCCACTTGTTTGTGAAGCCTACAATGCCGACTTCGATGGTGACCAAATGGCCATCCACGTACCTCTTTCTGAAGAAGCACAAGCAGAAGCACGTCTTCTTATGCTTGCCGCAGAACACATCCTTAACCCTAAAGATGGTAAACCAGTCGTAACACCATCTCAAGATATGGTTCTTGGTAACTACTACCTTACTATGGAAGAACCAGGTCGTGAAGGTGAAGGAATGGTCTTCAAAGACCGTGATGAAGCAGTAATGGCATACCGTAACGGTTATGTTCACTTGCACACACGTGTTGGTATTACAGTAGATAGCATGCCAAACAAACCATGGACTGATGAACAAAAACACAAAATCATGGTTACAACTGTTGGTAAGATCCTCTTCAACGACATCATGCCTGATGATCTACCTTACCTTCAAGAACCAAATAATGCTAACTTAACTGAAAAAACTCCAGATAAATACTTCTTGGCACCTGGACAAGATATCCACACTGTTATTGATAGTCTTGATATCAACGTTCCATTCAAGAAGAAAAATCTTGGTAACATCATTGCGGAAATCTTTAAACGTTTCCGTACAACTGAAACATCAGCCTTCCTTGACCGCTTGAAAGACCTTGGTTACTACCATTCAACTCTTGCTGGTTTGACAGTGGGTATCGCCGATATCCCAGTTATCGATAACAAACAAGAAATTATCGATGCAGCTCACAGCAAAGTTGAACAAATCAACAAAGCCTTCCGTCGTGGTTTGATGACTGATGATGATCGTTATGTTGCTGTTACAACAACATGGCGTGAAGCTAAAGAAGAACTTGAACAACGTCTGATTGAAACACAAGATCCTAAGAACCCAATCGTTATGATGATGGACTCAGGAGCTCGTGGTAACATCTCTAACTTCTCACAACTTGCCGGTATGCGTGGTTTGATGGCCGCTCCGAACGGACGTATCATGGAATTGCCTATCTTGTCTAACTTCCGTGAAGGTTTGTCTGTTTTGGAAATGTTCTTCTCAACTCACGGTGCTCGTAAAGGTATGACCGATACAGCCCTTAAGACTGCCGACTCTGGTTACCTTACTCGTCGTTTGGTTGACGTTGCCCAAGACGTTATCATTCGTGAAGACGATTGTGGAACTGACCGTGGTCTTGTTATCCGTGCAATCACTGATGGTAAAGAAGTTACAGAAACTCTTGAAGAACGTCTTGTTGGTCGTTATACTAAGAAATCTGTTAAACACCCTGAAACCGGTGAAGTTATCGTTGGCCCTGACGTATTGATTACTGAAGATATGGCCGCTGAAATTGTTAAAGCTGGTGTTGAAGAAGTAACAATCCGTTCAGTATTTACATGTAACACTCGTCATGGTGTATGTCGTCACTGTTATGGTGTCAACCTTGCTACAGGTGATGCGGTTGAAGTTGGTGAAGCAGTTGGTACAATTGCCGCTCAATCTATCGGTGAACCTGGTACTCAGCTTACAATGCGTACCTTCCACACGGGTGGTGTTGCGTCAAATACCGATATCACACAAGGTCTTCCTCGTATCCAAGAAATCTTTGAAGCTCGTAACCCTAAAGGGGAAGCAGTTATCACTGAAGTTAAAGGTACAGTTGTTGACATCGAAGAAGATGCTTCTACACGTACTAAGAAAGTTTACGTTCAAGGTAAAACTGGTATGGGTGAATACGTGGTACCATTCACTGCCCGCATGAAAGTTGCTGTTGGTGATGAAGTACACCGTGGTGCCCCACTTACTGAAGGTTCTATCCAACCTAAACGTCTCCTTGAAGTTCGTGATACATTATCAGTTGAAACTTACCTTCTTGCCGAAGTACAAAAAGTATACCGTAGCCAAGGGGTAGAAATCGGTGATAAACACGTCGAAGTAATGGTTCGTCAAATGCTTCGTAAAGTACGTATCATGGATCCAGGTGATACAGATCTTCTTCCAGGTACACTTATGGATATCGCAGACTTCACAGATGCTAACAAAGATGTTGTTATCTCTGGTGGTATCCCTGCAACTGCACGTCCAGTACTTATGGGTATTACTAAAGCTTCGCTTGAAACTAACTCATTCTTGTCAGCTGCATCATTCCAAGAAACAACTCGTGTTCTTACAGATGCTGCTATCCGTGGTAAGAAAGATCACCTTCTTGGTCTTAAAGAAAATGTTATCATCGGTAAAATCATTCCAGCTGGTACAGGTATGGCTCGTTACCGTAACCTTGAACCACAAGCTGTTAATGAACTTGAAACAAGTGAAGATGCTGAAACAGTTGAAGCAACTGTATCAACAGACGCTGAATAATCTGATTTCACATTTTGAGTTAATAAATGAAAAAGCCTAGGATGATTTCCTAGGCTTTTTCGGTGCTAATTATTAGAGCTAAACAGATGATAATGGTTATAAATAAGCAAATCCTTTTTAAAATCCTTTTAATTTTTATATAATAAAGGCCATAAGGAAGTGAAAAAATGTATCAAGTAATCAAAATGTATGGGGACTGGGAACCCTGGTGGTTCTTGGATGACTGGCAGGATGATATCATCGAAGAACAAGTTTTTGAATACTTTGAAGAAGCTGTGTCATTTTATAAATCAGAATGGCAGTCGTTGAGAATGAACCTGCCAAGTTGTAAGTGTCATGATAATTTTCAAGCTGCTTTCTGGGATCAATCAGAAAAACGTTGGTGTGAAAATTGTGGTGACTATCTGCAACAGTATCATTCCCTTTTAATCTTAAAGGATGGGCAAGAATTGACTGAAGAACATTTTGCTTATCATTTTAATGTTCGAAATGACGAACCTAGTCCCAGGCCTCGAAATTGCAAATTTAAACCTTAACCATGGAATTTTTCCATGGTTTTTTCTTTTTACCAAAATTTTTTACGAATATAAGATTTGAGGAGGTTAAAATGATTCAGGAAAAGGCAAAGCAGCTTATTAGAGATGCTGTTGAAAAGAATGCACAAGATATTTATATTGTTCCTAAAGCCAATCATTATGAAATTTATCAGCGTATCGGAGATGAACGTCAATTTATCCAAGAAGCAGCTATTGATGAGATGACGGGGTTGATTAGTCATTTTAAATTTGTATCGGGGATGAATGTTGGTGAGAAACGCCGTAGTCAGCTAGGTTCTTGTGATTATTTATTTGCTGATGATGAGGAAATTTCATTGCGCTTGTCTACGGTTGGTGATTATCGTGGGCATGAGAGCCTGGTCATTAGACTTCTTTATTCAGGTCGCCATGATTTGCAATATTGGTTTGATGGAGCTAGAAATATTTTAGAAGCGATTGATAGTAGGGGACTTTATCTTTTTTCCGGGCCAGTAGGGAGTGGGAAAACTACTCTCATGTATCAATTGGTTCGGGAAAAATTTCCGGATAAACAAGTCATTACAATAGAAGATCCTGTTGAGATTAAGCAAGATAACATGTTGCAGTTACAACTTAATGATGAGATTGGTATGACTTACGATAATCTGATTAAACTTTCGCTCCGTCATAGACCAGATATTTTGATTATAGGTGAGATTCGAGATAGTGAGACGGCACGTGCGGTTATTAGAGCAAGCTTAACGGGAGTTTTGGTCTTTTCAACGATTCATGCTAAGAGTATCCCGGGTGTCTATGCAAGATTATTAGAATTAGGAGTTAGTAGGCAGGAGCTAGAAAATAGCTTACGAGCTATTATTTATCAGCGGTTAATTGGCGGTGGAGGTGTAGTTGATTTTGCCAAAGGAGATTTTGAACATTACTCACCAAAAAGGTGGAATGAGCAAATTGAAAGCCTTGCTAGAGACGGACATATCAGTGCTGAGCAAGCGAAAATCGAAAAAATTACCTTTTAAAAAACAGCAGAAGGTTATTCAATTATTTAATAATTTATTTAACAGTGGCTTTAACTTAACTGAAATTGTTTCTTTTTTAAGACGAAGTCAACTATTAGCAGAAGTTTATGTGGATACCATGCAGGAATCTTTGTTAAGTGGTGAGAGCTTGGCGGATATGATGGCAAAACTAGGTTTTTCCGATACGATTGTAACCCAGATTGCTCTTGCGGATGTTCACGGTAATTGTCAGCAGAGTTTGTTAAAAATTGATGGCTACTTGGCCAGTATGTCAGTTATTCGAAAGAAATTGATTGAAGTGGCGACTTACCCACTCATTTTACTTAGTTTTTTAATCCTGATTATGCTGGGCTTGAAAAATTATTTGCTGCCACAGCTAGAAAATCAAAATATTGCCACTCAGATTATTAGCCATTTTCCTATGATTTTTTTGGGTGGTTTTGCCTTACTAGGCTTAGGAAGTTTTTTAGGATTTTTGTACGCAAAGCGTCTATCACCGATTTACCTTTATAGTCAGCTAAGCCGTCTTCCGATTTTGGGACGCTTTGTTCGATTATATTTGACGGCTTATTATGCGCGTGAATGGGGAAATCTGATTGGACAAGGAGTTGAATTAATGGAGATTGTTGAACTTATGCAAAGACAAAAATCCCGTCTTTTTCAAGAAATTGGAAAGGACATGCAAGAAGCTTTGCTTGCTGGGCAATCTTTTCATCAAAAGGTTCTAGATTATCCTTTTTTCTTGCGTGAACTTAGCTTGATGATTGAGTACGGTGAAGTCAAATCAAAATTAGGGCGTGAACTGGATATTTACGCAGAGGACACTTGGCAGAATTTCTTTAGCCAATTAACACAAGCGACACAATTGATTCAACCTTTGGTTTTTGTTTTTGTTGCTTTAATCATCGTTTTAATTTATGTGGCAATGCTTTTGCCAATGTATCAAAATATGGGAGGAAATTTTTAATGAAAAAAATTTGGAAAAAACTACGTAAAAAGTCTGTGGAAGCTTTCACACTTGTGGAGATGTTGATTGTCCTGCTAATCATTGGTGTCTTGATGTTGTTATTTGTGCCGAACTTGAGTAAGCAAAAAGAGGTCGTGCATGAAAAAGGGGATGCTGCTGTTGTTAAGGTTGTTGAGAGTCAGATGGATCTTTATGAGGTTAAAACTGGAGATAAAGCTAGTGTAGATGACTTGGTAGAAGTTGGCTATATTACAAAAGAACAAGCCAAAACTTACAATGAAGCTAAGAAGTAAGACGCTAGCAGCTTTTACCCTTATTGAAAGTTTGCTGACCTTAATGGTTTCTTGTTTTATAGTCATCATGTTTTCTCATTCGGTTAACGGCATTTTTCAGTCTGTTGAGGAAAAGCTATTTTTCCTCTCTTTTGAAAATTGCTACCGCGATACACAAAAATTGGCCAGTATGAAGCAGGAAAGTCAAACCTTGCAAATATCACAAGATGGCATTTCAAATGGGATGACTAGTGTTACTTTACCTCAAACAGTGTCTGTAGCCAAAAATTATCAGGTTGTTTTTGATAAATCTGGGGGCAATTCATCTTTAGCAAAACTACAGTTTTATACTGAAACTCAAGAAGTTGATTATCAATTGTACATAGGAAGTGGTAACTATAAAAAAACAGAAACTAAAAGCCTACATACTCCTTGAAGGATTGGTATCTTTAGCCTTGTTAGCAACGATTACTAGTCTTGTTTTGGGGGAGATGGATCATAGTCGTCAACGTATGCAAGAAAGCCTACACCAACAAGAAGTGTTAAATGTGGCAACGATGGCAGTTCAAACAGGACAAAATCACTTGGTAATAAATGGTGTCGATGTTGAAATTGTTAAACATGATGGTGAGATTCATGTTTTTGACGGTCAAAATGAGGTTTTATATGTCAAGAAAAACTAGACTAAAAGCTTTTACCCTTTTAGAAAGCTTAGTTGCCCTGCTGGTCATTTCAGGATCAATACTGGTCTATAAAGGTTTAACTCAGTCGATTTCAAGTAACGTTCACTATTTGTCTGTTAACGAGGAAGATAAATGGTTGCTCTTTTCTCAGCAGTTACGTTCAGAACTTGAGGAATGTCAGTTAGATAAAGTCGCTGACAATAAGCTTTATGTTAATAAAGCTGGTCAACAGTTAGCTTATGGCTTATCTAAGGCAGATGACTTTAGAAAGACAAATGCTTCTGGTCAGGGCTACCAACCCATGCTTTTTGGAGTGACGTCATCCAGTGTAACTCAGGATGACAATAAGGTGATGATTAAATTGCAATTGGGCAAAGATGTGGAGAGATGTTTTGTTTACACTTTTGAAAAAAGAAGTTAAAGCAGGCATTTTATTGTATGCTTTATTGATGGCGGCGATTTTTGCTTTGTTGTTGCAGTTTTATTTGGGGCGCGTGGTTGCAAGCGAGCGCCAACATCAAGCTCAGATAAAATCTGCTCAAGCTTATTTAATGGCAGAAATCAGTAAAGATTTGGTAAAAGATGACTCTGGACAATACCAATTTGATAAAGGACTTGTTACCTACCAACACAAAGATGACGTTTTAGTAGAAACAGTGACATTAGAGAGCAAAGAAGAGTTTCATTATACTTTTTACCTTCCTAAAAAAGAAAATCAAGCACCTGAGAAAGAAAGTCACTAGTGCTTTCTTTTCATTTTCAAGGTTTTTTGATATGATTAATTTTGGAGGGGAAAATGAATTTTGAAAAAATCGAAACAGCTTATGGGCTGATTCTAGAAAATATACAGTTAATCGAAAATGAGTTGAAAACACACATTTACGATGCACTTATTGAACAAAACTCTTTTTATCTTGGTGCTGAAGGTGCCAATGAAACAGTAGCTGCAAATAATGAAAAACTACGCCAACTTGATTTAAGTAAAGAAGAATGGCGTCGTGCTTTTCAGTTTATTTTCATTAAAGCTGCTCAGACAGAAGCACTTCAGGCAAACCACCAATTTACACCTGATGCTATTGGCTTTATCTTAATGTTCCTTATTGAGAATTTGACAGCTTCAAAAGAACTTGATGTTTTAGAAATCGGTAGCGGAACAGGTAATCTTGCTCAAACCTTGCTAAATAATTCATCTAAAGACTTGAATTACCTTGGAATTGAAGTTGATGATTTGTTAATTGACTTGTCAGCAAGTATTGCCGAAGTGATGGATTCTAAAGCTCAATTTATTCAAGAAGATGCTGTACGACCACAGATTCTTAAGGAAAGTGATGTCATCATCAGTGACCTTCCAGTCGGCTTCTATCCAAATGATGAAATTGCGAAACGCTATAAAGTAGCAAGTAGTGAAGGGCATACTTATGCGCATCATTTGTTGATGGAACAATCTCTCAAATATCTCAAAAAAGATGGTATTGCTGTCTTTTTAGCACCGGTTAGTCTTTTGACAAGTAAACAAAGTGATTTGTTAAAGGCATGGTTGAAGGATTACGCTGATGTTATTGCGGTGATTACTTTACCAGAATCTATTTTCGGCAATGCGGCCAATGCTAAGTCAATTTTTGTCTTGAAGAAACAGGCTGAACATACACCAGAAACATTTGTTTACCCGCTTGCTGACTTGCAAAGTCGCGAAGCTCTGACAGATTTTATTGAGAAATTCAAAAAATGGAATGTTGAAAATATGATTTTTTAAAATAGTTGTGCTAAAATAGAGATATATTATGAAAGCGCTTTAGAGGTAAATTTATGGCGAAAACTATTTCTATTAATGCAGGAAGCTCAAGTCTCAAGTGGCAATTGTACAAAATGCCTGAAGAGGAAGTTATTGCAAAAGGTTTAATTGAACGGATCGGCCTTGCAGACAGTGTTTCTACAGTGAAATTCAATGGTCAGAAGTATTCGGAAACGAAAGATATTCCAGACCATACAGCAGCTGTAAAAATTCTTCTTGATGACTTGATTTCGATGGACATTATTGCTAGTTATGATGAGATAACTGGTGTTGGTCACCGTGTGGTAGCTGGGGGTGATTATTTCAAAGAATCGGCCTTAGTGACTGATACGGTGATTCAACAGGTAGAAGAATTATCAATGCTAGCACCGCTTCATAATCCAGGAGCAGCTCTTGGAATTAAAGCGTTTAAGGAAATATTGCCTGATATTACGAGCGTTGTTGTTTTTGATACTGCCTTCCATATGACAATGCCTGAAGTAGCTTACCGTTATCCTATTGCTAATCGTTATTATACTGATTATAAGATTCGTAAATACGGTGCACACGGTACAAGTCACCAATATGTTGCTCAAGAAGCAGCTAAGGTTTTAGGTAAGCCTTTGGAAGACTTAAAATTGATTACTTGTCATATTGGTAATGGAGTCTCTATTACAGCTATTAAAGGTGGTAAATCTGTTGATACTTCAATGGGATTAACTCCACTTGGTGGGACAATGATGGGAACACGTTCTGGAAGTATTGATCCAGGTGTCATTACTTATTTGTTAGAATGTGAGCCAGCGATGGCTGATCCTAAAAAAATTCGTACCATCTTGAATCGTGATTCAGGTTTACTCGGTATTTCGGAAAAATCAAGTGACATGCGTGATATTCTAGCAGGAAAAGCAGAAGGTGATGAAAAATGCCAACTTGCTTACGATATGTATGTTGATCGCTTGAGAAAATATATTGGACAATACTTCGCCGTTTTAAATGGTGCCGATGCTATTGTCTTCACCGCTGGTATCGGTGAAAATTCTAGTGATGTCCGTGGGGATGTCATTTCTGGAATGACTTGGTTTGGTGTCGATGTTGACCCAGCTAAGAACGTTTCAGGTACTTATGGTGTGATTTCAACAGATCAAGCTCGCGTGAAAGTAGTTGTTATTCCAACGGATGAAGAACTCGTAATTGCGCGTGATGTTGAACGTTTCAAACACCTTACTAATTAAGTTATCAAAATATTATATTATGATAAGACCAGAAAAGCTGACCCTAGGGTCAGCTTTTTTGATATTTTTATAAAAATGTAAAATAAGCTTGACATAAAATGTAAAGCGTACTATACTAAAAATGTAAAGCGAACTTTACTTATAATATCTACTGGAGGGACAAATGGAAACAAAGATTCAAGAACTCCGAAAAGCAAATAAAGTTAGTCAGGCTGAATTAGCTGAGGCATTGGGGGTAACGAGACAGACGATTATTTCTCTAGAAAAAGGGCGTTACAATGCTTCTTTAGAATTAGCATATAAAATCGCTAAATATTTCGGCATGACAATCGAAGAAGTTTTTATCTTTGACGAAGAATAATAGGAGATAGAGAGTATGAAAAGATAGGTTTGGTTTTAAGTAGACGTGTTACGGTTTTTTCACAGAATAGAAAGGAAAATAAATAATGCTATTAAAGGCGCTTCAAAGTTGTCAGCAAAAGAAAACATTGGAAGAATATCGAAGTTATTTGATGAAAGTATCGTATGTAATTTTGATACTTTCGATTTTAGGGATTATATTATCGTTTGTCATTCGAGCTAATGATTTTGCCTCAGGTTTATTGCTTGGAAGTGGTAGTAGTGGTTTGATTGTTGCCATCTATTATTGGATAGTTTGTCATCAACCCAAGCGTTTAAAGAATGCTTATATTGCTGCATATGATGAACGTAATCAATTTATTTTGCGTATGACAGCAGTATCAATGTTAGTAATGATGTTCTTAATCAATTTTGTCTTGATTATTTTATATGCTTTCTTTAGCGTTGAATTGTCTTACATTACGTTGTTATTAATCTGGTTGTATAGTTTGAGTTTAGGATTTTTAATACTTAGAGGAATTCTTTCAAAGATTTTATAGGGAGAGTGTTATGAAAAAAGTAGTATCATTTTTTAAATATCTTGGTTTAGCGGTAGGATTAATTCTTCTGGAACAATTGCCTACAGTTTTTCTCAGAAAAAATCAGCCAACTTGGCAAGCTTTAATTATTATGGTTTCTTTGCTGTTAGTTACACTGTTAACGGTTTATGTTGCTAAACGTTTGGGATTTTTAAATCACATGGAACACTTGTTAACGTGGGATGCATGGAAAAGTATCTTTACGGGATTTTTGATTATGGTTCCTATCAAAATGCTTGGAGGCATTACTTTATTTTTAGAACATGGTGCAAAAACTGATACGCTTAACCAATCTGTTATTGAGCAACTTGGGATGTCTCCGTTAATGTTATTGGTTTTGACTGTTATTGCAGCACCGATTGTTGAGGAATTTGTTTTTCGTGGCCTTATCGTTAAGCAAGCTTTTAAGTTTTCTAAACTAGGAGTTGGTGTTAGTACTTTTCTTTTTGGAGCTCTTCATATGCCAACGGACATTGGC
Organism: Streptococcus vicugnae; assembly: GCF_016461705.1. GTDB lineage: Bacteria > Bacillota > Bacilli > Lactobacillales > Streptococcaceae > Streptococcus > Streptococcus vicugnae. The sequence goes on along the minus strand of NZ_JAEMHW010000003.1, from coordinate 131,324 downwards.
AGTTGGATTCTTTATGGAGGCATGGGATTGGTGCTCGCTTTGGTTTATCAAAAGACACAAAAGCTTGAATGTTCAATTGCTCTTCATGCAGTCAATAATTTTCTTGGTGTTATTTCGATGTTTTTTTAATACATAAAAAGGTTGAGACAATCTGTCTCAACCTTTTTATATTTTTATCGTTTACAAAGCTTTAGCTTTATCGATTGTTGCATCAATACTTGAAATAACGCTAGCTGTTAAGCCAGTTTTTTCAAGGTCAAGCAAACCTGCGATTGTTGTTCCACCAGGACTTGAGATTTTATCAATCAAATCATGTGGGCTATCAGAACCTTGAAGCAGGTTTTCAGCACTAGCAAGGACGGTTTGTGTCACAATGTCCAGTGATTTTTCTTTTGGAATACCGTATTTGACACCTGCTTTAGCAAGGGCTTCGATAAATAGGTAAATGTAAGCTGGGCTTGATCCTGCAAGAGCAGTGAAGGTATCAAAGTCTTTTTCAGGAATATCAAAAGTTGATCCAAAACTGTCTGTGATTTCTTTAGCGGCTGCTAGGAGTTCTGCAGAGACTTTGTCATTAGTACAAATGGCAGTTGTACTTTTAAGAATTTGAGCGTTGAGGTTCGGCATAATACGGATTAGTGGAAGATTTGGATCAGTTAATTTGCCAAGACGTTCAAGTGTTACCCCTGCTGCCATTGAAAGAATGGGTTGGTGGAAGTGAAGTCCAGCAAGAACGGGTTCAAACATTTGGGGTTTGATACCAAGGACAACCAAATCAGATTGGTCGATAAGTTCTTGATGTGAAAGAGCTGCTTCAACTTCAAGCTGCTCTGCAATTTCGCGTGAGCGAGGAAGTGAAGAACCTGAAATGATGATATCGTGTGATGTTGCATTTAGTCCGTTGATGATGGCAGTAGCCATTTTTCCGACTCCGATAAATCCAATTTTCATAGTAAGACAAAGGGGAAAGTACAAGAGAAATGTTTAATGACCTGAGTCCCCTAGCTCCTTTCTAGTATTTTTTGATGAGGTCAACAGTTGAGCGGTCTAGTTTTTTAACAATAGCTTGGATGAAGGCTTGTGCTTGTAAGAAGTCATCCATAGCATAAAGGCTTTGATGTGAGTGAATGTAACGTGCACAAACTCCGATAGTTGTTGATGGGATACCACCGTTTTTGAGGTGAGCAGCACCAGCGTCTGTACCACCTTTGGCAGCGTAGTATTGGTATTTGATACCAGCTTCTTCAGCAGTTGTGAGCAAGAAGTCACGCATATCTTTTAGCATCACATGTCCTGGGTCGTAGAAACGGAAAAGTGTTCCATCACCAATTTTACCTTGGTTACCATAGATGTCTCCGGCTGGTGAACAGTCAACAGCAAAGAAAAGTTCTGGTTGGAATTTTGTAGCAGATACATGTGCTCCGCGAAGACCTACTTCTTCTTGAACGTTTGCCCCAGCGATAAGTGTATTATCAAGTTTTTGACCTTTAAGGCTTTCAAGCAACTCTGTTACCATAAGCACACCAAAGCGGTTGTCCCAAGCTTTAGAGATAACATTTTTTTGGTTTGCTGTGAGGATAGTTTCAGATTTTGGAACAATGATATCACCTGGAAGGATACCAAAGGCTTCCGCTTCAGCTTTATCCGTAAATCCAGCATCAAAGATGATGTCATCGATTTTTGGAAGTGATGCAGAGTCATTTGCTCCACGAAGGAAATGTGGTGGGACTGAACCAGAAACAACTGGAATAGCAGAACCATCACGTGTATAAAGTGTGAAGCGTTGTGAACTTAGGACTAATGGATTCCATCCACCGATACCAACAGCACGCATTGTTCCATCGGCTTTGATTTCGCTGACCATGAAACCAACTTCGTCCATGTGTGCAGCCACCATGATGCGAGGTGCGTTTTCAGCGGCAGAATTTTTGATACCAAAAATACCACCAAGACCATCAGTTTGCACGTCATCAACAAGTGGAGTGATTTTTGAGCGAAGATAGTCACGAACACTGTGTTCGTATCCTGCGATACCATCAAGTTCAGTGACTTCTTTTATTTTTGAAAATAAGTCTGACATAAAAACCTCGATTCTATGGTTTCTATTTTACCACGTTTTCTGACAATTTTTAGATTGAAATAACATTAAATATTTGGACCTTGGTATTATGTGCTGAAATATGCTAAAATAAAGCGTATGAGAAACAAAAAAAGAAGCTTACTGTCACGTTTTGGCCTTGTGGGAGTCGGCGGTATCATTGTTTTGGGAACAATCCTGAAAAAACAACGCGAAGAAAAGCGACAAGAACAGATTAAGAAAGCCATTCGTGATTATTTTAGTCAATTTGGGAGCATTTCGGTGCTTTATCTGAATGCTTATGAATCTGATAAGGAGAGAACGACTGGAGGACTTGTTTTTGAGGATGGTCGAACTTTCCAATTTGTTTACCAAGACGGTGAGATTAGCTACGAGGAGGAGAAGAATGATTAGTCCAAAATCTTATGAAGAAATGGCTAGCTATTTAGAAAATGATGGCAAGGTAGTCTTCTTTTTTACGGCAAATTGGTGCCCAGACTGCCAGTTTATTTACCCAGTCATGCCTGAAATTGAAGCAGAAAATCCAGAATTTACTTTTGTTCGTGTTGACCGCGATGATTTCATGGAAGTAGCTCAACGCTGGAATATTTTTGGTATTCCAAGTTTTGTAGTGACTGAGAATGGCAAAGAAATTGGTCGTTTAGTTAATAAATTAAGAAAAACCAAAGCAGAAATTAACAGCTTTTTAGCTGGATTGAAATAGGAGAGAAAATGATTTTTACGTACAACAAAGAACATGTCGGTGATGTCCTAATGGTGATTGTCAAAGATAGCAAAGGTGCTAAACTTGACTATGAACGCAAAGGCAATGTCTCACGTGTTTTCCTTGAAAAAAATGGTGAAACAGTTGCTTGGAATATTTTTGAAGTATCAAGTTTAATCACAATCGAAGGTGTTGGACAAGTGACTTTGTCTGATGAAGATGTTGCTAAGCTTAACGCTGAATTGACAAAAGAAGGCTTTAGCGAACAATTGGAAAATGACCCTTCACCAAAATTTGTTGTTGGTCAAATCAAAGAAATGGTTGCTCACCCAGATAGTGACCACTTGAACATTTGCCAAGTGCAAATCTCAGATGACAAAACTGTTCAAATCGTTGCAGGTGCTCCAAATGCTGCTGTTGGACTTAAAACAATCGTTGCCCTTCCAGGTGCTATGATGCCAAACGGAAGCCTTATCTTCCCAGGTGCCCTTCGCGGTGAAAAGAGCTTTGGTATGATGTGCTCACCTCGTGAATTAGCCCTTCCAAACGCACCACAAAAACGTGGTATTATCGAACTTGATGACACAGCTGTTGTCGGTGAAGCCTTTAACCCAGAAAAACACTGGAAAGGGTAAGAGAATGAAACGAGCTAGAATATTCTAGCTCGTTTCATTTTTTGCGTAAAGTAAGGTGCTGTAGAAAAGCAATATCTTTATAGGGTTTTTGGTTAGCTACAGCTAGTTCCATTTTTGTTAAACGTTCTAGCCAACCGTCCTCAGTTTTGAAGGCATTTGGTTGGAGAGCATAAAAGGTGCGTAAACCTTGGTAATTTTCAAGTTTTAAGTTAGTTTTGTTGGTAAGCTCTTCAATACTGTAAGTTTCCCCACGTCCGAATGATGAACTATTGTAACTGTCTTTCCCATCTAAGAGATAAAGTGCATCTTCAATATTATTGTTAAAAATGACTTGATGTAAGACTTTTCCAGTAAGATTGTGCTTAATTAAGGAAAGCTCACCATGTGGTTTTAAGAGGCGTTCAAATTCATTAAGGAATTTTTGATGTTGAGATTTGTCGATGTATTCAAAGACATTATGGCAAACGATGATATCAAAAGATGAATCAGGCAATTCTTTTAAAGCATCTAGACTACCATTGATTTTAGTGAAGGTCTGTGTGCCATCTGCAAAAAGCATATCAGCATTTGGTTCAATCGCAGTAACGGTATTATTTTGTGATAAATATTCTGAGGTTGTTCCAAAACCAGCACCAAAATCAAGGATTTGTTTATCTTTGATGTGGTTGAGTTGTGCAAAAATCAAACGGTACATGATTTTTCCCCAAGGCTGATTCAGCATTTCTTTGTAGGCATTGATATTGACTGTCATAAAATCTCCTAGCTTGTAAAATATATTTTATTTTAACAGAATATTTTGAAAAATTCTTTTTTAAAGTGGATTACCAAATTTTTTTTCGAATAATAAGATAGGAGGTAATGATGTACAATAAAGTTATTATGATTGGGCGTTTGACGGCACAGCCTGAGCTTGTGACAACGCCAAATGAGAAATCTGTTACACGTGTAACACTTGCCGTTAACCGACGCTTTAAATCACAAAATGGTGAACGTGAGGCTGACTTCATTTCACTGGTGGTTTGGGGACGTTTGGCAGAAACGCTCGTTTCTTACGCTGGTAAAGGAAGTTTGATTTCGGTTGATGGTGAACTTCGCACACGCAAATATGAAAAAGATGGTCATACGAATTATGTGACAGAAGTGCTCTGTCAGTCTTTCCAATTGTTAGAAAGCCGTGCGCAGCGCGCCATACGAGAAAATAATGTGGCAAACGACCTCGCTGATTTAGTTTTAGAAGAGGAAGAATTGCCGTTTTAACCAACCCAAGCTCGAGTTATTTTTTGACTTGGGCTTTTTTTGTTATTTAGTGAGATAAATTTTTCTTATATTTGGTTATAAGAAAAATAGATTAGGCAATTACATTGAAACATGTTAATCTAATCGTATCATTAATTCGGAGGTAATAAATGCTTTTAAAAATAATTTCAGGTGGTCTTGTAGGTATTGCCTTTGGGTTTGTCTTGCAACGTACACGGTTCTGTATGACAGGTGGCTTTAGAGATATGTATATTGCCAAAAATAATACTTTATTCTACGCGTTTTTAACAGCAATCACGGTAGAAAGCGTTGGTGTTCTTAGTCTAATTAAGTTGGGAATTGTTTCCTCTCCTTATGAGGATTACTCAGTGCTGGGGGCGATTATAGGATCTTATTTGTTTGGGATTGGTATTGTGTTAGCAGGTGGTTGTGCTACAGGAACTTGGTATCGTGCAGCTGAAGGATTAATAGGTAGTTGGGTGGCCTTATTTTTCTATATGTTAAGTGCAGCAAGTATGAAGTACGGTGCTTTACAATTTTTAAATCAAGCAATTTCCAAATACTGGGTAGTTAACGATAATTTAGCAGGGCAATTAGGTATTTCGGTGTGGTATTTTGTTTTACTTTTAGTCATTGTAACAATACTTTTAGTAATCAGAGAATTAAATAAACCTAAAAAAATTGTTGCTACTCTTGCTCCCAAATATAAAGGAATTCGACATTTGCTTTTTGAAAAGCAATATCATAAGTTTTGGGCTGGATTCGTCATTGGTTTGATTGCTCTTATAGCATGGCCAGCAAGTGAGTTTGCTGGACGTACAGGTGGTTTGGGTATTACAACACCTTCTGCTAATCTTATTAGTTATGTTGCGACTGGTGATATTAATTTACTTAATTGGGGAGTCTTTCTTGTTTTGGGAATATTCCTAGGATCTTATATTGCTGCTCGAGGTGCTGGAGAATTCCGATGGCGTCTTCCTGATATAAAAACTATTAGGAAGAGCACTGTTGGTGGTATTCTTATGGGAATAGGTGCTTCTTGGGCAGGGGGATGTACGATTGGAAATGGTTTAACAGCGACAGCGGTCATCTCTAGCAAAGGTTGGATTGCTTTGCCCTTAACTATTCTTGGAGTATGGACTGCATCTTATTTTATATTTGTTAAGCCAAATCAATATTTGAAAGGAGAGTAGTTATGGCTGTGGTAGAACTTGAAACGGGTGGATTAGTGTGTCCTTTTCCATTGATTGATGCTAAAAACAAGATGAAAGAATTATCAATTGGTGATGAACTTCTTATTAAATTTGATTGTACACAAGCAACGGAGAGTATTCCAAATTGGGCAGCAGAGAATAGCTACCCTGTTACGCGTTTTGAACAAGTTGGTCAAGCTTCATGGGAGATTGTTGTTCAAAAACAGTAACTAACCTTTTAACCAACCCAAGTTCGAGTTAGTTTTTGACTTGGGCTTTTTTTTGTTATTATCAGGAAATAGTTTTTGAAACCCTTTTCAAAAAGTGCTATACTGAGAGAAAATAGGAGGAAAAGTACAATGGTAAAAATAATTTTTAGTGATATTGACGGCACTCTTATTAATGATGCCTTGAAAGTGACGCCTAGGACACGCCAAGCTCTTCGTCATGCTGTTGATACAGGTATTTTATTTGTTCCAGTTTCGGCGCGTATGCCAGAGGCGATTAAGCCAATTTTGAAAGATTTTTTACCTGATGTACCCATGATTTCCTATAATGGTGCCCTCACCCAAGATGAACAAGGGCAAGTGATTGATAGCTGTCCGATGAGTCCACAAGAAGCGCAAGCCATTTGCCAGTATTTAGAAAAAGAAGTTTCAGAGGTTGCTTGGAATGTTTACAGTGGTGAAAAGTGGTTGTCGCAAAATCGAATGAATAAATGGATTTCTCGTGAGGAAGAAGTTGTTGGACTGGTTTCTCAGGAGGCGGATTTGGAGGCAATTGGGCATTTGTCTGAAGTTCATAAACTGCTTTTGATGGGAGAACCAGAGAAAATGGTTACCTTGGAAGAAAAGTTAAAAGAACTCTATCCTGGCTTGTCGATTGCACGTTCGTTGCCGTATTACATAGAAGTGATGGCAAACGGCATTCAAAAAGGACGCGCAGTTAGCCTATTAGCCGACCATTATGGTGTTGATACGTCTGAAACCTTAGCATTTGGTGATAATTTTAACGACCTAGACATGCTGGAAGTTGCAGGCGAGGCATATGTCATGGCAAATGCTCCGCAGGAAGTTAAGGAGCGTGTTGGACACGTAACAGCCAGTCACAATCATGATGGAATTGCCTTGGTTTTGGAGAAATTTAAACTAGCTAGATAAACGATTTTTTTATAACGATTGTCAAATTCCTACGCTTTGATGTAGGAATTTTTTTGATGACTTTTGCCACTAAAAAATTGATTTTTGTCATATCAAGCTGGTGACAAATGTTTAATGATAACGCTTTCTCTTTTTGCTAATATTATTTCTGTTGAATGTTGAAGCTACTTTGACAAATTTCAATAGGAGAAAGGACTTATGAAAAAAGAACAAGAAAAGAAATGCGTTAATTGGTTTATGCACAAACGCGGTAAACAATGGATTTATGGCTGTGGTGTTTTAGTTTGTGGTATAGTCTTAGGGACTGTAGCTACACCTGTTATGGCTGATGAAGCTGTATCTTCACCAACGGAATTGGTAACGGTTGCAGATGTAAATGCCGACAACAATACAAACACAGACCAAAAAACTGAAGTAGATCAAGAAACACAACAACCTGCAAATCAGGTAGAAACTCCAGAAAATCAAACACCAATTGAACAAGGAGTGGTTGGAGAGCAAAATCAAAAAGTTACAGAAGAAAATCAAGTAACAGAAAACCAAGATGTTACACAACAAAATCAAGTAACTGAAAATCAAGAACCTGCGACTAAAACTCAAGATGATGCTCAAAAAACTGAGACAACAGATGCTGAAGAAAAAGTTGAAGTGACTGATTCACTTAAACAAAAGGCTGATCAACCTAACGAAAGCACCGAAAAAGCTAGAAAAGCCCTTTCTACTAATTTAACTACGAAAAAAGAGAGTAGCTACAACACAAATCTTCAAGGCTTGAGCTATGATGCAAATGTTTGGGAAGTTCGTGAAGATGGTTTGTATAGTAATGCCATCGGAGAAGGAGATAGTTTCCTTTTGTCAACATCAGCAGGTAAAAACTTTGTCTTCCAAACAGATGTAACATTCTTACAAAATACAGGTGCAGCTTCGCTTGTTTTCCGCTCGACTGGTGATGCTCAAAATCTAAAAGGTTATGTAGTCAATCTCGATGGTAATTCTCATAAAATAAAATTCATGCGTTGGGGTGAAGCAAACCTTATCGATGAAAAAGAAATCGAAGCCACATCAGATAATAAGTATTCTTTAAAAGTTGTTGCTGCCAATGGTTGGATTTCATATTATATTAACGGTATCTTGGTTGCAAACTTGAGTGACTATACCATCCAGCGTGACGACCGTGGTCAAACAACATATATTAAAGATGGTAATTTCGGTCTTTTGAACTGGAATGGTGAAATGATTTTCCAAAATACTTTTTACCGTGAACTCACAGATGCAGAATTACCAATTCTTAAGGATGTAACAGTTTCTTCAAAAAATGGTCCGGTTGAACCTAAAGGACAATTCTTCCCAGAAGGTGCTGTTTATATCCAATACGTATCACATGATGCTTCAACTGTTGACTTAAGTTTTGTTCCGAATAATCAAGATGCAGTCATCAAAGTGACAGATGATCAAGGCAATGTTTATTCAGATCCAAGCAATATTCCAGTATCAGTGGGTGCAAACTACCTCACAGTGACAAGTACTTACACAGTAGATGGTTACGAAGTAACATCGACTTACCGTATTAATGTTCACCGCCGTCAATCAGCAGAAGTTTATTATAATGAGAACTTCCGTGATCAATATCACTATTCTGTTAAAGATGGCTGGGCAAACGATCCAAATGGTTTAGTTTATTATAATGGTGTTTACCACATGTTCTATCAATTTTATGATGATATACAATGGGGACCAATGCACTGGGCACATGCGACAAGTACTGATTTGATTCACTGGGAAGACCAACCGATTGCTTTTTATCCAGACTATAATGGTGCAATGTTCTCTGGTTGTATCGTAGCTGATCCTAATAACACAAGTGGTTTGTTTGAAGGTGATAAGGGTGGATTGGTTGCCTTGATTACAGCTGATGGTGAAGGTCAACGTATCAAAGTTGCTTACAGTAAAGATGAAGGTAAGACTTGGCAAAAACTTGATGAAGTTGCAGCTGACTGGTCAACCGACCCATTGCAAAATCGTGATTTTCGCGATCCTAAAGTCTTCCGTTGGGAAGGTAAATGGTTCATGGTTCTTGCTGGCGGTCCACTTCGTATCTATTCATCAGATAACTTGCTTGATTGGTCAGTGGAATCAACTTACCCAGATCTTCATACAGAATGCCCAGACCTTTATCCAATCATGGCAGAAGGCAATACAGTGAAATGGGTTCTTTCACGCGGTGGACGCTATTACAAAGTTGGTGATTTAAAACAAGTTGATGGACACTGGAAATTCGTTGCGGACGCTGATTACCAAGAATCAGATGGTATCATGAACTTTGGTAAAGATTCATACGCTGCAATGACTTACTACGTACAAGATTTTGGTACTAAAGATAACCCAACAATTCCTCAAATTATTGAGCTTAACTGGATGAATACTTGGGATAACTATTGTAACCTTGTTGCTGAACGTACTGGTCAAAAATTTAATGGTACATTCAATCTTAACTTGACACTTGGTCTTGTCAAAGATGGTGATAAATATGTTCTTACTCAAACACCAATCAAAGCATATGAAAGCTTACGTGATGTAGACCATAAAGTCGAATACAAAGACGTTGTTGTTGGCAAAGATAATAATCTCTTCAAAGACTTCTCTGGAGACACTTACGAAATTGTAGCTCACTTTAAACCAAGCGATAGAACAACAAAAGTTGGTTTCAATCTCCGTGTTGGTCAAGGTGAAGTAACAAAAGTTTACTATGATTTGCAAACAGGACGAATTGCTATCGACCGTAGTCAATCAGGTATTATACTCACAGAGCTCTTTAGAAATGTTGATAGCCAAGCTGTGACACGTAATGCCGATGGAAGTATTGACCTTCACATCTTTGTTGACCGTGCTAGTGTTGAAGTCTTCACAAAAGGTGGTACTGTTACTGGTGCTAACCAAATCTTCACCTCACCACAAAGTCTTGGTCTTGGGGTATTTGCTGAAGGTTATGAAGCTAAAGCAGATATTGCTCTTTATCCATTAAAGAGTATTTGGAAAGACAAAGTTGAAACTACTAAACCACAAAGCATTGTCCCTGCTTCTGCTAAAAATGTCAGAATGAATGTTGGTGACAGCACGGTGGTGAAAGCGTATGTCTCTCCAGCGGTTGTTAACCAAGATTTGCTTTGGTCAATTCTTAACAATGGCAATGTGTCAACAGAAATTTCTGGTAACCAAGTCTTTGTGAAAGCACTGAAGAAAGGTCAAGTGATTGTTAGAGCACAATCTAAAACTGACCCATCAGTTTACCAAGATTTTGTTCTTGATATTCTAGAAGACAACTTTAAGACAAATGTTAAAAATGTGAAAGTCTTCGCTGGTGATTGGCATGCTGACGGTGAATCATTGAAAGTTGAAAACCATAACTCAAATGACATTTACATGGCAGCAGATAAGATGCCTTATGAAAACTATCAAATGGATTTGGATATCAAATACGGTCGCGGGGTTGTAAATATCTTCTTTGCTTCAGGCAATCCAGATGCTAACAATGCCTATAGTATCCAATTCGGTGGCGATAATTCTGTTCGTTTGTTCCGCTTCTACAGTGATACTATTTCAGAATCACAAATGACAGCAGCCATTAATGACAATCAATTCCACCACGTTCGTTTGGTGAAATCAGCAAACGCTATTCAAGTCTTTGTTGATAATCAATTAGCAATGTCTTACACATTTGATCAAGTTGAAGATTTCTTCAATAATCCATATATTGGACTTGGTCTTTGGGACGGTGAACTTGAAGTTCAAAACTTCTTCGTTGTAGATTTGGATGCTAAAGAACCAACACAAAACGAAGAAAAGGTCGAAGTTGTGCCAACAGATCCTCAAACACCAGCAGAACAAGTAGTTACAACAACTACATTGGCAGCTAAAGCGCCTGCTAAATCAGAAAAAGCTACAGATGCTAAAGCTCCAGTTATTCCAAAAACTGCTCTTGTTTCAGAAACTGTCTTGCCACAAACAGGTGAAAAAGATAGTCATCTTGCTGGACTTGGTATCGTATCAATCCTAGCAGCTATGGGAGCATTCTTTGGACAATTCTTCAAGAAAAAAGAATCATAACATTTAGGATATTAGGGAAATGAAAAGAAAGGAGAATGGTTGTTTTCCTTTCTTTTTCTTCTTGATAGCTGTCAATCACGACCAAATTGTCTAGACATTTTAAACATGCTATAATATTTGTGTATTGTTAGTTGATATTTTTGAGTAAGTAGATAAGGTAGGGAATGAAAAAAGGAAAACTTATAGCATTAATAGTAAGCGTTTTTATTGCGCTGTTAACGATGCTTGGCATTTATCTTCATTACAAATTAGTTCCTTATAATGAAAATCGTGTCAAAATAGGAGCAACTTATATGACCATGAACAATGATTTCTATAAGGTTCTAAATAATGAAATCGATAAAATAGTAGAGGAAAACAACGATATTCTCTACACAAGGGACCCAGCACTTGATGTTAATAAACAGACTCAGCAAGTGGAATTATTTATCAAAAAAGGGGTCAATATTATTATCATCAATCCTGTTGATGCCAACAGCAAAAAATTGATTAAAGTTTTGAAGAAAGCTAAGAAAACAGGAATTAAGATTGTGGTTGTGGATAGTCAGCTTTCAGATAATTCTCCAGTGGACACGACGATTGTGTCAGATAATTATCAAGCAGGTGTCCTATGCGCGAAAAACCTTATGCAGACTCAGTCAAGTGCTAAAATTTTACTTTTAGAGCACCAAAAAGCGGTGTCTGCGGTTGATCGGATCAATGGTTTTTTGGCGACAATCAAGGGACATGATAGCTATCAAGTTGTTGATAGAAAAGATTGTTTGGGTCAGACCGAGGTTGCCATGCCACAAGTTGAATCAGTTATCAATTCTGGGGTAGATTTTGATACGGTCATGGCTCTTAATGACCAAGTGGCAATAGGGGCGCTTGCTGCTATTGAGAATATGAAAGTTACAGCTCCTGTTAAAATTTATGGTGTTGACGGTTCACCTGACATGAAAAACTTATTAGCAACAACTAGTTCTATTCAAGCTACCGTTGCACAGTCACCTTTGACCATTGGTGAGAAAGCTATTCAAGCTGGTTATCGACTTTATCAGGATAAAAAAGTAGATAAAGAGATTGTTATTCCAGTTGAATTCATGACAAGTGACAATGTCTTAAATAGTGATTTAACGGGGTGGCAATAATGAAAGTTTTAAAAAATGTTGAATTTGCCAAACGTGCGCTGTTGGTCATTAATTTTTTAGCGGTGCTTTTTTACAGTTCAGTCTATCTGTCAGCGACTAAGTACATTATTGAAAATAATTTTAGTCGTTCGCTGTTAGAAAAAATCAATATTATTCCAAGTTCACCTGAGCGAATTTTTTGGTTATCAAATTTATTTTTTATTGGCTTACTTTTGGTGATGTATGTCAGAAATCGTGAATTTGAAAGGGAAACCAAGGTGCGCGATTGGTTAGCTGCTCTTGAAATCATTTTGCTGTTTGCGACTTTTTTTGCTTTGCAACTATCATATAATGGCTTGATTTTATTGGTCTTCATGGATATTTTCTTTTCATATACGGACTTTTACACCTTTCGCGAAAAAAAAGCTTGGTTACTTTTTATTGTCGCTAGTTTTGGTGCACTTTTGCTATCAAATTATGATGTGTTGTCACTTTTGGTGAGAACGCCTGATTTGGATGTTTATATCAATTTCTTTCCAGCAGGCACACGTCTTGTGATTTCGTTCATCAAGAATTGTCTGGTGTCACTTAATATGATTGTCTTTATCATTTCATTGATGACTTATATTATTTATTCGGTGACAGAAAATCATAAGATTGAGGAAGAATTATTAATGGCTGCGCAAGCCAATACGCGTTTGAAGGAATACGTTGCGGTGTCTGAAAAGATTACTGAAGATAGGGAACGTAGACGTATCGCGCGTGAAATTCATGATACGATTGGACATGCTTTGACGGGAATTTCGGCAGGGATTGATGCCGTGACGGTTTTGATTGACCTTGACCCAGAACATGCCAAAAAACAATTAAGCAGTGTTTCAAATGTCGTTCGCGAAGGGATTGTTGATGTTCGACGATCTCTTAATAAAATGCGACCAGGTGCTCTTGAAAATCGTACGTTGAAAGATGCTCTAGAGAAGATGCTTTCAGAGTACCAAGAGTTGTCACACTTGCAAATTGATTTAAATTATCACTGGGATAATGTTGACTTTGATAAGACCAAAGAGGACGTTATTTTCCGAGTTATTCAGGAATCTGTAACGAATTCTTTGCGACATGGTCGTGCAACCAAAATCAGCATTACCATGCTTAGTGAGAGTGATTATGTTTTATTGATTAAGGATAATGGAACAGGAAGTGAAACCATCAAGTATGGTTTCGGCTTAACGCAGATGACAGAACGTTTAGCCATTATTGGTGGTCGCGTTGCCTTTTCTGGTAAAGATGGATTTTCTACAACGATTCATATCTCTAAAATACAAGGAGAAGAAGGATGATACGAGTACTTATTGCAGATGATCAGGAGCTGATTCGCGAATCTTTGAAGATTGTTTTATCAGCGTATCCTGATATTGAAGTTGTTGGGGCTGTGAGTGATGGAACAGAGGTCCTAGAAACTCTGCCAACGAGCAAACCTGATGTTATTTTGATGGATATTCGTATGCCAAAAATGGATGGTGTTTTGTGTACCAAAGCAGTCAAAGAAAACTATCCAAATATCAAGGTTATCATTTTGACGACATTTGATGATGATGATTTTATCTACAGCGCTCTTAAATACGGTGCGACAGGTTACATGTTAAAAGGGACGTCAATGGATGATTTGCACGATGCTGTTGTGACAGCCAATGAAGGACGTGCCATGATAAACCCTGATATTGCAACCAAGGTTTTTAAATTATTTTCACAAATGGCTCAATCAAATTTTGCTATCCAAGTTGACGATGACTTGGTTCATGACATTAGCAAAATGGAATGGCGTATCATTCAACAAATCGGATTTGGTTTGTCAAACAAAGAAATTGCTGCGAAGTTGTATTTATCAGAAGGAACAGTGCGCAATTACCTTTCTAATATTTTGTCAAAACTCAATTTGCGAGATCGTACGCAATTAGCGATTTGGGCAGTTCAGACAGGTGTAACACTCAAATCATTTGAGGATGATGACCATGACTAAACTAACCAAGATAAAACTTTGGCTTTCGGTGCTTGTTCTTTTAAGTGCTTGTGTTGGTGGTTATGTTTATTATCAAATGCAACAAAAGACGATTTTAAAGATTGGTGTTTATGCTGGCAGCAGCTGGGATGTGCCAAACGGTAATGATTATAAAGTTATTGACACAGCCATTAAACGCTTTGAAAAACTCCATCCTAGTGTCAAGGTTGTCTACGAAAGTGGGATTTCAAAGGCAGATTATTCAAACTGGTTGACAGATCAGATTGTCGCTGGAAAGCAACCTGATGTCTTTATCGTGCCAGAAGATGACTTTAATCTTTTGTCATCAACAGGTGCCTTGTCTAATTTGGATAGTAGCATCAGCACTAGTTTTTATGATTCAATTTTTTATAAGTCGTCTTACCAAGCTGGAGAATACAATCATAGCCATTATGCCTTGCCGTTTGAAAGCAATCCAACCATGATGTGTATTAACATTGATCTTCTTGAAAAAGAAGGCATTAGCATTCCAAAATCAGGTTGGACGGTTGATGATTTTTATAACATTTGTAAACAAGTCACCAAAGATACAGATGGCGATGGAGTCATTGATCAGTACGGTTGTGTTGGCTATACTTGGCAGCAAGCTGTTGCGGCTTATGGCGCAAAACTTTTCAATGAAACAGGTAGCAAAGCGTATTTTGATAGTGAAAAGGTTAAAAAAGCTTTGGGGTTAATTACTCAACTAAAAGCTCTAAATGGAAATTATGAAGTAACGACAAAAGACTTTGATGAAGGAAAAGTTGCCTTTATTCCAATGTCATTAGCCATGTATCGAACTTATAAACCTTATCCTTACCACGTTGCTAAGTATTCAACATTCTCATGGTCTTGTGTGACCATGCCAGCTAGCCAAAAAGGGGTTGATGCGACACAGGTTTCAACATCACTTTATGCGATCTCATCGAAAACAAAACACCGCAGCGCTGCTTGGAAATTTTTAAAATTTTTGTGCACTGACGAAAAAGTCCAACAGTCTGTCTTCAATTACTCTCAAGGAAGTTCAGTTTTGAAATCTGTCATGCGCAGTCAAGCAACAGAGGATAAATTGAAAGAAGACGGCTTTGGTTCTGAGTCTTTGACCGTTTCAACGCTAGATTCGATGCTCAGCCAAGGTGTGACTAAGCCAACTTTTAAAACTTACAATAGTGTGATGAATCAAGCGGATTATATCATCAATAAATCCTTAGCTAATAACAGCATTGATAGTGATTTATTTGCTATTCAGAAGGAAATTGAGGATAGTTTAAAATAAAAAAGAAAGTCTGGAAAGAATTGTTCCAGACTTTTTTCATGTTTTCTAAAAATGACAATTGTCATTTTCAATGTTGCGATTGTCATTATCATGAGATGACAAACGAGAGTGTGAAAACGCTTAATACATTGATAGAATAATAGACAGATAAGGAGAGAAAAAACTATGAAGTATTTACTACTGGTGAGTCATGGTGGTTTTGCAGAAGGTCTCAAAACTTCTTTGGCTATGTTCGCTGAAGATAAGATGGACCAAGTCATTGCGGTTGGTTTGAAAAATGGAAAAACCGTTGATGATTTTGCGCAAGATTTCAGACAAGCCATTTCAGGTTTGACAGCTGAAGATTCAGTTATCGTTCTTGCAGATATTGTTGGTGGTAGCCCACTTACAACAGCTTGCAGTGTTTTGGACGAACTTGGCAAACTTGATGACGCTGTTATCCTTGGTGGTATGAATTTACCAATGGCAATTACCTCAGCAGTTATGAAAGATATGCTTGAGGGTGATGCTTTTGTTCAAGCTGTTTTGCCAGAAGCTCAAGCAGCTCTTCAAGAATTCAAAATCGCTTCAGATGATGAAGAAGACGACATTTAATTAAAAAGGAGATTAACAATGACTGTTTCATTTGTACGTATTGACGACCGTATGATTCACGGACAAACCGTAACACGCTGGGCAAAAGAATACCCATGTGATGGTTTGATCGCTGTAAACGATGCTGCTGCAAGCAACAAAGTTTTGACACAAGCTTATAAAGGTGCTTCAGACAAGAAAACTTTTGTTTGGACAGTAGATGCCTTTGGTAAAAAATCACAAAAAGTTTTGGATTCAGATACAAAATATTTTGTGATTACTAAAAACCCAATTGACATGAAAAAACTTTTAGTTGACCAAGGTTTCGTTCCTAGCGACGTTAAGGAAATCATCGTTGGCCCATGCAACGACCGTCCAGGTGCTGTCAAACTTGGTAACAACCAATCAATCACACAAGAAGAAGCTGATGCAATTGAAGCAATCGAAAAAGCAGGTTACAAAGTTAAATTCCAACTTCTACCTGACGTTTCAATTGGTTACTGGTCAGATTTCAAATCTAAATTTGGTTATTAATAGTGACAGTTTATCCAGAAGCCAAGGTTTCTGATGACTTAATAAATTTTTTTAATAATATAGGAGAAGAAGTATTATGACAATTTCTTGGTTTCAAGCGGCCTTGTTAGGTTTGTTTGCATGTTTGTCTTCAATGCCAGGACTTGGTGGTACAACTATTGGTAACTATACTCTTGGTCGTCCTCTTGTCGGTGGTCTTGTCTGTGGTCTTATCCTTGGTGACATCAAAACAGGTGTTATTTGTGGTGTGGCCATGCAATTGGTTTACATTGCTCTTGTCACACCAGGTGGTACTGTTTCAGCCGATGTACGTGCAGTATCTTATATTGGTATCCCTTTGGCAATGGTAGCCATCCATTCACAAGGTTTGTCAGCTGACTCAGCTGATGCGGCTAATTTGGCTAAATCAATGGGGACTCTTGTTGGTACTGTTGGTACAGTGCTTTTCTACGGAACAGCAACAATGAACCTTGTTTGGCAACATATTGGTTGGCGTGCTGTTGAAAAAGGAAACTTTAAACAACTTTACAAAGTTGACTGGTTGTACCCATGGGTATCACACATTGTCTTTTCATTTGTACCAACATTAATCATGTGTAAACTTGGTGCAACTGCTGTTACTGCAATGAAAGATGCTCTTCCAATGGATGGTATCCCAATGAAAACCCTCTTCACAGTCGGTGCTTTGTTACCATGTGTCGGAATTGCCATTCTTTTGAAACAAATTGTTGAAAAAGTGACTGACTTTATTCCATTCTTTGTTGGCTTCACTTTAGCAGCTTCACTTGGTTTGAACTTGGTATCATGTGCAGTGATTTCATTAATCTTTGCCGTATTATTCTACGAACTTGAAATGGCTAAAACTGTAAGAGCAACAGCCACAGCAGCTGATGATTTTGATGACGATGATGAGGAGGATATCTAAAATGGCTCAAAAGAAATTAACAAAGAAAACCTTGATGAAATCTTTCCATCATTGGTATTATGGTAACCTTACTTGCTTCTCACAAGAGCATATGCAAACCTTTGGTTACTTGACATCAATGCTTCCAATCGTGGAAGAATTGTATGATAAAAAAGAAGACCAAGCACGTTCAATGCAAACCTATACAGCTTTCTTTAATACTGAACCTCAACTTGGTGCTCTTATCGTTGGTATCACAGCAGGGCTTGAAGAAGCGCGTGCTAATGGTTCAGAAGAAGTTGATGATGAAACAATCAATGGCCTTCGTGCAGGGCTTATGGGACCTGTGGCTGGTATCGGTGACTCTCTTGTTGTTGGTACATTGATTCCAGTTATCTTGGGTATCGCTCTTGGGCTTTCAACTGGCGGATCGCCAATCGGTGCTATCTTCTATATTCTTGTGTGGAACTTGCTAGCCTATTTTGGCATGAAATTTGCCTATTTCAAAGGTTATGAACTAGGTGATAAAGCTGTTGAATTCCTTGTCGGTGCCCAAGGTCAAGCTATTCGTAAAGCCGTGTCAATCGTCGGTGGTATGGTTGTTGGTGGTGTTGCCGCAACTTGGGTATCTGTTAAAACATCATTCCAACTTGGTAGTGCTAAAAACCCCTATTTGGTTCTCCAAGATAAATTGGATGCTGTTTATCCAGGTTTCCTTACAGCCTTATTTATTGTCTTTTGCTGGTGGTTGATGGCTAAGAAAAACATCTCACCAATTAAAGTAATGCTTTTGCTTGTTGTAATTGCTTTTGTTGGTGTTCTTGTTGGCTTCTTCAACCCTGGTCTATCTTACTAATATTCTTTGAAAATCACATTGTAACTAAGACATATTCCATTTCCAAAACGATAGAGGTTCCCCAAACCTTTAAAATGCTAATTTGTTTAGATGTGATTTTCACTGGGTAAAGATTTCAATGGGAAGGAAAAAATCATGACAAAATCAGAACTTATCAGAGGTTATGAAACTGAAATAGCGTATCAAAAACATATGCTAGAAAATTTAGGTCGTTGGATGACCTTGCTTCTAGCCGTAGCTAGTCTGGGATTTGTACTTATTTACTTTTTCCACAATACAAATATCATTTTGCTAATTATTGGTTTTGTCTTGATGATTTCTGGAAGCCTTGGAATGCTGCTATTTGGTTATGGCATTTACCGTGGTAGGAAAAATATTGCAAAAGTCATCAACGACTTTGAATTAAAACTCCAATCATTTTAAATTTAATGTGTAAACTCTTTTTAAATACTACTCTAAAATAACAATACAAAAAAATTACAATACTTACTCAAATATTCAATAAAAAGCTTCTAGTAGATAATCTCCTTACTAGGAGTTTTTTTTTATCTGTTTTTTCAGAATTTTAAAAAGATATTGACAAATAAAAAGAATAAGAGTAGACTAGTTTACAATCAAAAACAATTGATGCAAGTCAATACCTAGCACTCATTGATTTGTAAATCTTAACAGGAGAAGATAGTATGCTTAAAAACACGTCTATAACGACTGAAAAACTGAATCGATACTATTACTTTAGTTTCTTTAGATAGACGTTTGTAGCCAATCATGGATGCAAGCGTCACTCACGTTTGTATCTATGAAGCTAAAGCATTTTGACTGTTTTGAAAAAGCCGATTAGATACTCAAAAATCTAACTGGCTATCAAGTATTTCTACTTTTTTGCATACGCATAAAAACCAGTTAGTTTTTTGAACTAGCTGGTTTTTATTGTGATTGACTTAGGGATGCTCCCTAGTAGCGACATATTGTTATCTTGTTTTGTAGGTGTTACGGACAAGTAGGTAAAAAGTAGAGGTAGGTAAATTATGAAAAAACGTTTAACGGCTTTGATGGCTGTGATGTTAGCCGCACTCACCTTGGTTGGGTGTTCATCAGGGAAAAATGCAAATAAAGATGTTGTTCATCTTGGAATTCTTCAATACGTCGAACATCCGTCTTTGACGGCTGCACGCAAAGGTTTTGTAGATGAATTAAAAAAAGAAGGTTATGTTGATGGTAAGAATCTTAAGTTAGATTATGAAAATGCTCAAGGTGACCAGTCTAACCTTCAAACCATTTCAACTAACTTGATTTCTAACAATGATTTGGTTCTAGGGATTGCCACTCCAGCAGCTCAGACTTTGTCAAATCTATCAACAGATGTTCCAGTAGTCTTTACAGCTGTTACAGATCCTGTATCAGCTAAACTAGTAGATACTATGGAAACTCCTAACGGCATTGCGACTGGAACGAGCGATATGTCTCCTATCTCAAAACAGGTAGAATTGTTGCAAAAAGTTATGCCTGATGTGAAAAAAGTTGGGATTATGTACACAACTAATGAACGTAATTCAGAAGTTCAAGTTGAAGAAGCGCAGAAAGAATTTGCTAAAGCAGGCATTAATGTCATTACCAAAGGGATTTCATCAACTAATGATGTTCAAGACACTGCTAAAAGCTTAATGAGTCAAACACAAGTTCTTTTCATCCCAACAGATAATATGATTGTCAGCGCCATTTCATTACTTACAGAACTATCAAAAGAAATGAAAGTTCCAGTTGTTGGTGGTTCTGCAGACGTGGTTGACCAAGGTGTTCTTTTTACTTATGGTGCAAATTATGAAGCACTTGGTCGTCAAACGGCTAAGTTAGCTGTTCGTATTATTAAAGGTGAAGATGTAAGTAAGGTTGCTGCAGAATATCCTAAAGCTCTCAATGTTGTTGCTAATGATGATATGGCTAAAACGCTTGGTATTGATTTAAGTAGCATTGAAAATGAAACAACCGATGCTTCTTCTGAAGAGACAACAAAGACAAGTGCATCAACTGGCAGTCAAGAGAAATCTGCTGCTAACCAATCAAGCAAATCTGATAAATCAAGCTCAAATGCTTGGATTGATATCATTTTAACAGCTATTTCACAAGGTCTCTTGTGGGCTATCATGGCTATCGGTGTGTTTATTACTTTCCGTATTTTGGACATTGCAGATCTTTCTGCTGAAGGTTCATTCCCACTTGGTGCAGCTTCAACAGCTATTATGATTGTTAATGGCATTAATCCATTGCTTGCGACAATTGGTGGTTTTGTGGCTGGTATGTTAGCCGGTGCAGTTGCTGGCTTCTTGCACACCAAGATGAAAATTCCAGCGCTCTTAACAGGGATTATCGTGTTAACAGCTCTTTATTCTGTTAACCTTTTGGTTTTGGGTAGTGCCAATGTGTCACTAGCTGGTCAAGAAACTCTTGTAACAGTGATGACGTCAGCTCTCAGCCTTTCAAAACTTTACGCCGTGATTTTGATTGGTGTTATCTTTGTAGCTTTGGTCATTCTATTACTTGTGGTCTTGTTGAACACACAAATGGGACTTGCTCTTCGTGCGACAGGTGATAACCTTGCTATGGGTGAAGCTAACGGGATTAAAGTTGACCGTATGAAGATTCTAGGTTACATGATTTCAAATGGTTTGATTGCTCTTGCTGGTTCACTCTTAGCGCAAAATAACGGCTACGCTGATATGAATATGGGAACAGGAACAATCGTTAATGGCTTGGCTTCAATTATTTTGGCTGAAGTGATTGTCAAATACTTGCCACTTGGTAAACGCCTCTGGTCAATTGTTCTTGGATCAATTCTATACCGCTTGGTACTTGTTATTATCCTAGCCATGAATGTGGATGCCCAAATGCTTAAATTGGCCTCAGCAGTTCTTCTTGCTTTGATTCTCTATGTTCCAGAAATTCGCAATAAACTACACATTAAACCCTCAAAAACATTGACTCCAGGAGGTAACGACTAATGGCACTTTTAAGCTTATCAAATATTCATAAAACCTTTGAAAAAGGGACAGTTAACGAAAATCACGTTTTACGTGGCTTAAACTTGGACATCGAACAAGGTGATTTTATCTCAGTTATCGGGGGAAATGGTGCTGGTAAATCTACCTTGATGAACTCTATCGCAGGTGTGGTTGAGATTGACGAAGGAGATATTGTCCTAGATGGTCAATCCATTCGCAAAGCATCAGTTGCCGCACGTTCAAAAGACATTAGCCGTGTTTTCCAGGACCCACGAATGGGAACGGCAACTAATCTAACCATTGAAGAAAATATGGCCATTGCTTACCGTCGTGGCAAAAAGCGTAGCTTTTTCAAAAAATCAGTTACAGAAGCAGAACGTCAACTTTTCAAAGAGAAATTGGCTGAGCTAGGATTGGGACTAGAAAACCGTATGAAAACCGATGCAGCTTTCCTATCAGGTGGTCAACGCCAAGCGCTCACACTTGCCATGGCAACTTTAGTACGACCAAAAGTCTTGCTTCTTGACGAACACACAGCTGCTCTCGATCCCAAAACGAGTGATATGGTGATGCAACTGACTAAGAAAGTCGTTGAAGAGCAAGAACTCACAACCTTGATGATTACCCACAATATGGAACACGCTATTGAGTATGGTAACCGTTTGGTTATGCTTTACCACGGTAAAATCGTCGTTGACGTTCGTGGCGAAGAAAAGAAAAATTTAACTGTTGCTCAACTCATGGACCTCTTCCATAAAAATAGTGGTCAAGTCCTAAATGACGATGCCCTAGTGTTGGGGTAAAAAAGTGATTTACTCGAGGAAAAATCGTAAATGCAGGAGTGAAAACTCCTGTATTTTCTTTTGTTAGAAATAGTGTTTTTTTCTTGACTATTTCTGACCAAGTGTTAGAATAGTTTTTGTAGATATTAGCACTCTAACACAAGGAGTGCTAATCATAATAAAAATATTGGAGGCAAAAGCATGTTGAAACCATTAGGTGACCGTGTGGTCTTGAAAGTTGAAGAAGAAAAAGAACAAACAGTTGGTGGTTTTGTCCTTGCTGGCGCAGGCAAAGAAAGAACTCAAACAGCAACTGTTGTAGCTGTTGGTACTGGTGCCCGTACATTGACAGGTGAATTGGTAGCACCAAGTGTTGCAGCTGGAGATAAAGTTATTATTGAAACTGGTGCAGGTGTCGAAGTGAAAGATGGTGACGATACTGTTACTATCGTTCGTGAAGCTGAAATTTTAGCCGTATTGGCGTAAGATAGATTAATAAAATAGTATATTAATAGAAATCAAACAGAGGAATAGATATGGCAAAAGATATTAAATTTTCATCAGATGCACGCGCAAGTATGATGCGTGGGGTAGATATTTTAGCAGATACAGTTAAAGTAACCTTAGGCCCTAAAGGTCGTAACGTTGTTCTTGAAAAATCATTTGGTTCACCACTTATTACAAATGATGGTGTGACAATTGCCAAAGAAATCGAACTAGAAGACCACTTTGAAAACATGGGAGCTAAACTTGTTTCAGAAGTTGCCTCAAAAACAAATGACATCGCTGGTGACGGTACAACAACTGCTACAGTATTGACACAAGCTATCGTTCGTGAAGGTCTTAAAAATGTAACTGCGGGTGCTAACCCAATTGGTATCCGTCGTGGTATTGAATCAGCTGTTGCTGTCGCAGTTAACGAATTGAAAGAAATTGCTCAACCAGTTGCTAATAAAGAAGCGATTGCTCAAGTTGCTGCCGTTTCATCACGTTCTGAAAAAGTTGGTGAATACATTTCAGAAGCGATGGAAAAAGTTGGTAACGATGGTGTTATCACTATTGAAGAATCACGTGGTATGGAAACAGAACTTGACGTTGTTGAAGGTATGCAATTTGATCGTGGTTACCTTTCACAATACATGGTTACTGACAATGAAAAAATGGTAGCCAATCTTGAAAATCCATACATCTTGATTACAGATAAGAAAATCTCAAACATCCAAGATATCTTGCCACTTCTTGAAGAAGTGCTTAAAACAAGCCGTCCACTTCTCATCATCGCTGATGACGTTGATGGCGAAGCTCTTCCAACACTTGTTCTTAACAAAATCCGTGGTACTTTCAATGTTGTAGCTGTTAAAGCTCCAGGATTTGGTGACCGTCGTAAAGCAATGCTTGAAGATATCGCTATTTTGACTGGTGCTACAGTGATTACAGAAGATCTTGGTCTTGAGTTGAAAGATGCTAACATGGCAGCTCTTGGTCAAGCAGCTAAAGTAACTGTTGATAAAGACAGCACAGTTATCGTTGAAGGTGCTGGTGATGCAGATGCTATCGCTAACCGTGTCAACGTGATTAAATCACAACTTGTTTCAACAACATCAGAATTTGACCGCGAAAAACTTCAAGAACGTTTGGCTAAATTAGCTGGTGGTGTTGCTGTTATCAAAGTTGGTGCGGCTACAGAAACAGCTCTTAAAGAAATGAAATTGCGTATTGAAGATGCCCTTAATGCGACACGCGCTGCTGTTGAAGAAGGTATTGTTGCTGGTGGTGGTACAGCCCTTGTTAACGTCATTTCAAAAGTGGCTGAACTAGATCTTGAAGGCGATGAAGCAACTGGACGTAACATTGTCCTTCGTGCCCTTGAAGAACCAGTTCGCCAAATTGCTTTCAACGCTGGTTATGAAGGTTCAGTTATCATTGAACGTTTGAAAAACTCAGAAGTTGGTACAGGATTTAACGCTGCTAACGGTGAATGGGTTGACATGGTAGAAGCTGGTATCATTGACCCAGTTAAAGTTACACGTTCAGCTCTTCAAAACGCTGCTTCAGTAGCAAGCCTTATCTTGACAACAGAAGCAGTTGTTGCTAACCATCCAGAACCTGCTTCATCAACTCCAGCAGCTCCAGGTATGGATCCATCAATGATGGGTGGCTTCTAAACCAAAAGCTAAATAGATTAAAAAAACACCTCATTTGAGGTGTTTTTTTGTGATGTTATGAATTTCTAATATTCAGAAGTAATTTGATATAATGAAGAAGATATAAATTCTGATTAGGAAGAGGGTGTGTTATAGTGGACGAGAAAGAAATGATGAGTTTGGGTGAGTTGTATCGTGAGTTGCGCATGGCGCGTGGATTAAAACTAAAAGATGTTGCTGGCGAAAATTTATCAATTTCCCAGTTATCGAAATTTGAGAATGGGCAAACGATGCTTACTGCAGATAAGCTTCTAGTAGCTATCTCAGCTATCCACATGAGTTTTTCAGAATTTGGACATGCCCTTAATCACTATCAAGAAAGTAGTTATTTTAAGCTTGGTAATCAATTGGCTAATTTACAGGTTGCGGGTGATATCGATGGTTTAAAGGAGGTGCTTAAAAATTTTGAAGCTGATGAAAATTTTGACACCTATAATCGTTTGACACGGATTGATATTATTAGTGCTATTTATTCTCTTGATTCAAGTTATGAAATCAGTGAAGATGATAAGCAGTTTTTGACACATTATCTTTACAGTATTGAGCAGTGGACAGAGTATGAACTTTATCTTTTTAGTAATACTATGTCTATTTTATCTGATGCTGATCTGATTTTCTTAGGAAGAGCATTTGCTGAACGTAATGAATTTTATTTGTCTCTTTCTCAACATAAAAAGGCAGCGCAATTGACTTTTATTAACATTATTTTGGTTTTAATAGAACATCAGCAACTTTATTATACGAATTATTTTATGAATAAATTGGAAAGTATGATTAATTATCAAGATATGTTTACAGTGGTATTTTTAACCTTTTTAAGAAATACTTTGGCTTATTTGAAAGGTGATACTGATGATATTCAGCCAGTGAGAGATTGTATTGAAATGGTTGAAAAGCTTGGAAATCCCACGATGGCAAATCTCTTGGAAAAACATCTAGAACAATTTATCCAGCTATATAAAAAATAAAAACCAAGGGATTAAATCCCTTGGTTTTTAATTAGAAAGAACAAATTTTTGGTTAGGTTAAAAAGGCCAAATTCTAAGAGTAAGAAGAAGCGCTGTTAGTACGATAAGTTTCTTATACATTCTAATGACCTCCTATTACCTTTATTTTATCGTAAAAAACAGGGAAAACTTAAAATTATCATATATGAAAAAACAAAAATTGAATTTTCATATTTGCGAATTTTCTAAAAAGCTTTTTTTCCGTGGTATATTATACGTGTAAGTATTTTAAGTAGTGCTTACGGAGCAATATTATTCTTGGTTAGGCAAGATGTTTGACATATGAAGGGATCAATTGATTGGGAGCTTTTGATTTTTGGAAGTCATATGTTATAACGAGTATTGCTTCAAGGGAATGGATTTATATCCAGGAGAGTTAGCAATATGCTAATCTTGACACCTGAATTATTTGATTGAGGTGTATAAGTCATATCTTTTTTTCTTATTGAGCGACACCGTCTGTAGTATTAGTAGTATTATACGTTCAATTCAAAATTAGTACATTTCCGAGAGATATGACATGAGATAGGGTTTATTGAGAATGCCTAAGCTCTTTGATTGTTCACACATTAAAATCTTGGTATTCTTATAGACTTATTTATTTTGACATCGTATTTTCAGTTGGGGGCAGCTGAAAATATGCTGGTGCAGCTTGACTGTATAACTTTCTGAAAAGACTGACAGCTACACTAAAAAAACTTAAAGGAAAAACGAACTCTTTTGATTTGGTGGAGTTCGTTTTTTCTTTTTCTGAAAAAAGCAAATGCTGAAAAGATAAAAATAATCGTAAAAAAGCTGTGTCTGTAGTATACTAAGGTTAGAAAATGCTGGTTTAGTTTTATATATGCTTACTGGATGAAGGGAGTAGGCTTATGATGTTTTGGTTAGGTGTTACAGGTGCGGTTTTAGGTGCGATTTATCTTGTTATCATTGATAACAAAGATGATTTCTGAATAGTAAAAGGTGGTTTTTTAGAGCCGCCTTTTTTAGTTGTAATATGGTGTGATTTTTCTGTAATAGGTGTTTAAAAAGTTTTTGGTATAATGATAATTCAAGATTCGTTAAGATAGGGAGACTTAAAATGAAAAAGTTTAAACACACGTTAAAACGTAAAAAAATTTGGATTCCTAGTTTGATTTCAGCAACATTGCTAATCGTTTTTGTGGTGTGGGGAAGTTTTCACTATTCCAAAAAACAAGTGATTCGAGATTATGTCTCAGCGTATCAAAAATCTGGAGATACTTTTGATAATATCAAGGGCTATATTGTCTGGGCAGATAATGATGAAAAGGTGACAACTGATGAGGCTAAGTATGCCACATTTAGTAAACTTTCAAAAACAGAAGCTGACAAGCTAAGTAGTGAGTTGAAGAAAGCTGATGCTTCTGATGATGCTTATGTGAAAAAAATCGGTCATAAGTTTTTGATTTTCCCAAATTATCGCATTGCCTTGAAACCTTTGAATTTGACCATTAAGACTAATGTCAACAAGGTTGATGTTTTGCTAAATAAAAAGAAAGTTGCAATAAGTGATTCAGATGACTATCAAGTCAATCTTGAGCGTTTACCTATTGCAGATTATACCGCAAGTATTTCAGGTAAATACAATGGCAAGCCAGTTAAACTTAGCAAAGCCTATGATGGCAAGAATACTTTGCTAGATTTGTCAGTTAGTTTTAAGAACTTTAAAGTAACTAGTAATTTAGTAGATGGCGACCTTTATTTTGATGACACGCGCGTAGGTACTTTGGAAAATGGTGAGTACGAGGTTAGCGATTATCCATTAACCGATTCTGCACAAGCTTATGTTAAGAAAAAATTCTCAGACGGGGATTTAAAATCGCAAAAGCAAGCTCTTTCAAGTATTTCTGATGGGGATACGGTGGCTTTAAATGTCGATAATCTTTTAGATAATGAAACTGCTGGTAAAGTATTGGTATCTGCTTTTGATCAAATGATTCTCTATTTGAACGCTGGTCAGGATTCGCCAACAGTATCCACTGTTTTTGAAGATGGTGGGAACAATGAGTTTTATAAAGGGTTAAAAGAAAGTATCAAGGCTAAGATGCAAACAGACAGCCGCAAGGCAACAAGTCTAACAGTGCCTAATATTACATTGACTAGTCTTTCTCAAGTTGGTAAAGAAACTTATGTCGCAGGCTTTACAGCAACTTATGATTTCCATTACGATAAATCAACAGATCCTGAAAAGCAAACTTCTGGTGAAGTAATCCAAACGCTAGAAGGAAAATTGACCTTGAAAAAAGAAGGAACAAGCTATGTGGTTGCTAACTCAGGACAAAAGAGCATCACTGTGACCAATGAAGATAATCAAATTAAAGTCGATTCTCTCTTCCCAGAAGCCATGCTAGGAACATGGAAAGTGGATGATAAAAATGATACCTCATTTACTTTTGATGCTGATGGTACAGTCACTCAAACAACTAAAAATAATAAGAAACAAACTAAGATTACTGCTATCGAAGATAAAGGAAATAATGTTTATCACTTTGTTTATGGAGACGATGCTGATACAAGCGTCTTTGTAGTAAGTGGTTTAGGTGGTGTAGGTGTTAAGTATACATTTGGCATTAAGGTAGATGGTAACAAGCTTACTCTAGTGGTATGGCAAGCCAATAAAGATGCTGATTTTGATTATAGTAAACCAATGCTTGGAAAAACTTTAAGTAAGAAATAAAGTAAAAGTCTGAGACAAAAGTACCCAGCTTCTTTGTTTACATAGTTATTATTACAAGATGCAGTAGTTGAGTGGGTTCTAATACGCTGATAAATCAGCTTTTACAACCCTACTCAACCTTGCGGGGGTGAGACGACGAAATCAAGTTTCTGCGAAACTACTGATTTCTGTCTCACTCCCTTTTAATGTAATCCAGCTTCAAATGTTTTTGATTTTGCTTCAACGCTGATTTTTTCAAGAGTAAATGGGTGTGTGAAGCTGAGTTTATGCGCGTGGAGCATGAGGCGCTTAGCAGGAATATTACTGTATAATGGATCACCGATGATGGCATGGCCATGTGCGGATAAATGTACGCGAATTTGATGTGTGCGTCCTGTTTTTAGGCGGCATTTGACCAGCGACCCTTTTGGAAAGACCTTGAGGCGGTCTACAATAGTTAAGGCTGTTTGGCCATTTCTGCGGTCCACAACACGTTTTCTGCGATCATGTCGATCACGTCCAATTTTATCTTGGAAAACTTGATGTTTTGGCTCAAATTTTCCTTGAGCTAGTGCCCAGTATTCACGTGAAATGTCTTTATTTTCTAGCAGACGATTGAGAATTGGCAGAACAAAGGGGTTTTTAGCAAACATAACTGCTCCGCTAGTTTCCATATCTAAACGGTGGATGACGTAGCAAGTTTGTCCAACATAGGCTGAGACGTGGTTGAGCAGAGCAATTTCATTTGGCTCATTACCGTGCGTTTTCATGCCTTCTGGCTTGTTAACGATAATGAGATGTTCATCTTGGTAAAGACAATCAACCAAGTCGGCTTGTCCGAAAGGAATTTCTTTTTGGGGATAATCTTCGTCATCAAAAATTAAATGAATCTTGTCGCCGGTTTTCACCAGACTTTGCCAATTGATGGTTTCGCCGTTGATTAGTAAGTGTTTTTTTGTGCGCAAAAAGTGGCGAATTTTTCGTGGAATAAGCAAATGCTCTTCTAATAGTTCCTTAACGGTACAATCTGGGTAAGGATTTTTAAGCGTAAATGATAAAGTCATAATGTTATTATAGCATGAGTGCAAGTAAAAACGCACCATATCAGGCGCGTTAGTGGTTTATTTTTGATCGTTTTCGTGTAACCAATCATGGTATTTTTCTAAAAGGTTAACTGCCATTTGTGTCGCGACAGCCATTGAATAAGCTTCTGTGCCTTCAGCTTCACTTTCAGAAACTTCGAGTTTGGTTTCATCATAAACTGCTTTTAAACTATCGTGTGACAATGTTTTTTTGAATGCTTCAAATCCTTTATTCATGGTAAAATCCTTTCTAATACTCAAAACGAGTATCGTGGACAAGAGTAACAACCAGATTAGTTGTGAACGTTTTATTGATACTTTTATTTTACCATAAAAGAGATGAAAACGTTGTATCCAAGATGAAATCCCTTTTCATCTGACGATTTTAAAAAGAACTGTTATAATGTGGGTATGACAAAATTTAAAATGATTAAAGAAAAAGTTCTTTCTTTTTTAAATCAAGTAAAGAAAGAACTGCCTTTCAAAAATCACACCAGCCAGGACAGTGAAAAAGAAGATAGTTTGGATGATTATCTGGCTGATGATTTAAGTGACTTTGAAACTGAAAACATTGAAGAGCCTAAAGCTCCAACTTACCAACGCAGTAAAGGATATCATGAGAAAGCAAAGAAACAGCCAGCTTGGATGCAAAAAATTTCTCGCTTTATGCCATCGCCAAAGAATCCCATTAGACGTTTTTGGCGTCGTTACCGAGTTGGAAAAATCCTACTAATCTTAGTTGGAATTACAGTTCTAGCAATTGGTTCTTATCTATTTGCGGTTGCCAAATCAACCAATGTCTCGGATTTGCAGGACGCTTTGAAAGCTACAACAGTTATCTATGACAAAGATGAGAATCAAGTCGGTTCCCTTTCAGGGCAAAAAGGAACTTACGTTGAGTTAAATGCTATCAGCGATAACATGAAAAATGCAGTTATTGCTACAGAAGACCGTTCATTTTATAAAAATGGCGGGATTAATTACTCTCGTTTCTTCTTGGCTTTGTTTACCATGGGACATTTTGGTGGTGGGTCAACCATCACACAACAATTAGCTAAAAATGCTTATTTGACTCAAGAACAAACCATCACACGTAAGGCAAAAGAATTTTTCCTAGCGATTGAATTGACCAAAAAATACAGTAAAGATGATATCTTGACCATGTATTTGAACAATGCTTATTTTGGAAATTCTGTTTGGGGTGTCCAAGATGCCAGTCGTAAATATTTCGGAACAGATGCTGCAAATCTGACAGTTGAACAATCAGCCATCTTAGCGGGGATGCTAAAAGGACCTGAAATTTACAATCCTTATTATTCTATAGAAAATGCGACTAACCGTCGCAATACCGTCTTAAGTGTTATGGTGGATGCTGGCAAGATTACACAAGCAGAAGCTGATCAGGCTAAGCAAGTCAATATTGCTAATGAGTTGAATGATACTTATACTGGTAACTCAGATGATTATCAATATGGTTCTTATTTTGATGCGGTGATTCAGGAAGCTGAGAAAAAATATGGTTTATCTGAAAATGATATTGTCAATAATGGTTATAAGATTTACACAGAGTTAGACCAAAACTACCAAGCTAACATGCAAGCTGTTTTTGATAATACGGCTTATTTCCCAGTGTCTGATTATGACGGTCAAACTGCTCAAGGTGCTAGTGTGGCGATGGATCCATCGACTGGTGCGGTACGTGGTTTGGTGGGTCGTGTTAGTCCAAGTTCAGCAACTTTCCGTAGCTTTAACTATGCGACACAAGCTTCACGTAGCCCAGGTTCAACTATTAAGCCTCTGGTAGTTTATTCACCAGCTGTTGCTTCAGGCTATGCTATTACGACTGATTTGCCAAATACTCCTAGAGATTATGATGGTTATTCACCAACTAACTATGCAGGTATTGAAACAGCAGACCTTCCAATGTATCAAGCTTTAGCAAATTCATACAACATTCCAGCCGTTTATTTGCTTCATAAAATCGGTGTAAGCAAGGGAATGAGTTATGGTCAGAAATTTGGTCTTAACATGAAAAATGTTAAGGAAGAATTGGGTGTGGCCCTCGGTGGTGGAGTGACAACCAATCCACTTGAAATGGCTCAAGCTTACGCAACATTTGCTAATGGTGGCGTAATGCCTAAAGGACATTTGATTTCTAAGATTGAAAATGCCAGCGGCGATGTGATTGCAGAGTTTAAATCATCAACGAAGCGCGTGATTAGTAAGTCTGTTTCTGATAAGATGACAAGTATGATGCTTGGAACTTTCTCAAATGGTTCAGCTGTTAATGCCAATGCTTATGGTTACACTATTGCTGGTAAGACAGGTACTGTGGAAGCCAACTTTAATGCGGATTTGACGAGTGACCAATGGGTTATTGGTTATACGCCAGATGTGGTAATCGCACAATGGATTGGTTATGATTCGACAGATGAAAACCACTACTTGACTGATGCAAGTTCAGGTACAGCTTCGACAATCTTTAGCGCCGTAGCAAGTAGCATTCTGCCATACACTGCAGGAACTGAATTTACCGTTGAAAATGCTTATAGCCAAAATGGTTATGACTTGGTTTATAGCGCAAATGGTCAAACAAGTACAAGTCAATCCTCAAGTTCTGATAACATTCTTGATAAAGTTCAAGAATCAGCTCAAGATGCAGGAGATAAGATTGGACGTGCGGTAAAAGATGCTTGGGATAGCTTCTCAAGTTGGTTCAATAAGCAGACTAACTAAGCCACTTGCCAAGTTACGAAAAACATGATAAAATAAGGTCTCGGAGGAATTATGGCACAGAAAAAAGCAAGTTTAGCTTGTACAGAATGTGGAAGCCGTAACTACTCTATCGGAGTTAGTAGCAACCCCAAACCTGTACGACTAGAAGTTAATAAATATTGTAAACATTGTAAAAAATACACGCTACACAAAGAAACACGATAATTGGTAGCAGTCATTCTCAGCTTTAGAGTAATGAGCGAGATGATAGAATAAGGAGGAGTCGCCTGTGGCATTCATTAAGGGAGTTTTTACGATTTTAAGTGAAACAACTTGGCCAAATCGTAAACAACGTTGGAAAGATTATATCTCTGTACTTGAATATACAGCATTCTTTACCATTGTTATTTTCATTTTCGATAAATTGCTCTCACTGGGAGTGATGGACTTATTAAATCGATTTTAAAATGTAACCGTAGCCTAAAGCTACGGTTTTTTATTTTTGCAGCCAAGTCATATAATGGTAGTGAAATAACAAGTAGAATTATGGGGTATTGGTGATGAGCATGGTAGAATTTTTTATGATTTTTCCGGCATTATTTATGATACATGAAATGGAAGAATTGATTTTTATGCCTAAATTTGTTTCAAGTTTACCGACCTCTAAGAAAACTAAAAAAATTCGAGAATATTGTAAACCGCTGATTTTTAATCTTACGGTCTTTGAGCAACTGCTGCTTTTGTTGTTAATTTTAGGGATTAGCTATTATAGTAATCGCTTTGGATTTTATGTGACGGCTATTATTGCTTATATTTACCATATTATTGGGCATATTGCGCAAAGTCTAGTGTTGAGGAGATATGTTCCAGGGCTAGTTGGGGGCGTTATTAGTGGTTTAATCTGCTTCGTTTTTCTTTTGTATTTTGGCTTAGATGATTATTACTTATATCTTTATGCATTGGTGACCTTAGTTATTATCTTTGGTAATATTCTTTTGTTTTTTAGACTCTTAAACAAGCTTCTTTAGCAGCAATTCGTTGACAGCGCCAGCTATTTTTCCTATAATAAAATAAAGAAAAACACCTAAAGAGCCCTCGGAGGGCTTTTTTATAATGGAGGAAATTATGTTAGATTCTTTTGATAAAGGTTGGTTTGTCCTACAGACTTACTCTGGTTACGAAAACAAAGTTAAAGAAACATTGTTGCAACGTGCACAAACTTATAACATGTTGGATAACATCTTGCGTGTCGAAATTCCAACACAAACAGTTAACGTTGAAAAAAATGGTAAAGTCAAAGAAGTTGAAGAAAATCGCTTCCCAGGTTATGTTTTGGTTGAAATGGTTATGACAGACGAAGCTTGGTTTGTTGTTCGTAATACACCAAACGTTACTGGATTCGTTGGTTCACATGGTAACCGTTCAAAACCAACACCACTTTTGGAAGAAGAAATCCGCGCAATCCTTATTTCAATGGGACAAACTGTTGATGTTGTTGATACAAACATCAAACCAGGTGATGTGGTTCAAATCATCGATGGTGCTTTTGTTGGTCAAGAAGGACGTGTTGTTGAAATCGAAAATAATAAAGTTAAATTGATGATTAACATGTTCGGAACTGAAACACAAGCTGAATTGGAACTTTACCAAATCGCTGAATTGTAATAATCAAAACAAGCTGAACCTCTTTAAAGAAGTTCAGCTTTTTGATTATTTTAGTGTCTACGACGGCGTTTTTGCTCTTCAATTTCTTCAAGGTAACCAGCTGTCATGATGCTGACAGGAAGTGCGATGATAGCAACGCCAAGAATTGATGAAATCATGGTGATTAATTTACCGATAGCTGATACGGCGTAAATATCTCCGTAACCAACGGTTGTTAAAGAAATGGTTGCCCAGTACAGAGCATCAAAAAAGGTATTAAAAGTTGTCGGCTCGACGTTGAAGATAATCAAAGCAGAGATAAAAATATAAGTGATGACCAAGGCTCCGACAATCAGCAAAGATTCTTTTTGCTTTTTAAGTACATGGAGGAGAAGATTAAGGCTTCTAGAGTATCGAAAGAGTTTAAAGACTCGAATGGTACGAACCATGCGAATAATTTTTAGCAGACGAAAAGTATTATTCCAAAAGAGAAGTGATGACAAGATGGCTAGCAAGTCAGTCATTGCTAGAAAAGTAAAAGGGTATTTGACAAATGACCATTTTCCTTGTTTTAGTTTAAAGTCAGCGGTTATTAGACGCAAGACATAATCGACAATAAAAATAATAGTTGTTATATTTTCTAGATGCGCATAAAAAGTGGAATGCGTTTTGATGGTTAAAGGCAACAAACTTGCAATAATCACGATAACCATGAAAACATCATAGATTTTTTCGACAGTGGTTAGATTTTTGTTTGGCTCGATGATATTATAGATTTTCTTTCTCATAAATGGCTCCTTGGTCTTGTTAGAACCATTATAACATAGCAGAAACGCTCTAAATAGCTTGTTTTTTGGTATAATAAGTAACAAAATTAGAAAGAACGGAGGAAGAGAATGTCTGTTGGTTTAGTATTAGAAGGCGGTGGCATGCGTGGCTTGTATACGGCAGGAGTGCTAGATGCTTTTTTAGATGCTGGTATCAAGGTTGACGGTATTGTTTCGGTATCTGCAGGTGCTTTATTTGGTGTTAATTTTCTATCAAAACAAAGAGGTCGTGCTATTCGATACAATAAAAAATATGCTTCTTATCCTAATTATATGGGACTTCGTTCATGGCTAAAGACGGGAAACGTGGTTAATAAAGACTTTGCTTACTACAAAGTCCCCATGGAACTAGATGTTTTTGATGAAAAAGTCTTTGAAGAATCAGGCATTCCTTTTTATGCAACGGTAACGAATTTAGCAACAGGAAAACCTGAATATCATAAAGTTGATAATGTCTTTGAGCAAATGGAGTTGCTTCGAGCAAGCTCAGCTCTGCCATTAGCTTCAAAAATTGTAGAATGGAATGGCCAAAAATATCTTGACGGTGGTCTTTCAGATAGTATCCCAGTAGATTTTGCAAGAAGTTTAGGATTTGATAAATTGATTGTTGTCTTAACACGTCCAATTGATTACCGCAAAAAACCAAGCAGCGGTCGTCTTTATAGACTTTTTTATAGAAAATATCCTAGATTCGTAGAAGTCGCTTCAAAGCGTTATGAGCATTACAATGCGACCGTTGAGCACATCATTGACTTGGAAAATAAAGGCGAACTCTTTGCCATTCGTCCAAGCCAAAATTTAGAAATCGGACGTCTTGAAACAAATCCTGAAAAATACGAAGAAATTTACCAAGTCGGCTTAGCAGATGCCAAAGAAGATATGACAAAATTGAAGGAATATTTAGCAAAATAATGAGCGAAGATTTGATTTGATATCAAACTTGTCTCATCAACTAACAAAAGGTATGAAATCCCCCGTGATTTCGCCTTTTTTCTTTATTCTTTTCGTGGTATAATAGTAACCAATACTAAGAACATGGAGAAATGACATGGCAACTTATAATCACAAAGAGATTGAGAAAAAATGGCAGGCCTTTTGGGCTGATAACCATACTTTTAAAACAGGGACAGATGCGGATAAACCAAACTTCTACGCATTAGACATGTTCCCATACCCATCTGGTGCTGGTCTTCACGTAGGACACCCAGAAGGATACACTGCGACTGATATTCTTAGCCGTTTCAAACGTGCTCAAGGTTATAACGTTCTTCACCCAATGGGTTGGGATGCTTTTGGTCTTCCAGCAGAACAATACGCGATGGATACAGGTAATGACCCAGCTGAATTTACAGCTAAAAATATCGCTAACTTCAAACGTCAAATCAACTCACTTGGTTTCTCATATGACTGGGACCGCGAAGTGAACACTACTGACCCTAACTACTACAAATGGACTCAGTGGATTTTCACAAAATTGTATGAAAAAGGTTTGGCATACGAAGCTGAAGTACCAGTTAACTGGGTTGAAGAATTAGGTACAGCTATCGCCAACGAAGAAGTGCTTCCGGACGGAACATCTGAACGTGGTGGTTACCCAGTTGTTCGTAAACCAATGCGTCAATGGATGCTTAAAATCACAGCTTACGCAGAACGTTTGCTTGAAGACTTGGATGACCTTGATTGGCCAGAATCAATCAAAGACATGCAACGTAACTGGATTGGTAAATCAACTGGTGCCAATGTTACTTTCAAAGTAAAAGATACTGATAAAGATTTCACTGTCTTTACAACTCGCCCAGATACACTATTTGGTGCAACTTACGCTGTTTTAGCTCCTGAACACCCACTTGTTGAAGCTATTACAACACCAGAACAAGCTCAAGCAGTTGCTGACTACAGACACCAAGCAAGCCTTAAATCTGACCTTGCTCGTACAGACCTTGCTAAAGAAAAAACAGGTGTTTGGACTGGTAGCTATGCAATCAACCCAGTAAACGGTAAAGAAATGCCAATCTGGATTGCTGACTATGTTCTTGTTAGCTACGGTACTGGTGCTATCATGGCTGTTCCTGCTCACGATACACGTGACTGGGAATTTGCAAAACAATTTAACCTAGAAATCATTCCAGTTCTTGAAGGTGGAAATGTTGAAGAAGAAGCTTACACAGAAGATGGACTTCACATCAACTCTGGTTTCCTAGATGGTCTTGATAAAGCGCAAGCTATTGACAAAATGGTCGAATGGCTTGAAGCAGAAGGTGTTGGTAATAAGAAAGTAACTTACCGTCTTCGTGACTGGCTCTTCTCACGTCAACGTTATTGGGGTGAACCAATCCCAATCATCCACTGGGAAGATGGTACAACAACAGCTGTTCCAGAAGATCAACTTCCACTTGTATTGCCAGTAACAAAAGATATCAAACCTTCAGGTACAGGTGAATCACCACTTGCTAACTTGACTGATTGGCTTGAAGTGACACGTGAAGACGGTGTTAAAGGTCGTCGTGAAACAAATACAATGCCTCAATGGGCTGGTTCAAGCTGGTACTTCCTACGTTACATTGATCCACACAACGATGAAAAATTGGCTGATGAAGAGCTTCTAAAAGCTTGGTTGCCAGTTGATATCTACATCGGTGGTGCTGAGCACGCTGTGCTTCACCTTCTCTACGCTCGTTTCTGGCACAAATTCCTTTATGATTTAGGTGTTGTTCCAACCAAAGAACCATTCCAAAAACTCTTCAACCAAGGTATGATTTTGGGAACAAGCTACCGCGATCACCGCGGTGCCCTTGTAGCAACTGACAAAGTTGAAAAACGTGATGGTTCATTCTTCCATATTGAAACTGGTGAAGAACTTGAACAAGCACCAGCGAAAATGTCTAAATCACTTAAAAACGTTGTTAACCCTGATGATGTGGTTGAGCGTTATGGTGCTGATACTCTTCGTGTCTATGAAATGTTCATGGGACCACTTGATGCTTCAATCGCTTGGTCTGAAGAAGGTCTTGAAGGTTCACGTAAATTCCTCGACCGCGTTTACCGCTTGTTGACAACAAAAGAAGTTGTAGCTGAAAACAACGGTAACTTGGATAAAGTTTACAACGAAACTGTCAAAGCTGTTACTGAACAACTTGAAGCCATGAAATTCAACACAGCTATTGCTCAATTGATGGTCTTTGTCAATGCTGCTAATAAAGAAGACAAACTCTTTGCTGATTACGCTAAAGGATTTGTACAATTGCTAGCTCCATTTGCACCACACCTTTCTGAAGAATTGTGGCAAGAATTGACACAATCAGGTGAATCAATTTCATACGTTGCATGGCCAACATGGGACGAATCAAAACTCGTTGAAAACGACGTTGAAATTGTTATCCAAATCAAAGGTAAAGTTCGTGCAAAACTTGTTGTACCAAAAGATTCAAGTCGAGAAGAACTTGGAAAACTTGCTCTTGCAAACGAAAAAATTCAAGCTGAAATCGCTGGTAAAGACATTATCAAAGTGATTGCGGTACCTAATAAACTTGTAAATATCGTTGTGAAATAATTTTGGATACAAGTTTATTAGTTTTATCTCCAACCTCAAAACCTCTCCCAGAGATTTTGAGTGGTACCTAATAAACTTGTAAACATTGTTGTAAAATAAGTTTATCGATAAATTTAACTCCTGTCCGTTAGGGCAGGAGTTTTTTGTAGTAAAAATAGTATTTAGTAAAACCTCGGTAAAATAACAAGGTAAACGTTTACATATCTTTTTCTAAAGAGTAAAATAAAGACAAGACCTAAGAAAGAGGGAGAAAAATGAAAGTAGCACAAGAAGTTATTGCTAATATTGATGGGAAAGATATTGAAAAATACACGATTATCAATGATAATGATGTCCAAGTTGGTTTACTAACCTTGGGGGGAACTTGGCAAGAATTTTTAGTTCCAGATGGAAAAGGTGGACATAAAAATATTATCATTGGTTTTGATGACCCAGCCGAGTACGGTAAAAATACTTTGTGTGCGGGACAATCCATTGGACGTGTTGCAGGTCGTATTGGAGCTGGAAAATGTAGCATTGATGGAGAAGATATTCGATTGCCACAAAATGAAAATGGCAGTACGCTTCATGGTGGCCCTCAAGGTTTTCATAAGCAACTTTGGAAAGCCAGCGTTGAAACTAAGTGTAATCAGGCAAGTGTAGAGATGGCTTATAATGCCAAAGAAAGCATTGATGGATTTCCGGGAGATATGCTTGTTAAAGTGCGCTTTACCCTAGATAATAACAATCGCTTTACGATTATCT
The DNA here is from genome assembly GCF_016461705.1 of Streptococcus vicugnae. Taxonomy (GTDB): domain Bacteria; phylum Bacillota; class Bacilli; order Lactobacillales; family Streptococcaceae; genus Streptococcus; species Streptococcus vicugnae. Next base: position 92,656 of record NZ_JAEMHW010000003.1, on the reverse strand, counting down.
ACACTGGTAAAAACGGTGGTCAAGCGACTTTCTTTAACCCAACGAATCATGTTTACTTCAATCTTGGTGAAAGACAGGATTTGAGCCGTCATACCTTTACACTAGCAGCTAACCACTATTTGGAAACACACGATAACCTTATTCCAACGGGTAATCTTATTGATGTGACTGATACAGCTTACGATTTTAGAAATGGTCAAAACTTAGGAGATGCTATTAATGCGACAGGTGGTTTTGATGATGCCTTTCTTGTGGCTCCATCACTTGACAAAGCTTGCGGCGAATTAAAGGATGAAGAAAGTGGTGATGCTGTTCGACTTTATTCAGACCGTAACGCCTGGGTAGCCTACAGTATGGTTGGTATTCCTGATGGGATTTACCCAGCGCGTGATAAAGGAAAAATGGCAAAAGAATTTGAAGCGATAGCACTCGAAGCCCAATTCTTACCAGATGCTATTAACCATAAGGAATTTGGGGATATTGTCTTACAGGCTAATGAAGAAAAAAGTTATGTCATTGCTTTTGAGTATCATAACGGAGATTAAAAATAGCACCCTTTTTGGGGTGCTGTTTTTGTTAAAGGTCAATCTTATTCAAAAAATTTTGGCGATCTTGTGCTGTGCTTTTATCGATATTTCCCATGTTTTGCCAAGTGATATGGTTAATGCCAAGTTGTTTCAAGGTAGCATTGATAAAGACTTTCTTAATAGCGTTACTACAGAAAAGTTTTAAATACCAAGTAGGTGAAGTAGAGGTGGTCAGAATAGTAGCTTTTTCGATATGCGTGAGGTGCCCGACAACCCCGGTTTTTCCGACTTCATAGGCGAATTTCTTTTTCATGACTTTATCGATAAATCCTTTTATCATTGCTGGTGTATCATTCCACCAAATAGGAAAGATAAAAATGACATGATTCGCATTGGTGAGGAATTTTTGATATTGAACGACAAGCGGATCAGTAGTTCCACCATCCTTGAATAATGCCAATTCTTCAGATGTATAGGCTGGATTAAAATGATCTTTGTATAAGTCGACAAGGTTAAAATGTTGTTCTTTTTGCATCAACTCCCCTTCGACATTTTCTAAAATAGCATGGTTGAAACTTTTGTCATAAGGATGTGAGTAAATAATGAGAGTGTCCATTGCTTAACCTCCATGAACAATTTTTCACCTACATTCTAGCATAAAGTAATTAAAAAAGAGAATAAAAGCTTTTTTTGTCAGTCTGACAAGTTATTTATTGGTGAAGTATGATTTGATTAGGAGAAATTATGATAAAATAAATTCATCCGAAACATTATTGTTTACATCTCCATTGGCACTGGGGACAGTGCCGTTTTTGATGGTATAAGATGGTAGGATTGTTTTGGATGAGTGATACTATAATACATTTTTGTTGGTTCTCTTTTTTGTGTTGTTTTGACTGACATGGTCAGAATTTACACTGTGACAATCTTTATATTAAAAGCTAATGTTGTTGAGAGAAGGAAATGTGATACAATAGTATTAATCCTTTAAAACTTTTCTTTTTTTTCAATAACTATAAAAGCACGCTGTTTTTGGCGTGCTTTTTGATTGTGAGAATTTATTTGAGAAAAGAAAAAACCTTGATTTAACAAGGTTTCAGGTATGTGGGAAAATCCTCCCTATAGGGCTCGAACCTATGACCCATGGATTAAGAGTCCACTGCTCTACCAACTGAGCTAAGGAAGGATGAGAAGCTGTATTGGCACCGTGATCCACGATTTGTATTGAACCCGCGATCTACAAGCAGGTGGGCAACTCGCTTCTCCTTAGTCGCTTCCGCGTGTGACGGCTTGCATACTGGAGAAAGACTACTGTTTCCCGAAATACAAATATTTAGTCGGTCAACACATTGATGTGAATTCGTATGCCACAGCAATTAACTTATGTAATTATGATACCACTTTAAAAAATTTTTTCAAGAGGGAAGCCTGAATTTTTAGAAAGCGTTTTTTGAAAAATTCTCAGAAAACTTACGGAAAAAGCATTTGAACTATTTTGATAGATGGTCGATTCGATCTTTGTTGGCACCTAGGGCGCGTTCATATTTACCAGTTTGATTAGGTTCAAAATAATTTTTGCCGACCAATTTATCTGGTAAGTACTGTTGTTTAACCCATTTTTCAGGATAGTTGTGAGGGTATTTGTAGCCTTGGGCATTTCCGAGTTCTTTGCTACCGGCATAGTGCCCATCACGTAAATGGCGTGGAATTGGCAGTGTGCCATTTTTGTGAAGATCAGCGATAGCTTGATCGATAGCGGTATAAGCAGAATTTGATTTTGGTGATAATGCTAAATCGATAACAACATTAGCAATCAAGATACGGGCTTCAGGAAAGCCGATTTTTTGCGCAGCATCAAGGGCTGTAACGGTATGAATCTGAGCATCAGGGTTAGCAAGACCGATGTCTTCATAGGCGATTACAGTGAGTCTTCGAGCAAGACTTGGTAAATCACCAGCTTCAATCAAACGAGCGGCATAGTGAAGACTGGCATTGACGTCAGAACCACGGATGGATTTTTGAAGAGCTGAGAGGACATCGTAATGTCCATCGCCATCCTTGTCCATTGTGATGTAGCTACGTTGCAAACTATTTTCTACGGTATCAAGACTGATGTGGCGAAGACCTTTATCATCTGGTTTAGTTGACATGACTGCTAGGTCAAGTGAATTAAAGGCTGAACGAAGGTCCCCGTTGGTTGCTGTTGCGATAAAGTCGATAGCATCATCATCGATAGAAACATCAAAATCAAACCCACGTTCTTTGTCAGACAATGCTGTTTGTAAAGCGAATTTGATATCGTCCGTTGATAGAGGTTCTAGTTCGAAAATTTGTACTCTTGAGCGAATGGCTGGAGTAACTGAGAAAAATGGATTTTCAGTGGTTGCTCCAATCATGATAATATTACCATTTTCAAGCAAAGGTAATAGAAAGTCTTGTTTCGTTTTATCTAGGCGATGAATTTCATCGAGTAGTAACACTAAACCACCAGAGAATTTTGCTTCATCAGCAATTTCTTGTAGGCGTTTTTTGCTATCGGTTGTCGCGTTGAACGTACGAAAGGCGTACTTGGTTGTTCCTGCGATAGCACTAGCAATTGAGGTCTTTCCGATTCCAGGAGGACCGTAAAGAATCATGGATGAAAGCATATTAGCTTCTACCATGCGGCGAATGATTTTTCCTTCGCCTACCAGATGCTTTTGTCCAATGACTTGATCGATATTTTTAGGACGCATCCGTAAAGCGAGATTATTTGGCATGTATTTCCTCCAAGTAATAACTGTACATGAGGTCGTCGACGTAAGTACCGTTTAGATAGAATTGATTTTTAAGGGTAGCTTCGAGAGTGAAGCCGATATTTTCATAGAATGAACAGGCTCTTTCATTTGATGAGAGTACATGAATGACAATTTTTTTATAATTATCAGCTTTAGCCATGGCAAAGAAAGATCGGATAAGAGAATGCCCGATACCCTGACCTTGTGTATCTTTGTCGACTGCGACAATGAAGGTTACCACGTGATGTGCGCTAGGGAAAGGATAGTAGGCATGATAATCAAGAACACCCAAAATAATCCCATTTTCTTCAGCAACGAGATAGTGGGAATGATTCTGGAAAGCTTGAATGATTTTATGTTTATTTGCGGCTGGTAAGCTAGCTGGTGTATTAAAGTTATCCCATGTTCGATTCTCCAATGCAACAACTTGGTCAATGTCCTCTAGCTTCATTGGTCGTATTTGCATGTCATTTCCCCTTAAGTATGATAAAATAATTGTAACACAAAAGAAGATTGGAAGAAATTTTTAATGGCTAAATTTGGCTTTTTATCAGTATTAGAAGAAGAATTAGACAAGCACTTCACGTTTGATTATGCAATTGATTGGAACAAAAAAAATCATGCTGTTGAAGTGACTTTTATTTTGGAAGCACAAAACCAATCAGCTGTTGAAACAGTTGATGATCAAGGTGAAGTTAGCAGCGAAGATATTGTCTTTGAAGACTACGTGCTATTTTACAACCAAGCAAAATCTAAAGTAAATGAAGAGGATTACTTAGTTACTATTCCTTTTGATGCTAAAAAAGGTTTTTCACGTGAATTCTTGGCGTATTTTGCTGAAACTTTAAATGATGTAGCAACTAAAGGGCTTGATGATTTGATGGATTTCCTAGCAGACGAAAATGCTACAGACTTTGCCCTCGAATGGGACGCTGAAAGCTTTGAAAAAGGAAAAGCAGAATTGAAAGAAGCAGAATTCTTTGCTTATCCGAGGTATTAAGGAGTATTAAAGTTAGTTCTAGAGAGAAGAATTTATTAAAAGAAAGGAAAAAAGGATAAGTGTTCAGTTTTGAACACGGCCGGAAAACTCGGGAAAAAGATAAGCTTGACTAGTGTCTGTCGACACGTCATCAAGCTTCCTAATTTTTCAGTCGTTTTCTGGTCGTCCTTTGTATCAGAATTTATGGACAAGTGGAAAGAGTTAACTGTTGAGGTTTTACGTGATGCAGAAGAAGCTGCATCCAATATTTTGATTGAATTAGGTAGTCAAGGTGTGGCTATTGATGATAGTGCGGACTATCTTGGACATGTGGGCAAATATGGCGAAGTTTTCCCAGAAATCAAACAGGTAGAGACTGTTAAAATTACAGCTTACTACCCAGAACACATCGATATTGAAGCTGTCGAAAAAGAAGTGGCCAAACGTTTGGCCGAATTGACAAATTTTGGAGTTGATGCTGGTGATGTTCACTACGCAACGCAAGAATTAGCGGAGCAAGATTGGGCAGAAAACTGGAAAAAATATTATGAACCAACTCGTATCAGTCACGATTTAACAATTGTGCCTAGCTGGACAGATTACGAAGCTAGTGAAGGTGAAAAAACAATTCGTCTTGACCCTGGTATGGCATTTGGTACAGGTACTCACCCAACAACAAAAATGAGTCTTTTTGCCCTCGAACAAGTGCTTCGTGGTGGTGAAACAGTGATTGATGTGGGTACTGGTTCTGGTGTGCTTTCAATTGCAAGTTCACTTCTTGGTGCAAAAGACATTTATGCTTATGACCTTGATGAAGTGGCTGTGCGCGTGGCACAAGAAAATATTGACTTGAATGCTAACACTGAAAACATCCACGTGGCTACTGGTAACCTTTTGCAAGGTGTTGATGTTAAAGCTGACGTTATTGTGGCAAATATCCTTGCTGATATTTTGGTTAACATGACCGAAGATGCTTATCGTCTTGTGAAAGATGAAGGTTACCTTATTATGTCAGGTATTATTTCTGACAAATGGGAAATGGTTCGTAAATCAGCTGAGGATGCTGGATTCTTCCTTGAAACACACATGGTTCAAGGAGAATGGAATGCATGTGTCTTCAAAAAAACAGATGATATTTCAGGTGTAATTGGAGGGTAAATGCAACAATATTTTGTAGCAGGACAAGCTCAAGACGTCGTTACTATCACAGATAAGGATACGATTAAACACATGTTTAACGTTATGCGTTTGACAGAGGATGAAGAAGTCGTTCTTGTTTTTGATGATCATGTAAAACGTTTGGCAAAAGTTATTGATAGTGTTGAGCATCGTTTTGAGATTATTGAAGAACTGGATAGCAATGTTGAAATGCCAGTTGAAGTGACAATTGCTGCGGGGTTCCCAAAAGGTGATAAATTGGAATTCCTTGCCCAAAAGGGAACGGAACTTGGCATGGCAAATCTTTGGGCTTTTCCAGCAGATTGGTCAGTAGTTAAATGGGATGGCAAAAAGTTAGCTAAAAAAGCAGATAAATTGGCGAAAATTGTGCTTGGTGCTGCTGAGCAAAGCAAGCGTAATGTGATTCCTCAAGTGACTCTTTTTGATAAAAAAGCTGCTTTTATGACTGAACTTCAGCAGTTTGATAGGATTTTCATTGCCTATGAAGAATCAGCTAAGGAAGGGGAAACAGCTGTTTTAGCGCGTGAATTGTCACAAGTTAAAGCAGGAGAGAAAATTCTCTTTATCTTTGGCCCAGAAGGTGGCATTTCTCCAGATGAGATTACTGCATTTGAAGAAAAAGGTGGCTTAAAAGTTGGTTTAGGTCCTCGTATCATGCGTGCAGAAACGGCTCCTTTGTACGCATTATCAAGTGTTAGTTATGCTTTGGAATTATTAAAGTAAAAGGCTGAGACAAAAGTGCTCAGCTTCTTTTTTATATTTTTTGATTGACAGCGCTTTAAAAAATTCTTATGCTAGAGGTAAGAATTTTCAAAGTAAGGGTAAAAAAGATGGCAACGATAAAGGATGTAGCCAGGATTGCTGGAGTATCTGCTTCAACAGCATCGAGGGCATTACATGATAGTGACATGATTAGCGAAGCAACAAAAGAGCGAGTTAGGCGTGCGATGGAAGAACTGGATTATTCGCCAAATTATTCTGCGCAAAATTTGGTTAATCGTACAACTAATACCATTGGGATTGTTCTACCTGTCCGAGAAAGTCAAGATTCTCTTGGAAATAACCCCTTTTTTATGCAAATCATTCAGGGAATTTCAAGTGTGTGTAGTGAGAATGATTACATGGTTAACTTGGCAAGTGGACGTACAGATGATGAATTGCGCAAAAATTGTCAGGCATTGATACGCAGTGGCAATATTAGCAAATTCATCTTTTTGTATTCTCGAAAAGATGATCCTGTATTTGATTTTGTTAAAAAGCAGAAAAAGGTTTCTTGTGTTGTTGTTGGAAGTTCCTATGAAAAAAAGACTCAGAAATCAGTTCAGTTTGTGGATAATGATAACTATCAGGCAGGGCGAGATGTTGCTGACTTTATGTTAAAAAAAGGGTATGAGCATTTGGTATTTGCCTATACTGACATGAATGAATTGGTGCAGACAGAGCGCTATCAAGGTTGTAGCGACTATTTAAAAGAACAGCAAAAAGAAGGTTTGTCCCTTTCTTTTTCAAGGGTCAAAGAAGAGGAAAATATTCTTAAGTTGCAAACTTTTTTAGCTAATCACCCTAAAACACAAGCTTTTATTGCTTGTGACGACATTATGGCTATTCGTCTGCAACGTTTGTTCAAGAATAGCCGTTTGCATAAAAATTATGCGGTCATCAGCTTTAATAATTCTTTGATTACTGAGATTGCAAATCCTGCATTGACGTCAGTAGATATTTTTCCTTATCAGTTAGGTGAAAAAGCTGCGCAGCTGTTACTAGAAAAAAGCAAAAAATCGAAAGTTCAAAAAGTGATTATTCCGCATAAAATTATCGAAAGAGAATCAACAAAAATTGATGAACTCTAATGCTTGATAACACTAGAAAAGAACGGGGCAAAGCTCAGATTTTCTAAAGGAAAATTTCTCCTTTGTTCTTTTTGTTTTTTAAAATTTTTTTCGAAAACGCTTTACAAAATAAAAATACGTGCTATAATAAAATCATCAAAACAACGCAAACGTTTGCGTAAAATTAAAATAATGCTCAAACCTAAAACTTTAATAAATCAAGTAATATAAGTGGCATTCTTGCTTGATCATTAAAGCAAATGGTTTCCTGCAGAAAGGTTTAAGGAGTTGTTTCATGAAGAAGGCATTTAAAAAATTGACCAGCTTCGAATTTTGGCAAAAATTCGGTAAATGCTTGATGGTTGTTATTGCTGTTATGCCAGCAGCAGGGTTGATGGTTAGTATTGGTAACTCACTTCCACTAATCAATGCAGATTCAGCTATTCTTGCTACAGTTGGTAATGTTATTGCACAAATTGGTTGGGGGATTATTAACAACCTTCACATCTTGTTCGCTCTTGCTATTGGTGGTAGCTGGGCAAAAGAACGTGCTGGTGGTGCATTTGCCGCTGGTATCGCATTTATTCTTATCAACTTGATCACTGGTCACGTTTACGGTGTATCACTTGATATGATTGCTGATAGTAAAAGTGTTGTTCACAATGTTCTCGGTGGCAAGATGCTTGTCTCTGACTACTTTGTCAATGTGCTTGGTCAACCAGCGCTTAACATGGGTGTCTTTGTAGGTATTATCTCAGGTTTTGTTGGGGCAACAGCTTACAATAAATACTATAACTACCGCAAATTGCCTGATGTTCTTTCATTCTTCAATGGTAAACGTTTCGTACCATTCGTTGTTATCTATCGTTCAGTTCTTGTTGGTTTGTTTATGGCACTTGTTTGGCCAATCATCCAATCAGGAATTAATGGATTTGGTATGTGGATCGCATCATCACAAAACTCAGCTCCATTCTTGGCACCATTCTTGTATGGTACTTTGGAACGTTTGCTTCTTCCATTTGGTCTTCACCACATGATTACTATCCCAATGAATTACACTTCACTTGGTGGTACTTATGAAATCTTGACTGGTGCTCAAAAAGGTACTGAAGTCTTCGGTCAAGACCCACTTTGGTTGGCTTGGGTAACAGACCTTATCAATCTTAAAGGTTCAAATGCTTCAGCTTACCATGATCTTATGACAAATGTGACACCAGCCCGCTTTAAAGTTGGACAAATGATTGGTGCAACTGGTACTCTTATGGGACTTAGTCTTGCTATGTACCGTAACGTTGATCCTGATAAGAAGAAAAAATATACTGCTATGTTTATTTCAACAGCAGCAGCTACATTCTTGACAGGTGTTACAGAACCAATCGAATACATGTTTATGTTTGTTGCAATGCCACTTTACGTTGTATACGCAGTTGTTCAAGGGGTGACATTTGCTTTAGCTGATTTAGTTAACCTTCGTCTCCATTCATTTGGTAATATCGAACTTTTGACACGTACACCAATGGCTCTTAAAGCAGGTCTTGGTGGTGACTTAATTAACTTTGTTATTTGCTGTATCTTATCAGGTGTTGTGATGTACTTCATCGCAGACTTCATGATTAAGAAATTTAACTTTGCTACTCCAGGTCGTAACGGTAATTACGACGATATGGATGATGACGCTGCTGCATCAACAACTGGTGCGACAGTATCTGCAAATTCTCAAATCGTTCAAATCATTAATCTCCTTGGTGGACGCGATAACATTGAAGATGTTGATGCTTGTATGACACGACTTCGTGTAACCGTCAAAGATGTCGCACGAGTTGGTGATGAAGAAACTTGGAAAAAAGCAGGTGCTATGGGTCTTATCATCAAAGGCTCAGGTGTTCAAGCTGTTTATGGACCAAAAGCAGATATCTTGAAATCTGATATTCAAGACCTTCTTGATTCAGGTGCTGAAATCCCAACAATCGATTTAGCAGAAGTTAAAGGAAATGATGCTACAAAAGTTTCATATAAAGGTGTGACAGAAGAAGTTCTTTCTGTTGCTGATGGTGAAGTTAAACCTATCACTGAAGTGAAAGATCCAGTCTTCTCAGCTAAAATGATGGGTGATGGATTTGCTGTTGAACCTGAAAATGGTAATGTCTACGCACCAGTTTCAGGTATTGTGACAAGCGTCTTCCCTACAAAACATGCCTTTGGATTGTTGACAGATAGCGGTCTTGAAGTTCTTGTTCACATTGGACTTGATACAGTTGCTCTTAACGGTGTGCCGTTCTCTGTTAAGGTAACAGAAGGTCAACGTGTTCAAGCAGGTGATCTTTTGGTGGTAGCTGATTTGGCAGCTATCAGTTCAGCAGGACGTGAAACAACAATTATCGTTGCCTTCACAAATACAGCAGAAATTAAAGCAGTCAATTTAACACAAACAGGAAACGTCTCTGCTAAAACCCCTGTTGCAAAAGTAGAACTTTAAGCATATATTACTATTAGTGATATAGAGATTTAGGTTAAAACTAAATAGAAGGGGGTCCGAGGTAGGCATCTCGGACTCTCCTTTAACTTGAAGGGAAGAGATATGGCAAAATTTTTAACACTTAATACGCATTCTTGGTTAGAGGCAAATTCGTTAAAAAAATTATTCGATTTAGCTGAAACGATTTATAGTGAAAATTATGACATTATTTGCCTTCAAGAAATCAACCAAGATATTCGTGGGTTAGTAACTAAAGAAGTTGAAGGGTATGAAAAATTACCTGGAAGTCCTGAATTACACCGTGATAATTACGCTCTTCAATTGGTTAACTATCTTAAAAGTCAAGGAAGACATTATTACTGGTCTTGGGCTTATAACCATATTGGTTATGATAAATATAATGAAGGTGTCGTTATTCTATCTAAAAATCCAATCAAAGTTCACGACATCTTAGTATCCGAAGTGGATGATGAACATGATTATCATACGAGACGTGTCTTAGTGGCTGAGACAGAAGTTGATGGCAAGCCAATTACGGTGGTGAGCCTTCACATGTCTTGGTTTGGGAAGGGATTTGAAAGTGAATGGCAAAAGTTGGAGTCAGCTTTGCTTAACTATCCAAAACCTTTGGTATTAATGGGAGACTTTAATAATCCTACTGACACTGCTGGTTATGATATGATTTTGAAGAGCCCGCTTCATTTACAAGATAGCCATAAAGTGGCTCAAAACATTCAAGGTGATCATACTATTATTGAAGATATTGATGGCTGGGAAGGCAATAAACAGTCACTCAAGGTTGATCACGTTTTTACAAGTAAAGAAATTGAGATTCAATCCTCAACCGTTGTCTTTGATGGCGGTGAATCTCCAATCGTCAGTGACCATTTTGGTCTTGCTGTCGACCTTAACTACTAATTAATTCTACCTCCTAATTATTTGTTTGTTTTTTAAAGCGCCCTTGTCCTGGGGCGCTTTTGATGTGTGAAAAAAACACCTTGGTAAAAGGCGTTTTAAAATATAAACAAATCTAAGATTAGTTATTTACTATAATTTGATTTTAGAAATATTGCGAGCTTTGCTCTCGATAGAGTGATACTTTCCACCGTGGTGAAAGTGGCTGAAATAATGATAAATCAGCCACCGGGAAGTTTTGAGACTTTAGGCTCAAAACTTAGGCATGGAATTTCGAAGGAATTCGCTGCCGACCATACCACCTAAGGGAAGTATCAGAAAAAAGATTTTGTTATATATTTTTATTCCACAATTGGGCTTTTTAGGTAAGCGTCAACAAGGCGTTCTGTTGCTTGGACAGAGTCGATGTGTGTGCGTTCGTATGAGTGGCTTGATTCGATGCCTGCGCCAAAGAGGGCGTGTTTGACTTCGGCACCTGCACGAAGGGCAGCAGAGGCATCACTACCATAGTATGGGTAGATGTCCAATTTGTATGGGATTTTATTTTCTTCAGATAGGGCAACAAGGTGTTGGCGGAGTTCGTAGTTATAAGGTCCAGAACCGTCTTTGACACAGATTGAAACGCTGTATTCATCTGTTTGTTGGTCGTCACCCATAGCCCCCATGTCAACTGAAAGGTATTCGACTGTTGCAGCTGGAATGCTTGAGTTAGCACCGTGACCGAGTTCTTCGAAAGCTGAGAAGTAGAAGTGAGTTGTGTATGGCAAAGTGATATTTTGAGCTTTGTATTCTTTGAGCAATTCAATGAGAATGGCTGCTGATACTTTGTCATCCAAGTGACGTGATTTGATGAAACCTGATTCGGTAACAACCACGCGTGGATCAAATGAGATAAAGTCCCCAACTTCGATACCAAGGGCGCGTGTTTCTTTTTCGTTGGTCACTTTTTCGTCCAGACGAACTTCCATGTTAGCTTGATTGCGTTCAGCAGTTCCAGCATCTTTGTAGACATGAACAGAAGTTTGGTGCATAAGGATTGTACCACTAATTTTTTTACCATTTTTGGCAACGTGGATGGTACAATTTTCACCTTCGATAGCGTTGTAGACAAAGCCACCGATAAGGTCCATTTTAAGGCGACCGTCTGGTTTGACAGCTCGCACCATAGCACCAAGGGTATCAAGGTGAGCTGTGACCACGCGGTGTTTGCTGTCGTCTTTACCAGTGACAGTGACCATAACGCCACCTTTATTTGTGCGGACAGGAGCGTAGCCGAAACTTTCAAGCTCAGCAATCACATAATTTATGATGTGGCTTGTGTATCCAGTAGGTGAAGGGATATTTGCAAGTTTTGTAATGTAATCAACTGTTGTTTTCATTGTCTCTCCAATACAATCTAGTCATTTGTCGGACATTTCCGACAGTCTAATGTCATTATAACATTTATTTGCGACTTTGTTTCTGACGAAGAAAAAAAGTCATTTTGACTGAGGCGTAAGTTTTTGAAAATGGTCTACGATAACTTCTGCCAGACGTTCAATGTCTGAGCTAGTGCCGCGGAGCTCAAAGTCTCCAAGCATGGGAAATCCAAAGCGGTTGGCGTATTGTTTGGCTGTTAAGCAGTACTGTTCATTGAAATTGCGGTTGCCTGAGCCGATAATACCAAAACACTGTTTGTCATTATCATGGGCAGCAATGAAATCTCCAAGTGGGGTGGTCAAAATCTCAACATCACCAGAATCAATGCCATTTCCTCCTTCAAGGTAGGTTGGCAAAATAGCCACAAAAGGTGAGGCTACAGGAAAGGTTTCGTGGTTAAGATCTTTGATATTGATGGCTTTACTAGAGAGTTGATAATGGTTCTGAAGATATTCTCCTAAACGTTTCACAAAGCTCTGGACATTGCCACTTAAGCTAATGTAGACGATGGTTAGTGTTTTTTCTGTCATAAGACACCTCATGTGAATAGTATTTTTAGTCAATTTACCATAATGAAAGGGCAGAGACAAATGATTAGCTTGGAGAAATTAGTTGGATTTCAAATGTGATTTTTTTAAAAAGTTTGTTCTTTTAAAATAAAAGACTAGACTTATTAAAATACCTGTGATATACTTTTGGTAAAGATGTTGGGGAGTGAAAACATCTTTAGCTAATATTTATATTCAAAAAGGGAGAATGCCCATGTCAAAAGCATTAATTATTTGTGTTGCTGGAATGTCATCATCACTTATGGCTCAAAAAACAACAGAATTCTTCAAAAATCAAGGTAAAGACATTACTGTTGAAGCGATTAGCTCTAACGAAGGTGAGCGCGTGATTACGGATGCTACTTATGATGTGTATCTTGTTAGCCCGCAAGCAACTATGTACTACAACCAATTTGCGACTGCTGGTGAAAAATCAGGACGACCAGTCGTTAAAGTGCCACCACAAGCTTATGTTCCAATTCCAATGGGAGTTGAAAAAATGGCTAACTTAATTTTAGAAAGCATTTAATGAGGGATTGCAAGATATGACAGAAGAAGAATTACAATTAGCCGCTTTTGAGATTATTTTACACAGTGGAACAGCTAGAACTTACGTTCATGAAGCGTTTGATGCCATGAAAGAAAGTAAATTTGAAGTGGTGGAAGAAAAATTAGCTGCTGCTGACGAAGAATTATTACAGGCTCACCATGCTCAAACAGATTTGTTGCAGAAATATGCAAGCGGTACCGAAATTAAAATTGAAATTATCATGGTACATGCCCAAGATCATTTGATGACAACAATGACTTTGAAAGAAGTTGCTATCGAGATGATGGGAATGTATCAAAGATTTGCACTTAAATAACTGAAATTAGATGAGCGAGTGACAAACTCGCTCTTTTTATCATCATCAAAAACTCCCTTCCTTGGTTAGAGGAAGGGAGCTTTTTGTTTGAATTAATAAAAGGATAGAAGTTTTGATTACCGAGGATGGGTGATAATCATAAATATTAATTTTAATTGGAGGATTGAAATATAGGATTAGGAGGGATTAATCGGTAAAACCATTATCGATAGTGACTTGTTTGAACCATTCACCTGATTTTTTAATGGTTTTGATTTGAGTGTGGATGTTATTTGAGATGAATCCGTAGCGGTTACGGTAAGCATTCATCCAAGACCAGCAGTCAATTGGTGTCCAAAGATGGTAACCAAAGCAATTTGAACCTTCTTGGATACCACGGTGAAGGCAAGCAAGGTGTTCTTTGATGAAATCAATGCGGTAGTCGTCTTGGACTTGACCGTTTTCATCCATGAAGCGTTCCTCGCGAGAGACTCCCATACCATTTTCAGAGACGAACCAAGGAATATTATTGTAGTTGTCGCGGATGTTAATGGCGATATCATAAATAGCTTCTGGGTAAATTTCCCAGCCTTTATCAATATTCATGCGACGTCCTGGCATATGGTATTCGTCATAATAACGATTTGGCATCCAAGCTCCGACAGAATTTGGTGCGATGTCTGGTGCTTTTACACGATTTGGGTGATAGAAGTTAACACCTAAGAAATCAATGGTATTTTCTTTAAGAATTTGAGCATCTTCAGGTTCTGTTTGCCAGATGACACCATCTTTTTTGAGAACTTCTTCAAGTTCTTCTGGGAAATGTCCATTGATAGCCGGTTCAAGGAACATTTTGTTATTCCAAAGTTCAGCAAAGTGTGCAGCAGCTTGGTCTTCTTTAGAATCAGAAGCAGCATAAGTTGGTGTTAAGTTTAAAACTGTACCAATGCGACCACCGTCTTTGTCTAAGCCAAGTTCTCTGAATTTAGCGATGGCTTTTGCGGATGCGATATTCAAGTTGTAAGCGACTTGGACAGCTTTTTTACCATCAACTAATTTTGGATAGTGGAATTGATATAGGTATTCACCGTCGACAACGACCATTGGTTCGTTATGAGTGGTCCAATCTTTAACACGGTCACCGAAAGCCTTGAAAGCTTGTTCAGCAAAACCAACATAAAGGTCAACCACATGACGTGACTCCCAACCACCATATTTATGATAAAGTTCGACTGGTAAGTCGAAGTGGTGTAGGTTCATGATTGGACGAATACCATTTTCGATAAAGCAATCAATGACTTTATTGTAGAAGTCTACTGCATCTTGGTTGACAGTGTTTTTTTCAAGGTCATCGATCAAACGTGTCCATTGAATAGAAGTACGGACACTATTTAAACCGACTTTTTTCATTAGAGCAATATCTTCTTTATAACTATTGTAGAAGTTAGAGGCTGTGTCTGGTCCAACTTGGTTGTAAAAAGCTTCAGGTTCAATTTCATACCAATAATCAAACATATTAGCATGTTTCTTATTGAAACGTCCTTCACTTTGAGGTCCAGATGTCGCAGCTCCCCACCAGAAATCTTCTGGAAAAGTGTAAGTTGCCATAGGATTCTCCTTAATAAGTTTTGGTTTTACAAGTACAATTATACACTTTTAAAATTAAAAGACAATATTTTTATATAAAAAGACTAGACTTTTATGAAAAATAAGTTATAATGATAATGTAAAAACAAATAAATGGAAAGAGGAGTGTTTATGAACAAGTTTCTAGATGCTATCAGTGACAAACTTTTGCCTTTGGCAAACAAGCTCGCTTCAAATCGTTATTTATCGATTTTGCGTGATGCCTTTATGCTTGCCTTCCCCTTGACCATGTTTGGGTCAATTGTCGTGGTTATTTGTAACCTTCCTTTTTTAAACGATGGCACGAAAGCGCTTTTAAACGACCTGCTTGGTAGTGGTCAAAGTGCTACCATGTCGATTATGACAGTCTTCGTTACTTTTGGTATTGGTTATTATCTTTCTAAATCTTACGATGTTGAAGGTATTTTTGGGGGTGCTATTTCATTTGCAAGTTTCCTTATTTTGACACCGTTTTTCACAACAAGTGATGGTGGCGAAAAAGTTTCAAGTGTTTTGAGTCTTGATCGCCTTGGTGCAAAAGGAATGTTTCTTGGGATGATTGTTGCTTTTCTTGCTGCTGAAATTTACAGTCGCACGAGCAAAAAAGGATGGCAAATTAAAATGCCTGACAGTGTACCGCCTGCAGTTGCTAAGTCTTTTGCAGCTTTGATTCCAGCTATTTTGACCCTATCTGTCTTTACAGCGATTAATGCTGTTGTGACAGTTGGTTTCAAAACAAATCTTCACGATGTGATTTATAACGTTATTCAAGTTCCGCTTGTTGGTCTTGGAAGTAGTATCTGGGCAACTTTGGTTGCAATCTTCTTTATTCAATTCCTATGGTTCTTTGGTCTTCACGGTCAAATTCTTGTAAATTCAGTCATGGACCCTGTTTGGAATACTTTGATGTTTGAAAACTTGGAAGCTTACAAGGCAGGTGAACACCTTCCTCATATTATTTCAAAACCATTCATGGAAACATTTACTGTTGGTCTTGGTGGTTCAGGAATGACGCTTGCAGTTGTTATTATCATGGCCTTTATCATGAAGAAAAAACAATATCGTGATGTTGGTCGTTTGGCACTTGGGGCTGGTATCTTTAACGTTAATGAGCCTGTTATCTTTGGGTTGCCAATCGTTTTGAATGCTACAATTCTTATTCCATGGGTCATCTCACCAATTATTGTCACAGCCCTTAACTACTTTGTGATGTCAATTGGTCTTGTTCCTGCACCAACAGGGGTTTCAGTTCCTTGGACTGTTCCAGTCTTCTTTAGTGGAATGATTGCGACAAACTCACTTGCTGGTGGACTTCTTCAAATTGTTGACTGCTTGATTGTTGGCTGTATTTGGTTACCATTCTTGCATATGCTGGACAAACAACCTGACTCTGCGCTATAATATGACTATAGTTTAAAAATATTAGTCTATACAAGTAGAGTGGGAGCGATCTATGTCAAAATATGAAGAGATTGCAGGGATTATTCGAGCTAGAATTTCAGATGGAACGTATCCGATTGATTCCATGTTGCCGATTCAGTCTGATTTGGCAAAGGAATTTGGCGTTAGTCGAATGACGGTGAAAAAAGCTATTGAGATGTTAACCATCGAAGGTTTGGTCATTTCAAAACAAGGAAATGGCACCAAGGTTTTGAATTCCTCATTTTGGGACAAAGAGGATTCAAAATTTCGATTGAACAACTACAATGGTTTAAGTAACGATTTGAAGGATGACCCTCGACAATTAACGAGTCAAATTATTGAGTTTACGGTTGAATTTCCCAATGCGGAAATTGCAGAACGTCTTCAGGTAGATCAGACAACACCAGTTTATAAAATTATTCGTTTACGTCTCCTAGATGGTAAGCCATATGCGCTTGAGCATACTTACATGGCTTGCGATTTAGTTCCAGGTCTGGATGATAGTATTTTATTAGCATCCGTTTATGATTACCTTTGGAATACTTTGGAACTTAAATTTGCTGGGTCTTATCGTCATATTACGGCTGAAAAGCCTGACCACTATGACAAAGATTACCTTACTTGCAAGGATGATGACCCGATTTTGCAAGTTGAGCAAGTGGTTTATTTGGAAAATGGTAGACCGATTGAGTATTCACGTACGCGAAATCGTTATGATGTCCGCGGGTATTCATTGCTAGATGTTAAAAATAGTTAAGAGTCGATAGGGTAACGGTTAAGTCTGGAGAAAAGTCTCCAGGCTTAACTGCTGAACGGGGAAATCCCCCGAAAGAAAGGATAAATTATGGCAGAACCATTATTTTTAAAAGCGCAAATGTACGATAAAATTTGGGGTGGAACTAAGCTTCGTGATGAGTTTGGTTACGATATTCCAACAGAAACGACTGGTGAATACTGGGCAATCTCAGCTCATCCAAATGGTGTGTCGATTGTGGATAATGGGACTTATAAAGGACAAGGCTTAGATAAACTTTATCGTGAGCACAAAGAGCTTTTTGGCAATCCAAAATCAGAAGTCTTTCCATTGTTAACTAAAATTTTGGATGCCAACGATTGGCTTAGTGTCCAAGTTCACCCAGATGATGCTTACGCTCTTGAGCATGAAGGAGAACTTGGGAAAACAGAATGCTGGTATGTCATTGCTGCGGATGAAGATTCTGAGATTATCTATGGTCATAACGCTAAGTCAAAAGAAGAACTTCGTCAGATGATTGAGTCAGGTGACTGGGATGACTTGTTGACAAAAGTTCCAGTTAAAGCTGGTGATTTCTTCTACGTACCAAGTGGCACAATGCATGCCATTGGTAAAGGCATTTTGATTTTGGAAACACAGCAATCAAGTGATACAACTTATCGTGTCTACGATTTTGACCGTCGAGATGCTGCTGGAAATCTTCGTGATCTTCATATCAAACAATCCATCGATGTCTTGACCATTGGTGAGCCAGCTAACAGCACCCCTGTGACTATAGGTGTGGATAACTTGACTTCAAGCCTTTTGGTGTCAAATGAATTCTTTGCGGTTTATAAATGGGTGGTGTCTGGTGAGGTTGCTTTTAGTCAAACAGCTCCATATCTTTTGGTTAGTGTTTTGTCTGGTCAAGGTAGTCTGACGGTGGATAACTGTGTTTATAATGTCAAAAAGGGAGATCATTTCATTCTTCCCAATGACGTTAAAACATGGAAGTTTGATGGTAATCTAGAAATTATCGCTAGTCATCCAAATGAAAAATAATAAGTAAGTATAAATAAAAAGAAATCCGATATTTTCGGATTTCTTTTTATTTTTCAACTTCAAGGTCATACAAACGCCCAGCTTTTTCATAGTGTGTGAAGCGCGTGAGTTGATTTTTTTCATTAACGAAGACAACACGCGGTTTATGCGTTTTAGCTTCTTCTGGCGTAAGGTCAGCGTATGACATGATGATAACGTGGTCGCCAACGTTAACGAGTTTTGCTGCTGCACCATTTAGGCAAATTTCGCCTTTACCAGGTTCGCCAGCGATGATGTAAGTTTCTAAGCGGCTACCTGTTTCGACATCAGCAATTTGAACTTTTTCGTATTCTACCATTCCAGCTGTTTCAAATAATTCTGGGTCAACGGTGATACTTCCAACATAATCCACTTCAGCACCTGTAACCACAGCGCGGTGGATTTTTGATTTTAGCATTTGAATGTGCACGTTTTTTCTCCCTTACTCGTAAATGTGATTGTCGATTAAGCGTGTTTTGCCGATATAGACAGCGATAGCATTGAGAACAGGACGTTCAATTTCGCTGACAGGTTCAAGCGTCTTCCAGTCGACAAATTCTACATAATCGATTTTAGCCAAAGGTTCTTTTTCGATGAAAGTTGTCATGGCTTGTTTTAATTTGTTAGTGTCTTTTTCACCGTCATTAATCATTTTTTCAGCGAGTGCCAAACTTTGTGAGAGAACTAGCGCAGCTTTTCGTTCATCAGCTGAGAGATAAGTATTACGAGAACTTTTAGCCAGACCATCAGCCTCACGGACAATTGGACAGCCAACGATTTCAAGGTTGAAGTTTAAATCTTCAACCATGTGTTTGATAACAGCGAGTTGCTGCGCATCTTTTTGACCAAAGTAAGCTTTATTTGGCTCGACAATATTGAAGAGTTTTCCAACAACGGTACAAACGCCACGAAAGTGAATTGGACGTGTTTTCCCGCAAAGACCTTTTGTCAATGTTGACATGTCAATGAAACTTGAAAAAGTAGGAGAGTACATGTCGCTAGGTTCTGGATTGAAAATCAGGCTAGCACCAGCTGCTTCACAGAGTTTAGCATCTTGCTCTAAATCACGTGGGTAGCTTTCAAGATCTTCAGTCGGAGCAAATTGAATGGGATTGACAAAAACGCTGACAACAACGTGGTCGTTTTCGGCAACAGCTTTGTCAATCAAGCTCTTATGTCCTTCGTGTAGGTAACCCATGGTAGGAACAAGTCCAATAGTTTTTCCCTCTGCTTTCCAAGCTTGAACAGCTTTTCTAACGTCTTCAACAGTGTGAACGATTTTCATGTAATGTCATGCCTCTTTTCTAATTAGTAGAGTTTTTCAATAATACTGTCATCAATGTGATATTCATTATCAGGTGTTGGAAATTTTTGATTGGCTACATCTTCGATATAAGATGTAACGGCATCTGAAATGAGTGCACCAATATTAGCGTAGCGTTTGACGAATTTTGGTGTGAAATCAGAGAATAATCCTAATAAATCAGCATAAACTAGCACTTGACCATCTGTTTGATTGCCAGCGCCGATTCCGATTGTCGGGATATTGAGCTGCTTAGTAACAAGTTGAGCTAGCTTAGCGGGGATAGCTTCAAGAACCACTGCAAAAGCACCAGCTTCTTGAACGGCTTTAGCATCTTCTAAAAGTTGTTTGGCAGCATCTTCGGTTTTAGCTTGAACTTTAAAACCACCAAAAGCATTGATGTGCTGAGGGGTTAGACCAAGGTGAGCACAAACTGGGATTCCTGCATCAACCATCGCTTTAATTTGTGGGCAGACACTTTTGCCGCCTTCTAATTTGACTGCTTGGCAGTGAGTCTCTTTCATCAAACGCCCAGCATTTTCCACAGCTTTCTCAACAGAAACTTGATAAGACATAAATGGCATGTCTACGATGACCAAAGCATTTTTAGCGCCGCGGCATACAGCCTTACCATGGTGAATCATATCTTCCATAGTGACTGAAATGGTATCATCGTACCCTAACATGACATTCCCAAGAGAGTCGCCAACAAGAATGCTGTTGACACCAGTGCTATCGATTAACTTTGCTGTTGAGTAGTCGTAGGCGGTTAACATGGTTAACTTTTTACCGTCTGCTTTAGCTTTTTGAAAGCTCAATACGGTATTTTTCATGAGAGTCTCCTTTCACCAAAAGCCACAAAAACTTTTAGAATAAAACATGTCTAGCTAACATTATATCAAATATTCAGAAAATTTTAAATTCTATGTCAAAAATAAATAGTCGAGGAAGCAAGCTTTCTCACACGTTAAAATATAAGAGCCTGAAGTTTTTGCCTCAGGCTCTTAATGTGGGTAGTATTAGCTAATGCATGATTTAGTCAAAAATGCTACAAGATTTTGACGTATTTTTGATACCATTTTGGTCGTTAAGAATAGCATTACCTTGTTCGGTTAATTGTGTGCCAGCCCAGTCTTGAACCATATCGAGGTAAGCAAGCTCGCTGCTATTTCCTTTCCAAGACCAGCCTAGATAGCCGACACCTTTGGCTTGAGAGTAGCTCATGATAGTCTTGTAATCGATAGGACCATTAGTGTGTTTGATACCAAATTCACCGATACAAAGTGGTGCACCAACGGCTAATGATGAGTCAATATTGTTTTGTACAGCACCGTAGGCACCAGCGTATTCGTACATATGGATTGAGAAAATAAGGTTGTGTTCTGAATCGGATTGGACGACGCTTTGGCCAGCATCTGCGATTGATTTTGGATATTGTCCCCAGCCAGCACAATCAACCATGATAGTGTTTTTAATACCAGCGTTACGAAGTTTTGGGATAACTTGTTGATAACCTGCTGCCCAAGTAGAACTATCCCAAGAACCAGCCCATTCATTAGCAATGTTCAAAATAACATTTGCTTCGTTTCCAATGAGGGCGTTTTTCATTTCAATCCAATAATTTGCCGCATTTTCCAAATCTTGGATGTTATCAGAACCCGTAGCATCGTGTGCTTCAACGATTGCAATCAAGTGGTTGTCTTTACAAAGTTGCAATAATTTTTGAATTTCAGCAAGTGATGTTTTGCTGTATTGTTGCCCGTCACCCATGACGATGCGAATACAGTTGGCACCTGTTCTTGCGATTGCAGGGATAGCAGTATCTTCTTGTCCTTTATACCAAGCATATGGGTAGTTGATACCACGCATGATAAATGGATTTCCTTTGGCATCGTAAAGTGTTGTGCCACTAGTGTGGAAACCAGTTGTCGTAGTAGGTGTTGTGTCAGAAGGGTTAGTATTTCCACCATCATTTACTTTTGTGAATTCCCATTTTTGGTTTGTGCCATTGGTGTCTGACCACTGTTGGACATTAGCGCCTGCATTTGTCGCACCGTAAGCGACGTCAAGAACTTTTCCGCTAACTGCTGAGACTAACTTGTAAGAGCCATCACCATTATCAACGATTT
Organism: Streptococcus vicugnae; assembly: GCF_016461705.1. GTDB lineage: Bacteria > Bacillota > Bacilli > Lactobacillales > Streptococcaceae > Streptococcus > Streptococcus vicugnae. The sequence goes on along the minus strand of NZ_JAEMHW010000003.1, from coordinate 70,869 downwards.
TCCATTTTTGGTAAGTTCCGTTAGTATCATCCCATTGCTGAACATTTGCACCATCGTAAGTTGCTGCAGAAGCGACGTCGAGAACTTTTCCGCTGTTCACTGATACCAATTTGTAATAACCGTCTCCTGTATCAACGACTGTCCATTTTTGATTGGTACCGTTAGTATCATCCCATTGTTGGACATTAGCGCCCGCATTTTTTGCCCCACGAGCAACATCTAGAACTTTTCCGCTATGTCTAGCTGTGATTTTATAAGTATTCCCTGAAACAATAGCATCAGCTTTTACCTCATGAGCTGACACAGCACCAGTAAGCAAAGCTAGCGCTGTTAATGATCCGACGAGTTTTTTATTCATTAGTTTTCTCCTCTCCCAAATGTTAAAACTAAGTGTTCAATTTAGACATTAATAGTGTTAGTTGTGTAAATCTCCTTTTTGTGACATGTGCTAGTAATTGTATACAAAAACATCAATAAAGTTTCAGGAAGCGCATCCAAAAAAAGTATAACATAATTCTTTATAAAAGTATATACTTTTATAAAATAAAATGATAAAATGAAGCTGTCAAAAGAAGGAGGAGGTGAATAGCTTATTAATTGACAAATTTATTATCCAGTAATTGAAGAATTTTATTAGTTAACCATAAAAATCAGAGCAACTTTTAAAATCTCCTGGGCTGTTTTGGTTTTTTATGGTTACATTTTATGGGAAAAAGTATCATTTACAAGAAATTATCAATTAACATTTGGAACTTTAGCTCTTCTAGTTTAAAATATAGATAATAATATGCATTAGTTTATATATTAGATTTAGAGGAGAAGTAATGGAAAAATATAACCTTATTGCAAATGATGTGCGTAAGAAAATTTTAGAAGGTGTTTATCAACCGAATGAACAGCTGCCTTTTGAAAAAGATTTTTGTCGCACGTACAAGGTTAGTAAGATGACGGTCAAAAAAGCTTTAGATATTCTCGTTACAGAAGGCTTGATTTACAAACGTCGTGGAGCAGGGACTTTTGTCATGGACCTGTCAGTTGAAAAAATGGAGAAAATGTTGATGGATATCCAAATGATGGGGACAACAGCGTTTTATCCAGACAAAAAAATTACAAGTCGCGTGATTGATTTTACGGTTGTGAAAGCAGACGCGGAAATTGCAGAAAAACTAAAAATTAAGGAAACAAGCTTCGTTTATAAAATTCATCGTGTCCGCTTAGTTGATGATAAACCAACGGTTATCGAAGAAACTTACATGCCAATCGATTTGATTACAGGTTTGAAAATCGAGCATGTGGAAAATTCGATTTATGACTACATTGAAAATGACCTTGGTTTAAAAATTCAATCAGGCCACCGTACGATTACTGTTCGACGTGCGACAGATGAAGAAGCTGACTACTTGGCACTTGAACAAGGTGATCCTGTAGCAGTAGCTGTTCAAACGGGGTATTTAACAAATGGTGCCGCATTTGAATATTCAATTAGTACACATCGTTATGATGAATTTTCATTGGAGATTGTTTTAACACACCGCTAGCAGTGATCTTGCTACGTAGAAATGGAGAAGAAAATGAATTTAGTCGTATTTGATATTGGTGGAACTTCTGTAAAATATGGCCGTTACCAAGACAGTGCCATTGATAAAAAAGGTTCCTTTCCAACTCCCAAAACTTGGGAAGAAATGAAAGAAAACTTGCATCGTGTCTTCACAGAGTTAGCGGATGCTGATACCAAAGGAGTTGCTATCTCTAGCCCTGGTGCTGTGGATACTGAAGAAGGTGTGATTAAAGGCTTCAGTGCTATCCCATACATTCATCATTTCAAGATTATTGATGAATTGGAAGCAATGTTTGGCCTTCCAGTAACTATTGAAAATGATGCTAACTGTGCAGGTCTTGCTGAAAGTCAATTTGGTATCGGAAAAGACAGTAAAAAATCAATTTACTTCATTCTTGGGACAGGTATTGGTGGTGCGGTTTGCCTTGATGGTAAATTGTACAAAGGAAGCAGTTTGTACGGCGGTGAATTTGGTTTCATGATTATCAAAGACGGCATTACGCTTAGTAATCTAGCTAGTCCCGTTGCCGTGGCTAAAAAATATGCTAAAGAACATGGCTTGACTGATTTTACTGGCAAAGATTTATTTGATTTGGCAGATGCTGGCAATAGCGATGCGAAGGCTGCCTTGTCAGAAATGTATGATGTCATTGCTATCGGCATTTTTAACTGCCTTGTCAGCATTAACCCTGATTTGGTCGGTATTGGTGGCGGTATTTCTGCGCGTGAAGATTTGGTGCCAGAACTTGAAAAACGTCTGCAAAAATTGGTCGAAAAAACCGATGCTCACGGATTAGAATACCAAGTGAAAACTTGCCAATTCCAAAATGACGCCAACCTTTTAGGAGCCGTTTCTAATTTCTTAAATAGCAAATAACAGTTTAAGGCTTGATGAATTTTCAAGCCTCTTTTTTATTTAGTAAACAAAGTCTTTAAAATGGATAAGGCATTGGTATTTTGGGGCGTTTAGTGTTAAAATAATATACAATATAAATCTGTATGCAAAGAAGAGGTCCTTATGGCAAAAATTGTGAATTTGACGGGTGAAGAGGTCGTTGCCCTAACGGCCCAATATATGAGCGAATCTGATGTAGCGATTGTTCAAAAAGCATTGGATTACGCAACAAAAGCACATATCTCACAAGTTAGGCAATCAGGCGAGCCTTATATCATCCATCCTATCCAAGTTGCGGGTATCTTAGCAGATCTTCATCTTGATGTGGTGACAGTGGCTTGTGGTTTTTTGCATGACGTTGTTGAAGATACTGATATCACTTTGGATGAGATTGAGGCGGAATTTGGTAAAGATGTCCGTATTATCGTAGATGGCGTTACAAAACTTGGTAAAGTTGAGTACAAATCACATGAAGAACAGCTTGCTGAAAATCACCGCAAAATGTTGATGGCTATGTCTAAGGATATCCGTGTGATTTTGGTAAAATTGGCAGACCGTCTCCACAATATGCGTACTTTGAAGCATCTTCGTAAGGACAAACAAGAACGCATTTCACGTGAAACCATGGAAATCTATGCTCCACTGGCTCATCGTTTGGGGATTAGCCGTATCAAATGGGAATTGGAAGACTTGTCTTTCCGTTACCTTAATGAAATTGAGTTCTATAAGATTTCTCACATGATGAATGAGAAACGTCGAGAACGTGAAGCTTTGGTTGATGAGATTGTTAAGAAAATCAAAGACTACACTGAAGAACAAGGTCTTTTCGGCGATGTTTATGGTCGACCAAAACACATTTATTCTATTTATCGCAAGATGCGTGATAAAAAGAAACGTTTTGACCAAATCTATGACTTGATTGCCATCCGTTGTATCATGGAGACACCTAGTGACGTTTATGCTATGGTTGGTTACATTCATGAGTTGTGGCGTCCAATGCCGGGCCGCTTTAAAGATTACATTGCCGCCCCTAAAGCTAATGGTTATCAGTCAATTCACACGACTGTGTATGGACCAAAAGGACCAATCGAAATTCAAATTCGTACCAAAGAAATGCACCAAGTTGCTGAATACGGGGTAGCCGCTCACTGGGCTTATAAAAAAGGAATTAAAGGCAAGGTAGACAGCCAAGAACAAGCTGTCGGTATGAGTTGGATAAAAGAGTTGGTTGAATTGCAAGACGCCTCAAATGGTGATGCGGTAGACTTTGTCGACTCAGTTAAACAAGATATCTTCTCAGAACGTATTTATGTCTTTACGCCAACAGGTGCTGTGCAAGAATTGCCAAAAGATTCAGGACCAATTGATTTTGCTTATGCTATCCACACTCAAGTTGGTGAAAAGGCCGTCGGTGCTAAAGTTAATGGCCGTATGGTACCACTAACAGCTAAACTAAAAACAGGTGATGTAGTCGAAATTGTGACTAATCCAAATTCATTTGGACCAAGCCGCGACTGGATTAAGATTGTTAAGACAAACAAAGCCCGTAACCGTATCCGTCAATTCTTGAAAAATCAAGATAAGGAATTGTCCGTCAACAAAGGTCGTGAACTTTTGGTGGATTATTTCCAAGATCAAGGCTATGTGGCTAATAAATACCTTGATAAAAAACACCTTGAAGCTATTTTGCCACGCTTTAGTGTCCGTAGTGAAGAAGCTCTTTATGCGGCCGTTGGATTTGGTGAAATTAGCGCAGCTGCTGTTTTCAACCGACTAACTGAAAAAGAACGCCGCGAAGAAGAACGTGCTAAAGCGAAAGCTGAAGCAGATGAATTGATGAACGGTGGCGAAATCAAGACAGAAAACAAAGATGTCTTAAAAGTTCGTAGTGAAAACGGCGTTATCATCCAAGGAGCTTCGGGTCTCTTGATGCGTATCGCCAAATGTTGTAACCCAGTTCCAGGTGATCCAATTGAAGGTTATATTACCAAAGGTCGTGGAGTTGCTATCCACCGTGCAGACTGCCATAATATCAAGAGTCAAGAAGGGTACGAACAACGTCTGATTGAAGTTGAATGGGATGATACTTCTTGCGCCAATAATGATTACATAGCTGAAATTGATATTTATGGTTTGAACCGTTCAGGGCTTCTAAACGATGTTCTTCAAGTCCTTTCAAATGTCACTAAGAATATTTCAACTGTCAATGCTCAGCCAAGTAAGGATATGAAGTTTGCTAATATCCACGTCAGCTTCACGATTCCTAACTTGACAGAATTAACAGCGGTTGTTGATAAAATTAAAATTATCCCAGACGTTTATTCCGTTAAACGTACCAATGGGTAGGAAATCATAAAAGGAAATCTAGGGTAAAAGTCCTGGATTTCCTTTTTTTATTTTTCTGAAAATGGTAAAATGACAGTAATGCAAGCGAATTTATTTTCAGAAAGGATTAGACATGAAAGTAGTCATTCAGCGTGTAAAAGAAGCGCAAGTTGTGATTGAGGATGAGCTTGTTGGAGATATCAATCAAGGATTATTATTGCTAGTTGGAGTAGGACCAGATGATACCCAAGAAGATCTTGATTATGCGGTGCGTAAAATCACTAATATGCGTATTTTTTCAGATGATATGGGCAAGATGAATTTGTCAGTTCAAGATATTAAGGGAAGTATCTTGTCAGTATCTCAATTTACTTTGTTTGCTGATACAAAAAAAGGAAACCGCCCTGCATTTACAGGAGCTGCTAAGCCTGATAAAGCATCAGCAATGTACGATACTTTCAATGAAGCTTTAGCCCAATTTGTTCCCGTTGAAACTGGTGTTTTTGGTGCAGATATGCAAGTTAGCCTTGTTAATGATGGACCTGTTACCATTATCTTGGATACACAATCGCGGTAAGTCTAGATTGGAGAAGAACGGAGGTGGAGTATGTCACTAGAGAGATTATTTCCAGAAGCTGTTGAAGCTGGAAAAGTTGAGCATTCAGAAGAATGGGTAGCTGTTGAAGAAAATGGTCAAACCTATTACCTTCCTTTAGCAAATCTTAGTGAGCGAGAAAAAGCTCTTTTGGCTTTGAAAAATGATGGCATCTTAGATGATAAGGTGACTGAAAATCCTTGGTATCGTTACTTAGTCCAAGATGATTTAAGCCTGGCACAAGATTACAAATCCCTTCAAATCATTTATATCGATCACAAGGAGGCCTTGCCAGAAGAGTTATTTGATTTTTTTACAACACTATTGCCAAATTTGCTTGCGCCTGTAGTGATTTCAAAGACTCGGACCTTGCTTATTCTGAATCAAGAAGAATTAATTGAAGCGGAAGAATTAATAAATGATGTGCTACCAACTTTGGAAAGTGACTTTGGGATTAAGTTGACGATTTTCTTTGGTAATGTGTGGTGTAAGTTTCAGGCAGATGATTTACCTGCCTTTTACAGAGAAGAAAGCCGCTTATTTGCCAATATGAGACATTATCGTGGTAATGAACGGACGATAAGTTTTTCACAAATGTTGCTTTTGGCCTATGCACATCAGCTTGATTTGCCAGCTATTAAGCATAAAATTCTACAAGCGATTGATGACAGTAAAGATATCAGAATGATTATTATGACCATGTGGCAAGAACAAGGAAATCTTGCTAAAACGGCGCAAAGTCTTTATATTCATCGTAATTCTCTCCACTATAAACTTGAAAAGTTTCGCCTATTATCTGGGCTAAATTTAAAGAATCTTAATGATTTGGCTTTTTCTTATTTGTTAATTATGGAAAATTAGATTTTGGGCACATTGCACAAAAAATCTTGTAACTCCTGACTATGGTTTGTAAGCGTTATCTTTGTTATAATGAAGCCACATAGATCAAAGGAGTTAAAAAATGGTAGAACTTAATCTTAATCATATTTACAAAAAATACCCAAATGCAAGCCACTATGCTGTTGAAGATTTCGATCTTGACATTAAAGATAAAGAATTTATCGTTTTCGTTGGACCTTCAGGTTGTGGTAAATCAACAACTCTTCGTATGGTAGCTGGTCTTGAAGATATCACAGAAGGTGAACTTAAAATTGATGGTGAAGTTGTTAATGACAAAGCACCAAAAGACCGTGACATCGCCATGGTTTTCCAAAACTATGCCCTTTATCCGCACATGACTGTTTATGATAACATGGCATTTGGTCTAAAACTTAGAAAATACAAAAAAGATGAAATCGATAAACGTGTTCGTGAAGCCGCACAAATTCTTGGCTTGACAGAATTCCTTCAACGTAAACCTGCTGACCTTTCAGGTGGTCAACGTCAACGTGTTGCCATGGGTCGTGCTATCGTGCGTGATGCCAAAGTATTCTTGATGGACGAACCTTTGTCAAACTTGGATGCCAAACTTCGTGTGTCAATGCGTGCTGAAATTGCTAAAATTCACCGTCGTATCGGTTCAACAACAATCTACGTTACTCACGACCAAACAGAAGCCATGACACTTGCTGACCGTATTGTTATCATGAGTTCTACTAAAAACCCTGACGGTTCAGGAACAATCGGTCGCGTTGAACAAATTGGTACACCACAAGAACTTTACAACCGTCCAGCTAACAAATTCGTTGCTGGTTTCATCGGAAGTCCAGCCATGAACTTCTTTGAAGGAACAGTCAAAGATAATACCTTGGTTAGCGACTCAGGTTTCACAATTACTTTGCCAGAAGGTCAAAAGAAATTACTTGAAACTAAAGGTTACAATGGTAAAAAAGTCATCTTCGGTATCCGTCCAGAAGATATCTCAAACAACCCACTTGCTCGTGAAACATACCCAGGAGCAACTCTTGAAGCTGAAGTTACTGTTTCTGAATTGCTCGGTGCTGAAACAATGCTTTACGTTAAAGTAGGTAACACTGAACTTGTTGCTCGTGCGGATGCGCGTGATGTTTACCAACCAGGTTCAAAAGTGGAATTGACATTGAATGTTGCTAAAGGTCACTTCTTTGACCCAGAAACGGAGGCAGCTATTCGCTAATTTAACGCTATCCAAAACAGAACTCTTCTAGAATACAACCCAAAAAGCCTTACGTCTAACGACGTAGGGCTTTTTTGGGTTTTCATCATAAAATAAAGTTACTTACCAAATGATAAGTAACTTTTTATTGTCTAAACTTATTCGTCAGCGACCATGATATCAGTTAATTGACCAAATTTTTCTTTAGCCTCTTCTGAAAGATCTGCATCAGTGACAAGGTGATCAATTTTGCTAATTTGGTAGAAATCATAAAAATCATACTTGTCAAATTTTTCATGGTCAACGAGTAAGAATTTTTTAAAGGCATTATCAAGCGCAATGCGTTGAATTTCGCCTTCGCTTTCGCTGTAAGTAGCGACAGAATCACCAAAGACACCGTTAGCACTGACAAAGGCTTTTGAGAATTTTAGGTTTTGCAAATAATTAGCAGTCAGTGAACCAACAAATGCGCCTGTAATATCGCGATATTCGCCACCGGTTAAGATTAAATCGGTGCTTTTATTTTGGTTCAAAATAGTGAACACAGGCAAACTATTTGTGACAACGCGAATGTTTTTAGCAACAAGTTCGTGAGCAAAATGTTCTAATGTTGTTCCAGGACCAATAAAGATAGTCTCGCCTTCTTGGATTAAAGTGCTTGCAAATTTAGCGATGGCACGTTTTTCTTCGATTTGTAATTCTTGTTTCTCTGTGTTTGATTTTTCGTATTTGGGTTTTACTTTTGGTGTATCAATACTTTGTGCGCCACCATGGATACGAATCAACAAACCTTCTTTGTCTAACTCGTCAAGGTCACGACGAACAGTCATATCAGAAACACCAAGCTCTTTAATGATGTCGTTAACTGTAATAACACCTTTGACGTTGATTTTTTCGAGAATCCACTGAAGGCGTTCTTTTTTCAGCATGTCAATCTCCTTTCTTTTCTTTTTTCCTTGTCACTATCATATCACAAACAAAGAACTAACTCAACAAATAAGAAAAAAAAGAAACATCTTGAAACACTTTTGTAACATAGCTGAAAATTACCGATTTCAAGGCTTTTCTGAAAGGTTTTAAAATGTAAAACAAACACAAAACAACAAACAATTTTAAAAATTATTAAACAAATGTGTTGACAAATGTTTGTTTAGGGTTTATTATATAAACATAAAAAAACGTTTTTAAAAATTATCTAGATAAAAAAGAAAAATTTGAGGTGTTAAAATGACAATTATTCTTGGTTCAGATGCTGCAGGTGAAACTTTAAAAAATATTATTAAGGATTACTTGCTTGAAAATGACTATGACATCAAGGACGTTTCAGATGTTGATAAAGATTTTGTAGACAATACACTTGCAGTTGCAGCAGGTGTCAATACCACTGAAGGTAATCTTGGCATTATGATTGATGCTTATGGTGCTGGAAGTTTTATGACAGCAACTAAGGTCAAAGGTATGATTTGTGCAGAAGTTTCTGATGAACGTTCTGCTTACATGACACGTGCCCACAATAATGCTCGTATGATTACAATGGGGTCAGAAATTGTGGGAGTTGGATTAGCTAAAAATATTGTCAAAGGATTTTTGGAAGGTCATTATGATGGTGGTCGTCACCAAATCCGTGTCGATATGTTGAATAAAATGTGTTAGGAACGAGGAAGATAAAATGAAAATTGCAATTGGATGTGACCATATCGTAACAACAGAAAAAATGGCAGTGTCAGATTTCTTGAAATCAAAAGGTTATGAGGTCATTGATTGTGGAACTTACGATCACACACGTACACACTACCCGATTTTTGGTAAAAAAGTCGGAGAAGCAGTGACAAGTGGACAAGCAGATTTAGGTGTTTGTATTTGCGGTACAGGTGTTGGCATTAACAACTCTGTTAACAAAGTTCCAGGTATTCGTTCAGCTTTGGTTCGTGATATGACAACAGCGATTTATGCTAAAGAAGAGTTAAATGCTAATGTCATCGGTTTTGGTGGTAAAATCACAGGCGAACTTCTCATGGGTGATATTATCGAAGCATTTATCAAAGCTGAATACAAACCAACGGCAGAAAATAAAGCATTGATTGAAAAAATTGCTCAAGTTGAAACAGTTAATGAAGAACAAAGTTCACCAGATTTCTTTGATGAATTTCTTGAAAAATGGAACCGTGGTGAATATCACGATTAGGAGATATTAGGATGATTCTTACAGTAACATTGAATCCGTCAATTGATATCTCTTATCCACTAGATGAATTGAAATTAGATACGGTAAATCGTGTCACTGAAGTTAAAAAAACAGCAGGTGGAAAAGGATTAAATGTCACTCGGGTCCTGTCAGAGATTGGGGATCATGTGACAGCAACTGGTCTTATTGGCGGAAATTTAGGTGATTTTTTGACGCAGCAACTTGATAAAAGTCAGATTAATCACCGTTTTTTCAAGATACATGGTGAAACTCGTAATTGTATTGCGATGTTGCATGAAGGCTTGCAGACAGAAATCTTGGAAGCAGGCCCAATGATTGACCAAGATGAGGCAGATGGTTTTCTTAATCATTTTCGTTACCTTTGCCCGTCTTATGATGTCATCACGATTTCAGGAAGTCTTCCAGTTGGTCTTGAAACGGATTATTATCAAAAAGTTATTGGACTTGCTAATTCGCAAGGCAAAAAAGTGGTGCTAGATTGTTCTGGTGAGGCTCTGGAAGCTGTTTTAACAGGTGATGACAAACCGTTTGTTATCAAGCCAAACACAGAAGAATTATCACAACTTGTTGGAAGAGAAGTGAGCGATGATGTGAATGAATTAAAAGAAATCTTGCAAGCTGATTTATTTGCAGGAATTGATTGGGTGGTTGTTTCACTAGGCAGCAAAGGAGCTTTTGCGAAACACGGTGACCACTATTACCGCGTTACCATTCCAAAAATCGATGTGGTCAATCCTGTTGGTTCTGGTGATTCAACGGTGGCTGGTATTGCGTCAGCGATTATCCATAACCTTTCCGACAAAGACTTCTTACGTCATGCGAATGCCCTTGGTATGTTAAACGCTCAAGAAAAAATGACAGGTCATGTCAATATGACAAATTACGAAAACTTATTTAATCAAATTCAGGTAGAAGAGGTATAAGAAAAATGGTATTAACACAAGAAAAACGCAGATTACTTGAGAAGCTTAGCCGTGATGGCGTGATTTCTGCTTTGGCATTTGACCAACGTGGAGCACTTAAACGCATGATGGCAAACTATCAAACAGAAGAACCAAGTGTTGAACAAATCGAACAATTGAAAGCCTTGGTTTCAGAAGAATTGACACCGTATGCGTCATCTATTCTTCTTGACCCTGAGTATGGTTTGCCAGCAAGTAAGGTTCGTGATGCGAATGCTGGACTTTTGCTTGCTTATGAAAAAACAGGTTATGATGCGACAACGACTAGCCGCTTGCCAGATTGCTTAGTCGAATGGTCTGCTAAACGTCTTAAAGAAGAAGGAGCTGATGCAGTGAAATTCTTGCTTTATTATGACGTTGATGGTGATGAATACGTTAATCTTCAAAAACAAGCTTATATCGAACGCATTGGTGCCGAATGTAAAGCTGAAGATATGCCATTCTTCCTTGAGATTTTGACTTATGATGAAAACATCACTGACAATACAAGCGCAGTATTTGCCAAAGCAAAACCTCACAAAGTTAACGAAGCCATGAAAGTTTTTTCTGACGACCGCTTTGGTATTGATGTGCTCAAGGTTGAAGTCCCTGTCAACATGAAATATGTTGAAGGTTTTGCGGACGGTGAAGTGGTTTACACTAAAGAAGAAGCTGCTAAAGCTTTCAAAGACCAAGAAGCAGCAAGTCATTTGCCATATATCTATCTTAGCGCAGGTGTTTCAGCAAAGCTTTTCCAAGAAACGTTGGTATTTGCGGCTGAATCAGGTGCTAAATTCAACGGTGTCCTTTGCGGACGTGCTACTTGGGCTGGCTCTGTACAAGTGTATATCGAAGAAGGCGAAGCCGCAGCGCGTGAATGGCTAAGAACACAAGGACGCAAGAATATCGAAGAACTCAACGCAGTCCTTACCAAAACAGCCAGCTCATGGAGTGAGAAAGTGTAAGAAGGTGATGAAATTTTACTACTTTATAAAGCGGATCGTAACTATTTGATTAGGCGAAACTGCAAAACAAGAGACTATCAAACACTACAACAATGTAATGGTCTCTTTTTGCACTCCAATATACTTTTAATGACGAAAATTTATAAGAATAGGAAGGAGTTATTAGAATGAATAAAGAAGAAGTAACTATGTTAGGTTTTGAAATTGTAGCACTAGCTGGCGACGCACGTTCAAAAATGCTAGATGCATTAAAACTTGCTGAAGAAAGTAGGTTTGATGAAGCAGAAGAAATGATTGAAGAAGCTAATAAAGTTCTTGTGGCTGCTCATAATAGTCAGACAGACATGTTGGCAAAAGAGGCTTCGGGTGAAGATATTGCTTTGGGGCTGATTATGATGCACGGGCAAGATCATCTTATGACAACGGTCTTACTTAAAGACTTAATTCATCATTTAATTAATATTTATAAAAAAGATTAGGAGAGAAGGCTCATGAATGGCTTGGTTAATCAAATCGAAAAAATGAAACCATTCTTTGAAAAGGTTTCCAGGAACAAATATTTACGGGCAATTAAAGATGGTTTTATTGCGGGTATGCCGATTATAATCTTTTCAAGTATCTTTATGCTTATTGCCTATGTTCCTAATATTTGGGGGTTTTACTGGAGTGATGAAGTGACTGCACTTATTGTTAAGCCCTATAATTATTCAATGGGAATTTTGGGAATGCTAGTAGCTGGAACGACGGCTAAAAATCTAACGGATTCTTTTAACCGTGATCTACCAGCAACAAACCAAATCAATAATATTGCAACATTGATTACAGCAATTGTTGGTTTCCTACTTCTTTCTTCGGATTCTATAGACGGTGGTTTTGGAAGTAGCTATTTAGGAACGTCTGGTTTGCTTTCGGCGTTTGTTGCAGCCTTTATCACTGTTAATGTTTATAATTTCTTTATTAAACGTAATATCACAATAAAAATGCCATCGGAAGTCCCACCGAATATTGCACAAACTTTCAAAGATATTTTCCCTCTTTCAGCAGCTATCCTTATCATGTATGCTATTGATTTAGTGATTCGTCAAGTTGTTGGTATTAACTTTGCACAGGCAGTTATTCAATTATTCCAACCACTATTTACTGCTGCGGATGGTTATCTTGGTATTGCTATTATCTATGGTGCTATGGCAATGTTCTGGTTTATCGGAATCCATGGTCCTTCTATTGTAGAACCAGCAATATCTGCTATTGCACTTATCAACATTGATAAAAACTTGGCACTTCTTGATGCAGGACAACAGGCTACTAATATCATCACACCAGGTTTGCAATATTTTGTAGCAACGATGGGTGGTACTGGTGCAACTTTAGTTGTTCCATATATGTTTATGCTTTTAGCGAAGTCAAAACAAAATAAAGCTATAGGGCGTGCGGCAGTTGTGCCTACTTCCTTTGGTGTTAATGAACCAATTTTGTTTGGTGCACCACTCGTTTTGAACCCAGTATTCTTTGTTCCATTTATTGCTGCACCTATTCTCAATGTTTGGATTTTCAAATTCTTTGTTGAAGTTTTGGGGATGAATAGTTTCTCTTATGTTCTGCCGTGGACGACACCAGGTCCTCTAGGTCTAATTCTAGGAACAGGCTTTGCAGGAATGTCATTTGTTTTAGCAGTAGTTTTGATTGTGGTAGACACTCTTGTTTATTATCCATTCTTTAAAGTATATGACAATCAAATTTTGGCTCAAGAAGCGGCAGCTGATGCTCAAGCAGTATCGGATACTAAAACACAAACAACTGTAGAACCAGTTGTTGAAAAAGCTATAGAAGTGGAAGAAGAACCAGTCGTATCAGAGACGATTCAAACTTCAGATAAGTTTAGCAAGAAAGTTCTTGTTCTTTGTGCTGGTGGTGGTACTAGTGGTTTGCTCTCAAATGCTTTAAACAAGGCTGCGAAAGAATATAATGTTGATATTTCATCAGCGGCGGGAGCTTACGGTGCTCATCAAGATATGTTAAAAGACTATGACTTGGTTATTCTTGCGCCACAAGTTGCTTCAAACTACCAAGATATTAAGAAAGATACAGATCGTCTTGGTATTAAATTGACTAAGACTGAAGGTATGGAATACATCAATTTGACTCGTGATCCGAAAGGTTCTCTTGAGTATGTCATGAAACAATTTGAAGATTAGAAGGTCTTATTATGAAACAGTTACCAGAAAATTTTATTTTAGGAGGAGCTACGGCTGCTTATCAAGCCGAAGGAGCTACCCAAGAAGATGGTAAAGGTCGTGTAGCCTGGGATACCTATTTAGCAAAAGAAGGTCACTATTCTGGTGATCCCGCTAGCGATTTTTATCATAAATATCCTATTGATTTAGAATTATCGGAGCGCTTTGGATTAAACGGTATTCGGATTTCGATTGCTTGGTCACGTATCTTTCCAAAAGGTTTTGGCGAAATTAATCCAAAGGGTGTTGCTTTTTACCATGATTTAATTGCAGAGTGTCACAAGCATCATGTTGAACCATTCGTCACTCTTCATCATTTTGATACACCAGAAGTTTTGTTTGATAATGGAGATTTTTTAAACCGAGAAAACATCGATCATTTCGTCAATTTTGCTAAATTCTGTTTTGAAGAGTATGGAAACGAAGTCAACTATTGGATTACATTTAACGAGATTCTATCCGTAGCTGCGGGACAGTATTTACTTGGCAAGTTTCCACCAAATGAGCGTTTTGAAAATGGCAAGATGGTGCAATCTATGCACAATATGATGGTAGCACATGCGCGTGCTGTTCTTGAATATAAAAAGATGAATTTAAATGGTGAAATTGGCATTATTCACATTTTAGAACAACGCTATCCATATAATCCAGAAGATGAAAGGGATAGATTGGCTGCCAAAAAAGATGATACAATGTCAAATCGCTTCTTGCTAGACAGAACATTCTTGGGAGAATTATCACCAGAAACAGATGAAATTGTAACATCTGTTCTGTCTCAAAATAATAAAACTTACACCGTTTATGATGGAGATCTTGAAGAATTAAAAGCAGCAGCGCCTTTACTTGATTTCTTAGGAATCAACTACTATCAGAGTACCTTTGTTGAGTATTATGAAGGTGAAAACGACATCAACCTTAACGGTACTGGTGAAAAGGGAACATCTTTATATGCTTTCAAAGGTATTGGAGAGTATAAATTTGATATGGATATTCCAAGAACCGACTGGGATTGGCTAATCTATCCGCAGGGACTTTATGATATGATTATGCGCATCGTGCGAGATTATCCGAATTATAAAAAACTTTATATTACGGAGAATGGCATGGGCTATAAAGATGATTTCGTTGATGGAACGATTGATGATCAGCCGCGTATTGAATATATCAAAGGACATTTAGAAGCCGTTGCACAGACTATTGAAGAAGGGGCTAACGTTCAAGGATACTTCCTTTGGTCATTGATGGACGTTTTCTCATGGGCTAACGGCTATAATAAACGCTACGGTTTGTTTTATGTTGATTTTGATACTCAACAACGTTACCCAAAGAAGAGTGCATATTGGTATAAGCAACTATCGGAAACTAGACTAATTAGATAATATCATTAGCATTTTTACATCTAATCTAACTCACTAAAACTTCTTTTATTATTTTGTTTTTACGCGTGATGAGAATGGCAGTTATGAGGCTGTTCATTCTCATTTTATTTAGGAGAAAATAATGGTTATTGAATTAAAAAATGATTTCTTAACAGTTCAGTTTAAGGAATTTGGTGGCGCTTTGTCATCCATAAAAGATAAAGACGGCGTCGAATATTTGTGGCAAGGAAATCCAGAGTATTGGAGTTCACAAGCACCAGTATTATTTCCGATTTGTGGGAGCTTACGTGATGATGAAGCTATTTATCGTCCTAGTAGCCGTCCCCATTTTACAGGTGTGATACCGCGACATGGTTTGGTGCGTAAGAAGACTTTTACTTATGAACCATTATCTGAAAATAGCTTTGCTTTTTCAATCACCCCTGATGCGGAAATGTTGGCCAATTATCCTTATGATTTTGAGTTGAAAATCATTTACACTTTGATTGGAAAGACGATTAAAACAAGTTACCAAGTGACAAATCGAGAGACAGAAAAGGTCATGCCTTACTTTATTGGTGGGCACCCTGGGTTTAATTGCCCATTGCTTGCTGATGAGTGTTATGAAGATTATTATCTCGAATTTGAAAAAGAGGAAACTTGTACTGTTCCAGAATCTTTTCCAGAAACAGGGCTTCTTGATGTGAATAAGCGTACGCCATTTTTAGAAAAGCAAAATATTCTAAATTTGGATTATGCTTTGTTTGCCAAAGATGCCATTACTTTGGATAAATTAGCTTCACGCAGCGTTTCTTTGAAATCTCATAAACATGATAAAGGATTGCGTTTGGATTTTGAAGATTTTCCAAATTTGATTTTATGGTCAACCGTCAATAAGAGCCCTTTTATTGCTCTAGAGCCGTGGAGCGGATTGTCAACGTCGCTTGATGAAAGTGATATTTTAGAAGATAAACGTCAAGTAACCTTTGTGGCGAGTGGGGAAACGAGTAAAAAATCCTTCGATATTACGATTTTTTGAATTTGTTTAAAAATAAACAAAAAAAATCAAAAAAATACAAAGAAAGGGTTTACAAAGTTAAAATTGTGTGTTATATTATAACCGTAGAAATTAATAGAGTGGATTGTAACTAAGACATTAGGCAAGACCGCAAATGACCTAGAAGGGAGGATTCTAGTTTGTTTGTGGTTTTTTATTTGTCTAGGAACCACGTGAGGAGAGTAGAATGTTTCGGATTGTACAAGCGCTCAACAATAATGTCGCTCTGGTAAAAAATGAGCAGGATGAACAAGCCGTTGTCATGGGGCTAGGGATAGTCTTTCAAAAGAAAAAAGGTGATTTAATCACTCCAAGCAAAGTCGAGAAAGTTTTTCTTTTGAAAACAGAGGAATCCAAAGAAAACTTTTTAACCCTTTTGAAAAATATTCCGCTTGATATTCTAACGGTGACTTATAACATGATTGATGATTTGGTAGCCAAATATCATTTTCCTGTTCAGGAATACCTATATGTAACCCTTACCGACCACGTTTATTCGGTATATCAAAAGCTTTTAAAGGGAGCTTATCAGGAAAATCATTTACCAGATATTTCAGCGGCGTATGTTACGGAGTTTCAAATGGGGCAAGAAGCTGTTGCTATTTTAAGTCAAAAGTTGACAGTAACTTTTCCAGATGATGAAGTCGGACGAATGGCTCTGCATTTCATTAATGCCAAAGGTGATTACGAAGTTTCTGATAATAGCAAAGAGGATGCAACTAAAAAAGTGCTAGCTTTGATTGAGAACGAATTGGCTAAAAATAACATCAAGCGGAGTGCAGAAAACAGTAATCTTTACGACCGTTTGATGATTCATTTAACCTACCTCATTAATCGATTGCAGATGAACCAGCAAGACAATGCATCGTTGATTAATTTGGAAGAATATGTGAAATCAGATTATCCGAAAGCCTATCAAATTGGGCAGGCCATTTATGATTTGATTGAACAAGAATTAAAAATAGATTTATCGCGTAGTGAACGTGTTTACCTTGTGATTCACATTCAACGCTTATTGAAATAAGGAGAAAATTATGTATCAATTACCAGAAGATTTTATTTTTGGTGGTGCAACAGCAGCCTACCAAGTTGAAGGAGCTACTAAAGAAGGCGGTAAAGGTCCAGTAGCTTGGGATGATTTCCTAGCTGAACAAGGACGTTTCAGTCCAAATCCAGCCAGCGATTTTTATCACCAATACCCAACAGATATTGAGCTTTGTGAAAAATTTGGTGTTAATGGACTCCGTTTATCGATTGCTTGGAGTCGTATTTTCCCAAATGGTAGAGGTGAGGTTAACCAAGAAGGAGTTGATTTTTACCACAAAGTTTTTGCAGAATGTGAAAAACGTGGAATCACAACTTTTGTAACGCTTCATCATTTTGATACGCCAAAAGTTTTGTTTGATAATGGTGATTTTCTAAACCGTGACACGATTGAGGCTTTTGTTGATTACGCTAAATTCTGTTTTGAAGAATTCACAGAAGTTCGTCACTGGAGTACGTTTAATGAAATCTATCCAGTTGCAACTAACCAATATTTGCTTGGTATTTTCCCACCAGGAATCAAATACGATCTTTCAAAAGTTATCCAATGTTTGCACAATATGATGTATGCACATGCGCGTGTGGTTAATTTGTTCAAAGACGGTGGCTACCAAGGTGAAATTGGTGTGGTTCATTCTCTTGAAACCAAATACCCTGCAACTGATAGTGAAGAAGATAAACATGCCGCTTTCCTAGATGATGCGTTATCAATTCGTTTCTTACTTGATGCAACTTATCTAGGTTATTATTCAAACGAAACAATGAAAGCGCTTAAAGAAATCTGCGCTGCTAACAATGCAAGCTACGAATTTCTTGATAGTGACTTTGAGGAAATGAAAAAAGCTAGTCACCGTAATGACTACCTTGGTATCAATCATTACCAATGTCACTTTGTTAAAGCCTACAATGGTGAAAATGCTATCCATCACAACGGTACAGGTGATAAAGGAACATCAGTTTACAAAGTGAAAGGTATCGGGGAACGTATTTACAAAGAAGGAATTCCAAGAACAGATTGGGACTGGATTATCTATCCTGAAGGTTTGTATGATTTGCTCCTTCGCATTAAAGCGGATTACCCACATTACAACAAAATCTACATCACAGAAAATGGTATGGGGTACAAAGATAACTTTGATGATGGTATCATCATGGACCAACCGCGTATCGATTACTTGAAAGTTTACCTTCAATCACTTGCCAAAGCAATTGATGCTGGGGTTAATGTTAAGGGATATTTCCTATGGTCATTGATGGATTGTTTCTCATGGTCAAATGGCTATAATAAACGCTACGGTTTGTTCTATGTGGATTTTGAAACACAAAAACGTTATCCAAAAGCGTCAGCATATTGGTACAAACACATTAGCAATACAAAAATTGTAGAATAGGGGATTTTGAAAATGGATAAAAAAGAATTACAAATGTTAGGTTTTGAAATTGTGGCTTACTCAGGTGATGCAAGAAGTACACTTCTTCAATTGCTAAAAGAAGTGCGTTCTGGCAACTTTGACAATATCGATAAAGCGCTCAAAGACGCTGATGACAATTTGGCTAAAGCCCACAATGCACAAACTGCTCTGTTAGCCCAAGAAGCAGGCGGTGAAGATTTGGAACTTGGTTTTATCTTCGTTCACGGTCAAGACCACTTGATGACAACTTTGTTGTTGCGTGATATCATTTCGGATTTTATTGAATTATATAAAAATCGTTAATTTTTGAAAAAGAAAGGAAGAAAACCGTGGCTTGGTAATTGTATAATCTCCTCTCATTTGCCAAGCCTAGGTTTTGGGGGAGTTGTATCATGAACAAACTCATTCAACAAATTGAAAAAGGGAAACCTTTTTTTGAAAAAGTGTCTCGAAACATTTATCTAGGTGCCATTCGTGATGGTTTCCTAGCAGCTATGCCAGCTATACTCTTTTCTAGTATCTTCATCTTGATTGCATCTATTCCTGATGTTCTTGGTGTCAAATTACCAGAAGACTTTTCAAACTGGCTCTGGAAAATTTACAACTATTCAATGGGTGTGGTTGCCCTTCTTGTTTCATCAACAACTGCACGTTGCTTAGCTGAATCTGTTAACCGTAAGATGCCTGGCAATAAAAAAATCAATGCTGTATCTGTCATGCTTGCTTCAATCGTCAGCTTCTTGATGTTGAGTGCTGATGAAATCGAAGGTGGTCTTGTTACTGGATACATGGGGACAAAAGGTATCCTAGCAGCCTTTGTAGCAGCTTTCATCACTGTCAATGTTTATAAATTCTGTGTGCTTCGTGACATCACCATCAAGATGCCAAAAGAAGTACCTGGTACTATTTCTCAAACATTCCGTGACATTTTCCCATTCTCATTTGCCGTGTTTGCTGCGGTAATTATTGATACAGTTATCCGTCATTTCTTTGGCACATCATTTGCCGAAGCTGTTATCACGCTTCTTCAACCATTGTTCACAGTAGCTGATGGTTACCTTGGAATTGCCATTATCTGGGGAGCTATGGCATTGTTCTGGTTCGTTGGCGTGCATGGTCCATCAATCGTAGAACCAGCCATTGCGGCTATTATCTATGCTAATGTTGAAACTAACCTTCAATTGTTTAAAGCTGGTGAACATGCTTCAAACGTATTGACTGTTGGTCTTGGTAACTTCGTTGGTACTATGGGTGGTACTGGTGCCACACTTGTTGTGCCATTCTTATTCTTACTATTTGCAAAATCAGAACAATTGAAAGCCGTTGGTAAAGCCTCATTTATTCCAGTCAGCTTTGCGGTAAATGAACCTTTGCTTTTTGCTACACCAATTATTCTTAACCCTTACTTCTTTATTCCATTCCTTTTGGCACCGATTGCCAACGTTTGGATTTTCAAATTCTTCGTTGACGTGCTTAAGATGAACAGCTTTATGTACGTTCTTCCTTGGGCAACTCCAGCTCCAATCGGACTTGTTCTTGGTACAGGTATTAGCCTTCTAGCTGTTGTTCTTGTCTTTGTTCTTATCGCTGTTGATGCGGTTATCTACTTCCCATTCATCAAAGCTTACGACGCATCTCTTCTCGAAGAAGAAGCTGCCAATGCTGCGCAAGAAACTGCCGGAGAAAGTGAAGCTCCTGTTAAACCAGTCAAAGCTGTAGAAGAAGTTGCTGACGCTAAACCAGCTGTAACAGTCACAACTGATAAACCAATTAACGTCTTGGTCCTTTGTGCTGGTGCTGGTACAAGTGCTATGCTTGCCAACGCTCTTACTGAAGGAGCAGCAGCCACAGGTGCAAATATCACAGCTTCAGCTGGTGCTTATGGCTCACACTATGAAATCATGAAAAACTTCGATATGATTATCCTTGCTCCACAAGTTAACTCATTCTACGAAGATATCAAGCAAGATACTGATGCCCTTGGTATCAAACTAGCTGCCACAAAAGGTGCTGAATACATTAAATTAACGCGTGACCCTGAAGGTGCTGTAGCCTTCGTAATGTCTTACTTTAACTAATGATAGTCACCAAAAGCTAGGAATAAGATTATGAAAAAAACTAAAGAAGATTCTCATGACCTGTGCCGCAGTTATTGGTATGTCACTTGTTGGAAATAGCCTTGCTAAAGCTGATGACTTTATCAATGGAGCGGATATTTCCATTCTTGATGAAATGGAACAAAGCAGAGCTATTTACAAAATTAATGGTAAACAACAAGATCCGCTGACCATTTTAAAAGATAATGGTGTCAACTATGTTCGCTTACGCTTCTGGGTTGACCCTGGAAAACAAAATCTTCCCAAAGCTTGGCAGAATCAATCCTTTGAACAATTAAATTCAACAGTGTATTCTTACACAGCTGATGTTCTCAATCAGATGAAAGCAAAAGGTATTTACCCTGATATGGTTCAAATTGGTAACGTATAGCCTTACGGGAAAAGCTGGGGTGGTGTGGAAAGGAATTCACTCGCCTAGCGACTTTCTTAAAATCTGGTGTTCAAGCTGTGAAAGACACGCAGCAAAGCCCCCAAAAATTATGCTTCATTTAGCAGACGGCGCTGACAAATCAGCTTTTCAATGGTGGTTAGACGAAATCACTAAGCAATCCGTTGATTTTGATATTGTCGGTATTTCTTATTACCCATATTGGTACGGTAAATTGGCGGAACTCTCTGAAAATATGGATAATATCAGCGAACGCTACAACAAAAAAGTTGTTGTGGTTGAAACAGCTTATGCCAATACTCTTGACAATCTTGACCAAAAGACAAATGCTGTCACAGCAACAGAAGAAGCAGCAGCTGGTTACAAAGCTAGCCAAGATGGTCAGTAAGAATTTTTGACAGACTTGGTTGATGAGATTAAAGACGTCAAAAACAACAATGGACTTGGTTTCTTCTATTGGGAACCACTCTGGTATAATGGCAACGTCTCATGGGCAACGCAAGCGGGCATGTCATATCTTGGCGTTTCAGATGTGACAGGTAACGAATGGGAAAATCAAGCGGTTTTTGATTTCCAAGGAAATGCTCTACGTGGCATCAAAGCCTTTAATTACTCTAATCTAACGAATCTCCTTCAAAACAATAGCTTTGAATGGGACGGTTATACCGAAAGTCCATCAGCTTGGAACAAATGGACCAATAGTCAAAATGCAGGTATCAAGACAGAAGTTTATGATAATACACGTCATAAAGTCAGCTTCTGGTCAGATAAAGCATTTGAAAGTTCTATTTACCAAACAGTAGGTAATCTCAGTTCAGGTACTTATAAATTAAGTATTGATGCTATGGGTGATACAAGTCTTGAAAATGCAGAACTTTATCTCAAAAACTACGGTGGCAACGAACAAAAAATCTCTCTCAAAGATTCAAATACTTGGAAAACCTATACCATTGACAACATTCAAATCACAAACGGACAGTGTGAAGTTGGCGTTTACGTCAAATTATCTGCCAACAAATGGTTAAACATTGATAACGTCCGACTTGTTAAAGTTGATTAAAAAAAACTCCCCCAAGAACTTAGTTCTGGGGGAGTTTTTTTGTTTTATTTTTTCAGCGCTTTTCGGTAATTGCTTGGGCTTTGTCCGAAATGTTTTTTGAAAGCCTTGCTGAAGGCGAGAGCGTCTGGAAAGCCTACAGCGTTTGCGATTTCTGATATGTGAAAAGTCGTACTGGTAAGCAAATCAGCACTTTTTTCCATGCGGATTTGGATGAGATAATCCTTGAGAGAATAACCTGTTTCTTCTTTGAAAATCTTGTACAAGTAGGAGCGATTTAGATTGAGCTTTTTGGCAATCTCACTGATTTTTAAAGGATTTCCATATTGTGTGTGAATGATTTTTTTAGCTTGCTTGATGTAATTTTGAATCAAAATACTGCTATCAGACATTGCTTTGCTTGGAAATGCTTCTATTAGAAATGCTAGCAATTTGTAAAGTTCAGCAATCAGCTGAAGCTCTGTAATATCGTCGAGTTTTTGGTCACGGAATTGTGTTAATTTGACTAGCTGATCGAGGATTTTAGAGTTGAGCGTTGAATGACAAAAATAGTGTTCAAGAAGTTGTGTTTTATTTAAGATGCTTTCAGCTTTTGAGCCACTAAATCCAACCCAAAGATAAGTCCAAGGGTGCTTGCTATCAGCTTGGTAGAAGGTCACTTTTCCTTTTGGCAAAATGAACATATCACCTGTTTTAAGTTCGGTCGTTGTGCCATCAATTTTGAAAGTTCCCTTGCCATCAACAATGAAATGAAGGACGTAGTTATCCCTAACAGTAGGTCCAAAAGAGTAGTTTTTATCACAAATCTCAGCACCATAATGGTCGACGTTCAGGTCAAAATTATTCGTGTCAAATTCGTTGTAGGTATTTAGAACATTCAAAGTATCAACTCCTTTATAAACAACATTTTACCATATTTGCCCAACATGATACCATTCAAGAGGTAAATAAATGATGGTAAAATTTTAGTAAACAAAGGGGGATTATCATGGGAATTCGCATCGAAGGGAATCTTTTTTACATTCAAAGTAAAGAAATGTCAATGATTATCGAAAATAAAGAAGGTGATTTGCTCCTTCGTCATATTGGAGGCAAAATCGCCAAATATCACGGCTCAAACGCTATTTTGGAGAAGGACCACGCTTTTTCAGGAAATCCAACTCCAGATAACCGCACCTTTAGTTATGATACCCAACGCCAAGTTTTTGGCGTTCACGGGTTCGGAGATTTTCGACAACCATCTCTAAAAATAGCACACACTAACAACGAATTGACACAATTTAAGTTAACATCTAGTGAGATTTTACATGGTGCAAAAGAAGCAACAAGATTACCTAATCCACATACGACAGAAGATGCCGAAACTTTAGTTTTGACACTTGAAGACAAAGTCGCTGCGCTAGAATTAAAACTTTACTACACTGCTTATGCTGATTGCAACACTATTTCAACTCATGCTGAGGTTCGAAATTTATCAGATAAAGCAGTTGTTATCAATCGTGCTTTGTCAACCATGCTTGATGTACCAGCTGGCAATTATGATATGGTTACTTTGCAAGGTGCTTATGCGCGTGAAAAAACGGTTCGTCGTCAAAAAGTTGAACAAGGTATTTTTACGGTTGCTTCAAATCGTGGAGCTTCAGGCCATGCTCAGACACCAGCTATGATTTTGTGTGATAGCACAGCGACAGAAGATGCTGGTAGTGCTCTTGCTTTACAGCTACTTTATAGTGGTAATTTCCAAGCCTTTGTTCAAAAAAATCAATTGAACGAAGTTCGTTTAGGTATCGGAATCAACGATGATAATTTTGCTTGGCAACTATCAGCTGGCGATAGCTTTGAAACACCAGTGGCTTTGATGACCTTTTCAAATCAAGGCCTTGGAAAACTTACTCAAGAAAGTCAATTGTTCATTCAAGATCACATCATGCCAAAACAATTTGCACATGCTGAACGTCCAATTCTCATTAACAATTGGGAAGCGACTTATTTTGATTTTAAAAAAGAAAAATTGCTTGATTTAGCTGACGAAGCAAGCAAACTTGGTATCGAGCTTTTTGTTCTTGATGACGGATGGTTTGGTAATCGATTTGATGATAATCGTGCGCTTGGTGACTGGGTTGTCAACGAAGAAAAAATCGGTGGACCTTTGAATGACTTGATTGCCGAAGTGCATGCCAAAGGTTTGAAATTTGGTTTGTGGTTTGAACCAGAAATGATTTCTGTTGATAGTGACCTTTATCGTGCGCATCCAGATTGGGCTATTCAAGCTGAAGGTCGTGGTCATACTTATTCTCGTAATCAATTGGTGCTCAACCTTGCAAATCCTGATGTCGTAGCCTACATCAAGGCAGCTATTGATAAGATTTTGACAGAAAATGCTATTGATTATGTTAAATGGGATTATAACCGTAACATCACAAATATCGGAAATGGTGATACTTATCTTGCGACCCAAATGCAATCTCATGCTTACATGCTAGGTTTGTATGATTTGGTGTCTTATTTGACAGAAAAGCATAGTAACATTCTCTTTGAATCTTGCTCAGGTGGAGGCGGTCGCAATGACCTTGGCATGATGCGTTACTTCCCACAAGTTTGGGCAAGTGATAATACGGATGCCATTTCTCGTTTGCCAATTCAATATGGTTCAAGCTATCTTTTCCCAACTATTTCAATGGGCTCTCACGTATCAGCAAGTCCTAATCACCAAATGGGACGCACAACACCGATTGAAACACGTGGTAATGTCGCTATGATGGGAAATCTTGGTTATGAACTTGATTTGACAAGCCTACCAGAAAACGACAAAGAAGTGATTGCTGCTCAGGTTGCTCACTACAAAGACATTCGTCCAGTTATTCAATTTGGTAAACATTATCGTCTTATTAATCCAGAACAAGGTTCAAATGAAGCGGCGGTAGAATTTGTTCATGAAGATAAGGTTGTTGTGACTTACGTTCGTACCCTCTCAACGATTGAAACAATTGAAACCACTTTGAAATTGAAAGGTTTGGAAGAAGAATCACTTTATCGTCTGCAAGAAACAGGTCAAGTCTTTTCAGGTGCTGAACTGATGTATGCAGGATTGACAGTCGTTCTTCCTCAAGGAGATTATCTCAGCAAGCAATACTATTTCGTGAAGCAATAAGGAGGTTTCCCATGAAATGGCGTAAACGATTGATAACTGCTAGTGTGGCAGCTTTGGCTGCAGCTGCTGGCTTGATATTAACAGCATGTTCAAAACAAGACAATACTTCAGCTAGTGGCAAAGTGACGATTGAGTATTTTAACCAAAAGACAGAAATGGTTGATACTTTAAAAGAAATGATTAAGGATTTTGAAAAAGAAAATCCAAGTATCCACGTTAAGATGACAAGTGTTCCAAGTGCTGGAACGGTTCTAAAAACACGTATGCTTGCAGGAGATGCCCCAGATGTCATTAACATTTATCCCCAGAATGTTGATTTCAAAGAGTGGGCAAAAGCTGGCTATTTTGAAGATATGACAGGTAAGTCTTATCTTGAGAACATCAAAAATAACTATGCAGAAAACTATGCAGTAAATGGAAAAATTTATAGCGTGCCTTTATCAGCCAATGTTTCAGGAATTTACTTTAATAAGACAAAATTTGATGAATTAGGACTCAAAGTTCCAGAAACTTGGGATGAATTTGAAACTTTGGTAAAACAAATCAAGGCTGACGGTGAAACACCATTTGCGCTTGCTGGTAGTGAAGGGTGGACCTTAAATGGTTATCATCAACTAGCTTATATTAGTGTGGCAGGCAGTGGTGATAAGGCAAATGATTACCTTCGTTTTTCACCGGTCAATTCCATTTCAACAAAGGATAAAGAAGTTAAAGAAGTTTTGACTCGTTTGGATTTGCTTGCTGGTAAAGGCAATCAACAAACTAACTGGGAAGGTGCTTCTTATAATGACTCTGTTGTGGCCTTTGCGACAGAAAAAGCCTTGATGTTGCCGGGTGGTTCATGGGTATTAGCAGCGATTAAACAACAAGATCCTGATTTTGAAATTTCAACATTTGCCTTTCCTGGTGAAAAAACTGGTCAAGAAGTTACAGTTGGAGCGGGAGATTTGGCGCTATCAATTTCATCATCAACAAAGCACAAAAAAGAATGTGAACAGTTCATTTCTTATATGGCTTCAGCTAAAGCTATGCAAAAATATTATGATGTTGATGGTTCACCAGTGTCTGTAGAGGGTGTGGTTGAAGATGACAATTCTCCACTTGCTCCGCTTTATCAGCTAGCCTTTACAGATAAACACTATGTTTGGCTTGGTGAAAATTGGACAAGCGAAGAAGATTTCTTTAGCTTGACAGCAAATTATCTTTTGAATCAAGATGCTAATCAATACGTTAGTGAAATGAATGCCTTTTTCAACCCAATGAAAGCTGACGTAGATAAATAGGAGGAAAGTAGGATGCGAAAATTTTTAAATAAGTATTGGGGCTGGGTGTTCTTGATTGTTCCCTTGATTTTACAAGCAATTTTCTTCTATTTCCCAATGATTCAAGGTGCTTTTTACAGTTTTACAAACTGGACTGGATTGACTTACAATTTTGATTTTGTTGGTGTCAACAATTATAAAATTTTGCTAACAGATACTAAATTCTTTAAGGCTCTTGGTTTTACTTTGATTTTGACCATTGCGTTAATTGTCGGTGAAATTGTGATTGGTATCTGGGTGGCGCGTGCTTTGAATGCTAAAATCAAAGGTCAAACGTTCTTTAGAGCTTGGTTCTTTTTCCCAGCTGTTTTATCAGGGTTAACAGTATCTTTGATTTTCAAACAAGTCTTTAACTACGGTTTGCCTGCCATTGGTGAAGCTTTGGACATTGAATTTTTGAAAACAAGTCTTCTAGGGACATCTGGCGGCGCCATTTTTGCAGCAATTTTTGTCATGCTATGGCAAGGTGTCGCAATGCCGATTATTCTTTTCCTCTCAGGGCTTCAAACTATCCCAAGTGAAATCACAGAAGCAGCAGCAATTGATGGCGCAAATAGCAAACAAACGTTCTGGAACATTGAATTACCATATCTGTTACCAAGTATTTCTATGGTCTTTATCATGGCACTAAAAGGTGGCTTAACAGCTTTTGACCAGATCTTTGCTTTGACTGGTGGTGGACCAAGCAATTCAACAACTTCAATTGGGCTTTTGGTTTACAATTACGCCTTTTCAAGTAACCAATATGGTTATGCTAACGCCATTGCCTTGATTCTCTTTGCTATCATTGTTTTGGTATCAATGTTGCAATTGAAATTATCAAGTCGTTTCGAAGTATAAATGGAGTGAAATATGAAAAAAGAAGAACGTTATCATACTTTTTGGAAATATGTGCTCTTAGTTGCGGGATCAATTTTGATTTTGATTCCATTGCTAGCAACTGTCTTTAGTTCATTTAAGACGACTAAAGATATCATGCAACATTTCTTTGCCTTTCCAAATCCTGTCACCTTGAGTAACTACACACGCTTGTTGGCTGACGGTATTGGACATTATTTCTGGAATTCAACGATTATTACAGTTGTTTCGGTGATTTTGGTAACCCTATTTATTCCTGCGGCAGCCTATTCAATTGCGCGTAACATGAGTAAAAAACGTGCGTTTAATATCATGTATAGTTTGCTGATTTTGGGGATTTTTGTACCATTCCAAGTTATCATGATTCCAATCACAGTGATGATGAGCCGACTTGGTTTGACAAATATTTGGGGCTTGATTATCTTGTATCTGACTTATGCTGTGCCTCAAACTCTATTCTTATACGTTGGTTACATCAAATTGAGTGTTCCTGATAGTCTTGATGAAGCAGCAGAAATTGACGGAGCTGATAAATTTACAACATACCGTAAAGTCGTCTTTCCAATGCTAAAACCAATGCATGCTACAACATTGATTATCAATGCACTTTGGTTCTGGAATGACTTTATGTTGCCTCTCTTAATGTTGAATAAATCATCAGATTCATGGTCATTGCCACTTTTCCAATATAACTACACAGGTCAATACCTCAGCGATTACGGACCAAGTTTCGCTTCATATGTCGTTGGGATTATCACAATTACCATCGTCTACCTCATTTTCCAAAAACATATCATTTCAGGAATGAGTAATGGCGCAGTGAAGTAAGGATACAGAGGGCGTATAGCGGGCACAGTGAAAATAGGGAAGTGACGCAGTGTCATTAAGACACAAGGAGGCTCATCTTTTTCACCAAGCCCGTAGCCCGAGTTCGACTTAACTTGGTAGAGTTGATGGTTGCTAAAGCAACTCATCACCTAACGCTAACCGCTATTGCGGCTTAGCTAACCATCTTACTAGCTCGAAAACAAAATATTATCGATTTTGTTTTCTCACGTCGTAATATATAAGGCGCATAGCGGGCGTAGAAAAATTATCTTTTGTGCTCAGCTCGCAGGTCGTGTAAAGCTAATTTACAACATAGTAAAAAGGAATCATTATGGGAATTCAAAATAAAACAATGTTAATCACTTACTCGGATAGTCTGGGTAAAAATCTAAAAGAACTTAAGCAAAATCTTGATAACTATTTCAAAGAAGCAGTTGGTGGTATCCATCTCTTGCCGTTTTTTCCATCAACAGGTGACCGTGGATTTGCTCCAATTAATTATGACGAGGTTGATTCTGCATTTGGTGACTGGGATGATGTGAAAAAACTGGGCGAAAAGTATTATCTTATGTTTGACTTCATGATTAATCATATCTCTCGTCAATCAAAATATTATAAAGATTACCAAGAAAAGCATGAGGACAGTGCTTATAAAGATTTATTCCTTAATTGGGATAAATTCTGGCCAGAAAATCGTCCAACACAAGCTGATGTGGATTTGATTTACAAGCGTAAAGACCGCGCACCAAAACAAGAAATTCATTTTGCGGATGGTTCAGTTGAGCATCTTTGGAACACTTTCGGTGAGGAACAAATTGACCTTGATGTGACAAAAGAAGTGACCATGGATTTCATTCGAAAGACTATCAAACATTTAGCAGAAAATGGCTGTGATCTCATTCGCTTAGATGCTTTTGCTTATGCGGTTAAGAAATTGGATACTAATGATTTCTTTGTAGAACCGGATATCTGGGGTTTGCTAGATAAAGTACGTAGCATTGCTGCGGAATCTGGTACAGAGTTACTTCCAGAAATTCATGAGCATTATTCGATTCAGTTTAAAATTGCTGAACATGACTACTACGTTTACGATTTTGCTCTTCCAATGGTGACACTTTATAGTTTATACAGCGGAAAAGTTGAACGCTTGGCAAAATGGTTGAAAATGTCTCCAATGAAACAATTTACAACACTGGATACGCACGATGGGATTGGTGTGGTTGATGTCAAAGATATTTTGAGTGATGAAGAAATTGATTATACTTCAGATGAGCTCTATAAAGTTGGTGCTAATGTGAAACGTAAATATTCATCAGCAGAGTACAACAATCTTGATATTTATCAAATCAATTCGACCTACTATTCTGCACTTGGTGATGATGAGAAGAAGTATTTCTTAGCACGCCTGATTCAGGCTTTCGCACCAGGTATTCCACAGGTCTATTATGTCGGATTTTTAGCAGGTAAAAATGATCTAGAGTTGTTAGAAAAAACAAAAGAAGGACGCAATATCAATCGTCATTATTATACGAGTGAAGAAATTGCTGAAGAGGTTAAGCGTCCGGTAGTTCAAGCCTTGCTTAAGCTCTTTACCTTCCGAAATCAATCAGCAGCTTTTGACCTCAAAGGCAGTATAGATGTTGAAGTATTAGATGAAAATACTCTTGTAATTACTCGATGTAATCAAGATAGTAGTGTCGTTGCAGAAGCTACAATTAACCTAAAAGACTTAACTTATACAGTTAAAGAAAACGGACAAGAGATTACATTTCTATAGTTTAATAGAAGCGGGACGATGTCTTAGCTTCTGTTATTTTTAATAACGCAAACGATTGCACAAATTACAAGAAAAAGATAAAATAGAAACAAAGAATTGCAAGAAAAGAGGGACGTCATGGAAAAACATTGGTGGCATAAAGCAACGATTTATCAGATTTACCCAAAATCATTTATGGATTCAAATGGTGATGGAATTGGTGACTTGCAAGGGATTATCAGTAAACTCGATTACCTGAAAAAGCTTGGGATTACAGCGATTTGGTTGTCTCCGGTTTATCAATCACCGATGGATGATAATGGCTACGATATTTCAGATTATGAGGCAATTGCTGATATCTTTGGCGATATGACTGATATGGAAGAATTGCTAGAAGAGGCAAAAGCCCGTGATATTCGCATTATCATGGACTTGGTGGTTAACCATACCTCAGATGAACACGCGTGGTTTGTAGAAGCGCGTGAAAATCCTGATAGTCAGTATCGTGATTTTTACATTTGGCGTGATGAAGCTAATGAGCTTGATTCTATTTTTGGCGGCTCTGCTTGGGAATACGATGATAAGTCAGGTCAATATTATTTGCACTTTTTCAGCAAGAAACAGCCTGATTTGAATTGGGAAAATCCTGTATTGCGCAAATCGGTTTACGACATGATGAACCGTTGGATTGACAAAGGTATTTCTGGTTTTCGTATGGATGTGATTGACATGATTGGGAAAATTCCTGACAAACTCATCGCAAATAATGGTCCAAAGCTACACGATTACCTCAAAGAAATGCACCAAGAAACTTTAGCTGGAAAAGATTTGCTTACTGTTGGTGAAACATGGGGAGCAACACCAGAAATCGCTAAACAGTACTCATCACCAGACGAAAAAGAGTTATCAATGGTTTTTCAATTTGAGCATATCGGTCTCCAACATAAGCCAGGCGCTTCAAAATGGGAATACGAAGAAGAGCTAAATGTCCCTGCTCTCAAAGCGATTTTTAACAAATGGCAGACAGAGCTTGAGCTTGGTCAGGGCTGGAATTCCCTTTTTTGGGACAATCATGATTTACCACGTGTCTTATCTATCTGGGGGAACACAGAAACTTATCGTGAAAAATCAGCCAAAGCGCTAGCTATTTCCTTACACTTAATGCGTGGAACGCCTTATATTTATCAAGGTGAAGAAATTGGAATGACCAATTATCCTTTCAAAGATTTGGGAGAAATTGACGATATTGAGTCACTTAATTTTGCTAAAGAAGCTCTTGAGAATGGTAAGACGCAAGAAGAAATCATGGATAGCATTCGTATGATTGGACGTGATAATGCTAGAACGCCAATGCAGTGGGATGCTAGCCAGAATGCTGGATTTTCAACAGCAGATAAGACGTGGTTGCCAGTTAATCCAAACTATCAGGATATCAATGTTCAAGATGCTCTAGAAAATCCAGATTCTATTTTCTACACTTACCAAAAACTCATTAAACTTCGTAAAGAGAATGATTGGCTGATTGATGCGGATTTTGAACTTTTGAAAACAGCAGACAAAGTTTTTGCTTATTTTAGAAAAACAGCAGAAGAAACTTACCTAGTGGTCGCAAACTTATCCGATCAAGCTCAGGCCTTTGAAACAAACTTCGCTTACCAAAAAACAATCATCAGTAATACCACTGAACTCACTGACTTTGAAAACCACCAACTCCAACCATGGGATGCCTTCTGCGTGAAAGTAGGGTGAGAATAATAAAAAAGTCCGAATATTATTCGGACTTTTTTATTTTGTACTTTCACGAAGGGTTAATGTTGTGGCCAGTCTTGTCATTGTTGGGACGGTATGGTGTTTAATAAGTTGGTGATTTAGGATATCAACAGCAGTGCGTCCCATTTCTTCGGTATAAACGGTGATACTTGAAAGAGCAGGAAAGACTTGTTTAGTCAAGGCAGTATCATTGAAAGAAATGAGGCTGACGCGGTCAGGCACGGCGATGTTAGCTTCTTGAAGGGCACGAAGGGCACCAATGGCTAAAGTGTCGTTGGCAACAAAGAAAGCTTGTGGGAGGTCATCACCTAGTTCAGTGATGGATTTTTTCATTAAGGCATATCCTGAAGGCGCTGAAAAATCTCCTACAAAGACATAATCAGGGTTGTAGAGGTTATTTTCGTAAGCGTAGTTTTTAAAAGTACGTAAGCGTTGGTCAACAATGAGTTCTTTTTGGTCAGTTGTACGTTCTTCACCAGCAATCATTCCAATTTTAGTAAATCCTTTTTGCATGAAGTAATCAAGAACCTTCACAACGGCATTATCAAAATCAGTTGTAACGCAAGGGTGGCCAGCGTTTAAAGTGTCACTGTCAACGAAAACTAGGTTTTTTGAAAGATTTTCGAGGCGGTTAATTTGTTCACTTGAAAATTTACCAATGGCAATAATGCCACTGACATTTTCTGAAATTGTCAAAATATCATTGTTAAAGTAACGCACGACATCATAGCCTAATTCTTGGGCGCGTTTTTCAAGACCGATACGAATACTATAGTAGTAAAGGTCGTTTAGTTCTTCTTGTTCGCTATACCATTGAACGATAGCAATCTTTTGACGTTCTTGCATAGCGTTGGTGCTGCGTTTGTGTTTTTCGTAACCCAACTCTTCAGCAACGGTCAAAATACGGTGTCTTGTTTCCTCACCGACTGAGAGGGTTTTATCTTTATTAAGTACTCGTGAGACAGTTGCGGATGAAACATTTGCTAGCTTTGCGATATCTTTTAATGTAGCCATAGGTCTTCCCTTCTTTCTTGATAGTATTATATCACATCATTTGGAAAAATAAAACTTTTAAGTAAAACTTTAGTAAATATCATTGACTTATTTTAACTAAGGCAGTAAAATGAAACCGTAATCATAATAAAGCAAGAAAAAAGGAGACCCTCATGAATACGAATGAACTTAATCAAGCTTTTACTAATGTTTTTGGCACAGAAGCAGATGCCACATTCTTCTCACCAGGTCGTATTAATCTAATTGGTGAACATACGGACTACAATGGTGGTCATGTTTTCCCGGCTGCTATCACTCTTGGAACATATGGTGCTGCTCGAAAACGTGATGATAAAATCCTTCGTTTTTATTCAGCAAATTTTGATGAATTAGGTATTATTGATGTGGATCTTGATCATCTTGTCTTTGATAAAAAAGATAGTTGGACAAATTATCCAAAAGGTGTCATTAAATTCTTGAAAGAAGCTGGGCATGTTATTGATAGTGGATTTGAACTTTATGTTAATGGTAATATTCCAAATGGTTCAGGCTTGTCATCATCAGCTTCGCTTGAACTTTTGGTAGGAATTGTCGCTGAAGAATTATTTGACCTAACATTAGACCGTCTTGACTTAGTAAAAATTGGTAAACAAACTGAAAATGACTTCATCGGTGTGAATTCAGGAATCATGGACCAATTTGCTATTGGCATGGGAGCTGAAAAGCAAGCCATCTACCTTGATACCAATACTCTAGAATATGACCTTGTTCCTTTGGACCTTGGTGACAATGTCATTGTGATTATGAATACGAACAAACGTCGTGAATTGACTGATTCAAAATACAACGAACGACGTGCTGAATGTGAAAAAGCTGTTGAAGAATTGAATCAAGTGCTTGATATCAAGACACTTGGTGAACTTGATTTGCAATCTTTTGATGAGTACAGTTATCTCATTAAAGATGAAAATCGTCTCAAACGTGCTCGTCACGCAGTTTGGGAAAATCAACGTACCCTTCAAGCTAAAGAAGCTTTGATGGCAGGTGAACTTGAAAAATTTGGTCGTTTGGTTAATGCGTCTCACGTCTCACTTGAACATGACTACGAAGTAACTGGTATCGAACTTGATACCCTTGCTCACACAGCTTGGCAACAAGAAGGTGTTCTCGGAGCTCGCATGACAGGAGCGGGCTTTGGTGGTTGTGGTATTGCTATTGTTGCTAAAGACAAAGTAGATGAATTTACTAAAACTGTTGGACAAGTTTACACTGAAACCATTGGATATGCACCAGCCTTTTACATCGCTGAAATTGCTGGTGGTTCACGTGTCCTTTCACGAAAATAAAGAATAAAAAGAAGATGAAATCATGAAACTTTTAGATACTTTTGTCGCGAAAGTAATTGAAGCTAGCGACTATACTGAAGATGATATGTTTTACTTGCGTAACCGAATCCTTGCCCTTGTGGGCGAGGAAGGTGCAGAGCAAGAAACTAAAGAAACGACATTAATTGCTCTCAAAGAAGAATTGGTTAACCTAGCTGTGAAAAATGGCAAGGTTGGTGACTTAATGGCTGAAAGAGATTGCTTGGGTGCTGAATTGATGAACTTTATCACTCCTGTCCCAAGTCAGGTGAATCGCAATTTCTGGGATATATATGCTCAATCTCCTCAACAAGCTGTCGCAGATTTTTACGAACTCAGCAAACGAAATGACTACATTAAAGTAGCCGCAATCGCTAAAAATATCGCTTTTACTGTGTCATCACAATATGGTGATATTCAGATTACCATTAATTTATCAAAACCTGAAAAAGATCCCAAGGCCATTGCTGCAGCTAAGTTAGCCAAGGCATCTTCTTACCCAAAATGTCAGTTATGTATGGAAAACGAAGGTTATCAAGGACGCCTTAATCACCCAGCGCGTGCTAATCACCGTATCATTCGCTTAAATCTAGGTGATGAAAAATGGGGCTTCCAATATTCGCCTTACGCTTACTTTAATGAACATTGTATTATTCTAAATACTGATCATGTGCCGATGGTTATTAGCAAGCAAACTTTTGAACAGCTGCTAGATATTGTTGATATTTTCCCAGGTTATTTTGCAGGTTCTAACTCTGATTTACCGATTGTTGGTGGGTCAATTTTAACTCACAACCACTATCAAGGTGGACGACATGTCTTTCCGATGGAAATAGCAGAGCTGGACAAAGAGTTTCATTTTAAAGGCTTTTCAGATGTGACAGCTGGTATTGTCAAATGGCCAATGTCTGTTATTCGTCTTCGCAGTAAAGACAAAAGTCGTTTAGTTGAATTGGCTGAAAAAATTCGTTTAGCTTGGCGAGAGTATTCGGATGCCAGTGTTGATATTGTAGCTCATACAGGAGAAACGCCGCATCATACCGTCACACCAATTGCTCGCAAACGTAATGGGCAATTTGAATTAGATATCGTTCTTCGTGATAACCACACAACAGCTGAATTTCCAGATGGGGTTTATCATCCACATGCTGATGTCCAACACATTAAAAAGGAAAATATTGGACTTATTGAAGTTATGGGCTTAGCTATTTTACCGCCACGTCTTAAAAATGAACTGCTAGAAGTTGAAAAATATCTTTTGAACCAGTATAATGAAATCGCTGCCTATCACAAAGAATGGGCAGATGAGATTAAAAAACGTTCGGATATTACTGCTGATACGGTACATGATATCGTGCAAGAAGAAGTCGGAAACGTTTTTGTTCGTGTTTTAGAAGATGCAGGTGTTTACAATCGTGATGAAAAGGGGAAAGAAGCTTTCATGCGCTTTGTGAACAGCGTGGGGTTAGAATAGGAGAAAAGGAATCATGTCAATTTTAGTGCTTGGTGGGGCTGGCTATATCGGTTCTCACATGGTTGATCGTT
This sequence comes from Streptococcus vicugnae, assembly GCF_016461705.1. Lineage (GTDB taxonomy): Bacteria > Bacillota > Bacilli > Lactobacillales > Streptococcaceae > Streptococcus > Streptococcus vicugnae. The sequence goes on along the minus strand of NZ_JAEMHW010000003.1, from coordinate 35,056 downwards.
TAATTGAAAAAGGTGAAGAAAAGGTTGTTGTTGTCGATAGTTTGGTAACAGGGCACCGTGCAGCGGTTCATCCTGATGCAACATTCTATCAAGGTGATCTTGCTGATCAAGATTTTATGCGTAAAGTTTTCACAGAAAATCCAGATATCGATGCTGTGATTCACTTTGCCGCTTACTCATTGGTTGCCGAATCAATGGAAAAACCATTGAAATACTTTGATAACAACACTGCAGGAATGATTAAATTACTTGAAGTGATGAATGAATTTGGTGTTAAATACATTGTTTTCTCATCAACAGCTGCAACTTATGGTATTCCAGATGAACTTCCAATTAAAGAAACAACACCACAACGTCCAATCAATCCGTATGGTGAAAGCAAACTCATGATGGAAACAATCATGAAATGGTCTGACCAAGCCTATGGCATCAAATTTGTACCGCTTCGTTACTTCAACGTTGCTGGTGCTAAACCAGATGGTTCTATCGGTGAAGATCATGGACCAGAAACACACCTGTTGCCAATTATCTTGCAAGTGGCACAAGGTGTTCGTGAAAAAATCATGATTTTTGGTAATGACTACAACACACCAGATGGTACAAATGTCCGTGACTATGTCCACCCATTTGACCTAGCAGATGCTCATTTGCTTGCGGTTAAATATCTTCGCGAAGGAAACCCATCAACTGCCTTTAACCTTGGCTCTTCAACAGGCTTCTCAAACCTTCAAATTCTTGAAGCAGCTCGCAAAGTAACAGGAAAAGAAATTCCAGCAGAACTTGCTGATCGCCGTCCTGGTGACCCAGATACTCTTATTGCGTCATCAGATAAAGCGCGTGAAATTCTTGGTTGGAAACCACAATTTGATGATATTGAAAAAATCATTGCTTCTGCTTGGGCATGGCATTCAAGTCATCCAAACGGATACAATGACCGTTAATAAATGATTATAGTCTGAGGCAAGTGCCTCAGGTTTTTTGTGCATCATGAGGATGTGCTAGAAAAAGGAAAAAGATGATGTCAATAATTAAGACACCTTGTTTAGATAAAGAGCAAAAATTACAGATAGAAGCATTAATCAAAGAAGTTCAGACTTTTGATGGGACTCACCGCATCCCGTATTTATCGAATAATCTCAATTTTGATCAGGAGATGCCAGCTTTCTTTTTAGCTTATGAGAAGAATCAACTTGTGGGGGTGTTGACAGTCTATGCTGATGAGCCAGACGAGGCAGAACTTGCTATTTTGGTTCACCCAAACTATCGCCGTCTAGGATATGCTAAGCAATTATTTCGTGTTTTCCGTGAAACCATGAAAGAGTATCAGTTGAGTTTTACAGTAATGTCGGAGCAATCTTTCTTAGCAAAACACCCAGATGTGCTGGCTAATCTTGGCATGACTTTAGAAGATGATTTTGAGTATTGGCTTAATCGACAACGAAAAGCCTATTTGCTTGAAAAGCGTGACGATTTGTCGGTCATCAAAGCTAGTAGAGAACACCTTGAAGCGATTGCAGACTTTCAAGCAAAAGCTTTTGGAGATCCTTATGAGGTTGCACTGCGCTATGCCAAAGAAGCTCTAGTTGATGAGACTGAAAAACTTTATATTGTGATGAAAGATGACAAAGTTGTTGCTTCTTGCACGGTGGATTTTAGCACGACTTACAATTACCTTTATGGCTTAGTAGTTGCCGAAGGCTACCGTGGTCAAGGGATTGGGACTTATTTTATGAAAGTGCTTATCAATAGCCTGTTAGCTGAAAATGAGAAGGCCTTTCAAATTGCGGTTGAATCAGATAATCTAGCGGCTAAAAGGCTCTATGAAAGTTTAGGTTTTGAAGAACAAACGCAGGTTGTTTACGCTAAGGTGACTGACGCTAGTAAACTTTGGGAGTTTTAACGGTCATTTCTTGCGTTGTTAAATGTAATTTGGTATAGTTGTCATTAAGCTTATATTTATGGAGGATTCTTATGCCAACAGTTATTATGTTGCTCGTTATGGTTGGTTTGATTTGGTTCATGCAACGTTCTCAAAAGAAACAAGCACAAGCCCGTCAAGATCAACTTAAAGCATTGCAAAAAGGTGATGAAATCGTAACAATCGGTGGTCTTTATGGTGTTGTTGATGAAGTTGACACAGCTAACCAAAAAATGGTTTTGGACATCGATGGTGTTTATTTAACATTTGAATTAGGTGCTTTGAAACGTGTTGTTAACAGAGCTGAACAAGAAGTTGTTGAAACTGCTCTTGTTGAAGAAGCTGTTGAAGATAACCAAGAAACAGCCGAAGACACAGCTGTTGAAAGCAAAGATTAATAATAGGAATGACCAGATGAGAAATCATCTGGCTTTTTTATGCCAATATTCCCTAAAAGCCACTAATTAAGTAGAGAAAAAATGGCTATTTTATGGTAAAATATTATGATGAGTATGCTTTTAAGGAAATTGTATGTTTAAATTTAAATTTAGAAAAAAAGAAAAGGCTGTCAGCCTAGACAAAATTCCTAATCATATTGGAATTATTATGGATGGTAATGGTCGTTGGGCCAAAAAGCGCATGCAACCACGTGTCATGGGACACAAGGCTGGTATGGATGCTTTGCAAGACGTGACGATTGCCTGTTCAGAACTTGGTGTTAAAGTTTTGACTGTTTACGCTTTCTCAACAGAAAACTGGTCACGACCCGAGGACGAAGTCAAGTTCATCATGAACTTGCCGGTTGAGTTTTTCGATAAATATGTCCCTGAATTGGATGCAAATAATGTCAAAGTTCAAGTAATCGGTGAAACACATCGTCTACCGAAGGCTACTTTTGATGCCATGAAACGTGCTTGTGATCAAACTAAGCATAATTCTGGACTTATTTTGAATTTTGCATTGAACTATGGTGGCCGTTTAGAAATCACAGAAGCGGTTAAAAATATTGCACAAGAAGTGCTTGAAGCTAAAATTAGCCCAGATGATATTACAGAAGATGTGATTTCAAATCACTTGATGACTAATCATTTGCCGTATTTGTATCGTGATCCGGATTTGATTATTCGTACAAGTGGAGAACTTCGTCTTAGTAATTTTCTACCATGGCAATCAGCATACAGTGAATTCTATTTCACGCCTGTTTTATGGCCTGATTTCAAAAAAGACGAGTTAATTAAGGCGATTGCCGAGTACAATCGACGTCATCGCCGTTTTGGTGGAATCTAGAAAGGAAATATCATGAAACAACGTGTGATTTGGGGGGCAATTGCCTTATTGATTATGCTGCCGTTTCTATTGCATGGAGGCCTAGCATTTCAAATTTTTGTAGGCTTTTTAGCAATGATTGGTATGGCAGAAATGTTACGCATGAAACATCTTGAATTTTTCTCAATTGAAGGTGTTTTATCAATGCTCGGTGCTTTTGTTTTGACAGTGCCTTTGGATAACTACTTTACATCATTACCATTAGATTCTAATTTTGCTGTCTATGGTTTGCTAGTTTTCTTGCTTTTGGCAGGAACAGTTATCAATAGTGATGAGTATTCATTTGATGATGTCTCTTATCCAATTGCTGCTAGCCTTTATGTTGGTATTGGTTTCCAAAATCTGGTCAATGCTCGTATGGGTGGCTTAGATAAAGTGCTCTTTGCTTTATTCATCGTATGGGCGACTGATATTGGCGCTTATATGGTTGGTCGTCAATTTGGTCAACGTAAGTTAATGCCGAAGGTTTCCCCAAATAAAACAATCGAAGGTAGCTTGGGTGGTATTGCTTGTGCAGTTGTCGTTTCACTAATTTTTATGTTAATTGACAAAGCTGTATATGCACCGCACAATCTATTTGCTATGTTGATTTACGTTATCTTGTTTAGTATTTTTGGTCAATTCGGTGATTTGGTTGAAAGTGCTATTAAACGTCACTTTGGCGTTAAAGATTCTGGAAAACTTATTCCTGGTCATGGTGGTATCTTAGATCGCTTTGATTCAATGATTTTTGTTTTCCCAATTATGCATCTATTTGGTCTTTTCTAATTAAGTTGGTTGGCACTTGCCACAAACTTTTGGAGTTTGCTTACTAGTGAATGGTTATTAGGATAATAATGTTACTGGTATAGAGAGGAGCAAAATGCTCGGAATTTTAACCTTTATTATTGTTTTTGGAATTTTAGTTATTGTCCATGAATTTGGTCACTTGTATTTTGCTAAAAAAGCAGGAATCTTGGTGAGAGAATTCTCCATCGGAATGGGCCCGAAAATCTTTTCACATTTTGACAAAGAGGGCACAGCTTATACTTTCCGTATCTTGCCCTTGGGCGGATATGTGCGAATGGCTGGTTGGGGTGATGATACCACTGAAATCAAGACAGGTACACCAGCTAGCTTGAGTTTGAACAAAGACGGACTTGTGACACGTATTAATCTATCACATAAACAGTTGGATAATACAGCTCTTCCTATGAATGTGACTTCTTATGATTTGGAAGATAAACTTGAAATCACAGGCTTAGTTCTGGATGAGCAAAAGACATATGTTGTTCATCATGATGCAACAATTGTTGAGGAAGATGGTACAGAAATTCGCATTGCGCCTCTTGATGTGCAGTATCAAAATGCTACTGTCTGGGGGCGTTTAATGACAAACTTTGCTGGTCCTATGAATAATTTTATTCTGGGAACCTTAGCCTTTATCTTACTTGTCTTTATGCAAGGAGGTGTCCCGAATACGGCGACAAATGCTATCCGCGTAACCGACGGTGGCGCTATGCAGGCTGCAGGGGTAAAAGATGGAGACAAGGTTTTAGCTGTTGGAAATTACAAAGTCTCAAATTGGTCAGAATTGACTGAGGCTGTTGCCAAATCAACTAAGAACATTTCAAGAGACGATACCATTTCAGTTACGGTAAAAGATACATCAGGAAAAACGAAAACACTAGATGTTAAGCCAGTAAAAAACAATGGTAGTTACCTCATTGGTGTTTCTACGTATTTGAAAACAGGCTTTTGGGACAAAATTACTGGTGGTTTCCAGATGTCTTGGCAAAGTACTATGTTGATTTTGAATGCTTTAAAAGGTATTGTATCAAACTTTAGCTTGGATAAACTTGGTGGTCCTGTTGCCATGTACCAAGCCTCAAGTCAAGCAGCTTCTTACGGATTGACATCGGTGATTAATTTGCTTGCTGTTTTGTCAATCAACCTTGGAATTGTGAACTTAATTCCAATTCCGGCTTTGGATGGCGGAAAAATCTTGATGAACCTTATTGAGATTGTACGTCGCAAACCACTCAAACAAGAAACCGAAACATATATTACTCTAGTTGGGGTTGTCATCATGATTATTTTGATGGTAGCTGTGACTTGGAATGATATTATGCGAGTTTTCTTCTAAATTTAATTCATTTAGTACATCATTTTAAAAATAAATACACATTTTTTAGAAAGGAATTGACACGGTCTTTCCTAAATTATGAGCATAAGTGAGCTACTTGTTTTAAAAGCAGCTTACTTATTTTCATGATTTGACCGCAATATTTTATTATGAAACAATCACAAATGCTTATTCCAACGCTTCGCGAAATGCCAAGCGACGCTCAAGTTATCAGTCATGCTCTTATGGTTCGTGCAGGTTATGTCCGCCAAGTGTCTGCAGGTATCTATGCTTACCTACCACTTGCTAACCGTACGATTGAAAAATTCAAAAAAATCATGCGTGAAGAGTTTGAAAAAATTGGTGCCGTTGAAATGCTTGCACCAGCACTTTTGAACGCTGACCTTTGGCGTGAATCAGGTCGTTACGAAACTTACGGTGAAGACCTTTATAAACTTAAAAACCGCGATAAATCAGACTTTATCCTTGGTCCAACACACGAAGAAACATTTACAAGCCTTGTTCGTGATGCGGTTAAATCATACAAACAATTGCCATTAAACCTTTACCAAATTCAATCTAAATACCGTGATGAAAAACGTCCTCGTAATGGGCTTCTTCGTACACGTGAATTTATCATGAAAGATGGTTACAGTTTCCACGCAGACTACGAAGGATTGGACGAAACTTACGAACAATACCGCAAAGCCTATGAAGCAGTCTTCACACGTGCAGGACTTGATTTCAAAGGTATCATCGGAGATGGTGGTGCTATGGGTGGTAAAGACTCTCAAGAGTTTATGGCTATCACTCCAGACCGTACAGATCTTGATCGTTGGGTTGTTCTTGATAAATCAATCGCATCAATCGATGAAATCCCAGCTGATGTTTTAGAAGACATCAAAAAAGAATTGTCATCATGGTTGGTTTCAGGTGAAGATACAGTTGCTTACTCAACAGAGTCAAGTTACGCTGCTAACCTTGAAATGGCAAGTAATGAATACAAACCAACAACAAAAGTTGTGGCTCAAGAAGATGTTAAACGTGTAGAAACACCTAACTGTAAATCAATCGATGAAGTGGCAGCTTTCTTGAATGTTGATGAAGAACAAACAATTAAAACACTTCTTTTCATCGCTGATAAAGAACCAGTTGTTGCTCTTCTTGTCGGAAATGATCAAGTTAACGATGTTAAATTGAAAAACTATCTTGGTGCAGACTTCCTTGATCCAGCAACTGAAGAAGATGCTGTTAAAGTCTTTGGGGCAAACTTCGGTTCACTTGGCCCAGTTAACCTTCCTGAAAATGTTCGTATCATTGCTGACCGCAAAGTTCAAGACGTTGCTAACGCTGTTGTAGGTGCTAACGAAGATGGTTACCACTTGACTGGTGTTAACCCAGGTCGTGACTTCGAAGCAGAATACGTTGATATTCGTGAAGTTAAAGAAGGTGAAATTTCACCAGATGGTAAAGGTGTTCTTAAATTCGCTCGTGGTATCGAAATCGGACACATCTTCAAACTTGGTACTCGCTACTCAGAAAGTATGGGAGCAACAATCCTTGACCAAAACGGTCGTGCTGTGCCAATCATCATGGGATGCTACGGTATCGGTGTTAGCCGTATCTTGTCTGCTGTTATTGAACAACATGCTCGTCTCTTTGTTTCTAAAACACCAAAAGGTGCTTACCGTTTTGCATGGGGTATTAATTTCCCTAAAGAATTGGCTCCATTTGATGTTCACGTCATCACAGTTAACGTTAAAGACGAAGAAGCACAAGCTTTGACAGCTAAAGTTGAAGCAGAATTGGTTGAAAAAGGTTATGAAGTATTGGTTGACGACCGTAATGAACGTGTCGGATCTAAATTCTCAGATAGCGACCTTATCGGACTTCCAATTCGTGTGACAGTTGGTAAAAAAGCTGCTGATGGTATCGTAGAAGTTAAAATTAAAGCAACTGGCGATACAATCGAAGTGAACGCTGAAAACCTTATTGAAACACTTGAAATTTTGACAAAAGAAAACTAATTATAATGAGGTCGGGCACATAGCCCCGGCCTTTTTGTTTTGTCTCGAAAAAAGCTCACTTTTATGATAAAATTGAAAGACGATATTGATAGATATAAGAAGTGAAAAAGTGACACTGATCTCTTTTTTACTAAGTATAAAAGATTAGATTTTGGAATTGAGGTAATTGACGTCTTATGTCAGAGTTATTTAAAAAATTGATGGAGCAAATCGATATGCCGCTTGAAATGCGACAATCTTCTGCTTTTTCATCTGCAGATATTCGTGAAGTTAAAGTACACTCAGTATCCCGCCTTTGGGAATTCCATTTTTCATTTGCAGAGGTTTTGCCGATTGAGATTTATCGGGAGTTAGCTTATCGTTTGGTTAATACCTTTAAGCAAGCAGACATTACAGCGACTTTTGACATCAAGGCAGAAAAAATTGATTTCTCACAGCCGCTTTTACAGGATTATTATGAGGAAGCGTTTGAACACTCACCGTGTAATAGTGCTAGTTTTAAAGCGTCATTTAGTAAACTTCAAGTATCGTACGATGGTCATAAATTATTGATTGAAGCGCCAGCTTTTGTTAATAATGAGCATTTCCGAAAAAATCATTTGCCTAATCTTGCACGTCAATTTGAGGCCTTTGGTTTCGGAAACTTGATGATTGATATGGTTTCAGATGAAGCTATGACCCAAGCGCTTCGAGAAGATTTTACAACTAATCGTGAAGCCATGGTGGAAAGAGCTGTTCAAGAAAATCGTGAAGCGGTTAAATCTCTTGAAGCCTCAATGCCTCCGGTTGAAGAAACACCAAAACCAAAATTTGATTTCAAAGAACGTGCCAAACAACGCCGTGCTGGTTTTGAAAATGCTGAAATCACTCCGATGGTTGAAATCACAACAGAAGAAAATCGCATTGTCTTTGAAGGAATGGTTTTTGATGTTGAGAAGAAAACAACTCGTACAGGTCGTCACATCATCAATTTCAAAATGACGGACTATACATCAAGTTTTGCTATGCAAAAATGGGCAAAAGATGATGAAGAGTTGAAAAAATACGACATGATTGCTAAAGGCTCATGGCTTCGTGTTCGAGGGAACATTGAAAATAATAATTTCACGCATGCACTGACAATGAATGTGCAAGATGTTAAAGAAATTGTTCACCATGACCGCAAGGATTTGATGCCAGAAGACCAGAAACGTGTGGAATTCCATGCGCATACGAACATGTCAACCATGGATGCTTTGCCAACGGTTGAGGAGCTGATTGATACAGCTGCTAAATGGGGGCATAAGGCGGTTGCTATTACTGACCATGGAAATGTTCAAAGTTTCCCTCATGGTTACCATAGAGCACGTAAAGACGGTATTAAAGCCATTTTTGGTCTGGAAGCCAATATTGTTGAAGACAAGGTTCCTATTGCTTACAATCCTGAAGATTTAGAGCTAAATGAAGCAACTTATGTTGTATTTGACGTGGAAACAACAGGGCTTTCTGCTGTTAATAATGATTTGATTCAGATTGCGGCTTCAAAAATGTATAAAGGTAATATTGTTGAGCAATTTGATGAATTCATTAATCCAGGTCACCATTTGTCAGCTTTTACGACAGAATTGACAGGGATTACGGATAATCATGTTCGCAATGCAAAACCAATCGAACAAGTGCTTCAAATGTTCCAAGATTTCTGTAAAGATACTGTACTTGTTGCCCACAATGCGACCTTTGACGTTGGCTTTATGAATGCTAATTACAAACGTCATGGCATGCCAACCATCACGCAGCCAGTTATTGATACCCTTGAATTGGCACGGAATCTTTATCCAGAATACAAACGTCATGGTTTGGGACCATTGACCAAACGTTTCCAAGTATCGCTAGAACACCACCACATGGCCAACTACGATGCCGAAGCAACTGGTCGCTTGCTCTTTATTTTCTTAAAAGAAGCGCGTGAAAATCATGGCCTTACAAACATGATGGACTTGAACACAAAATTGGTGGCTGAAGATTCTTATAAGAAAGCTCGTGTAAAACATGCAACAATCTATGTTCAAAACCAGACAGGGTTGAAAAATATCTTCAAGCTTGTCAGTCTTTCAAATGTTAAATATTTTGAAGGTGTGGCTCGTATTCCAAGAACAGTTCTTGATGCTCATCGCAAAGGACTCTTGCTAGGAACAGCATGTTCTGAGGGTGAAGTCTTTGATGCAGTTTTGACCTCAGGTGTGGATAAAGCTGTTGAAGTGGCTAAATACTATGATTTCATCGAAGTCATGCCACCAGCTATTTATGCTCCGCTATTAGCACAAGGAACGATTAAAGACGAAGAGGGTATTCGACAAGCTATTCGAGATTTGATTGAAGTAGGTCGTCGTCTTAATAAGCCTGTGCTTGCGACTGGTAATGTTCATTACATTGAACCAGAAGATGAGATTTATCGAGAAATCATTGTACGTAGTTTAGGACAAGGGGCACCGATTAACCGTCCAATTGGTCGTGGTGAGGATGCTCAACCAGCTCCGCTACCAAAAGCCCATTTCCGTACAACTAATGAAATGCTAGATGAATTTGCTTTTCTTGGTGAAGATCTTGCTTATGAAATTGTTGTCAAAAATACTAATGATTTCGCAGAGCGTTTCGAAGAAATCGAAGTTGTTAAAAAAGATTTGTACACGCCTTTCCTTGAAAAATCAGAAGAGCGCGTTGCAGAGATGACCTATCAAAAAGCCTTTGAAATCTATGGTAACCCACTACCAGATATTGTCGACCGACGTATCGAAAAAGAATTGACTTCGATTTTGGGGAATGGATTTGCCGTGATTTACCTGGCGTCTCAGATGTTGGTTATTCGTTCTAATAAACGTGGTTACTTGGTTGGTTCACGTGGGTCTGTTGGATCAAGTTTTGTGGCGACTATGATTGGGATTACTGAAGTTAACCCAATGCCACCACATTATGTCTGTCCAAATTGTCAGCATTCAGAATTTATCACTGATGGTTCTGTTGGTTCAGGTTATGACCTTCCTGACAAGGATTGTCCAAAATGTGGCACACGTTATAAGAAAGATGGACATGATATTCCGTTTGAAACCTTCCTTGGATTTGATGGGGATAAGGTTCCCGATATCGATTTGAACTTCTCTGGTGATGACCAACCCTCAGCTCATTTGGATGTTCGTGATATTTTCGGTGAACAATACGCTTTCCGTGCTGGAACCGTTGGTACGGTTGCTGACCGTACGGCTTATGGATTTGTCAAAGGTTACGAACGTGACTATGGTAAGATGTATCCAGAAGCTGAAGTCGAACGATTGGCACAAGGTGCTGCAGGGGTGAAACGTACAACTGGACAACACCCGGGTGGTATCGTTGTTATTCCAAACTACATGGATGTTTATGACTTTACACCAGTTCAATACCCAGCTGATGATCTTTCTGCTGAATGGCAAACCACTCACTTTAACTTCCACGATATCGATGAAAACGTCTTGAAACTTGATATCCTCGGTCATGATGATCCGACGATGATTCGTAAGTTGCAAGACTTGTCTGGTATTGATCCCAAAGATATTCCTGCGGATGACCCAGATGTTATGGCACTCTTCTCAGGCACAGAAGTCCTTGGCGTTACGCCTGAGCAAATTGGAACACCGACAGGGATGCTTGGTATCCCAGAATTCGGAACCAACTTTGTTCGTGGAATGGTTGAGGAAACACACCCAACAACCTTCGCAGAATTGCTACAGTTGTCAGGGTTGTCACACGGTACTGATGTTTGGTTGGGAAATGCCCAAGACTTGATTAAAGAGGGGATTGCTACCCTAAAAACCGTTATCGGTTGTCGTGACGATATCATGGTTTATCTTATGCACGCAGGTCTTGAACCCAAAATGGCTTTTACCATTATGGAACGTGTGCGTAAGGGAATGTGGCTTAAAATCTCTGATGAGGAACGTAATGGATACATTGAAGCTATGCGAGAAAATAATGTGCCCGACTGGTACATTGAATCCTGTGGTAAAATCAAGTACATGTTCCCCAAAGCCCATGCGGCAGCCTACGTTTTAATGGCGCTTCGTGTAGCTTACTTTAAAGTACATTATCCGATTTACTATTACTGTGCTTATTTCTCAATCCGTGCTAAGGCCTTTGACATTAAGACAATGAGTGCTGGGCTTGATGCGGTGAAAGAACGCATGGCTGATATTTCTAATAAGCGTAAGAATAACGAAGCTTCAAATGTTGAAATTGATTTATACACCACACTTGAAATTGTCAATGAAATGCTCGAACGTGGTTATAAATTTGGTCAACTTGACCTTTACCGTAGTGATGCAACCGAGTTTATCATCGACGGTGATACACTTATTCCACCATTTGTAGCTATGGATGGTCTCGGAGAAAACGTTGCAAAACAAATCGTTAAAGCGCGTGAAGAAGGTGAATTCCTATCTAAAATGGAACTTCGCAAACGCGGCGGTGTTTCAGCAACATTGGTTGATAAAATGGATGAAATGGGAATCCTAGGCAACATGCCAGAAGATAACCAATTAAGCCTATTTGACGATTTCTTTTAATAAGCCAATTTTAGAGAAGCTCTCAAAGTGAGGGCTTCTTTTTTGAGCTCTGCTATTTGTAAAAGATACTAGTTAGTGATACTATGTAAAAAAAGACAGAAAGGAGTAGCAATGAGCGACTTCAAAAATAAAGCTGTTAAGGCTATGGTTGTTTTGCGAAAAGCTTTTAGAACTATCGATGCTAAAACATCAGAGTCTTTCAAGGAAGATGATTTAACACAAACACAATTTGCAGTTTTGGACGTTCTTTATAGCAAAGGAGCGATGAAGGTTGGCCAATTAATTGATAGTATCCTAGCGACTTCGGGGAATATGACGGTGGTTATCCGTAATATGGAGAAAAAAGGCTGGGTAGTACGCCAAGCTTGTCCGGGTGATAAGCGTGCTTATCTGGTTAGTTTGACTGATGTAGGTCGTCAAGTCATTGAGCATGCTTTGCCACTTCACATGGCAAAAATTGAAGAGACTTTTTCAGTTTTAACTGAGGAAGAACAAGATCAATTAATACGACTTCTGAAAAAATTTAAACCGCGTGAGCAAAATAATTTACAAAAGTAAAAATAAAGTATAAAATGACAACATAACAATAAATCACTAATTAGTGATAAATGATTTTTGATTATAAAAATACTAATATCTTTTTGTTAGGAGAAATATCATGAAAAAAATACTATTTGTTGTCGGTTCATTACGTGAAGGTTCTTTCAATGCTCAAATGGCAAAAAATGCTGAAAAAGCACTTGAGGGAAAAGCACAGGTCTCTTACCTTGATTGGTCAGAAGTTCCAGTCTTTTCACAAGATTTAGAAGCTAACACACCAGCAGCTGTTCAAGCTGCACGCGATGCTGTACTTGCTGCTGATGCTGTATGGTTCTTCACACCAGTTTATAATGCTAACATCCCTGGTCCAGTGAAAAACTTGATTGATTGGTTGAGTCGTGCCCTTGATCTTTCAGATCCATCAGGCGCATCAGCTATCAATGAAAAAGTTACAACTGTTACAATTACATCTGCGGCTCACCATGAAAAAGCAGCTGACCAATACCGTGCATTGTTGCCATTTATTCGTACTAACTTTGTTGACGAATTGACTCTTGCGACAATTAATGGTTCTGCTTGGGCAGATGGTAAATATGTGGCTGAAGAAGCTGATCTAGCACAATTGGACAAACAAATTGCCGCTGTTCTTGCAGCTATCAACTAATTTTATAGCTTGGTAAAATTCTGTTTAGAAAAGCAGTTTTTCTCAAGTCGTCTTAATTGACTTTAAGATTGGCTGATGCTATCATCAGTTCAGAGATAGTGCTTATAGCTATCGTTTTAATTATAATGATTTGAAAAGGATTATATATCATGAAAAAAATTCTATTTGTTGTCGGTTCATTACGTGAGGGATCTTTTGATCAACAATTTGCTCAAAACGCTGAAAAAGCACTTGAAGGCAAAGCAGAAGTATCATACCTAGACTGGTCACAGGTTCCGGTCTTTTCACAAGATTTGGAAGCTAACACACCAGCTGCTGTGCAAGCTGCACGTGACGCTGTCTTGGCAGCTGATGCTATCTGGTTCTTCTCACCAGTTTATAACTTTGCGATTCCTGGTTCAGTGAAGAACTTGCTTGACTGGTTGAGCCGTGCGCTTGATCTTTCAGATCCAACAGGTCCATCAGCGCTTAATGAAAAAGTCACAACTGTTTCTATCCTTGCAAATGGTGGACACGAACCAGTGGCAGATGCTTACCGCGCATTATTCCCGTTCATTCGTACACAATTTGTTGATGAAATTACTACAACACAAGTGAATGACTCAGCATGGGTTGACGGTAAGTTTGTGGCGACTGATGATGTTCTTGCCAACCTTGATAAACAAGCTCAAGCACTTCTTGCTGCAATTGATTAATGATTAATCTAAGATTTTTAAACATTTAACAAATCCGTGAGTGAGCTTTCCTATTTTGGCTTAACTCACTATCTTCACAGTAATATTGGTTTAGCCTTTCAATATAACGCTGTGACTAAATAAAAAGAGGTTGGGATAAAAGTTCCCAGCCTCTTTATTTATATAGTTATAATAAACAAACCACAGTGTCAAAAACGGTTTGAGAATAGACCGTTTTAGGTCAGCAACAAGAAATTGAGATTTGCTGAGAAATCAAGTTTCTATGAAACTACTGATTCGCTTTTTAGTTTTTATTTGTCCCACTCTCGCTTGTTATATACAAAAAACTGAGGAAATGTCCTCAGTTTCTCTATGTATTATTCGACAATTAGCATACCATCTTTAACAGCAAATGGGTTCTTTTCGTTGATGCGGTCGTAGAACATGATACCGTTTGTGTGGTCAATTTCGTGTTGAACGACGATTGAGTTGTAACCTTTAAGTTTGATGCGGTGTTTTTCACCGTTTTTATCGAAGTATTCAACAGTAACACGAGAATGACGAACAACGTATCCTTCAACGACACGGTCAACAGACAAGCAACCTTCACCGTCAGCAAGTGCTGCATCTTGAACTGAGTGTGCAACAACTTTTGGATTGTACATTACTTCTTGTAAGCTGTAAGCTTCTTTTGGTGGATTGCCATCTTTATCTTCCATATTTGGTACAAGAACGGCAATGATTCGTTTTGAAACATTCAATTGTGGTGCTGCAAGTCCAACACCACCGCGCAAGCCCATTTTTTCAGCTGTCACAGGATCTTGAGAATTTTTCAAGAACTGCATCATTTTTTCACCTAAAATGATTTCTTCATCAGATAATGGGAATGTGACATCATCACAAATCTTACGCAAAGTTGGATGACCTTCGCGAATAATATCGTTCATATTGATTAAATGACTTGGTTTAGCTAATTTTTCAATAACTGACATATTTTCTCCTCAAATTATTCTATATAACACTATAGCATAAAAATGCTGAACGAGAAAGCTAAAGGCTCAGTTAGTAATCTTCAAGTCAATGAGTTGCGCCATATCTTTGATATAATAGTTAGGGCGACGTTTTTCAATAATTCCTAAATCGATAAATTCATGAATGACACGAAGTAAATGTCGGTAGCTGACACTGAAGGAATCAGCAAGATTAGTTAATTCTAGTTTGAAGACACCTTTATCTTCGATAGCCAAGATATGAGTAGCTAGGCGTTCTTTAAGTGTGTAATTCAAATTCGTTGAGGCATGGATGTTTTGCTCATAAAGTGACTGAGCTAGGCCTCTGCTAAGATTTAGGAGTAAATCATTATCAGCTAATAATTCTTTGCGAATCCCAGTCAAGGGAAGTTGGATAACCAGAGTATCTTCAAGTGCAATAACTGAAGAAACGATAGGTTGATCGGTTAATAATTCAATATCACCAATCAGAGTTGGTTTTTCTTTAATATCTAGAATATGTTCTTTACCGTTAAATAAACGACGAACAATTTTTAATTTTCCTTTAGCGAAAAAAGAGAGTGCAGTTAAAGCTTCTCCTTGGTGACAAATAGCATCTCCGGCTACTAATTCACGAACTTGTAATTTATCAAAATAATGTTTAGGAAAGATTTTTTCAAGCTGATAGTCTTGAATATATTGTTCTAAAGACACACAGACCTCCTTTGTGACAAAAGTCATATTTTTATGCGCTAACTTTGATTATACTGGAAATGATGAAAAAAACAAGTAAGGAGTTTCTATGAAAACATTTTTGGAGAAATTTAGTCTCCTATCTTTATCTTTGATGCTGGTCTCGACCTTATCACCGTCGACAGCATTACCCCAAATGATTACAACATTTCATCAGCAAGGATACGCTGCTAGTCAGGTAGAATTTCTATTTTCACTATCATCTTTTGCGATTCTTGCCATGTTGTTACTAAATCCAATTACCGAACGTCTAATCTCTGAACGTCTCAGCATTATTCTTGGACTTTTATTAATTGCCTTTGGTGGTAGTATGCCTGTAATGTTGCAGAGCTACTCATTAGTTGTGGTCTCACGTGTTTTACTTGGTATTGGAATTGGTTTTATTAACTCACGTGCGATTAGTATCATCAGTGAAACTTATGCTGGTAGAGAACAAGCTCAAATGCTCGGTCTTCGTGGATCGTTTGAAATTATTGGTAACGCCTTGTTGACCATGATTGTTGGTTTTCTTGTTGTTCTAGGCTGGTCATGGACATTTAGTGTTTATTTATTTGCTTTACCAATCCTCGTGTTCTATCTTCTTTTTGCACCAAAAGCTAAGGTAGAAGTTAAAGATACCCCAAAAGAATCACGTGCTAAGTTTACGAAAGCTGATATCTTATATATTGTTGGTCTATCGTTATTAGCAGGTTTTGTGATTAATATCAATAGTGCAAATAGTCTTCGAATCCCAGTTATTGTTGACCAATTGCATCTTGGAAGTCCACGTCAAGCAAGTCTTATCTTGAGTGGTATGATGCTTATGGGAATTCTCTCAGGAATCTGTTTTGAAGCTTTGTTGGTTCGTTTTAACAAAAATTTGATCACTGTTTCATTGCTTCCGTTTGCTCTTGGGGTGTTTATGCTTGGTGTGGCGCACAATCTCTGGTTAATGCTTATCGGAGCAATGCTTTCAGGGTTTTGGTACAGCATTGTGGTTACAAGCGTATTTAGCAATGTGTCAAATAAAATATCGCCACAATTGATTGGACATGCGACAACTTTGGTTCTGCTATTTTGTAATTTTGGCGGAGCTAGCGCAGCCATTGTCCTCAGTCTTTTTTCAAAAATCAATCCACAACCTGGTTTTGCCTTTGTGATTTATGCTATTATTAGCCTAATAATCAGCCTTGTCTTGATGTTAAAAACACGCTTTTTAAGCCAAAAATGATACAATAAACCTATGAAAATGATACAAAGGTTACAATTACTAGAACACCTAACACCGACAGAACAGATTTTAGTGGATTATTTAAAAGAAAATCCAGAAGAATTTATTGGCTTAAAGCCAAGAGAAGTCTCAGATAAACTTTTTATTTCTGTTTCGACCATTTACCGCTTGATTAATAAGCTGGGATTGCGCGGGGTCAATGACTTGAAATTACTTTTGCGAACAGATCTCCAACAAGGTCAAAATCACCAAGTCTCAGATATTGATTTTCCAATTTTAGAAACGGATACGCATTATGAAGTGATGTTGCGTTTAAAAGAAGTTTATGAGCGAACAATTGAGGATACCTTGGGTTTAGCAGACCCAGAAACGTTGGTTTCTGCTGTTGAAAAAATGTCAAAAGCAAACATCATCGACATTTATACTTCATCAGCGAATCTGTATTTTGCGGAGAATTTTCAATTTCAAATGCAGGAGATTAATCAGCTGGTGACGGTACCAAAAGACGACTATATCAAGAGTTTGACAGCGACAAATAGCGATAGTAGTCACTTGGCTTTCGTGATTTCGTTTGGTGGTCGCGGCTCTTCAATGG
Source organism: Streptococcus vicugnae (assembly GCF_016461705.1). Classification (GTDB taxonomy): domain Bacteria; phylum Bacillota; class Bacilli; order Lactobacillales; family Streptococcaceae; genus Streptococcus; species Streptococcus vicugnae. The sequence goes on along the minus strand of NZ_JAEMHW010000003.1, from coordinate 17,685 downwards.
AGGCCTTTTGCAAGATATTGAAGAAAAATCAGGTACCTATTATTCTCTTGACATCAACACAAGGAAATCCCTTGACAGCTTATGCTGACGATATTATTTACATGGCTTCTTCTGAAAATCACTACAATAAGATGTCGTCATTTTCGACACGAATGACCTTACTTTATTTGTTAGATAGTTTGTACTCTTTGTATTTCCAATTAAATTACGACCAAAATTTGGCATTCAAATTGAAAGCTTACGAGCGAATGGCCAAAACAAAAAAAGAATAAAAAACTTGGTAACTACTCCTAATACCTATCTGATTAGGATTTAGCCCAAGTTTTTTGTTTGCTATAAGTGAGATTCGCAAATGCTGGATAGGTAATCTTCCCATAGCAAAGCCTATTAAACAGTCAATTCTAAACGATTTCCTTCGGGGTCACAAACGACGGATTCGTAGTAACCGTCACCAGTTGTTCGGGGGTGACCTAAAACATGATAGCCATCGTTTTCAAGCTGTGCCGTTAACTGATCAACGGCTTCTTTACTACCAAGTGAGATGGCTAAATGAGCAAAGCCAAGACTCTCATTAACACCTTCAGAAATGTCCTCGCGATGACACAATTCCAATCGAGCAGCATTGTCAGGGAAGCTTAAAAAGTAGGAAGAAAAACCTGTTCGTGGATTGTGATAACGTTCAGAAGCCATTGTTTGAAAGTATTTAGCAAAAAACTCTTTCATCGTTTCTAAATCATGTACCCAAACACCAATGTGTTCAATTTTTATCATTTTTATCTCCCGTTTAATCAAATGTTAAAGTAATCTCGTAACGTTTCAGCGATACCGTCCTCGTCGTTAGAAAGGGTAATAATATCGGCAATGTCTTTCAATTCTTGCACAGCATTTGCCATTGCCACCGCAGTCCCAGAATAAGTCAGCATACTAGCATCGTTTTGTCCGTCACCAAAAGCAATCATATCCTCTGGTTGATAATCAAGCGGTGCTAAAACAGTATCCAAGGCTTTTGCCTTGTCGATTCCTTGAGCAGTAAATTCATAATAAAAATCTGCCGTAAACATTGAACTGAGTTTGCCTTCAAATGGTGCAGCAATTTCTTTGTAATGTGCAGCAAGATAATCGCTACTGCCAGCCAATAAGATTTTATTGAGCGGGAAATCAGCAAAGGCAGCCAAATCACGCTTTTCAGCTAGCAAATATTTACCGCCACGTGATTCGTATTCAATGATATTAATGTCTAGATTCTTTTTCTCCCAGTGAATCATGTTGTTATAGACATCGTTGACGTACATATAATCCCCTTTGCTAATCATTGGGATGACATCAAATTGTTTCACGTGTTCAAGAACTGCTTGTCCTTCTTCAACCGTCATGGCCTGATTGAAAAGAATATCGCCAGATTCACAATCTACTACCACAGCGCCATTATAAGCCACTAAAAGCCCGTGGTGCTTGTCCATTGCTAATTCTTTAGCAAAATCCTGCATACCACTTACAGGACGACCAGAAGCCAAGATGAGACGTGCTCCTTGTTCTTGAGCGGCTAAAAGAGCTTCTTTTGTTTTAGGAGTGATTTTTTTCTCGCTGTTTGTCAATGTTCCGTCAATATCCATGATAATTAAAGATTTTGTCATAAGAGTTCTCACTTTCTTGTTGTTTGATTTCAGTATAGTTGATTTTGGAAAAGATGAAAATAGCTGAGCGTTGTTTAGAATGTTCTTGTCATTTTTTCTGATTTTCTTGATAAATTTTTGAAAAAAGTTTTTCAAACGGACGACTTCCAAATAACTTTTAGATGACCTTAGCTAAAAACATTAAAAACCTTTGACAAAAGCAGCAGTAATCTGCTACAATAAGGACTGTCGTATGACAAGTAACTTTTTCTTGGTTGTAGGAAACGCCAAAAACCTACGACTCGGATGAAGCAATATAAAGGAGAAAAATATTATGGCAATCTCAAAAGAGAAAAAAAATGAAATCATTGCTCAATACGCACGTCACGAAGGTGACACAGGTTCAGTTGAAGTTCAAGTAGCTGTTCTTACTTGGGAAATCAACCACCTTAACGAGCACATTAAACAACACAAAAAAGACCACGCAACTTACCGTGGATTGATGAAAAAAATCGGTCACCGTCGTAACTTGTTGGCATACCTTCGCCGTACAGATGTTAACCGTTACCGCGAATTGATCGCATCACTTGGTCTTCGTCGTTAATCTGACGTTAGGTCAAGTAAAAGCTTCTTGGATTTTCCAAGAAGCTTTTTTTGTGTGCAAATGCTTCGTTTGATTAACAAAATTAATCAACCTCCCATTGGGTGTATTTTAATGAAAATGAGGTTTTATATAGCATTAAAATGTCAAAAGTGACAAAAGTATTAATATAAAAGGAAAAACGCAAGTATAATTTGTATCCCCTTACATTGCCTTTACAATAAAAATGAAAAAGCTTACAAAAAACACTTGACCTTTTTTTGAAAAAGGGTTAATATAATTGGTGAAGAATATCACAATGATATGATGATTAAAGAATTTAACTGTTGATTTTGTGTAGTTTTTATAGTGAAGAGAACCTCAAGTAGTGACGTTGAGTTTTGAAATTCCAGACTATACGGTCTTGTTTTTATTTTAGTATCAATCATTAATATAGTTCTTCTCAAAAAATGAGGCACTTATTTTTAAGGGTACTTATAAGGAGGTTTTCTTAATGGCTAAAGCAACAAATGCAGATGTAAAGAATAACGAGTTGAGCGCTGAAGAGTTGGCTCAACAGTACACTGGAGCTCTTGTCGAAAAAGCTCTTGAAGCTGAACGTATTTATGCAACTTATTCACAAGAACAAGTTGATAATATCGTAGCAGCGATGGCTCTTGCAGGTTCAGAAGCTTCACTTGAATTAGCAAAAGAGGCTCATGTAGAAACTGGTCGTGGTGTCGTTGAGGATAAGGATATTAAGAACCACTTCGCTACTGAGTACGTTTATGAACGTATTAAAAATGAAAAAACAGTAGGTATCATTGGTGAAGATAAGGTTTCAGGAAGTATCCAAATTGCTGCACCTCTTGGTGTTTTGGCTGGTATTGTTCCAACAACAAACCCAACATCAACAACCATGTTCAAAATTTTGGTAGCTCTTAAAACACGCAATGCGATTGTTTTTGCCTTCCACCCACAAGCACAAAAATGTTCAGCACATGCAGCTCAAATTCTTTACGATGCTGCTATTAAAGCTGGTGCTCCAGAAAACATTGTTCAATGGATTGAAACACCATCTCTTGCAAACACATCAGCGCTTATCCAAAATCCGAAAATTGCTTCTATTTTGGCAACTGGTGGACCTGGTATGGTAAATGCCGCTCTTAAATCAGGTAACCCATCAATGGGTGTTGGTGCTGGTAACGGTGCTATCTACGTTGATGCAACTGCCCATGTTGATCGTGCTGTAGAAGATTTGTTGCTATCAAAACGTTTTGATAACGGTATGATTTGTGCAACTGAAAACTCAGCAGTTGTTGAAGCACCAATCTATGATGAATGGCTTCAAAAAATGCAAGATAAGGGTGCCTACCTTGTACCTAAGAAGGACTATAAGAAAATTGAAGACTTTGTCTTTAATGATAGACACGGAGTTAACGGTCCAGTTGCCGGAATGCCTGCCACTTGGATTTGTGAACAAGCCGGTGTCAAATTACCAGAAGGTAAAGATGTTCTCTTGTTTGAACTTGATAAGAAAAACATTGGTGAAAAACTATCTTCTGAAAAACTTTCTCCACTCCTTTCAGTTTATAAAGCTAAAGACCGTAAAGAAGGTGTTGAAATTGTTGAAGCACTTCTTGACTACCAAGGTGCAGGACACAATGCTGGTATTCAAATTGGTTCACAAGCAGACCCATTTGTTGCTGAATATGGTGATGCTGTGAAAGCATCTCGTGTCTTGGTTAACCAACCAGATTCAGTCGGAGGTATCGGTGATGTCTACACAGACGCACTTAAAGCTAGCTTAACACTTGGAACAGGATCATGGGGGAAAAATTCATTGTCACACAATCTTTCAACTGGCGATCTCTTAAATGTTAAGACAGTTGCTAAACGTCGCAACCGTCCTCAATGGATTCGCCTACCAGAAAAAACATACTACGAAAAAAATGCTATCTCTTATTTGCAAGACGAATACGAATCAATGCAACGTGCTTTGATTGTTGCTGACCCAGGTATGGTTCAATTTGGTTTTGTTGATACTGTCCTTGCTCAATTGGCATTGCGTGATGAAAAAGTTGCGACATCAATTTACGGCACTATCAAACCAGACCCAACACTTGGTCAAACAATTGAAATCGCAAAACAAATGCGTGATTTCAAACCAGATACAGTTATTGCAGTCGGTGGTGGTTCAGCACTTGATGCGGCTAAAATTGCACGTTACATCTATGAATACTCACTTGATCAAGAAGCTGATTTTCTTGATAGCTACGAAAACGTCAGCGAACTCTTCTTACGTTTGCAACAAAAATTCATTGATATCCGTAAACGTATCGTAAAATTCAAACATCAAACAGCAACTCGTCTCTTCTGTATCCCAACAACATCTGGTACAGGTTCAGAAGTAACACCTTACGCTGTTATTACTGATGATCATACTCACGTTAAATATCCATTGACTGACTATGAATTGACACCACAAGTTGCTATTGTTGACCCAGAATTTGTTATGACAGTGCCAAAACGTACCGTTGCTCTTTCTGGTTTGGATACTTTGTCACATGCCCTTGAAGCTTATGTTTCAGTTATGGCATCTGATTTGACTCGTCCATGGTCTCTTGAAGCTATTAAATTAGTTATCGAAAACTTGGAAGATTCTTATAACTATGATCCTAAGAATCCTACACTTCGTGGCGAACAAGCACGTGAAAATATGCACTATGCTGCAACACTTGCAGGTATGGCCTTCTCAAATGCCTTCCTAGGTATTAATCACTCAATCGCACACAAAACTGGTGGTGAATTTGGTCTTCCTCACGGTCTAGCTATTTCAATCGCTATGCAACATGTTATTCGTTACAATGGTGTTGCAGGAAATGTGAAACGTTCAGTCTTCCCACGTTATGAAGAATATCGTGCACAACGTGATTACGCTGATATTGCTCGTAGCCTTGGTCTTCAAGGTAAAGATGATGCAGCATTAGTAGAAGCACTTTGCCAACGTATTGATGCTTTGATGAAAGCAGTTGATGTTGATCCACGTCTTTCTGCAAATGGTGTTACAAAAGAAGCCTTTGATGCAGCAGTTGATAAATTAGCATCACTTGCTTACGATGACCAATGTACACCTGCTAACCCTCGTCAACCATATATTGCTGAGTTGAAACAATTGTTGATTGACATGTTCTAATATTGCATTGTTCAATGCTTAAAAACCTCCTGAAAAGGAGGTTTTTGTGTTTTTAATTTAAGAAAAGTAGTCTTTTAAATGGTGCTTGCTTTTTAATTTTCGCACACGAGAAATTATGATAGAATGGTGGTGTAAAAAAGCAGATTTTTTAAATAAAGGCATAAAAAGGAGAATGTTATGATTGGGTCATTAATTGTTGGTGCGCTTATTGGGATAATAGCAGGAGCTATTACGAAAAAAGGTGAATCAATGGGATGTATTTATAATATTTTTGCAGGACTTGTTGGTTCATTTGTTGGTCAAACTTTATTTGGTTCTTGGGGGCCAAGTTTGGCAGGTATGGCGATTTTACCATCTATTCTTGGTGCGATTATTGTCATTGCTGTGGTGGATTTATTATTTAGATGATAGATGTCAAAAGATATAACAGAGTAGCTATTTCGAGATAGCTACTTTTTTTGCGCTTTCGGTCTTAGAGCTCTGCCATTTCCTCTAAAATGTGATAAAATAATGGAGATACGTGGTTTTATGCAAAGACGAGTTTATAAGTCTTTTACAGATTGGTTTTTGTAGAAAACAGACGTATCAAAAAAATTGTTAGAGGAATAAAAATGTTAAAACAAACTTTTGAAACAACCTTTGCTGGTCGACCACTTGTTGTTGAAATTGGTCAAGTTGCTAAACAAGCTAATGGCGCTGCAGTAATTCGCTACGGTGAATCAACAGTTCTTAGTGCGGCTGTAATGTCTAAAAAGATGTCTACAGGTGACTTCTTCCCACTTCAAGTTAACTACGAAGAAAAAATGTACGCCGCTGGAAAATTCCCAGGTGGTTTCAACAAACGTGAAGGACGTCCAACAACTGATGCGACATTGACAGCTCGCTTGATTGACCGTCCAATTCGTCCAATGTTTGCAGAAGGTTTCCGTAATGAAGTTCAAGTGATTAACACTGTTCTTTCTTATGACGAAGATGCTAGTGCACCAATGGCAGCTATGTTTGGTAGCTCATTAGCCTTGTCTATTTCAGATATTCCATTCAATGGACCAATCGCAGGGGTTCAAGTGGCTTATATCGATGGTGAATTTATCATCAACCCATCAGCAGAACAAAAAGAAGCTTCACTTCTTGAATTGACTGTTGCTGGTACAAAAGAAGCAATCAACATGGTTGAATCTGGTGCCAAAGAATTGTCAGAAGATATCATGCTTGAAGCTCTTCTTAAAGGTCATGAAGCTGTCAAAGAATTGATTGCTTTCCAAGAAGAAATCGTCGCAGCTGTTGGTAAAGAAAAAGCAGAAGTTGAATTACTTCAAGTTGATCCAGTATTGCAAGCTGAAATTATCGCAGCCTACAACGCAGATCTTCAAAAAGCTGTTCAAGTTGAAGAGAAAAAAGCGCGTGAAGCAGCAACAGAAGCTGTTAAAGAAGAAGTCACTGCTGTCTATGAAGAACGTTACGCTGATGACGAAAACTACGAAACAATTATGCGTGATGTTGCTGAAATTCTGGAACAAATGGAACATGCTGAAGTTCGTCGTTTGATTACAGAAGATAAGATTCGTCCTGATGGTCGTCGTGTTGATGAAATTCGCCCATTGGATGCTGAAATCGACTACCTTCCAAAAGTTCACGGTTCTGGTTTGTTCACACGTGGACAAACACAAGCCTTGTCAGTATTAACACTTGCTCCGATGGGAGAAACACAAATCGTTGACGGTCTTGGGGCTGAATACAAAAAACGTTTCTTGCATCACTATAATTTCCCACAATTCTCTGTTGGTGAAACTGGACGTTATGGTGCACCTGGTCGTCGTGAAATTGGTCACGGTGCTCTTGGAGAACGTGCCCTTGCTCAAGTTTTACCAAGTCTTGAAGAATTCCCATATGCTATCCGCCTTGTAGCTGAAGTTTTGGAATCAAATGGTTCATCTTCACAAGCTTCAATCTGTGCAGGTACTCTTGCCCTTATGGCTGGTGGTGTTCCAATTAAAGCACCAGTAGCTGGTATCGCCATGGGATTGATTTCAGATGGTAGCAACTACACAATCTTGACAGATATTCAAGGTCTTGAAGATCACTTTGGTGATATGGACTTTAAAGTTGCTGGTACACGTGAAGGTATTACGGCACTTCAAATGGATATCAAGATTGAAGGTATCACTCCTCAAATCTTGAAAGAAGCTCTTGCCCAAGCTAAGAAAGCTCGTTTTGAAATCCTTGATTTGATTGAAGCAACTATCCCAGCACCACGTACACACTTGGCACCAACAGCACCAAAAATTGACACTATCAAAATTGATGTTGATAAAATCAAAGTGGTCATTGGTAAAGGTGGCGAAACAATCGATAAAATCATCGAAGAAACTGGCGTTAAGATTGATATTGATGATGAAGGAAATGTATCAATTTACTCATCTAATCAAGCGGCTATTGATCGTGCTAAAGAAATCATCGCTGGTTTGGTTCGCGAAGCAAAAGTTGGTGAAGTTTATCATGCAAAAGTTGTTCGTATTGAAAAATTCGGTGCTTTTGTCAATCTCTTTGATAAAACAGATGCTCTTGTTCATATTTCAGAAATTGCTTGGACACGTACAGCAAATGTTTCAGATGTACTTGAAGTTGGCGATGAAGTTGATGTCAAAGTTATCAAAGTTGACGATAAAGGTCGTGTGGACGCTTCAATGAAAGCTTTGCTACCACGTCCACCAAGAGCTGAAAAAAATGAACACAAAAAACATTCACCATTTGGTGGACACCTACGTGATCACAAAGAAAAACACGATAGTATCGACTAAGATTTTTTCTGATTGATTATCTCTTATATTGTGGAGTTTAACGATGACAAATTTAAATGAACTTGATATTCGTTTGCGTGCCTTTGTTAACGCACCAGACAACTTTTTAGATAGTATTGCTCTTGTCAATGCTTTACATAACATTCCAGTTTTGGCTAGTGATCAACCGTATGCTCTTGATATTGAAGGGCAAAAGGTGACTCCTGTCTTTTCTGACAAAGAAGATCTTGAAAACTTCAAAGAAGAGCAAGAGAGCGCTAAAACTCAAAATTGGGTAGAACGTCCAACACTGGATGTTTTGAAAGAAGTCATTGAAAAAGGATTAACAGGGATTGTCTTTAACCTTAAGAAAACAGGTGATTTTGGCAATTCTACAATTTTCAAAAGTAGTGAATTGATCCAATTTTTGAATGCTTACACAACTATTTTGAACAAACTTATGGGTGAAGAAAACCTTGCTGCAGATACTTTGGATAAATACTATCTAGTTCCTGCATTTGTTCACCCACGTGATGATAAAAGCTTTGACCGCATGTTCCCAACAATGTCTACCCCAGAAGGTAAAAGCTATGTTCCAGCCTTTTCAAATCTTCAAAGTTTTGCGAAATGGTATAACCACAATGAATTTGGTGCACCTTTCCGTAAAGCGCAAGGAAGTATTTTAACATGGCGCTTAGCAGATATTTATCAACCAGGACATGGTGAAAATGATATTGATGAAACGGTCGGAGTTGCAATTAACCCGTTTGATGACCAACAAATTTTAGTTGATTGGTCTGAAATCGACGAAGATGACTAAAAAGAAAGGAGAAGATATGGGTTGGTGGAAAGAAAGCATAGATATCGTAAAGAAAAATGATCCAGCGGCTCGTAGCTCTCTGGAGATTATACTAACTTATCCTGGTGTCAAAGCTTTGGCCGCGCATCGTATTTCACATTTCTTATGGAAACATGGTTTGAAACTATTAGCGCGTATGCACAGTCAATTCTGGCGCTTTTGGACACAAATTGAAATTCACCCAGGGGCTGAAATTGCTGAAGGCGTCTTTATTGATCATGGTTCAGGTCTTGTTATTGGTGAAACAGCAATTGTAGAAAAAGGAGTTATGCTTTATCATGGTGTGACTCTGGGCGGAACTGGTAAGGATGTTGGAAAACGTCACCCAACTGTACGTGAAGGAGCGCTTGTTTCTGCCCACGCACAAGTTATTGGACCTATCGAAATCGGTAAAAATTCTAAAGTAGGTGCAGCAGCTGTTGTTGTTTCAGATGTTCCTGCAGATGTAACAGTAGTCGGAGTGCCAGCGAAAGTTGTTCGTGTTCATGGTAAAAAAGATGAAAATGCTATTCATGACCTCGAAGAACATCGTGAGTATTACACATCAAAATTGGAAGAAGCACGCTATCAAAGTTTACATTCATCAAAACTTTAATGGAAAGATAAATGGAGATTGGAGGAAGGAACATGACAATTAAGATTTATGATACAATGACTCGAAGTCTTCGTGACTTTGTCCCAATTACTGAAAATACAGTTAACATGTACGTCTGCGGGCCAACAGTTTACAATTATATCCATATCGGAAATGCTCGTAGTGTTGTTGCTTTTGACACGATTCGCCGCTACTTTGAATACCGTGGTTACAAAGTTAATTACATCTCTAACTTTACTGATGTTGATGATAAAATCATCAAAGGTGCAGCAGAAGCTGGTATGGATACGAAAGCTTTCTCAGATAAATATATCGCAGCTTTCATGGAAGATGTTAAACAACTTGGTGTGAAACCAGCAACTAAAAATCCTCGTGTCATTGACTATATGGATGAAATTATTGACTTTGTAAAAGTCTTAGTGGACAAAGGTTTTGCTTACGAAGCAAACGGAGACGTATATTTCCGTGTCGCTAAAAGCAAAAACTATGCTAAGTTAGCCAATAAAACTCTAGAAGATCTTGAAGTAGGGGCTAGTGGTCGCGTGGATGGTGAAGGTGACATTAAGGAAAATCCTTTGGATTTTGCACTATGGAAAGCTGCTAAACCTGGTGAAGTTTCTTGGCAAAGTCCATGGGGACAAGGTCGTCCAGGCTGGCACATTGAATGTTCAGTAATGGCGACAAGTATCTTGGGTGATACCATTGATATTCACGGTGGTGGTGCTGACTTAGAATTCCCTCACCATACGAATGAAATTGCTCAATCAGAAGCTAAAACTGGTAAGACATTTGCAAACTATTGGATGCACAATGGTTTTGTTAACGTGGACAATGAAAAAATGTCAAAATCACTTGGAAACTTCGTAACAGTTCATGATATGTTAAAAACTGTCGATGGCCAAGTGCTACGTTTCTTCCTTGCGACACAACAATACCGCAAACCAGTGAACTTTACTGAAAAAGCAGTTCATGATGCATCGGTTAACCTTAAATATTTGAAAAATACCTTTACCTTGCCGCTTGGAGAAGCTGTTGATTCAGCTGAACTTGCAAAATTCAAAGCTGATTTTGAAGCAGCAATGGACGATGACTTTAATACAGCAAACGGTATTACAGTTGTCTTTGATATGGCAAAATGGATTAATTCAGGAAACTACGATCAAGCAACTAAAGATACTTTTGCTAAAATGTTAGCTGTTTTTGGTATTGTTTTTGAAGAAGAAGTGCTTGATGCTGATATTGAAGCTTTGATTGAAAAACGCCAAGAAGCGCGTGCAAACAAAGATTTTGCAACAGCTGATGCCATTCGTGATCAATTAGCGGCACAAGGTATTAAACTTCTTGATACCAAAGATGGTGTGAGGTGGACACGTGACTAAGGTAGATGTCAATCTGATTAATGGTATTGCTCTTGCGTTTGAAGGCGATGCGGTTTATTCTATGTATGTTCGTAAACACTTGATTTTTCAAGGCTTAACGAAACCTAATCAATTACACCGTAAAGCTACAAGATACGTCTCAGCCAAAGCTCAAGCCATGTTGATTAATCTAATGCTTGAAGAAAAGCTCTTGTCTGAAAAAGAAGAAGAAATCTACAAACGTGGTCGTAACACCAACAGTCACACCAAAGCCAAAAATGCTGATGTCGTGACTTATCGCATGTCAACAGGGTTTGAAGCGGTGATGGGTTACCTTCATATGACAGATCAAATTGATCGTCTGGAAGAACTTATCGATTGGTGTATTCAAGCTGTTGAAAAAATTGAAGATTAAGCAAAAAATAAAAATAGCCGGTTCTCGCATGAGAGCTGGTTTTCATGTTATAATAACACTATGAAGAACAAAGATTTTAATGAAGCAAACGACATCGTTTACGGTGTCCATGCAGTAACGGAAAGTTTAACGGCTAATACAGGAAATAAACTCTACATTCAAGATGATTTACGTGGAAAAAACGTTGATCGAATTAAAAGTCTAGCAGCTGAAAAGAAAGTTTCTATCTCTTGGACGCCTAAGAAGACACTTAGTGAGATGACTAATGGGGCTGTTCACCAAGGTTTTGTTTTACGCGTTTCAGAATTTGCTTATGCTGAATTAGATAGCATTTTAGAAAAAGCTGCGCAAGAAGAAAATCCACTTATCCTTATCTTGGATGGGCTTAATGACCCACATAATTTTGGCTCAATCTTGCGAACAGCTGATGCTACAAATGTTACTGGTGTAATTATTCCAAAACATCGTGCAGTAGGTGTAACTCCAGTAGTATCTAAAACATCAACAGGTGCTGTTGAGCATGTGCCAATCGCACGTGTAACAAACCTTAGCCAAACACTTGATAAGTTAAAAGAACAAGGCTTCTGGGTGTTTGGTACAGATATGAACGGAACACCATCTCACAAATGGAATACTTCAGGGAAATTAGCATTGATCATTGGCAACGAAGGTAAAGGAATCTCACCAAATATCAAAAAACAAGTCGATGAGATGATTACGATTCCGATGAACGGTCATGTTCAAAGTTTGAATGCTAGTGTCGCTGCAGCAGTATTAATGTATGAAGTTTTCCGTCATAAAGTAGACTAAGATTCTTGTAAAGTCAAAAACTAGCCATCCATGAAAGGAATAAAAAATGAAGAAAAGAGTCCTCTTAGTTGATGGTTATAACATGATTGCCTTTTGGCAGGAAACGCGTCAACTGTTTAAGACAAATCGATTAGATGAAGCGCGAAATCTTTTGCTACGCAAGCTCAATAATTACGCCCATTTTGAAAATCTTGATATCATTTGTGTCTTTGATGCGCAATATGTTCCAGGTGTTCGTCAACGTTACGATGAATATAAAATTCAAGTCATTTTTACAGAAGAGGATGAAACGGCTGACTCATATATTGAGCGCACAGCTGCTGAGTTAAATACTCCACGTCACCTTGTAGAAGTGGCTACCAGTGACTTAAATGAACAATGGACCATTTTTTCACAAGGAGCTCTTCGTGTCTCAGCACGTGAGTTGGAACAACGTGTTAACACTGTTAAGTCAGATTTAGATAAAATGTCAAAACATATCGATTTAACCACCCCAAAGCTTCGCCCATGGAATGACGGACAAATGGATCAATTAAAACAGTTACTTGATGATATTTAAACTAGTAAACTTTTTAAAGGAGCTCGCTAAATGCGGGCTTTTTTGTTATAATAAAAAATAAATCATTTGATAATCAAAGTATTTTTGGTGAATGATTGTTATTTTAGACAATATGTTAGTTAAGAAAATAGTTTTAAGTATTAAAAAGGGAGAATTATGACTTTTAAATTAATAACAGATTCAACGGCAGATTTAGATGAGAATTGGGCGAATGATCATGATGTTGAAATTTTAGGCTTAACAGTTCAGCTTGATGGGGAAATTTATGAAACAGTAGGTCCTAATCGTTTGACTAGTGAGAAATTGCTTGAAAGTATGAAAAATGGTGGAAAACCAACAACCAGTCAAGTCAATGTAGGTCAATTTGAAGAATCTTTTCGTCGTCACGCTGAAAATGGCGATAAAGTCCTTTATTTAGCATTCTCTTCTGTGCTTTCTGGGACTTATCAAAGTTCAATGATTGCGCGTGATTTAGTGTTAGAAGAATATCCAGATGCTACGATTGAGATTGTTGATACGTTAGCTGCTGCAGGTGGTGAAGGGTATTTGTCTATTCTTGCAGCTGCAGCGCGTGATGAAGGTAAGACACTTGAAGAAACAAAAGCGATGATTGTCGATATTTTGCCACGTCTACGAACATATTTCTTGGTTGACGATCTTTACCATTTGATGCGTGGTGGACGTCTTTCAAAAACGTCAGCCATCATGGGCAGTTTAGCTAATATTAAGCCACTTTTGTGGATTGAAGCTTCTGGTAAATTAGTTCCTTTGGCTAAAATTCGTGGACGTAAAAAAGCATTGAGAGAAGTGGTTTCACAAGCGACACAAGCATTAGCTCACAGGACAGCTGTGGTTGCCTACGCCAATGACATTGAAGGGGCTGAAACGCTTAAAAAATCATTGTTAGAACACGAAGATATTGACAATGTTCTTATTATGCCATTAGGCCCAATCATTTCAGCACACGTCGGACCAGGGACATTGGCTGTCTTTACTATCGGAAAAGACGCACGATAAAATCAAAAAAGTGGACTTAGTCTGCTTTTTTTGTAAAACATAATGACGGTGATATTTAATATTTGAATTGGAGTGAGGGAAGATGGTTGTAGCTATTGAGACGGTTGGTTTGTGTCTGTTCTTTTTTATCTTGTGCTTTTTAGGGACAGGAACTGATGATAAAAATTTAAAAAGTTTTTCATCGTATCCAGATGAAGTTCAGACTTTGATAAGAAATAATGAGGATTATCGAGCAAAAGTTAAAACAACTAATAAGTGTGTGGCATTCTTGCTAAATTTTTTAATCTTTTTGGTAATATTATTTATTTTGGGAATAGCTATTAGAAAGCCAAACTTTTTACACAATTTCATTTGTTTAAGCATTATAGGACAAGGATTGAATTTGTTTGATTTACTTGTGATTGATTTAATTTGGTGGAGACGTATAAAACGCATTCGTTTTACAAAAATCCCTGAAAAGAACTTGTATCAGAATCCTAGAAAACATATAGAATCATTTTTAAGAGCTTTTGTGATGTATCTTCTGATTGCTGCAATAGATGGTTATTTGTTGCAATTTTTGTAACGTCAAATTGATGAATGGGCTGTGTCAAAGGAGTTTTGCTATGATGTCAAAAGGTATTTGCTAGTATTCAAATGAAAAAAAGAGGATAATTTTGGTGAAAGGCGGGAAAAGAATGAACATCAGTGAATTACGAAAACAAGAAAAATTGAGTCAGGATGATTTTGCTAATATTTTTCATGTCTCAAGACAGACTGTATCAAATTGGGAAAATGGGAAAAACTATCCAGATGTAGAAATGCTGGTTAAAATTAGTGATTATTTTGGCATCTCTGTTGACCAATTAATTAAAAAAGAAACTATACCAAGTGTAGCAAAAAATTCTGATAAGCAGAAGAAGCTGTGGCCAATGCTTGCTGTAATTGCCACAGTGGTTTGCCTTATCGGAGCATTCTTTTTGTATAACTATAATGAAGAACACTCAGTCAAGTTTTCAATGAAAAAAGATAAGACTTATGGTCAAAGTGCAACTAGCCAAAAAACTTTAGAAATTGCTAAAGGTTATTTCACATTACCAGAAGATGAAAAGTTGAATCTTAAAGTAAATGGGATGACAGACGATGGAGATTTACATTTAAGTATTGTTGATGAAAATAACAAGTGTTGCTATCAACTTGATGGCGATGAATTAAAAGATAGCCAAAAACTTTACTTTAAAAAAGGGTCTTATAAAGTTCAAATCACTGCTGACAATTATCACGAGAAGGTTGTTAGTCTGGACTATGATGTTCGTGTTAAAGGGTGAAATTCATAATAGTTATAACCAGCAATAAAAAAATCAATACCCTCAACCTGCTTTATTTCTTGAGAGAAGTGATATAATTTTAAAAAATCAAGGGAGGTAGATTGATGACTTTAACGTATGCAGTACTTGGAAGTGGTGCAATGGGATTACGATTTGGACTATTGCTGAAGGAACATTTGGGAGCTCAAGTAGACTTTATTGATACTTGGCAGGAACAAGTTGATACAATTCAAAAACAAGGAGGGGTTTATCAGTCACGAGATGGCGAAAACCGCCACTTGGTTCCGATTGATATTTACCTACCAGAAAACTACCATGGAAAACCAGATGTCTTGATTATTTTTGATAAACAGATGCATCTACAAAAATTATTAGAGCGAAGTAAACATTTCTTCAATAGTAATCAATACGTTTTTACTGGCATGAATGGCATGGGGCACATTGAAAAGATTAATCACTATTTTGTTCCTGAAAAAGTTTTGGCAGGGACTTGTTTAATTGGAACAGTTTTAAAAGCTGCAGGAGATGTCGATTTCATCGGAAAGGCTGGCGCAGGTTCAATTAATTTAGCTGCACAGTCCGGTCATGTCGATAGCGTTCAAAAGCAGATTATTGCTGATTTTAGTGCATCAAATCTTAATCCAAATCTGACAGATAATTTTTTAGGAACACTTTATACAAAGGTTGTTTTTAATTCAGTTATTAATACGATTTGCACACTTTTTGAAATCCGCATGGGCCAATATATTGATTATGAAGGTGCAGAAGCTTTAGGAAAACAATTAATTGATGAAGCCTATGATGTTGCAGAGTTGGCTGGAATAAAACCACTTGGCAGTCGTGAGCAAGAATGGGAGACTATTCGATATGTTAGTGCAGAAACAAGTCCGCTTCACTACCCATCAATGTATCAAGATATGAGTAAAGGCAGGGAGACAGAAGTTGACTATATCAATGGTTATATTTACGATTTAGGTGTAGCCAATGGTTATCAAGCTAAGACTCACGACTTCTTACGTCACTTGGTTCATTTGGCTGAAAATACTCGGAAATTCCGCTAACCGCTTTCGCCAAAAAGTGCAGAAAAAAGCTAAAAAAACTTAGAAAAGATGGTTCGTAAGTGTTGACTTACTACCACTTTTTTTGGTATTATAATAAACGGTATTGTTTACCCCATTTGTAAGGCCCCGGAACCTTTCAAATAACTCGTGGACCGGAACATCCACATTTTGTAAACAAAAACGAATTCGTATAGGAGAACTCATGAACAAAACAACATTCATGGCTAAACCAGGCCAAGTTGAACGTAAATGGTACGTTGTTGACGCAACAGATGTACCTCTTGGACGTCTTTCTGCAGTAGTTGCTAGCGTACTTCGCGGAAAAAACAAACCAACATTTACACCACACACTGATACAGGTGACTTCGTTATCGTTATCAATGCTGAAAAAGTTAAATTAACTGGTAAAAAAGCAACTGATAAAATCTACTACACTCACTCAATGTATCCAGGTGGATTGAAACAAATCTCAGCAGGTGAACTTCGTTCTAAAAATGCTGTTCGCTTGATTGAAAAATCAGTTAAAGGCATGCTTCCACACAACACTCTTGGACGTGCACAAGGTATGAAATTGAAAGTCTTCGTTGGTGCTGAACACACACATGCTGCTCAACAACCAGAAGTACTTGATATCAAAGGACTTATCTAAGAGAGAAAGGAGCATCAATTAAATGGCACAAGCACAATACACAGGTACTGGTCGTCGTAAAAACGCTGTTGCACGCGTACGTTTGGTTCCAGGTACTGGTAAAATCACTGTTAACAAAAAAGATGTAGAAGAATACATCCCACATGCTGACCTTCGTCTTGTTATCAACCAACCATTTGCAGTTACTTCAACTGTAGGTTCATACGACGTTTTCGTTAACGTTGTAGGTGGTGGATACGCAGGTCAATCAGGAGCTATCCGTCACGGTATCGCTCGCGCATTGCTTCAAGTAGACCCAGATTTCCGTGATTCATTAAAACGCGCTGGTCTTCTTACACGTGATGCACGTATGGTTGAACGTAAAAAACCAGGTCTTAAAAAAGCTCGTAAAGCTTCACAATTCTCAAAACGTTAATCAATACGATTATATCAACGTTTCAAGACATTCAAGATTTTTATCTTGGGTGTCTTTTTTTGCTTTTAAAAGCTAAATAGCTATCGCATTTGCTGAAAATCTGCGATATAAGGCTCTTTTAGAGCATAATAAACGTATGATAAGAAAAAACTAAGCATGAAAAACAGAACTGCTTTTAAGGGCTTAAAATAACTTTCAGGATTGATGCTAATGCTGTAAAAAACTATCAAAAAAGTGTTGACAGTGTAAATTAAGTTTAGTATACTAAATAAGCTGTTGTTTGAAGCAGCTAACATTTCAAACAGCTTTGAAAAAACTTAAAAAAGTTCTTGACAAAGCGAGTTAGAAATGCTAAACTAATATAGCTGTTGTCCGAGAGGGTAGCGGTAACAGATTTGAAACAAGTTTGAAAAAACCTTGAAAAAGGTATTGACAGCGAGTTTTAAATTTGATAGAATATAGAAGTTGTCTCTG
>NZ_JAEMHW010000002.1 GCF_016461705.1 Streptococcus vicugnae | reverse complement strand
TGATGTAGTTGGGGGTTGCCCCCTGTTAGATATGGTAGTCGCTTAGCAAAAGGGAGTTTAGCTCAGCTGGGAGAGCATCTGCCTTACAAGCAGAGGGTCAGCGGTTCGATCCCGTTAACTCCCATTAACAATGGTATATAAACCAAAAGGTCCCGTGGTGTAGCGGTTATCACGTCGCCCTGTCACGGCGAAGATCGCGGGTTCGATTCCCGTCGGGACCGTTTGACTCGTTAGCTCAGTTGGTAGAGCATCTGACTTTTAATCAGAGGGTCACTGGTTCGAGCCCAGTACGGGTCATATTAATATGCGGGTTTGGCGGAATTGGCAGACGCACCAGATTTAGGATCTGGCGCTTAACGGCGTGGGGGTTCAAGTCCCTTAACCCGCATTAAATAAGAAGTTGCCGGCTTAGCTCAGTTGGTAGAGCATCTGATTTGTAATCAGAGGGTCGCGTGTTCAAGTCATGTAGCCGGCATAACCTTTTGTTAATAGTATTAGCTTAGGGCGCATAGCTCAGCTGGTTAGAGCGCACGCCTGATAAGCGTGAGGTCGGTGGTTCGAGTCCACTTGTGCCCATTTATTAATATGGTCCGTTGGTCAAGGGGTTAAGACACCGCCTTTTCACGGCGGTAACACGGGTTCGAATCCCGTACGGACTATTTTATTTATTTTTGTTTAAAAGGTTTAAAAAGAAGGCTTTGGCCTTCTTTTTTTCAATCTAATTCATGTGGTAGTAACAGTGTTTCAGTTCCAGATTGGTCAATAAGGTAGACGATGGTTGGAAAATAGGGATCATATGGATAGTTGTAATCGAAAGAAATTACTGTCTGGTTTGTTTGATTCTGGTACCTAATAGTTAGTTTCCCGTTATTTTCAGTCAAGCGAAATCTAATGACTGAATCAAGTGGGAAGACACCTCTGAGGTAGTTATCAAGAATATCCCAGAAAGTATCAATAATTTCATGTGGAAGACTTGTTGCTACGCCAAAACTAGCGTATCTTTCTTTACTGATTTCAAATGCCATATAGTAACTCCTTCCTTTAGCGTAAAAGCACCCCTTGTGGAGTGCTCGCAACTTTAACGATTCTTAAGTTCAAGATAACGTTTGTACCAAATGTTAATATAGGCTTCTGAAAATGGTCCTTTTTCATTGTTAATCCAATCAACAAGTATTTTGACATTCTCTTTTAAAATAAAATCAATGTCTGGAGAGTAGCCCATTTCTTCTTTGTGTATTTCGTACTCGTCGACATCAAGTAGTCTTTTTTCACCATCCGCAAAGACTTTGACATCTAAATCGTAATCGATATACTTGAGGGCTTCCTCGTCCATGACGTATGGACTAGCAAGATTGCAGTAGTATGAAACACCGTTATCTCTTATCATTGCAATAATGTTAAACCAGTATTTTTTATGGAAATAAACAATGGCTGGTTCTCGCGTAACCCAACGTCTCCCATCACTTTCAGTTACTAGTGTGTGATCGTTAACTCCTATAACAGCATTGTCTGTTGTTTTTAGTACCATAGTGTCGCGCCATGTTCGGTGCAAACTACCATCATGCTTATAACTTTGAATTGTAATAAAGTCGCCTTCCTTAGGTAATTTCATGCCTTACCAACTTTCTACAATTAAACTTATCTGTTATAGTTTATCATAATTTTCTGAAAAAGGACACTTAGAAATGCAATTTATTTCACAAATAATCTCTAAGTG
This sequence comes from Streptococcus vicugnae, assembly GCF_016461705.1. Classification (GTDB taxonomy): domain Bacteria; phylum Bacillota; class Bacilli; order Lactobacillales; family Streptococcaceae; genus Streptococcus; species Streptococcus vicugnae. The sequence goes on along the minus strand of NZ_JAEMHW010000002.1, from coordinate 686,120 downwards.
CACTTTTAATGTCGTCATACAAGAAGCCTTTTCGGGCAAGAGCTTGTGTTAATCGTTGGTTTAGTTCGTAACCTTCATATTTTTTACTAAATTTTCGATACTGTTTATCAAGTTCTTTATTTAAAAGCTCGAATTCTTGCTCTTCATCTTTTTCAACATCAAGTGTTTCAAAGGCATTTTTTGCTTCGGAGTAAGAGAAACCTTTGTTCATCATATTTTGGATGATTTTATCTTTAAGTGTTTTTGTTGAGAGTTTGTTTTGGTACTTTCGTAAAAGTTTTTGAGCTGTTTTTTCTGCAAGGTCTGAAAAGTCTAAATTTGCTAATTGATGGTCAATAAGCTGAGCATCAACTCCTTTTTGAAGTAATTTTTGTTTTAAAACATAGCCACCTTTATCACCTGATGTAAGGTTTTGTGATAAATATGTCTCGACATATTGAGCATCATTGATCCAGTTTTCTTTTTTGAGATTTTCAATGATTGTTGGAATGTATCGGCTATCAATTTCATTCTTTTCTAGGTATGTTTTCACTTCATTTGCAGTGCGTTGTTTGAAGGAAATTTGATAAAGAGCCAGATTTTTACCATATGAAAATTGAGCATATTTTTGAATATCTTTCAATGTTTTTTCGTCAATTTCCATATTTTTACTTAACATAAAGTGAACAATAGTGTCTTCTGTTACGTAAAGTTTATCTTTCTCGTCAATTTCTAAAAGATATAGCCTTTTTTTCTTTTCGATTTTAGTGATTTTCATACATTCATTATAACAAAAATGTTAAAATAGTAGTGATTAAAGTATAGGGAGGTGATGTGGTGAGAGATAGTAAAATAATTAATTTAGAAGAGTATCGTTTTTTAAGGGCGTGTGATGATGAGTTTAGTCACGAAGAAATTGCTGGTGATGATGATTTTTGGGAAGATGAAGACGATGCATTAAATTCTGAAACTTGGAATTTATATGAGGATCTGACGGAGCTTAAAAAGCGTGTTGATTATTATCAAGAACTCTTTGAAAAGAATGAGATTTCAGAGAGAGATTACTATTTTTCAAAAGTAAATCTTGGGATGTTATACAAACAAAATGGGCTTTATCAAAGAGCTCTTGAGCAATTTGAAGAGGTCTTTGAGCTTGATTCATCCGATCTTTTTGCCTGTTCCCATGAGATGATGGCTCTCTATATTTTGACTTCTCAGTACGATAAAGCTCTAGCTTTCTTCAAGGGAAAATCAGATGAACATGATATTTTATTAGAAGTACCTCTATTAGTTGGTGCTATTTTGAGTGGGCACGATGAAATGGCTCATCACTTGCTAGAGCTTTTGAATGTAAATGTGAAAGATTTTACTATTTTTTGCCAATCACCTGATTTTTTAATGGATGATATTATGTCTGTTGGGGCGTCTGGAATTCATCAAAAGGATAGTCTAGAAGCGGTATATGTCGGATTTTATCGCATTTTGCCCTTGTTAATGACTGCTGGAAATTATGTACAAGCTTACTTGAATGATTATTTTTCAGAGCATAAAGTTGGGCAGTCAGAAGTTGAATCCTTAGAATTTTTAACAGAATTCCAAATTGATATTTTGCTAGCACATGATATTTATCATTTGCAAGATTTTCAAGTTTGGACAGAAGCAGAAATTTTAGCCCTACCTCAGTTTGGTGAGGCGACTTTAGAAAAATTGAAAGAAGCAGGAGTTATATTTAGTCACTAATGAATTTGAAAGTAAAACAAAAAATTCCTTTGAAAATCAAGCGTATGGGAATTAATGGTGAAGGAATTGGATTTTATAAGAAGACTTTAGTCTTCGTCCCAGGTGCTTTGAAGGGGGAAGATATTTTTTGTCAGATTACCTCAGTTAAGCGAAATTTTGCGCAGGCTAGGCTGCTTACAATCAATAAGAAATCAAAATTTCGTGTGGAACCAAAATGCCCGATCTATCAAAAATGTGGTGGTTGTCAAATCATGCATTTGCGTTATGACAAGCAATTGGAATTTAAAGACGATTTGATTGCACAGTCATTGAAGAAATTTAAGCCTGCTGGTTATGAAAAATTCGAAATTCGTCATACACTTGGGATGGAAGTGCCTTATCATTACCGTGCTAAGTTGCAGTTCCAGACACGTTCTTTTAAAGGTAATGTGAAGGCTGGGCTTTTTGAAGAGGGCAGTCACCGTCTTGTTGATATCAAGGATTGTTTGGTACAAGATGAGTTGACGCAAACAATTATCAACCGTGTGACAGAACTTTTAGAAAAGCATCATATTCCTATTTATGATGAACGCAAGATTGCTGGTATTCGAACTGTAATGATTCGTAAGGCAAAGTCAAGCAACCAAGTTCAAATTATTTTTATCACTAGCCGCGATATCTTCTTGGCACCTGTGATTAAGGCTTTAACAGCAGAATTTGAAGAGATTAAAGGAATTGCAGTAAACTATAATCATTCAAAATCAAGCGATATTTATGGCGAAAAAACAGAAGTTATCTGGGGTGATGCAGATATTTCTGAAGAGGTGTTGGATTACCGATTCAGCTTGTCACCACGTGCCTTTTATCAATTGAATCCTGAACAAACACAAGTTTTGTATGGTCAAGCTGTTGCAGCGCTTGATGTGACTGAAAATGACCATGTCATTGATGCATATTGTGGTGTTGGGACAATTGGTTTTGCTTTTGCTGATAAGGTAAAAAGTGTTCGTGGTATGGATATTATTCCAGAGGCAATTGCTGATGCTAAGAAAAATGCACAGCGTATGGGATTTGATAATACTCACTATGAAGCTGGGCGTGCAGAAGAGATTATTCCAAAATGGTATAAAGAAGGCTATCGTGCGGATGCTTTAATCGTCGATCCACCACGTACAGGTCTTGATGATAAGCTTTTAGATACTATTTTGAAGTATCAACCTGCTAAAATGGTTTATGTGTCATGTAATACAGCAACGTTGGCTCGTGACTTAGTAAAATTAAGTAAAGTTTATGACGTTCATTATATTCAGTCAGTGGATATGTTTCCGCATACAGCAAGGACAGAAGCAGTTGTTAAGTTAGTCAAGAAATAAGAAAATGATGAAACGTAAGGGGCTCCTTGCGTTTTTTAATAATCGTGAATTTGACAAGTGGTGTTATGTTTATTTTGACACTGGGCTACTTTATCGTTATACTAAATTATTGATTATTTTTGGAGGACCTGTGAGAATGGCCATTACGATTCGTTTGGCAAGCTTAGATGATGCAAAAGCTCTGCTTGATATTTATCGTTATTATGTTGAAGAAACAGCTATTACATTTGAGTACGATGTGCCTAGTTTAGAGGAATTTACAGCTCGTATGCGTACAATTATGGCCTTTTATCCTTATTTGGTAGCCGAAGAGGATGGCAAGATTCTTGGTTATGCTTATGCCTCTAAATTCCATCCTAGAGCTGCTTATGCTTGGTCAGCAGAAGCGACGGTTTATCTGGATAAGGCTGCGCGTGGTAAGGGTGTAGGACGTCAAATCTATGGAAAGTTAGAAGATTATCTAACTCAAATGGGTATCCTCAATCTTAATGCTTGTATTGCTTCAACTGATGTCGAAGATGCCTATCTGACAAATGGAAGCGAGAAATTCCATCGAGCACTTGGTTATCAATTGGTTGGAAAATTTCATGATTCGGGTTATAAATTCAACCGTTGGTATGACATGATTTGGATGGAAAAAATGCTTGGAGAGCATGGAGCGGACGTTGCACCAGTTAAGTCCATTCATGAGATTACAAAAAAAGCTTAACTCTTTTGAGTTAGGCTTTTTGACTATGTTTGCTGATGATATCAAAAAAATCTGAGATTGATGTCCCAGATTTTCGATTTATATTAAGCAACGGTTTCTTGAGCAAGACTTTCTTGTCCTTGGCTCTTCTTCCAGATGATAATTCCTACGAAACCTTGTGCCACCATACCTAGGTAACTGAAGGCAACAATTGGGTTTCCGATAGATAGGTAAAGGATGAAACTGAGCAAATCAACAACTAGCCAAATGTAGTAGCCATCGATGTGACCTTTGACTTGACGTTGTTGGGCAGTAAAGGAAAGACCATTTGTGATGGCATCAAGGACAATTTTTTGTCCTCCCATCCAGTAAGAAATAAATCCTAAGCCAAATGTCCAGAAGAAAACAGCGATAAGAACGTCTTTTAGACTGAATTTTTTATCAACAACTAATTCACCATTATCATTGCGGCGTTTTTTCCAGTTATAATGACCGATAAACTCTGTTGCAAGGTAGTAGCAACTTTTGAACATTTCACCGTAAACACCTTGAATGCCAGCCACTAAAATCCCAGCAACATTTTGAATACCATTGGCTTTAAAGGTATGTTGCCACTGAATCGCTAACGTCCATGTCCCAACAAAACCAAAGATAGACATGATAATTGAGAGAACATGCAAAATGTTAAGGTTTCCTGAGAAGAGTGTTGGAATCATTCCATAAAGAGTAAATCCGAGAGAAACTAAGAAGGCAAAGACTACGAAAATCTTTTCTTTAAGGTCAAAACGATTCCAAGCGTTATTAAATGATTCTTTTAGTGATAATTGTTTTTTCAAAAAATGTTAATCTCCAATTCCAATTGATTTCATTTCTTGACGGATCATTTGGTACACTTTATCCCAGTCCTCAGCTTTGGTAACATCGAGGTTGTCGGTGTTGATTTTCATTTTGGGACTGTATTGGTAATCTTCATACCATTTAGTGTAGTGCTTGTGAAGGAGTTTGTAGTAATCTGTTAGACCATTTTCGTCATCTGGTTGTTCAAAATCACGTCCACGTTTTTTGATATTTTTCATGATGTGGTCGAAACTTCCTTCGAGGTAGATAAGCAAATCAGGAGCTTTTTTAGGAAGTCCGTCAATTTCCTCCATCATGTTGTCTAGCAATTCCAAATAGATATTGTATTCTTGATCACTGATGCTTCCTTGAAGGGTATTGATATAAGTGAATAAAGCATCTTCGTAGATTGAACGGTCTAAGACATTATTGTCTGCTTCGTAAGCTTCTTTGATTGATTTGAAGCGCTTGTTCAAGAAGTAAATTTGTAAAGCAAACCCATATTTTTCTGGGTCTTCATAGTATTTATCTAAAATTGGGTTATTATCAACAGGTTCAAAGAAAGCTGTTGTGCCAAGTTCTTTGGCTAAGAGAGAAGTGTAGGTAGTTTTTCCGACTCCTATCATTCCTGCTAGAATAATCACGATGGTAATGCACCTCCAGTATGCTTTTTTATTTTGTGAATATGTGTAAAATGTTAATGTATGTGTGATAGCTTAGGCTATCTGTTTTATGAAAAGGTTAGTAAATGTATGTTTGGGTGAGTATTATGGTGTGGAAATAGGTGAAACATGTCCTCCTTTCCCAATATAATATCTATGTTTGACAAATTAAGGCCTTGCCTTGTCGAGACAATTTTTCAGACACAATATCTTGTGCCCGGATAAAATAGTAGCACTATATTTTGTGTTTGACAAGAGTTTAAAACTGATTTTTTTGGATTAAAAAGTCAAAGATAGCTAAAAATCAAGCATTAACAGCAATAAAAAAATTTCAAAAAAACTCAGCTAATAAGGCTGAGTTTCTTAGACTATTATTGAAATACTTGAGTTGCAAAGCTTAAGGCAAGGTTTGCAATGCGGTCTTTGGTTTCCAAATCAGCGTCGTTAGCTAGTGTTCTAGCGTCCCATGTTTCGGCATCTAAATTATCAGCTGAGTAAAAGAATTGGAAATGGTTTATTTTTCTAAAGTCAGCAAGTGCAGCAATGGCAGAGCATTCCATATCAACAGCAATAGCGCCTTGTGCTTTCCTGGCTAACATTTTCCCATGTGTTTCGCGGTAAATACCGTCAGTTGACCAGACTTTTCCTTCGGTATAAGAGATGTTTAGCTGATCAAGGAAAGTTTTAAAATGCTTGCGATAAGTATGGTTAAGGGAAATTTCATCAGCTGCAGGAGCATAGTGATAGCTTGTCCCTTCGTCGCGAATAGCTGTTGTAGGGATAATGATTGATGTTTCTTTGATATTGCTATCAAGTACTCCACAAGTCCCAAAGACAAGCAAGTTTTCAGCCCCCATGGCGATAATGTCTTCTAAGATAGCCACGCAGCCACTGGCTCCAACATAAGAATTGAAAAAGGCAACTTCTTGACCGTGAAAGTCTAGTGCATAAACCGGAATTTCGAGATTAGCCACAGTTGTTTTGGTAAGTTTACGGTGCGGAAATTCAGCTAAGATTCTCGCAAAAGTGCCTCTTGCAAAACAAGTTACAGCGGTTTTTGGAAAATCCGGCAGTGCTTGTACGATATCTTTTGGATTGATAATAGCTTCTTGTTTAGCATCAAATTGCGATAAAATCATTTTAAAACTCCCTTCCAAGAATATCTTGTCAAAATATTTTTAATATTCTATCTTACATGGTAGAAAAAGACAAGATTGTATGAGTAAAAAGTTGTCAAATTTTCAGCTATTTCAATGATTTGACCTATCTTTTCAGAAAAACATCTTGAAAAAGAAGCTGTTTCATGGAAATCATGTTACAAATCCTTTACAAGGCTCTCATTTTATCAAGGTTTGTGTTATAATATGACCTAGGAAATCAGACGAGAGGTATTTATGACTTACGAACAAGAATTTTTAAAAGAATTTGAAGCTTGGGTAGATTCACAAATTACAGTTAATGAAATGGCAATGGAAGCCAGCCGTAAAATTGTGGAAGAAGATAAGGATGAACGTGCTGCTGATGCTTACATCCGTTACGAAAGTAAGTTAGATGCTTACCGTTATATCCAAGGCAAATTTGCTAATTATAAAGCCGGTAAAGGTTTCCACGAATTACCAGATAATCTTTTAGGGGAGAGAAATTATTAAAAATGGCAAAGAAAAAGAATCGTAAAAAAGAGTATTTATTGAAATTAAAACGTGCAGGTATCATCAAAACAGCTGCTGCATCAACTGCTAAAGCTGCTGCTAACGTTGTTTCAAAAGCGACTCTTACTTTGGAAGAATTTTCAGCGATTTCTGCCGTAGAAGGCATTCGACCAAAACTTGTTGAGACACTTTACAATGAAGGACTCAAATCAGTTTCTGATTTTGCTAACTTCACTGAAAAAGAAGTTTTGGACTTTAAAGGAATTGGTCCAGCAACAGTTAACAAACTTAAAGAAAATGGCGTAGCTTTCAAAGCTTAATCCATTTGCGTTAGCTGACCAAATCTGTTAAAATAATAACATTCAGAGGTGTCTTGAAGACCATTTGTTACAGGGAGCGGTGTTATTGAGAAATCCGCACAAATGTCGAGGCTGGTTGCTGAAGGTTGTAACTGAATAACAAAGTTGCGAGTGCTAGTCACTCGAATGTGGGTGGTACCGCGGATTTATAAAAGTTCGTCCCTGTCGAAAGACAGGGGCGATTTTTTGATTGTAGGTGTTAACAGATGAAAAAAACGTTTAATACTTCAAAATTTTATTATGCTTTTCCGATTTTTATATTAGGTTATAAAGATGAAAAATTTTCCTATAACATTACGACATGCAGTTCATCGTTTAGTCTGGGTGATATGGTAGTTATTGGAATGTTTAAGGGGAGTAATGCAGTTAAGCAAATTAGTAAATTTAAAGAATTTACGATTAATATTCCAACTAAGGAACAAGGTTTTTTAATGGAAAAAGCCGGTTTCTTAACAAAAAGAGATAAGTTGACATTATTATCAGTTCCTTATGAATTATCCTCTGTAATAGATGCTCCATTATTAGAAAAATGCCCTGTATCTATGGAGTGTCGGGTAGAGCAGATTCAAGAATTTGGTGAGTACGTCAATTTTACAGCTCGTATTATTAATCGTTGGTGTGATGAGACATTACTTGATACTAAAGGGAATTTTAAGAGTGCTATATTCTCTCCAATTGAGTATATTGGTGATGAAAAGCGACGTGTTTATCGTTATTTAGATGACAAGAATAGTGATAAACTAGGAACTTTTATAAGGAGTTCAAAATATGATTAAAATTTTAGGTCAGATTAAGGACAGTAAACTTCCTGATACTGAGACAGAACGGCTATATTTGCGTCAACGTCTGGTCTCAGATGCTGAGGATATTTTTGCTTATGCGAGCTTGCCAGAAGTGACTTGGCCAGCTGGTTTTCCACCTGCAGAAAGTGTGGAAGCAGAGGCATATTATCTTGAAAACATTATGCCAAAGCGCTGGGTTGAGCAAAAGGTACCGTCTGGTTATGGTATTTGCTTAAAAGGGACAAATAAAGTCATTGGCTCGGTTGATTTTAATAAGCGCCATGCTGATGATGTTCTTGAAATGGGCTATCTGCTTCATCCAGATTATTGGGGGCAAGGACTCGTGCCAGAAGCTGCGCGTGCGCTTTTAGAAGTTGGTTTTAATCTGGTAGGCCTCCATAAAATCGAAATTGAATGTTATAGTTACAACAAAGCTAGCCAGCGTGTAGCTGAAAAACTTGGCTTTACTCTTGAATCAAAAATCCGTGATCGTAAGGATGCACAAGGAAAACGTTGTGATTTATTACGTTATGGATTGTTAAAAAGTGAGTGGGAGAAGTTATAAGCAGCACCTGATAAATTGAATTGATTAACTTATTGAAAAAATTGTAGAAAGGACACATTATGTCAAAAGAACTTTCACCAAAATATAACCCAGCTGAAGTTGAAGCTGGTCGTTATCAAAAATGGTTGGATGAAGATGTTTTCAAGCCTTCTGGCGATAAGAAAGCTCATCCGTATTCTATCGTTATTCCACCACCAAACGTAACTGGTAAACTTCACCTTGGTCACGCTTGGGATACAACTTTGCAAGATATTATTATCCGTCAAAAACGTATGCAAGGTTTTGATACTTTATGGCTTCCTGGTATGGACCATGCGGGGATTGCAACTCAAGCAAAAGTTGAAGCACGTCTTGCTGAAGATGGTATTTCACGTTACGACCTTGGTCGCGAAAAATTCCTTGACAAAGTTTGGGAATGGAAAGATGAATACGCATCAACAATCAAACAACAATGGGGTAAAATGGGTATCTCTGTAGATTACTCACGTGAACGTTTCACCCTTGATGAAGGTTTGTCAAAAGCAGTTCGTAAAGTCTTTGTTCAACTTTACAAAAAAGGTTGGATTTACCGTGGTGAATTTATCATCAACTGGGATCCAAAAGCTCGTACAGCTCTTTCTGATATCGAAGTTATTCACAAAGACGTCGAAGGTGCTTTCTACCACATGAACTACATGTTGGAAGATGGTTCACGTAGCCTTGAAGTAGCAACAACTCGTCCAGAAACAATGTTTGGTGACGTTGCCGTTGCGGTTAACCCAAATGACGATCGTTACAAAGATTTGATTGGTAAAAATGTTATCCTTCCAATCGTAAACAAAGCTATTCCAATCGTTGGTGACGAACACGCTGACCCAGAATTCGGTACTGGTGTGGTTAAAATCACTCCTGCACACGACCCTAATGACTTCTTAGTTGGTCAACGTCACAACTTGCCACAAATCAACGTCATGAACGACGATGGTACAATGAACGAACTTGCTGGTGAATTTGCTGGTATGGATCGTTTCGAAGCTCGTAAAGCTGTCGTTAAAAAATTGGAAGAAATCGGAGCTCTTGTTGAAATCGAAAAAATGGTTCACAGCGTTGGTCACTCAGAACGTACAGGTGTGCCAGTTGAACCTCGTTTGTCAACACAATGGTTCGTTAAAATGGACCAATTGGCTAAAAATGCTATTGCTAACCAAGACACTGATGACGAAGTGAAATTCTACCCACCACGTTTCAACGATACTTTCCTTCAATGGATGGAAAATGTTCACGATTGGGTTATTTCTCGTCAATTATGGTGGGGTCACCAAATTCCTGCATGGTACAATGCTGAAGGCGAAATGTACGTCGGTGAAGAAGCTCCAGAAGGTGACGGATGGACTCAAGACGAAGACGTGCTTGATACTTGGTTCAGTTCAGCGCTATGGCCATTCTCAACAATGGGTTGGCCTGATACAGAAGCAGAAGACTTCAAACGTTACTTCCCAACATCTACATTGGTAACTGGTTACGATATCATCTTCTTCTGGGTATCACGTATGATTTTCCAATCATTGGAATTCACAGGACGTCGTCCATTTGAAAACGTGCTTATCCACGGTCTTATCCGTGACGAACAAGGACGTAAAATGTCTAAATCGCTTGGTAACGGTATTGACCCAATGGACGTTATCGAAAAATATGGTGCTGATGCGCTTCGTTGGTTCTTATCAAACGGTTCTGCACCAGGTCAAGACGTTCGTTTCTCTTACGAAAAAATGGATGCAGCTTGGAACTTCATTAACAAAATCTGGAACATCTCTCGTTACATTTTGATGAACAATGAAGACCTTACACTTGAACAAGCTAGCGCTAATGTTGAAAAAGTTGCTGCTGGAACAGCTGGTAACGTGACTGACCGTTGGATCCTCCACAACTTGAACGAAACAATCGCTAAAGTCACTGAAAACTTTGATAAATTTGAATTCGGTGTGGCTGGTCACATTCTTTACAACTTCATCTGGGATGAATTTGCTGACTGGTATGTTGAGTTGACTAAAGAAGTGCTTTACAGCGACAATGAAGACGAAAAAGTTATCACTCGTTCAGTTCTTCTTTACACACTTGATAAAATCCTTCGTTTGCTTCACCCAATCATGCCATTCGTAACTGAAGAAATCTTTGAACAAATTTCTGAAGGTTCAATCGTAACAGCTGAATACCCAACTGTTAACCCAGCATTTGAAAATGAAGCTGCGCACAAAGGTGTTGAAAGTCTTAAAGACCTTATCCGTGCCGTTCGTAACGCACGTAGCGAAGTGAACGTTGCACCAAGCAAACCAATCACACTTCTTGTTAAGACAAGCGACAAAGAATTGGAAGATTTCTTCAACAGCAATGTGAACTATATCAAACGTTTCACAAATCCTGAAAAACTAGAAATTTCTTCTGATATTGAAGCTCCAGAATTGGCAATGTCTAGCGTTATCACTGGCGCAGAAATCTTCTTGCCACTTGCTGACCTTCTTAACGTTGAAGAAGAATTGGCACGTCTTGACAAAGAACTTGCTAAATGGCAAAAAGAATTGGATATGGTTGCACGTAAACTTGGCAACGAAAAATTCGTCGCTAACGCTAAACCAGAAGTTGTCCAAAAAGAACGCAACAAACAAGTTGACTACCAAGCTAAATACGACGCAACAGTTGCGCGTATCGAAGACATGAAAAAGTTGGTGAAATAATAAATCGATTATAAAAGAACGCCCCACTTCAACTAATGGTTGAGGTGGGGTTATTGGTTTGTTAAAAATAAAACAAGTCTTCAAATTTTTTATCGAGGGCAATACACAATTTTAAGTGAGATGGAGAAGTTGTTAGGAGATAATAAAATTGAAAAATATTATAAACGGAATAGGTTTGTTTATCACATATGGAATACCCGTTTTATCATTTACTTAATCACTTATTTAGGAACTAAACAAGGAGTTGTGCAATCTTTCAAATACCCTACTTCCTTATCCGAGTTCTCAGTAATTATCTCCATAATATTAGTTGTTTTATTACTTTTATTCTTTGGCTTAAATATTTTGGTTAAAAGGTTATTCAATTTAATTTTAGTATATAAACTAGGACAAAAACAGAATTAGTTAATAGGCTTAACTCCATGAGTATAGTCCTTGCTCCCATATTGATTATTGTAGTAAAAATTTTCTTAAGGTAATTATAGAACTGGAATGTTTAGGTTATATAAATAGGAATTTCAAATATTATTAGGTGTTTAGAATGGATTAAATAGGTATAAGAATGTTTATAAATTGACTAAGGAAACACAGTCTAAAGACCGTGTTTTTTTGGTATAATAAAATTAAAAAATTTAGGAGACATGGTTATGAATATAAATGGTGTACTAACAACTTATGAAGAATTAACTGAGCATAATTTTGAGTTGTATGATGCTTTTGATAAAGAGGGAGAGTTTCTTTTGAAACTAGAATTTAGAGGGTGGAATAAATTCAAAAGTAACAGTTTAGTATGTTATTTTACTGATAGAGAAGGAAAACGTTATCGTCTTTTTGCATGGAAACATGGAGAAATATATAATCCAAAAAGAAGTGAAATTAATATGGCAACTGTTCAAGATGGAACATGGTGGAAATGTACCGTAAAGCAGAATAGTAAAGGAAATATGGAATGGCTTACGGCAGAACAAGTACAAAAATAAAAATTTGAGCACTCGTTTAAGTTGTCCAGATACTATTCAATACAAAGGTCATATTTTTAGCATAATATGGCACAGTAATTTTTAAAGGATGGAGGGTAAAGTGGTGATAAGCTATATTTCTAGTTTTTTCCGTTTCATATTTAAAGTTTTTGGAGTAATACTACTTTTTACTGTTACTACCTTGTTGGTAGTATTGCCATTATTTAAGGAAAATAACATAATTGGGAAATTATATAGCTATATTGAAAAAAATGAAACTTATTTAGGCCTTATTTTTTCCATATTAACGATTATTTTGACTATTTGGTCAGTAAACAAACAGATTAGGGTTTCAATAGAACAATGGAATAGGCAACAAGGCGAACGCTATAGAGATGAGCAAAATAGGATAGAGGGTGAAAGAAATCGGCGAGAATTAGAAGAAAAGCAAGCTGCAATTGAAAGATTTGTTAGTAATGAAAGAGAGCTTCAAAAAGTTAGACCAACATTCATGGTCAATAAGGTTGGGAGTAATGGGAAAGAGAGTTATAAACTAGACGTTTATATAAATGATTCTTTTATTGATGATGTACGTATTTTTGTAAAAAGTTTTTCAGATAAAAATGATGTGATAAAATCAGAAAATATTGGAACTCTACAATCTGGAAATATTAACTTACCAATATTAAATCAAGATATTGAAGATATAGAATTTATTTTAATCTTATGTAAAACGATTTACCAAGAACAAATTTATTATTTCTACTATTATGGAGAAGTATCATTTCACCTTAGAAGAGTAATAAGTCTAGATGAGATAGAGAAATATAAAAAGTATCTAGATAGAAAATATTTAATAGAATTTATTGGTATAAAAGAACAGATAACAGAAAGAATTGAAATCTACAAGGAAACAATCAGTCAACCGGCAGTAAAAATACTTGCCTTGAAACGTTTTGTTCGAACTTTAGATAAAATTTATAGACAAGATAATACAGATTTTATAGATAGAATTTCTTCTGATGAAAACTTAAAGATTATGGAAATTATAGAAGAATACAACATAGGTTTACTATTAGGGAGGACTTTGAATTATATTGCAAATAAGAAGGGAACAGATACTAGGGAATTTTATGAGAGAATTTTACTAGTTATCCAAGAGTTACTTCGTGAAAAAGATATCTTTGTTGGTAATTTCCCATATGATAGGGATAGTAATTACTTTGAAAACAATATTGGTGGGTGGGCTAATAACAATAATCTAAATATCAAGTGGTTTTATGATAAATATATAAATTTTTCAGATAAAATGGATAAAAATTTTTTATTGGAATATATTAGAGATTTTGAAACTCTTCTTAATGCCATAAACTTTCAAAATCCAAGTGAAAAAATACAAATAGGCTTTTCATCAAGAAATATAGAAGTATTTTTAAATGAAAGTGTTGGTTTGGAAAGAGGAGTGGAAAGCCACCGATCAGAGTATCTTCTAGATAATTATAGTAAAAAAATTAGTAATATTCTGTATGATTTAACCAAGTGAATTAGTAATCACGTTTTAATATGATTTTATAAATTAGCTGATAAAGTATTATAGCTAAATATCAAGTTCGCTATGCTTCAACTTTTTCAGGGCTATGGATAAATTGGATAGGGGAAGACAGAAAGTCATTGCCCGATGGATTGATAAATATTTAATAGATGTTGTTTTTCCACAGGCGCTGGGAAAATATCTGGCAGGGATGTTGTCTGACTATATTCGCTTTCGTGTAGGATATTATATTATTACCAAGGTTAATGATGAGGACTTTGTCATTATGAATGTTCATATAGCAAAGTAATCAGAAGAATGGTATTTCAATCTATTTATCACGTTCCTATGTTGCTTCTGCTGGAGGTGATCGCGAAAGTACTGATATTTATGATGACGGTACAGTATATTTTGTCCAATGGTCGTCTGGTACAGCCTTTATCAGTTGATCTATCAGCTTATGATTGATGTGGTTGAGGAAAAGGTGGTTGGTTTACGCGTCACAGTGCCAAAACTGTTCCTTGTATGATGCCTTATATAACAGCCTTTTTCATGCCACGTGAAAAAAGGAGATCGTCCAAATGTCGTGCCAGATGGCGCTGTTAACTTTGCCTTTTTAGGACAATTTGCGGAGACGCAGTCTATCACCGAATATTCTATTCGAACAGGTATGGAAGCTGTTTACATGCTCTTGGATATTGACCGTGGTGTTCCAGAAGTTTGGGGGAGCACCTATAATGTGCGTGACTTGCTTCATGCGACAGTTGTGCTACGCGATGACAAGGCTATTACTGATATGAAGTTGAATTTTTTCGAAAAATTTATCCTCAAGCAAGCTCTTCGTAAGACAGAAGGAACCTGATATTGAAAAAAACTCTTACGAGAATATTACCTCATTCAATGATGAAAAGAAAGGGCTGGAAAATGCCATTCCAGCCTTTTTTTGTTATACTTATGCTAAACGAAAGGAGTCCTTATGTCATTTGAATCGGATATTTTTAGGAAAAAGCGGGTGGTGTTTGAGCGTTTGGTACCGTTTGGTTTTCAGAAATCACAGGGTGGTTATGAGTTCCGCGAAACTATTTTGGACGGCGCTTTTGAAGTGCGTGTTCATGTTGCGGCAGATGGGGAGGTGTCAACTCATGTGATTGATACTGATTTGAACGAGGAATATCTTGCCATTCATGTGGCGCAAGCAATGGGAAATTTTGTTGGGCAAGTCAGAGAAGCTTATCTTGCGGTGCTTGAACGTGTGGCGACAGCTTGCTTTGAAGCTCTGCCATTTCTCAATCCACAAACCAATCGTCTCGCACACTACTTGCAAGCGACATATGGCGACATGTATGACCATCCTTTTGAAAAATATCCTGATTTTTCTTCATTTCGCTATCCTGATAATCAGAAGTGGTATGGGCTTGTGATGACGATTGCGCGTGGCAAATTAGACCTTGGTGAGGAGCAGTGGCCGCAAGAAGCGCTGGATGACAAAGTTGAAATAATCAATATTAAGGTTGAACAAGCTAAGTTGCCTGAATTGATTGAAATCAAGGGCGTTTATCCGTCTTATCACATGAATAAGAAGTCTTGGGTGACTGTGGTTTTGGATGAGACTGTTTCAGATGATTTACTTTTTTCTTTGGTGGACAATAGCAGAGCTTTGGTGATTGGGAAGTCTTTAGGGAGTGGTAGTGGTCCAGATTATTGGATTATCCCAGCTAATCCAAAGTATTATGATATTGATGCGGAATTTGCAGCAAGCAAAATCATTTTATGGACGCAAAAAGCAAGTATTAAAAAAGGTGATTTTGTCGCGATTTACATGACTGCACCAACTAAGGCAGTTCGTTATTTTTGCCGAGTCCTTGAAGCTAATATACCAAATGATGCTTACCGAGATGATACTTCTATTAAGAAACTAATGAAAATTGAATTGCTACAGTCATTTTCTGATAACGAAGTAACCTTTGAACATCTAAAATCCTATGGTGTTAAAGCTGTACGCGGCCCACGACGAATGACCAAAGAATTGATTGCTTACATTAAACCATTACTAAGATAAATCAAACACCGTACGATGTGTGGTGCTTTTTTGAAAATAATTTGAAAGAATATTGCAAAACGACCTTTTCAAGCGTATACTGTCTGAAAAAGGAGGTTTGTATGAAAAAAATTGAGAAGAAAAATACTGGACTTTTGGTTACAAGTAGTACAATTTCAAAAGTCGGAGATGTCTTATTTGATTATGTTAATAATTCATTTTTGGCTAGTATGAATGTCAAGTCAATGGTTTTAGTGGGAATCTATCAATCAACGGAAAATATCATTGGCGCTCTTTTTAATCTCTTTGGTGGTGTGATAGCGGACCGTTTTCGGCGAAAGAAAATTATTATATTGACTGATTTTTTAAGTGGTTTAATCTGTCTGATTTTGTCTTTTATCACTCAGCAAACTTGGTTGATGTATGCAGTGATTTT
The DNA here is from genome assembly GCF_016461705.1 of Streptococcus vicugnae. GTDB lineage: Bacteria > Bacillota > Bacilli > Lactobacillales > Streptococcaceae > Streptococcus > Streptococcus vicugnae. Next base: position 669,832 of record NZ_JAEMHW010000002.1, on the reverse strand, counting down.
GACAAATGCTTTGTTGGCATTGTTGTCAGCTTTTTCGACGCCAGCTTATAATGCTTTTACCAAAGAAATTGTTGAAAAAGAACAGATTACACTAGTTAATTCTTATCTGCAGACGGTTGCTACGCTAGTTAAAATCATTGTGCCTATGCTTGCTTTGGGGATTTATCATGTGATTGGCATTAATGGGGCTTTGATTCTAGATGGCTTGTCGTTTTTATTATCAGCTATGATTGTAGTTTTTGTTCAACCTATTTTAGAAGAGACAAGTAAGAATGATGATTTTTCAGCCAAGGTCATTATCGATGATTTGGTTAGTGGCTTTAAGTATGTTATCAGTAATCGTCAGATTTATCTCTTGATTGCTCTATCAGCTGGAGTCAATTTTTTCATGGCAGGTTACAGCCTTCTACTTCCTTATGGTAATCAAATGTTTCCCAAAGTCACTGGAGATATTTATGCTACTTTTTTAACTGCAGAAGCTATCGGCGGAGTGATTGGAGCGGTAGTTAGTGGAAAAATTAGGCGAAAACTATCAACCAGTCAATTAATGGGAATGTTATTTGTCTTTGGTGGTTTTGTCGCACTTGCTCCAGTGCTTTATTTTGTGAAGCCAGAACTTTTTTTGCTGGTTTTATCACCTGTTGGTTCAGGGATTTTTATGACCTTATTTAACATCCATTCATTTTCTTTAATTCAAAGAGAAGTCGCTAGTGAATATTTGGGACGAGTATTAGGAATTGTTTTTACGGTTGCTATTTTATTTATGCCCCTTGGAACAGCTCTTTTTACAATCATTTTTAGTCCAAGCAATCCTGGAAATCTTCTCTATCTTGGCATTTCTGTTATGATACTGAGCCTTATTTTCTTGAGGTTATTACAAAGTAATGGATAACTGTCTATATTTAAATACTATTTCGACAACGACTTGATTATTAGAAAAAATTAAGTCGTTTTTTGTTTGGAGTTTCAATTTTTTTAATCATTCAAGTTAATTTTTGAGTTAAAAAATGGCTATAAATAGCTGTTTTACCATTCCTTGTCAGATTATCTAACATAAAATTCAAAAATATTGCGAAAATTTGCAAAAAAGTGTTTATTTTTTAAAAACATAGGTGTATAATAGCTCTATCGTTGTAAAGCGATCACGAAATACAAAATATACCTCACTATCGTTCATTATCATTTTGGTATTTCAAATTTAAAAAATTTTTAAGGAGGAGCATATGAAGAAAAGCTTTATTCATCAACAGCAGGAGATTTCTTTTGTCAAGAATACTTTTACTCAATATTTGATTGATAAACTTGGCATTGTTGAAGTGCAAGGACCTATTCTTAGTCAGGTCGGGGATGGTATGCAAGATAATTTGAACGGCGTTGAACATCCTGTATCTGTGCACGTTAAACGTATTCCTGATGCTGAATATGAAGTTGTTCATTCACTTGCTAAGTGGAAACGTCATACCTTAGCACGTTTCGGCTTCAATGAAGGAGAAGGGCTTTTCGTACACATGAAAGCTCTCCGTCCAGATGAAGAAGAATTAGACCCAATCCACTCAATTTATGTCGACCAATGGGATTGGGAAAAAGTTATTCCAAATGGTCGTCGCAACATCGAATACTTGAAAGAAACTGTTGAACAAGTTTATAAAGCTATTCGTTTGACAGAACTAGCAGTAGAAGCACGTTTTGATATTGAAGCTGTTTTGCCTAAGAAAATCACTTTCATTCACACAGAAGAATTGGTAGAACGTTATCCAGATTTGACACCAAAAGAACGTGAAAATGCTGCCGCTAAAGAATTCGGAGCTATTTTCCTTATTGGTATCGGTGGTATTTTGCCTGATGGTCAACGCCATGATGGTCGTGCACCTGACTACGATGACTGGACTTCTGAATCAGAAAATGGTTACCATGGTCTTAACGGTGATATCATTGTTTGGAATGAAGCTTTGGGTTCTGCATTTGAATTGTCTTCGATGGGTATTCGTGTTGACGAAGAAGCTCTTAAACGTCAAGTTAAAATCACTGGTGACGAAGATCGTTTGCAATTAGAATGGCATAAAGCTCTTCTCAATGGTCTCTTCCCACTTACAATCGGTGGTGGTATCGGTCAATCACGTATGGCAATGTTCTTGCTTCGTAAAAAACACATTGGTGAAGTGCAATCAAGTGTTTGGCCAAAAGAAGTTCGTGACACTTACGAAAACATTCTTTAGTAGAAGAAACTTAATTTAAGGACTAAAAAAGGTCGGCTGATACTCAGTCGGCTTTTTGATTATAAAAAAATCGCTAGAAAAACTTCTAACGACTTTAAGATTGCTGGCTACCAAGGTAGACCTGCAGCTGCAATTTCTGCTTTTGAAGCGTATTGTCCATTTGGGCGGTGCCATCTACCGCGATAATCTCTTTTATATCCACCAGCGGCTTGTTCTTGTTGTTGCGCTTGTTGAGCGGCAGCAGCGGCAGCTTGCTCTTGGGCTTGACGTGCAGCTTCAGCAGCTTGTTCTTGAGCTTGTCTAGCTTCTTCAGCTTTTCGAGCCTCTTCGGCTTGTCTAGCAGCTTCAGCTTCTTTGGCATCGATAGCTGAAACGACAGCATTGATACGGTTGTTAAAGGCATCCTTTTTAGCTGAATCAGATACCGCGTTTACTTTATTTTTAGCGTCATCAACGTTTTCACGGGTTTGATTAGCTTCTAAGTTTGCAACGGCGGCTTCGGCTGCAGTTTGAGCTGCCTGTTCTTGTTTTTTAGCTTCGATGGCAGCTTTAACAGTTACGATGCGCTTTTTAAGTTGTTTTTTTACTTTTTTATTTTTGACAGATTTAACTTTTTTTGTAGCTAAATCAAGATTTTCTTGGGTTTGATCTTTTTCAAGTTTTTTGACAGCTTTTTTAGCAGCTTTGATTGCTTTGTCGTCTTTTTTAACTGATTTACTTTTAGTCTTAGTATCAGCTAAAACGACATGATTGTTTCCAAATGACGCAGGGGTTAAAACTCCTAGGTCTTGAGATGTGCCAAGAACAAGGGCGGTCATCAATAATAGGGCAAGTTTTAGTTTCTTTTTCATTGTATCCTCCAAATAATTTGAACTATAAAAGTTTACACTAGAAGGATATCACTTTGAAATAGTTCTGTAAATATAGCAAAGAAAAAAATCGCTAGAAAAATTTCTAACGACTTTAAGATTGCTGGCTACCAAGGTAGACCTGCAGCTGCAATTTCTGCTTTTGAAGCATATTGTCCATTTGGGCGATGCCATCTACCGCGATAATCTCTTTTATATCCACCAGCGGCTTGTTCTTGTTGTTGCGCTTGTTGAGCGGCAGCAGCGGCTTGTTCCTGTGCTTGACGAGCAGCTTCAGCGGCAGCTTGCTCTTGTGCTTGTCTAGCTTCTTCAGCTTTTCTTGCTTCCTCAGCTTGACGAGCAGCTTCAGCTTCTTTGGTATCAATTGCTGAAACGACTGCGTTGATACGGTTATTGAAGGCTTCTTTTTTAGCTGAATCAGTTACTGCGTTAACTTTATTTTTAGCGTCATCAACGTTCTCACGTTTTTGATCATTTTCAAGTTTTTTAACAGCAGTTTCAGCAGAGTTAATAGCTTCTTGTTGTTTCTTAGTTTCAATAGCCGTTTTGACAGTTGCAATACGCTTTTGGAGTTTTTCTTTAATCTTTGTATCATCAACAGCGTTGACTTTGGTTGTAGCTGCATCGAGATTAGCTTGTGTTTGGTCATTTTCTAATTTCTTGACAGCAGCTTCAGCCTCATTTTCGATAGCTTTAACTTTTTGGTATTCTTTTTTACCAAGTTCAATATATTTAGCGTTTTCTTCCTTGAAATCGCTGAGTTTATCTTGACTATCAATTAAATCTGATTTAGCATTGTCTACTTCTTGACTGAGCTGCTCAATTTTAGTTTCAGCTTGGGTAAGTTCTTGACTTTTATTTCCTTGAGCAGAGAAACTACCAATCAATAAAACTGACAAGATTGTGATTGCAAGATTCTTCTTGTCTTTAAAGAATTTTTTTAAATCCATCATAACTCCTTTATCCTAAAAACTTTGATGATTGAAATTATCTTACTAATCATATCAAATCACATTTTTGCTGTAAAGGTGCTTGAGAATTTTTTAAGGCATTTTGCACGAATTTTGCTATAATGGTTCTTATGAGAGTTGTAGCAGGAAATTTTGGTGGGCGTCCTTTGAAGACGCTCGATGGAAAAATTACTCGTCCAACTACCGATAAGGTTAAGGGCGCTATTTTTAATATGATAGGTCCATTCTTTGACGGTGGACGTGTTTTGGATTTGTTTTCTGGTAGTGGTAGTTTGGCTATTGAAGCTATTTCGCGTGGAATGGATGAGGCGGTTATGGTCGAACGTAATCGTCAAGCGCAAGCTATTATCACAGAAAATATCAAAATGACTAAGGCTGAAAAGCAATTTCACCTAATGAAGATGGATGCTAATAAGGCTTTGGATGTTGTTAGTGGAAAATTTGATTTAGTACTTTTGGATCCACCTTATGCTAAGGAAGAAATTGTTAAAAATATTACAACGTTGGAAGAAAATGGTCTTTTATCTGAAGATGTTATGATTGTCTGTGAGACAGATAAATCGGTTGATTTGCCAGAAGAAATTTCAAACTTTGGTATCTGGAAGCAAAAAACGTATGGAATTAGTAAGGTGACGGTTTATGTTAGATAAACCAGTATGATTTAATCACTAATGGAGGCAGTATGGCTAAAATTGGTTTGGTGACTGGGTCCTTTGATCCTGTGACAAAAGGGCATCTTGATATCATTGCTCGTGCAAGTAGACTCTTTGACACGCTTTATGTGGGGATTTTATATAATAGAAATAAATCTGGTCTGTTTACGATTGCTGAGAGAAAGCAGATGCTAGAAGAGGCAGTAGAGCCTTATTCTAACGTGAAAGTAGTGACAGCACAGGATTCTTTAGCTGTTGACGTGGCAAGAGAGTTAAAGGCTGGCTATTTGGTTAGAGGAATTCGAGATGCTAAAGATTTGGAATATGAGGCAAGTATGGATTTCTTCAATCATCACTTAGCTAATGATATTGAGAGTGTTTATTTACTTACCTCACCTGAATGGCATTATGTGTCATCTAGTCGTGTACGCGAATTGATGCATTTTCATTCTGATATCTCAGCATTTGTTCCAGACAGTGTTGTGAAAAAAGTGGAGGAAAAATATGACAATCTTAAACGCATTTAAAGGGATTTTGAAAAAGTTAGGTCGTATTTTATACCGCTTAAAATGGTGGATTTTAGGAGCCGTGGGAACAATTTTTCTCATCTTTAGTCTATTCTATCCACTTGATTATTATATTGAAATGCCTGGTGGTGCCTACGATGTTCGTAGTGTTTTAACGGTTAATAATAAAGCTGATAAGGATAAAGGGTCTTATAATTTTGTAGCTGTAAGTGTGAGTCAAGCAACATTAGCTCAACTAGTTTACGCTTGGTTAACACCGCATACAGAAATTTCAACTGCGGCAGCGACAACAGGTGGCTACAGTAATGAAGATTATATGCGTATTAATCAGTATTATATGGAAACGTCACAAAATACAGCGACTTATCAAGCTCTAACTTTAGCAGGAAAAGATGTTAAGTTGAATTATGAAGGGGTTTATGTTTTAAACGTGACCAAAAATTCGACCTTCAAAGGGCTTTTGCATCTGGCCGATACTGTGACTGGTGTGAATGGTAAGACTTTTGAGAGTTCGCAAGAGCTCATGGCTTATGTTGCTGATTTAGATCTTGGTTCTAAAGTCACTGTTCAAGAAATTTCAAACGGTAAAACAAAAGAGGTTTCTGGTAAAATCATTGAATTGCCAAATGGTAAAAATGGTATTGGAATTGGCTTGGTTGACCATACCAAAGTGTTATCTGATGTTGATGTAGATTTTGATACGAGTGGTGTTGGTGGACCAAGTGCAGGTTTGATGTTTACCCTTGATATTTATGATCAAGTTAATAACGAAGACCTTCGTAAAGGTCGTAAAATTGCAGGTACTGGTACGATTGAATCAGATGGTTCTGTAGGTGATATTGGCGGCGCTGGTCTGAAAGTTGTATCGGCTGCTAAGTCTGGTGCGGATATTTTCTTTGTTCCAAATAATCCTGTTGATAAAGAAATATTGAAAAAAGATCCTGATGCTAAAACAAATTACGAAGAAGCCAAAGAAGCAGCAAAAGATCTTGATACAGATATGAAAATTGTTCCGGTAACAACGGTTCAAGAGGCAATCGATTATTTGAGAAGTACAAATTAATTATGAAACTCCTCCCTCTATTTAGTCTAGAGGAGGGGAGTTTTTATATTTTTCCAATCAGTTAATGTTTTCTTAAGCTTTATTGATTACAATGATTTAAAATGGAGCGGAAGAAACAAATTCAGAAGATTGGAGGGGCATATGACAAACTGGCAGAAACGTTTTATTATAGGCTTTAATATTGCAGCCTTATTTATTTTTTTAGATGTTAGTTTGTTAATCTTTATCAGGTCAGTTAACGGGAACGGCATTTACCAGACACTAGGGATGAAATGGATAACTTTCTCTATTTGGCTGCTTTGCTATGCTTCGTTATGGATGTTCCAGGGAATTGCTTATATGTTTGTTAAGCATGTGAAATTAGCTAAAAAGCACTAGAGCACTCACTGAGTGTCGTATTATATGTAACAGCTAGGTGAGTCATCTAGCTGTTTTTATTGATCATCGATTTGTAAAACCACTGAAATATCACTATTGTGGTTGAAAATGCTATAATATTTTTATGACAGAAAAGCTAACGATTTTACATCTGAATGATTGGCACTCTCATTTTGAGACCTATCCAAAAATCAAACGTTATTTTCAAGAATATCCTGAGACAGATGAGGTGATTCGTCTTGATATTGGTGATAATATTGACCGCTGGCACCCAATGACGGATATTAGTAAAGGAAAATGTAATGTTCAGTTGCTAAATGATTTAAAGATTGATTTTGCGACGATTGGAAATAATGAAGGTATTGGTTTAGCTAAAAACTGGTTAAATCAAGTTTACCAAGAGGCTGACTTTGATGTTATTTTAGGAAACTTAGAAGACGATAATGGTCGCCCCGACTGGGCAGTACCTTATAAAATTTATGAGACCAAAGCAGGAACTAAAGTTGCTTTTTTAGCCTATACTTTTCCTTATTATTTAACTTATAAACCAGGTGGTTGGACAGTTCTTGATCCCTTAGAGTGTTTAAAAAGAGATCTTGCAATCAAGGAAGTACAAGAAGCTGATTTTAGGATATTGCTTAGTCACCTTGGACTTCCTTGGGATGAGAAGATTACTACAAAATGCCCAGAGATAGATCTTATTATAGGAGCACATACACACCATGTCTTTGAAGATGGGGCGTGCCTTAACGGCACTTATATGGCTGCAGCAGGAAAGTACGGTCAGTTCGTTGGTGAAATTAATTTAAGTTTTGATAATCATGAATTAACAGACATCACCATTCACGCGCACGAAACTAGTCATATGGCTAGCAAACCTGGTGATAAAGAGTGGGTAGAAAATATTGTTTCAGATGGACGTCAGCTTTTAGATGGAGAAGAAATTAAGCAATTTGATGAAGACTTGACTTTAGAGTCTTCTTGTCAGCTAGTTATGGATGCTATGAAAGACTATGCTCATGCTGATATTGCTATGATAAATTCAGGTTTAGTTGTCGAACCATTTACTAAGAAAATAACCAAAGATACCTTGCACCATTCGCTTCCGCACCAAATGCGATTAGCAAGGTTAGAAATTACGACTGCTGAGTTAGCAGAAATTTGTCAGGATGTTTATTCGCAAGCAGAATTATTAGCTAGACAACAAATCCGAGGAATGGGATTTCGTGGTAAGAAATTTGGGACCGTTTTAACAAGTGGCTTTGCTTACAAAAACGGAAAAATAGTGTATAATAAAAAGGTTACGAATGAAAAGGACACTATCAGTTTAGTCTTGGTTGATCAATATTACTTTGCACGTTATTTTGAGACCATAAAATCTCACCAAGCAGAGTTACTTTTTCCCGAATTACTACGTGAACTGGTAGAGACCTACCTAAAAAAATAATATGAATTTTAGCGATTAAGAGAGGAGACCGATGAGAAAAGATATCTCTCCTGAAATGTACAATTACAATAAATTTCCTGGTCCGCAATTTGTGGCGTTTTCTGACCGTGTCAAGAGTGATGATATTGAATTGTTAATTTTGGAAAATGAGAAGAATGCTTTTGATGCAGCTGTTTTTAGTCAACGTTTTTCAGATATCTTGCTTAAGTATGACTATATCGTCGGAGATTGGGGAAATGAGCAACTACGTCTAAAAGGTTTTTACAAAGATGACCGAGACGTTAAAAAGGCTAATCGTATTTCACGTTTAGATGATTACCTTAAAGAATATTGTAACTTTGGCTGTGCTTATTTTGTTCTTGAAAATAAAGAACCACGTCCTGTGAAATCTGAAGAAGAAAAACAAGCAAGACGTCATAAATCACAAAAACGTTCTTCTGGTAAGAAAAAAGCAGAGCGCTCCGGCAATCAACACTTTACTAGTCAAAAACGTAAAGAAAGTAAAGGACGCAATGAACGCCACCAAAAACGTGAACAGCAAAAAGAAATTCAGTCGGCTAAACAATTTGTCATTCGCCGCAAAGAGAAATAGGAAGGAAATAAATTTACAGAATGCAAACAGAAACTAAGGACATGAAGCCCTCTATTTACGGTTTAACACGTGATGAACTTATCGAATGGGCAATCGAACACGGTGAAAAGAAATTCCGTGCAACACAAATTTGGGATTGGCTTTACCGTAAACGTGTCCAATCTTTTGAAGAGATGACTAATATCTCAAAAGATTTTATCGCTATTTTAAACGAAAATTTCTGCGTTAACCCATTGAAACAACGTGTTGTCCAAGAAGCGTCAGATGGAACGGTCAAATACCTATTTGAATTGCCAGATGGTATGTTGATTGAAACTGTATTGATGCGTCAACACTATGGTTTGTCTGTCTGTGTGACATCACAAGTCGGTTGTAATATGGGATGTTCATTCTGTGCCAGTGGTTTGATTAAAAAACAACGTGATTTGACAAGTGGTGAAATCACTTCACAAATCATGATGGTACAAAAATACTTTGACGAACGTGGTCAAGATGAGCGCGTGAGTCACGTCGTTGTTATGGGGATTGGTGAACCATTTGATAACTACGACAATGTTCTTCGTTTTGTACGTACCATTAACAATGACAATGGTCTTGCTATTGGTGCGCGTCACATCACAATTTCAACATCAGGTTTAGCACACAAAATCCGTGAATTCGCTCACGAAAGCTTGCAAGTTAACTTGGCTGTTTCGCTTCACGCACCAAACAATGAATTACGTTCACAAATCATGCGTGTTAACCGTTCATTCCCACTTGAAAAACTCTTTGCTGCGATTGAATACTACGTTGAAACAACTAACCGTCGTGTGACGTTTGAGTATATCATGTTAAATGATGTTAATGACTCACCAGAAAACGCACAAGAATTGGCTGATTTGACGAAAAAAATCCGCAAATTGTCTTACATCAACTTGATTCCATATAACCCAGTTTCTGAACACGATCAATACCGTCGTTCAAGTAAAGAAAACGTTGCAGCCTTTTACGATGTTCTTAAGAAAAATGGTGTCAACTGTGTCGTTCGTCAAGAACATGGAACTGATATTGATGCCGCTTGTGGTCAATTGCGTTCAAATACAATGAAACGTGACCGCCAAAAAGCTGCTAAAGCAAAATAAGAAGGTAAAATGAGAAAGCTATGTGATGAAGAACTTGAGTTGACAAGCATAGGGCGTAAGGTGGCAATAACTTTGGTGGGGATTTACATCCTTGCCCTTTGCTTCTTGTGTTTTAGTCCGCAACCATTTAAAATCGATGGGGTTGAGACACCCAATATCATTTATTATGGACACTTACGTTTGCTTTTGGTGCCGTTTAACAGTTTGATTGGTATTGGTCAGCTTGATAGTGCCTTTGAAGCATTTTGGGTATTTGCGCAAAATGTCACCAATATGTTTCTTGTTTTTCCATTGATGTTTGGCTTGATTTGGCTATTTCCAAAACTACGTCATTGGAAGAGAGCTTGGCTATTTGCTTTTGGAGTGAGTCTAGTGATTGAAACGACTCAGTTGCTTGTAGACTTACTCTATAATGCTAATCGGGTCTTTGAAATTGATGATCTTTGGACTAATTCATTAGGTGGCTTACTAGCTTTGGTGCTTTACACAGTTATTTACAAAAAATATCACAAGTAGTTATTATAGGTCAGGAAAAACTCCTGACCTTTTTCATATGAGAAACTTAGGGCAGGAAACTTGACTTAGAGTCTACTCAAGGGTGTATAATATCAGCTAGAAAGCAGGTTTTAATGAAAATTATAAAGGATCTCTGGTGGTTTTTTAGGCTGGAGAAAAAACGGTATATTATCGGAATTCTTGCTCTTATTTTGGTGGCAATTTTAAACCTTGTCCCTCCAAAAGTTATGGGCGGAGTTATTGATCGAGTGACATCTGGTGAGTTAACACAAGGGCAATTGCTGATGAGCTTATTTTTGTTGGTTTTATCAGCTTTTGCTATGTATTTTTTACGTTATATTTGGCGAATGTATATCTTGGGAACGTCGTATCGTCTTGGTCAGATTATGCGTTTTCGCTTATTTGATCATTTTACAAAAATGTCACCTAGTTTTTATCAAAAACATCGTACGGGTGATTTGATGGCGCATGCTACTAATGATATTAATGCGCTGACACGTTTAGCAGGCGCTGGAGTTATGTCAGCAGTAGATGCGACAATTACGGCTTTTGTGACTTTGGTGACAATGGCTTTTAGTATTTCTTGGCAAATGACCTTGGTAGCGGTGATTCCTTTGCCATTTATGGCATATGCAACAAGTCGTTTAGGACGAAAGACTCACCAAGCGTTTGGAAAATCTCAAGCTGCCTTTTCAGAATTAAATAATAAGGTTCAGGAGTCCGTGTCAGGTATCAAAGTGACCAAGTCATTTGGGTATCAAGAAGATGAACTTCAGTCTTTTCAAGAAATCAATGACATGACTTTTGTTAAGAACATGAAAACCATGAAATATGATGTCATGTTTGATCCTTTAGTACTTTTATTTATCGGGGCAAGTTATGTTTTGTCATTGTTGATGGGAGCTTTTATGGTATCAGCCGGTCAAGTGACGGTTGGTAATTTAGTAACCTTTATCACTTACTTAGATATGCTAGTTTGGCCCTTAATGGCAATTGGTTTTCTTTTTAATATGATTCAACGCGGTTCTGTCTCTTATAATCGTATTAATCGTCTTTTGAAAGAAACATCTGATGTCCAAGAAAGTAAACAGCCTTTGCAGACTATTCAGAATGGAACTTTGGCTTATGATATTGATTCGTTTCATTATGAAAATGAGGAGACGTTATCAGATATTCATTTTGCTCTAGAACAGGGACAAACGCTGGGATTAGTTGGGCAGACCGGTTCTGGTAAGACTACCTTGATTCGTTTGTTGTTACGTGAATATGATTTGACTGATGGTCGGATTATGCTTGATGGCAACAATATCAAGGATTACAAGTTATCTGATTTACGCCGTTTGATTGGTTATGTCCCACAGGATCAATTCTTATTTGCCACTAGTATTTTAGAAAATATTCGTTTTGGAAATCCTGGTGCCTCTTTAGAAAAGGTTGAAGCAGCAACGAAGTTATCTCGAGTTTATGATGACATTATGGCAACACCAGATGGCTTTGAAACTTTGATTGGTGAGAAAGGGGTTAGTCTTTCTGGTGGTCAAAAACAGCGGATTGCTATGAGTCGTGCCATGATTCTTGATCCTGAAATTTTGATTTTGGACGATTCTTTATCAGCAGTAGATGCTAAGACAGAACATGCTATTATTGAGAATCTTAAGCAAACTCGTCAACATAAATCGACAATTATCACAGCACATCGTTTGAGTGCGGTGGTTCATGCTGATTTAATCTTAGTCTTGCAAGATGGGCATATCATTGAACGAGGACGTCATGAGGATCTTATTAAGCAAGGTGGCTGGTATGCAGATACTTATGAAGCTCAGCAATTAGAAATGGAAGGAGATAGTGATGAAGAATAATGCAAATCAGTGGCGTGTATTTAAGCGCCACATGAGCTATCTCAAACCTTATAAATTCTTAACCGCCTTACCTCTAGGTCTTTTACTACTAACAACGGTTGTTAAGAGTCTGATTCCACTGATTGCTTCTTACTTTATTGATCATTTTTTAACGGATATGAATCAGACTGCCATGCTGATTTTAGTTGGTTATTACCTCATGTATGTCTTGCAGACGCTTATCCAGTATTTTGGAAATTTCTTCTTTGCGCGTGTGTCTTATAGCATTGTTAGAGATATTCGAAGAGATGCCTTTGCAAACATGGAAAAACTCGGTATGGCTTACTTTGACAAAACTCCCGCGGGTTCCATTGTGTCTCGTATTACAAATGATACTGAAGCTATCAGTGATATGTTTTCAGGCCTTTTATCAAGCTTTATTTCGGCTATTTTTATCTTTTCAGTAACTCTGTTAACCATGTTGAAATTGAATGCGACATTGACAGCTTGGGTTGTGATTTTCTTGCCATTTATCTTTGTTTTGGTTAATCTTTATCGCAAAAAATCGGTAAGTGTGATTGAAAAAACACGTGCATTGTTGTCAGATATTAACAGTAAATTGTCTGAGAGCATCGAAGGGATCCGAATTATTCAATCCTTTAGTCAAGAAGAGCGTTTGAAAGATGAATTTGAAGCTATCAATGAAGAACATGTATTTTATGCTAATCGTTCGATGGCATTAGATAGTCTTTTCTTGCGCCCTGCTATGTCACTTCTGAAGTTATTAGCATATGCTATTTTAATGGCATATTTTGGTTTTCGTGGAATGGAAATTGGTATTTCTGCTGGTTTGATGTATGCCTTTATCCAATACGTTAATCGTCTTTTTGATCCTTTGATTGAAGTGACTCAGAATTTTTCAACTTTGCAAACCTCAATGGTTTCAGCTGGACGGGTGTTTGATTTGATTGATGAACGGCAATATGAACCTGAACAAAATGGTGTGTTAGATTTTGTGCAAGATGGCAATATTGAGTTTAAAAATGTGAGTTTTTCTTATGATGGAAGACGCCGGATTTTAGACAATATTTCCTTTAAGGTTAATCAAGGTGAGACGATTGCCTTTGTAGGATCGACTGGATCAGGAAAGTCATCAATTATTAATGTCTTTATGAGGTTTTACGAGTTCCAATCAGGTCAAGTTTTACTGGATGGTAAAGATATTCGTGATTATTCTAAAAAAGCTTTGCATAAAAATGTTGGTTTGGTACTGCAAGAACCATTCTTGTATCATGGTACTGTGAAATCTAATATTAAAATGTATCAGGATATTTCTGATGATGCTGTTCAAGCTGCCGCAGCCTTTGTGGATGCTGATCAGTTCATTCAAAAATTACCTGATAAATATGAGACAAAAGTGACAGAACGTGGTTCAAGTTTTTCAACAGGTCAACGTCAACTTTTGGCATTTGCAAGAACCGTAGCTATTCAGCCGAAGATTTTAATTTTGGATGAAGCGACAGCAAACATTGATTCAGAAACGGAAAACACTGTTCAAGAGTCTTTGAAGAAAATGCGTCAAGGTCGTACAACCATTGCCATTGCTCACCGCTTATCAACCATTCAAGATGCTGACTGTATCTATGTCCTAGACAAAGGTAAGATTATTGAGTCAGGAACTCATGATGAATTGCTAAGTTTGAAAGGAACTTACCATCGTATGTATCAACTGCAAGCAGGTATGATGGAAAATTAAACTGATAACCAATTTGCTAAAGAGCAGATTGGTTTTTTTGTTACCAAAAACATGACAAAAGTCATGCGATGTCATGACATTATAAGCTAAAAAGCTCAGCTATTTTTTTCTAAAATAAAATCATCAAATAAAGAGAAAAATGGAGCTTATGAAATGATTACGGTTGAAAATATCTCAAAGACCATTAAAGGAAAAACTATTTTACAGGACATCTCGTTTGAAGTGGCTGACGGAGATTGTGTGGCTCTGATTGGTCCAAATGGTGCCGGGAAAACCACTTTGATGTCATGCTTGTTAGGAGATTTGAAAATTAGTAAAGGAAAGATTGTCATCAATGGTTTAGCCCCAAATAGTCAGCGATTAAAAGATTCAGTAGCTGTTTTACCACAAGAAAATCGCTTGCCAGAAAAATTGAGAGTATGTGAATTAATTGCATTTTTTAAAGCGATTAGCAAGACCCCTTTAACTGATAAAGAGATTGATTACATTTTGCAATTTAGCAAGGAACAAAAAAATCAGCTAACCGAGAAATTATCGGGGGGCCAAAAACGCTTGTTGGCTTTTACTTTATGCCTTATTAGCCAACCCAAAATTCTTTTCTTAGACGAACCAACGGCAGCAATGGATACTTCAACACGACAACATTTTTGGCAAATTATCCAATCGTTAAAGGGAAAAGGCGTGACCATTATCTACTCAAGTCATTATATCGAAGAAGTCGAACACACGGCTGAGCGCATTTTAGTTTTACATCATGGAAAGTTGCTACGTGATACGACTCCATTTGCTATGAGAGAAGCTGAACATGAAAAACAAGTTACCTTGCCAAAAACATTTTTACCGTTTGTTAATAGCTTAGCAAATGGTTATCGCATTAAAGTAAAGAATGATTCAGTGACTTTTATGACGAAAGAGATTGAGAGTGTCTGGCAGAAATTACAGAAACAAGGTTGCCAGATTTCTGACATTGAGATTCAAAACAAAACCTTATTAAATACATTATTTGACCAAACACAGGAGAATGAAAAATGAGTGCTTTATTAAAAGTTGAATGGATTAAAACGAAACGTACTTGGATAACCTTTGTATTATCTATTGGAATGCCGGTTTTCTTTTTCTTGTGCTTTTCTGGGATGGAACTCTCTCCAGATTTAAAAGAGCAGAAGGTGCTGGTGATGAGTTATATGTTAACCATGACAGCATTTTCAATGTCAAGCTTTGGCTTCTTCTCATTTCCAGCTATGCTTGTGGAAGATAAGACTAGCTATTGGTTGACTTTTATTGAACATTCTTCGGTTTCAATTTGGCAGTATTATCTATCAAAAGTGATTCGAGTTTTGGTTTGCTTTTTATTGTCTATTTCAGCAACGTTTTTATTTGGTGCGATTTTTCGTGGGGTGACAATGTCGCTTAGCCGCTGGTTGGGCTCAGCAGCTTTATTGCTATTGTCAAGTTTGCTATTTTTAGCTTTCGGGCTATTGATTTCACAAATTAAGTCACAGCAGTTAATGACAATTGTCGGTGATATTGCCTTTCTTGGATTGGCTATTATCGGTGGCTCTTGGATGCCAATTGAGACTTTTCCAGATTGGATGCAAAAGTTATCCAAAGTAACACCGATTTATCATGTGAATACCTTGGTGACAGACTTCGCTAAAAATGCTCAATTAAACTGGCAGTCCTTGATTATCGTGCTTGGCTATGCCATAATAATAGCAGCGTTAGCGCTTATGATTAAGAATAAAACTGAGGTTAAATGATGTTGAAAAGGATTAGGAATGTTCATCCCTTGTTTTATATGCCCTTAGCTTTCTTAGCTTTTCCTGTTTTGGGTGTTTTCTTTTTAGGCTATCCAGTTTGGACATTGGGAATAACGGCAGCTTTTTTGCTTGGTTACCTTTTTCTTGTCAATTTTGAAGAAAATACCCTAACCAATCCTTGCTGGTTACTCATGCTATCTTATATTATCTACATGACAATTTGTGTTGACGGTGGCATGATGTGGTTTACTTTTTATTTTAATAGTTTGCTTATTTTTCAATTTCAAGATGATTATCGCTCATTTCGTTTTATTTCCTATGATTTAGCCATGCTTTTGATGATGTTTGTAGGAATGACTTTGGCAGAGGACATAACGACTCGTGTGATGATTTTTCTTGTTCCTGTTGTGAATTATGCCATTTTATTTCACTGGATGAATGCTCGAAAAAATGAAGCGCAAGAAAAAGCTATCATGGAAAAGAATCGTACCATTAATTTGTTATTAGCTGAAAATGAGCGAAACCGTATTGGACGTGATTTGCATGACACCTTGGGCCATGTCTTTGCTGCCATGACCTTAAAAACAGAGTTAGCACTTAAGCAATTGGAGAAGGGAAAATACGACCTTGTCAAAAAGCAATTAGAAGAATTAAACCAAGCTAGCCGCTCTTCGATGCATGATGTTAGAAATATTATCAATAACCTCAAATTTAGAACACTTGAAGAAGAGATTGAGCAGTTGGAGCATTTCTTTGCTATGACGGAGATTGATTATCAGTTGCAAAATGATTTGAATTTAGAAACTATGGCACCGGTTTTGCAATCGACTTTGTGCATGATTTTGCGAGAACTAAGCAATAACGTCATTAAGCATAGTCAAGCTAATCAATGTCGTTTTCATTTATTTGAAAAAGAAGGAAAGGTATTTGTCAGAGTAGAAGACAATGGTGTTGGTTTTGAAAAAATAACTGGAGATGAACTTCAATCTATTCGTGGTAGGCTTCTTCTAGTTGAGGGGAATATTCAGATTCTGTCACAAGCTCAACCGACACTTATCCAAGTTGAATTGGGATTAAAGGAGAAATAGGATGAAATTATTAGTTGCTGAAGATCAATCCATGTTGCGAGATGCTTTGTGCCAATTGTTGCTCATGGAAGATGATGTCGATGAGATTTTGCAAGCTGGAGATGGTAAAGAAGCTATTGAATTATTAAAAACGGAGTCTCCAGATGTGGCGATTCTTGATGTGGAAATGCCACAAAAATCAGGCCTTGATGTTTTGGAGTGGATTCGAAAAAATAAGGAGATGAAGGTTATCATTGTGACAACCTTTAAACGAGTTGGTTATTTTGAGCGTGCCGTAAAAGCTGGTGTTGATGCTTATGTTTTGAAAGATCGTTCGACTTCTGAATTAATGACAACGATTCACACAGTGCTTGCTGGGAAAAAAGAATATTCGCCAGAGCTTATGGAAAACATGATGATTCAGGATAATCCGCTTAGCCAACAAGAAAAACGTATCTTAAAATTAGTAGCACTTGGTAAGAAGAATCAGGAAATTGCTGACACGCTTTATCTGTCAAATGGCACTGTACGAAATTACACGTCATCTATTTTTAATAAATTATCTGCTAATAATCGTACTGAGGCAGTCAGAATTGCTGAAGATAAAGGCTGGTTATAAAAGAAAATGTGTCTGGAATAAGATGATTTATTTCAGACTATTTTATTTTATAAAATCTATTTCAGTTTTTTGATAGTTTATTACTGTTTGCGTTTTACAAGTAGTCATTAGCATACTATAATGATAATTATGGAAAATAAAAAAGTGAGTATTGTGCTTGATCAAGCCATTATTGATCAACTAGATCTTGATAAAGGGCAGCAATTAAAAGCTGAATTATATAACGATAAATTAGTTTTGCAAAAGGAGGAGTCTCCTAAGCAAGGACGCTTATCAAGTTGGGTTCTAATTATATCAACTATTGTTTTGTGTTGCTTGTTTTACGCAGCTAGTTCCATCGAGAAGATGGACCAGATTTTATTAGTTGGTGATTATTCTATCATTACTTTTTTGATAGGATTTGGTGGGATTCTGGGAATGACCATCTTTACCACGACGCTTATTCGTAATCGAACGGTCTTTCTTGGTGGTATTAAGGTGCGTGTTTTTTGGCGGATGCTTCCAGTTATTGTGGCGTCATTTGCAGTGATTTTATTGTTAGCATTGCTGGGTTTTGGTTGGCTGCTGGAGCAGATTTTTACAGGTGCATCTTTTGATAAATTTACCTCGACTTTGATTCTAGGCGTTTCTGTTTATGTGGTTAGTCTTTTCTGGGGACAAATTGCAGAGCAGATTAGGGCGACTTGGCTAACAACTGTCTTTACGATTATTATGGTGAGTGGTGTCTTTGTCGCAATGGCAAGTAATCGTACATTGCAGTGGTGGCATTTTAATCTTAGCTTTTTAGGCACACAAGCAGCTAAGGCAAGTTGGCAATTTAACTTAACCTTGATTTTGTCAGCCTTAATCTTAGTTGCCTTGGTTGATTATTTATTTGTCGCTCTTAGTGAAAAATATGGTAAGAATTGGAAATTAACGGCGATTCGTGTCATGTTAACCATTTTGGGAATTGATTTAGGAGCAGTTGGCTTTTTCCCAAATGATGCGAGTTCTCACCTTTTACACACAAGGGTAGCAGGTTATTTAGTCTTGATTATCATTGCTTTGATTATTAGTGTTAAATGGTTGTTACCAGAAGTGACACGTGATTTCTTAGTCATGTCATATGCTATCGGTGGTATGTTGGTTGGTCTAGAAATAGCTTTTCAAGTGGTGCATTACTTGTCATTGACGGCTTTTGAATTGAGTGCCTTCATGCTAGCTTTTGCCTGGTTGATTCGCTTAATCACTCACTTAGAAGCCTTATTGCTTCCTGAAACGAAGGTAATGACTGTAACATTGGAATAATGATTGAATCTCTAAGCTATTTTAGCGGATTGTCGATAAGATAGCTTGGGGATTTTTTTGAATAAATCAACAGAAACATGAAAAATGTTTAATTTTTTAGAAAATTCGCAAAAATACTTGACAAGATAGAATTAGGTGTTTATAATGATAATCAATCAGAAAGTAGCAAG
This sequence comes from Streptococcus vicugnae, assembly GCF_016461705.1. Lineage (GTDB taxonomy): Bacteria > Bacillota > Bacilli > Lactobacillales > Streptococcaceae > Streptococcus > Streptococcus vicugnae. The sequence continues at coordinate 650,982 of NZ_JAEMHW010000002.1, read as the reverse complement.
GATTTGCTTACAGGGAGCTCGTGGTTACTGTGAACGAGTAGCAGGTGGTTGTGAAATTGGGCTGATGGTATATTGTTGAAGATAAGAAATATTTTTCAGGTAGGCACCCCTTATCGTGCAACTCCTTGTTAGAGGAGATAGAGATGACGGAAGATGAGATTTCCGTTAAACTGAGGTGGCACCGCGCTATACATTAGACGTCCTCACACAGAAGTTTTTTCTGTGTGAGGTTTTTTGTTTAGATTCGGTGATTGATATAATACTGAAGAAGATTTCAAGATACAAGTGAGATAAACATCGTGAGTGATGGTAAGTCTCAGGTAGGCACTCCTTATCGTGCAGCTCCTTGTTAGAGGAGATAGAGATGACGAAATATTTTTCGTTAATTGAGGTGGTACCGCGCTATCATTAGACGCCCTCACACAGAAGGTTTTTTCTGTGTGGGGATTTTTGTTTAATTGGGAGGAAATCATGAGAAGAAGAGATAAAGGCTGGCGAAGTAGCTGCTAGAATTAAAAAATTAATCACTATTAAAAATTCATGTAGAGAGGACATGACATGCGAAAAATTCTAACTGCTGATACTTTAACCCCTATTCTTGCTTATATGCGAGTTCAGGGTGAGCACAAAGTTATTCTTGAATCAATTCCACGAGAAAAAGAAAATGCACGTTTTTCAATTGTGGCATATAACCCAGTCTTTGAAATCAAATATGAAAATGGACAACTAACAGAAAATGGTCAAGTGATTGCTGGTGATCCACTAGACTATCTTAATCAGCTGACGGTTAAAGGAGCAAGTAGTGATCTACCGTTTGGTGGTGGCGCGATTGGTTTTGTTGGTTATGACATGATTAGTCTTTATGAAAATATCGGTGAGATTCCAGAAGACACTATTGGAACGCCAGATATGCATTTCTTTGTTTATGAATCTTATTTGATTTTTGACCATAAGACGGAGAAAGTTTACGTGGTTGAAGATAATATTTACAGTCATCGTGACAATGATGCGACACGTCAAGCGCTTGGTAAGGTCGTCAAAGATTTGCAGACGCAAGCGCCAAACGAATTTTCACCACAGGAATTGCATTCTCTTGAGTTTAAACACCACATTGAAAAAGAAAAATTTGAAAACATGGTTGATACAGCCAAGCAATTGATTCGACAAGGAGATATGTTCCAATGTGTGTTGAGTCAACGTTTTTCAAGCCCGTTTGCTGGTGATCCACTTGATTATTATCGTAATTTGCGCGTGACTAATCCGTCAAATTATCTTTATTTCTATGACTTTGGGGATTATCAAATTATCGGAGCAAGTCCTGAAAGTTTGGTTTCTGTGAAAAATGGTGAAGTAACAACGAATCCAATTGCTGGAACTCGTCCAAGAGGTGCTGATGATGCTGAAGATGCTGCGCTAGCTAAAGACTTGCAATCTGATATCAAAGAAACAGCTGAACATCGCATGTTAGTTGATTTAGGGCGAAATGATATTGGAAGGATTTCTCAAAACGGCACAGTCAAAGTAACCAAATACATGGAAGTAGAGTATTTCCGTTATGTCATGCACTTAACCAGTGTGGTTAAAGGGCAACTGTTACCAGGTGTTCAAAGTATTGATGCCTTAAAAACAACATTGCCAGCTGGTACCGTATCAGGGGCACCGAAAATTCGTGCCATGAAACGCATCTATGAATTGGAAGAAGAAAAGCGTGGCGTTTATGCGGGAGCGATTGGTTATCTTTCGGCAACTGGGGACATGGATTTTGCCATTGCGATTCGAACAATGATTCTTAAAAATCAAAAAGCATATGTGCAAGCAGGTGCAGGAATTGTTTATGACAGCGTTCCAGAAAATGAATTTTACGAGACCATCAATAAAGCCAAAGCCATGACACGAATAGGGGATAGCAAATGATTTTATTAATTGATAATTACGATTCTTTTACCTATAACCTAGCACAGTACCTTGGGACATTTGCAGAGGTAAAAGTTCTACGAAATGATGATGACACACTTGAAAAAACTGCTCAAGAAGCAGATGCCATTGTTCTATCACCAGGTCCAGGTTGGCCTGCAGATGCAGGAAAGATGGAAGATATGATTCAAGCTTTTGCGGGTCAAAAGCCAATGTTAGGCATTTGTCTTGGGCATCAAGCTATTGCAGAGAGCTTTGGTGGCAAACTTGGTTTAGCTAAAAATGTTATGCATGGTAAACAAAGTGAGATTGAAGTACTGACACAAACACCAGTTTTTGCAAGCTTAGCTAAGAAAATGCCTATCATGCGTTACCATTCAATCGTGGTGACAGATATGCCAGAAGATTTTGAGGTTACTGCAAAAACGACTGATGACCAAGAAATCATGGCTATCCAGCATAAACAGTTACCAATTTATGGCCTTCAATTTCACCCAGAAAGTATTGGGTCACCAGATGGGCTTAAGATGATTGAAAACTTTGTACGATTAGTTGTTGAAAAGTAAAGTGAGGGAGAGATAATGAAAGAACTCTTTAATCAAATTGCTAACAGAGAAGATTTATCAGAAGAACAAGTCGAAGCATTATTTGATAGTATTCTAAATAATACTATTTCAGAAAGTGAAATTGCCGCTTTTCTAATGGGACTTAAAGTAAAAGGTGAAACACCTTCTGAAATTACTGGTATTGTTCGTGCTCTGAAAAGTCATGCCGTTGATTTACCAGAAGATTTTACAGATGCTATGTGTAATTGCGGTACAGGTGGTGACCAATCTTACAGTTTTAATATTTCAACAACGGCTTGCTTTATTTTAGCAGCAGGTGGCATTCGTATTGCAAAAGGTGGCAATCGTTCGGTATCCTCAAAATCTGGTTCAGCTGATGTTCTTGAAGCTTTAGGGATCAATATTGCTGCTTCACCAGCCACATTATCAAAAGCACTTGATGAAGTGGGACTTGCCTTTATCTTTGCGCAAACCATGCATCCAGCTATGCGCTTTATCGGTCCAGCTCGCAAAACACTTGGCATTCCAACTATCATGAATATTGTTGGTCCTTTAGCAAATCCACTTGACCTTGAAACGCAGTTAATGGGCTTGTATCGTGCAGATTTACAAGAAACAGCGGCACAAGTGATGCAAAAACTTGGTCGTAAACGTGCCATTATCGTCACTGGCCCAAATAATATGGACGAAGCAGCGCTTTATGGTGAAAATACTTATACTTTGCTTGAAGATGGAAAAATCAGCCAACATCGCTTTACCTATAAAGATTTAGGTATGCCAAAAGTTGAACTAGATGACATTGTTGGTGGTGATGCCAAACAAAATGCTGAAATTCTGATGAGTGTTTTGGAAAATCAGGCTAGTCCATATCTTGAAACAACCGTACTTAATGCGGGACTTGGTTTTTATGCTAACGGAAAAGTTGACAGCCTAGCAGACGGTGTTGAACTTGCTCGTCAATTAATTGCTGATGGTTCAGCACTTGCTAAGCTTCGTCAACTGCAAGAGGTACAAGTATGAGTAAAGAATTTTTACCAACCATCTTGAAACAAAAAGCTAAGGAAGTTGAAAGTCTAGAACTTGAACCATTACAACCTCTTCGTGAGACTTATAAATTATATGACTATCTTAAAAATAACGCTAATAATCTTCAAGTTATTGCTGAGGTAAAAAAAGCCAGTCCAAGTCTAGGTGATATTAATCTCGATGTTGATATTGTTAAACAAGCTAAGACTTATCAAGATAGCGGCGCGGTGATGATTTCTGTTTTGACTGATCCCTTTTTCTTCAAGGGGAATATTGATTATTTGCGTCAGATTTCAAGTCAAGTTAAGATTCCAACTTTAGCTAAAGATTTTATCATTGATGAAAAACAAATTATTCGAAGCCGTAATGCAGGAGCGACTGTTGTTCTACTGATTGTAGCGGCTCTTTCTGAAGCGCGTTTAAAAGAACTTTACGATTTTGCAACTGGTCTTGGCCTGGAAGTTTTGCTTGAGACACATAAGTTAGCAGAGTTAGAAGTTGCTCATCGTATTGGAGCTAAGATTATTGGAGTTAATAACCGTAATCTAGTGACCTTTGAAACAGATATCAATACAAGTTTAGAATTATCAGCGCATTTTAAATCAGATGCTGTTTATATTTCAGAATCAGCTATTTTTACTAAAGAAGATGCTAGCCTTGTTGCTCCATTTTTCAATGGGATTTTAGTAGGAACAGCACTTATGAAAGCTGATAATGTTGCTGAAAAAGTGAAGGAGTTGCAAGTTGACAAAGGTTAAAATTTGCGGACTTTCAACTAAAGAAGCTGTCGAACAAGCGGTAAAAAGCGGAGCTGATTACATTGGCTTTGTCTTTGCCAAAAGTAAACGTCAAGTCGGCATAAAACAAGCTAGCCATTTAGCTCAGTTTATTCCAGAAACTGTCCAAAAAGTGGGTGTTTTTGTAAGTCCGACTCTCTTGGAACTTCAAGAAGCCATAACCAAAGTGCCTCTTGATCTTGTGCAAATTCATGGAGAATTTGCGGATGAGGACTTTGACAAAATTGAAGTTCCAAGTATTCGTGCCATTCCTGTCCAAAAAACACTGGGAGAAATTCATACTAAAGCGGATTTTCTATTATTTGACGCCCCCCTAGCTGGTTCCGGAAAGACATTTGATTGGGAGCTGCTAAAGGATAAAAAAATAGCGAAGCCATATTTTTTAGCAGGTGGATTGACTGTCGATAATGTCGGACAAGCTATAACTTTCTTTCGACCCTACGCTGTTGATGTTTCTTCTGGTGTTGAGACGGATGGTAAAAAAGATTTATTGAAGATTATGAGATTTATAGAAAGTGTGAAAAAATGAGCTATAACCAACCAGATATTAATGGATTTTATGGAAAATTCGGTGGACAGTTTGTCCCTGAAACGCTGATGACAGCCGTTATCGAACTTGATAAAGCTTACCGCGAAGCAAAAGCTGACCCAAGTTTTCAAGCAGAACTTGATGAACTACTTAAAAACTATGTTGGACGTGAAACACCGCTTTATTACGCAGAGCGCTTAACTAAGCATATCGGTGGTGCTAAGATTTACCTTAAACGTGAAGACCTTAACCACACTGGTGCTCACAAAATCAACAACGCCCTTGGTCAAGTTCTCCTTGCAAAACGCATGGGTAAAAAGAAAATCATTGCCGAAACTGGAGCTGGTCAACACGGTGTGGCAACAGCTACAGCAGCTGCACTTTTTGACATGGAATGTACTATTTACATGGGTGAAGAAGATGTCAAACGTCAAGCCCTCAATGTTTTCCGTATGGAATTGCTTGGTGCTAAAGTACACGCTGTCACAGATGGTTCACGTGTTTTGAAAGACGCTGTTAATGCAGCTCTTCGCGCGTGGGTAGCAAATATCGAAGATACTCACTATATTATGGGGTCAGCACTTGGACCTGCACCATTTCCTGAAATCGTACGTGACTTCCAATCAGTTATTGGTAAAGAAGCTAAAAAACAATACGCAGAAATCTCAGGTGGTAAACTACCAGATGCTGTTCTAGCTTGTATCGGTGGTGGCTCAAATGCAATCGGACTTTTCTATCCATTTGTTGAAGATGAATCTGTTGCCCTTTATGGTGCTGAAGCTGCAGGACATGGTCTTGATACTGAAGAGCACGCAGCAACTTTTGCCAAAGGTCGTCCAGGCATTTTGCATGGAGCTTTGATGAATGTTCTCCAAGACCGTCACGGACAAATCATGGAAGCTTTCTCAATTTCAGCAGGTCTTGATTACCCTGGGGTTGGTCCTGAACACTGTCACTTCCAAGATATCGGTCGTGCAACCTATGATTCAATTACGGATGAAGAAGCACTTGAAGCATTTATGCTTTTGTCACGACTTGAAGGGATTATCCCAGCGCTTGAATCAAGTCACGCTGTTGCGCTTACCCAAAAAGTTGCTAAGGAGCTTGGGCCAGACAAATCAATTATCGTTTGTCTATCAGGACGCGGAGATAAGGATGTTGTTCAAGTAAAAGAACGTTTGGAAGCAGAAGGGAAGTAAACGATGACTAAGACACTTACAAAACATCTTCAAGAGATTAAAGCTAGCGGCAAAGGAATTTTTGTTCCTTACATTATGGCAGGTGACCATGATAAAGGTCTTGATGGCTTATTTGAGACGATTGATTTATTGGAAAATAGTGGAGCTTCTGCCATTGAAGTAGGGATTCCATGGTCTGACCCCGTCGCTGATGGTCCAGTTATTGAATTAGCTGGTCAACGTAGCTTGGCTAAGGGTGTGAATTTGACAGCGATTGTTAAAAAATTGCAAGAACAAACTGTCGATGTGCCTTTGGTGATCATGACTTATATTAACCCTGTTTATCAATACGGCATCGAAAAATTTATCCATGATTTAAAAAATACGTCTGTTAAAGGCTTGATTATTCCTGATTTGCCACATGAACATGAAGATATGATTAAACCATATCTTGACAATACAGATATTGCGCTTGTTCCACTTGTTAGTTTGACAACTGGTATTGAACGTCAAAAAACATTGTGCCAAGGGGCAGAAGGCTTTATTTATGCAGTAGCCATTAATGGTGTCACTGGTAAAACAGGTAATTACCGAGATGATTTGGATAAACATTTGACGAACCTAGAAGCAGTAGCTGATATTCCAGTATTAACAGGATTTGGAGTGTCAACAAAAGCTGATATTGAACGCTTTAATAAAGTATCTGACGGCGTTATTGTCGGAACTAAAATCGTTCGAGGTTTACACGAAGGAAAGGCTGCAGACGTTGCAGAATTTGTTAAATACGGTTCATCTTATCAAAAATAAAAGAAAATCACTCAATGAGTGGTTTTTTTGGTTTTAAAACAAATCAATAATTAATTTTAAGTTTAAGACAGTTAAAATGATTGCTACTAAGTAGCCTAAAATAGAATTCCATTTGCTATTGACGAAGTCTCCCATAATCTTGCGATTTGATGTGAAATACACCAAAGGGAAAATAGAGAAAGGAAGTGCAAGAGATAGGAAGACTTGCGAGTAAACAATTAATTGATCAAGGACACTTTCTTGACTACCGTAAAGAAGTGCGATAATCAAGACTGGAGCTAAGGCAACTAAGCGCGTGACTAGTCGGATTAACCATTGAGGTAATCTCAGTTTTAAGAAACCTTCCATGACAATTTGTCCAGTTAGAGTTCCAGTGATGGTAGAGTTTTGTCCGCTGGCTAAAAGCGCAATAGCAAATAGAGTTGACAAAGCAGCACTAGCAACAGCTCCTGCAATATTTGAATCTTGAAGGGCATCATACATTTGTGAAAAAGCGTTAATGTCATTAGCGTGTCCATAAAAGAGTGATGCTCCTAAGATAAGAAGAAGTGAGTTCACCACAAAAGCAACTGTTAGTTGAATATTAGAATCCCAAGTCATAAAACGAACCGCTTGTTTAATAGAAGATTGACTGGAATAATCAACTTTACGTGTTTGTGAAATGGATGAGTGAAGATAGAGATTATGTGGCATTACGGTTGCACCAATAATTCCTAGAGCGAGTGTTAATTTACTATTAACAGCACTTTGGTGTAAATCCATAATAGATGGATGTGGGATGAAGCCATGTAAAATACCTGAAAAACTTGGCTTTGATAACAGGACTAAATATAAGAAAATAAGCAAAATCGTTGCAATCAAGGTTGAAACCAAGGCTTCAATTTTACGAAAACCAAGCTTCATCAGGGATAAGAGAATAAAAACATCTAAAATAGTTATCAAAATGGAAAACAGTAACGGCCATCCAAATAATAAATGAAGCGCAATCCCAGATCCAATAACTTCTGCCAAATCAGTCGCCATCAAGGCTAATTCAATGACAACAAATAAAAAGTAACGTAACTTTTTTGGCAAATGAGCAGCAGTTGCTTGTGCTAAATCTTTCTGAGTCACAATACCCAATTTTCCTGCCATCTGCTGCAGTTGCATAGCAATCAAAGATGAGATCAATACAACTGATAAAAGTAAATATTTATAGGTAGCTCCGCCGACAACACTAGTAATCCAGTTACCAGGATCCATGTAACCAACAGCCACTAAGGCTCCTGGACCGGCAAAGGCTCGAAGTGTACGCCAAAATGAGGCATTTTTTGGAACAGCAATACTTTGATTGACCTCACTGAGTGACTTTTGAGAATTGACAATAGTTTCCAAAGGCAGCCCTCTTTTCTAAAACTCTTACTCAAGGCCTATTATAGCAGAAGAATTTTAAAAATAAAGTATTTTTAACTATATTTAACAAAAAAATTAAGTGTGCTTAAAAATACAACCAAAACATATCCTAAAAATAGAAAGGGAACAAAGGGAATACGTCTATTTTTATAAAAGATACAAAAAAGAATGCCAGCCAATGATCCAAATTCAATAATCCATAAAACACCTTGTAAGTCAAAAAAGAGACTCAAAGTTGCAAGATAGAAAAAATCACCGCTTCCCATTTTTATGTCAAAAAGATAAGCTATGATTCCAAGTAAAAGAAGAATAATGGTTAGTTTATTAATAGGGAGAAAAAAGAGAAGTAGTGAACTAGGAATTAACCATATTAATATTGGAAAGGATTGGTGCTTAAAATCATATAAGCTAAGGGTTAAACTAAAGAAGAAAATAAAAAGAGTTGATAAAGCGATAATGCCGTGGTAACAAAAAGCGGTAGCTAATCCGCAGGCAAATTCAAAAAATCCGTACCATAAAGGAATTTTAGCCTTGCAAAAATGACAGCGTGAACGGTTTAAAATCTGAGAAACGACTGGAATTAAATCTACTGGTCTCAGTTGTTTCCCGCAAGCATTACAATGACTAGCTGGAAATAAAATGGATTCTTCAGGAAAACGATCAACGACTAAACCAATAAATGAAGCAAGCGATGCCCCAAGAAAAAAGAATAATAAAGTGTCCATACCTTATTATTCGAAAAAAATTTAAAAGTTATGAGCATATTAGTTGCTACTTATTTAGAATTATTCTAAAATAGAATCGTAAAGAAAAGGAAATATTTCCTAAAAACATTGATTTTATTTTTTAGAGGAGGTCGCTTATGACTCAAACAATGACTGAAACAATTTATGCATCTGTAACACATAACATTTCACAAAATGCAAAAAATGCTAAAACAAAAGCTGTGCTTAATCAAGCAGTAGCAGACCTTTCAAAAGCTGCTTCTATTGTTCACCAAATTCACTGGTACATGCGTGGTGCAGGATTCTTCTATCTTCATCCAAAAATGGACGAATTGATGGATGCTCTTAACGCTAACTTGGATGAAATCAGCGAACGTTTGATTACAATCGGTGGAGCACCATACTCAACTCTTAAAGAATTCGATGACAATTCCAAGTTAGAAGAAACTAAAGGTTCATTTGACAAAACAATGGATGAAAATTTGGCTCGTTTGGTTGAAGTTTACACTTATCTTTCAGCTCTTTATCAAGTTGGTCTAGACGTGACTGATGAAGAAGGCGATGCTCCATCAAATGACATTTTCACAGCAGCAAAAGCTGATGCTGAAAAAACAATCTGGATGTTGCAAGCAGAACGTGGACAAGCTCCTGGAATCAAATAATTTTCTAAAAAATAGCAAATAGCGGGCTGATTGGTCCGCTATTTTTTTCATGAAAACAAATGAAAACGTGAAAATAAAGAAAACGATTGCATGTCCTATTGAAAAAACGTCTTATTTTTGATAAAATGCATTGTATGAAAACTTTATTTGACGTGCAGCAACTGTTAAAACGGTTCGGTATTTTTGTCTATATCGGTAAACGTCTTTATGATATAGAGGTCATGAAACTTGAGCTTGAGAAATTGTATGAAAATGGGTTGATTGACAAGGCTGACTACCTGAATGCAGAATTAATTTTGCGTCGCGAGCACCGTTTAGAAATGGAGAAAGAAAATAATGACTAAAAAACTTTTAGGGATTGACCTAGGTGGAACAACGATTAAATTCGGTATCCTAACTCTTGAAGGTGAAGTTCAAGAAAAATGGGCAATCGATACAAATACACTTGAAGATGGTAAACACATCGTTCCTGACATCGTTGAATCAATCAAACACCGCTTGAACCTTTATGGTTTGACAAAAGATGATTTTGCAGGTATCGGTATGGGTTCACCAGGTGCTGTTGACCGTGAAAACAAAACTGTTACAGGTGCCTTCAACTTGAACTGGGCACATACTGAAGAAGTTGGTTCAGTTATCGAACGTGAACTCGGTATTCCATTTGCTATCGATAACGATGCTAACGTTGCCGCACTTGGTGAACGTTGGACAGGTGCTGGTGCTAACAACCCTGATGTTGTTTTCGTAACACTTGGAACTGGTGTTGGTGGTGGTGTTATCGCTGACGGTAACCTTATCCACGGTGTTGCTGGTGCTGGTGGAGAAATTGGTCACATGAATGTTGAACCAGTCGATGGTTTCGAATGTACATGTGGTAACAAAGGATGTCTTGAAACAGTTGCTTCAGCAACAGGTGTTGTTCGTGTAGCTCGTCACTTGGCAGAAGAATATGAAGGTGATTCAAAAATTAAAGCAGCTATCGACAATGGTGATGTTGTAACAAGTAAAGATATCTTTGTAGCTGCTGAAGCTGGTGATCATTTCGCAGATTCAGTTGTTGAAAAAGTAGGTTTCTACCTTGGACAAGCAACTGCAAACATCGCAAACATCTTGAACCCAGATTCAGTTGTTATCGGTGGTGGTGTATCTGCTGCAGGTGAATTCTTGCGTAGCCGTGTTGAAAAATACTTCGTTACTTACGCATTCCCACAAGTTCGTAAAACAACTAAAGTGAAAATCGCTGAACTTGGTAACGATGCAGGTATCATCGGTGCTGCAAGTCTTGCAAGTCAATTCGTAGATTAATAAGAGGCAAAAAATGAACTGGATAGTTTTTCTAATTGCTCTAGTCGTTATCGTAGGGTGGTTCGCATGGACATACATTAGTGTACGTCGCGCAGCAAAATTCATTGATAACGCGGAGTTTGAAAGCATGATTCACACTAGTCAATTAATTGACGTTCGTGAAGCGGCTGCTTTTAAAACAAAACATATTATGGGAGCACGTAATCTCCCAGCTAGTCAAATTCAAATGTCATATTCAGCTATTCGTAAAGACAAACCAGTTCTTTTATACGACAGCAGTAGAAGTACTTCTCTTCCACGTGTTATAAAAACACTTAAAAAAGCTGGTTACACAAATCTTTACGTCCTTAAAGACGGCTTTGACTACTGGACAGGAAAAGTTAAAGAAAGTTAATCATTTACCAAAATATGGAATTTGAAAAAGAAAATTTAAAGAGAAAAAACGATGAGAGTAAGGATACCCTGAAATCAAAATACCTCAAAAATCAGATTTTTCAATTGGATTTGGAATTAAGCCAAGTAACAGACGAAGATGAGAAAAAGAAACTTGAAGCGTTACGCAATGTTTATGTCGAGAAGCTGCAAGAAAACAAGAAACGTCGTTTAATCAGGATTCTTTTAATCAGTCCATTGGTTTTCTTGGCTCTGATTATTTTGTATCTCGTCACAGCTTTCAATCGCGAAACAACCGCCAATAATAAGGCGGAATGGTCGCCATCTACAACGGCTACGTCAACAAGTACATCAAGTTCTTCAAGTTCTTCAAGCACGAGCGAGACCAAGACCTCTTCAACGATAAAACAAGGTGTCCCTGCGGAGCTTGTTGGAAATTGGAAAACAGCTGATTATGACGGAGTTATTCTGACAATCAGTGAAGATGGCACAATGACCAAAAATCAGTCTAATTATATTGTTACAGAGCGTGTTTCTGGTTATGAGGAAGTGGCGCAAGGTGTTTATCGTTTTTATCCTGCTGATGGAAGTGGTAGTGAAGCCATCGGGGCACTTATTTTTGGTGGTATCGGTGGTAGTTACCAAACAACACCAAAATTTGCTTCGGGAATTTATGTCAAAAATGGCTATATTTATCCACAATTCTGGACAACAACCTCTAGCAAATTCACTTATTCGTTAAACACTAATCTCAAATTAGTACCAACCGACAAAGCAGCTGTTGCTGATGCCATTGATACTAAAAATTTAACGACTGAGCAAGTGGAAGCTTGGGTTCTTACCATTTATGCTTCGCAAAATCAATTATCTGATGAAGATAAAGAGAATTATTTTGTAAATGTCAAAGCATATGATGACAATTTGGTTTATGCTAGTGTCCGTAAAAACAGCGATTCAAAAACACGTTTAGCCTTATATCGTGTTAACGCAGACGGCTATCTTGAACAAGGAACACTCGAAGCAACCAATTGGAGCGTTGTCAGCACCGCTTATGTCGAATAAGACAATGCTGAAATAGTTAAAGCATAACAAAAGATGGGATGTGGTTCCCATCTTTTTACATACTATAGAAGCTAAATCCATGTCTGAAAACATTTACACTTGTTTTATCGCTGTTTTTTCATAGGATTTGTGGTATAATTCAAAAGTTAGAATAAATTAAAAATAAATCGAGGAATCATGACTAAATTAAGAGAAGATATTCGTAACGTGGCGATTATCGCCCACGTTGACCACGGGAAAACAACCCTTGTTGATGAATTATTGAAACAATCACACACACTTGACGAACGTAAAGAATTGCAAGAACGTGCAATGGACTCAAACGATCTTGAAAAAGAACGTGGAATTACAATCCTTGCTAAAAATACTGCAGTTGCTTACAATGGTGTTCGTATCAATATCATGGACACACCAGGACACGCGGACTTCGGTGGAGAAGTTGAACGTATCATGAAAATGGTTGATGGTGTTGTGCTTGTTGTCGATGCTTACGAAGGTACTATGCCTCAAACACGTTTTGTGTTGAAAAAAGCTCTTGAACAAAACTTAACACCAATCGTTGTTGTTAACAAAATTGATAAACCATCAGCTCGCCCAGCAGAAGTTGTTGACGAAGTTCTTGAACTCTTCATCGAACTTGGTGCAGACGATGATCAATTAGAATTCCCAGTTGTTTACGCATCAGCTATCAACGGTACTTCATCACTTTCTGATGATCCAGCTGATCAAGAACACACAATGGCTCCAGTCTTTGATACAATCATTGACCATATTCCAGCTCCGGTTGATAACTCAGAAGAACCACTTCAATTCCAAGTGTCACTTCTTGACTATAACGACTTCGTTGGACGTATCGGTATCGGACGTATCTTCCGCGGTACTGTTAAAGTTGGTGACCAAGTTACACTTTCTAAACTTGATGGCTCAACTAAAAACTTCCGTGTTACTAAATTGTTTGGTTTCTTCGGGCTTGAACGTCGTGAAATCCAAGAAGCTAAAGCCGGTGATTTGATTGCTATCTCAGGTATGGAAGATATCTTCGTTGGTGAAACAATCACTCCGACTGATTGTGTTGAACCACTTCCAATCCTTCACATTGATGAACCGACTCTTCAAATGACATTCTTGGCAAATAACTCACCATTTGCTGGTCGTGAAGGTAAATACGTTACATCTCGTAAAGTTGAAGAACGTTTGCTTGCTGAATTGCAAACTGACGTATCACTTCGTGTTGAAGCAACTGATTCACCTGATAAATGGACTGTTTCAGGTCGTGGTGAATTGCACTTGTCAATCCTTATCGAAACAATGCGTCGTGAAGGATACGAACTTCAAGTATCACGTCCAGAAGTAATCATTAAAGAAATTGATGGCGTGAAATGCGAACCATTCGAACGTGTTCAAATCGACACACCAGAAGAATACCAAGGTTCAGTAATTCAATCATTGTCAGAACGTAAAGGTGAAATGATTGACATGCAATCAACTGGTAATGGTCAAACACGTCTTGTCTTCTTGGCACCAGCTCGTGGACTTATCGGTTACCCAACTGAGTTCCTTTCAATGACTCACGGTTACGGTATCATGAACCACACATTCGACCAATACATGCCAGTAATCAATGCTGAAATCGGTGGACGTCGTCGTGGTGCTCTTGTATCTATCGATACAGGTAAAGCAACAACATACTCAATCATGTCTGTTGAAGAACGCGGTACAATCTTCGTTAACCCAGGTACTGAAGTATACGAAGGTATGATTATCGGTGAAAATTCACGTGAAAACGACTTGACAGTTAATATCACTAAAGCTAAACAAATGACAAACGTTCGTTCAGCTACTAAAGACCAAACAGCTGTTATCAAAACTCCACGTATCTTGACTCTTGAAGAATCACTTGAATTCTTGAATGATGATGAATACATGGAAGTTACCCCAGAATCAATCCGCTTGCGTAAACAAATCCTTGATAAAAACTTACGTGCAAAAGCAGCTAAAAAGAAAAAATCAGCTGAAGAGTAAAATAGTCTGCTAGACTATTTTAGTTCTAAACTTAAAATAAACTCGGAAAACAATACACATAAATTTGAATTGTAGGAAGGAATCATGAAATGTTTTATTTAATTATTGCAATCTTAATTATTTCATATTATATTTTCATGGCTCCTAAAACAGTTCGTAATACTCTTGGAATGATTGGCTTGGTTGGCTTAGTAGCTATGCTACTTGTATTAGCGGTAATGAGCTTTGTTAGAATCATGCAATCACCACCAGAAATTTTTCTTGCACTTGCTATGGTTGCCTTGGGATTTTTCGCATTAAGGGACGTCTATCGCTTACCTGTTAAGAAAAATGAAAAAGAGCAATATAGCGAAAGAGGCTGAGTATTTACTCAGCTTTTTTTGTCATAAACACTCTATCAGACATTGCGACACTAAGATTGTCTTAAATGCCGTAGAATGATTGAAAAACGCCTTAAATAAAGGTAGAATAATATTATATTTGCAATGTTAGAATGGATATATTATGAAAAAAATTGAAACATTTGAAAATAAAAAAGTCTTAGTTCTTGGTTTAGCAAAATCTGGAGAAGCTGCAGCGCGACTCCTTGAAAAATTGGGTGCCATTGTCACCGTTAATGATGGTAAACCATTTGATGAAAATCCAGCTGCACAATCACTTCTTGAAGAAGGAATTAAAGTTATTTGCGGTAGCCACCCATTGGAACTTTTGGATGAAAATTTCGAATTAATGGTTAAAAACCCAGGTATTCGTTACGACAATCCGATGGTAGCTCGTGCGATTGAAAAAAATATTCCAGTCATCACAGAAGTTGAATTAGCCTATATGATTTCTGATGCTCCAATTATTGGGATTACAGGTTCAAATGGAAAAACAACAACAACAACTATGATTGCTGAAACACTTAATAATGGTGGTAAATCAGGTCTTCTTTCAGGAAATATTGGTTTTCCTGCTTCTGAAGTGGCACAGACTGCTACAGATAAAGACACTTTGGTTATGGAATTATCTTCTTTCCAATTGATGGGAACAGATACTTTCCACCCACACATGGCTGTTATTACAAACCTTATGCCAACACATATTGACTACCATGGTAGCTTTGAAGAATATGTTGCTGCAAAATGGAATATTCAAAAGAATATGACAGCAGAAGATTATTTGGTACTTAACTTTAACCAAGATTTGGCAAAAGAATTAGCACAAAAAACAGCAGCACAAGTTGTCCCATTCTCTACAACTGAGAAAGTTGACGGTGCTTACCTAGATGGTGATACTTTGTATTTCAAAGATGAAGCTATCATGAAAGCATCTGAAATCGGTGTTCCTGGTAGCCACAATGTTGAAAATGCTTTGGCAACAATTGCAGTAGCTAAATTGTCAGGAATTGCAAATGATGCCATTAAGGAAACATTAGCTCACTTTGGTGGTGTTAAACACCGTCTTCAATCCCTTGGTGAAGTTAATGGTATTAAATTCTATAACGATTCTAAATCAACTAACATTCTAGCTACTCAAAAAGCTCTTTCTGGTTTTGATAATTCAAAAGTTATCTTGATTGCTGGTGGACTTGATCGCGGAAACGAATTTGATGGACTTGTTCCAGATATTACTGGCGTTAAATTAATGGTTATTCTTGGTGAATCGGCACCTCGTGTGAAACGTGCAGCAGATAAAGCTAATGTTCCTTATGTTGATGCTAAAGACGTTGCTGATGCAGCTCGTATTGCTTATGGTAAAGCTGAAGCTGGAGATGTCGTTCTCCTAAGTCCTGCTAACGCAAGCTGGGATATGTACAAGAGTTTTGAAGTTCGTGGTGATGAATTCATCGCAACTTTTGAAGCCATTAAAGGAGAATAAGCATGGCTAAGAAAATTGTCTTTACCGGTGGTGGTACCGTAGGTCATGTTACCTTGAATTTGATTCTTATCCCGAAATTCATCAAAGATGGTTGGGAAGTTCACTATATCGGTGATAAACACGGAATCGAGCATGAACAAATTGAAAAATCAGGTCTAGATGTCACTTTCCATTCTATTGCAACAGGAAAACTAAGACGTTATTTCTCATGGCAAAATATGCTTGATGTGTTTAAAGTTTCATTTGGTATTCTTCAATCAATTGCTATTATTGCTAAAATTCGTCCACAAGCCCTCTTTTCAAAAGGTGGCTTTGTGTCAGTCCCACCAGTTATTGCAGCGAAAACACTAGGTGTTCCTGTTTTTGTCCATGAATCTGACTTATCAATGGGACTTGCTAATAAAATCGCTTATAAATTTGCGACGACAATGTACACAACATTTGAACAAGCTGAAGGCTTGGTGAAAGCAAAACATGTTGGTGCGATTACAAAAGTTGGTAGTAAAGTTGCTTATGATGAAAGCAAAATTGAAGATATTAAAAAACACTTTAACCCTGACTTGAAAACACTTCTTTTCATCGGTGGTTCTGCGGGGGCACGTGTTTTTAATGACTTTATTACAAATACCCCTGAATTGGTTGAACATTACAATGTTATCAATATTTCAGGAGATAAAAGTTTAAACGGATTGAGTCAAAATCTCTATCGAGTTGATTATGTCACAGACCTTTATCAGCCTTTGATGGACATGGCAGATGTTGTTGTGACACGCGGTGGTTCAAATACTATTTTTGAGTTGGTTGCCATGAATAAATTACACTTGATTGTGCCTCTTGGAAAAGAAGCTAGTCGAGGAGACCAGCTGGAAAATGCTGCTTATTTTGAGAAAAAAGGCTATGCTCGCCAACTTTCTGAAGACAAGCTAACATTTTCAAATTTAGAAGAAGAGTTAACACAACTTTTTGAACAAGAAAATAGCTATCACACACAAATGAAAAATTCCACTGAAATCAAGTCACAAGAAGAGTTTTATAATCTGCTTAAGCAAGATATTTCTAAGACTGCAAAAGGAATTTAAATGACAAAAAAGAAAGAGCCTAAAAAAGGTCAAAAAGATAAATCAGAAAAAAAATCGGCCTTGACGGAATGGCAAAAACGCAATATTGAGTTTCTAAAGAAAAAGGAAGCTGAAAAAGCGGAAAAGAAAAAACGCCAAGAAAAATTGCGTTTAGAACGTACACCAAAAACTAAAAAAGATGCAAAATCTGCTGAGGCTGAAAAAGCAGAAGATAAAGCATTAAGTGCTGAAGATAAGAAAAAGGTTAAGGAAGCTAAAAAACTACAAAAACTTGATGCTAAAAAAGAAAGAACACCTCTTCAAAAAGCTATTCACCATGCATTACCAGTTATCATCACTTCAGCCGTGCTTTTGTTGGTATCGATTTTTTTGGTAACGCCATTTAGTAAAAAGAAAATCATTACTGTTACAGGGGCGTCTACTATCAGTCAAGAAGAAGTTATTAAAGACTCAGGAATCAAACCATCTAATTACCTCTTCTCATTGATTTTCCACCATTCAGCTTATGAAAAGAATATCATCACTAAAAATAAAATGGTGAAAAGTGCTAGTTTTGCTTATCGTTTTCCAAATAAGCTAAACATAGATGTCAAAGAGTATAATATTATTGCCTATGCTCAGACCGACGATGGTTACCAACCAATCCTTGAAAACGGGACACGAATCGGTCTTGTAGGGGCTTCTGAATTACCAGATAGTTTCCTAACGATTAATCTATCATCAGAAAAAGATATTCAAAAACTAGTCAAAGCTTTTTCAAAGTTGGACAAAGATTTGGTTAATCAAATTCAAATTGTTAGTTCAGCTGATTCTGCGACAACATCAGATTTGCTAAAATTGGAGATGCATGACGGAAATGTTATCCGTGTTCCTTTGTCTGAATTAGCTAAAAAATTGCCTTATTATCTAAAAATTAAGGATGGCTTGCCTGAAAATAGTATCGTCGATATGGAAGTTGGAATTTATGCAACTTCTGAGTCTATCGAAGCATCTGTTGCGGCAGACAAAGAAAAAGCTAAAAACGAGAATAAACCGGAATCAGATGACAAAACTGATGAAGAGCAGAACTCTCAAATGGAATCAAGTGAGGATGCCACGGTAACTGAATCTACTGAGCCTGAAAACGGTGAGAATCAAGCATCTGAAGCGATTAACGAAGAACAGACAGATAACGATCCAGCCGCTGAACAAGCCGCTCAACAATAAAATTAAGTTTCTATAACAAAAAACGTAAAATGATAACATTTTACGTTTTTTTATGATATAATATTTTCTGAATAATTCTGATTTTATGCAGATTTTAGAATAGTAAATGATTGGAAAGATAGTGAGGTCGAGTGAATGGCTAGAAATGGCTTTTTTACAGGATTGGATATAGGAACAAGCTCGATTAAAGTTCTAGTAGCAGAATTTGTTTCTGGCGAAATGAACGTGATTGGTGTGAGTAACGTTCCCAGTACGGGAGTAAAAGACGGTATTATTATAGATATTGAAGCAGCTGCAGAAGCAATCAAAACAGCGGTTGAACAAGCAGAAGAAAAAGCCGGAATGACAATCGATAAGATTAATGTTGGTCTTCCTGCAAACTTGCTTCAAATCGAACCGACTCAAGGTATGATTCCGGTTCCTAGTGAATCAAAGGAAATTAAAGATGAAGACGTTGATAGCGTCGTTAAATCAGCATTAACAAAGAGTATCACTCCAGAACGTGAAGTTATCTCTTTGATTCCAGAAGAATTTATCGTTGATGGTTTCCAAGGTATTCGTGATCCACGTGGTATGATGGGGATTCGCTTGGAAATGCGTGGTTTGATTTATACTGGACCAACAACAATTCTTCATAACCTTCGTAAAACAGTAGAACGTGCTGGTATCAGTGTTGAAAATGTTATTATTTCACCACTTGCTTTAGCAAAATCAGTGCTTAACGAAGGTGAACGTGAATTTGGTGCTACTGTGATTGATATGGGTGGTGGTCAAACAACTGTTGCCTCTATGCGAGCACAAGAATTACAATACACAAACATCTACCCGGAAGGTGGCGAATATGTCACTAAAGACATTTCAAAAGTCTTGAAAACTTCTATGGAAATTGCTGAAGCCCTTAAATTTAACTTTGGTCAAGCAAACTTAGAAGAAGCAAGCCTTTCAGAAACTGTTCAAGTTGATGTTGTTGGTAGTGAATCACCAATTTCAGTTAGTGAACGCTACTTGTCAGAAATCATTTCTGCACGCGTTCGTCACATTCTAGATCGTGTTAAACAAGATTTAGAACGTGGACGTCTACTTGACCTACCTGGAGGAATTATTCTTGTTGGTGGTGGAGCAATTATGCCAGGTGTGGTTGAAGTTGCTCAAGAAATCTTTGGAACAACTGTCAAACTCCATGTTCCAAATCAAGTTGGTATCCGTAACCCAATGTTTGCTAACGTTATTAGCTTAGTTGAATACGTTGGTACAATGAGTGAAGTTGATGTTATTGCTCAACGTGCGGTATCTGGTGAAGAATTGCTTCGTCGTAAGCCAGTTGATTTCGAACCACAGCTACAAGTACAACCACGAGTTGCGTACAATAATGAACCAGCTGTGCCAGTTAACGAAAACATGGTACCACAACCAGCTCCAGTTCAACCTGTACAAAGACACGAAGAACCAAAATCAAAACTTAGTGAACGTGTTCGTGGTATTTTCGGAAGTATGTTTGACTAAACAATAAGTGAGGAATAAAAATGGCATTTTCATTTGACACAGCATCAGTACAAGGTGCAGTTATTAAAGTTATTGGTGTCGGTGGTGGCGGAGGTAACGCCATCAACCGTATGATTGATGAAGGTGTTGCTGGTGTTGAATTTATCGCAGCAAACACTGATATCCAAGCATTGAGCTCTTCAAAAGCTGAAACTGTTATTCAGTTAGGCCCTAAATTAACTCGTGGACTCGGTGCTGGAGGACAACCTGAGGTTGGTCGTAAAGCTGCCGAAGAAAGCGAAGAAGTATTGACAGAAGCTCTTACAGGTGCTGATATGGTCTTCATCACTGCTGGTATGGGTGGTGGATCTGGTACAGGTGCTGCACCAGTTATCGCACGTATCGCAAAAAGTCTAGGAGCTCTTACAGTTGCAGTTGTAACACGTCCATTCGGTTTTGAAGGTAACAAACGTGGGAACTTTGCAGCAGAAGGTATTCAAGAACTTCGTGAACAAGTTGATACATTACTTATCATCTCAAACAACAACCTTCTTGAAATCGTTGATAAGAAAACTCCACTTCTTGAAGCTCTTAGCGAAGCTGATAACGTTCTTCGTCAAGGTGTTCAAGGTATCACTGATTTGATTACAAATCCAGGTCTTATCAACCTTGACTTTGCCGATGTTAAAACAGTTATGGCTAATAAAGGTAATGCTCTTATGGGTATCGGTATTGGTTCTGGTGAAGAACGTATTACTGAAGCAGCTCGTAAAGCAATCTTCTCTCCACTTCTTGAAACAACAATCGATGGTGCTGAAGATGTTATCGTTAACGTAACTGGTGGTCTTGATATGACTCTTACTGAAGCAGAAGAAGCTTCAGAAATCATCAGTCAAGCAGCTGGTAAAGGCGTTAACATTTGGCTTGGTACATCTATTGATGACACAATGAAAGATGAAATCCGCGTAACTGTAGTTGCTACTGGTGTTCATCAAGATCGTGCTGAACAAGCAGCTGGTTTCCGTACACAACCAACTCGTTCATTTGCTAAAAACAATGCACAACAAGCAGCAGGCGCACAATATGCTTCAGAACGTGCTCAACAACCTAGTCAAACAACATTTGAACGTCGTTCAAACTTTGACTACGATATGAGCGAAAACCACGCAATGCCAGCTTCACAACAACCAACAGCTAACCAATCACAACAAAAAGATAATTCATTTGGAAATTGGGATCTTCGTCGCGATAACATCGCACGTCCAACTGAAGGTGAGTTAGATAGTAAATTAACTATGTCAACATTTACAGCAAACGAAGATGCTGATGATGAACTTGAAACACCACCATTCTTTAAAAATCGTTAATGACCGATTTTCAAAAAAATAAAGACCTTGTTTTTGAACAGGTTGCGCAAGCAACAAAAGCAGCCAATCGTTCACAAGAAAGTGTCAAAATTATTGCTGTGACGAAGTATGTTGGTAGTGGTGTTGCTGCTCGTCTTATTGACACAGGTATTGAACATATTGGTGAAAATAGGGTCGATATGTTTCTGGATAAGTATGAAGCGTTAAAAGATAGAAATTTAACATGGCACCTGATTGGTACACTTCAGCGTCGTAAAGTAAAAAATGTAATTAATTATGTTGATTACTTTCACGCTTTAGATTCTGTTAAATTAGCTGCTGAAATCCAGAAAAGAGCAGAGCATCCCATTAAATGCTTCCTACAGATTAATATTTCCGAAGAAGAGAGCAAACATGGCTTTAAAGTTTCAGAAATTGATGAAGCTTTAGCCAAAATCTCTGACTTTGATAAAGTGGAAATTGTAGGATTGATGACGATGGCGCCTAAGAATGCCTCTGAAGGTGAAATTGATGACATTTTTGGAAAAGCCGATCAGCTTAGACAAGAATTGCATGCACGACAATTACCTCATATGCCTTTTACAGAATTAAGTATGGGGATGAGTGGTGATTTCCCAATTGCTATTCGCAATGGGGCAACTTTTGTCAGAATTGGTTCATCATTCTTTAAATAACGGGAGAAAAACATGGCTTTTAAAGATAAATTTGACAAACTAATCTCTTATTTCGATACTGATGAGGTAAGTGATGTTGAAGAAACTGTTGAGGAAGAGGTTCAGCAACCTCGAATTCAACAACAAGTTGAGGCAAAGCCACAGCAAGCCCCTAGAAGAGTAGAGCAGCAATATTCGTCTGCACGTGCTCAACAAGTTCAGGCTGGTGGAGCTGTTCGCCAACGCGTACAACCTCAACAAAGACGAGCAGTTGATGAAAATCAACACGTTCATTCATTGAATCAACGTCGTGAAGAACAATTGCAAGTTCGTAACAATCAAACGACAACGACTATTGCTTTGAAATACCCACGTAAATACGAGGATGCTCAAGAAATCGTTGATTTATTGATTGTTAATGAATGTATTTTGATTGATTTCCAATATATGCTTGATGCACAAGCACGTCGTTGTCTTGATTTTATTGATGGTGCAAGTAAAGTTCTTTATGGAAGTCTTCAAAAAGTTGGTAGTTCAATGTATTTGTTGACTCCATCAAATGTCATCGTCAATCTCGAGGAACTTCCAATCCCAAATGCAGGACAAGATGTCGGATTCGACTTTGACATGAAGAGACGCTAATATATGATTTTTGTATTAATTGTACTATTAAAAACCATTCAATTTTACTCTTATCTGCTAATTGCGTATGCGCTTCTATCGTGGTTCCCAGGCGCCTATAACACTGGTTTGGGTCGTCTACTGGTTCAAGTCGTTGAACCAGTCATTAAACCTTTCCAACGTTTAAATCTTCAATTTATGGGATTAGACTTTACGATTTGGGCTGCAGTTATTGCCTTGAATCTACTAAGTCGTATTCTCATTATGTTATTAGTTCGATGAAAAAAGGAATTTATCAACATTTTAGACCTGATGAGTATGAGTTCATTGAAAAAATGGATGATGTTGCTCAGAGGGTGGAAGAGACATACGCTTATTCATTAACAGATTTTCTAAATCCTCGACAAGTTGACATTGCTAAAAGTGTTTTTGGAAATCGAGGTTTGCGATACTTTGTGTCCAGTGATTATTATCCTGCAGAGTACGCACGTATACTAGTTGCCCCTGAATACTATGAGTTGAATTTGGAAGATTTTGAATTAGCACTGCTAGAAGTGAATTACAATTCAAAATTTAATCAATTGACTCATGCTCAAATAATGGGAACTTTACTTAATAAGCTTGGAGTTAAGCGTACGATTATTGGAGATATTTTAGTTGAAACTGGCTACGCACAGCTCTTAGTCACTAAAAGTATGGTTGATTATTTTAGAGCTAATGTGACTAAGATTGCTAAAGCGAGCGTGAGCCTAAAAGAAGTTTCACTTGATCATTTGATTACTGGTGAAAAAGAATCACATCAACTTGATATCATGGTTTCAAGTATGCGTTTGGATAAAGTTCTAGCAACAGTTTTGAAGCTTTCGCGAAGTCAAGCGATTCAGCTTATTAATGCTGAGAAGGTAAAACTTAATTATCAAACACTTGATAGAACTTCAGAAATGCTTCAAGTTGGAGATTTGATTAGTGTTAGAGGATTTGGTCGTTTTTCAATTCTAAGTGAGAATGGGCTTACCAAGAATGGGAAATATAAATTGACCGTAGATAAGATGATACACAAATAAGGAGAAATCAATGGCACTTACAGCACTTGATATTAAAGATAAAACATTTAAATTAAAATTTCGTGGATATGACGAAGAAGAAGTTAATGAATTTCTTGATATCGTTGTAGATGATTACGAAGATTTGGTTCGTCGTAACCATGAACAAGAAAACAGAATTAAAGATTTGGAAGATAAGCTTGCTTACTTCGATGAAATGAAAGAATCTTTGAGCCAATCTGTTATTCTTGCTCAAGAAACTGCTGAAAAAGTAAAAACTTCAGCTAATGATGAAGCTGCTAATCTTGTTAGCAAAGCAAATTACGATGCGCAACATCTTATTGATGAAGCAAAATCAAAAGCAAACCAAATTTTGCGTGATGCAACTGATGAAGCTAAACGTGTTGCGGTTGAAACTGAAGATTTGAAACGTCAAACACGTGTCTTCCATCAACGTTTGGTTGCTGCTATCGAAGGCCAACTTGGTTTGACAAATTCACCAGAATGGGCAGAGTTGTTGCAACCAACTGCTGTTTACCTCCAAAATTCTGATGCAGCTTTCCGTGAAGTTGTTGAAAAAGTTTTGGAAGAAGAAATGCCTGAAACTGATGACGAATTGTCAATGGATGCTACACGTCAATTCACTCCAGAAGAAATGGAAGAATTGCAACGCCGTGTTGAAGCAGGAAATAAACACCTTGAAGAAACACAAAAACTTCCTGTTATTGATGATGACGACATCAACCTTAACGAAACACAAACATTTAAACTAAATATTGAAGAATAAGAAAAACGCGATTGATATGCTATATTTACAGCGAGCGGACGATGGTGCGAGGTCTGCAATCACTGGGATATCAATTATCCTTTTCTAAGATTTTATCTGAATAAAGTAGGATAAAAGGGATAAACTCACCTTACGAGTTACAGAGGGAAATTTAGATTTCTACCCTATTATTTAGTGTAGCTAAATTTCTAAACTAAGGTGGTACCACGAGCTTTCGTCCTTATTGAGGCGAGAGCTCGTTTTGTTTTACCATTTAAAAATTGTCATTTTTCTGTCGATGATTCATCATAGGCAGTTGAATATTATTTACTATAAGGAGTAGTCATGAAATTAAAAGAAACGCTTAATCTTGGAAAAACTGCTTTTCCAATGCGTGCTGGACTCCCAAATAAAGAGCCTAAATGGCAAAAGGAATGGGAAGAAGCAGACATCTATGCTAAACGTCAACAACTAAACGAAGGAAAACCTTCATTTAACCTCCACGATGGACCTCCATATGCTAATGGTAACATCCACGTTGGTCACGCCATGAACAAAATTTCTAAAGACATTATTGTGCGTTCAAAATCAATGTCTGGTTTCCGTGCTCCTTATGTTCCTGGTTGGGATACACATGGACTTCCAATTGAACAAGTATTGGCTAAAAAAGGTGTAAAACGCAAAGAAATTCCTTTGACTGAATACCTTGAAATGTGTCGTGAATACGCTCTTAGCCAAGTAGATAAACAACGTGAAGACTTCAAACGTCTTGGTGTGTCTGCGGATTGGGAAAATCCATATGTAACACTTATTCCTGCATATGAAGCTGCACAAATCCGCGTATTTGGTGCAATGGCTGATAAAGGATACATCTACCGTGGTGCAAAACCTGTCTACTGGTCATGGTCATCTGAATCTGCCCTTGCCGAAGCAGAAATTGAATATCACGATATTGATTCAACATCACTTTATTATGCTAACAAAGTTAAAGATGGTAAAGGTGTTCTTGATACTGATACATACATCGTTGTTTGGACAACAACTCCATTTACAGTAACAGCTTCACGTGGTTTGACTGTTGGTCCTGATATGGATTATGTTGTTGTTAAACCTGCTAACGATGATCGTAAATTTGTGGTTGCTGAAGCACTTTTGGATAGTCTTGCTGAAAAATTCGGTTGGGAATCATTTGAAGTAGTAGCAAAACATAAAGGTACTGAACTTGAATACATCGTTACAGAACACCCATGGGATACAGAAGTAGATGAACTTGTTATCTTGGGTGATCACGTTACACTTGATTCAGGTACTGGTGTTGTCCACACTGCTCCTGGTTTTGGTGAAGATGACTATAACGTAGGTGTTAAATACAATCTTGAAGTTGCCGTTACTGTTGATGAACGCGGTATCATGATGGAAAATGCTGGCCCTGAATTCCAAGGTCAATTCTATGATAAAGTAGTTCCAACTGTTAAAGAAAAACTTGGTAATCTTTTGCTTGCTAGCGAAGTTATCACTCACTCATACCCATTTGACTGGCGTACAAAAAAACCTATCATCTGGCGTGCAGTTCCACAATGGTTTGCATCTGTTTCTAAATTCCGTCAAGATATCCTTGATGAAATTGATCGTACAACCTTCTATCCAGAATGGGGTCGTACTCGTCTTTACAACATGATTCGTGACCGTGGTGACTGGGTTATCTCACGTCAACGTGCATGGGGTGTTCCACTTCCAATCTTCTACGCTGAAGATGGTACAGCAATCATGACTAAAGAAGTTACTGACCACGTTGCTGACTTGTTCGAAGAATTTGGTTCAATCGTATGGTGGGAACGTGATGCTAAAGATCTTCTTCCAGAAGGATTCACTCACCCAGGTTCACCAAATGGTGAATTCACTAAAGAAACTGATATCATGGACGTATGGTTCGATTCAGGTTCTTCATGGAACGGTGTTATGAATGCTCGTGAAGGTTTGGAATATCCAGCAGATCTTTACCTTGAAGGTTCTGACCAATACCGTGGTTGGTTTAACTCATCATTGATCACTTCAGTTGCTGTCAATGGACATGCTCCTTACAAAGCAGTGCTTTCTCAAGGATTCGTTCTTGATGGTAAAGGTGAAAAAATGTCTAAATCAAAAGGTAACATCATTTCACCAAACGACGTTGCTAAACAATACGGTGCTGAAATCCTTCGTTTGTGGGTAGCTTCAGTGGATACTGACGCTGACGTTCGTGTTTCTATGGAAATTCTTGGTCAAGTTTCAGAAACTTACCGTAAAATCCGTAACACACTTCGTTTCTTGATTGCTAACACAACAGATTTCAATCCAAATAAAGATGCTGTTGCCTACGAAGATTTGCGCTCAGTTGATAAATACATGACTGTTAAATTCAACCAATTGGTAGCAACAATTCGTAAAGCTTATGAAGACTATGATTTCATGGCTATCTACAAAGCAGTTGTTAACTTCATCACAGTTGATTTGTCAGCCTTCTATCTTGATTTTGCCAAAGATGTTGTCTACATTGAAGCAGCAGATAACCTTGCTCGTCGTCAAATGCAAACAGTCTTCTACGATATCTTGGTTAAAATCACTAAATTGTTGACACCAATTCTTCCTCACACAGCTGAAGAAATCTGGTCATATCTTGAATTTGAACCAGAAGAATTTGTTCAATTGTCTGAATTACCAGATGCTGAAGTCTTTGAAGGTCAAGACAATATTCTTGAAGAATGGGATGCCTTCATGACACTTCGTAACCAAGCTCAAAAAGCATTGGAAGAAGCTCGTAACGCTAAAGTTATCGGTAAATCATTAGAAGCTCACTTGACAATTTATGCTAGTGAAGAAGTGAAAACTCTTCTAACAGCGCTTGACAGTGACATTGCTCAATTGTTGATTGTATCACAATTGACTGTTACTGATGAAGCAGCACCAGCTGATGCCGTAGCCTTTGATGGTGTAGCCTTTACAGTAGCGCATGCTGAAGGACAAGTTTGTGATCGTTGTCGTCGCGTTGATCCAACAGCTAAAGAACGTTCATATGGTGTTACAATTTGTGACCACTGTGCTGAAATCGTTGAAGCAAACTTCCCAGAAGCAGTTGTAGAAGGTTTTGAAGTTAAAGCAAAATAAGATCATAATTTGCATTACAAAAACGAACTCATATTGAGTTCGTTTTTGTATGCGAAGAAAATAAAAAATCAGGTTACGAGAACCTGATTAAAGAGCTGTTGGGAAGGAAATTTCAATTAGATTAGCAGTATGTAGTGTTTTTAATTGATCTAATTGAACGGTTGACTTGTCAATTTTGCGTTTGAGGAAAAATTCTCGAATGGCTTCAATTTCACTGTCTTTAATAGCACGATACTTGTTTGAAATCAACAGCTCGTAGTGACTTGGTGCTTGTGTGAAAACAACATCGGTATTTCCTGCAGAGTAGGTCTCAACGAGTTTAGCGTCCGTGTTACGAAGCTGGTTACGGACTAGCTCGGAATGACTACTTGTTGTGTTGATTAACCTCATAAATTTCCTCCTATGAACTTTCTACCATTATTATAACACTATTTTAGGTGAAAAACTTAGAATATGAAATTTTAATGATGATTTTTTTTCCAAGCATCAACGCCCCATTTATGGCTGCCTCGTTTTAATTTTACAATAGCATCATCGATTGAAAACCAAGCTAAATTGTTAAAATCTTCAAGTGGGTCACCAAGTTTTTCAAAATGAGTTACTTCATAAATGTAAGCTGGATTATAAAAATAAGTATCACGGTGGCGTGAGTAGAAGTACTCATCAGCTTGTCCGTAATAATAACCTAGTTCAGCAGAGAAGCCTAGTTCTTCAATTAATTCTCGTTTTAAAGCTGAAAAATGATCCTCACCTGCCTCGATTTCTCCACCTGGTAGGAACCAAGAGCCGTTAGGGGCTTGAACTAAAATGATTTGGTCTTTAGTCGCATTTGGAATGATAGCATACACTCCATAGCGTGCCTTGTATTCAACATTATCAAGTTTTTCACCAAAAGTTGGATTTGACATAATATTCTCCTATAAAACAAGTGTCCGAATGAGTGGAGATGGAATGATTAATCTCTAAAGTAGATTTGTAAGAGTGGCTATTGTTGTTATTATACTAAAAAAAGTTGTCTTTTGCTAGAAAATTGTCGGAATATTTTGATTTTGATAATTGGTTGATATAAAAAAGCCTAGAAAATTTGATTTTCTAGGCTAAATTTATTATTCTGCTGAGACAGTTTCTTCTTTTTCAACTTTTTTAGCTGATTTAATGACAATTTTACCGTTACTTGTCATCACTGCCTTCAAATCTTTTTCAGTTGGGTGTTCAAGGTAGAAGTCGGTAATAGCATCTTCGATATAATCTTGGATAGTACGACGTAATGGACGAGCTCCCATCTTAGGATCGTAACCAAGGTCGACAAGTTTTTCTTTAACTTTATTAGTTACTTCAAGATGAATATCGTTAGTTGCTAAACGGTTATTGACATCGTCAAGCATAAGGTTAACGATATGAAGGAGGTTATCTTTGCTTAATGCCTTAAATTCAATAATACCATCAAAACGGTTCATGAATTCAGGACTGAAGAAGTCACCAAGTTGTCCAAGAACAGAATTAGTACGTCCTTCGCGTGCAGCACCGAAACCAACTGAAGCTTCTGTTTTACCAGTACCAGCATTAGATGTCATGATGATAATAGTATCTTTAAAGCTTACGGTACGTCCTTGACCGTCAGTCAAGCGACCATCATCAAGAACTTGCAAGAACATGTGCATAACGTCAGGATGTGCTTTTTCAACTTCGTCAAGAAGAATGAGTGAGTATGGATTACGACGAACTTTTTCAGTCAACTGACCAGCTTCTTCGTAACCAACATATCCTGGAGGGGCACCAACAAGTTTAGCGACAGCGTGTTTTTCCATGTATTCAGACATGTCAAAGCGAATCATGCTATCTGCTGAACCAAAAAGTTCAATAGCTAGCTGTTTAGACAATTCTGTTTTACCAACACCAGTTGGTCCGACAAAGAGGAATGAACCAATTGGTCGATTTGGTGTACCAAGACCAACACGGTTACGACGGATAGCTTTAGCAATCTTATCGACAGCTTCATCTTGACCAATAACGTGTTCTTTCAAGTCATCAGCAAGGTGAATTAATTGTGATTGTTCTTTTTCTTTCAAATCACCAACAGGAATATTTGTTTTTTCTTCAACGATAGCTTCAATGGTTTTTTCAGTAATTACTGGAATGTCATCTTCGTTGATGGTTTGTTTTTGCATTTCCTTGTATTTAGCAATTTGATCTCGGAAATAAGCTGCGCGTTCATAATCTTCTTCACGAGTAGCTTGAGTTTTTAGGTTTTCGGCTTGAACCAAACGTTTGTCAATTTCTTTTGGATCAACAAAGTTCAATGTTAAGTTCATTTTAGAACCTGCTTCATCTAGCAAGTCAATGGCTTTATCTGGAAGGAAGCGGTCTTGGATGTAGCGATTTGACAGATTAGCTGCAGCTTCGATAGCATCGTCGCTGTATTTGACATGATGGTAATCTTCATATTTCTTTTGGATACCGCGAAGAATAGTGATTGTTTCTTCAACGCTTGGTTCGTCAACTTTAACGGGTTGCATACGGCGTTCAAGTGCAGCATCTTTTTCGATGATACGGTATTCGTTAAGAGTAGTAGCACCGACTAATTGAAGTTCTCCACGAGCAAGAGCTGGTTTCAAAATGTTACCGGCATCCATGTTGCCATCTCCGGCGTTACCAGCACCAACGATTTCATGGATTTCATCGATGAAGAGGATAACATCTTTACGTTCACGGATTTCTTCCATGAGTTTTTGCATACGTTCTTCGAATTGTCCTCGAATACCAGTACCTTGAACAAGACTGATAACATCGAGACGGATAACTTGTTTATTTTGAAGTTTTTGTGGAACATTTCCGTCAACGATTTTTTGGGCCAAACCTTCAACAACGGCAGTTTTACCGACACCAGGTTCACCAATAAGGACAGGATTGTTCTTTGTACGGCGGTTAAGAATTTCGATAACACGTACAATCTCAGAGTCGCGTCCGATGACAGGGTCAATATCACCACGACGGGCAATATCAGTGACGTTGATTCCGAATTCTTCTAGTAAACCTTTAGGTTCTTGTTGTTGAGCTGGACCATTAGGACGGAAATTATTGTTTCCATTTCCTCCTCGTCCATTATTTCCATTGCCTCCACCAGCTTGTGTTGGAGGAGTATTTTGAAATCCTTGACTACCAAATGCTGGGAAGCCACTGAGATTGTTAAAGAAATCATCAAAAGGATTCGTTGATTGGTTGGTTTGGTTAGAAGAAGATTGAGGATTACCTCCTAATCCTCCTAAGATTGCATTATTTGGGTCAGTTTTCATGATTTGATAGCAGTTTTGGCACAAATCAATTTGTCTTTGCTGCCCATTGACATTTGTATACAGGTGAATGGTAGATTCATTTAAATGACAATTTTGACAGAGCATATAAAATACCCTCCTTTCGTAATGTCTGACTAAAAGACTAAAGGTCAAAGATAGTCAGATTTCATACTTCCATTATAGCACTAGCTATTAGGAAATCAAGTAAAAAGCATTAAAAAATTAGCACTCTTATAAAAAGAGTGCTAATTTTTTTTCAGGGTCAATTTGACTAGCAGCCATAGACCCCATAATAGCTCCAAAGATAAAACCAGAAAAAATGAAGATACTTAAGAAGAGAGGATTGAACAAGATTTCAAAAGGATTTTCACCTTCTTGCCATTTGCTAAACATGTTAAAAACAAGCATAAAAATGGCAAAAATAACTCCACTAAGCCAGCCTTTTTTCTTAGCTTTTTGACGCTCTTTCTCAAGCTTATCTCTAGGGACTTCAAGAGGTCCCTGTAAGTCTCTATTGGTCAGCATTGTCATGATAAGAATTGGCGTGACAAAGATAATGATAAAGGCATTGCAGTAGAGGTAAATCAGAAGAGGTACGGTTCCTTTATCGCTGAATAAGATTGCTAAGAACGTTGCCAAAAATTCAAAGAGAAGTAAAGAAATAAATAATTTATTTCCAATTCGGTTAATCTCTTATTCACGGTATTCGTCCAATTCTTCGTTTCAATTATAAATGACACAATAAGAAATAAAATTTATTTTTATTCAAAATAGGCTTGACAAAGTGTATAATTATGCTAAAATTAAGTATATTATTCAAGGAGAAAAGGATGGATTAGCGTATGGTTTTTAATAATTCGTTTTTGAAAGAGATTGATTTTACTAAGGATGAGCTTGTTAATCTAATTGATTTAGGATTGAAATTTAAAGATTTAAAAAAGAAAAAAATAACTCATAAATATTTAGAAGGTCTCAATATCGCACTTATTTTTGAAAAGACAAGTACAAGAACACGCTCTGCTTTTACAGTTGCTGGACAAGATTTGGGAATGAATGTAACCTATCTTGGTAGCAGCGAAATTCAACTTGGTAAAAAAGAATCAGTCATTGATACAGCAAAAGTTCTAGGTTCAATGTTTGATGGTATTGAATATCGTGGTTTTAAACAAGAAGATGTGGAAGCTTTGGCAGAATTCTCTGGTGTGCCTGTGTGGAACGGATTGACTGATACTTGGCATCCAACTCAGATGATTGCTGATTTTATGACTTTGAAAGAAATTTTTGGAAAACTTGAAGGGCTTACCATTGCATATGTGGGTGATGGACGTAATAACATGGCAAACTCTTTGCTAGTAACTTCAGCTATTCTTGGCGTTAATGTTAAAATCATCGCTCCAAGTAGTTTGCAACCTGAAAAAGAAATCATCGAAATTGCTGAACAACACAATAATGGAGCTGAGTTGACCATTACGGATGACCTTGATGCTGTTAAAGGTGTTGATATGCTGTATACAGATGTTTGGGTGTCAATGGGTGAAAAAGTTGATTTTAAAGAACGTATTGATCTTTTGTTACCTTATCAAATTAATGCTGATTTAGTTGAAAAGACAGGAAATCCAGATGTTATTGTCATGCATTGCTTACCAGCTTTCCATGATTTGAATACTGAAATTGGTCAAGAAATCTATGAAAAATATGGTTTAGCTGAACTTGAAATTACTGATGAAGTCTTCCAAAAATACAGCACAGTTATCTTCCAAGAAGCAGAAAACCGTATGCATTCTATCAAGGCTATCATGTATAATTCTCTTAATGAAATTTAAAGGCGTTCTTTTTTGACGAGAAATTGTTATAAATGTGAGAAAATGCACTCCATTGTTGTTTGTTTAGTAGAAATTATGTTAAAATAGTAAAGACAATAAACGAAGAGGAGAATAGTCATGGAATCACATTTGGTGAGAATTATCAACCGTCTTGAATTAATGACGACTGATGGTAGCAATCTTAAACGTAATTTTGAACGTGATGGTGTCGTTGTGGCAGAAGTGTCTTTCAGCAATGACCCTGAAAATGGTCCAGTTTTCACTTTGCGTGATGTTGAAGCACGTGAGTCTTACTCATTTGACAGCATTGATTTGATCGCAATGGAAATTTACGACCTTCTTTACTAAGATAAAGAAAAATTCAGACACAGTATTTGAAGTGTGGTTTCTGTGCTTTCTTATATTGCTATTTTGAATTGATAAGAGTCTAGGTATTCCTAGGCTTTTTATTTTTATTTGCTTTTAAGCGAAGTATCATAGATGTTGTTGTATCAATCTTTTACGCTAGTTTACAGCTTCTTGAATGGTTGGTATTTTTATTCAACATATGTTATAATTAATTGATTATTGCTTATAGGAGACACAAATGGATTTTTCATTTTTACCAAAGTATTGGGCTTATTTTAACTATGGTGTCCTTGTAACCATTATGATTTCAGCATGTGTTGTCTTTTTTGGGACAATCATTGGTATCTTGGTTGCTTTAGTTAAACGTACAAATATTAAAATTTTAAATTGGATTGCAAGTTTTTATGTTTGGGTCTTTCGTGGGACTCCGATGGTTGTTCAAATCATGATTGCCTTTGCTTGGATGCATTTTAGTAATGCACCAATTGTTGGTTTTGGTGTTTTGGATCTTGACTTCTCACGTTTACTTCCAGGTATCATTATTATTTCACTAAACAGTGGTGCATATATTTCTGAAATTGTTCGTGCGGGTATCGAAGCTGTGCCAAAAGGTCAACTTGAAGCAGCTTATTCACTAGGAATTCGTCCTGTAAATGCTATGCGTTACGTTATCTTGCCACAAGCACTTAAAAATATCTTACCTGCCCTTGGTAACGAGTTTATCACGATTATTAAAGATAGTTCACTTCTTCAAACAATCGGTGTTATGGAATTGTGGAATGGTGCACAATCAGTCGTAACAGCTACTTATCTACCAATCACGCCATTGTTGTTTGCTGCTTTCTATTACCTCATGGTAACCACTGTAATGTCATTTTTAGTAAAACGACTTGAAAAACGTATGGGAAATGGAGGTAACAACTAATGTCAGAAACACTTATTTCAATTAAGGGACTTCATAAGTATTTCGGTAAAAATGAAGTATTAAAAGGAATTGATCTTGATATTAAAGCTGGTGAAGTTGTTGTTATCATCGGACCTTCTGGATCAGGAAAATCAACTTTCCTTCGTACAATGAATTTGCTTGAAACACCTACGAAAGGTGTGATTACCTTTGAAGGTGTTGATATTACAGATAAGAAGAACGACATTTTCAAAATGCGTGAAAAAATGGGAATGGTTTTCCAACAATTTAATCTTTTCCCAAATATGACAGTTCTTGAAAATATTACTTTGTCACCAATTAAGACAAAAGGTATAGCTAAGGCAGAAGCAGAAGCAAAAGCCTATGATTTGCTAGATAAAGTTGGGCTTCGCGACAAAGCAAATGCTTATCCAGCTAGTTTGTCAGGTGGTCAACAACAACGTATTGCGATTGCGCGTGGACTTGCTATGGATCCAGATGTCTTGCTCTTTGACGAACCTACATCAGCGCTTGACCCAGAAATGGTTGGTGAAGTGCTTGGTGTTATGCAAGATTTGGCGAAATCTGGGATGACAATGGCGATTGTTACCCATGAAATGGGATTTGCACGTGAAGTAGCTGACCGTGTTATCTTCATGGACGGAGGTGTCATTGTTGAACAAGGGACGCCAGAAGAAGTTTTTGAACAAACCAAAGAAGCTCGTACAAAAGATTTCTTGAGTAAAGTTTTATAGTAAAAAATACCTCAGTTGAGTCTAAAAACTCAGCTGAGGTTTTTTGATTATAAAGAATATAAAATTAACCCCTCTTAAAAATGATAGAAAAATAAAAGTTTTATGGCTATTTTTATACATTAAGCACACTTAATTTTTATGCTTTAGTTATTTTTAAGAGTTAGAAAGTTGTTGAAAAGGTTGTGAAAACAGCTATATTATAACGATTATAAATAATAACTATATTTATTTAGAATGATTCTAATTAGTGTATAAATAAAGAAAAATTTAATTTTTATGGTTCTTTTCTTTCATCTTTATGATATAATGATTCGGACGGAAGATTAAATATTTTATCAAAAAAAATTGGGGAGGTCAAGAAATTTGATTTTGCAGAATGCGAAAGTTGGTATTCCTTACACTATTGTCAGTATTAATTTACCTGATGAGAGTGTTAGACACTTGTCAGATTTGGGGCTAAAGGTTGGTGCCTCACTTAAAGTGATTTCTAAAACGCCAACTAGTGCGATTGTTATGCTTAAATCAAGCCGTTTGGCTTTTGATCAATCGATTTTAAGTCAAATTGATGTCACAGAAGAAGAAGGTGCTCTTTTATCACTTCCTCTTTCAGAACTAAAAGTTGGTGAGTATGCTTACGTTGACGGTATTTATGCAATGAATGAAGTTAAACGTCGCCTTATGGATATGGGCTTGACACGTCACACAAAAGTTTACTTGCGTAAAGTTGCTCCTTTAGGAGACCCAATTGAAATTAGTTTACGCGGTTACGAATTGACACTTCGTAAGTCTGAAGCGCAAATGATTAGTGTCGTTAAAGTAGATAGCGAGGAGGAAAAATGACAGAGATAGCCTTAATCGGTAATCCGAATAGTGGTAAAACAAGTCTATTTAACTTATTGACAGGAACAAGTCAACGTGTTGGTAACTGGCCTGGTGTTACGGTTGAGCGTAAAAGCGGAACAGTCAAAAAACACGCTGATTGGAAAGTCCAAGATTTACCAGGGATTTATTCAATGTCACCTTACACGCCTGAAGAAAAAGTTGCGCGTGATTATTTATTGAGTAATGATGCTGACAGCATTCTTAACGTTGTTGATGCGACAAACTTGGAACGTAATCTTTACTTGACTACTCAATTGATTGAAACAGGAATTCCTGTAACTGTTGCTCTTAATATGAGTGATACTTTGAAAGCTCAAGGAAAAACAATTAACATTGATAAACTTTCTTATCAATTGGGTGTGCCAGTTATTTCAACAAGTGCGATTAAAAATACTGGTGTTGATAAAGCTATCAAAAAAGCAGCTAATACGACAAAAGCTAGTACTGATCTTATTCAGTTCCCAACTTACAGCAATCAGTTTGAAGCTGCTATCAAACAAATTATTGATATTCTGGGAGATGTTGTTCCAGAACGTTCAGCACGTTTTTATGCCATTAAATTATTTGAACGTGACACTTTGGTACAAGAAGAAATTACTTTGTCTGATTTCCAAAAAGGTGAAATTAACCAAGTGATTAAGATTACAGAAGAAATCTTTACAGAGGATTCTGAATCTATCGTTATCAATGAACGTTACGCATTTATTGAAAGAGTTGCTAAAATGGCTCAAAACCAAGATAGCAATTTCAAAATGACAGTTTCTGATAAAATTGACCGAATTGTAACAAATCGTATCTTGGCCTTACCAATTTTTGCTGTTGTAATGTTCTTGGTTTACTACCTATCAATTCAAACTGTTGGTACAATGGGAACTGACTGGGTTAACGACGTTCTCTTTGGAGAGTTAGTTCCTGGGTGGGTTCAATCTGGTCTTGATGCTCTTCATGTTTCAGGATGGCTTGAATCACTTATCATCGATGGTATTGTAGCTGGTGTCGGAACAGTTCTTGGTTTTTTGCCTCAAATCTTTGTTCTCTTTATCTGTCTAGGTATTTTGGAAGATATTGGATACATGAGTCGTATTGCATTTGTTATGGACCGTGTCTTCAGACGTTTTGGTTTGTCAGGTAAATCATTTATTCCAATGTTGATTGCAACAGGTTGTGGTGTACCAGCTGTTATGGCAAGTCGTACCATTGAAAATGAACGTGACCGCCGCATCACTATCATGACAGCAACATTCATGCCATGTTCTGCTAAATTAGCGATTATCGCTTTGATTGCAGGTGCTTTCTTCCCTGATAATCCAATCGTTGCACCATCTACTTACTTTATTGGTGTTATTACAATTATCCTTTCAGGGATTGCGCTTAAGAAAACGAAATTACTTGGTAGTTATGTGAGTCCATTTATCATGGAATTACCAGCTTATCACATGCCAAAAATGATGAGTGTTCTTCGTTATGCTTTTGGAAAAGCTCTCAGCTTTGTTAAACGCGCAGGTACAGTTATCTTTAGTTTGACAGTTATTATTTGGTTCATGTCTACATATAATTTCACTTTCCAAGCGGTTGATACTGATCATTCTATCTTGGCTTCACTTGGTAAATTGATTTCTTGGCTCTTTGAACCACTTGGATTTGGTAACTGGAAGGCTACAGTTGCTGCAGCAACAGGTCTTGCTGCTAAAGAAGCTGTTGTCGGTACTTTTGGTATTTTGTATAATGATAGTACAACTCATGGTTTGTACCATGCTTTGCAATTGGATTATACATCACTTGCAGCCTTCTCATTCTTGATTTTCAACCTCCTTTGCGCACCATGTTTTGCTGCAATGGGAGCAATCAAACGTGAAATGGGTGATACTAAGTGGACACTTGGAGCTATTGGTTTCCAAACAGGTCTTGCTTATGTTGTTAGTTTGATTATCTATCAATTTGGTCTTGTTCTTTTCTATGGAAAAGGTGTGAACTTCTGGACAATTGTTGCTTTGGCATTGTTCATTGCGATTATTTACTTTATCGTTAGAAAACCAGCACAAGAAAAAGAAGAAGTGATTACATTAGATAATCTAGAAAAAGTTGGAGAATAATTTTTATGGCGACTATTATTATTGCATTGCTAATTGCATTTGCTGTCTTTATGGGCTTACGTAGTTTCATCAAGGGTAAAGGCTCTTGTGGTGATTGCAATTGTTCTTGTCCTGTAAAAGATAGCCAACATAAAAGTGTGAAAATGAAATAACAGAAGAATACTTGCTCGGCTGAGCAGGTATTTCTTTTTATTGTATTTTTTATAGAATATTCTGATAATTCATTAAAAAATATTTTATTATGAAGTCGCTTTCTGGTATAATAAAAGAAATATATCTTCAGGAGAATTTCATGGCAACACTTATAGATGGAAAAGCTTTAGCTGCTAAAATGCAAAATGAACTAGTTGAGAAGGTTGAAAAATTAAAAGCTGAAGCTGGTATTGTGCCTGGTTTGGTGGTTATTTTGGTTGGTGATGATCCGGCTAGCCAAGTTTATGTACGAAATAAGGAGCGTTCGGCAAAGAAAGCTGGATTTTTGAGCGAAACAGTTCGTTTGTCTGAATCAACAAGTGAAGAAGAATTGATTCAAGTTATTGAGCAATATAATAACGATGATCGTTTCCACGGTATTTTGGTGCAATTGCCGCTTCCTGCTCATATCAACGATAAACGTGTGATTCTGGCAATTGATCCTAAAAAAGATGTGGATGGTTTCCATCCAATCAATACTGGTCATCTTTGGAATGGTCGACCTGTGATGGTGCCATGTACACCAGCTGGTATTATGGAGTTGTTGCGCGCTTATGAAGTCGATTTAGAAGGTAAAACTGCAGTTATCATCGGACGCTCAAATATCGTTGGAAAACCAATGGCTCAGTTGTTGCTTGATAAAAATGCAACAGTAACCTTAGCACACTCACGAACACGTGATTTAGCGCGTGTAACCAAACAAGCAGATGTTTTGATTGTGGCTATTGGGCAAGGACATTTTGTGACTAAGGAATTTGTCAAAGAAGGTGCTGTGGTTATCGATGTCGGCATGAACCGTGATGAAAATGGCAAGTTAATTGGTGACGTTAAATTCGATGAAGTAGAACCTGTAGCTAGTCTCATCACTCCAGTCCCTGGAGGTGTTGGACCGATGACAATTACGATGCTTATGGAGCAAACCTATCAATCAGCTCTTAGAAGTGTGAAAGCATGATTATTGATGAACAGTTAGCGCGTCAAGTTGTTACCAAACGTCAGGCTAATTCTCATAAGGGAACGTATGGACGTGTACTTTTGATTGGTGGATTTTACCCTTATGGCGGTGCTATTATTATGTCAGCTTTGGCCTGTGTCAAGAGCGGAGCTGGTCTTGTTACAGTAGCTACAGAGCGTGACAATATTACAGCTTTGCACGCTCATCTTCCAGAAACTATGGCTTTTGATTGTGAAGATAAAGAGCTTTTTGAGGAAAATTTGATAAAAGCAGATGTGGTTTTGGTTGGTCCTGGTTTAAGCGAAAATAGCAAAGCTAGCAGAGTGTTTAAGCAAGTACTTGAGAAGGTGTCAGAGCATCAGAGTCTGATTATTGACGGTTCTGCTTTAAATTTGCTTGCTAAAACTATGCCACTTTCTTTTAACACAGACCATTTAGTTTTAACACCACATCAGAAAGAATGGGAAAGATTATCAGGGTTAGCTATTTCAGAACAAACAGTGGACAATACTCGCAAAGCTCTTGAAAACTTTCCAAAGGAAACAATCCTGGTTGCAAAAAGTCATCGCACGCAAATTTTTCAAGACCAACTGCTTGCTGAGTTTACAGTAGGAGGCCCATATCAAGCAACTGGTGGTATGGGAGATACACTTTGTGGTATGATTGCTGGTTTTGTAGCACAATTTAGAAAAAACTATTTTGATAGTGTAGCAGTTGCGACTTATTTGCATTCTTATATTGCTGATCAGCTTAGTAAAGAAGCTTATGTTGTTTTGCCGACTACCATCAGTGCAGCTCTACCAAAAGTCATGAAACAATTATCAGAATAACTCGTAAAACGCATCGTTGAAAGACAGTGCGTTTTTTGTATGTGAAAGTCTAAAAAATAAAATATTTCAAAAATATTACAAATATTACAGTTTTGCGTTGACTTATGTAAAAAACTACTCTATAATATGAGCAGAATTGGCCGATTCTAGGATGATAATAGTTACGAAATGATTGATAAAACGCTAAAAACTGGTGGTTTTCAAAAGTGAATCAAAAGTTTCTTTTAGAAATATTGATGTAATTTATTTGTAACAATTATCGGTTATAAGCAAGTTTTTGGGAAATGTTTTTAAATCAAAGGGGAAAGATATTATGAAAAAAGGTTTATTTAATCAAACGAAGCAACGTTTTTCAATTCGTAAATACAGTGTCGGTGTGGCATCTGTTTTGATTGCCAGTGTTTTGTTTATGGGAGGACAAGGCGTAGCTGCTGATGATTCTGTACAAGCGGACGCTATTTCACAGGTACAAGTGGCAAATTCAGATAATGCATCCGATGAACATCAAGTTGTGACAAGTGATAGCCAAGAAGAAAAAATAGGAGAAGATACTTCAAAGCTAAGTCAGGAAAATGATACTAAAGAGAGCAGTTTAGGTGATACTCAAAATCAAGTAGCAGCTAATGATGAACAAGTGACTGATCAGAAAGCTTCCGAAGAAAAACAAAATGAGGAAAGCGCTGCTACAAATGAGGCTACTCCAGAGTCAACAGAACCGACGGAAACTGTTACGATTGATGCGACTGCTTTAGCAAAAGAAACTCAGGAAAATCAAAAATCATTTGTTAAAGAATCAAAAGTAACAGTTAAAACTCAAAAGAATTTACCAAGTCAAGGTTACTATACTTATACGCAAAAGACAGAGGTTAAAAACGAAGCCAAAGCTTCTGCGCCAGTTGCTTTTTATGCTAATGCTGGTGATCGTGTCTTTTATGACCAAGTTTTAACACAAGATGGTTATCAATGGATTTCTTACAATTCTTATTCAGGTCAACGTCGTTATGCGGCTATTGCTAAATTAACGCCTGAAGTTGTTCAAAAATTATCTGGTTCAATTAATTTTCAAAATGTGACAAGCCAAGGATTTGAAGTCCTTGTGACAAATGTTTCTGATTCTAAAGGCATTGCAGCAGTCAAAGTACCAATCTGGACTGTCAAAAATGATCAAGATGATATCATCTGGTATGATGGCATCAAACAAAACGACGATACTTATAAAGTCAATGTGAAATTGTCAGATCACAATTATGAACGCGGAGATTACAACATTCATCTCTATTATGTAGAATCAGATGGTCATTTACAAGCAGTTTTGGGAACAAAAACGACTGTTCCTGAAGGAACTTTATCAGGTGATTTACAAATTGTGAATCAATCTGCTGCAGGATTTGATGTTTTGGTAACTAATGTGTCAAATCCAGGTCAGCTGAAAGCTGTTAAAGTACCTGTTTGGTCAACGCAAGGTGGTCAAGATGATATTATTTGGTATACAGCAGCAAAACAAGCTGATGGTAGTTATAAAACAAGGGTTAATGTCAGCGACCATAAAAATAATTATGGTGAATATAATATTCACCTCTACTATGAACAGGCTGATGGTTCTTTAAAAGGTGTAGGAGGCACAAAGGCAACTCTTCAAACACCTCAAACGCCAGCTATGCCACAAAGTGGTACTTATGTCTTAACTAGTTCAAAAGAAGTTAAGAGTCAACCGCGTGTGTCAGCACCGACTGAATTTAAATTGGATGCTGGTTATCAAGTTCATTATGATAAGACTCTATACGCTGATGGTCATCAATGGATTTCCTATGTTAGTTATAGTGGCGCAAGACGTTATGTTTTAATTGATTAAAAGGAGAGGTTACTTCCACCAAAATGTAAAATGTGGTGGAGTAAATGTTAGGGAAAAGGGAAAATGCGAAAGAAGTTGTCAAAAAGAGTTTTGGTTTTACTTTTGACTCTTGCTAATTTAGTGGTTGCTTATGGTCTTTGTCGACAACTGTTAGTGACTCATCAATCAGCTGAGGTGAGAATTGATGAGAGTACTTTGGG
This sequence comes from Streptococcus vicugnae, assembly GCF_016461705.1. Classification (GTDB taxonomy): domain Bacteria; phylum Bacillota; class Bacilli; order Lactobacillales; family Streptococcaceae; genus Streptococcus; species Streptococcus vicugnae. The sequence continues at coordinate 609,256 of NZ_JAEMHW010000002.1, read as the reverse complement.
GAAAGCTATTAAGAAACCTAAGGTTGATAAGGTTTATCCAGATTTGTCAAAATACGACCAGTTGAGTATTTTGGTCTCTATATCACAACAAAAAATGATTGTTTATTCTGGTAATAAAGTCATTTTTAAAACTAAGGTATCTACAGGTGCTAAAGAGACGCCAACACCAACTGGAAAATTTGCTATCGAAGCTGAACGTGAGGAATTTACTTATGATGACAGCTTAAATCGTGGACGATGTTACTGGGTATCGTTTAAGGATCATGGAGCTTTTCAGTTTCAAAGTTTTCCGACAGATTGGAAAGGCAAGGTTTTGAAAGGAGAAACTAAAAAAATTGGAACAGCATGTACAGATGGCAATGTGAGGTTGTCCAAAGAAGATGCCAAATGGCTTTTTGAGAAGATGCCCGAAGGTACCATTGTTAGTATCCACTAATCAAAATGAAAAAATGTCTATTAGACATAACTCGCTTTCTAATTTTCAGGCTCGTGAAAAAACTGTCCACTGGACATGACTCGCTTTCTAATTTTCAAGCTCATGAAAAAACTGTCCACTGGACAGTTTTTTTTTAAGATATTTGATATAATAATAGTGATATGCAAAAATTGTATAAAGCTAGAAAAAATAAGGAAAGGAGCCTGTTATGTCAGATTATTTAAGTGTTTCGATTTTGACAAAATACCTTAAATTGAAGTTTGATCGTGATCCTTATTTGGAACGCGTTTATTTGACAGGTCAGGTTTCCAATTTCCGACGTCGTCCGACACACCAATATTTTTCATTGAAAGATGAAAATGCGGTTATTCAGGCGACTATGTGGGCAGGGACTTTTAAAAAACTTGGTTTTGAGCTTGAAGAAGGTATGAAAATCAATGTTGTGGGACGTGTCCAACTTTATGAACCAAGTGGATCATATTCTATTATTATTGAAAAAGCAGAGCCAGATGGTATTGGTGCTTTAGCGATTCAATTTGAACAATTAAAGAAAAAATTGGCAGAGGCTGGTTATTTTGATGATCGTCATAAACACCCCTTACCTCAATTTGTTAAAAAAATCGGCGTGGTAACTAGTCCTAGTGGAGCTGTTATTCGAGATATTATTACGACAGTGTCTCGTCGTTTTCCAGGAGTCGAAATTCTTCTTTTTCCAACGAAAGTTCAGGGGGAAGGAGCTAGTCAGGAAGTTGCTGCTAATATTGCAAAGGCAAATGACCGTGATGACTTGGACCTTTTGATTATTGGTCGTGGTGGTGGTTCTATCGAAGACTTATGGGCTTTTAACGAAGAAATTGTTGTACAAGCGATTTTTGAATCTCGCTTGCCAGTTATTTCTAGTGTTGGTCATGAGACGGATACGACTTTGGCAGATTACGTGGCTGACCGTAGGGCAGCAACACCAACAGCAGCAGCTGAGCTTGCTACTCCGGTGACTAAAGCTGATATTATTTCGTGGATTACTGAACGCGATAATCGTATGTATCAAGCTAGTCTTCGTCGCATCAAACAAAATCAAGAACGACTTGATAAATTAGCTAATTCGGTCATTTTTAGACAACCTGAACGTTTGTATGATGGTTATGTTCAAAAGTTAGATCGTTTGACCATGTCTTTGACAAATACCATGCAAAATCAATTTAATCAAGCTAAACAGCGTCAAGAGTTGTTGCATCAGCGTTTGATTGCTATGGATTTTGACAGTCAGATTAAACATTATCAGGATAAATTGCAGAGCTTAAAACGTCTCTTGTTATCAAATATGACTAGCCAATATGATAGCAAATTAGCTCGGTTTGAAAAGGCTCAGGATGCTCTGTTATCTTTGGATACTAGCCGAATTATCGCTAGAGGTTATGCTATGGTGCAAAAAGATGGAAAAGTGATTTCAAGCGTAAGGGACGTTAAGCAAGGCGACCAATTAAGCGTTCAATTAAAAGACGGTCAACTTGAAGTGGAGGTAAAAGATGCCAAGTAAAAAAACATTTGAAGAAAATTTACAAGATTTAGAAGCGATTGTGACAAAACTTGAAAATGGTGACGTTGCTTTGGAAGATGCTATTGCTGAATTCCAAAAAGGAATGCTTCTCTCAAAAGAATTGCAAAAAACACTAGATTCAGCTGAAAAAACACTTGTTAAAGTGATGCAAGCTGATGGGACAGAAACAGAAATGGATGTCTAATGGATAAAATAAGTAAAATTAGTCAAGCCATTCACCGTTATTATGAACAAAAAGAGCTGGTTTCGCCAGATTTGATTGAGTCAATTTTATACTCTGTTGATGCTGGTGGAAAACGTATCCGTCCATTGATTTTTCTAGAATTACTAGAAGGATTTGGGTTGTCGTTGACAGATGCTCATTATGATGTGGCTGCTGCCCTTGAAATGATTCACACAGGTAGTTTGATTCATGATGACTTACCAGCTATGGATGATGATGATTATCGTCGTGGACGTTTAACAAATCACAAAAAATTTGATGAAGCGACAGCGATTTTAGCAGGAGATAGTCTCTTTTTAGACCCATTTGATTTGGTGGCAAATGCTGCGCTACCAGCTGATGTCAAAGTTCGATTGATTGCAGAATTGTCGCATGCTTCAGGTACTTATGGCATGGTTGGTGGTCAAATGCTTGATATGAAAGGTGAAGAGCGTAAGCTTAGCCTTTCAGAATTACAATTGATTCATGCTAATAAAACAGGAAAATTGTTGACTTTCCCTGTTGTGGCAGCAGGAATTGTTGCTGGTGTTGCAGATGAAGAACTTGCTAATTTGCGTAAAGCTGGTAGCTTGATTGGTCTTGCTTTCCAGGTTCGTGATGATATCTTAGATGTGACAGCAAGTTTTGAAGAAATTGGAAAAACACCGAAAAAAGATTTACTAGCTGACAAAGCGACTTACCCAAGTTTGCTTGGTTTGGAAAAATCTTATGATATTTTGGATCAATCCCTTAATCAAGCGCTAGTGATTTTCAAAAACCTCTCAAAAACTCATGGATTGCATGCAGAAAAAATCACAGAAATGATAGAAAGGTTACGACTAAATGCCTAAGGAAAGAGTTGATGTACTAGCCTATAAACAAGGGCTTTTTGAGACACGTGAGCAGGCAAAACGTGGAGTAATGGCTGGTTTGGTTGTTAATGTTATTAACGGCGAACGTTATGATAAACCAGGTGAAAAAATTGATGATGCAACAGAATTGAAATTAAAAGGTGAAAAGCTTAAATACGTTAGCCGTGGTGGGTTAAAACTTGAAAAGGCTTTGCAAGTTTTTGGTATTTCTGTTGACGGCCAAACAACAATTGATATCGGAGCTTCAACAGGTGGTTTTACCGATGTGATGTTGCAAAATGGTGCGAAATTAGTTTATGCAGTTGATGTTGGTACCAACCAATTGGTATGGAAACTTCGTCAAGACGAACGCGTTCGTAGTATGGAACAATACAATTTCCGCTATGCAGAATTGGCTGATTTTACAGAAGGCCAACCAACTTTTGCTAGTATAGACGTTAGCTTTATTTCATTAAATTTGATTTTGCCAGCACTTCACAATATTTTGGCTGATAATGGTCAGGTCGTGGCGCTTATTAAACCACAATTTGAAGCTGGGCGTGATCAAATTGGTAAAAATGGTATTATTCGTGACAAAGCTGTTCACCAAAAAGTTTTGGAAACAGTGACAAGTTTTGCTGTCGATTACGGATTTACAGTTAAGGGACTTGATTTTTCACCTATCCAAGGTGGTCATGGAAATATTGAATTTTTGGCTCATCTAGAAAAATCAGCTGATGCTCAAAATTTGGTGGTAACTGTGATTCCAGAAATTGTAGAAAAAGCGCATAAGGAATTTAAAGATGAAAAAGAGTGAACGTTTAGAATTAATTAAAAAGATTGTTGCTGAAAATGCTGTTGAGACACAGCATGATTTGCTAGAATTACTTGAAGCTGAAGGATTAACTTTGACTCAAGCTACCATTTCACGTGATATGAATGAAATTGGTATCATCAAAGTCCCATCGGTTGATGGTCCTTATATTTATGGCCTCTCAAAAGATAAAACAAAAAAAGTTGGGCAAGTATCTGTCCCAATTAAAAGCACTGTTCTTGCCGTCTCAGAGGAAACAGTAGGTCTTGAAAATATGATTAACCTTGATGTTATTCCAGGAAATAGCCGCTTGATTAAACGTTTCTTGTTGGAAGATTTCAAGGACAGTCTTTTTAGTGTGATTGCTGATGATGATAGTTTGTTAGTAGTTACAAAAACAGCTGAGGGTGCTGCAGCCATTCGCCAAGAAGTTCGTAAATGGATGACAGACCACAAATAAGAAAGGTCGTTCTATGCTTTTAGAAATTTCCATTAAAAATTTTGCCATTATTGAGGAGATTTCCTTAACTTTTGAAAATGGCATGACAGTTTTGACAGGTGAAACTGGTGCAGGGAAGTCTATTATTATTGATGCCATGAACCTCATGCTTGGGGCACGTGCGAGTCTTGATGTCATTCGACACGGGGCTAATAAAGCTGAAATTGAAGGTCTTTTTTCGGTTGGTGAAAATCCTGCATTAACGCAAATTTTGGAAGAAAACGGCATTGAGGTGACAGAAGAACTTATTATTCGCCGTGAAATTTTGCAAAATGGTCGTTCAATTGGTCGCATTAATGGTCAGATGGTTAATTTGACAACTCTTCGAGCTGTTGGGCAATATTTGGTTGATATCCATGGCCAACATGACCAAGAGGAACTAATGAAGCCAAATATGCATATTCGCATGCTTGATGAGTTTGGAGACGGTCATTTTGCTACGGTTAAAAAGCAATATCAAGAACTTTTTGAAAGTTACCGTAGCTTACGTAAACGTGTTTTAACAAAACAAAAAAATGAACAAGAGCACAAAGCGCGTATTGAAATGCTGGAATTTCAAATTGCAGAGATTGAAGCAGCTGCCCTAAAATCAGGTGAAGACCAAGCTCTAAACCAAAAACGTGATAAGTTGTTAAATCACAAACATATCGCAGACACATTAACCAATGCTTATGTCATGCTTGATGATGAAGAGTTTTCAAGTTTGTCAAACATTCGTTCAGCTATGAACGACTTGATGACCTTGGAAGAATTCGATGCGGATTACAAAGATATGTCATCAAATGTTTCTGAAGCTTATTATATTTTAGAAGAAGTGACTAAGCACTTAGGTGATGTTATTGATGAGCTTGATTTTGATGCTGGTAGTTTGCAACAGATTGAAGCCCGCTTAGAAGTGATTTACAGCATTACTCGAAAATACGGTGGCAGTGTTGATGATGTTTTGGATTATTACGAGAATATCACTAAAGAGTACAATCTTTTAACTGGAAATGATGAGTCGTCTGATGATATGGAAAAAGAGCTCAAACGCCTGGAAAAAGAATTGATTGTTGCTGCTGAAAATCTCAGCCAAGAACGTCATGCACTTGCGAAGAATTTGGAAGCAGAAATTAAGCAGGAATTAGCTGATCTATACATGGAAAAAGCAGATTTTCAGGTTCAATTCACTAAAGGAAAATTCAACCGTGACGGTAATGAAGCTATTGAATTTTATATCTCTACCAATCCTGGTGAAGGTTTCAAACCTTTGGTAAAAGTAGCTTCTGGTGGTGAAATTTCTCGCTTGATGCTTGCGATTAAATCGGCCTTTTCACGTAAAGAAGATAAGACAAGTATTGTCTTTGACGAGGTTGATACAGGAGTATCAGGACGTGTAGCGCAAGCTATTGCTCAAAAAATCTATAAAATTGGTAGTCATGGCCAAGTTTTGGCAATCTCACATTTGCCACAAGTGATTGCTATTGCTGATTATCAATTCTTCATCGAAAAACGTAGCGATGAAAATACGACTGTTTCAACGGTTCGTCTATTGACCGAAGAAGAACGAGTGGAAGAAATCGCTAAAATGCTTGCCGGTAGTGATATTACCGAAATGGCTCGCGAACAAGCGCGTGAATTATTGAAGAAATAAAAAGAAGCCTAGGTGCTTCTTTTTTTGTCGATAAGATAGCCTTTTATAAAATGTCCCCTAACTGCTAAAAATTTGGTATAATGAATGTTAGGATAAATTTTGATATAAAGTTTTGAAAGTATGATAGGATAAAAAATGAGTAAAATTAAAATTGTTACAGATTCATCTTTAACGATTGAACCAGAATTAGTTGAAAAATATGACATTACAGTTGTGCCATTGTCAGTAATGATTGATGGTGTTGTTTATTCTGACAACGACATGAAAGAAGAAGGAAAATTCCTTAACATGATGCGCAATAGTAAGGAATTGCCTAAAACAAGCCAACCACCAGTTGGCGTCTTTGCAGAAGTTTATGAAAATCTGATGAAAAATGGTGCCGAACACATCGTTTCTATTCACATTACACATACTCTTTCAGGAACAGTTGAAGCAGCTCGTCAAGGGGCTAATCTAGCTGGGGCAGATGTCACTGTTATCGATTCAACATTTACTGACCAATGCCAAAAATTCCAAGTTGTTCAAGCTGCCAAATTAGCCCAAGAAGGTGCAAGCTTAGAAGAAGTTCTTGCAAAAGTTGAAGAAGTTCGTCAAAAATCAGAACTTTTTATTGGCGTGTCAACGCTTGAAAATTTGGTAAAAGGTGGACGTATTGGGCGTGTAACGGGTCTTCTTAGTTCACTCCTTAACATTCGAGTTGTTATGGAAATGGTTGATTGCGAATTAAACACAGTTATCAAAGGCCGTGGTGTTAAAACATTTAACAAATGGCTAGATAGCTTTATTGAGCATGCTTCTAACAAGAAAGTAGCTGAAATCGGTATTTCATACTGCGGAACAGCAGATATGGCTAATGGTTTCAAAGAAAAACTGCAAGTTTTGGGTGCACCAATTGCTGTTTTAGAAACTGGTTCAATCATTCAAACGCACACTGGAGAAGACGCTTTTGCGGTTATGGTACGCTATGAATAAAAAAAAGAATTTTTTAACTGGGTTTGCTTTCTTTTTGGCAAGCCTTCTTCTGTTTATTGTCATTTTTAATGTTTTAATTCCAAAGTCAGATTCGGAGTTGACGAAAAAAGATTTCTTGGCTCAAGAAGCCAAACAATTTCGTTATGTGGCTATTGGGGACTCTTTGACAGAAGGAGTCGGGGATACTACTAATCAAGGTGGATTTGTTCCAATTTTATCCCAAAGTTTAACAGATACTTATAACTATCAAGTTTCTTACGATAACTACGGGGTCTCAGGAAATACCAGCCAACAGATTTTGACACGAATGAAGGATAAGCAAGACATTCAAAAATCCCTAGAAAAAGCGGATATGATGACTTTGACTGTCGGTGGTAACGATGTTATGGCGGTGATTCGTAAGCATTTGACGAAACTATCAGTTTCTACTTTTAAGAAGCCTGCCAAATCTTATCAAGAGCGTTTGCGCCAAATTATCGAACTTGCTCGTACGGAAAATGAAGACTTGCCGATTTATATTTTGGGAATTTATAATCCCTTTTATTTGAATTTCCCTGAAATGACGGAAATGCAAGATATTATCAACGATTGGAATGATGCTACTGAAAGTGTGACGGAAGACTATGATAATGTTTACTTCGTTCCAATCAACGATCAGATTTACAAAGGAATTGATGGTCAAGAAGGAATTGTGTCGACATCTGGTGATCAAACAACGGTTATCAATGATGCTTTATTCAGTGGAGATCATTTCCACCCAAATAATATTGGCTATCAAATTATGTCAGATGTAACAATGGAGAAAATCAATGAAACTAAAAAAGAATGGAACAAAGACTAATTGGTGGAAGTGGGGCTTTCTTCTCATTTTAGCAGTTAATATTGCTTTTGTGGGAGTGATTGCTAGTCGCTTGATTCAAGTCAGAGAACCTGCGGCACAAAGTATTACGTCAAAGAAAGTAGAGAGTGTCAAAGTAGGGACGGTTTCAACAACTCGTGAACAGTTAAATGATACGGTGGCGGCTTATTTGAAAGATTATCAGACTAAAAATTCATCTTACAGTGTTTACGCAACTTCATCAGCCATTATGTTTGAGGGAACATATACTTTTTTGGGTTATGAAGTGCCACTTTATATTTATTTCCAACCAAGTCGCCTAGAATCAGGCGCAATTCAGTTAAAAATTACCTCATTTTCAGTTGGAACACTCACATTGCCAGAATCAGAAGTTTTGAAATACTTAAAATCAAGTGTTGACCTACCAAATTTTGTTGAAGTTTTACCGAAAGAATCTGTTATTAATATCAATATTCAGAACTTGAAAAACGATGCTGACATCTTTTTGAAAGCGACAACAATTGATTTAGTTGGGGATCAATTTAACTTCGATATTTACAAGAAAAACAGCTAATTAAATGTTTAATACTTGACCTTAAGCCTATTTTTGGGTATCATAGACTTTGTTAAAGTGTTAACGCTTAGAAATTAATTGGAGGATTTGTTAAATGGCTAACAAACAAGATTTAATCGCTAAAGTTGCAGAAGCAACTGAGCTTACTAAAAAAGATTCAGCAGCAGCTGTAGATGCAGTATTCTCAGCAATCGAAAGCTTCCTTTCTGAAGGCGAAAAAGTTCAATTAATCGGTTTTGGTAACTTTGAAGTTCGCGAACGCGCAGCTCGTAAAGGTCGTAACCCACAAACTGGTGAAGAAATTGAAATTGCAGCTTCAAAAGTACCTGCATTCAAAGCTGGTAAAGCACTTAAAGACGCTGTAAAATAATTAATATTTAAAAAGCCTATCATATCAAGCGTTGTAGCTTGTTCGATAGGCTTTTTTGAATGTTTTGGGGCATTTTTGGGGAAAAGAAATAGTTGCTTTGGCACAATGAATAGAATTACCTTTCAGTGGTTTCTATGCATTTACACTTGTTATAAGGGCAGTTCAAGTCTTTTATGCTATAATCAGCATAGAGACATCGTGAAATCATTAGTGGTTTTAATGATGATAAGAATACAAGGAAAGAGTTATAATCATGGATAGATCACTTTTGTTAGTTGTTAGTTTCTTAGGCGTTTTTTCTCTTTTTAAAGCAGCTATATTAATCATGGTAGGACTTGCTATGAAACCTAAAGTAGATGAAAATGGAGAAATTCTGAAGCAAGAGCAAGAAGCAGAAGATGACGAAACAAGCCCAGATGAAGATGACAGTGACTTTTGGGATAATTGGTGATGAAAAAAAACGTCCAGTGGACGTTTTTTTCATGAGCCAAGAAACAAGAGAGCGAGTTAACGTCCAATGGACGTTTTTTTCACGAACTTAGAAACAAGAAAACGGTTCAAGTTTATTGACTGCTTTTTTTATGGTGGATAGTTGATTGAAGTAAAAAATAACGATATTAGAGCCAATAATGTCAGATATTTTGCGTTTTTTGATATTTTTTAACATTTTGAAAAAAGCGCTTAATCTCCCATAAAAGCTTGATTTTTATGAATTTACTTAATATTTTAAATAAAATTTCTATTGCCCAAATTAAAAAAAATCTATATAATGGATGGTATGGAAAAAAATAAAGAACAAACATTTTTTGGACAGCCTAAGGCTTTGTTTACTTTATTCCAAACAGAACTTTGGGAACGATTCTCGTACTATGGAATGCGTGCGATTTTAATTTACTACTTGTACGCATCTGTTACTTCAGCTAATGCTGGTTTAGGACTTCCTAAGCCACAAGCAATGGCTATTGTAAGTATCTATGGAGCTCTTGTATACCTTTCAGGTATTATTGGTGGATGGTTTGCGGACCGTGTTTTAGGTGCTTCACAAACGATTCTTGTGGGTGGTATCCTTATTACCCTTGGGCACATTGTTTTAGCTCTTCCGTTTGGCTTGACGTCTCTTTTCATCTCACTTTTCTTGATTATCTTGGGAACAGGGATGTTAAAACCAAATATTTCAAATATGGTTGGTCATTTGTATGAACCGGATGATCCTCGTCGCGACACAGGTTTCAATATCTTTGTTATCGGTATTAATATTGGTTCACTGCTTGCTCCTATTGTAGTAGGAACAGTTGGACAAAGTATCAACTATCACCTAGGTTTCTCTCTTGCCGCTATTGGTATGGTATTTGCTTTATTTGTTTATTGGTATGGACGAATGAAACAATTCCCAGAAATTGGAAACAAACCTTCTAATCCACTAACGACAGAAGAGAAAAAAGGTTTATTAATTAAATCTGTTATTGGTTTTGTTGTTTTAGCAGTTGCTGGAACTTTACTTTACCAAGCTAACCCAGCTAAATTCGTTGATAACTTTATCAATATTCTATCTATGGCTGGCATCTTCATCCCATTTATTTACTTTATCTTGATGTTTGCTTCAAATAAAGTATCAAGCACAGAACGCAAACAATTGTTGGCATACCTACCATTGTTCTTGTCTTCTATCGTTTTCTGGTTAGTTGAAGAACAAAGTGCGACAGTTATTGCTGTTTGGGGTGAAACTCGTTCAAACCTACATCCAACTATCTTTGGTATTAATTTTTATATTGATCCATCTTGGTATCAATTGCTTAATCCACTGTTCATCGTTGTATTGACACCACTTTTTGTTTGGATTTGGAACAAAATGGGTGATCGTCAACCATCAGCAGTTACAAAATTTGGATTAGGATTGTTATTAACTGGTGTGTCTTACATGATTATGGCTCTTCCAGGTATGCTATACGGAACAAACAACCGTGTAAGCTTCATGTGGTTGGTAGTTATGTTTGCAGTCCAAATGGCTGGTGAATTGTTAGTTTCTCCAGTAGGTCTATCAGTTTCAACTAGACTTGCACCACTTGCTTTCCAATCACAAATGGTTGCTCTTTGGTTCTTGGCAGATTCAACTTCACAAGCAGTAAATGCTTTGATTACACCATATTTCACTAAGGAAACAGAAGTAGCATTCTTCGGTATCTTGGGACTTGTTTGTCTTGGTATCGGTGTTCTATTGTTGCTGATTAAAAAACCAATTTTGAATTTAATGCGTAATAATTAATATTTTAGAGGCTCTTTTCCTGATAATCAAAGAGTTTTTATGTCAACTGTAGGAGGTGGCAAATCCTAAAAAGAGTGGGGACGATTGTTCTCGCTCTTTTTAGAATTTGATGTGAGAACTAATAGCCAAAAACGTTTGAGAAACGCCTCAAACGTTTTTTAGTTTAGTCCATGTATTTTAATTTGCCACGGAAGTCTTCAAGTTTTTCATAGCCTTTTTCTTCCATGATGGCTTTTAGTTCATCAGTAATGCGTGCAAAAGCAGCAGGACCTTCTTGGTGAAGAACTGTTCCTAGCTGTACCATACTTGCTCCGCATAAAATATGTTCAAAGGCATCACGACCAGTCTTAACACCACCTGTTCCAATAATTTGGATAGATGGATTTAGGCGTTTATAAAATGCGTGAACATTAGCAAGTGCGGTTGGTTTGACATAATCACCACCAATACCACCAAAACCATTTTTAGGTTTAATCACAACAGTTTCATCATCAACAACCAAACCATTACCGACAGAGTTAATACAGTTGACGAAAGTTAGAGGAAATTGATTAAAGATAGCTGCCGCACGGTCAAAGTGTGCAATGTCAAAATATGGAGGTAATTTAACTCCGAGAGGTTTTGTAAAGTAAGTAAAGATATCTTTTAAAATTCTTTCAGTTGTTTCAAAGTCGTAGGCAATTTGTGGTTTCCCCGGAACATTTGGACAAGAAAGGTTTAGCTCAACAAGTCCTTGGTAGTCAGAAGCTTGAACAGTTTTTAAGATAGTGTGTGTTTCTTCTTCAGACATACCTACAAGTGACAAAAAGTGATTCTTGCTATTGGGTGTATTTTGGAGTTCAGTAACGTAGTCAAGATAGTATTGGAAACCGTTGTTAGGGAGTCCCATAGAATTAATTGAACCAAGTGCTGTATCAGCATAGCGTGGTTCAGGGTTACCATCGCGTGCAGTTAATGTTCCTGTTTTTGTAACAAATGAACCTGCAGCAGAATCTTCAATCTCAGCTAATTCTTCTCGTGTCATGCAGTAAACGCCAGCAGCGTTCATTAAGCAGTTATCAAAATCGAAAGTTCCAATTTTAGTTGCGGTTGAAACCATAAAGTCCTCCAAAATATATTATCACGCAATAATGAATTTTCTGATATTGCTAGTTACATTTTACTATTATGCTAAGGTGAAATCAAGTGTTTTCCGAACGTTTTTTTATTTCATGAGATAAACAGAAAGTTTTTAGTGCTATTTCTATGCTTTTTTTGAATACTTTTCTATATTTTGACAGCAAAATATGAAAAATTGACCTAAAAACCGAATGTATTAGCTAATTCTTGAAATGTATGCGTGAAAGTGATACAGTGATTACAGTAGAACGTTTGAGTAATTGTTCAAATGTTTTACAAAAGATATTGGAGATAATTAAGATGATTGAGATTAATGAATCACAAAAATTGCTAAAGGGAGATTTGTTAAATGATGTTACTAGCTTTTTTAAAGCTCTTGGAAACACAACACGTTTACAAATCATTTGCTGTTTAAGTAAGGGCGAATTAAAGTCTAGTGAATTGGCGGCAATTTTAGAGATGACACCGTCAGCTGTTTCACATCAGTTGACGATGTTAAAGAACTTAAAAATTGTTTCTGTTCGACGTGAAGGAAAAAATCAGATTTATGCTCTTGCTGATAAGCATATTAGCCAAGTTTTGGAGTCTGTTGTAGAGCATTATCAGGAGGATTAAACGTGTCAGGTAAACATAAAAAGAAGCTTTTTAGAATTTTGTTAGCAACGCTGACGTTTATTATTGTTTTTGCTGTGGTTAAGCTAAATCACATTGGTTTGGTAGTTCAAGCTTTGTTATACGCTATTCCATTTTTAATGGCTGGTTATGATGTTTTGAAAAAAGCCTTGCTAAAAATAAGTCAGGGAAAAGTCTTTAGCGAACATTTTCTGATGTCATTAGCGACACTTGGGGCATTTGCCCTTAGTTTTATGACTGGTGAAGCTGAGTTTGCCGAGGCTGTGTTTGTGATGATTTTCTATCAAGTAGGTGAATTTTTTGAACACATTGCAGAAGGTAATAGTGAAAAATCCATTTCAGAATTGCTAGATTTGCGACCAGACCTTGTTCATTTAGAAGAAGAGGGTCAAACTATTGATGTTGATCCTAAAAATTTGAAAGAAGGGCAAGTGATTGTCATTAAACCTGGTGAAAAGGTTGCTGTTGATGGGGTTTTGATTTCTGGAGAATCTTCAGTGGATACAGCAGCTTTGACAGGTGAAAGTTTGCCTCAAAGTGTTCAGGTAGGAGATCAAGTTTTGTCAGGGATGATTAACATGACAGGAGTAATTCGTGTTAAGGTCCTGCATTCTGTTGAAAATTCAACCTTAAGTAAAATTTTGGATTTACTGGAAAATTCAACGGCAAACAAATCTAAGAGCGAACGTTTCATGACAAAATTCGCAGAAGTCTACACACCAACAGTAGTAATTGCAGCTTTGATTTTAGCCTTTATACCACCGCTGGTATCTGGAGATTTTCTTGCTAATTTCCCAGAATGGCTGAGTCGTGCGCTTACTTTCCTTGTTATTTCATGCCCTTGTGCATTAGTGATTTCGATTCCGCTTAGCTTCTTTGGAGGTTTAGGAGCAAGTTCGAAAGCGGGTGTTTTGATTAAAGGGTCAAATTATCTTGAAAGTTTGGCTTCTCTAGAAACATTGTTTTTTGATAAAACAGGAACTTTGACAGAAGGTGTTTTTGAAGTAACTGCTCTTCACTCTACTGATGTTAAAGAAGAACATTTGCTGCATTTGGCAAGTCATGTGGAACGTTTTTCGAGCCACCCAATTGCTCAATCTCTTCGTGAAGCTTACGAAAAAGAAGCAGATGATTGTTCAATTACTGATGTGACTGAAAAATCTGGCTATGGTATCAGCGCAAAAGTTAATGGGCATGATGTTGCTGTCGGTAATACTAAATTTATGGAAAGTTTGGGAGCTGATTGGAAACCATGTCATAAAGTTGGAACTATTGTTCATGTAGCTATTGATGGAAATTATGCCGGACATATTGTGATTTCAGATTGCATCAAATCTGATACTAAGCAAGCTTTGCAAGAACTTCGAAAAGCTGGTGTTAAACAACTAGTTATGCTAACAGGTGACCGTCACGAAGTAGCTCAAAAAATTGCTGATGAGCTAGCAATGACAGATTATAAAGCAGAGCTTCTTCCAGGAGATAAAGTTACAGAGTTAGAAAACTACCTAGCACAAAAGAATCCTAGATTAACAGTTGGATTCGTCGGGGATGGAATTAACGATGCACCGGTTTTAGCTCGAGCTGATGTTGGTATTGCCATGGGTGGTCTTGGTAGTGATGTTGCGATTGAAGCAGCAGATGTTGTTGTCATGAACGACCAATTATCAAAAATTGCTCAAGCAATTAAAATTGCCCGCAAGACAATTACTATCGCTAGAGAAAATATTATCTTTTCAATCGGAGTTAAAGTTTTAGTTTTGATTTTGGCCACTCTTGGTTTAGCTAATATGTGGCTTGCCATCTTTGCTGATGTTGGTGTAACAGTTCTTGCAACACTAAATGCTATGCGAACAATGAAATTGACATAGAAATTTTTTTGAACTATAATAGCCTTAATCATATAGAAAGCTACCATTTTCTTTTAGAGAGTGGGGTGGTATGGCACGATTTTGAGTTTCAAATGGTTGCCATGCCATTTTTTATTGCTTTTCAAAGTTCTGTTAGTGACTGTTCAAGGATGTCAGACTCTTTTACAGAAAATTAGCAATTATACTAGCTTTTTTAGAGCTTTTTGGGTAGAATAGTAAGGGTAAGCGACTTTATCTGGTCGTAATAAATTAAGTTGGCTAAAATGCTGAGCCAAAAATAGTCTAACTTCTCTGGTTGTTTGTCAATTAGTAAGATTACTATCTATTTTTCGCTGTGTGTTAATAGCCCTTGTATTACTTAAAAGGAGACTTTATCTAATGGTAAAATTAGTGTTTGCACGTCACGGGCAATCTGAATGGAACAAAGCTAACCTTTTCACTGGTTGGGCTGACGTTGACCTTACAGAAGAAGGTACTAAACAAGCTACTGAAGCTGGTAAATTGATCAAAGAAGCAGGAATCGAATTCGATGTTGCTTTCACTTCAGTTCTTAAACGTGCTATCAAAACAACTAACCTTGCTCTTGAAGCTTCTGACCAACTTTGGGTTCCAGTTGAAAAATCATGGCGCTTGAACGAACGTCACTACGGTGGTTTGACTGGTCAAAACAAAGCTGAAGCTGCTGAAAAATGGGGTGACGAACAAGTTCACATCTGGCGTCGTTCATACGATGTATTGCCACCAGCTATGGCTAAAGACGATCAATACTCAGCACACACTGACCGTCGTTACGCTAACCTTGATGACAAAGTTGTTCCAGATGCAGAAAACTTGAAAGTTACTTTGGAACGCGCACTTCCATTCTGGGAAGATAAAATTGCTCCAGCTCTTAAAGATGGTAAAAACGTCTTTGTAGGTGCACACGGTAACTCAATCCGCGCTCTTGTAAAACACATCAAACAATTGTCAGATGACGAAATTATGGATGTTGAAATCCCTAACTTCCCACCACTTGTATTCGAATTTGACGAAAAATTGAACGTTACTGACGAATACTTCTTGGGTAAATAATCTGATATAAGATTATAAGGCTTAAAACCCTTGATATAAAAGCATTCTAGGCTAACTCCTAGGGTGCTTTTTTTGAATTTGTTACCTTTTTTGGCTAGGAGTTAGAGTGACTAGGAAATTTAAGGGATAACTCTTCTATATTTTCTTGTTTTTATGGTATGATTAGTAGTAAGTAATATATTTTGTAAAGGGGGCTTTTATGAAAGCAGCAGAGCGTCGTCAAAAAATTATTGATATTTTGAGTCAGACACAAGTTCCCATTTCAGCTAGTACTTTAGCAAGCCAACTTGGTGTAAGTCGTCAAATTATTGTTGGAGATGTAGCTCTTTTGAGAGCAGCTAATCATGATGTTATTTCTACACCAAAAGGTTACGTTTTGTCACAAGCACTTTATTCGCATCAATTTATTGGAAAAATTGCTTGTCAACATGGTCCGGATAGAACGAAAGAAGAGTTGGATTGTGTTGTTTCTAAAGGTGGCATTATGGTTGATGTGGAAGTTGAACACCCAGTTTATGGGATGTTAACAGCACCGCTTAATATCAAAAGCAAAGAAGATATTGATAATTTTATGGATAAGGTTGAGCATTCAAATGCAACGCTTCTCTCATCTTTAACTGATGGGATTCATACTCACACTCTATCATGTCATTCAAAAGATGAATTTGAGGACATCAAGTCTATCTTATCTGATAAAGGTTTGCTTTTAAAATCAAACTAAAATAGCTACAGGTGTCTTGACACCTGTTCTTTTTTTCTTTATAATAAGCAAGATTAGTTAGCTACTTTCAAAAAAACGTGTGTATTGCCTGTTAGTTAATTGATTAAAACTATCGTCAATTCCTGAGTGATAATTGGGGATCATTCAGGTATTATCATATACAAATATAAAAGGAGTTGTCATATGAGACGTCATCAAACTAAGTCTCTTGCATTTACAGCTATTTTAGTTGCCTTTGGGATTTTAATTCCAATGGTTATGCCAGTTAAGGTTGTCATCGGTCCAGCTTCGTTTACCTTGGCTAGTCACGTGCCGGTCTTTATGGCTATGTTTATCTCACCGCAAGTAGCTGTTTTAGTTGCTTTGGGAACAAGTCTAGGTTTCTTGTTAGCAGGTTTTCCAATTGTTATTGTATTGCGCGCAGTATCGCATTTACTCTTTGCGGTTGTAGGTGCTGTGATGATTAAAAAACGTCCAGCTTTGCTTGAAAAACCAGCTTTGACATTTGGATTAGCTGTTTTCTTAAATATCTTGCATGGTTTAGCAGAGTTTATCGTTGTTCTTGTTTTAACGGCAGGAGCTCACACAGGAACAGCCTATATTTGGTCTTTGGTAGGCTTGATTGGCTTAGGCTCTCTTGTTCATGGATGCATTGATTTTTACATTGCTTATTTCCTTTGGAAATTCTTGCGTGATAAAGTTGGCGTTGATTTTTCAGTTGACGCAAAATAATATGGTGGAGGAATAAACTTCCTCCTTTTTTTTGCTTAAAATGACTCAATTTTTCTTGCAAATTTTCTTGAAAAAATACTATGTAAAAAAGTGAAAGTTTTACATTTTGTGTCACTCTCTTTTAAGTAAATTGTGATAAAATATAAAACGAAGCTTTTAATTGTGAGGAAAGAATGTCAGTTAAGAAGAGATTGAGCAAGATTAAAATTGCCAAAAAAACAACCAGTATCACAAAACGAATTTACTTGATTTTTGCGGTTATCGTTGTCTTATTTTCAATTATTATTTTAAGATTAGCGCAGATGCAAATTTTAAATAAATCTTTTTATGATGATAAGTTAAATTCATCAACGACCTATAAAGTGACGTCATCAAGTCCCCGTGGGCAAATTTTTGATGCTGCAGGAAATTTATTAGTCTCTAATAATGTTAAGCAGGTTGTTGCCTTTACACGTAGTAATACAATCACTGCTGAGGAAATGAAGAACTTAGCAAGAACCCTATCAACACTGGTTGATTTTACAGAAACTAATGTGACAACACGTCAGAAAAAAGATTATTATTTGGCTGATTCAGACACTTATGCTAAAGTTGTTAAGAGTCTTCCTGATAATCAAAAATATGATAATTATGGGAATAATTTAACCGAATCTAAAGTTTATGCTAACGCTGTTAAAGCAGTAACAGATGATGAGATTAATTATTCTGAAGATGAGTTGAAGTTGGTTTATATTTTTAGTCAAATGAATGCTGCCTCAACTTTTAGTACGGTTAATTTAACAACTGGTGATTTAACAGATGAACAAATTGCATACATCACTGCAAATCGTTCAAAATTATCAGGGATTTCTATTGCTACTGACTGGGATCGTCAAACATCAACAGGTTCGCTTTCAACCCTTATCGGTACGGTATCATCAAAACAATCTGGTTTACCAGCTGAAGAAGCAGAAGAGTATCTTGCTAAAGGTTATTCAATGAATGACCGAGTTGGAACATCTTATCTTGAAAAAGCCTACGAAGATGATTTACAAGGTACACATACTGTTCGTGAAATCACAACTGATAAAAATGGTAATGTCATTTCAGATAACGTTACTAGCGAAGGTAAAGCTGGTAAGAACTTGAAGTTGACCGTTAATTCAGATTTTCAAACTGGTGTTGAAAATATCTTAAATCAGTATTATGGAGCATCTATTGCAGCAGGCTTTGCTACTTATTCAGAAGGTGCCTATGCTGTTGCATTGAATCCTCAAACAGGAGCTATTTTAGCGATGGCTGGTTTGTCGCATGACACTGGTTCATCAACAACGACGCTAGATGCTCTTGGTACGATTAACGATAACTTTGTTCCAGGGTCAGTTGTCAAAGCGGCGACTATTAGTTCTGGATGGGAAAATAACGCTATTTCTGGTAACCAAGTGATTGCTGACCAATCAATTAACCTTGCTGGTTCACCATCTATTAAATCATGGTTCACAGGAAATGGTGCGACAAACATCACAGCTGTTCAAGCCCTTGAGTACTCTTCAAATACCTATATGGTTCAAGTTGCTCTTAAGATGATGGGCCAAGAATATTATTCAGGTATGGCACTTGCAACAAGTGGTACAAAAGAAGCTATGGAACAACTTCGTGCAACCTATGCTGAATATGGTATGGGTACAAGCACTGGCATCGATCTTCCAGAAACAACTACTGGTTACCTATCAGATGATTATAGTCCAGGTAATGTCTTAACAGAAGCGTTCGGTCAGTACGATTCTTATACACCAATGCAACTGGCTCAATACGCAGCTACTGTGGCAAATGGTGGTAATCGTGTAGCACCGCATATCGTTGATAGTATTTACGATAATGATGGAACGACAGGGCTTGGAACTTTATCTAAGACAATTGAGACAAATGTTTTGAACAAGGTGAACATTTCAAGTAGCGATATGGCTCTGCTTCAACAAGGTTTCTACCAAGTAGTTAATAGTACAAGTGGTTATGCAACTGGTACTCATATGAGAGGAAATGTTACGATTGCCGGTAAGACAGGGACTGCCGAAACATATGCCCCTGATGACAATGGCAATGCTGTGACAACTGTCAATTTGAGTGTTCTTGCTTATGATTACTCAAAAAATAATGATTCAAAAATTGCAGTTGCGGTTATTATTCCGCACTTAACAAGTGACGATAATCACCCTAACCAATTAATTGCACGTGACATTATTAACTTGTATATGTCAACTTACGCTAATAAATAATAACAAAGTTCGAGTCGGCAAAAAGTCGACTCGCGGCTTTATCAGAGGAAAGGAGAGGCTATGCTCTACCCAACACCAATTGCAAAGTTAATTGATAGTTTTACAAAATTACCAGGAATTGGGATTAAAACAGCTACCCGTTTAGCTTTCTATACTATTGGAATGTCAGACGAAGAGGTAAATGAATTTGCCAAGAATTTATTGGCTGCTAAACGTGAATTAACATATTGTTCTGTTTGTGGTAATTTAACAGATGAAGATCCGTGCAGCATTTGTACAGATCAGACTCGCGATCGTTCTGTTATTTTAGTTGTCGAAGATTCCAAAGATGTTTCAGCCATGGAAAAAATTCAAGAATATCATGGTTTGTATCATGTTTTACATGGTTTGATTTCACCAATGAATGGTGTCGGACCAGATGATATTAATTTGAAATCATTGATTACACGTTTAATGGATAGTGAAGTCAACGAAGTGATTATTGCAACCAATGCAACAGCAGATGGTGAAGCGACATCAATGTACATCTCACGTGTTCTAAAACCAGCTGGAATCAAAGTGACACGCTTAGCGCGTGGGCTTGCCGTTGGTTCTGATATCGAATATGCTGACGAAGTTACCCTACTTCGTGCTATTGAAAACCGAACAGAATTGTAGAATGTAAGAAAAGCAGCGGAAGGCTGCTTTTTGCTTGTCATTGAACTTATTGGATAGTCGTTATACAATAAAGTAAAACAATCAATACAATTGGAGCGTACTTTATGAAAGAGATTATAATGGCATATTTTCAGTCTTGGCTAGATAATGATGCTGAGGTACTTAAAGATGTTTTTGCAGAACAAGCGGTGTATTCTGAAAGTTATGGACCAGAGTATCATGGGTTATCACAGATTATAACTTGGTTTGAAAATTGGAATAATAAAGGAAAAGTTTTGGAGTGGACAATAAAACGTATTATTGAAAATGATAAATCAATAGTAGTTGAGTGGTATTTTAAATGTTGTTATGAAGGAGGTATAGATAATTTTGATGGTGTAACCATAGCAGATTTTGATGAAGATAAAAAGATTATCAAACTTTCAGAGTTTCAATCAAAAACTGAACACTATTTTCCTTATGATGACTAAAAAATTTCTTTCTTTTCTTTGTTATATTATCTTCCATCTTATGGCTGTAGGAGTTTGAAAGACGGCTTCTTTTGTGGTATGATAATTAGGAAATTGTAATAGAAAAGGAATTGAACTTGAACTAAGATTTGGCTTGTTTTGTAAAGCTTCTTGGTTCGATGAAAAATGTTATTAAGTGTATTAAGACTTGGTACCTTTTTTCTGTTCAGGTAATTAAAGTTTATGGCAAAAGAAACGCTTGTTTTACTTTATGGTGGACGTTCTGCGGAGCGTGAAGTATCTGTATTATCAGCTGAAAGTGTCATGCGTGCGATTAATTATGACAAATTCTTTGTGAAAACTTACTTCATCACAAAATCTGGTGATTTTATCAAAACACAAGAATTTTCAAGTAAACCAGCTGATGATGAAAAATTGATGACTAACGACACAGTTGTTGAAAGTCAAAAAATTAAACCAAGTGATATTTATGAAGAAGGAGCAGTTGTTTTCCCTGTTCTTCATGGACCAATGGGAGAAGACGGTTCAATCCAAGGCTTCCTTGAAATTCTTAAAATGCCTTACGTTGGAACTAACATCTTGTCATCAAGTGTTGCCATGGATAAAATTTCAACAAAACACGTTCTTGAGTCTGCAGGTGTACCACTTGTTGCTTACGTGACTTATGTTGAAGGGGCTGATCTTGAAAAAGCGGTTGCTGAAGTAAATGAAAAATTGACTTATCCAGTCTTTGTTAAACCAGCTAACATGGGTTCTTCAGTAGGTATTTCAAAAGCTGAAGACGAAGCAGCTCTTCGCACTGCTATTGATTTTGCCCTTAAATATGATAGCCGTATTCTTATTGAAACTGGTGTCAATGCGCGTGAAATCGAAGTTGGTATTTTAGGAAATGCTGATGTGAAAACAACATTGCCTGGTGAAGTTGTTAAAGACGTTGCTTTCTATGATTACGATGCTAAATACATCGATAATAAAATTACTATGGATATTCCAGCACATATCGATAGCGACATTATGGAAGAAATGCGTGGTTATGCAACAACAGCTTTTCGTGCTATCGGCGGATGCGGATTGTCACGCTGCGATTTCTTCTTGACTGAAGAAGGTAATGTTTACCTTAACGAATTGAATACAATGCCTGGTTTCACACAATGGTCAATGTATCCACTTCTATGGGAAAACATGGGACTTGCTTATTCTGATTTGATTGAAAAATTAGTTGAGTTGGCTAAAGAAATGTTTGAAAAACGCGAAAGCCACTTGATCTAAAAAAGAAGCACCGTTAGGTGCTTTTTTACTGTACAAAAATAACCTCAGAGATGGGATAACTCTCTGAGATTTTTTGTTTATAGATTTGCAAGCTTGCGCAATTCTGGAATTTTCTGTAGTTTTGGTACGACAAGCATAGTAATGATAATACGTAGTGGAATTTCAAAAATTTTGAGCCAACGTCCTGCAAGATACTGTGCCCAGAATGGCACACCAAAGTATATTTGAACAAGCAGTGGTGTGAAGATAAAGGTTCCAATCAGCATAGTTACGAGTGTGGCAAATGTGACGTGAAGCCAATCGTGTTTACTTGACCAGCTGATTTCTTTTCCGTAGAAGAAAAGACCATAGAAAAAGCCCTGAACAGCTTCCATGATAGTCCACCAAATGATAAAGTTACCAGCACCACTTGATAAGTTATCGACAACATCAAGAATAGCAAGGCTGATAGCTCCCCAGATAGGACAAGCAATCATTCCAATAATAGTATTGACAATAAAGGTTAAACTAACCACTAATTGTTGTGGAATGATGGGAATTGAGAATTTCCCGACAATGAAAGCAAGCGCAATTAACATAGCAAGACTAACTAAGCGCTTAGGGGTGAGTTTGGGTGTTTGAAAAATGTTTTTCATGTTTGCTCCTTTTTAAAACATAAAACTGGAGCTGTTAAAAAATAACAGCGGATGCAACGATTCACCGCGCAAATTGCTTCGTTGTGTGACGACATCCCATTCACACACACTTAACGCGAATCATCTACTCTGTGTAAGGTTTTATCTCCTTACAGGTTTATTGTATCACAAAAAAGATTCTTTTGAATATGACCTGGAAAATAAATGAAAATGATTACGTAAAAAGATTGAAAATTCTGAAATTAGTCGTATAATGAAGCTGTAAAAATCAAAGGCTTTGCTGATAAAAAGCTTTTTAGTTAAGGAGAAAATGATGGAAAAACTAACTGATTTTTCAAAACAACTTAGTAAATGGTTTACCTTGGTTGTTATTATTTGGGCTTTCTTTAATTATCTCTTACCTCAGACTAGTACCTGGGTTATCCCTAATACATCATATTTGTTGGGAATTATTCTTTTTGGGATGGGGCTGACACTTCAGACTGAAGATTTTATCCGTATTTCTAAACGTCCAATTCCTGTCATTCTAGGTACAGTGGCACATTATATTATTATGCCAAGTTTAGCTTGGCTTTTATGTCATATTTTTCATTTAACAGGAGCAACAGCAGCGGGGGTCATTTTAGTTGGATCTTGTCCAAGTGGAACGTCTTCTAGTGTGATGGCTTTTTTGGCTGGAGGAGATGTTGCTTTGGATGTTTCTATTGAAATCCTTTCAACACTTCTTGCGCCAATTATGCTTCCTTTATTGTTATCGATTTTAGCAGGGCAATTTATTGCTGTACCAGCAGCAAGTCTTTTTCTTTCAACTTTAAGAATTGTTGTAGTGCCAATCATTTTAGGGGTGTTGGTTCATACACTTTTAGGTAAAAAAATCAATGCCATTATTCAGTTGATGCCTTTAATCTCACAACTAGCGATTCTTTTGATTATTGGTGCGGTTGTCTCAGCAAATCATGCTAATATTTTTACAACAGCAACAGCTTTAGTTATTCCTGTTGTTATGTTACACAATCTTTGTGGTTATGGGCTTGGTTTTGTCTTTTCAAAGCTTCTTCATTTGGAAGAACCTCAACAAAAAGCTATTACATTTGAGGTAGGAATGCAGGACTCAAGCTTAGGGGCAACTTTAGCAATGAAGTATTTTGTTCCACAAGCAGCTATTCCCTCAACGATTTTTTCAATTTGGCATAATATTTCTGGATCAATTTTGTCTTCATGGTGGAAGAATCATTCTAAGGTCCGTAAGGAAAATGCTTGAGAGCACTTTATTTTGTGATATAATAGGAAGAGCCAAAAGGCTCTTTTTATAATGGAGATAATAAAAAATGAAACTTAACTTACACGAAGTCGCCAAGGTGGTTGGCGCAAAGAACACTATTTCGGATTTTGATGACGTTCCTCTGAGACAAATTGAATTTGACAGTCGTAAGATTGAAAAAGGCGATTTGTTTTTGCCTTTAAAAGGGGCGCGTGATGGGCACGATTTTATTGAAACAGCTTTTGAAAATGGTGCAGTTGCAACTTTTTCAGAACGCGAAGTAGAAGGTCACCCTTATATTTTAGTTGATGATTGCTTAGAAGCTTTTCAAGCTCTTGCTAGCTACTATCTTGAAAAACAACGCGTTGATGTTATCGCAGTCACTGGTTCAAATGGTAAGACAACAACGAAAGATATGATTGCTGCTGTTTTATCAACAGAATACAAGACATATAAAACTCAAGGCAACTATAACAATGAAATTGGTTTGCCTTACACAGCACTTCATATGCCAGATGACACTGAAAAGATTGTTCTTGAAATGGGACAAGATCATATGGGAGATATTCATCTCTTGTCAAAACTTGCTAAACCACATATCGGTGTTGTAACTTTGATTGGTGAAGCTCATTTAGAATTCTTCGGAAGTCGCGAAAAAATCGCGGAAGGTAAACTTCAGATTGTTGATGGAATGGATTCGGATGGTATTTTGATTGCACCGGCTGATCCAATTGTTGATCCATACTTGCCAGAAAGCCAAATGGTTATTCGTTTTGGTGATGGTGCAGAAATCTCTGTCCAGGATTTACAAGAAAGCAAAAACTCTTTGACGTTTACGACAAATGTTATTAATCGTCCAATTACCCTTCCTGTACCAGGAAAATACAATGCTACAAATGCTATGGTAGCAGCTTATGTCGGTAAGTTATTAGCAATTTCTGATGATGATATCGTTGAAGCTCTAGAAAATATTGAGTTAACACGTAATCGCACAGAATGGAAAAAAGCAGCTAACGGTGCTGACATTCTATCAGATGTATATAACGCTAATCCAACAGCCATGCGTTTGATTTTGGAGACATTTTCTAAAATTCCTGCCAATGAAGGTGGTAAGAAAATTGCTGTTCTTGCTGATATGAAAGAACTAGGTGAACAGTCTGTTGAACTCCACAAACGTATGATTATGAGCTTGTCACCTGAAACTTTAGACACACTTATTTTCTACGGAGAAGACATTGCAGAATTGGCACAGCTTGCTAGTCAAATGTTCCCACTCGGTAAAGTTTATTACTTTAAGAAAACAGCTGATGAAGATCAATTTGATGACATGCTTGATACGATTCAAAAAGTCTTGCAACCAGCTGACCAAATCTTGCTGAAGGGAAGTAATTCAATGCATCTCGCTAAAGTTGTAGAAGCATTGGAAAACTAGTGAGGTGGAGATGGTAAAGAAAGTATTTAGGACTGAAACTGGAGACTCGCTTCTCATTTATCGAGCACTGTATTTTTTAGAATTTTGTGTCCTTTTTCTAGCTTGGTTTTTGAAACGTTATCCATTGCCACCAGCTATCTCGCTTTTCTTACCGAGTTTAGCTATTACAGGTGGTTGGGCTATCTATTTGTGGAATTTGCGTAGGACAGGCTTATCAATCGAAAAAGTCTTAGCTGGAATTTTTGCGCTAGCTTTTATGCTACTTTTACCGACAATAGGCTATCTGGATACCTCAATAGATGATTTAAGTATGATTGTCTTCTTTTTGTTATCGGTTAGTGTTGATAGGGAAGATGATAATTTAGTGGCAGCACTATTTTATTTTAAGATACTTGTAGCAATCTTAGTACTGTTTGCTTATAATAGCCATATTATTTCTGATATGACAATGTATCGCTCAAGCAAGGATTTGATTCGACACTCATATGGATTTATGCACCCAAATTCACTTGGAATGTTTTTCATTACTCTAATTTATGATTTTTCACTGCTTAGAAAGCCTTATCGCTTTGATGGTGGGATAATCATGTTGTTAGCAGCTTTGCTTGTCTTTTCGGTGACGGATTCAAGGACATCATTTTTCATTGCACTTGGTATTATCTTGTGTTATTTCTTAAAACCAATCCTATCAAAGGTTAAAGTTTCTGGATATCTTATCATGCCAATTGTAATCGGAATGTTTGGACTTGGGCTTGCTTTGCCGAGATATTATACTCCAGATAATCCTGTCTTTGTAACATTAAATCATTTATTTACTGGACGTACTAGTATTGGTCATGCTTATCTTGAACAATTTGGCTTGAACTGGTTGCCAAGAAACATTCCAATTTTTACAGAAATCAATGGAAGTATGATGTACGATGATAGTTTCTACGTTGATTCGCTTTTACGTCAAGGTATTATTCTTTTTTGCATGTATCCGTTACTTTTGATGATTCAGTTAAAAGGAAAAAAATTCACACTTTTCCATAGTTTACTATTCTTATTGACGTTCTTTATTAATACTATGGAACACTATGGAGCAAGTATTGAAATCTGTAGTATCTTATTGTTAAATTATTTTGCGGTTTCTGGTGATAAGCTAGAGGAGAAATATTGAAATAGCGTCTAATTTTCGTTATAATAATAGAGTTATGGAGTCCCATGACTCTATTTTTGTATCGTCACAAAAGGAGTGGCTTAATGTAGCCATTCATAAAAAAAACGGACAAAGTCGTTATCAAAGAAATTTAATTATAATAAGGAAATAAAATGACAATTCAAGATGACATTAAAAAACGTCGTACCTTTGCCATCATCAGTCACCCGGATGCTGGTAAAACGACAATTACAGAGCAATTACTTTATTTTGGTGGAGAAATTCGTGAAGCCGGTACTGTAAAAGGTAAAAAAACAGGGAACTTTGCTAAATCTGACTGGATGGATATCGAAAAACAACGTGGTATCTCTGTTACATCATCAGTGATGCAATTTGATTACGCTGGTAAACGTGTTAATATCCTTGATACACCGGGGCACGAAGACTTCTCTGAAGATACTTATCGTACCCTTATGGCCGTTGACGCTGCAGTCATGGTTGTCGATTCAGCCAAAGGTATCGAAGCACAAACGAAAAAACTCTTTGAAGTTGTAAAACACCGTAATATTCCTGTCTTCACTTTCATCAATAAATTGGACCGTGATGGTCGTGAACCGCTTGATCTTTTGGAAGAATTGGAAGAAGTGCTTGGTATTGCAAGTTACCCAATGAACTGGCCAATTGGTATGGGGAAATCATTTGAAGGGCTTTACGACTTGTACAACAAACGTTTGGAACTTTACAAAGGTGATGAACGTTTTGCAGCACTTGAAGATGGTGACAAGTTATTTGCTAACAACCCATTTTACCAACAAGTTTTGGAAGATGTTGAGTTGCTAGAAGAAGCAGGAAATGAATTCTCAGAAGAAACTATCTTGTCTGGTGATTTGACACCAGTGTTCTTCGGTTCAGCCCTTACAAACTTTGGTGTGCAAACTTTCCTAGATACTTTCTTACAATTCGCACCAGAGCCTCATGGGCACAAAACAACAGAAGGTAATGAAATCGATCCTTACGGCAAAGACTTCTCAGGATTTGTCTTTAAAATCCAGGCTAATATGGACCCACGTCACCGTGACCGTATTGCTTTCGTACGTATCGTTTCAGGTGAATTTGAACGTGGTATGAGCGTGAATTTGGCTCGTACGAAAAAATCAGTGAAATTGTCAAATGTGACACAATTCATGGCTGAATCACGTGAAAATGTTGAAAACGCCGTTGCTGGTGATATTATCGGGGTTTACGATACAGGTACATACCAAGTTGGTGATACTTTGACAGTTGGTAAAAATAAATTTGAATTCGAACCACTGCCAACCTTTACGCCAGAATTGTTCATGAAAGTTGCCGCTAAAAACGTCATGAAACAAAAATCATTTCATAAAGGTATTGAACAATTGGTACAAGAAGGGGCTATCCAATTGTACAAAAACTACCAAACAGGCGAATACATGCTTGGTGCGGTAGGTCAATTGCAGTTTGAAGTTTTCAAACACCGTATGGAAAATGAATACAACGCTGAAGTTGTCATGACGCCAATGGGTAAAAAGACTGTTCGTTGGATTAAACCAGAAGATCTTGATGAACGCATGTCTTCAAGCCGTAATATCTTGGCTAAAGACCGTTTCGACCAACCCGTTTTCCTTTTCGAAAACGACTTTGCACTTCGTTGGTTTGCGGATAAATATCCAGATGTTGATTTGGAAGAAAAAATGTAATTATAAAAGGTCTGAGCATTGCTCAGACCTTTTATAATTGTTACGGGTGTAAAAAAACAGCTCTGACGAATCAGAGCTGTTTTTTTGAGATTATGAAAAAGAAAAGTTTTAGGATGTTGCTATTATAGCTATTATGCCTTAAAGAAAACTTAAAAATCCTTCAAAAAAAGTCAAATAGTTTTTTTAAAGAATATTCAAATAATTGACACTATGAAAACGTGTTAATGATAATAAATGAAACTGTTTCCTATCTTTTTGACTTAGAATGTGTTACACTAGTTAAGTTGTTAAACAACGAAACTAAAGTTTAATAAGGCAGCTTCGCACTGCCTTTTAGAAAAGAGAAAAATTTGAAATTTACAGAACTTAACTTATCGGAAGCAATCCTTGCTGCTGTTGAAAAAGCAGGCTTTGTTGAGCCATCTCCAATCCAAGAATTAACAATTCCTTTGGCATTGGAAGGTAAGGATGTTATCGGACAAGCGCAAACTGGTACAGGGAAAACAGCTGCCTTTGGTTTACCAACCTTGGATAAAATTGATACAAGTCGTAATCTTGTTCAAGCCTTGGTTATCGCTCCAACACGTGAATTAGCGGTTCAAGGTCAAGAAGAATTATTCCGTTTTGGTCGTGAAAAAGGTGTTAAAGTCCGTTCAGTTTACGGCGGTTCAAGCATTGAAAAACAAATCAAAGCTATTCGTTCAGGTGCTCATATTGTTGTTGGGACACCAGGTCGTTTGCTTGATTTGATTAAACGTAAAGCTTTAAAACTTGAACACGTTGAAACATTGATTCTTGATGAAGCAGATGAAATGCTTAACATGGGATTCTTAGAAGATATCGAAGCTATTATCAGTCGTGTACCTGAAGCACGTCAAACGCTTCTTTTCTCAGCTACTATGCCTGAAGCTATCAAACGTATTGGTGTTAAATTTATGCAAAATCCTGAACACGTAAAAGTAGCTGCTAAAGAATTGACTACTGATCTTGTCGATCAATACTATATTCGTGTTAAAGAACAAGATAAATTTGATACAATGACGCGTCTTATGGACGTTGATCAACCTGAATTGTCAATTGTTTTTGGACGTACAAAACGTCGTGTGGATGAATTGACACGTGGTTTGAAATTGCGTGGCTATCGTGCAGAAGGTATTCACGGTGACCTTGATCAAGGTAAACGTCTTCGTGTCCTACGCGATTTCAAAAATGATAATATCGATATTTTGGTTGCGACTGACGTTGCAGCGCGTGGTCTTGATATTTCAGGGGTGACACACGTTTATAACTATGATATTCCACAAGATCCAGAAAGCTACGTACACCGTATTGGACGTACTGGACGTGCAGGTAAACATGGTCAATCGATTACTTTTGTTGCACCAAACGAAATGGGTTACTTGTCAATCATTGAAAAATTGACTAAGAAACGTATGAAAGGTTTGAAACCTGCTACAGCTGATGAAGCATTTAAAGCGAAGAAAAAAGTTGCCCTTAAGAAAATTGAACGTGATTTTGCGGATGAAACTATCCGTAATAACTTTGATAAATTCAAAGGGGATGCGGTTAAATTGGCTGCAGAATTCACACCAGAAGAGTTGGCTTTATACATCTTGAGCTTGACTGTTAAAGATCCTGAAACTCTTCCAAAAGTTGAAATTGCGCGTGAAAAACCATTACCATTCAAACCATCAGGTGGTGGATTCAATAACCGTAAAGGTGGACGTGGCAATGGACGTGGACGTGATAACCGTCGTGGCGGTCGTGATCGCAAACGTGATGACCGTGATAATGGATTCCGCGATTTCAAACGCACATCATCTAAAAACAAACGTGATTTCCAAAATAAAGATAACAAACGCCCACACCGCACATCAAGTGAAAAGAAACCTGGATTTGTTATCCGAAATAAAGGTGAAAGATAAGTATTTACAAGGAAAGTCACAAGAGTGGCTTTCTTTTGTTATGATTTTTACTATAATTAAAAACACTTCGATTGAAGTGCTTTTATGATTGGTCAGATTCAGTATGTGTGGCAATGTACTCTAATTTTTGCTTTCGTGTTTTTTGTTTAAAATAACTTTCTGCAGACATGGCAGCTTCTTTGCTATCAAAGGTTTCTTGATAGATGAGTTTAACTGGAAGGCGACTTCTTGTGTATTTAGCTCCCTTACCAGCATTATGAGTTTTGATGCGGTGCTGGATATCTGTGGTGTAGCCTGTATAAAGCGTTCCGTCAGAACATTCAACCACATACATATAAGCTTTTTTAGTCTTTCTTTCCGTTTTTTCCATAATAGATTTCAAAAATATCGTCGGTATACTCGCCATTTTCTTTGTGAACAAAGAGTGGTGGAAGGATTTTTAGACCGTCAGTTGAACCATCTTTGATGGCTTCAATAAGTAACATATTGGCATCTTTTCCCATTTTTGGATAAACAAATTGGATGCGTTTTGGGGCAAGATTGTATTTTCTCATGGTATCAATGATATCTAAGAAACGGTCTGGTCGGTGAACCATGGCGATACGACCATTTGATTTAAGAGCGTGTCGTGCAATGTCACAGATTTCTTCAAGGTTAGTTGTAATTTCATGTCGAGCCAGAAGGTAATGTTCAGACACATTTTTCTTAGAAGTCTCTGAAACCTTGAAATAAGGCGGGTTACAAAGGATGAGGTCAACACTAGTTCGAGGGACATGATTAAGCAGATTTTTTAAATCATCGTTAATCATCTGGACTTGGTCTTTAAGCTGGTTGAGCTGGATAGAACGCTCTGCCATATCAGCAAGTCGCTCTTGAATTTCAATTTCTAAAATTGGTGCTTTGGTACGAGTGCTTGCAAAAAGACCTACGGCACCATTTCCAGAACAAAGGTCAACAATCAAGCCACGAGATGGAATTTTTGGGAAACGTGACAAGAGGACACTGTCGATAGAATAGCTAAAAACATCTCTGTTTTGAATAATTTTTACGTCTGTCGAAAAGAGCTGATCAATACGCTCGCCTTCTTTTAAAATTGATTTAGTCATGACATTTATTATAGCAAATTTTACTTATTCTCACTAGCAAGCCGTTGATTTTTTACTTTCTAAAACCGCTTAAGCATGGTACAATGTAAGGTAATGAGAAAAAAAGGAGTAAATCTGTGTTTTATACTTATTTACGCGGGTTAGTGGTTTTCCTACTTTGGATTATCAACGGTAATGCCCATTATCACAATGAAGACAAAATTTTGAGTAAAGATGAAAACTATATTTTGGTTGCACCGCACCGTACGTGGTGGGATCCTGTTTATATGGCTTTCGCAGCTCGACCAAAACAATTCATTTTCATGGCTAAGAAGGAATTGTTTACAAACCGTATTTTTGGTTGGTGGATTCGCATGTGTGGTGCCTTTCCAATTGACCGTGAAAATCCTGGTCAAAAAGCTATCAAATACCCAATTAATATGTTGAAGAAAAGCAATCGCTCACTTGTTATGTTTCCAAGTGGTAGTCGTCATTCAACAGACGTTAAAGGTGGGGTAGCCGTCATTGCAAAAATGGCTAAAGTTAAAATCATGCCAGTGGTTTATGCAGGACCAATGCAATTAAAAGGTCTTTTGACTGGTGAACGTGTTGATATGAACTTTGGTAATCCGATTGATATTTCTGATATCAAACGTATGAATGACGAAGGTATTGAAGAAGTTGCCAACCGTATTCAAACTGAATTTGATCGTTTGGATGCTGAAAACGCGACTTATCATATCGATAAAAAACCAAATCCATTAACTTATATTTATCGTGTTCCGCTTGGCTTAGTAGCCATTGTTGTTGTACTTTTGACATTACTCTTTAGTTACATTGCAAGCTTTGTTTGGGATCCAGATAAGCACCGTAAAATGAAATAATAATCAAAAGCTCGGCATTTAGCCGGGCTTTTTTTCGAATAAATAGATATGAGGCTCGTATGAGCTCTTTTTAAATACTAAAAGCGAGGAAGTAAAATGATTGAAGAGCTAAAAGAAAGACTTTTAGAAAATAAAACACTAGCTACGGTTTTAGGAACAGTGTTTGTCATGTTGCTAGGCTTTTTTGTTTGGTCAAATGTGACAAGACCTAAAGCAGAAGCACAGAGTGAATTGCCTGCTTTAAGCACGACTTTTTCAGCAAGTACTACAGCAAGTTTTTCAAAGGAAAACGCTGCTAGTTCACAAGTGGCATCTGGAAGGATTTTTGTCGACATTAAAGGTGCGGTAAAAAATGAAGGTGTTTATGAGCTTTCAAACGGTAGCCGTGTAACCGATTTAGTCAAAAAAGCAGGTGGTTTCACAGAAGATGCGGATAAAAAATCAGTAAATCTGGCTGAAAAATTAGTTGATGAAGCGGTTGTCTATGTTGCAAAAGTTGGTGAAAATGTTGCACAAGTAACGACTCCTTCACAAGCAAATAATGGTACAGATCATGATACGAGATCAGATCAGGTTAATCTTAATACAGCAACGTTAGAACAGCTTCAAACTATTTCAGGAATTGGTGCCAAACGTGCCCAAGATATTATCGATTACCGTGAATCAAACGGTGGCTTTTCATCGATTGATGATTTGAAAAATGTGTCAGGTATTGGTGAGAAAACTTTGGAAAAACTAAAAGCTGAGGTGACTGTTGATTAAGTATCTTCCCATTAAGCCAATTCAATTGGCTTTTTTGCTCATTTTGGTTTATTATCTCTGTTTTTCAAAAGTGATTGGGTGTTTGATGTTTCTTTTGCTAGCCTTGCTGTTTTTATGGCAACAGTATGGTTGGAAGACTTGGTGTCTGGTTTCACTGTGCTTGGCTTTCTTTGCGATATTTTTCCTGACTAAGGCTAATCAGACAGAACAGGCTTATCAAGCGGCGCCAGCTCATTTAACAAAAATCCAGATGATTCCTGA
Source organism: Streptococcus vicugnae (assembly GCF_016461705.1). Taxonomy (GTDB): domain Bacteria; phylum Bacillota; class Bacilli; order Lactobacillales; family Streptococcaceae; genus Streptococcus; species Streptococcus vicugnae. Next base: position 576,350 of record NZ_JAEMHW010000002.1, on the reverse strand, counting down.
TACGATTTCGGTTAATGGTGATTTGTTATCTTTTCGAGGGAAGGAGGCTGGGCAGACTTACCAAGTTCTTTATACCTTGAAGTCAGAAAAAGAGCAGGAATTTTTTAAAAATCTTAATCAAACAATGCTTTTATCAGGGCAGGTGGATTTAGAAGAGGCAACGCCACAGCGGAATTTAGGTGGTTTTGATTACCGCACTTACCTTAAACATGAAGGCATTTATCGGATTGCTAATCTTTCTTCGATTACTGAAATGAGACAGCAAAGCTCTTTAAGTTTTTTTGAACGACTACATGAACTTAGAAGACAGGCGATTGTCAGTATTCAAAGGAATTTTCCTGCTCCCATGCAACATTACATGACTGGCCTTTTGTTTGGATATTTGGATAAGTCTTTTGATGAGATGAGTGATGTTTACACTAGTTTAGGGATTATTCATCTTTTTGCTCTGTCTGGTATGCAGGTGGGCTTTTTTGTGGGACTTTTTCGTTTTATTTTTTTACGTCTTGGGTTACGGCGAGATTATGTGGATATACTGCAAATCCCGTTTTCACTTGTATATGCTGGCTTGACAGGCTTTTCGGTTTCAGTTGTTCGGAGCCTTATTCAGTCTGCTTTTGCAAATCTTGGTATAAAAAAATTAGATAATCTTGCCTTTACTTTAATGACCCTTTTTATTTTGATGCCAAATTTCCTGCTGACAACAGGAGGAATTCTTTCTTTTACCTATGCTTTTATCCTGAGTTTGATTGATTTTGATGAGTTTAGTCATTATCGAAAAATCCTTACAGAATGTTTGGCGATTTCGCTGGGAAGTTTACCGGTTTTGCTATATTTCTTCTCAGTATTTCAACCCTTGTCGCTGCTTTTAACAGCTATTTTTTCACTGGCTTTTGATGTTGTCATTCTCCCTTTGTTGAGCTTCACTTTCCTTATTTCACCTTTTCTTAAATTAACTTGTCTCAATCCTTTGTTTGTCTTTTTGGAAAAGTTAGTTAAAATGAGTAAGGTTCTTGTTGGTTCTCCACTTGTTTTTGGAAAACCGAGTCTAGCTATCTTGTTGTTATTATTGTTAACCTTAGGAGTTTTATATGATTGTTACCGGTACAAAAAGTTGGCGATTTTTCTAGTTAGCGTAATTGCTCTGCTATTTTTTCAAATCAAGCATCCGCTAGAAAACGAGGTGACGATGGTTGATATTGGGCAGGGAGATAGTATTTTTGTGCGTGATGTTAAGGGGCATACGCTGCTAATTGATGTGGGCGGAAAGGTGAGCTTTAGTGAGAAGAATGCGTGGCAGGAGTGCAATTCTGATAGCAATGCGGAGCGAACCTTGATTCCTTATCTCAACAGTCGCGGCGTTGGAAAAATTGACCAGTTAGTTCTGACGCACACGGATACGGATCATATGGGAGATATGCTGGAAGTAGCCAAACATGTGAAGATTGGAGAAATTCTGGTTAGTCCAGGAAGTCTCACAAAGTCAGATTTTGTGGTTAAACTTCGACAAACGAAGACGCCAGTTCGCGCAGTTTCTGCAGGAGATAACTTGCCAATTATGGGAAGTCACTTGCAGGTGCTCTATCCTAGTAAGCTGGGTGACGGTAGCAATAACGATTCTGTGGTGCTTTATGGCAATCTTCTTGGCGAACATTTCTTGTTTACAGGAGATTTGGAAGAAGAAGGCGAGCAAGAGTTGATAGCAACTTATCCCAATCTGCCAGTTGATGTTTTAAAAGCAGGGCATCATGGCTCAAAAGGCTCATCAAGTCCAGCATTTCTAGCTTACACCTCTCCACAAATAGCTTTAATTTCGGTTGGACAAAATAATCGCTACAAACACCCTCACCAAGAAACACTTGAACGCTTCCGAGCTCAAAATATGACCATTTACCGCACAGACGAACAAGGCGCCATCCGCTTTAGAGGATTGAACCACTGGAAACTTGAGACAGTGAGGTGAATTTAAATCAAAAGCAAAATAAAAACAGTAGTCGAGTGACTGCTGTTTTGCTTTGCAATTAGATTAGCATAAGCATATACTATGTTATAAAAAGGAGGGCGAGAATGGAAGCAATAGAGAGCAAAGTTGATTTTGTTAAAGAAATCGAGAAGTTAAAAACTGTGACACGTTTTAATAGGACATTGGATGGGCGATTTGAAAATAGTGCGGAACATTCTTGGCAGGTTGCATTAGTAGCAAACCTTTTTCAAGATTATTTTCCTGAAAAATTGGACATAGGAAAAGTGACTTTAATGCTTTTACTCCATGATTTGGGAGAAATTTACGCAGGTGATACTTGGGTGTATGACACCACAGGCAAAGCCGTCTCACATGATAAGGAATACTTATCGTTACAGAAAAGTTTAGCAATCTTACCAATCATTCAAGGCGAGAAATTTACAGAATTGTGGTTTGAATTTGAAAAAGGAAATAGTCCAGAAGCAAGATATGCTAGAATTATTGATGCTTTGGTACCGCTGATTAATCATTTGGTTGTTTCGGAAGAAGGTTATAATCCCGATAAATTAACGGCTGAGAGAGTCTTGACTAAGAAAGCTTTCATTAAAGAAGATTCAGAAATTTTGTGGCAATTAGCAAAGGAATTAATCGACAAAAGTGTTGAAAAAGGACTATATAGCTGAAGGTGAAGAGTTTGAGTAACGCTAAAAATGAATTAGAATTGAAATATCAGCTATCTGAAGAAGCTTTGAGTATTTACGAAGAGAAAGTGAGAAAGGCAGGCTTTGTCTCTGGGGGTGAATGTCTTGAAACAGATATTACGGTTGATTTACCTAATTTTGAAAGCAAATCTAAAGGAATAGTCATTCGCTATCGCATAATAAGTGTTGGGAGATACTTATTGACCATTAAACTCAAACGTCAGAATAATCATTACCAAGAGTATGTAGAATTGGAGTATTCTAGTAATTCCAATGACAATCTTGCTTTTTCTGATATTCAATGTTTATTACAAAAGGAATTGGATGTAGTGCTTCCTCGGATTGTTCTAGAAGGAAAAGATGTGTCTGAAAATTGTATTTATCTGATAAATCAATTGTACGATTTGGGGTTCACACGTTGTCGCATGTTTTCTCAGAAGAAACGTCATGAGTACAAAAAAGAAAATACGGGTGTTTGTTTTGATCTTTTTCCTAGTCATGTTGGGGCTTTTATTGAGCTAGAAGCTTTTAGTGAGGAGAAACTTATAGCTTTAAAGGAATTAATGGCTTTACCTGAACATTGTCGCATTAGCAAGAACTATGGTAAGATTATTCAAGATAGCTTGAAAAAGCAGGGATTGGATAGCGATAGAAGTAGAATTTGTCTTTTTGATGAAACATTAAGGCAGTTTGCTTATAAAAAATTCCATAGTTAACTTTCGCATGAACCATGAGTTTTTCTCATGGTTTTTTGTTATAATATCTTTATGATTGCAATCGAAGAAATTGATAAATTACGAAAAGAAAATCTTAGTTTGATTACGGTAGTGACAGGCGAAGATTTGGGACAATTTTCTCAGCTAAAAGAACGTATGATGGAGCGCGTGGGCTATGATAAGGATGATTTGACTTATTCTTATTTTGATATGGCTGAGGTTGATTACCAAGATGCTGAGATGGATCTTGAAAGCTTACCGTTTTTTGCAGATCAAAAAGTGGTGATTTTTGATAATCTGCTCGATATCACGACGGCTAAGAAATCTTATTTGGATGATAAGGCCCTCAAACGTTTTGAGGCTTATTTGGAAAATCCGCTCGATACGACGCGCTTGATTATTTTTGCGCCAGGGAAATTAGACGGCAAACGTCGCTTGGTGAAAATTTTAAAACGTGATGCTCAGATTTTTGAAGCCAATGAATTGAAAGAAGCAGAGCTAAAAACGTATTTTCAAAAATTAGCTCACCAGGAAAACTTAGTTTTTGATTCAGGTGTTTTTGAGGCTTTGCTTTTGAAATCTAATTATGATTTCAGCGAGATTCTGAAAAACATTGCTTTTCTGAAATCTTATAAAAAAGATGGTCATATCACGGCAGATGATATTAATCAAGCCATTCCTAAAACGCTTCAGGATAATATTTTTGATTTGACGCAGTTTGTTTTGAATGGCAAAATCGATGAGGCACGCGAGCTGATTCGTGATTTGCGTTTGCAGGGTGAGGATGAGATTAAGTTGATTGCGATTATGTTAGGGCAGTTTCGCATGTTCTTGCAAGTCAGCATTTTAGCCAGCCAAGGTAAAAATGAACAGCAGATGGTAGCAACATTGTCAGAATATCTTGGACGACGTGTTAATCCTTATCAAGTCAAATTTGCTGTGCGTGATTCACGTACGTTATCAATGACTTTCTTGAAGAAAGCCTTAGCTGTTTTAATCGAGACAGATTATGCTATTAAAACTGGGACTTATGATAAGGATTATTTGTTTGATGTGGCTATTTTAAAAATTGCTCATGAGCATCATGAAGCGGACTTAAAAAAAGCGGTCAAATAATTTGCTAGCTAGATTAAATTCTTATAGAATGATGATAAGAAATAACGAAAAGAAAGAAGGTAACTAGCGTGGCTATTATTTTACCAGAATTACCATATGCATATGATGCACTTGAACCATACATTGATGTAGAAACAATGACATTGCATCATGACAAACATCACGCTACTTACGTAGCAAATGCAAATGCTGCTCTTGAAAAACATCCAGAAATCGGAGAAGACTTGGAAGCATTATTGTCAGATGTTAATAGCATTCCAGCTGATATCCGTCAAGCGGTTATTAACAATGGTGGTGGACATTTGAATCACGCACTTTTCTGGGAATTGCTATCTCCTGAAAAACAAGAACCAACTGCAGATGTTCTTGCGGCAATTGAAGAAGCATTTGGCTCATTTGAAGATTTCAAAACAGCTTTCACGCAAGCAGCAACAACTCGCTTTGGTTCAGGTTGGGCTTGGCTTGTCGTTAACAAAGATGGCAAACTTGAAGTAACCTCAACTGCTAACCAAGATACTCCACTTTCAGAAGGTAAGAAACCAATTCTTGCTCTTGATGTTTGGGAACATGCTTACTATCTCAAATATCGTAACGTTCGTCCAAATTACATCAAAGCATTCTTTGATATTATCAACTGGACGAAAGTTGCTGAATTGTATCAAGCAGCAATTGCTGATTAATTATTATTATCATAGCACTCTCTAATCTAGAGGATAGGCATTTGTCTATCCTCTTTTTACGTCTAAATATGATATAATAGCAAGGAATAGGGAGGAATTTTGCATGTCAGGACATAATAAATGGAGCAAAATTAAAAACAAAAAAGGTGAAGCAGATGCTAAACGCGGAGCAATTTTCAATAAATTGTCACGTGAAATTTTTGTAGCTGCTAAAGCTGGTGGTGGTGATCCATCAATGAACGCTAGCCTTCGTATGGTTTTGGATAAAGCGCGTGCGGCTAATATGCCAAAAGATAACATCAATCGTGCGATTAAGAAAGCAACAGATGTTGGTGATACAACAAATTACGATGAAATCACTTATGAAGGTTATGGACCTGGTGGGGTAGCTATCCTAGTTCACACTTTAACTGACAACAAAAAACGTACAGATGCTAACATGCATACCATTTTCACTCGTAATGGTGGTAATATGGGCTCAACAGGTTCTGTTGCCTACATGTTTGACCGTAAAGGTTACATTGTTATCGACCGTGAAAATTTGGATATGGATGAAGATGCTATGTTTGAATTGATTTTGGATGCTGGTGCCGAAGACTTGAAAACATCAGATGACGCTTTTGAAATTTTTACCGAACCAAAAGAATTTCCAGCTGTTAAAGAAGCTTTGCAAGCACAAAATCTTGAATTCGCTCAAGCCCAACTTAGCATGATTCCACAAAATTATGTTAGTCTTGATGACCAACAAACAGAGATTTTAGAAACGTTGGTTGATAAACTCGAAGACGATGATGACGTTCAAGATGTTTACACAAATATGGCTGATTAATAAAAAAGGAACGGAAATTTTTCCGTTCTTTTTATCTTTTATTTTACGAACATGGCATCGCCAAAGCTAAAGAAGCGATAACGTTCATCAATGGCATGTTGGTAAGCTTCTAGAACGAATTCACGTCCTGCAAAAGCTGATACAAGCATGACAAGTGTTGATTTTGGTAAGTGGAAGTTTGTTGAAAAGGCATCAACTACTTTGAACTCATAACCTGGTTTGATGAAGATATTTGTCCAACCGCTATCTGCTTTAATTTCGCCGTTGAATTTTGATCCGATTGTTTCAAGGGTACGAATTGATGTAGTTCCGACAGCAACGACTCGTCCACCAGCAGTTTTAACGTCACGAAGGGTTTGGGCGGCCTCTTCAGACAAACGGTAGAATTCTGAGTGCATTTCGTGTTCTTCAACATTGTCAACAGAAACTGGGCGGAAAGTTCCAAGTCCAACGTGAAGTGTTACGTAGACAAGTTTTACACCTTTTTCTTCGATTTTTTCAAGCAATTCTTTGGTGAAGTGAAGTCCAGCAGTTGGAGCAGCAGCAGAGCCGTTTTCTTTAGCGTAGACAGTTTGGTAACGATCTGGATCATCCAATTTTTCGTGGATGTATGGTGGCAATGGCATTTCGCCAAGACTTTCCAAAACTTCAAGGAAGATGCCATCATACGCAAATTCGACGATACGTCCACCGTGATCTAATTCTTCAACAACTGTCGCTGTCAATCGACCATCACCAAATGACACTTTAGCGCCGACTCGTAAGCGTTTTGCAGGTTTTGCAAGAACTTCCCATTTATCGCCTTCAGTATTTTTCAAAAGAAGCAGTTCAACGTGACCATGTGTGTCTGGTTTTTCACCGTAAAGTCGAGCTGGAAGCACACGCGTGTTATTCATTACAAGTGCATCATCAGGGTTCAATTCATCTAAAATGTGGTCAAAGTGAGCATCAACCATTTCGTGTGTGTTATGGTCAATGACCAAAAGTTTTGAGCTATCTCGTTTTTCAAGAGGAGTTTGAGCAATTAGTTCCTCTGGTAAATTAAAATCAAAATCGTTGGTATTCATAATATGTCCTTAATAAATATATTCTCAACTTTACATTATAACACGAGAAATCTTTTCCGTCATCTTGTCTGAATTTAATTGTAACAATTCTAAAGAGGTGATATAATGAAAATGGTAAAGAAAACGCTTAAAAAGTTAATGGAAAGTGATGAAAAAAGATGAAAGAAAAAATTGGAGATTACGCGAAATCAATCGTCTATGGCGGTATGGATGGTATTGTTACAACATTTGCGGTCGTTGCTGGAGCGGTCGGTGGTAATTTAGGAGTCACACCGATTGTAATTCTTGGCTTTTCAAATCTCTTAGCTGATGGTTTTTCAATGGCAGTTGGAGATTATCTAAGTTCAACGACAGAAGAATCAGTTGTTAAAGGAAAAGCAGTTAAGAACGCAGGTGCAACTTTCCTTTCATTCATATTTTTTGGCTTGATTCCTCTTTTGTCATATCTTTTGATTAATGTTTTTAGCATTTTCAAAGTCCATACTTTTATGATGGCTTGTATTTTAGTATCGCTAGCGCTAACCTTACTTGGATTTGTCAAAGCTTTGATAACAAAGAAAAGCAAATTCAAAGAAATTTTTAGAACCTTATTGATTGGTTTAATCGCTGCTTTATTTGCTTATTATGTCGGTGACATTTTGGGGCAAATCGCTGGAACTAGATAAGGAGCTTCCACTCATCTCAGATGGGTGGATTTTTTAATGTTGCACTATTTACTCATTAAAAAGTAATTTAGATAATGTAAACTAAAAAGAGTATGAATCTCATCCATTTTATGAGTATTATAATTCAATATTGAAATACAATATATTAGAGAGTGACTTGATTAAAAGTCTGAAAAATACTGACTTGGAATATGTTTTTGTTGATGGCTTGAAGAATCAACTATTTGAAACTATTATTTATTTATCACTCAAGTCACTTGTTTTGGACATAAACTATTTTTCTAAGAATTTTTCTGATAAAGAAGAAGCATATAAGAAATATATTTCCTATCTAAAGCAAAAGAGTGGTATCGATAATTTTTTGTGTGCCATAATTGTGTATATGATGGATTCAGGAAAAATTGTTGATTGTGGAAATCATAATAATTTGTACAACAAAAATATGTCATATAGACAAATGTACGATTCATACATGAATAAATACCAAAAAAGGAGTGAATAAACATGGTACAATTAGAACTAAAAAATGTTTGTAAAAAATATACTGGTCAATCTCGCTATGCGTTAGATCATATTAATTTAGCAGTTGAAAAAGGTGATTTTGTAGCCATTATGGGGAGAAGTGGAAGCGGTAAAACAACATTTTTAAATGCTGCTTCAACTATTGATAGTATTGATAGTGGTGATATTTTTTGTGGTGGTAAAAATATTAGTCACCTTAATGATAATGAGGCAACTGAATTTAGAAAAAATAATGTTGGGTTTGTTTTTCAAGATTACATGTTATTAGATAGTTTAACTATTAGAGAAAATATCGCAGTTGCTTTATCTCTTCAAAATGTTGATAGGGCAAAAATAGACAGTAGAATTGATGACTATGCAATGGAGTTAAACTTATATGACCAGTTAGAAAAATATCCATATCAATTGTCAGGGGGACAGAAACAGAGAGCAAGTATTATTAGAGCAGTTATAAAAAATCCGGATATCGTCTTTGCTGATGAGCCGACAGGAGCATTAGATTTAAAATCATCAGAAGATACAATGAAGTTATTGAGTAAAATTAATCGAGTATTTAATGTCACTATCTTAATGGTTACTCATGATGTTTTATCAGCTTCTTATGCTAACCGAGTGGTTGTTTTAAAAGATGGTCAATTTGATAAAGAAATCATAAAATCAGAATGTGGTTCTTCATATCATGATGAAATTAGCCAAGCATTATCAAAAGTAGGTGAATAATATGATTTGGACAATAACAAAAGCAAATATTATAAAAAATTTTTCACTTTATCGAGTCTATTTTTTTGCTACCATTGGACTTTTAAGTGTATTTACAGCATTTTTAACGTTTACTTCTGATAAGATGACTCTGGCAAAAATAGCAGAGAGCGGGCAGGCTTCAGCGATAGCGAATATTTCACTTGTTTTTTTGATTGTTTTTTTAACTATTTTTTTGATGTATTTCAATAATTTTTTCATCAAAAGAAGAAGTCATGAATTAGGAGCTATGGCTATTTTAGGATTTTCTAAACAAAAGTTAGTTACCCTACTAACTATGGAGAATCTTGTTATTTTATCGGTGAGTTATCTTATTAGTCTTATTGTTGGGCCGACTTTGTACTCAGTGGTAGTATCTCTTATTATTAATGTTTTAGGAATTGAAATATCAAATCAGTGGTTTATATCATCAGAGATGATTGTAAAATCTTTTGGAATTGTATTAATCATTTTTGTTATTAATTTTTTGATTAACATTAGTATTATCAAAGGTCAATCTTTGATTGAGTTTGTTAATTATTCTAAAAAAGCTGAAAAACAAATTAAGGTGAAAAGGATTCGTTCAATTTTAGCAATTATGGCTTTAGGAGCTGCATATTGTTTGTGTTTAACAAGCATGTTTAGTGTGACACAGCGTATCTGGTTGAAAATAGGGATTATGCCAATTTCATTTTTAGTGATTATTCTTATTTCACTAGGAAGTATTTTTACAATTCGTTATGGTCTAGTTTTTATACTATCCCTTTTAAAGAAAAATCGAAAAAAACTCTATCAACCGGTAGCTAATGTTGTATATCCTAAACTTAGTTTTAGAATTGCAACAAAAAGTAAATTATTAATCATTTTAAGTGGGCTTTTAACATTGACGATTGTTATTAGTGGTATGATGGTAATGCTTATTACTTATAGTGTGAATGGTATTAGCCGTTTAAACCCATCAGTTATTGAATATAATTTACAGGATGAAAATGAATCGGTTAACATTGATAAAATTCTTAGTAAGTATCAAGTAAGTCAATTAGATATTCACCTTTTAAGACTTAATAGCAATCCTGAAATAACTATTACAGATAGTGGACAAACAATACCATATTTTGACTTGGTAAAATATAGTGATTATGAGCATCTTGCTAAAGTTCAAGGAAAAAAAGTATTGGCTGATACATCAGCTCCTTTGTTAATTAACTATTATCCTACTAAAAAAAGTTTAGGAAAAACATTTAAATTTGAAAATGGTAGTGAAGTAACTGTAAAAAAAGTAACAACTGATAATATTTTTAGTTTTGCAACTAGTGTGACTACTCTGGTTGTGAGTGATAAATTTTATGATAATTTGAGAGAAAGTTATCCAAGTAAGGAAATGATAATTAGGACTTTTAATGGGAATGATATTCGTCATAGTAAAACTTTTTATGAAAAATTTAAGAATCTAGATGATGTTAAGAGTAGCTATGAGCGTGAATATCTAGTTAAAACGGGAAATATTTCAACTTATATCTTTATTTCATTTTTATCAATACTGTTTGTTATTTGTACAGGAAGTATTTTGTACTTTACAAGTTTGGTTGAGATTATGGAAAATAAAGATGAATATTCTTATCTAAGTAAATTAGGATATAATGGACAGATGATTGACAAAATTCTTAAATGTGAAATTGGAGTATTGTTTGTTGTGCCTGTTTTAGTAGGTATTCTTAACGGAGGACTATTACTTATTTTTTACAAATATTTATTTACAGACAGTCTAGTAGCAAATCAAATTATTTTTGCTTCAATAGTGACTTGTTTATTAGTATTTTTATTACTTTATTTCATTGTTTTCTTTTTGACAAATCGTTCAGCACGTTCTATAGTTAGAGTTTAAAATATGATACAATGAAGAAAATTATATTTTAGTGGGAATGAGATATGGAACAACTGATTAAAAATGGGAGTAAAAAATACTTATGGGTCTTTGTTGTACTTTTTCAACAATTAATCACTTTGTTATTGTTGTTTTATGACGAAAGAATTGATGGATTAATCTTTTCTGAAAAATTTGCTATTATTACGATTTTACTTGATGGTATTTTTGTATGGTTAGCTTCAGTTTTACGTCAAGATAAAGATAGTATTTTTAAAAAGATTATTTTTATTATTTCTTTGACTATATGGCAATACTATTTTACAATATCAAATCATGATGTTTTCAATATAGTAGGAATTCTTTTTCAGCCGTTGCTGATGTATGGATATACTGTAGAAATTATTAACTTGATACTATATAATCAAAAAGATTTTAAAAGAAAATTTGATACAGTACTTATTAGTAGTATTTTAGTAACTATATTATGTTATTTTATTAATCCCTCTCTGTTTAATTTGTTATATTTCTTTATATTTGTTTTATTACATTTCTACCCATTGTTATTATTGGTAGTTTATCGTTCACATTTTAAGCAGGTTATTAGTCCAGTAAAAAAATCATGCCTCTATTTTGCAATTCTTCTACTGTTCATATTAAGTACTGAGTTTTACGGAGATGTACATGGTGTTAGTCCAATTTATACTAATTTAGGTTGGTATTTATTTCCTTCTATATTGGGAGTAATTTATTATTTTAGAACGATTCATGATAAACTTCGCTTGGAAATAAAGCGATGCTGGGGTGACTATCGACCAAGAGTTGAAGTATCACTGATATTTTTTATAATTGTATGGATAATAGTTATTCGCTTTTTTATCACAGATTTTCTCTTATTTTTTGTTGTTACAAGTATCAATGTATTATTCATTTTGATGGTGCTATCATGGTCGATTTATTATATATCTAAAATAAATGAGCGGGTAATGCTAATCGATGGACAGCGTTTGTCACGTTTTATGAAAACAGAAGAAAGTGTTCGACAGGATTTTTCGAATTACCTTCATGATGATATTTTGCAAAATATTATAGCCGTTAAAAATTTACTAGCCTTGGAAAATCAAAAGCTTGCTAGTCAATATGTTGTTGAGGAATTAAATGATTTAGTTGTTAGTATTCGAAATGAAATTGATTCCTATCATCCTATATTATTGCCAGAGAAAAATTTAAAGGATAATTATCAGATGCTTTTAGCTGAGTTGGTGCAAAAACGTAAGAGCAGTAAACAAATCATTTTTAATTGCTCTGATGACTTGAATTTGCTTCCTCCATATGATGTTATGGTATATCGATTTTTAAAAGAATTGACTAATAACGCAATTAAATATGCAACAAATGACAGTATTGATTTATCTTTAGATATTCAATCAGATACGATAGTAATTAAGCAATGGAATGAATGTTTATGTCATAGAGAATCAATAACTTTTGGACGAGGGTTTAAATCAATTGAGGAAACCTTGTCAGCTTTTGGAGGAAATATTAGTGTTCGGATTAGTGACAACATCTTTGTAGTAAAAATTTTATTACCAGTAGATTGGAAATTATGTTATGAAAATTTTATTGATTGATGATCATAAGCTTTTTGCAAAGAGTATTCAATTGATGTGTGAACAATTTGATGAAATTGATGTTTTGGATACTTTAACGACAAATTTTGATAATCTTGACATTAATTCAGCCTATTATGATATTGTTTTACTTGATATTAATTTAACAAATATTTCTAAGGAAAATGGCTTGGATTTAGCTGAAAAATTAATTCAGAAAAATCCTGAAATGAAGATTGCTATGTTAACAGGTTATGTAAAATCAGTTTATGAGGAACGAGCTAAAAAAATTGGTACCTATGGATTTATTGACAAAAATATTGAGCCAGATAAACTTTTGAGGGTTTTGAAAATAATTTATTCTGGAAGGAAATATTTTGAGTCTTACCAATGTAAAGAGTATCTAGAAGAATTAACCAAGCAAGAGGTTGTCATTTTAGATTTAAGTCGAAAAGGACATACTATAAAAGAAATTGAGGAGAAGCTTTACATAAGTCGTAGAACAGTATTTAACCATTTGAGTCATATCTATGAAAAATTGTCAGTGAACAATAAGCAAGAAGCTATTTATAAAGCTGAGCAATTAGGCTACTTTATGGATTTTTAACTGTAAAAAGGGTTTGGAATTTAAGTTTCAAACTCTTTTTTTATTTCTCGAAACATTTTTCTTGACAGGAATTGGTATATACCATATAATAAAAATAGATAAACGGTATATACCAAAAAAACGAAATGGAGAGAATATTATGAAAGTGATTAGTGTTAATGATCAAATTGAAGGTGGAAAAGTGGCATTCTCTCTCTTGAAAGATGCCATGTCTGAGGGGGCTAAAACATTAGGATTGGCAACAGGTAGCACACCTCTTAGTTTCTATAAAGAAATTGCAAATAGTGACCTTGATTTTTCAGAAATGACAAGCATTAATCTTGATGAATATGTCGGCTTAGCAGCAGATAACGCACAAAGTTATCATCATTTTATGAAGGAAAATCTTTTCCAATATAAACCTTTCAAAAAAAGTTTTTTACCAAATGGTTTAGCAACTGACTTGCAAGCAGAAGCTCGCCGTTACAATCAAGTGATAGCTGAGCACCCAATTGATTTTCAAATTTTGGGGATTGGTCGAAATGGTCATATTGGTTTCAATGAACCTGGCACACCATTTGATATGACGACTCATATCGTCGATTTGGCTGAAGATACGATTGAGGCTAATAGCCGTTTCTTTGATAGCATGGATGATGTTCCAAAACAAGCTATCTCAATGGGAATTAAATCTATTATGCAATCTAAAATGGTTGTTTTAATGGCTTATGGTAAGGACAAAGCTGACGCTATCAATCAAATGATTAATGGACCGATTAGTGAAGAGTTGCCAGCTAGTGTTCTTCAAAATCATCCAAATCTTGTGGTGATTGTTGATGAAGCAGCAGCGAGCGAATTAGACTAAAAAAATGCTTCAGAACATGGTAAAATAGGAGCATGCGTTTAGATAAATTATTAGGTCAAGCTGGCTTTGGTTCACGTAATCAAGTTAAAAAATTAATCAGAAGTCGTCAGGTTTATGTTGATGGTCGCTTAGCTGAGGCTGATAACCTTAATGTTGAGCCAAGTTTGCAGGAAATAACGGTATCAGGTAAACGAGTAGAGCAGTCGACTGAAAAATATTTTATTCTTAATAAACCAGCTGGTGTGGTTTCTGCGGTTTCTGATAAGGAACATCAGACGGTCATTGATTTGATTGATGAGGCTGACCGAGTTCCTAAGCTCTACCCTGTTGGGCGTTTAGACCGTGATACTGAGGGATTTTTATTGATTACTAATAATGGTCCCCTAGGCTTTCGCATGTTGCATCCAAAGTATCATGTCACAAAAACTTATTATGTAGAAGTTAATGGATTATTAGCTGAAGATGCGCCAGCATTTTTTGAAAACGGGGTGACTTTTGATGATGGGACAGTTTGTAAACCAGCAAGGCTAGAGATAATTGAGACAAGTCTTGAAAAAAGCTCTGCTAATATTAGTATCTCAGAAGGAAAATTTCATCAGGTTAAGAAAATGTTTTTAGCTTACGGGGTTAAGGTTACTTACTTGAAACGATTGAGTTTTGGACAGTTTTATTTGGGAGATTTACCAGCTGGCCACTACCGTGAATTAACAAGTGAAGAAAAAGAAATCTTGAAAGATTATTTGGATTAATGCCAATGATTTTTCAGGATTTTTTTTCGAATAAAAAGGTAAGGAGGTTTACTATGCTATCAGCTCTTGATGAAAATGGACGCTTGATTTCACTCTTAGATGTTATTCCTAAAAAGCAGGCTTTTACTTGTCCAGCTTGCCATATGCCAGTGCGCTTAAAAAATGGCAGTATTATGCGTCCGCATTTTGCTCATGTGTCTTTGGAGAATTGTGATTTTTATAGTGAAAATGAAAGTGACGAACATCTTGGGTTAAAAGCGGCGCTCTATCAGTCTCTTTCGCAAACTGAGAAAGTAACTGTTGAAGCTGTTTTACCAGATTTGCATCAGGTGGCTGATCTTTTAGTAAATGACAATTTGGTTTTGGAAGTGCAGTGTTCACGTTTGTCAGAAAAACGTCTTAAGCAAAGGACAGCAGCCTATCATCAGGCAGGTTTTAAGGTTTTATGGCTTTTGGGAGAAAAGCTGTGGCTTGGAAGGCGCTTGACGCCATTGCATCGACACTTTTTGTATTTTTCACAAAATATGGGATTTCACTTGTGGGAGCTTGATGTTAAGCAAGGTCTTATTAGATTACGTTATTTGATTTATGAGGATAGGCGTGGAAATCTTCATTACCTGACAAAGGTTTGTCCTTTTTCGGGTAATGTCATGGCATTTCTTCGCTTGCCTTATCAAAAGCAGAAGCTTTCAATGTATGAAGTCAAACAAGATCAAGTTTTATTATGCTATATTCAGAGGCAATTGCTAGCTAGAAATGTTTCTTGGTTGAAAAGGCAGGAAGATGCGTATTTACAAGGAAAAAATCTTTTAACCATGCCTCTCTCGGCTTATTTTCCGCAGGTCAGACCGCCAGAACTGAAGGACGGGTTTTGCCAAATTTCACAAGATTTGTCACTTTTTTATGAGACGTTTAGGCGTTATTATCAAAATCAAGTTGAAAAAAGTGTTCAAAAACTTTATCCTCCTGCTTATTATGGTAGAATGGTTAATAATGCCAAGAAAAGGAGAACATAATGTCAGATAATCGTAGTCATATCGATGAAAAATATAAATGGGATTTGAGCACAGTCTTTGCGACAGATGAAGATTGGGAAGCAGAATTAGCAGAGCTTGATAGTGCTTTAGAAGACGCTAAAAAATACAAAGGTCACTTGACACAATCAAGTCAAGAATTGCTATCAATTACGGAAGATTACCTTGCTTTGTCACGTCGTTTGGAAAAAGTTTATGTTTATGCGTCAATGAAAAACGACCAAGATACTACAGTGGCAAAATACCAAGAATACCAAGCAAAAGCGACATCCCTTTATGCTAAATATAGTGAGGTATTCGCGTTTTACGAACCAGAATTAATGCAATTATCAGCTGAAGATTTTGCTACTTTTGTATCTGAGACCCCTGCTTTGTCAGCTTATGCGCATTTCTTTGAACAACTTTTTAAACGTCAAGCGCATGTCTTGTCTCAAAAAGAAGAAGAGCTCTTAGCTGGTGCACACGAAATCTTTGGTGCTGCTGGTGAAACCTTTGAGATTTTAGATAACGCGGACATTGTTTTCCCAGTCGTTTTAGATGATGAAGGTAATGAAGTTCAGTTAACGCATGGCAATTTCATCAGTCTTTTGGAATCAAAAAATCGTGATGTTCGAAAAGCTGCTTACGAGGCAATGTATGCGACTTATGAACAATTCCAACACACTTACGCTAAAACTTTGCAAACAAATGTTAAAGTTCACAATTATGATGCGCGTGTCCATCATTTCAAATCAGCTCGAGAAGCAGCTCTTTCAGCTAATTTCATTCCTGAATCAGTTTATGATACTTTGCTTGACCGTGTAAATGCGCATTTGCCATTGCTTCATCGTTATGTTGAGCTTCGTAAGAAAATTCTTAAATTAGATGATTTGAAAATGTATGATATCCACACACCGTTATCTGAAATGGATATGAGTTTCACTTATGAAGAAGCATTGAAAAAAGCAGAAGAAGTATTAGCTGTTTTTGGTAAAGATTATTCTGATCGTGTTCACCGTGCTTTTACAGAACGTTGGATTGACGTTCATGTCAATAAAGGAAAACGCTCTGGAGCTTATTCAGGTGGAGCTTACGATACTAATGCTTTTATGTTGTTAAATTGGCAAGATACACTTGATAACCTGTTTACTTTGGTACATGAAACAGGTCACAGCCTTCATTCAACATTTACACGTGAAAACCAACCATATGTGTACGGTGATTACAGTATTTTCTTAGCTGAGATTGCTTCAACAACCAATGAAAATATTTTAACGGAAACGCTTTTGAAAGAAGTTGACGATGATAAAGCTCGCTTTGCGATTTTGAATCATTTCTTGGATGGTTTCAAAGGAACAATCTTCCGTCAAGCACAATTCGCAGAGTTTGAAGATATGATTCATAAAGCAGATCAAGCTGGTGAAGTATTGACAAGCGAATATCTTAATAATCTTTACGAAGAGTTGAATGAGAAATATTACGGACTTAGCAAAGAAGATAACCCAGAAATCCAATATGAATGGGCACGTATCCCGCATTTCTACTATAATTACTATGTTTACCAGTACGCTACAGGCTTTGCAGCAGCAAGCTATTTAGCTGATAAAGTGGTTCATGGCACTCAAGCTGATATTGATCGTTATCTTGATTATCTTAAAGCAGGAAATTCTGACTATCCGCTAAACGTCATTGCAAAAGCAGGTGTGGATATGACAAGTAGTGATTATTTGGATGCAGCCTTCAAAATTTTTGAAGAACGTTTAAATGAATTGGAAGCTTTGGTCGAAAAAGGAGCACACCTTTAAAATGCTTTATGAGGTTGGATATTCCAGCCTCGTTTTTTATGTTATAATGGAAAAAATTTTGGAGGTGCTAGTATGAAAATTAGGAAACTAGATGTTAATGATGAAGCGGCTTACCGAGCTTATCAAACAGCTTTGGAAAATGACGATAACCCCTTTATCACGACACGTGAGATTGGTGATTTTAAAACCTTTGTGGAAAATAGCAGAGCGCAAGAAACACAAGCTACTAATCCTGATTATTCAACGATGACTACCTATTATGCCTTTGTGAATGGAAAAATTGCTGCGCGTATATCTTGTCGATGGCAGCTGGAAAAGGGTAATCTTGCGACGATTGGTGGACATATCGGCTATCAAACCTTACCAGAATTTAGACGACAAGGTATCATGACCAGGCTTCTCAGCTTTGCTCTTGAGCAATATGCCAAACGTGGCATCAATCCTGTGCTTATCACAGCGCGTGAGGACAATATTGCCAGTCGTAGAACCATTGAAAAAGCTGGTGGTATTTTGGAAAATATTATTGACCTAGAAGACGGGCATCGTCTAGCGCGTTATTGGATTACCTTGGACTTGGAGAATTTAGATTAATATTGAAATGAGGAGACAGAAGTGACAACTTTGATTTGGGATTTTGACGGAACTTTAGTGGATTCATATGAAGCGATTGGAGAGGCTTTGAAAGTCACTTATGCGCATTATGATTTGGTTTTTGATGAAGAATGGGTCATGGATTTTATCATTAAAGAATCCGTAAAAGCTTTGCTTTTTCAAGTGGCGAAAGAGCAAGAATTAGATTTTGCGGAGTTATCAGCCTTCTTTAAAAAAGAGCAGGAAGCGCGTGACCACATGATAAAACCAATGCAACATTTGGCAGAGGTGCTTAAACAGACAAAACAAATGGGCACGACTCATTTTGTCTATACGCATAAAGGTATCACGGCAAATGATGTTTTAGAAAGACTTGGGGTGCGTCAGTATTTCACAGAAGTAGTGACTTCAGCAAACGGTTTTGCTCGTAAACCAGAACCAGAGGCTATTAATTATCTTATTAAAAAATACGCCTTAGACAAAGCAGACACTTTTTATGTTGGTGACCGCAGAATTGATGTTGAAGCTGCATAGAATGCTGGTATTAAGTCCATTAATCTTGGACAACCATCATCAAAAATGAATCAAAAGATTGCTGATTTGTCAGATATTGTTACCCTTCTTAAGCAGTAAAATAAAATGCTGCCTATTCACATCGGCTTTATTTTGCTATATAATAAGAGTTATGGTTAAATCATATTCAAAAACAGCAAATCACAATATGCGACGTCCTGTTGTTAAAGAGGGAGTCGTGCGTTATATGCGAACACGTCAAAAGCAAAATGAAGGCTTTTTAGCGGAATTAGAGGCTTTTGCACATCAAGAAAATATCCCGATTATCCAGCACGAAGTAGTGGCTTATTTCCGTTTCTTGTTGCAAACTTTGCAGCCTAAGAATATCTTGGAAATTGGGACAGCGATTGGTTTTTCAGCGCTTTTGATGGCAGAAAATGCACCAGAAGCTAAGATTACAACACTCGATCGTAATCCAGAAATGATTGCTTTTGCTAAGGAAAACTTTGCTAAGTACGATACACGTAAGCAAATCACATTAGTTGAAGGCGATGCCGTTGATACTCTTTCAACCCTTGAAGGTGAGTATGACTTTGTCTTCATGGATTCTGCAAAATCAAAATACATCGTCTTTTTGCCAGAAGTTTTGAAACACTTGAAAGTTGGAGGCGTTGTGATTTTTGACGATGTTTTCCAAGGTGGCGATATTGTCAAACCAATCGAAGAAGTGCGTCGCGGACAGCGTACAATTTACCGTGGCCTTCAACGACTTTTCGACGCAACGCTTGACAATCCAAACTTGACGGCAAGTCTTTTACCACTTAGTGACGGATTGCTAATGATTCGTAAAAATGCCGAGGATGTCACACTTTAAAATTAAGCAACATTTAAGTTAATATGGTATACTAATAGAGTTAAAGACAAATTAAGGAGTTTAATATCAATGGCAAAAAAAGAAAAATCTGGATTTACAAAAATGATCCAAAGCAAGGCCTTTAAAGGTGTTTCTATTGCCGTAGCATCAGCACTTATTGGTGCAGGCGTTACTTACCTTGCGACAAACAGCAACTCTGAAACTAAAGCTCTTGTTACTATGAAAGGTAACACAATTACAGTTTCTGATTTCTACAGCGCAGCTAAAAGTACATCATCATCTCAACAAACAATGTTGAATTTGATTTTGTCACGTGTCTTTGAAGACCAATATGGTAATAAAGTTTCTGATAAAGATGTCACTAAAGCTTATAACACAACAGCTTCATCATATGGTTCATCATTCTCAAGCGCTCTTCAAGCAGCTGGTTTGACAACTGACACTTACAAACAACAAATCCGTACATCAATGCTTGTAGAATATGCTGTTAAAGAAGCTGCCAAAGATAAATTGACAACTAAAAACTACAAAGAAGCTTACAAAGATTACAATCCTGATACAACAGCTACAGTTATTGCATTGACTGATGAGGACAAAGCTAACTCAGTTCATGATCAAGCGACAGCAGAAGGTGCTGATTTCGATAAAATTGCTAAAGATAACACAACAGCTAAGAAAACTGAATACACATTTGATTCTGCAGATACAAAACTTCCAACAGATGTTATGAATGCAGCATTCAAACAAGACGAAGGGTCAGTATCAGATGTAATCAAAGTGATGAACTCATCAACATATTCATACACTTACTACATCGTTAAAACAACTAAGAAAACAGAAAAAAATGCTGATTGGAAAACTTATAAAAAACGTTTGAAGAAAATCATTATGGCTAAATACCAAAATGATACAAGCTTCCAAAACCAAGTTATCGGTAAAGCACTTGATAAAGCTAATGTGAAAATTAAAGATCGTAGCTTTGCAAGCATCCTTTCACAATATGCTACAAGCTCATCATCTTCTTCATCTTCTTCATCTTCAAAAGCTTCATCAAGTTCTTCTGCAGCAAGTTCATCAAGCTCAACAGAAGCATCTTCAACAGAAGAATCAAGTTCTACAGATTCAGCTGAATAAGCTACTTGACCAGACGCCTAAAATACAGTACAATTAAAAAGATTGAGAATCGTTTTTAAACATTCAGATTCAGAAAAGTGGCGGTTGCTGCGAGCCATGGATGAAGTTAAAAATGTGCTACTCATGATTTCTAGTTTTTGAATTTTGGTGACAAGGTCACTAACAAAGAATGTCAGAAAAACAATTTAACAATAAATGAAGAATGACAAGTTCATTGAAAAGAGGTGGTACCGTGGCGAATGTCACCCTCTGTAAGATGGACTTGTCGTTTTTTTACCCTTGTTTAAGTAGCATTAAAGAAGATGATGTCAATCTATGGCAAGCGTTAAAATCGCTTAGTAAGAAGAAAAGGAAAGATGTAATGAAACAATTGACTAGTGCGCAAGTGCGCCAAATGTGGTTAGATTTCTGGAAATCAAAAGGTCACTCTGTTGAACCTTCTGCAAACTTGGTCCCTGTAAATGACCCAACTTTGTTGTGGATTAACTCAGGTGTTGCAACGCTTAAAAAATATTTTGATGGTTCAGTAATTCCAGAAAACCCACGTATCACAAATGCTCAAAAAGCTATCCGTACAAACGATATTGAAAACGTTGGTAAAACAGCTCGTCACCACACAATGTTTGAAATGTTGGGTAACTTCTCTGTTGGTGATTACTTCCGTGATGAAGCTATTACTTGGGGATTTGAATTGTTGACAAGCCCAGAATGGTTTGACTTCCCTAAAGATAAACTTTACATGACTTATTACCCAGATGATAAAGATACTTACAACCGTTGGATTTCACTTGGTGTTGAACCAAGCCACTTGATTCCAATCGAAGATAACTTCTGGGAAATTGGTGCTGGACCTTCAGGACCAGATACTGAAATCTTCTTTGACCGTGGAGAAGACTTTGACCCAGACCACGTTGGTATCAAACTTCTTGCTGAAGATATTGAAAACGACCGTTATATCGAAATTTGGAACATCGTGTTGTCACAATTTAACGCTGATCCAGCTGTTCCACGTTCAGAATACAAAGAATTGCCACACAAAAACATTGATACGGGTGCTGGTTTGGAACGTTTGGTTGCCGTTATGCAAGGGGCTAAAACAAACTTTGAAACTGACCTCTTCATGCCAATCATTCGTGAAATCGAAAAATTATCTGGTAAAACTTATGATCCAGATGGCGACAACATGAGCTTTAAAGTTATTGCTGACCACATTCGCTCACTTTCATTTGCTATCGGTGATGGTGCTCTTCCTGGTAACGAAGGTCGTGGATACGTGCTTCGTCGTTTGCTTCGTCGCGCAGTTATGCACGGTCGTCGCCTTGGTATCAACGAAACATTCTTGTATAAATTGGTTCCAACTGTTGGTAAAATCATGGAATCATATTACCCAGAAGTTCTTGAAAAACGCGAATTTATCGAAAAAATCGTACGCCGCGAAGAAGAAACATTTGCTCGTACAATCGATGCTGGTTCAAACATGCTTGACCAATTGTTGGCTGATTTGAAAGCAGCTGGTAAAGACACTGTTGAAGGTAAAGACATCTTCAAATTGTATGATACATACGGATTCCCAGTTGAATTGACTGAAGAATTGGCTGAAGATAAAGGATTCAAGATTGACCACGCTGGCTTTGAAGCTGCTATGAAAGAACAACAAGAACGCGCTCGTGCAAGTGTTGTTAAAGGTGGTTCAATGGGTATGCAAAACGAAACATTGTCAAGCATCACTGAAGAATCAGTCTTTAGCTATGAAGAAGAAGTTCTTGAATCTACATTGTCAGTTATTATCGCTGATAACGAACGTACTGAAGCTGTTTCAGAAGGTCAAGCTTTGCTTGTTTTCGCTAAAACACCATTCTACGCTGAAATGGGTGGTCAAGTAGCTGACCACGGTGTTATCAAAAATGATAAAGGCGACATCGTTGCTCGTGTGATTGATGTTCAAAAAGCACCAAATGGTCAAGCTCTTCACACAGTTGAAGTACTTGCAAGCTTGTCAGTTGGTACAACATACACACTTGAAATTGACGCTAAACGTCGTCACAGTGTTATTAAAAACCACACTGCAACTCACTTGCTTCATGCAGCTCTTCATCACGTTATCGGTGAACACGCTACTCAAGCTGGTTCTCTTAACGAAGAAGGTTTCTTGCGCTTTGACTTCACTCACTTTGAAGCTGTTACTGCTGATGAATTGCGTCAAATCGAAGAAGAAGTTAACCAACAAATTTGGAACGCTATTCCTGTTATCACTGTCGAAACTGACATTGACACTGCTAAATCAATGGGTGCTATGGCCTTATTCGGTGAAAAATATGGTAAAAACGTACGTGTTGTAACAATTGGTGATTACTCAATTGAACTTTGTGGTGGTACACACGTTTCAAATACAGCAGAAATCGGAATCTTCAAGATTGTTAAAGAAGAAGGTATCGGTTCAGGAACTCGTCGTATCCTTGCTGTAACTGGTAAAGAAGCCTTTGAAGCATACCGTCAAGAAGAAGAAGACCTTAAAGCAATTGCTGAAACACTTAAAGTGCCTCAATTGAAAGAAGTTACTAAGAAAGTTGTTAGCTTGCAAGAACAATTGCAAAAATTGCAAAAAGAAAACGCTGAATTGAAAGAAAAAGCAGCCGCAGCTCAAGCTAGTGACGTCTTCAAAGATGTTAAAGAAGCAAATGGTCTTCGCTTTATCGCTAGCCAAGTAACTGTTTCTGATGCAGGTGCCCTTCGTACATTTGCTGATAACTGGAAACAAAAAGATTATTCTGATGTTCTTGTCTTGGCTGCAGCTATTGGCGAAAAAGTCAATGTTCTTGTAGCAAGCAAATCAAAAGATGTTCATGCTGGTAACTTGATTAAAGCTTTGGCACCAATCGTATCAGGTCGTGGTGGTGGTAAACCAGACATGGCTATGGCCGGTGGTTCAGATGCTGCTAAAATCGCTGACCTTCTTGCAGCAGTAGCAGAAAATCTTTAAGATGACATCAAAAAATATCTTTCTAAAACTCGCCATTGCCTTAATCAGTGTAACAATCATAATCCTTGCTGGAGTGCTTATTGTCAATAGCATCCAAGGAAAGGTAAACTGGGTACTTATCGTCATTCTCTTTGCAGAATGTAGCCTACTAAATAGTTTGATTAAAGCATTGCGAGAAAGAAAATAAACAAAAGAAAGCTCACCTGGAGGTGGGCTTTTTTGGTTAATGATGATATGGTAAAATATTGGTATATTTTTAGAAATTTGGGAGCTGGAGATTTACGATATGAGAAAACTATATTCGCCATTTTTTCTAACGATTTCAGGATTATCTTTTTTATTATTACTATTACCAACTGCACGAAAAGATGTGATGGTTAGCTACTTTAGTATCATGGTTGCTAATGTTTTTCATGAATTAGGGCATCTGATAGTTGGCTACTTAAATGGAATTAAACCTTCTTATTTGATAATTGGCTTTATCAAATTTGATTTTGAAAATGGATTTCGTGTGAGATTTAATGATAACTGGATGTATTATGGTGGTATTTATCGCTACAAGGTTACAAATTATCCAGAAAAAGCCATTCTAAAATTATTAGTTGGTGGTCCATTATTTAGTTTGATTGGTTCTTTGGTTTTATTTTTGAAACTAGATATACTAACAGTCTTTGGCTATTGTAGTTTTTTACTCTTTTTAGCAACTGCACTTCCTCTGAACTTTTTTGGTCTGTGTAATGATGGTTTTAAAAGTTATAAGTTGTTAGTGCGAGATAATTTATTTCTTTTATATCAAAACGTATCTAGGAAATTATTGCAAGAATATAGTGATGAGACTTTTGATGAAGTTTCAAAAGTTTGTAGCACTCTAGAGAGTCAAAATGTTCCTGACTATATGATCAATACTTTTTTATTGTATCTGATTTATGCGTGGTTATTACAAGGAGAAGTAGCGCAGGTTAGAAATCTATACCAAAGATTGACTGAGATGGAGCCAAGCAATCAGTTTAACCGAAATTATTACTATTGCTTACTAGTAACTTTAGAAGCTTTAATGTACAAAAGGATGTCTAGAGACTTATTTGCTAAAGTTAACCTGGATAAATTAGATAAGATTAGCCAAAAGCGTCTGCGTTATTTATCGTGTTATTATCTAGAAAGAGGACAAGGTATAAGTGAAAGTAAGTTAGTATTTCAAGAAGTTTTGGCATCGTATAATAAACCAAATTCAATTTTAGTTCAAGCAGAACAATGTTTTTTAGCATAAAATATCCCGAAAGCTCACCTGGTGGTGGGCTTTTTTGGTTATAGTTTTTAACTATCAAGTCCATTTAAAATAACTATTTTACGGGGGCTTAGCAGACTGTTATAATAGTCACTAAGATTTCAGAAAATTTTCATAGCAGATAGAATCGAGGAAATCATGAAAGTTTCACTAATTCAGATGTCTATTCAGGAGGCCAAGCCAAAGCAGAATATCCAAAATGTCTTGGCATTATTGCAAAAAGCTCTGCTTGATGAGCCAGATGTGATTGTTTTGCCGGAAATGTGGAATACAGGCTATGCATTGGATCAATTATCAAGTGTTGCTGATGAGGATGGACAAGAAACAAAAGCTGTATTAGCTGCCTTTGCTAAACAGCATCGTGTAAATCTGGTTGCAGGGTCTGTTGCAACAAAGAAAGAAACTGGCTTTTTTAATACGACTTACGTTTTTAATCGGGATGGAAAGATACTGACTGAATACGATAAGGTACATTTGTTTGGCTTAATGTCAGAAGATGAGTATTTACAATCAGGTAGTAAAGAGAGTACTTTTGATTTAGATGGTGTCAAGGCTGCTAGTGTCATTTGTTATGATATTCGCTTTCCAGAGTGGGTGAGAACCTTGATGGCAAGCGGAGCTAAGCTTTTATTTGCCGTTGCTGAGTGGCCAGAAGCACGTGTAGAACAGTGGGAGATTTTACTGCGTGCGCGTGCGGTTGAAAATCAAGCTTTTGTTGTTGCGGTCAATCGTGTGGGTGACGGTCTTGCTGATCATTTTTCAGGGCATTCTTTGGTGATTGATCCTTTAGGGAAGGTGATTTTGCAGGCGCCAGACAATCAAGAAGGCATTTTTACGGCTGACCTTGATTTGACAGAAGTTGAAAAAATTCGAGGTCACATTCCAGTTTTTGAAGACCGCAAACCAGATTTGTATCATTAAGGGGGGGGGGGCATTAGGGTGTTTTCACAATCAAATATTTTACAAGAATTACCAGAACAGTTTTTTGCTAGTCTTGTCGCAAAAGTCAATGCTAAAGTGGCAGAAGGTTATGACGTTATCAATCTTGGACAAGGAAATCCAGATCAGCCAACTTACGATTACATTGTCGAGGCTTTGATTGAATCGGCTAAAGATCCAGCTTCTCATAAATATTCGCAATTTCGTGGGAATGCTAATTTTAAAGAAGCAGCTAGTCAATTTTATAAGGAAAATTATCAGGTAAGTCTTGACAGTGAAAAGGAAATTTGTGTTCTTGGTGGTGCAAAGATTGGATTGGTTGAGTTTCCTTTGGCAATGATGAATCCAGGAGACTTGCTACTGTTGCCAGACCCAGGTTACCCAGATTACCTTTCTAGTGTTGCATTAGGGAAAATCGAATATGAAACCTTCCCTTTGAAAGCTGAAAATAACTTCTTGCCAGACTTGTCAGCTATTCCAAAAGAAGTGGCCAAACGTGCTAAATTTATCTATGTTAATTACCCTAATAACCCAACGGGAGCTGTGGCGACAGCAGAATTCTACGAGGAATTGGTTGCTTGGGCGAAAAAATACAAGGTCGGTGTTGTTAGCGACTTTGCATACGGGGCTTTGGGAGCAGACGGTTACCAAAATCCAAGCTTTTTATCAACATCTGGGGCAAAAGAAGTTGGTATTGAACTTTACACATTTTCGAAAACTTTTAACATGGCAGGTTGGCGTTTGGCATTTGCTGCAGGAAATACTGAGATGATTGAAGCTCTTAATCTCCTACAAGATCACCTCTTTGTTAGTATTTTTCCGGCAATCCAAGACGCTGGTGCTGTAGCCTTACTAGATAAAAAAGCGAAGTCAGCCATCGCTGAGCTAAACCACAAATATGATGAACGTCGTCATGCTTTTGTTCAGGCAGCAGAGAGAATTGGATGGCGTGCCTTTGACTCAAAAGGATCATTTTATGCTTGGATGCCTGTGCCAAAAGGTTATGATAGTGAAAGTTTCGCAGATTTACTGTTAAATGAAGCTCATGTAGCGGTCGCACCAGGAAAAGGTTTCGGACAAGCAGGAGATGGTTATGTCAGAATAGGTTTATTGGTTGAACCAGAACGTCTCATTGAAGCTGTCGAACGAATTAGCGAGCTGAAATTATTTGAAAAATAATGAAAGTACGAATGAAAATTCGTGCTTTTTTAATATTTTATGCAAAAAACACTTGACTTATGAATAAATATACTATAAAATTGTATACATATTTATTCAAGGAGTGTATATTATGAGAGTGTCGATTGTTGGTATCACTGGATACAGTGGTCTAGAATTAGTTAAATTATTGAATAATCATAAAAAAGTTACGATTGCTTCGATTCATGCAACTAAGGAAATCGGTCGACGATTATCAGAGTTATACCCTTACTTAGTTGGTGTGTGTGACTTGGCCATCGAAGAATTTGATGCTCAAAAAATCATGGCAAAATCAGATCTAGTCTTCTTTGCGACTCCAAGTGGTGTGGCAAGTAAACTAGCACAGCCATTTGTTGAGGCTGATTTTCCAGTTATTGATCTATCGGGAGACCATCGCTTGCCAGCTTACCTTTATGAAAAATGGTATAAAAAAACACCAGCAAGTGATGAGGCTCTGAATAAATTTACATATTCTTTGGCTGAATTTACAGATGTTAAGGATAAGAAATTTATTTCAAACCCAGGATGCTATGCTACAGCAACTGAATTGGCTTTGATTCCTTTGCTAAAAGCAGGTGTGGTTGAGGAAGATTCAATCATCGTTGACGCTAAAAGTGGTTTGACAGGTGCTGGTAAAGCTCTTTCTGAATCAAGTCATTTTGTTAATGTGCATGATAATTACGTGACTTACAAGTTGAATCGTCACCAGCACATTCCAGAAATTGTGCAAGAGTTGAAGTTGTTCGATGACGAGGTTAATCACATTCAATTTTCAACATCATTATTGCCAGTTAACCGAGGCATCATGTCTACCGTTTATCTTAAATTGAAAAAACCACTAACAAATGCTAATCTCTTTGCGATTTATGAGGATTCTTACAAGGATACACCATTTGTTCGTGTGCAAGATGATTTGCCAGAATTGCACAATGTGATTGGTTCGAACTTTACAGACATTGGTTTTCTTTACAATGAAGTGACTAATGTACTGACAGTAGTATCTGTTATTGATAATTTGATTAAAGGTGCTGCTGGTCAAGCTGTACAAAATCTTAACCTCATGAATGGTTGGGATGAAACAGAAGGTTTATTGATTTCACCGAATTATTTATAGAAAGGGAAGGACGCTTAAAGTATTTTTGAAAGAATGAGT
Source organism: Streptococcus vicugnae (assembly GCF_016461705.1). Lineage (GTDB taxonomy): Bacteria > Bacillota > Bacilli > Lactobacillales > Streptococcaceae > Streptococcus > Streptococcus vicugnae. The sequence goes on along the minus strand of NZ_JAEMHW010000002.1, from coordinate 548,192 downwards.
TTGCTTTAAGTGTTTCAGGTATAGAAAATGAAAGTTATTGAAGGCAATGTAGCAAGCCCACTTGGATTTTCAGCAGATGGATTACATGCTGGGTTTAAGAAAAGAAAATTGGATTTTGGATGGATCGTTTCAGAAGTTCCAGCAAGTGTAGCGGGTGTCTATACTACTAATAAAGTTATTGCAGCGCCATTGATTGTGACACGCCAGTCTGTTAAAAAAGCTAAGAAAATGAAAGCTATCGTTGTTAATTCAGGTGTTGCTAATTCTTGTACTGGTGTACAAGGGATGGAAGATGCTTACACTATGCAAAAATGGACAGCTGAAAAGCTTGGTGTTGAACCTGATTTGGTCGGTGTGGCATCTACTGGTGTTATTGGTGATTTGTTACCAATGGATACACTTAAAACTGGTCTTTCAAAACTTGTTGTTAATGGAAATTCAGATGATTTTTCAAAAGCTATCCTAACAACAGATACCATGGTTAAAACTGTTGCGGTCACAGAAAGCTTTGGACGTGACGAAGTAACCATGGCAGGTGTGGCAAAAGGTTCAGGGATGATTCACCCTAACATGGCAACAATGCTAGCTTTCATCACTTGTGATGCTAATATTTCAAGTGAAACTTTACAACTAGCCCTTAGCCAAAATGTTGAAACAACCTTCAACCAAATTACAGTTGATGGAGATACATCAACAAATGATATGGTTCTTGTCATGTCAAATGGTTGTACTTTGAACGAAGAAATTTTGCCAAATACACCTGAATTTGATAAATTCTCAGCCATGCTTAATTATGTCATGCAAGAATTGGCTAAAATGATTGCTAAAGATGGTGAAGGGGCAAGCAAACTCATTGAAGTAAAAGTCAAAAATGCTCCAAATGCCCTTGATGCCCGTATGATGGCTAAAAGTGTTGTGGGTTCAAGTCTTGTTAAGACAGCGATTTTTGGTGAAGATCCTAACTGGGGACGTATTTTAGCGGCTGTCGGTTATGCGGGTGTTGATGTACCCGTAGATAACATTGACATTTATCTAGGCGATGTTCCAGTCATGCTAAAATCAAGTCCCGTTGAATTTGAAGCAGAAGAGATGCAAGATGTCATGCACGAAGATGAGATTACTATCACTGTTGATTTGCATGCAGGTGAAGTACAAGGAAAAGCGTGGGGTTGTGATTTGTCATACGATTACGTGAAAATCAATGCCCTCTATCGTACATAAAGGGATAAGACCATGAAAGATACAATTGTGATTAAAATTGGAGGAGTTGCTAGTCAACACCTTTCACAAGATTTTATTAATCAAGTCAAAGACTGGAAAGATAATGGTAAGAAAGTTGTTATCGTACACGGTGGTGGCTATGCCATTAATAAATTGATGGAAGATAATCATGTTCCAGTTAAAAAAATCAATGGGCTTCGTGTAACAAGTCAAGCTGATATGAGATTAGTTAGCTATGCACTTTTAAATATGGTTGGTCACAATTTGACTAAAAGATTGAACCAATCGTCTGTTGATAGTATTCAACTTTTATCAGGACTTAAGCGGGTGGTTAAAGCTGACTTCCTTGATAAAAATACCTATGGCTATGTTGGTGATGTGTCTCATATTCAAACGCCGATTTTAGAGCAAATGCTCGATAATCATATGTTGCCAGTTTTGGCCTCTATTGGTTATTCTGAACAAGGCGAAATGCTCAATATCAACGCTGATTATTTGGCAACGGCAGTCGCTGTAGCTTTGGAAGCTGAGAAATTGGTCCTTATGACTGACGTTAAAGGCGTCTTGGAAAATGGAGCTGTGCTAGATAGTTTAACATCGACAGAATTTCAAGAGAAAATTGCTCAAGGAATTATTACTGGTGGCATGATTCCAAAAATTGAATCAGCTGTCAATACCGTTTTAGCAGGTGTTGGTGAAGTATTGATTGGCGACAATCTTGTAACAGGAACTTCAATCATCAGCTAAAACTTAATGTAAATGGGAGAAAGAAATGACGAAACTATTTCAAAATTATAAACGTGCAGCAATTGAATTTGTCAAAGCTGAGGGAAATTATCTTTTTGACCAAGATGGGAAAAAATATCTAGATTTCTCCACTGGAATTGGTGTCACAAATCTAGGATTTCACCCACAAGTTAAAGCAGCTTTGCAAAAACAATCTGAACAAATCTGGCACACACCTAACTTGTATCTTAATTCTTTACAAGAAGAAGTAGCTGGCAAATTAATCGGCGATAAAGATTATCTCGCCTTCTTTGCCAATAGCGGTGCTGAAGCCAATGAAGCTGCCATTAAAATCGCTCGTAAAGCAACTGGCAAACAAGAAATCATTACTTTTGTCAATTCTTTCCATGGACGTACCTTTGGATCAATGTCAGCAACAGGTCAAGATAAAATCAAAATTGGTTTTGGTGACGGTGTGCCACACTTTAGCTATGCTATTTACAATGATTTAGATAGTGTTAAAAGTATGGTGACTGATGACACAGCAGCTGTCATGTTAGAGTTGGTTCAAGGGGAATCAGGTGTTCGACCTGCTGATAAGGATTTTGTGACAGCTTTGAGCAATTTCTGTCAAGAAACAGGAATTCTTCTAATCGTTGATGAAGTTCAAACAGGTATGGGACGTACTGGTAAGCTCTTCTCATTTGAGCATTATGGTATTGAACCAGATATTTTCACTTTGGCAAAAGGTCTTGGAAATGGTGTGCCAGTGGGTGCGATGATTGCTAAGGAAAAACTCGGTTCAGCTTTCTCATATGGTAGTCACGGGTCAACTTTTGGTGGTAATAAATTAGTCTTGTCAGCAGCCTCAAGCGTACTCGATATTATGTTGGCTGATGGTTTCTTACCACAAGCACTTGACAACGGAAACTACTTGCAAGCTGAATTGAAAAAATCCTTGGCAGGAAATGCTAAAGTGACTGATATTCGTGGTTTGGGTTACATGATTGGTATTGAAACGACTGAAAATCTTGGTGAATTGGTTGAAAAAGCGCGTGACAAAGGATTAGTTGTTTTAACAGCTGGTACTAATGTTATCCGTCTTTTACCCCCATTGACTTTGACAAAAGAGCAAATTGACCAAGGTGTCGCTGTTTTAAAAGATGTTTTTGCGTAAAGAGAAAGAAGCTGAGATAATGAGCTCAGCTTCATTTATTTGTGCTGTCTAGTTAGAAGAGACGTTGGTTGACAAATTATGTTAAAATATATATAATTTTCTGAAAATAAAAAGAGGTGTAAATATGTCTAAAAAAGTTCTTGTTGTTTCAGGACACCCTGATTTGAAAAATGATTCTTTAGCTAATAAAACTATTTTAAAAGAAATTAAAAAGTTATATCCAGAAGTTGAATTGGATATTTTGAGTAATTTGTATCCTGATTATCAGATTGATGTGGCTGCTGAGCAAGATAAGCTTCGTTGGGCGGATGTCATTGTCTTTCAATATCCTTTGTACTGGTATATGACACCATCATTGATGAATAAATGGATTGAGAAAGTGTTTGTGCATGGTTTTTCACATGGTTCAAATGGTGATGCATTAAAAGGGAAAGTTTTGATTGCATCATTGACGACAGGAGCTGGTGAAGCGGCCTATAGTGCTGAAGCTGGAACGACAATTGAAGACCTTTTGGCACCGATTCGTTTAACTGCGAAATTGACACAGCTTAACTTTGTTGGTCATATTGTCACACATGGTGTGTCGTATTCACTACGCGAGGATGCGGATAAAGCACAAGAGTTGGTTGAAAAATCACAAGAACATGCTCAAAAATTGGTTGAAATGATTAAAAGTTTGTAGGAAATAAAGACTCGGTTTTATTAACTGAGTCTTTATTTGACAAACATATCATCAATTATGGCAAAAATAAAAAACGATGTTATAATCAAATCAACAAAAGGGAAAAGGAGAAAAAAGACTTGATCGGAAGAAGAAATCAAAAAATAAGTAGTAGTGTTAGTTACTAGAATGGAGGGTATTTTGGTCTTAAAGAATCGTCTTAAAGAATTGCGTGCACGTGAGGGGTTAAATCAAACTCAATTAGCGAAACTAGCTAGGGTTTCTAGACAAACCATTAGTCTCCTAGAGCGTAACGAATATACACCGTCAGTGATTATTGCTCTACGCATTGCACACATATTTAATGAACCTGTCGAAAATGTTTTTAGTCTTGATGAAGAGGGAGAAGAAGAATGAAAAAAGCAAAACAATTAACAACTAAACAACGTATCCTAATGTACCTCGGAATTGCCATAACGAGTGCACTTGTAGGTGGGCTTACTGGTTTTTTTGGTGTTGGTTTTGGTGATAACGTGTTAACGTTTAATTATGATACTTTTATGGTTTTGGCTTATGGGATTACTACTATTTCAATTTTTGTCACATTATGGTTCGTGTATCAAGCAAATCATTACCATAATCGTTATGAAAGCATGGGTGATGATGCTGATGAAGATGATAATTATGAGATTTATCGCAAGACATTTAAAAATTTAGAGTTTGCAACAATTTTCTACAATGCCTCAGCAGCCTTAATTCTCCTTTCAATATTTGGTGATGTTTACGGTTTCCATGATAGAATTGTTAGCGGTGCTGCCCTTAATTTTACAGCATATGTAAAAGATATCATTTTCCTAGTTCTGCTAATTATTTTCCAAGTGATGATATTTAAATTAATTCAAAAAATTCGTCACTACAAATTATCAGCTATGCCAACAATTAAAGAAGTAAAAGAATTTGCTTACTCTTATGATGAAGGTGAACTTCAAGCAAATTATGAACAAGCTTTCTTAATTGTTTTCAATCTGAACCAATTTTTACCAATTGTTTATGTGATTCTATACATTTTAGCAATTGTGAGCTCTATTGATGTTATGTCAGGTTTTGTCGTTGCGACAGTAATCTATCTCTACATTAACCTTGCGAACATTCGTTTTGTTAATAAATATTTCAGAAAATAAGAAAAATGATTGACAGCGTTTTTAAATCGTGCTAATCTAAGAAAGAATTGAATAGTTTTCTTCGGGGCAGGGTGTGATTCCCGACCGACGGTAATGTTGTCTCGTTGATTGGTATTTGCTTTTATTCATTGTTGACGCCTTTTGCTTAACACCCGTTATGTCTGCGAGGAGTCGCCTAAACTAAAAGCAAATCATCAATCAACCTTGTTTGGTCTGACATGCAGATGAGAGAGCTAAGTCCGTGAGCGCAAGCTGATCTGGTGAGATTCCAGAACCGACAGTATAGTCTGGATGAGAGAAGAAGTTGATAGAGTATCAAAGAGTGAGTCTCTTACTTTTTGGAATACTTTTTTAGTTGTCTTTAATTGCCTCGTAGTGTATTGCTACGAGGTTTTTGATTGCAGTTAATAGTTTTGGTGTCGGTTAATACTGGCACAGAAATGACTAATCTCGGGGAAAAGAGTTTTAGCTAGATAGCTAAGCTTGCTTTTCTTGGGATTTTTTTGTTGGAAAGGAGGCTTATATGCACGAAGTTTATATGGCACAAGCAATTGCAGAAGCTAGAAATGGCTTTAGGCAGACCTATACCAATCCTTTGGTTGGTGCGGTCATCGTTAAAGATAATCGTGTGATTGCTCGTGGAGCGCATTTGCAGTATGGTTATGAGCATGCTGAGAAAAATGCGATTTTGCATTGTGAAGCTCCTGAAGAACTCCTCAATTCAACACTTTATGTAACGTTAGAACCTTGTCATCATACTGGGAAGCAACCGCCTTGTACGCAGGCGATTATTGAAGCTGGCATTAAAAAGGTCGTTGTTGGACAGCTTGACCCCAATCCTTTGGTTGCTGGAAAAGGTTTAGAATTCTTGAAAAGTCAAGGAATCGATGTCATCACACAGGTTTTGGAAAATGAGGCACGCGCACTCAATCCGCATTATAATTTCTATCATGAATACAAGCGCCCCTATGTGGTTTTGAAACAAGCGGTGAGCTTGGATGGGAAAATTGCGGTGCTTGGCAAACGAACTGCCTTGACTGATGATGAAACCAACCGTTTTGTTCATGATGAGCGAGATGACTACAAAGCCATTTTGGTTGGTGCTGACACGGTTTTGATTGATAATCCACAATTATTGGGTGCTGGAACGAGTTTGTATCCGCCAGTACGTGTGATTTTGGATGAAGCAGGACGCATTTTTGACAAACGAGAGTTACAAATTTTTAAAAATCAATCAGCGCCAGTTTACATTTTTAGTAGGCGACAAGTTGCGAATTTGCCTGCGCATATCACGGTCATATCTTTAGATAATTTTTCCATTGCTAACATTTTGCAGGCGCTTTATGAGAAAAAGATTCAGTCTGTTTATGTCGAGGGCGGAGCGCAGGTTCATGATGCGTTTTTAGCGAGCGATTTATGGGATGAACTCATTTCTTACGTGACCCCTAAGGTGATTGGTGGCAATGGCAGAACTGCTATAGCAAGTTCTCGTCAGGTTGAACAAGTTTACGATTTGCAGGATTTTTCAGTTCAAACAATTGGCACTAATCTGCGTTTGTCAGTCAAAAGGAGGTTGTGATGTTTACAGGATTAATTCAAGAACAAGGGCGTATCAGCCGAATTGTCAAACAGCAACACAGTATCAAATTAACTTGCAAAGCTTCACGAAAATTATTAGCGGATTACAAAATCGGTGATAGTATGGCAATCAATGGTGTCTGTCTAACTTGCGTAGCAAAAGCAGGTGATATGTTTACGGTAGATATCATGCCAGAAACCTTTAGAAGAACGATTTTTTCAACTTGTCGTATTGGGGATTTGGTTAATTTAGAGTTAGCAATGTCTGCTAAGGCTCGTTTTGAAGGGCACCTTGTGACAGGACATGTTGATAGCGTTGCGACACTTGTTCAAAAACAAAGTGATGAAAATGCTATTGTGCTTAGTTTTGCTTTTCCAAAAGAATTGGAAGGTCAAATCGTGGGTCAGGGGTCAATTGCAGTTAATGGTGTTAGTTTGACGGTGGCATCTGTCAAGTCAGGACAGTTTACTGTGTCATTGATTCCGCACACAGCTAAAGAAACGAATCTGGCTCAGCTTAAAAAAGGTGATAAGGTCAATATTGAGACAGATATTTTAGCCAAATACATGCAAGCACAAATGGCAAAAATGGGAGGACAATAAATGTTTAAGGATGTTGAAAAAGCACTTGCTGATTTAAAAGCAGGTAAATTAATTGTAGTGGTTGATGATGATGACCGCGAAGCAGAAGGAGACTTGGTCGGTTTAGCAGAATTGGTAACTCCAGAAAATGTGAATTTTATGACAGCGCACGCGCGTGGCTTGATTTGCGCACCAGTATCAAAACGTATTGCTAAGCATTTGGAACTATCTCCAATGTCAGAAGAAAACACTGATGCACACGGCACAGCCTTCACTATTAGTGTCGACCACAAGGAGACATCAACGGGTATTTCAGCATTTGATCGTGCTAAAACTATTCAAGCTTTGGCATCACAAAGTAGTAAAGCTAGCGATTTTCATCGCCCTGGGCATATGTTTCCTTTAGTGGGACGAAGTGGCGGTGTTTTGCAACGTCGAGGGCACACCGAAGCCAGCCTTGATTTGGTGCGTTTGGCTGGTAGTACAGAAGCTGCATATATTTGTGAAATTTTAAAAGAAGATGGCACTATGGCCCGTAAGACTGATTTATACACGTATGCTGAGAAATGGAATTTGACCATGATTGAAGTGGGTGATATTGCCCGTTATGTGAGTTTTCAAGATAGCCCAAAGGTAAAGTTGCCATCGGCTTATGGTGATTTTGAGTTGCGCTTGTTTGAAGATGAAGAACACCGTGAGCATGTTTTGCTGTCAAAGGGTGATTTAACAAGTGATGAACCGCTTTTAGTTCGTCTGCATTCCGAATGTTTGACAGGAGATATCTTTGGTTCTTTACGTTGTGATTGTGGTGAGCAATTACATGCAGCAATGCACCAAATTGATAAAGTTGGGCGCGGAGCTATTTTGTACCTTCGACAAGAGGGACGTGGCATTGGACTTAAAAACAAACTTAAGGCTTACCAGTTGCAAGAAGAAGGTATGGATACCTATGATGCCAACCTTGAACTTGGTTTTGCACCAGATGAGCGCGATTATCAAATTGCGGCAGATATTCTATCATTTTTGAATATTAAGCAAATCAAGTTATTGACTAACAATCCTGACAAGTTAGAGCAACTTGAAAAATCTGGCGTTGAGATTGTTGAACGCTTGCCTTTGCAGATGCCGGCCCATCAAGAAAATCGTGCTTATTTGCAAACCAAACAAGAAAAATTTCATCATTTACTACATATCGTATAAGGAGAAAAATCATGACAACATTTGAAGGAAAATTTATCGGAAAAGACTTAAAAATTGCTATTGTAGTCGCACGTTTTAATGAATTTATCACCTCAAAATTATTGGGAGGTGCCATGGATGGTTTGATTCGCAACGAAGTAGCTGAAGAAGATATTGATGTTTATTGGGTCCCAGGTGCTTTTGAGATTCCATTCATGACCAAAAAAATTGTTGCGACTGGCAAATACGATGGAGTTATCACACTCGGAAGTGTTATCCGTGGGTCAACTAGTCATTATGACCTTGTTTGTAATGAAGTGGCAAAAGGTGTTGGTCAAATCAATCTTACGAGTGATATTCCAGTCATGTTTGGCGTGATTACGACAGAAGATATCGAACAAGCTATCGAACGCTCAGGTTCAAAAGCTGGAAATAAAGGTAGCGAATGTGCACAAGGTGTACTTGAAATGATTAATCTGGCAAAACAACTCTAAATTGAAGACATGACAAAAAGCTAAGGCAAGCAGCCTTAGCTTTTGTAGTGTTACGCTTAAAGAGGAATAGTTATTTTTTTACCAAGAAAAGTTTTCCTTGTGTTGGTATGATAATAGCAAGTGCTAAAATGACAAAAATCAAAGTCAATAGTCCAGCTGTTCCGTTGACGGTAAATGAATACCAGTAGGGAGACATGCCTTTTGGAGCATAGCTTCCCCAGAAGATAAAGCCTGCTACATAATGCCAGAAATAGCGGACGAAAACAGCAAGTATCGCACCGATAGTTGAGTAAATTAAAGCGCGTCCCTTGTTATCTTTAGAAAGAGCATTTTGAAATGGTGCAGATAGAAAACCAGCTAATCCCATCGAGATAAAGGCGATAATGTATTCAATAATAACTTGTGATAAAGCCAAGTACCAAACTTTTCCTAAAATGAAATGAAGTAATCCCCAAATCAAACCAGCCAAAGTTCCATATTTTGGACCACGTCTTAGAGCAAAGAGAACGACAGGGACAGTACCAAATGAAGGGGTGAACCAACTAGCAAAATCTGGGATATAAGATAAGGCCATGGCAAAAGCAGCAACAAGTGCAGTCTCAATTAAAGCAGACAATTGAGAATTCTTTGACGACATAAAAAGCTCCTTCTAATACAAAGGAGCTTTTTACTGATAATATGTTCAATGCGATTTCAAACAAGTTTAAAAAAGTCATGTCACAATCCCTACGCTCGTCCTAACGAGATCAGGTTATCAGGATTTCGCAAATGCGATCTCAGCCAGAGGCACTCCTTTGTGAGTTATATTTTGCTTATAGTCTAGCATGAAAGAAAGTTTCTTGTCAAGACACTTCGCAACAATTTTTTGAAAATTCTAATTTATTTTTGAAAATTTTTGAAAATGCTAATCAAGACCATAATTGTAATCATCATCTTGCATAGCTTCGACAGAACCAAGAAGGTAGCCGTTTCCAACCTGACTAAAGAAGTCGTGATTAGAAGTACCAGTTGAGATACCATTCATGACGATTGGATTGACATCGTTAGCACTATCAGGGAATAGCGGATCTTGGCCTAAGTTCATAAGAGCTTTATTAGCGTTGTAGCGTAAGAAAGTCAGAACTTCTTCGGTCCAGCCCACTTCGTCATAGAGTGTTTTAGTATAATTTTCTTCATTTTCATAAAGTTGGTAAAGTAAATCATACATCCAGTCACGCAATTCTTCTTGTTCTTCTTCGGATAATTCATTGAAACCAAGCTGGAATTTATAACCAATGTAAGTGCCATGAACAGATTCATCACGGATAATTAATTTGATAATTTCAGCGACGTTTGCCAATTTATTGTTACCAAGATAATAAAGAGGGGTGAAAAATCCAGAATAGAAGAGGAAGGTTTCAAGGAAAGTTGAGGCAACTTTTTTTTGCAGAGCAGTACCATTTTCATAAATATCATTAATGATTTTAGCTTTTTTCTGCAAATATTCGTTGTTATTTGTCCATTCAAAAATAGCTTCAATCTCTGATTTTGTATTCAGGGTTGAAAAAATAGAAGAGTAAGATTTGGCATGGACTGACTCCATGAATTGAATATTGTTGAGAACAGCTTCTTCATGAGGTGTTCTGACATCTGCACGAATAGCTTCAACACCAGATTCTGATTGCATGGTATCAAGAAGAGTTAAGCCACCAAATACCTTACCAACCAAATCTTTTTCTTGGTCTGAGAGTTTACGCCAGTCATCTAAATCATTTGAAAGCGGAATACGTGTATCTAGCCAGAATTGTTCTGTTAATTTTTCCCAAGTTGATTTATCAATGACATCTTCAATCTCATTCCAATTAATGGCTTTATAATATGTAGTCATGTTTCTGATTTCTCCTAAGAGTAGTTATAAGAAAGCTAGCCAGAAGACTGGCGCTTCAATTGAAGTTCTTTAAGTTGTACCGGTTCAAGTCGTCACATAGCAGTTATCACACAAAACCAAATGACTCGATACTAGTCATTTGATGAAGTTAGTAAGTGAACTAGGGAATCCGCTATAGCGGTTGCCGTCTTGTTATTAGGTTTTTTAGTACCAATAACAAGTGTTCAGTTAAATCACACAGCTTTCGCATTGGTTTGAACCAACTTCTTCCCCATCATCAGTGAAAGTACGGATGTAATAAATTGATTTAAGACCTTTATTGAAAGCATAATGACGCAAGATAGACAGGTCGCGAGTAGTTTGTTTACTTTGCGTTTTCCATTCATAGAGTCCTTCTGGAATGTCACTGCGCAAGAACAATGTGAGTGATAATCCTTGATCGACGTGTTCAGTAGCTGCAGCGTAAACATCAATCACTTTTCGCATATCCATATCATAAGCAGAAGTGTAATAAGGAATAGTATCTGTAGACAAACCTGCAGCAGGGTAGTAAATCTTACCAATTTTCTTTTCTTGACGTTCTTCAATACGTTGTGTAATTGGATGAAGTGAAGCAGAGACATCGTTGATGTAAGAAATAGAACCATTTGGGGCAACAGCTAAGCGATTTTGGTGATAGAGCCCGTCTGTCATAATAGCATCACGAAGCTCAGCCCAATCTTTTCCACTAGGGATAAAGTGATTCGCAAAAAGTTCTTTAACACGGTCAGATTTTGGTACAAATTCACCTGTGATGTATTTATCAAAGTAACTTCCGTCCGCGTATTTTGACTTTTCAAATCCTACAAATGTCTGCTTGCGTTCGCGGGCAATCTGATTAGATTCGACTAATGTCCAGTAATTGAGCAACGTGAAATAGATGTTTGTAAATTCAATAGATTCCGGACTTCCATAGTGAATATGGTTTTGAGCTAGGTAGGTGTGAAGTCCCATAGCACCAAGTCCAAAGGTATGAGCTTGTTCATTCCCATGCTTGATTGTTGGCACAGCTTCAATTGATGACGTATCTGAAACAAAAGTTAGAGCGCGTGTCATAGCTTTAATAGAGCGACCAAAATCTGGAGAAGTCATCATATTAACCACGTTAGTTGATCCTAAATTACATGAAATATCTGTCCCCATTTTGACAAATTCTTGGGCATCGTTGATAATGCTTGGCTTTTGAACCTGAAGAACTTCAGAACATAGGTTTGACATGATGATTTTACCATCGATTGGATTAGTACGGTTAGCTGTGTCAATGTTAATCACATAAGGGTAGCCGGATTCTTGTTGGAGTTTTGAAATTTCAGTTTCCAAATCACGCGCTTTAATCTTAGTTTTAACAATGTTAGGATTAGCAACCATTTTGTCGTATTCTGCTGTGATGTCTACATAGCTGTAAGGAACACCGTACTCACGCTCAACACTATATGGACTGAAGAGGTACATGTCTTCATTTTTACGTGCTAGTTCGTAGAATTTATCTGGCACAGTGATTCCAAGTGACAGTGTTTTGACACGCACTTTTTCATCAGCGTTTTCTTTTTTAGTAGATAAGAAAGCCATGATATCTGGGTGGAAAACATCCAGGTAAACCGCACCAGCACCTTGGCGCTGCCCCAGTTGGTTAGAATACGAAAAGCTATCTTCAAAGAGCTTCATGACTGGTACCACACCAGATGCTGCGCCTTCGTAACCTTTGATAGGAGCACCAGCCTCACGTAGATTTGAAAGGCTAATACCAACACCGCCTCCGATACGTGACAATTGCAAAGCTGAGTTGATAGAACGTCCGATAGCATTCATGTCATCAGTAACTGAAATTAGGAAACACGATACAAATTCTCCTCGTCGACTACGACCTGCATTCAAGAAAGAAGGAGTAGCTGGTTGGTAACGCTGGTTAATCATTTCAGTGGCTAAATCACGAGCTAATGTCTCATTGCCATTGGCAAAATAGAGTGCATTAAAAAGGACACGGTCTTCGATGCTTTCAAGGTATTGACTACCGTCGTTTGTTTTTAATGCATATTGCTGGTAAAACTTGTAGGCTGCCATGAATGATTTGAAGCGGAAATTGTGAGATCTTAATTCTTCAGATAATGATTCAATGAACTCTGGAGAATAGTTACTGATGAATTCAGCTTCAATGTAGTCATTTGTGATTAAGTAGCTGATTTTTTCTGAAATGTTCTTGAAAGTCATTGTATTGGGAATGACATTTTCAGAAAAGAAGGCTTTCAGAGCTTCTTTATCTTTATTTAAGGGGATTTGTCCATTGACTGGACGGTTAATTTCATTATTAAGGCGAAAGTATGATACATCGCCGAGATTTTTAAGACTCATAAAGTAAGATACCAAGCTCGTTTGTCGGGCAAGGTAATTCCTTTCTAATTAAAGATGGAAGTAGTGTAGTTAAACAATTTCTTTTAACTTACTTGGTTGAAAGCCAGAGAATACGATATCGCCGGCTTTGATAACTGGAGCAGCAGTGAAACCAAGGCTTTTAACGTAATCAATCATGTCTGGACGCTCATCGATATTAATTTCTTGGAAATCAGCCCCCTCTTTTTCTAAAAGCTTTTTGGTCATTTTGCATTGCATGCAATTATTTTTTGAAAAAAGTGTAATTTTGTTAGCCATTAGGCTTTCCTCCATAAATCGATATCTTTTTTTAATTCAATGTTTAATTAGAATAACCAAAATTTACCAAAAAAGCAAACAAAAAGGCTTACAAAAACACAACATATAGTACCTTGTTGTTGAAAGCGATACAAAATGTAGTGATATCAAGCGTTTTTGGAAAACGACCAACAAGGTGACAAGTTGTGTCAGAAAACCTAACATATACCTGTAAATTAATGTTGACAAAATTTTCTGAATTTTGTATAATTAAAACACCATAATTATAATCGGGGGTCCGTACATGACAGAGTTCTTATCTAAATTTTCTTTCAAAGAGAATGACTATTCTTACCTTAATCTTGAAGAAGCCGTTTCTCATTATGGAGGAAATATCAAAAGAATCCCTTACACTATTCGTATATTACTTGAAAGTTTACTCAGAAAGTATGATGGAGTAGATGTCACAAAATCTCACATTGAAAATTTAGCAACTTACAATCCTAAAAACATCCAAGGCGAGGTGCCTTTCAAACCAAGTCGTGTTATCCTACAAGATTTCACTGGTGTACCAGTTGTGGTTGACCTTGCCTCAATGCGTGATGCCATTGTCTCAAACGGTGGTGATGCAGAACTTATTAATCCTGAAATTCCTGTTGATTTGGTTATTGACCACAGTGTTCAAGTCGATTTCTTCGGTTGTGACACAGCTTTAGAAGATAACATTAACATGGAATTTAAACGTAACAATGAGCGTTATGAATTTTTGAAATGGGCAGAAAAATCATTTGATAACTATCGCGCTGTTCCACCAGCAACAGGGATTATCCACCAAGTTAATATTGAATATTTAAGCGATGTTGTTATTGAAAAAGATGGCATGCTTTATCCTGATTCAATGTTTGGTACTGATAGTCATACAACAATGATTAATGGTATTGGTGTGCTTGGTTGGGGTGTTGGAGGTATTGAAGCTGAAGCAGCTATGCTTGGTGAAGCGTCATTCTTCCCAATTCCAGAAGTCATCGGTGTCCGTTTGACAGGTAAATTGCCTAAGATTGCGACTGCAACTGACTTGGCACTTAAAGTGACACAAGTCCTTCGTCAAGAAAAAGTTGTCGGCAAATTCGTTGAGTACTTTGGTGATGGTCTTTCAAATCTTAGCCTTGCAGAGCGTGCAACTATCGCTAATATGGCTCCTGAATACGGTGCAACATGTGGTTATTTCCCAATCGATGATGAAACACTTAACTACATGCGTTTGACAAACCGTGATGAAACTCACATCGAATTGACAAAAGAATATGCTAAACGTAACAATCTTTTCTACGATCCAGAACATCAAGCTGAATACACTAAAGTCGTTGAAATTGATTTATCTACTATTTCACCAAGTATCTCTGGACCAAAACGTCCACAAGATTTGATTGATTTGACACAAGCTAAACAAACTTTCCAAGAAAGTTTGGTACGTGAAGCAGGTGTTCAAGGATTTGGTCTAACAGCTGATGAAATTAATAAAACAGCAACTGTTCATTTTGAAGATCAAGATGTTGAGATTAAGACTGGACATGTGGCAATTGCAGCTATCACGTCATGTACGAATACATCAAATCCTTACGTACTCATGTCAGCTGGATTACTTGCTAAAAATGCTGTTGAACGAGGTCTACGCGTAGCTCCGACAGTTAAAACATCACTTGCTCCTGGTTCAAAAGTGGTGACAGGTTATCTTCGAAACTCTGGTTTGCAAACTTATCTAGATACACTTGGCTTTAATATTGTTGGTTATGGTTGTACAACATGTATCGGTAACTCAGGTAGCCTTCGTCCAGAAGTAGCCGAGGCAATTACTGATACTGATTTGCTAGCGTCAGCTGTTTTATCAGGTAACCGTAACTTTGAAGGACGTGTTAATCCACTTGTCAAAGCTAATTTCCTTGCTAGCCCACCGCTTGTTGTGGCCTATGCACTTGCTGGAAATACTAACATCGATTTGACAACAGAACCGCTTGGTTTTGATCAAAATAATGAACCAGTCTACCTTAAAGACATTATGCCAACAAATGACGAAGTGGCAAAATATGTTGATCAATTTGTCACGCGTGAGTTGTTCGAACATGAGTATGAACATGTCTTTACAGATAGTGAAAAATGGAACCAAATTCCAACAGAAGAAAGTAAAATTTACCATTGGAATGAAGCGTCAACATACATCCAAAATCCACCATACTTTGATCACTTGGGTGATGATTTAGCAATCAAACCACTTAAGAACCTTAAACCATTGGCTAAATTTGGTGATAGTGTCACAACTGACCACATCTCACCAGCTGGTAACATCGCTAAAAATAGCCCTGCCGCTAAATACTTGACTGAACACGGTGTAGATTACCTTGATTTCAACTCATATGGTAGTCGTCGTGGTAATCACGAAGTCATGATGCGCGGAACATTTGCCAATATCCGTATTCAAAACCAATTAGCCGATGGTAAAATTGGTGGTTATACAAAATATAACGGTGAATTGATGCCAATCTATGATGCAGCTATGCATTATAAAGAAGATAATGTTGACACTTTGGTCATTGCTGGTAAAGATTACGGTATGGGATCAAGTCGTGACTGGGCTGCTAAAGGTTCAAATCTTCTCGGTGTTAAGGCTGTTCTTGCTGAAAGTTTTGAACGTATTCACCGCTCAAACCTTGTTATGATGGGTGTGTTGCCATTGCAATTCTTAGAAGGTGAAACAGCAGAAAGCCTTGGATTAACAGGTTACGAAACATACGATATTAACCTTTCAGAAAATCCTGGTATTCACGATATTGTTGATGTGATTGCACGTGATGAATCAGGTGAAAAACACTTTAAAGCCATGGTACGTTTTGATGCGGATGCTGACATCCGTTACTACAAAAACGGTGGAATTCTACCAATGGTTGTTAGAAAGAAATTAGGGGGTGCTTAATATATGACAGGATCAAGTGGATTAAAAGACTTAATCGCCTGTAATACCCGTATTAGCTCGATTATTAATGATAATCTATCTTACGCAGGTTATAATATTTCAGAATTGATGGACAATGACGCAAGTTTCGAAGAAGTGATTTACCTTCTTTGGAACCTTCATTTGCCAAATAAAACACAACTTGATGATTTTGTAAAATTACTTCGTGATAATTACGCTATCAGTGACGCTGTTGTGCAATGTATTATGATTCAATCACGTAATCATTTGCATCCGATGAGTGTTCTTCGTTCAACAGTTAGTTTGCTCGGAGTTTACAATGTTAATGCAGAAGATAACTCAGAAGAAGCAACTTACGAACAATCTATTCAATTAATGGCAAAGATGCCAACCATCATTGCAGCTTTTGCTCGTTTGCGTGAAGGAAAAACACCAGTAGCACCACGCAAGGACTTGTGCTTTGCCGCCAATTTCCTTTATATGCTAAATGGTGAAGAACCAACAGAATTGCAAGTTAAAGCTTTAAATCGAGCTTTGGTTTTACATGCTGATCATGAATTAAATGCCTCAACATTTGCCGCTCGTGTCTGTGCGTCAACTTTGGCTGATATTTATTCTTGTGTAACAACAGCGATTGGTACCCTTAAAGGACCTCTTCACGGTGGCGCTAATGAACGTGTTTTCGACATGTTGACTGAAATCCGTGAAATGGGTGATACTAAAGCTTATCTAAAAGAAAAACTTGATTCACAAGAAAAAATCATGGGATTTGGCCACCGCGTTTATAAAACACAAGACCCACGTGAAAAATATCTTCGTGAAATGGCTCAAGCTTTAACAGAAGGAACTGAAAATGAAATTTGGTTTGACTTGTCTCGTGAAATTGAAGATTACATGAAACATACTAAAGGTTTGATTCCAAATGTCGATTTCTATTCAGCGACAGTTTATCATGTGCTTGGTATTGATAGTTCAATCTTTACGTTGATTTTTGCCATGAGTCGTGTTGCTGGTTGGATTGCTCATATTCAAGAACAACAAAAACATAATAAATTGATTCGTCCACGTTCTCGTTATAAAGGTGAACTTGGTTTGAAATATGTTCCACTTGAAGATCGTTAAAAAAAGATTACGAAAGGAAAAAGGAAAATTATGGCTGATAAAATCACTTTAGAAAATGGCCAATTGGTCGTTTCTAATCATCCAATTATCCCTTTTATTGAAGGGGACGGTGTTGGACGTGACATTTGGAAAAATGCGCGTGCTGTCTTTGATGCTGCTGTTGAAAAAGCTTATCAAGGTCAAAAGAAAGTTGAATGGCATGAACTTTTAGCTGGTAAAAAAGCGCATGAAGCAACTGGTAAATGGTTACCAGAAGAAACGCTTGATACGATTAAAGAAGATTTGATTGCTATTAAAGGTCCTCTAGAAACACCAGTTGGTGGCGGAATCCGTTCACTAAATGTAACGCTTCGCCAAGAATTGGATTTGTATGCTTGTGTTCGTCCAGTTCGTTATTTTAAAGGAATTGAAAGTCCACTTAAAGAACCAGAAAAAACAAGTATTACTATTTTCCGTGAAAATACCGAAGATATTTATGCTGGTATTGAATGGGAAGCTGGCACTCCTGAAGTGAAAAAAGTCATCGAATTCTTGCAAAATGACATGTCTGTCAGCAAGATTCGTTTTCCTGAAACAAGTAGCATTGGTATTAAGCCAATTTCAAAAGAAGGCAGTGAACGTTTGATTCGCTCTGCTATTGAATATGCTCTTGCTAATCAATTAACAAATGTCACAATCGTTCACAAAGGAAACATCCAAAAATTCACTGAAGGTGGCTTCCGAAAATGGGGTTATGAATTAGCAGAACGCGAATACGCAGATGAATTGGCAAGTGGAAAATTGGTTATGAATGACATTATTGCCGATAACTTCTTGCAACAAATTTTGCTTAACCCTGAAAAGTTTGATGTTGTGGCTTTGACAAACCTTAATGGTGACTACGCAAGTGATGCTCTTGCTGCTCAAGTTGGTGGTATCGGAATCTCACCTGGTGCTAATATCAATTATGTGACTGGTCATGCTATTTTTGAAGCGACTCATGGAACAGCACCAGATATTGCTGGAAAAGATATTGCTAATCCTTGTTCAGTTCTTTTGTCAGGCTGTATGTTGTTTGATTACATCGGCTGGACAGAAGTTGCTAGCTTGATTTCTCAAGCAATTGAAAAAACATTTGCCAAAGGTCAATTCACAGCAGATTTAGCTCAGGGTGGAAAAGCTTGCTCAACAAGTGAGTTTGCTGCAAAACTTATTGAAAATATGTAAAACCTAACCTAGGACAAGTCTTGTTCTAGGTTTTTTGTTATAATGAGAATAGTTTGAATTTTAGAGGTTAGAGTTTTATGAGCTATTCTGTGACGGATATTATTTTTTTATTTTTTATCTATTCATTCATCGGTTGGCTTTGGGAGACCATCTATTGTTCTATAAAAGATAAAAAGTTTGCTTATCGTGGCTTTTTGGTCGGACCGTATTGCCCAGTTTATGGCTTTGCGGTGACAACTGTTTTGTTAGCAACACAGCCCTTTCAGCATAATCTTTTAGGTCTCTTTGTTAGTGGTATGCTTGTAGCAACGATATTTGAATTTATTGCAGCTTGGTTGCTGGAGACCTTTTTCCACATGAAACTTTGGGATTACACCAATGAAGTTGGAAATATTAAAGGTTGGATTGCCCCAAGAATTTCTCTTTTTTGGGGATTTAGCATTGTTATTCTTGTTAAATTTATTCAGCCTGATGTGATGCGTTTGATAAATCATTTGAATCAATGGATAGCATTAGGGATTGTTTGTCTTATGACAGCTGATTTGATTTGGACAGTCCTTGATACGGTGAAATTCCAACAAGCAGCGCAAGCTTTTGAAAAATATGTTCGTGCAGAGCAAGAAAAATTACGAGAAACGGTTAAAAATGAAGTGGGAGACTTGTCAAAACAAGCCGAAGTCTTCAGTAAGCGTTTGGATAATCTGCGACTTCATATTAATGATACATTAAAAGAAAAAGGAGTACAGCCATTTCGTTTTAACCAACGTCGTATGCTTCGAAACTATAAAAACTTCAGTTTGACTACGGCACCATTCTTTAATGAGCTTCGAAAACAAACAGCGGCTTTGAAAAGAAAAAAGGCTGATAAAAAAGATTAATCAATAAATGGAAGCGAGTTCAACTTGTTTCTATTTATTTTTGAAAAAAACAGGTAATTTCACAGCCCAAAAGTGCCGTTTTTCCTTAATTTTTCAAAAAAGAAGGCGCATACAAGGTGTGTAACTATTGAAATAAAAAAGGGTTTATGCTATAATCATAGCTTGTAAGGGTTATCATAAGGTAATCCGAAAAAACACAAATAAAAGGAGAACCATAATATGGCTTCAAAAGATTTTCACATTGTTGCAGAAACAGGTATTCACGCACGTCCAGCTACTTTGCTTGTTCAAACAGCTAGCAAATTCGCTTCAGACATCACTCTTGACTACAAAGGTAAAGCAGTAAACCTTAAATCAATCATGGGTGTTATGAGTCTTGGTGTTGGTCAAGGTGCTGACGTAACTATCTCTGCTGAAGGTGCTGACGCTGATGACGCACTTGCAGCAATCGAAGAAACAATGACAAAAGAAGGATTGGCTTAAGAAAATGACAGAAATGCTTAAAGGAATTGCCGCATCTGATGGTGTTGCTGTTGCTAAAGCGTATCTACTCGTTCAACCTGATTTGTCATTTGAAACTGTTACAGTTGAAGATACAAGTGCAGAGGAAGCTCGCCTAGATGCCGCATTGAAAGCATCACAAGACGAGCTTTCTATTATACGTGAAAAAGCAGTAGAAACACTTGGCGAAGAAGCAGCTGCCGTATTTGACGCACATTTAATGGTTCTTGCTGACCCAGAAATGATCAGCCAAATTAAAGAAACTATTCGTGCAAAACAAACTAACGCAGAAGCAGGACTTAAAGAAGTGACTGACATGTTCATCACTATCTTTGAAGGAATGGAAGATAACCCATACATGCAAGAACGTGCCGCAGATATCCGCGACGTTGCTAAACGTGTATTGGCTCACCTTATCGGTGCTAAACTTCCAAACCCTGCAACAATTGATGAAGAATCAATCGTTATTGCACACGATTTGACACCTTCTGATACTGCCCAATTGAACAAACAATTCGTTAAAGCCTTTGTTACAAACATTGGAGGACGTACAAGTCACTCAGCTATCATGGCTCGTACACTTGAAATTGCTGCTGTTCTTGGGACAAACGATATCACTAGCCGTGTTAAAGATGGCGATATCGTTGCTGTAAATGGTATCACTGGTGATGTTATCATCAACCCAACAGATGAAGAAATTGCTGAATTTAAAGCTGCTGGTGAAGCGTATGCTAAACAAAAAGCTGAATGGGCTCTTCTTAAAGATGCTGAAACAGTAACAGCAGATGGTAAACACTTCGAATTGGCAGCTAACATTGGTACACCTAAAGACGTTGAAGGTGTTAATGCTAATGGTGCAGAAGCAGTTGGTCTTTACCGTACAGAATTCTTGTACATGGATTCACAAGACTTCCCAACTGAAGATGAACAATATGAAGCATACAAGGCTGTTCTTGAAGGCATGAATGGTAAACCAGTTGTGGTTCGTACGATGGATATCGGTGGGGATAAAGAACTTCCTTACTTCGACCTTCCAAAAGAAATGAACCCATTCCTTGGATTCCGTGCACTTCGTATTTCTATCTCAGAAACAGGAAATGCAATGTTCCGTACACAAATCCGTGCTCTTCTTCGTGCATCTGTACACGGACAACTTCGTATCATGTTCCCAATGGTTGCACTTCTTAAAGAATTCCGTGCTGCTAAAGCAATCTTTGATGAAGAAAAAGCTAACCTTAAAGCTGAAGGCGTTGCCGTTTCAGATGATATCCAAGTTGGTATCATGATCGAAATTCCAGCTGCAGCTATGCTTGCAGACCAATTTGCGAAAGAAGTTGACTTCTTCTCAATCGGAACAAACGACCTTATCCAATACACAATGGCTGCTGACCGTATGAACGAACAAGTTTCATACCTTTACCAACCATATAATCCATCAATCCTTCGTTTGATTAACAACGTTATCAAAGCAGCTCACGCTGAAGGTAAATGGGCTGGTATGTGTGGTGAAATGGCCGGTGACCAAAAAGCTGTTCCACTTCTTGTCGGAATGGGACTTGACGAGTTCTCTATGTCAGCTACATCAATTCTTCGTACACGTAGCTTGATGAAGAAACTTGACACTGCTAAAATGCAAGAATACGCTAACCGTGCTCTTACAGAATGCTCAACAATGGAAGAAGTTCTTGAGCTTAGCAAAGAATATGTTAATGTTGACTAATTAACATGAGGAAGCTTTTAACATTTTGTTAAAAGCTTTTTTTAATGTTAAAATTTTAAAGATTTTACCTAAATCAAATCAAAAGTATAATATTTTTTCTAATGGAAAATATACAAAAAAATTATAAAAACAAAATTTTGATCAATTGAAAAAATTCTCTAAATTCTGATTATAGCAAAACATATGTAGGAATTAGAGGACTTTTCTCATTTTGTTAGATATTTTATAATTATAACTATTTGACGGTACAAAGTTTTTGTCTAAATTTTCAGACTTTTTTTGTGTTTAAATATTGAAAAAAGTTAAAAAAGTGATAAAATGGAGTTATCACATTTAAAAGGAGATATCACTTGACTAAACAATATAAAAATTACGTCAACGGTGAGTGGAAACTTTCTAAAGAAGAAATCAAAATTTACGCTCCCGCAACTGGTGAAGAACTTGGTTCTGTTCCTGCAATGAGCCAAGAAGAAGTTGACTATGTATATGCATCAGCTAAAGCAGCTCAAAAAGCATGGCGTGCACTTTCATATGTTGAACGTGCTGAATACCTTCACAAAGCAGCTGATATTTTGGTACGTGACGCTGAAAAAATCGGTGCTGTTCTTTCAAAAGAAATTGCTAAAGGTTACAAATCAGCTGTTGGAGAAGTTATCCGTACTGCTGAAATCATTAACTATGCTGCTGAAGAAGGCGTACGTCTTGAAGGTGAAGTTCTTGAAGGTGGAAGCTTTGATCCAGCAAGCAAGAAAAAAATCGCTATTGTTCGTCGCGAACCAGTAGGATTGGTACTTGCTATTTCACCATTTAACTACCCAATCAACCTTGCAGGTTCTAAGATTGCTCCTGCCCTTATTTCAGGGAACGTTGTTGCCCTTAAACCACCTACGCAAGGTTCTATCTCAGGTCTTCTTTTGGCTGAAGCATTTGCTGAAGCTGGACTTCCTGCAGGTGTCTTCAATACAATCACAGGACGTGGTTCAGTTATCGGTGACTACATTGTAGAACATGAAGCTGTTAACTACATTAACTTTACAGGTTCTACACCAGTTGGTGAACACATTGGTCATTTAGCTGGTATGCGTCCAATCATGCTTGAACTTGGTGGTAAAGACTCAGCTATCATCCTTGAAGATGCTGATCTTGACTTGGCTGCTAAAAACATCGTTGCTGGTGCTTATGGATACTCAGGACAACGTTGTACAGCTGTAAAACGTGTTCTTGTTATGGATAGCATTGCTGACAAATTAGTTGAAAAAGTTTCTGCACTTGTTAACAACTTGACTGTTGGTATGCCAGAAGATAACGCTGATATCACTCCACTTATTGATACAAAAGCAGCTGATTACGTTGAAGGTCTTATCAAAGATGCTCAAGAAAAAGGTGCTAAAGAAGTTATTTCATTCAAACGTGAAGGTAACCTTATCAGCCCAGTCTTGTTCGATAACGTTACAACTGATATGCGCTTGGCTTGGGAAGAACCATTTGGTCCAGTCCTTCCATTTATCCGTGTGAACTCAGTTGAAGAAGCTATCGAAATTTCAAACAAATCTGAATACGGTCTTCAAGCTTCTGTATTTACAAACAACTTCCCATTGGCATTCAAGATTGCTGAACAACTTGAAGTGGGTACTGTTCACATTAACAACAAAACACAACGTGGTACAGATAACTTCCCATTCCTTGGTGCTAAAAAATCTGGTGCTGGAACACAAGGTGTGAAATATTCAATTGAAGCTATGACAACTGTCAAATCTACTGTATTTGATATTGCCAAATAATAGATAAAAGGTTAGAACATTGTTCTAGCCTTTTTGTTTTTTCAGAAATAGAAGGAAGGGAAGTTGTTCTTTTTTTGAAAATTTTTAGAAATTATTTCTTTTTTCTAATATTTTCACACTTTTAATTATGAAAACGCATACTTTTTTGGTAGAATGAAATTAACCATACAATAGGAGGTAGAAAATGGTAACACGTAATCAATTTTCAACTTTAGAAATGCGCAAATCAAGTCCGTATTTTTCTGCATTAAAAACTATTGTCGAAACAGCATTTTATGAAAACCAGGTTCACCCAATTAAAACCTTAGAAGAGGCATATCAACTGGCTTCAAATGCTGCAGGTACAGTGATTTTAGACATGCCTGTCATTCATACTAAGGAATTGGGACTGCCTTCCTATGCTCGTGTGTTGTTAACAAATTCTGGTGCTGTGGTTGGACGAACAGCTAAAGCACGCCGTATTTTTGGTCAAGATGAAGATGAAGATGAACGTCTCTTGTCTATTGTCAGAAGTGCAGTTTATCAAGCGCACCGTCGTCAATTTTACAAAGCTGATGCTATTGTAGGGTTAGATGAAGAATTTATGGTACGTGCTCATTTGATGGTACCAGAAGAAGAGATTAACAATCTTTATTCATGGTTATTAAATTTCCAAATTTTGGATGAAGAGTTTAAGAATCGTTTGAAAGTCTCTAAATCTTACGATGAAGATGATATTTTTGTGTTCTTTGATCCTAAATGGTCTCATCCAGCTTATCCAGATGGTCTAGTTTATTTTGATACTAACCATAACTGTGTTGCTATTCTGGGGCTTAATTATTTTGGTGAGTTGAAAAAAGCTACTTTGACACTTGCTTGGGGGACAGCGGCTCGTAATGGCTATGTTTCTTGCCATGGTGGTTTGAAGATTTTCCAAGGTAAGGAAGATGGAAATGACTATGTGGCATCATTCTTTGGTTTATCTGGTTCAGGAAAATCTACTCTAACTCATGCTAAGCACAATGGTAAATATGATATCAAAGTTTTGCATGATGATGCTTTTGTTATTTCAGAAAAAGATGGTTCATCTATTGCATTGGAACCTTCATATTTTGATAAAACTAATGATTATCCAACTGGACACCCAGAACAAGATTTCTTTGTAACAGTACAAAATTGTGGGGTTACTTTGGATGAAAATGGTCGTAAGAAATTGATGACAGAAGACATTCGAAACGGTAATGGTCGAACGGTTAAGTCTCGTTTCGCAACGCCAAATCGTGTCGATCATATTGAAGAGCCAATTAATGCTATCTTCTGGATTATGAAAGACGATTCACTACCTCCATTGATTAAGATTAATGATCCTCTGATGGCAGCTACGATGGGTTGTACCTTAATGACCAAACGTTCAAGTGCAGAAAACATCGAAGGCAATAAACAAACACTTGTCATTGAACCATTTGCTAATCCATTTAGAGTTTATCCTTTGGTTGAGGATTATCAAAAATTCCGTTCATTATTTGAAGGAGATGTTGATTGTTATATCATTAATACCGGAACTTATATGGGACAAAGTATTCCAAAAGAAGTTTCTCTTGGCATAATTGAAAAAATTGTCGATGGCAATACAGAATTTAAAGATTTTGGTCCAATTGAAGGATTTGAGTATTTAGATTTATCTGAATATCCTATTCACGATTTTGATAATAAATACAAACAACTCATCCGTTCACGTATGCAATTCCGTTTGAATTATTTGTTATCTTTCAATCAAAATAATCCAAAACTTGCCTTGCCAGTTGAAGCTATTTCACGTTTGGAAAGAGTTATTAATAATTTGAAATAAGAAAGGGAGTGAGACAAATAAAGTCTCCAGTGGAGATTTTATTCATGAGCCTAAAAATTAAAAAGCGAATTAGTAATTTCGTAGAAATTCGATTCCTCAGCAAGTCTTAATTTCTTGTTGCTGACCTAAAACGGTCTATTCCCAGACCGTTTTTGACACTTACTCCGTAAGTTTTATTTCCCGATTAAAAAGGTTCACCGAACCTTTTTAACTCACCCCCGCATGGCTCAAAAGGTTTGGGAAACCTTTTGAGGTTGGAAATGAAGTCAAGCGTAGCTTGATGTCAAAAGGGTTGTAAAGGCTGATTTATAAGCGTATTAGAACCCACTCAACTACTGCGTCTTGTAAACAATAACTATATAAATAAAGAAGCTGAGGACTTTTGTCTCAGCTTCTTTAGCTTACTATTTTATTTTTTTAAATGAATTTCTTGTTTCTTGAGGTAAACTTCTGAGACAGGAGCGTATTTTTTCAGTTTTTTCAATTCTTCTTTGTGTGTGATAAAGGTAATCACGACACCAGCTTTCCCCATACGTCCTGTTCGTCCAGCACGGTGTGTGTAAGTTTCTTTGTCACGAGCAAGGTCGAAGTTGATAACATATTCAAGGTTTTCAATGTCAATGCCGCGTGCGACAAGATCAGTAGCAAGAAGTAATGAGAGTTCGTGGTTTTTGAATTTTTCAAGAATAACTTTACGGAACTTCACGTTAATATCAGAAGCCAGTGAAACAGCTTGAACATTGTTAAATTGAAGACGTTCCTCAGCAGCTCCTAAATCAGATAAGCTGTTGAAGAAGACTAAACCGCGAAATTCTGGAATATTTGAGAATTTACGAAGTAATTCTAGACGATCACGCTTATCAACAGAGATGTAGTAGTGAGCAATTTGATCTAATGTTTGATCAGAAAGGTCAATGGTTAAAGTATTTTCAGCAAGAACCTCAGGATCAACTTTATCTGTTGCACTCATGTAAATCATTTGATGGTCACGTGGAACACGGTGAATGATGTTTTCAACAAAGTGGTACTGTGAATCACTAAGTAATTCGTCAAATTCATCTAAGATGATGGTATCAACATTCATCATCTTAGTTTTTTTGAGTTTAACTAATTCAAAGACGCGACCTGGTGTTCCGATAAGAATTTCAGGACCTTTTTTCAAACGTTCGATTTGACGTTTTTGACTAGAACCAGAGATGAAGAGTTGAGTTGACAGATTGAGAGGTTCAGCCCATGTTTTTGTAACCTCAAAAATTTGCCCAGCTAACTCTGTATTTGGAGCTAAAATTAGCAATTGTTGAGACTTTTTAGGTTTTAGTTTTAATAATGCTGGAAATAGATAAGCCAAGGTTTTACCAGTCCCTGTTGGACTGATGCCAAGTAGATTATCTCCTTGTGAAATGGGTTCAAAAACTTGTTTTTGAATGTCTGTTAATTCTGTAAAGCCAGCATTTTTTAGTTGGTCTTGCCAGACAGATGGAAATTGTGAAATCATAGTTTTCCTTTTCTATGTTTTAAATCTTTATTTCATTATAACATAGAAAAAGCGAAGTTTTTTTATTTAAAGGGAAAGTAAGGGATTTCAATGTTTGAAAAATTTGGAAAAAGTAGTAGAATAGATAGGAAATATTTTTTATTTGGAGTAATAAATGCGTAAAAAACCTATTATTATTGGTGTGACTGGTGGTTCTGGAGGCGGAAAAACCAGCGTTTCTAAAGCAATTTTGGCAAATTTCCAAGATCAAAAAATTGCTATGATTCAACACGATTCTTACTATAAAGATCAAAGCCACTTGACTTTTGAAGAACGTGTATCAACTAACTATGACCACCCACTTGCTTTTGATACTGATTTGATGATTGAACACATCAATGAATTGATTGCAGGTCGCCCAGTAGATATTCCAATTTACGACTACACACTACACACTCGTAGTGAAAAAACATATCGTCAAGAACCTCAAGATGTTATCATCGTTGAAGGTATCTTGGTTCTTGAAGACAAACGTCTTCGTGATTTGATGGATATTAAACTTTTTGTTGACACTGATGATGATATCCGTATTATCCGTCGTATCAAACGTGATATGGAAGAACGTGGACGTAGCCTTGATAGTGTTATCGAACAATATACATCAGTGGTTAAACCAATGTTCCATCAATTCATCGAACCAACAAAACGTTATGCAGACATCATCATCCCAGAAGGTGCTTCAAATGTTGTCGCAATCGACCTTATCAATACTAAAATTGCTGCAATTTTGAAAGATAACGAAGAATAAGTGAAGGGCTGGAAAACCAGCTCTTTTACTTTTTTGAAATTATTTTCAGAAAATTTATTTTATTGAGATTATTCTGTTGACTTTTAGCTTAGAAAGGGGTATTATGTTAAAAAATGAAAAACATCGAAGGGAAAATAAGTCAATGACATTCGCAACAATGACAGTCTTGCTATTGCGTAATGAGGGCTAGTGCAGAAAAAGCATTAGTCCTGTTTGGCTTACCAAGCGGGATAAAAACATCTCGCTTGACCGTGAGATGTTTTTATTTTTATATTAATGTTTTTGCTAGAATTAGAAAGAGGTTACTATGCGTAAAGTTGAATTTCTTGATACCACTCTTCGTGACGGTGAACAAACGCCTGGCGTGAATTTCTCTGTTAAAGAAAAAGTTGCGATTGCTAAGCAACTTGAAAAATGGGGCATTGCTTCTATTGAAGCAGGATTCCCAGCTGCTAGTCCAGATTCTTTTGAAGCTGTCCGTCAAATTTCAGAAGCTATGACAACAACAGCGGTATCAGGTTTGGCACGTTCTGTGAAATCTGATATTGATGCTTGTTATGAAGCCTTGAAAGATGCTAAATACCCACAATGTCACGTTTTCATCGCTACAAGTCCAATTCACCGTGAATATAAACTGAAAAAAACAAAAGAAGAGATTCTTGAAATTATCAAGGAACATGTTACTTATGCGCGTAGTAAATTTGATGTGGTAGAGTTTTCTCCTGAAGATGCCACTCGTACGGAGCTTGATTATTTGCTTGAAGTTGTTCAAACAGCAGTAGATGCAGGTGCTACATATATCAATATTCCAGATACTGTAGGATTTACAACACCTGAAGAATTCGGTAATATTTTTAAATACCTTATTGAAAATGTAAAATCTGACCGTGATATTATTTTCAGTCCACACTGTCATGATGACCTTGGTATGGCTACTGCTAATACCCTTGCAGCTATTAAAAATGGTGCAGGCCGTGTAGAAGGTACTGTTAATGGCATTGGTGAACGTGCTGGTAACGTTGCTCTTGAAGAAATCGCAGTGGCTCTTAACATTCGTGAAGATTACTACCAAGCAACATCAGATATTGTTCTTAATGAAACAGTTAATACGTCAGAATTGATTTCTCGTTTCTCAGGTATTCCAATTCCTAAAAACAAAGCAGTTGTCGGTGGTAATGCCTTCTCACACGAATCTGGTATTCACCAAGATGGTGTGCTTAAAAATCCGCTTACTTATGAAATCATCACTCCAGAACTTGTCGGTGTTAAGCATAATTCACTACCACTTGGTAAACTTTCAGGTCGTCATGCCTTTGTTGAAAAACTAAAAGAATTGGAAATTGCTTTTGAAGAAACTGAAATCAAACCACTCTTTAGCAAATTCAAAAAATTGGCTGATAAGAAAACAGAAATTACAGATGCTGATATTCGTGCCTTGGTTGCGGGTACAGAAATTGAAAATCCTGAAGGTTTCCACTTTGGTGATTTGAAATTAACTTCTAATCCAGATGAAACAGTGACTGCTGAAGTGGTGATGATTAATGCTGAGGATGAAGAAGTTGATGTAACAGCAGATGGTAAGGGTTCTGTGGAGGCTATTTATAATGCAGTTGATAAATTCTTCAATCAAAAGGTTCGTCTTCTCAGCTACACTATGGATGCTGTAACAGATGGTATTGATTCACAAGCTCGTGTATCAGTTTCTATTGAAAATATTGATACTGGTACTATTTTCAATGCATCAGGTATTGATTTTGATGTTCTAAAAGCTGGTGCCATTGCGTATGTTAATGCCAATGCTTTAGTACAAAAAGAAAATGCGGGAGAAATTGGAAAAGCTGTTTCATTCCGCGATGTGCCTACAAATGATTAAGAAAGGATAGAGCGTGAAGAACAGTTTGTTTTCCCGCAAGTGATGACTATGACTAAAAAGATTGTGACCTTAGCTGGTGATGGTATTGGACCAGAAATTATGGCAGCAGGCTTAGAAGTTCTTGAAGCTGTTGCTGATAAAATTGGATTTGATTATGATATTGATGCTAAACCTTTTGGTGGGGCAGGGATTGACGCTTGTGGACATCCACTACCAAAAGATACTTTAGATGCTGCTAAAGCTGCAGATGCTATTTTGCTAGCAGCTATTGGTGGACCGAAATACGATAATGCAACAGTTCGTCCTGAACAAGGGTTGCTTGCTATTCGTAAAGAATTGAACTTATTTGCTAATATTCGTCCAGTTCGTATCTTTGATGCCCTTAAACACCTATCACCATTGAAACCTGAACGTATTGAAGGGGTTGATTTTGTGGTGGTTCGTGAATTAACTGGCGGTATCTATTTTGGTGAACATAAGCTGGAAGACGAAGCGGCGCGTGATATTAATGATTATTCAGCTCAAGAAATTCGTCGTATCATTCGTAAAGCCTTTGAATTGGCTCAAGTTCGTGGTAAAAAAGTAACTAGTATTGATAAACAAAATGTTCTAGCAACTTCAAAATTGTGGCGAAAAGTGGCTGAAGAAGTAGCTCTAGAATTTCCAGATGTCACTTTGGAGCACCAATTAGTGGATAGTGCAGCTATGATTATGATTACAAATCCATCACGTTTTGATGTTGTGGTGACTGAAAATCTATTTGGTGATATTCTCTCTGATGAGTCAAGTGTTCTTCCTGGTACTCTTGGGGTTATGCCTTCAGCTAGTCATTCAGAAAATGGACCAAGTTTGTATGAACCAATTCATGGTTCAGCGCCTGATATTGCTGGAAAAGGGATTGCTAACCCAGTTAGTATGATTTTGTCAGTTGCTATGATGCTTCGTGAAAGTTTTGGTGAGCTTGCTGGAGCCGAAATGATTGAAGAAGCTGTTGATAAAACCTTTAATCAAGGTATCTTGACACGTGATTTAGGTGGTCAAGCCTCAACAGCAGAAATGACAGCAGCAATTATTGCAAATCTATGAGTTTAAAAGATTATACAGTCCTTGTTTTTATTCTATGGAATGTCTTTGTCTTTATCACTTATGGTGTTGATAAACAAAAGGCTAAGTCTGGCCATTGGCGAATTCCAGAAAAGACATTATTGTGGGAAAGTATTTTACTTGGTGGAGTGGGAGCTTTACTTGGCGGTAAATTTTTTCACCATAAAACCTTAAAATGGTATTTTAAAGTATGTTGGTATTTAGGGATTATTATTGACATTGCTTTTGTTTATTGGCTTTTAGTCATGTGGCATTGATGGTTAAGGAATAAATAAGAAGACAGTGGAGGAAAATATGAGCGGAAAATCAATTTTTGATAAGCTTTGGGAACGTCACGTGATTACTGGTGAAGAAGGCGAACCTCAGCTTATGTATGTGGATCAGCATTATATTCATGAAGTAACAAGTCCGCAGGCTTTTCAAGGCCTTAGAGATGCTGGTCGCAAGGTGCGTCGTCCAGAGTTAACATTCGGAACAACTGACCATAATGTTCCAACGGTTGATATTTTCAACATTCGTGACTTGATTTCAAAAAATCAAATTGATACTCTTGCACGAAATGTTGAGGAGTTTGGCATTGATGCAGCAACACATGGTACAGAACGTCAAGGAATTGTTCATATGGTTGGTCCAGAAACAGGACGCAGTCAACCCGGTAAATTTATTGTCTGCGGGGACAGCCATACAGCAACACACGGCGCTTTTGGAGCGATTGCTTTTGGTATTGGAACATCGGAAGTTGAACATGTATTTGCTACACAATGTATTTGGCAAGTTAAACCGAAAAAAATGAAGGTTGAATTTGTCGGAAAACCACAAAAAGGTGTGTACTCAAAAGACTTTATCCTTGCTCTGATTGCTCAATATGGCGTTGATGCTGGTGTTGGTTATGCGGTTGAGTATTGTGGTGAAGCTATTGATGCTCTTTCAATGGATGAACGCATGACTATTGCTAATATGTCTATCGAATTTGGTGCCAAGATGGGCTTGATGAATCCAGACCAAAAGACTTTTGATTATGTTAAAGGTCGTGAAGCTGCACCAAAAGGTGACAAATTTGAGCAAGCTGTAGAAGATTGGAAGACATTGGTTTCTGATCCTGATGCTGAATATGACAAAGTCATTACCATTGATGTTTCTGAATTAGCACCGATGGTGACTTGGGGAACAAACCCAGAAATGGGTGTTGAGTTTGGTAAACCGTTCCCAGAAATTAAAGACATGAATGACGAGCGCGCTTATCATTATATGGACATTAAGCCTGGTGATAAAGCTGAAGATATTGATTTGGGTTATGTTTTCATTGGTTCTTGTACCAATGCGCGCCTATCAGACCTTGAGTTAGCAGCTAAGATTGTCAAGGGCAAACATATTTCACCGAATCTAACAGCAATTGTTGTTCCAGGTTCGCGTCCAGTTAAGAAAGAGGCAGAGCGTCTTGGCCTTGATAAAATTTTTATGGATGCTGGTTTTGAATGGCGTGAGCCAGGATGCTCAATGTGTCTTGGAATGAACCCAGACCACGTGCCAGAGGGGGTTCATTGTGCCTCAACAAGTAACCGTAACTTTGAAGGTCGTCAAGGTTTTGGAGCAAGAACTCACCTTTGTAGCCCAGCTATGGCAGCAGCGGCAGCTATTGCAGGTAAGTTCGTTGATGTTCGTCAACTATCTGAAGTTCAGTAAAGGAGAGAGATAATGGAAAAATTTACTGTTTACACAGGGAAATCTGTCCCTTTGATGAATGATAACATTGATACTGACCAACTCATTCCTAAGCAATTCCTAAAAGCAGTTGATAAAAAAGGTTTTGGTAAGAATCTTTTGTTTGAGTGGCGTTATCTTAATGATAATTATGATGAAAATCCTGACTTTATCTTTAATCAACCTGAATATCGTGATGCAACTATCCTAATTTCTGGAGATAACTTTGGGTCAGGGTCATCGCGTGAGCATGCGGCTTGGGCTTTGGAAGATTATGGTTTTCGCTGTGTCATTGCTGGGTCATTTTCAGATATTCATTATAATAACGAATTGAAAAATGGAATGCTTCCAATTGTTCAACCTTTGGAAGTTCGTCAGAAATTAGCTGCGCTACCAGCTGGTGAAGAAATCACCATTGATTTGCCAAATCAAGTCATCAAATCTTCAGCTGGAGAATTTCCATTTGATATTGATAGTGAGTGGAAACGTAAGTTGGTTCTTGGCCTTGATGATATTGGAATTACCCTTCAATACGAAGATTTAATTTCAGCCTACGAAAACAATCGACCAAGTTACTGGCAATAAGTTAAAAATCAGTAGGTAAACAAACGAAGCAGTCATTTTAATATAAATTGAGTTGAGATGCCATTGTCTCAGCTCTTTTTTACTCAAATATCATTTTTCAAAGTATGACGAAGTGGCGTTTTTTTGCTATAATTAACCTTATGGAAAATACTAAGAAAATTGAGAATTATGAAATCATGTTAGCGCAAGCAAATGCTTTATTTGCTAACGAGAAGAACTTGTTGTCAAACCTTTCAAATGCCAGTGCGCTCTTGAAAATGACTTTGCCAAATTCTGTTTTTACAGGATTTTATCTTTACAATGGTGAAGAGTTGCTTTTAGGACCATTCCAAGGTGGTGTATCTTGTGTGCACATTAAGCTTGGTAAAGGTGTTTGTGGGGAATCAGCTGCTAATCGTGAAACAATGATTGTCGCAGATGTCACAAAACACGCTAATTATATCGCTTGTGATTCAGCTGCCATGAGTGAAATTGTTGTTCCTATGGTCAAAGACGGTAAATTGGTTGGTGTTTTAGATTTGGATTCACGTTTAACAGATGATTACGATGCTATTGACCAAGAATACCTTGAAAAATTTGCAGCGATTCTTGTTGAAAAATCATATTGGAATTTAGATATGTTTGGAGTTGAAAAATAATGTATCAAGCCCTCTATCGAAAATACCGTAGTCAAACCTTTGATGAAATGGTTGGGCAAACGGTTATTTCAACGACCTTAAAGCAAGCTGTATCTTCTGGAAAAATTAGTCACGCTTACTTGTTTTCAGGTCCACGAGGAACTGGTAAAACCAGTGCCGCTAAAATTTTTGCTAAGGCTATGAACTGTCCTCACCAAGTTAATGGCGAACCATGTAATCAATGTGATATTTGTCGTGATATCACTAATGGTAGTCTTGAAGACGTCATTGAAATTGATGCGGCCTCTAATAATGGTGTTGATGAAATTCGTGAAATTCGTGATAAATCAACCTATGCCCCAAGTCGTGCTACCTATAAAGTTTACATCATTGATGAAGTGCATATGTTATCAACTGGAGCTTTTAATGCACTTTTGAAAACTTTGGAAGAGCCAACTGAAAATGTTGTCTTTATTTTAGCAACGACAGAACTTCACAAAATTCCTGCGACAATTTTGTCACGTGTTCAACGTTTTGAGTTTAAAGCTATTAAATTAGCAGCTATCCGTGAGCATTTGGCTAGCATTTTAGACAAAGAAGGTATTTCTTATGAAGAAGACGCCTTGACCTTGATTGCACGCTGTGCAGAAGGTGGAATGCGTGATGCACTTTCTATTCTTGATCAAGCATTGAGCTTGACAGCTGATAATCACGTATCATTAGCTATTGCAGAAGAAATCACTGGCAGCATTTCAATGACGGCTTTAGATGATTTTGTGGCAAATGTTTTAGCGAATCAAACTAGTCAAGCATTGGCAAATCTTGAAACGATTTTCGATAGCGGTAAGAGTATGAGTCGTTTTGCAACGGATTTATTGAATTATCTTCGTGATTTATTGGTTGTTCAAAGTGGTGGTGAAAATGCTCACACTAGTCAAACCTTCCAAGAAAATCTAGCTGGACTTCAACAAGAACGCATTTTTGCTATGATTGACCTTGTGACTAAAGCCTTACCTGAAATTAAAAATGGTGTTCAGCCTAAAATTTATGCTGAAATGTTAACCATTCAATTATCAGAATCAGGTAAACAAGCAGCTCTAGCCCAAGTACCAGAAGGTTTATCAGATGAACTTGCAAGACTACAGTCAGAAATCAAGGACTTGAAAGATGAACTAGCTAAACTAGATAGCTCTGCAATTTCACAAAAGGCGCCAAACCGTAAAAAATCTAGGGCAAGTTATCAATACAAGGTTGATCGCGTTAAGATTTTGACGATTATGGAAGAGACGATCGTAGATAGTCAGAAATCAAGAGAGTATCTTGAAGCTCTTAAAGGAGCTTGGAACGAAATCTTAGATAGTATTTCTGCTCAAGATCGTGCTCTTTTACTTGGTTCAGAACCTGTTCTTGCCAATAGTGAGAATGCAATTTTGGCCTTTGATGCAGCTTTCAATGCTGAGCAAGCTATGAAGCGCACTGATTTAAATGATATGTTTGGGAACATCATGAGTAAAGCTGCTGGCTTTTCACCAAATATTTTGGCTGTCCCGCGAAAAGACTTTAACAGTATCCGAACAGAATTTGCTCAAAATTTGAAAAAACAAAAACAAGCACCCGTTCAAGAAGAAGTTAAAGATGATTCCTTTATTCCAGAAGGGTTTGACTTTCTAGCAGATAAAATTAATAAAGTAGAAGATTAAAAAGAATCCGAGTCATGACTCCATGACTCGGATTCTTTTGCTACTGAAAACAGGATAATAACTGATAAAAGCAAGTATCTATGCTATAATAAACCTATGACTAAGAGACGTTTTATATTAATGGCACTGATGTGTGCTTTTGAAACTTACTTTTTTAATGAATGTTTATTTGATGGTGACTATTTCTTTGCTTTCTTTTGGGGGCTATTGTTACTTCGTGATATTCAGCGTGCTTACACAGTTGATAAACTGTTGCAGACCTTGACCTCAACTACCAAGAAGAAAGACTAATCTCACCACTGCGGAGCAATTTCTCTTGACCATCGTCAAGTTTAACAATCAGGTGCCCTTGATTAGTAATATCTTGGGCAAGGCCTGTATATAGACAATCATTTTCCATAAAGGTCACTTGTTTGTTGAGAACAAGTGATTTTTCTTTATAGACTTTGATTAAATCCTTTTCTGGAATGGTAAAGAAGAGATTCCAGATTTCGGTAATGAGTTGGTTGCGTGTAATACTTGGTTGAGTAGAAAAAAGTGAGCCGGCTTTTTCAGAAATATCAGCTGGAAAGTCTGTGATGTGGAAATTGATGCCAACTCCAATAATAACATCGGTAATTAATCCTGTTTCAACAGATGAAATAGCTTCAGTTAAAATGCCAGCGATTTTTTTACCATTATAGTAGATATCGTTAACCCACTTGATTTCTGTTTCGATGCCTGT
Source organism: Streptococcus vicugnae (assembly GCF_016461705.1). GTDB lineage: Bacteria > Bacillota > Bacilli > Lactobacillales > Streptococcaceae > Streptococcus > Streptococcus vicugnae. Next base: position 512,272 of record NZ_JAEMHW010000002.1, on the reverse strand, counting down.
TAGTCGAGAAATGGCTTTTACGATACTTGAAGCAACCATGAGAGTATATGGTTTGACGTCTTCAAATGGAACATTTGGTTTGAGGTGGAGGGACATGTAAATGCCACCTTGTTTTGAAGCAAAAAATTGTCTCCCAAAGCGCCCTTTAGCTTGTTCTTGGCTTGGAGCTAAGTAGAGGTGCGCTTCTTTATCTTCATCTAAATGATTTTTAGCATCTAATTGAGTTGATTGACTTTTTTCGTTGAGACTAACAGCTATCTTTAAATCTTTAGAAATGATTTCTGGAAGTAGCAAGTCACCTGAGAGAATTTTATAGCCACGTTTTTTAACAGAATCAATCTGAACGCCTTTTTCTTCTAAAGTCTTGATGGCTTTCCAAATTGCGGTGCGTGACAGTTCGAATTCATTTGCCAAAGTTTCTCCGCTAATATAATCATTTTGGTTTTGTAAATAATGATAAATTTTTTCGTAGGTTTTCATACCAATAGTATAATATATTTTTTCTAAATATTCTTAATGAAAAATGAATTTGTTACGAAATGGTAAGATATTTTCTATAGGCAATTTAGGCAAAATGTGATACACTATTCTAGTCAATGAGTCCCGATAAGACAATCTGGCGGTTTAATAGTGTGTTCATCTTCGTTAGCTCATCTTGATATTCTTCAGTATTATTTGCGATTTCGCTGCCTTGACTAACACGCTATTAACCGCGCCATCTCTTTTTAGATGATTTAGATTGGTACTTTGTAACTCATTAGAAATGTCTGTTTTTGATGCAGGGATTTCGAGAGGGAAAATTCCCGACATTTTAATGCTTAGAGGTATTGAAATGAAAAATTAATGATATGGGGGGACATTTTTATGTCAGAACGTAAACTTTTCACGTCTGAATCAGTTTCTGAGGGGCATCCAGATAAGATTGCAGACCAAATTTCAGATGCTATTTTAGATGCTGTGTTGGAACAAGATCCTGATGCACACGTTGCAGCAGAAACAGCTGTATACACTGGGTCAGTCCATGTTTTTGGAGAAATTTCAACAACAGCTTATGTTGATATTAACCGTATTGTTCGCGATACTATCGCAGAAATCGGTTATACAAATGCTGAGTATGGCTTCGCTGCTGAATCAGTTGGGGTTCATCCATCATTGGTTGAACAATCACCTGATATTGCACAAGGGGTTAACGAAGCATTAGAGGTTCGTGGAAATGCTGATCAAGATCCACTTGACTTGATTGGTGCTGGTGACCAAGGATTGATGTTTGGTTTTGCAGTTGATGAAACACCTGAATTGATGCCGTTACCAATTTCACTTTCTCATAAATTGGTTAAAAAATTGGCAGATTTGCGTAAGTCTGGTGAAATTTCATATCTTCGTCCAGATGCCAAATCGCAAGTAACTGTTGAATACGATGAAAATGATAAACCAGCTCGTGTAGATACTGTTGTTATTTCAACACAACATGATCCAGAAGCGACAAATGAACAAATTCACCATGATGTGATTGAAAAAGTTATCAAAGCAGTTATCCCTGCTAAATATCTTGATGACAAGACTAAATTCTTTATCAATCCAACTGGACGTTTTGTTATCGGTGGTCCTCAAGGGGATTCTGGTCTAACAGGACGTAAAATCATCGTTGATACTTACGGTGGTTATGCACGTCATGGTGGTGGTGCTTTCTCTGGTAAAGACGCTACAAAAGTTGACCGTTCTGCATCATACGCTGCACGTTACATCGCTAAAAATATTGTTGCTGCTGGTTTTGCAACAAAAGCCGAAGTTCAATTGGCTTACGCAATTGGTGTAGCACATCCTGTATCAGTTCGTGTTGATACTTTTGGGACAAATACTGTACCAGAAAGTAAATTGGAAGCTGCTGTACGTCAAGTCTTTGACCTACGCCCAGCAGGTATCATTCAAATGCTTGATTTGAAACGTCCAATTTATCGTCAAACAGCTGCATACGGACACATGGGACGTACAGATATTGATCTCCCATGGGAAAAACTTGATAAAGTTGATGCTTTGAAAGAAGCTGTAAAATAGAAATTGAATCGTTGTACTATTGGTACAGCGATTTTTTTATCTTAGATTTTTTGTTTCTAAAATCTAGGGTGAGTTTTCCTCAATTTTGATAAACTATAAATAGGAGGTGACTTCCATGATCAATCGATTTAACCAAACCTTGACTTACCTTGAAAGTGTTCTGGACTCAGAAATTGATAAGAAGAAAATTCAACAGCTGTCTGGCTATTCCTATTCTATGTTTTCTCGCTTGTTCTCTGTTTTAGCGGAGATGACTTTGTCGGAGTATTTACGCAAGCGTAGATTATCAGAAGCGGTGCATGATTTAAAACAAAATTCTGGTAAAATTATTGATATTGCAATGAAATATGGTTATGATTCAGCTGATAGTTTTAGTACAGCTTTTAAAAAATTTCATGGAGCAACGCCATCTGAGGTTAGAAATGGTGTGCCCTATAAGGTTTTTCCAAAAATTCAGCTATCCCTAAAAATTAGCGGAGGAAAGAAGATGAATGTTACTATTGAAAAGAAAGCAGCTTTTGCTGTTGCAGGTGTACTGGAAGCAGGAATTAAAAGCGAGGATTGTCCGAAGGTTTGGGATAAATTGTATGCTACTTATGATTCTGACTGCTTGAAAAAATTGGGAAACGCTCAGCTATTTGGAGTTTGTTCAGAACTCTCAGCAGGTAAAGGAATTAGTTATTTGGCTGGAGTTGATGTTACGGATAAAAAACAAGCGCAAAAATTGGGTTTGACCATTTTAGAAGTTGAAGAAGCAGAGTACGCTGTTATACCAGTACGAGGGAATGTGCCTGATTCTATTCATAAAGCGTGGAAGTATGTCCTTGAAGTTTTCTTTCCAGAAAATGGTTATCGTCATTCAGGTGCTCCTGATTTCGAAGTTTATGCTGAAGGCGATATCCATGCTGATGACTATGAAATGGCATTATGGATACCAATTGTAAAAGAAGACTAATCATAAATTTTGTTGAGGACTACTTATTTTTAATAAAATCTATAAATCTGTTATATTTGCCACAAAATCGACATTAAACTAGTCAGAGTTACTGATTTCAAGGGATTTTTACTGAAAAAGTTTGAGAAATAAAAGTAATACTTTGAAGCTATAATATTCAAATCTAAAAAAATATGACAAAATCTTAACAAAGTGTCAAAATATTTACCATAATCAGTTTGTCAAATTGCATAATCTATGATAAAATGAAAAGGTTGAATTCTAGCAGAAAGTTTTGAATGTATGCGTAAAATTGTTATTAATGGTGGCAAACCTTTAAAGGGAGAGGTTGCTATTTCAGGTGCTAAGAATAGTGTTGTAGCATTGATTCCTGCAGCTATTCTATCTGATGATATTGTTATTTTGGATGGTGTTCCTGCCATTTCCGATGTTGATAGTTTGATTGAGATTATGGAAGTGATGGGAGCTAAGATTAAACGAGAAGGCGAAACGCTTGAAATCGATCCACGTGGTGTTAAAAATCAACCAATGCCATATGGTAAAATCAATAGCTTGCGTGCTTCTTACTATTTCTATGGTAGTTTACTTAGCCGTTTTGGTGAAGCAACTGTAGGTCTTCCAGGTGGTTGTGACCTTGGACCTCGTCCGATTGACCTTCACTTAAAAGCTTTTGAGGCAATGGGAGCTAAAGTATCTTATGAAGGCGAAGCTATGCGCTTGGCAACAGAAGGTGACCCAATTCATGGTGCTCACATTTATATGGATACTGTTAGTGTTGGTGCAACGATCAACACAATGCTTGCAGCTGCAAAAGCAAAAGGGCGTACAATCATTGAAAATGCAGCTCGTGAACCAGAAATCATTGATGTTGCGACATTATTAAATAATATGGGTGCTCACGTCCGAGGTGCAGGTACTGATATGATTACGATTGAAGGTGTTGACAGCCTTCATGGAACACGTCATCAAGTTATTCCTGACCGTATTGAAGCTGGTACTTATATTGCTATGGCTGCAGCGATTGGTGAAGGTGTTCGTATCACAAACGTTCTTTATGAACACTTAGAGAGTTATATTGCAAAACTCGAAGAAATGGGTGTTCGTATGACAGTTGAAGAAGATGCTATCTTCGTTGAAAAACAATCAGTATTGAAAGCTGTATCAGTTAAAACATCACCTTATCCTGGTTTTGCGACTGATTTACAACAACCAATTACACCATTGTTGCTAGCAGCTGAAGGTCGTGGTACGATTTTAGATACAATCTATGAAAAACGTACAAACCACGTTGCTGAATTGGCAAGAATGGGTGCGGATATTTCTATTGTTGGTGGACGTATTGCTTACCAAGGCCCTAATAAATTAACAGGTGCACCTGTTAAAGCATCAGACTTGCGTGCTGGTGCAGCGCTTGTAACAGCTGGTTTGATGGCAGAAGGTCAAACAGAAATTACCAACGTTGAATTTATTTTACGTGGTTACTCAAATATTATTGAAAAATTAACAGCCTTAGGTGCTGATATTAAATTAATCGAAGAGTAAAAAGGAGCCTTAGGGGCTTCTTTTTTGTTTAGACTCTCTAAAGTGTATCAAACCAATTTTAAAAGCCGTGTGTTATAATAAAGTCATGGATATTTGGACGCGTTTAGGACGATATGCTTTTTTTGAAACAGAACGCATGTATTTACGTCCTTTTACATATAAGGATAGTCAGGATTTTTTTGAAATCTGTAGCAATCCTGATAATCTTCGCTTTATTTTCCCAAGTCGCGCGACGCGTGAAGAAAGTGACTTTCTCATGGTTCATTATTTTATGAAGGAACCACTTGGAGTTTGGGCGATTGAAGATAAAAAAACTCGTAAAATGATTGGTTGTATTCGTTTTGAAAAATTAGATGCCAATCATTTAACGACAGAAATTGGTTATTTTATGAACCAAGCATTCTGGGGAAAAGGGCTAATGACTGAAAGTTTAAAAACACTTGCCTTTTTGAGTTTTCATGAGTTAGGCTTGAAGGAGTTGCATGTGATTGCTCATGCAGAAAATATAGCGAGTCAGCGAGTAGCGCAAAAATCAGGTTTCACTTTGAAACATCAATTTAAGGGAAGTGACCGCTATAGTCGAAAAATGCGCGATTATGTTGATTATCAGTTGAGTAAAGGTGACTATCGTTATGAGTAAACATCAGAAAATATTAGACTATCTGGAGAATTTAGCTGTTGGAAAGCGCGTGAGTGTGCGCAGTATCTCGAATCATTTAAATGTTAGTGATGGGACAGCCTATCGCGCTATCAAAGAAGCTGAAAATCGAGGAATTGTTGAGACAAGGCCTCGAAGTGGTACGGTTCGCATTGAGAAAAAGCCAGCGGTTCATATCGAGCGACTAACCTATTCAGAAATTGCTCGCATCAGTGATTCAGAAGTTCTGGCTGGTAAAGCTGGGCTTAGTCGAGAATTTAGCAAGTTTTCAATTGGAGCGATGACACAAGAAAATATTTTGCGCTATTTAGTTAAAGGTGGTCTTTTAATTGTTGGGGACCGAGAAAACATTCAGTTACTAGCGCTTGAAAAGCACAACGCTATTTTAGTAACTGGAGGATTTTCAGTTTCTGAAGCTGTTATTCGCTTAGCTGATGAACTTGGTATTCCTGTTATGGTAACTAACTATGACACTTTTACTGTTGCGACAATGATTAACCATGCTTTGTCTAACCTTCGTATTAAAACAGATTTAACAACAGTTGAACAAGTTTATCAAGTTAAAGCAGATTATGGTTTTTTACGCGAAGGTGATACTGTGCGTGATTTCAATACCTTGATTAAACAAACAAAGAACGTGCGTTTCCCAGTTGTTAATAGTAAAAATGTGGTTATCGGCGTTGTTAGTATGCTAGATGTCGTCGATAAAGATAATAACGTTGATATTAAGAGCATCATGTCTCGAAATCTAATTGTTGCAAAGCCACAAGCAAGCTTAGCTAATATTAGTCAAAAGATGATTTTTGAAGATCTTAATATGCTTCCTGTTGTGGCAGAAGATTTGACCTTGCTTGGAGTGATTACAAGACGACAAGCTGTTGAGAATTTACAAAATCTACAGCATTCTAGTCCATATACATATAGCGACCAGATGTTGTCTAATTTGAAGCAAGAAGATGGTGTTTACCAGTTTATTGTTGAGCCAGCTATGATTGATCATGCAGGGAATTTTGCGCAGGGTGTTCTGACAGAATTTATTAAGGAAATCAGTGTTCGTGTTTTAACTAAAAAACATCAAAAGAATATCATTATTGAACAATTAATGCTTTATTTCTTGCAAGCTGTTCAGATTGATGATCGTTTGGTGATTCAACCAAGTATTATTACAGAAAAACGTCGTAGCTCGGTGATTGATTTTGAAATTCTTTTAGATGATCAAATTGTCGCCAAAGCTCTGGTAACGACAAAAATCAATTAATTTTTTCTATCAAAAAGTGACTAGAACGTTACCTTTTTGACAGTTTAGTAACTATCGGTGTATAATTAAGGATACCGAAATACTTTTTACAGAGTTTATTATAGGAGTATATATTTATATGATTACATTGAAATCAGCTCGTGAAATTGAAGCAATGGATCGAGCAGGGGATTTTCTTGCATCTGTTCACATTGGTTTGCGTGAATTGATTAAACCAGGTCTAGATATGTGGGAAGTTGAAGAATATGTCCGTCGTCGTTGTAAAGAGGCAAATGCTCTCCCGCTTCAAATTGGTGTTGATGGTTCAATCATGGATTATCCATATGCAACTTGTTGTGGGCTTAATGACGAGGTAGCACATGCTTTCCCACGTCATTACATTCTAAAAGAAGGCGATCTGCTTAAAGTTGATATGGTTTTAAGTGAGCCGCTTGATAAGTCAGTTGTTGATGTATCAAAATTAGACTTTGATAATGTTGCCCAAGTTAAAAAATATACTGAATCATATTCTGGTGGTTTGGCTGACTCATGTTGGGCATACGCTGTTGGTGAAGTTTCAGAAGAAGTTAAAAATCTGATGGATGTTACCAAAGAATGCCTTTATATTGGTATTGAAAAAGCTGTTGTTGGTAACCGTATCGGTGATATCGGTGCAGCTATTCAAGAATATGCTGAAAGCCGTGGATACGGTGTTGTTCGTGATTTGGTAGGCCATGGAGTTGGTCCTACAATGCACGAAGAACCAATGGTACCTCACTACGGTAAAGCTGGTCGCGGTCTTCGTTTACGTGAAGGTATGGTGTTGACTGTTGAGCCAATGATTAATACAGGAACATGGGAAATTGATACTGACATGGAAACTGGCTGGGCTCATAAAACCCTTGATGGTGGTCTCTCATGTCAATACGAACACCAATTTGTGATTACAAAAGACGGTCCTGTTATTCTAACAAGCCAAGGAGAAGAAAGAACTTACTAAGATGCAGCGAAAGCAATTCTTAGACAAATTATGGTCTAAATTAGAGTGGCAACCGCTACAAGTTTATTTAAAACATTATCGCAGTGCTGAGATTGACTTATCAGCAATTGCTGTAGCTTATTATTTACTGCTAACAGCCTTTCCTTTGATTGTCATAGCAGCTAATATTTTCCCTTATCTGAACATTGATATTGATGTTTTGTTGGCGTTTATGAAAAAGAATTTGCCAACAAATCTTTATCCTTCTGTATCAGCTATCACGGTTGATATTTTCTCAAAACCTTCAGGTGGTATTTTGGGAGTTGCCACTTTAACAGCATTTTGGACTATGTCTAAATCATTGACCTCTCTTCAAAAAGCAATTAATAAAGCATATGGTGTTGCGCAACACAGAGATTTTGTTATTGGGCGATTGGTGGGAGTTATCGGAAGCCTTTTGATTCTATTCTTGCTAACTTTCGTTTTAATCTTCTCAACTTTTTCGAAAGCTGTTTTGCAAATCATCAATTCATATTATGATTTAAGTGATACGATAGCTACTGTAATTTTGCATCTATCACAACCGGTGACGGTTATAACTATTGTTATTGGATTGATGTTACTGTATTTTATTCTACCTAATGTAAAAATTCGTCGTTTCCGTTATATTTTACCTGGAACGATTTTTACATCAATCGTCATTGTGTTCTTGAATAATTTGTTTAGTAGCTATATTCTACGAACATTTGAACGAATGGTAGATATTAAAACATTTGGATCTGTCGTTATCTTTGTTTTAATGTTGTGGTTTATTTTTCTTGCGCATATCTTGATTTTGGGAGCTATTTTCAATGCAACTTATCAAGAACTTCGTCAAGGTAAAATGGAAAGTAGACGAGGTGATTTGCTGTCTATCTTAACACAACGAGGCAAAAAAAAATAACACCTTTTTAGGTGTTATTTTTTATCTTTGAAAACAAGTAATTTACTAAAAACATAGTTTAAAACGATGATTAATACTTGTGAAAAGAGTGTCTCGATAGCATTGACCATTGAGATGTTATCATTAACAAATTGTCCAATGATGTGTGGGAATTTTGTTACCAAGAAGTAAGCCAAAGCTAAATCGAGTACAAGCGTTGATAAGCGAGCAATAGTGAATTTGACCAAACGTTCAAACCAACCTTTACGAACTTGATTAAAGACAAAGTAATCGTTAGTAAAGAAGGCAAATATAATGGCTGTAACGTTGGCAACCACAGCAGAAAATGTTGCCGATGTGGTTAATGAAAAGATAGCTAAGCGTGTTCCCATGTAAACAAGTGTTGCTAGGACACCGAAAAAAAGATACTTAAAAATTTCGCTAGTGATTAATTTTTTCATAGGTCTACTATATCAAATTTTATGAATTTGTGCTATACTTTTAAGCGTTGTCTAGACAACCCTTGGCGCTTATTTCCCTTTCGCCAAGCATATTATAAACGTAGAAGGGGACTTCTAACGTTAAAGGAGAAAATTGATTATGAAAAATTTCACGATTCGTGATTTTGTCCAAGTTGCTCTTGTCGCAGCTCTTTATATTGTTTTAACAATCACACCGCCATTAAATGCTATTTCTTATGGTGCTTATCAATTTCGAGTGTCAGAAATGTTGGCCTTTTTAGCCTTTTACAATCGAAAATATATCATTGGTTTGACAGCTGGTTGTATGATTGCTAACCTTTATAGTTTTGGTTTGATTGATGTTCTTGTTGGTGGTAGTCAAACATTTATCTTTTTGACTTTAGGGGTTATGCTATTTAGTCGTTACAAAGATCAATATGTGTTTAATGGTTTGTTTAACAAAGCATTTTTCTATTTTTCACTCTTATTTGCAGCATCAATGTTTACAATCGCTTTAGAATTGTATGTTGTTGCTGATGCGCCATTCTTGATGACATGGTTTACGTCAGCAGTAGGAGAACTTGCCTCTCTTCTCATTGGCTCACTTATCATGGATAAATTAGGAAAACGCCTTGATTTAACAGCATAATAGAAAAAAGGAGCTTCCATTTTTGGAAGTTTTTTTCTATACATAATAAAAAATATAATTCAAAAAAATGATAAGTTTTAAAAGGTATTTTTTTACAGATGTGATAAAATAGTATATATGAAAGAACGTATTCAACAGTTGGTTGATGAACTCAACCAGTATAGAAAAGAGTATTATACACAAGACCAACCAACGGTCTCTGATAGTGAGTATGACAAGCTCTATCGTGAATTGGTAGAGCTTGAAAAGGCTAATCCAGAATTGATTTTACCGGATAGTCCGACACAGGCAGTTGGTGGCCTTATTTTAGATGGATTTGAAAAATATCAACATGAAACACCCTTGTACAGTTTACAAGATGCTTTTTCACGTGAGGAATTAAATGATTTTGATCGTCGTGTGAAAGCAGAATTTCCAAACGCTTCATACATGGCTGAACTCAAGATTGATGGTCTTTCAGTTTCTTTAGTTTATGTTGATGGTGTTTTGCAAGTAGGGGCCACACGTGGCGATGGTTCAGTTGGTGAAAATATCACTGAAAATGTTAAACGTATTAAAGATATTCCTCACAAATTAGAGCAGCCATTAACGCTTACTGTACGTGGTGAGGCTTACCTGCCAAGAGAATCTTTTGATAAGATTAACGAAGAACGCCGTGAAAGTGGTCAGTCTGAATTTGCTAATCCTCGTAATGCAGCAGCAGGGACTCTTCGTCAGTTAAATACAGCAGTTGTTGCCAAGCGTAATCTAGCAACATTTCTTTACCAAGAAGTGGCCTCAACAAGCATGACAACTCAAAATGATGTTTTGGAAGAACTTTCTCGTTATGGTTTTTCTGTTAACCCAAGGCGCATCACGACTTCTTCTATGGATGACATTTGGGATTTCATTCAAGAAGTAGCAGCTGAGCGTGACAATTTGCCGTATGATATTGACGGGATTGTTATTAAGGTTAACAGCTTAGCTATGCAAGAGGAACTTGGCTTTACCGTAAAAGCACCACGCTGGGCCATTGCTTATAAGTTTCCAGCTGAAGAAAAGGAAGCTGAGATTTTATCAGTTGATTGGACGGTTGGACGAACAGGGGTTGTAACACCGACAGCTAATTTGACTCCAGTTCAACTAGCAGGAACAACAGTTAGTCGTGCAACTTTGCACAATGTTGATTATATTGCTGAAAAAGATATCCGCATTGGAGATACTGTTATTGTTTACAAAGCGGGAGATATTATTCCAGCGGTTCTTCATGTTGTTGAGAGCAAGCGCGATAAACAAGTGCCAATGCCAATTCCTAAGGTGTGTCCATCTTGTGGTAGTGAGCTTATTCATTATGAAGATGAGGTGGCCCTTCGTTGTATTAATCCTCTTTGTCCAAGCCAGATTCAAGAACGCCTAACACATTTTGCTAGTCGTGATGCCATGAATATTACTGGTTTAGGTCCTTCGATTGTAAAAAAACTATTTGCTGCGGATTTGGTACATGATGTTGCGGATATCTATCAACTGACTGTTGAAGATTTATTAACGCTTGATGGTTTTAAAGAAAAATCTGCTGAAAAACTTTATAATGCTATTCAAGCCTCTAAAGCTAATTCAGCTGAAAAATTATTATTTGGTTTAGGAATCCGTCATGTTGGTGCTAAAGCAAGTCGTCAGCTTTTAGAAGTTTTTGAAAGTATTGAAAATCTAGTAGCGGCAGATGAAGATGCTATCGCTAATATTGATGGTCTTGGAACAGTTATTGCTAAGTCATTGCGCAGCTATTTTGCCAAAAAAGAAGCAGAAGACCTTTTGGCAGAATTAAAAAATGCTGGTGTTAATTTTGCTTATCTTGGAAAGAAAGTTTCTAAGGATGCTCAATTGGCAGGATTAACAGTAGTTTTAACAGGAAAACTCCAACGCTTAACGCGAAATGAAGCTAAAGAAAAGTTGCAAGATTTAGGAGCTAAAGTTACAGGCAGTGTTTCTAAAAAGACTGATATTGTCGTTGCAGGAGCAGATGCTGGTTCAAAATTGACAAAAGCCCAAGCCCTTGGAATTGAAGTTCGTGATGAAGCTTGGTTAGAAAGTTTATAATCTTTTTGAGGTATTAAAATGGTCAAAAAACAAAAACGAGCACGTTTAATCTATAATCCGACCTCTGGCCAGGAAATTATGAAGAAAAATGTTGCCGAAGTGCTAGATATTTTGGAAGGCTTTGGTTATGAAACATCAGCCTTTCAAACTACACCAGAAGAAAATTCAGCTCGCGATGAGGCAAATAGAGCTGCTAAAGCAGGTTTTGATTTGGTTATTGCGGCTGGTGGTGATGGAACGATTAATGAAGTTGTTAACGGAATTGCTCCGCTACCTAAACGACCAAAAATGGCAATTATTCCAACTGGTACGACAAATGACTTTGCGCGTGCCCTAAAAATTCCTCGCGGAAATCCAGTTGAAGCTGCAAAAATTATTGGTAAAAACCAACTCATCCATATGGATATTGGTCAAGCGCGTGAGGATACTTATTTCATTAATATTGCTGCGGCTGGCTCATTTACAGAATTAACTTACAGTGTGCCAAGTCAGCTAAAAACAATGTTTGGATATTTAGCCTACTTAGCAAAAGGTGTTGAGCTTTTACCAGGTATTCGAACTGTTCCAGTTCGTATCAAACACGAAAAAGGTGTTTTTGAAGGCGATGTGTCAATGATTTTTGCTGCCATTACTAATTCTGTTGGTGGCTTTGAACAAATTGCGCCTGATGCCAAGCTTGATGATGGTAAGTTTACATTGATTTTAGTGAAAACAGCCAACTTGATTGAGATTTTACACTTGATTCGTTTGGTACTTGATGGTGGTAAACATATTGGTGATAAACGTATTGAATATATCAAGACAGATTCCTTGGAAATTGAACCATTATCAGATAAGAAGATGATGATTAATTTGGATGGTGAATACGGTGGAGACGCTCCAATCAAACTTCGTAACCTTAAAAATCACATTACTTTCTTTGCTAATACAGATGAAATTTCAGATGATGCCTTGGTTTGGGATCAAGAAGATTTGGCACTAGAAGCGATTGCTCAAAAATTCGCTCATGAAGTTGAAGATTTAGATGATTCAATGGATAAGTGATTGAAAAGTATAACTTGCTATTTTAATATTAGAATGAGGTTTTATTTTACTATGCTCAAACAAGCATAAAAACAGTTTTTGGACATTCTGTCTAATTTTGTGTTTTCCAACATGATTTGTATAGAAAATCTACCATAAAATGTTAGTAAATAATGCTCAAAAAGCCTAAAGGGAAGCGGATTTAGCCGTTTTCCTTTTTGTATTGCAAAAAAACTAAACAAAGGTTAAGTATAGTCTGGGAAAACGTTTCCGAAAACGGTGATTTCGTTGACAATTCCTTAAAATAGGACTAAAATAACGAAGTAAAAAATTTTAAAAGGAGATTCATATCATGTTGAATTTAAAAATCTTAGCACTTGGTCTTGCCGTACTAGGAGTTAGTCTTGGTGAAGGTATCCTCGTTGCCAACATTGCAAAATCTGCAGCACGTCAACCTGAAATGTTCAGCAAATTGCAAACACTTATGTTCCTTGGAGTAGCCTTCATCGAAGGTACATTCTTCGTCCTTCTTGCATCTACATTCTTCGTTGGATAATTCTAACTAAGAACTTTTAAAAAGAAGGAGGGATAAAGTTGGAAACATCTGTAAATCCAACAGCGCATGTCTTTGGTATTGAGTTTGACTTAACCATTTTAGCGATGTCTCTCTTGACGGTGATTATTTCCTTCGGTATCATTTTTTGGGCAACTCGAAAAATGACTTTAAAACCTAAAGGAAAGCAAAATTTCATTGAGTATATCTACGAGTTTGTACAAAATACGATTAAGCCTAATCTAGGAGAATACACTCCTAAGTACAGCTTGTTGATGTTTACGTTCTTCTTTTTCATTCTGATTGCTAACAACCTTGGGTTGGTAGTTAAATTGGAGTCTGATGATTATAACTTTTGGACATCTCCAACATCAACTTTTATGGTCGATTTTACACTATCTTTAATCATCGCGATTGTTGTACATGTTGAAGGTATTCGAAAGAAAGGTGTTAAAGCATATTTGAAAGGTTATCTAAGTCCTTTCCCAATGATGCTCCCAATGAACATCTTAGAGCAACTTACTAACGTATTGTCACTTGCTCTACGTTTATTTGGTAACATTTATGCTGGTGAAGTCGTTACTGCTTTGATTGTAGGCTTTGGTACAAAAAGCTTAGTTTTTGCACCATTTGCATTTGCTCTTAACTTGGCTTGGGTTGCTTTCTCAGCCTTTATCGGATGCATTCAAGCATATGTATTTACTATTTTGTCATCTAAATATATCTCAGAAAAACTCCCAGAAGATGAGGATGAATCTTAAGAAAGGAATAATCAATGGAAACACTAATCAATAGTACAAGTATTGGTAATATTATTATTACTGCTGGTTCAGTGATCCTTTTGTTGGTTCTCATCAAACTTTTTGCTTGGGAACAATTGACAGGGATCTTTACCGCTCGTGAAGAAAAAATTGCTAATGATATTGATGGTGCAGAAGCAGCACGTAAAGAAGCAGAAGCTCTTGCTGCTAAACGCCAAGAAGAGTTAGCTGGCGCTCGTACTGAGGCAACACAAATTATTGATGATGCCAAAGAAACTGGTAAAAATCAAGAGGCTAAAATTGTCGCTGAAGCACGCGAAGAAGCAGGTCGCTTGAAAGCTAAAGCTAATCAAGATATCGAACAAAGTAAAGCAGAAGCTCTTTCAAGTGTTAAAAGTGATGTTGCTGATTTGACTGTTCTTTTGGCAGAAAAAATCATGACAACAAACCTTGATAAAGAAGCTCAAAGCAATCTCATTGATAGCTATCTTGACAAGCTAGGAGATGCCTAATGGATAAAAAGACACAAGCTCTTGTTGAGCAATATGCGAAAAGTCTCGTAGAAATTGCTATTGAAAAAGACAGTTTAGCTGAACTCCAATCAGAAACAGAAGCTTTGTTGTCTGTTTTTGAAGAGACAAACTTAGCTGACTTCTTGTCAAGTTTAGTCGTTTCACGTGATGAAAAAGTAAAACTTGTTAGGTTGCTTCAAGAGTCTAGTTCAGTTTACATGAACAATTTTCTTGAGGTAATTTTACAGAATGAACGAGAAGCGTTCTTGAAAGCCATCTTAGAAGGTGTTCAAAAAGATTTTGTTATCGCAACAAACCAACACGATATTGTTGTAACAACTGCGGTAGCTTTAACTGATGAACAAAAAGAACGTATCCTAGCTTTGGTAGCTAATAAATTTGGCGTTAAAGCAGGAAAACTCGTTGAAAACATTGATGAATCAATCCTTGGTGGTTTTGTCATCAATGTTAATAATAAAGTAATTGACACAAGTATTCGTCGTCAATTGCAAGAATTTAAAATGAATTTGAAATAGAAAGTGGTGTGACTTTTGGCAATTAATGCACAAGAAATTAGCGCTTTAATTAAAAAGCAAATTGAAAACTTCCAGCCAAATTTTGACGTCACAGAAACTGGTGTTGTCACTTATATCGGTGATGGTATCGCTCGTGCTCGTGGTCTTGATAATGCCATGAGTGGAGAACTTCTTGAATTTTCAAATGGTGCCTTCGGTATGGCTCAAAACCTTGAGTCAAATGACGTTGGTATCATCATTCTTGGAGACTTCTCTACAATTCGTGAAGGTGATGAAGTAAAACGTACTGGTAAAATCATGGAAGTACCAGTAGGTGAAGCTCTTATCGGTCGTGTTGTTAACCCACTTGGTCAACCAGTAGATGGTCTTGGTGATATCAAGACAACTGCTACACGTCCAGTTGAAACACCTGCACCAGGCGTTATGCAACGTAAATCAGTTTCTGAACCACTCCAAACAGGTCTTAAAGCGATTGACGCTTTGGTTCCAATTGGACGTGGTCAACGTGAATTAATTATCGGTGACCGTCAAACAGGTAAAACATCTGTTGCGATTGACGCAATTTTGAACCAAAAAGGACAAGATATGATTTGTATCTATGTTGCGATTGGTCAAAAAGAATCAACTGTTCGTACACAAGTTGAAACACTTCGTAAATACGGTGCCCTTGATTACACAATCGTTGTGACAGCCTCAGCTTCACAACCTTCTCCATTACTTTACATCGCTCCATATGCTGGTGTTGCAATGGCTGAAGAATTCATGTATAACGGTAAACACGTATTGATTGTATATGATGATTTGTCAAAACAAGCGGTAGCTTACCGTGAACTGTCACTTCTTCTTCGTCGTCCACCAGGACGTGAAGCTTATCCAGGTGATGTCTTCTATCTTCACAGTCGTTTGCTTGAACGTTCTGCGAAAGTTTCAGATGCACTTGGTGGAGGTTCTATTACAGCTCTTCCATTTATCGAAACACAAGCAGGTGATATCTCAGCTTATATCGCCACAAACGTGATTTCAATCACTGACGGACAAATCTTCTTGCAAGAAAATCTTTTCAACTCAGGTATTCGTCCTGCGATTGATGCTGGTTCATCAGTATCTCGTGTTGGTGGTTCTGCACAAATCAAAGCAATGAAGAAAGTTGCTGGTACACTTCGTCTTGACTTGGCTTCTTACCGTGAACTTGAAGCCTTCACTCAATTCGGTTCTGATTTGGATGCTGCAACTCAAGCTAAACTTAACCGTGGACGTCGTACAGTTGAAGTACTTAAACAACCAGTTCACAAACCACTTCCAGTTGAAAAACAAGTTGTGATTTTGTACGCACTTACTCATGGTTTCTTGGATGATGTGCCAGTAAATGACATCCTAGCATTCGAAGAAGCTTTGTATGAATACTTTGATGCACACTACGAATCAATCTTTGAAACTATCCGTACAACAAAAGATTTACCTGAAGAATCTGTCTTAGATGCAGCTATTAAAGCCTTTAAAGATCAGTCAGAATTCAAATAAGAGGGAGGTAGCATATGGCAGGCTCTCTTAGTGAAATCAAAGGGAAAATTATTTCAACTCAGAAAACAAGTCATATTACTGGTGCCATGCAAATGGTATCAGCTGCAAAATTGACTAAATCTGAGCAAGCAGCAAAAGATTTCCAAGTTTACGCTTCAAAAATTCGTCAAATCACAACTGACTTATTGAAATCAGAACTTGTTAATGGTTCAAAAAATCCAATGCTAGCCGCTCGTCCTGTTAAAAAGACTGGTTATATTGTAATCACGTCTGATAAAGGGCTTGTTGGTGGATATAATTCAAAAATTCTTAAAGCTATGATGGATCTTATTGAAGAATATCATGCTAAAGATGATAGTTATGCCATCATCGCTATTGGTGGTATTGGTGCTGATTTCTTTAAAGCTCGTGGAATGAACGTTGTCTTTGAATTGCGTGGTTTGGAAGATCAGCCATCATACGAACAAGTTGGAAATATCATCGCAAAATCAGTTGAGATGTACAAAAACGAACTGTTCGATGAATTATATGTATGTTACAATCACCACGTGAATAGCTTGACTAGTCAAGTTCGTGTTCAACAAATGCTTCCAATCGCTGAATTGGACGCTGATGAAGCAGCAGAAGAAGGTGTATCTGGCTTTGAATTGGAACCAAATCGTGAATTGATTTTGGAACAACTTTTGCCACAATATACTGAAAGTCTTATTTATGGTGCTATTGTTGATGCGAAAACTGCTGAACATGCCGCAGGTATGACAGCTATGCAAACAGCTACTGATAATGCCAAAAACGTTATTAACGATTTGACTATTCAGTACAACCGTGCGCGTCAAGCTGCTATTACGCAAGAAATCACTGAAATTGTAGCAGGTGCTAACGCACTAGAATAATGTGAGAGCTTCTTAGCCTCATAAAAAGGGAGAAAATCCCTAAAAAATCTAAAAGGAGAAAAACATGAGCTCAGGCAAAATTGCTCAGGTTGTTGGTCCTGTCGTTGACGTTGCGTTTGCAGCTGGCGACAAACTACCTGAGATTAATAATGCATTGATTGTTTATAAAGATGGCGATAAATCTCAAAAAATCGTGCTCGAAGTTGCTCTTGAACTTGGAGACGGTCTTGTACGTACTATCGCTATGGAATCAACTGATGGGCTTACACGTGGATTAGAAGTTTTTGATACTGGTCGTCCAATCAGTGTACCAGTTGGTAAAGAAACTTTGGGTCGTGTGTTTAACGTTCTCGGGGATACAATTGACCTTGACGAACCATTTGCAGAAGATGCACCACGCGAACCAATTCACAAAAAAGCACCAGCTTTTGATGAATTATCAACATCATCAGAAATCCTTGAAACAGGTATCAAAGTTATTGACCTTCTTGCCCCTTACCTTAAAGGTGGTAAAGTCGGACTATTCGGTGGTGCCGGTGTTGGTAAAACCGTTCTTATCCAAGAATTGATTCACAATATTGCCCAAGAACACGGTGGTATCTCAGTATTTACCGGTGTTGGGGAACGTACACGTGAAGGTAATGACCTTTACTGGGAAATGAAAGAATCCGGCGTTATCGAAAAAACAGCCATGGTCTTCGGTCAAATGAATGAACCACCTGGAGCACGTATGCGTGTTGCCCTTACTGGTTTGACTATCGCTGAATACTTCCGTGATGTTGAAGGACAAGACGTGCTTCTTTTCATCGATAACATCTTCCGTTTCACTCAAGCAGGTTCTGAAGTATCAGCCCTTCTTGGTCGTATGCCATCAGCCGTTGGTTACCAACCAACATTGGCAACTGAAATGGGTCAATTGCAAGAACGTATCACATCAACTAAAAAAGGTTCTGTTACATCAATCCAAGCCATCTATGTGCCAGCCGATGACTATACTGACCCAGCGCCAGCAACAGCATTTGCTCACTTGGATTCAACAACTAACCTTGAACGTAAATTGACTCAAATGGGTATCTACCCAGCCGTTGACCCTCTTGCTTCAAGTTCACGTGCTCTTGCACCAGAAATTGTTGGTCAAGAACACTATGAAGTTGCAACAGAAGTTCAACGTGTTCTTCAACGTTACCGTGAATTGCAAGATATTATTGCCATCCTTGGTATGGATGAATTGTCAGACGAAGAAAAAACATTGGTTGGACGTGCTCGTCGTATCCAATTCTTCTTGTCACAAAACTTCAACGTTGCTGAACAATTTACAGGTATGCCTGGTTCATACGTACCAGTTGCTGAAACTGTTCGTGGCTTTAAAGAAATCTTGGAAGGTAAATACGATGATCTTCCAGAAGATGCTTTCCGTAACGTAGGTCCAATCGAGGATGTAGTTGAAAAAGCTAAGAAAATGAATTACTAATGAGGTGATACCATGACATTTATGACTGTTCAGGTAGTAACACCAGATGGTATTCGCTATGATCACCATGCTAATTTTATTTCAGTAAAAACACCGGATGGTGAGATGGGGATTTTGCCAGAACACATTAACCTCATTGCTCCGCTAACAGTTCACGAAATGAAAATCCGTCGTACAGATGATGACAATCACGTGGATTGGGTAGCTATCAACGGTGGTATTATTGAGATTAAAGACAATCTTGTGACAATTGTTGCAGATTCTGCAGAACGTGAACGCGATATCGATGTTAGCCGTGCAGAACGTGCTAAACTTCGTGCAGAACGTAAATTGGAACAAGCTCAAAGTACTCACGATATCGACGAAGTACGTCGTGCACAAGTTGCACTTCGCCGTGCTTTGAACCGTATCAGTGTTGGTAACAAATAAACATAAAAAGTCTGAGATTTGATTTCAGACTTTTTTGTTTTGTAACTAGTTATTTTGATGTTTTTTTGATGATAGTTTGGTGAAGAAGTTTTAGACTTGTTAACTTTTTTGTTGTCAAAAATGAAATCTGATATAATAGTCTTATGGAAATTTTAAATAGTTCAGTGACTTTAATTAGTCATCTTGTTTTTATTGCGATGACGCATCAAATTCTTCGTCAGTTATTTGATTGGTCAAAACTTATTAAGAATACACCTGAAAATATTGGTCGACTCAAAGTATTTATTCTCTTAGTGAGTATTGCGATTGGTTACATGGTCAGCCATTTTATTTTAGAAATTATTACTGTTAGTCAGAGTTTTTTCTTTGGTTTTCAATAAAAGCAATAATTGATAAACTATGATATAATTTTGATATTACAATATAAGAATGGAGTTCATTTTGGATAAAATTATTATTGAAGGCGGTAATACACGCCTAGAAGGAGAAGTAATCATTGAAGGAGCTAAGAATGCGGTTCTTCCTCTTCTTGCAGCGACAATTTTACCGAAGGAAGGAAAAACAGTTTTAACAAATGTTCCAATCCTTTCAGATGTCTTTACGATGAATAATGTTGTCCGTGGTTTAGATATTCAAGTCGATTTTGATGAAGCTAACAATACTATTGAAGTTGATGCTTCTGGAGATATTTTGGATATTGCCCCATATGAATATGTTAGCAAGATGCGTGCTTCAATCGTTGTTTTAGGACCAATTTTAGCGCGTAAAGGTCATGCCAAAGTTTCAATGCCTGGTGGTTGCACTATTGGAAGTCGTCCAATCGACCTTCACCTTAAAGGTTTGGAAGCTATGGGGGCAAAAATCACACAAGCTGGTGGTGATATTACAGCCACAGTTGATGGCAAACTTAAAGGGACAACAATTTATATGGATTTCCCATCAGTTGGTGCGACACAAAACTTGATGATGGCAGCAACTTTGGCAGATGGTGTGACCGTTATTGAAAATGTTGCACGTGAACCAGAAATTGTTGATTTGGCAATGTTGCTTAACAAGATGGGAGCTATTGTCAAAGGTGCCGGTACTGAAACCCTAACAATTACTGGTGTTGATAGTCTTCACGGTGTTGAACACGATGTTGTTCAAGACCGTATCGAAGCTGGGACATTTATGGTAGCAGCAGCGATGACATCAGGAAATGTTCTTGTTAGAGATGCAATCTGGGAACACAATCGTCCTTTGATTTCTAAATTGATTGAAATGGGTGTTACGGTTATTGATGAACCTGAAGGAATCCGTGTAATTGCTGATACGGCAAAATTAAAACCAGTGACGGTTAAAACACTTCCTCACCCAGGATTCCCTACAGATATGCAAGCTCAATTTACAGCTTTGATGGCAGTTGTTAATGGTGAGTCAACAATGATTGAAACTGTTTTTGAGAATCGTTTCCAACATTTGGAAGAAATGCGTCGTATGGGATTGCAATCAGAAATTATGCGTGATACAGCAATGATTCACGGTGGTTATGAATTGCAAGGTGCGCCTGTGATGTCAACAGACCTTCGTGCAAGTGCAGCTTTAATTTTAACAGGAATGGTTGCTAAAGGAACAACAACGGTTGGTCGTTTGAATCACCTTGATCGTGGTTACTACAAATTCCATGAAAAATTAGCTAAACTCGGAGCAAATATTAAACGTGTAAGTGAGGCGTAAAAATGACAAGTGGCTGGAAATACGTAGCAAAACAATTAGGATTAGTTCTAGTGGTTGCTCTTTTGGCTTGTTTATTCTTAGCAATTGGCTTGATAGTTGGGTATGGCGTCATCGGTGATGGTAAAAATCCACTTTCTATTTTATCGCTTGATAAATGGCAATCCATTATTGGTAAGTTTACAGGGCAATAAGATATAGTATTTTAGAGCAGCTTTATGGCACCTTTGAAGGTGTGTGAATATCGAAGTGGGATAATCGACTTTATGATTTTGATAAAGCACGATGTTCCACTTTTTTGGTGAAAGGATTTTATGGCAAAAAAATCAAAACTGTCTAAACAGACGAAATCATTTATTTCTTTAATCGTTTTATTAATTAGTATTGGCGCTGGTTGGCTGACAACATCGGATTCAAGTGATCCGGTTAATCAGCTGGTTTCCATGATTACAGGCGAATCAGCTACAAAAGTATCATCAAATCATTCTAGTTCGAATCAAGCAACGCCAAGTCAAGAATTGGCTGAAACAGTTTTGACAGATAATGTTAAAGCTCAGCTTGGTTCAAATTTAGAATGGAATGGGGCAGGTGCTTATTTAGTTAATGGAAACAAAACGTCTTTGAATGCAAGAGTATCAAGTAAGCCTTATGCCAATAATAAGACAAAACTTGTTCAAGGGCAGACAGTTCCGACCGTCGCAAATGCTTTATTAAGCAAGTCAACACGACAATATCGTAGCCGTGAGGAAACTGGGAATGGCTCAACGTCTTGGACACCAGCAGGCTGGCATCAAGTGCAAAATCTTTCAGGGACATATAGTCATGCGGTAGATCGTGGACATTTGCTTGGCTATGCTCTAGTTGGGGGATTAAAAAGTTTTGATGCTTCAACAAGTAACCCTGATAATGTAGCCACACAAACAGCTTGGGCAAATGAAGCGAGTTCTGAAGATTCAACAGGGCAAAACTATTATGAAGGTCTTGTCAGAAGAGCACTTGATCAGAATAAGCGTGTTCGCTACCGTGTGACATTAATCTATGATGGAGACAATATTCTCTCAAGTGGAACGCATTTGGAAGCCAAGTCATCTGATGGCAGTTTAGAGTTTAATGTCTTTATTCCAAATGTGCAAAGTGGCTTAACCATTGATTACTATTCAGGTCAGATTAGTGTGAATTAGTCAGTGATATTCAACCTTGTCAAATGTCAAAAAATTTGCTAGAATGGGTTGTAAATTGAATAGTGTCTTATGAGACTAGTAACCTTATGGCAGTTTAACAGGGAATGGAAGTCGTGACTGGAAGCTTCCTAGATGAAAGTTTGGCGAATTCACTCATGTTAAAGACGATGAATTAAGGTCTGCTAGTCAGATAAAAAACGGATGGTACCGCGTGTCAACGCTCCGCTATAGGAGTGTGGCACGCTTTTTTCGTTTAAAAACATTAGGGTTTTACCCAAGGAAGGAATTTTAATGGATTTACAAGCGCAGTTAGAGGAATTGAAATCATCTACGCAAGCTAAATTAGCTGAAATGCGTGGAAACAATGCAAAAGAACTTCAAGAATTACGTGTGCAAGTTCTTGGTAAAAAAGGATCATTGACAGAATTGTTGAAAGGTTTGAAAGATCTTTCTAAAGAAATGCGTCCAGTTGTCGGAAAACAAGTTAACGAAGTGCGTGATGTTTTGACAAAAGCTTTCGAAGAACAAGCTAAAATTGTTGAAGCTGCTAAAATCAAAGCACAATTGGAATCAGAAAGCTTGGATGTCACTCTTCCAGGACGTCAAGTAAACCTTGGTAACCGCCACGTATTGACACAAACAAGCGAAGAAATTGAAGATATTTTCCTTGGTATGGGGTTCCAAGTTGTTGATGGTTATGAAGTTGAATCTGACTACTACAACTTTGAACGCATGAACTTGCCAAAAGACCACCCAGCACGTGATATGCAAGATACTTTCTACATTACTGAAGAAATCTTGCTTCGTACTCACACAAGTCCAGTACAAGCACGTACACTTGATAAACACGACTTTTCTAAAGGTCCTTTGAAAATGATCTCACCAGGACGTGTTTTCCGTCGTGACACAGATGATGCGACTCACAGCCACCAATTCCACCAAATTGAAGGTCTTGTTGTCGGTGAAAACATTTCTATGGGTGACCTAAAAGGAACGCTTGAAATGATTATCAAGAAAATGTTTGGTGAAGATCGTAAAATCCGTCTTCGTCCATCATACTTCCCATTCACTGAACCATCAGTAGAAGTTGACGTTTCATGCTTCAAATGTGGTGGTAAAGGATGTAACGTATGTAAGAAAACTGGTTGGATTGAAATCCTTGGTGCCGGTATGGTACACCCACGCGTCTTGGAAATGTCTGGCGTTGACTCAGAAAAATATTCTGGCTTTGCTTTTGGTCTTGGTCAAGAACGTATTGCAATGCTTCGTTATGGTATCAATGATATCCGTGGCTTCTATCAAGGCGATGTCCGTTTCTCAGATCAATTTAAATAATAACTGATTAATGAAAAACGCTTGGAGGAAAGATATGTCAGAAATAAAAGTTGAAAAAGTAACTTTGGATAAATTAGCAATCTTACGAGAACTTAGTATCCAGACTTTTCGTGAAACCTTTGCTTTTGATAATACCGAAGAAGAACTTCAACAGTTTTTCAATGACAATTACACTTTAGAGCAACTTGAAAAAGAAGTTACAGATTCAGAATCTGATGTTCGATTTGTCTTAGTTGATGGGCGTGAGGTTGGCTTTTTGAAGGTCAATTGGGGCGCTGCACAGACAGAACACAAACTTGATAATGCTTTTGAAATTCAACGCATCTATATTCTTAGCGAGTGTCAAGGGCTCGGATTAGGCAAGAAATTATTTGAGCTTGCGCTTGATATGGCTAAAGCAGGTGGATTTGATTGGGCTTGGTTAGGTGTCTGGGAAGGCAATGTTAAGGCTCAAGGGTTTTACCGCAAATATGGTTTTGAGAAATTTTCAGAGCACTCTTTTAAAGTTGGCGATAAAGTAGATACAGATTGGCTTTTAAGAAAAGCATTAAAAGAATAACAGTAGAAAGGGATAAAGAAGCTTGCCTGTCAAAGGTATTTTGACTGCGAAAAGCTTTTAACACATTATTATGTTAGTAAGTTATAAATGGTTAAAAGAGCTTGTTGATGTTGATGTTACAACACATGAGCTTTCTGAAAAAATGTCAACAACAGGGATTGAGGTTGAAGGAGTTTCAACACCATCTGAAGGTTTGACAAAATTGGTTGTTGGTCACGTTGTTTCTTGTGAAGATGTTCCAGAAACTCATTTGCACCTTTGCCAAGTCGATACTGGTGATGAAGAATTGCGTCAAATCGTCTGTGGTGCTCCAAACGTGACTGCAGGTATTAAAGTTATCGTTGCAGTTCCAGGTGCACGTATTGCTGACAACTACAAAATTAAAAAAGGTAAAATCCGCGGTATGGAATCACTTGGTATGATTTGCTCACTCCAAGAATTGGGATTGCCAGAATCAATCATTCCAAAAGAATTCTCAGATGGTATTCAAATCTTGCCAGAAGATGCTAAACCAGGTGACAGCATTTTCCCATACCTTGATTTGGATGACGAAATCGTTGAATTGTCAATCACACCAAACCGTGCAGATGCTCTTTCAATGCGTGGGGTTGCTCATGAAGTAGCAGCTATTTACGGTAAAGAAGTTCATTTCCCAGAAAAAGAACTTAAAGAAGTTTCTAAAGCTGCTAAAGATGTTATCGATGTTGCTATCGAATCTGATAAAGTATTAACTTACAAAGCACGTGTTATTGAAAATGTGACTGTTAAACCAAGTCCACAATGGTTGCAAAACCTTTTGATGAATGCTGGTATCCGTCCAATCAACAACGTTGTCGACGTGACAAACTATGTCTTGTTGTACTTTGGTCAACCAATGCATGCCTTTGATTTGAACAAATTCGAAGACAATAAAATTGTTGCCCGCAATGCGCGTGCTGGTGAAAAATTGGTTACACTTGACGGTGAAGAACGTGAATTAACAGAAGAAGATCTTGTTATTACAGTTGCTGACAAACCAGTTGCTCTTGCTGGTGTGATGGGGGGACAAGCCACTGAAATTGATAACAACTCTAAAAATGTTGTTCTTGAAGCTGCTGTCTTTGATGGTACAGCTATCCGTCGTACTGGATCTCGTTTGAACCTTCGTTCTGAAAGCTCAGCTCGTTTTGAAAAAGGAATTGACTACGCTACTGTTGATGAAGCTCTTGATTTTGCAGCTGCAATGCT
Source organism: Streptococcus vicugnae (assembly GCF_016461705.1). Classification (GTDB taxonomy): domain Bacteria; phylum Bacillota; class Bacilli; order Lactobacillales; family Streptococcaceae; genus Streptococcus; species Streptococcus vicugnae. The sequence continues at coordinate 487,024 of NZ_JAEMHW010000002.1, read as the reverse complement.
TACAGAATTAGCTGAAGGCGATGTTCTTTCAGGTCGTGTTGAAGCTGGTTCAGTTCCAACTGATGATGTTGAAGTATCAACAACTCTTGATTATGTTAACGTTCGCTTGGGAACTGAATTGACATATGCTGATATTGAAGACGTCTTTGCTAAACTTGGCTTTGGATTGTCAGGAAATGCTGATAAATTCACAGTTTCAGTACCACGTCGTCGTTGGGATATTGCTATCCAAGCTGACTTGGTTGAAGAAATTGCTCGTATTTACGGTTACGAAAACCTTCCAACAACACTTCCAGAAGCTGCTGGTACTGCAGGTGAATTGACAGCAACACAAAAATTACGTCGTAAAATGCGTTCTATCGCTGAAGGTGCTGGATTGACTGAAATCGTATCATATGCTTTGACAACACCTGAAAAAGCAACTGAATTCACATTGCAACCAAGCAACTTGACTGAATTGATGTGGCCAATGTCAGTAGAACGTTCAGTTCTTCGTCAAAACGTTGTTTCTGGTATGCTTGATACGATTGCGTATAACGTTGCTCGTAAAAACAGTAACATGGCAATCTATGAAATTGGTAAAGTCTTTGAACAAAAAGGTAATCCAAAAGAAGAATTACCAAACGAAATCAGCACATTTGCCTTTGCTATTTCAGGTTTGGTAGCTGAAAAAGATTTCCAAACAAAAGCAACTCCAGTTGATTTCTTCTATGCTAAAGGTATCGTTGAAGCAATCTTTGCAAAACTTGATTTGACAGTTGATTATGTTGCCGAAAAAGGTCTTGAAAGCATGCACCCAGGTCGCACAGCAAGTATTTACTTGGACGGTCAATTAGTTGGTTTTGTTGGTCAAGTTCACCCACAAACTGCTAAAAACTACAATGTTCCAGAAACTTATGTTGCTGAGTTGAACTTGGATGTTATCGAAGCTGCTCTTCAAGCTGATAAAGCATTTGTTGAAATTACAAAATTCCCAGCAGTTTCTCGTGATATTGCTTTGCTATTGCCAAAAGCAACTACTCACAATGATATTGTTACTGCAATCGAAGCAGCTAAAGTGAAACGTTTGACAGATATCAAACTCTTCGACGTATACGCTGGTGCAAACATTGCTGAAGGAATGAAATCAATGGCTTACAGCCTAACATTCCAAAATCCAAATGATAACTTGACTGATGAAGAAGTTACAAAATACATGGATAAAATCACTAAAGTCCTTGTTGAACAACTTGGAGCAGAAGTTCGTTAATCAGTAGATTTTTAATTTGGCTATTTGGGTTAATATAGATAAAACCACCGCTACGAAAGTAGTGGTGGTTTTTAGATGTCTATCAAAAGTCCAAACCTATACCAGAATTTGGTATAATAAGATTATCTATTGACTTGACGAAGGATTATTATGAAATTATTATATACAGATATTCAGTTTGATATGACTGAAATTTTGGCAAGAGAAGCTGCTCTTCAAGCTGAAGCTGGCAAGCGTGTCTTCTATATTGCTCCAAACTCTTTGTCTTTTGAAAAAGAAAGGGCTGTTTTAGAGCTTTTGCCTGATCAGGCATCTTTTGCGATTACGATTACCCGTTTTGCTCAAATGGCTCGCTATTTTGTTTTTAATGAATCACAGACGAAAGAATCTATTGATGACAATGGCTTAGCCATGATTTTTTACCGTGCACTGTCTCATTTTTCAGATACGGATTTGAAAGTTTTTGGGCGTTTGAAGCAGGATACTAATTTTATCAAGCAATTGGTTGATTTGTATAAAGAATTAAAAACGGCCAATATGACCGTGCTTGATTTGACGGAATTGCATTCAGCTGAGAAACAGGAAGATTTGGTGAAAATCTTTTTGGCTGTGAATGATATTTTGCTGGCTAATCAATACGATAATCAAACTAAGATTGCTTTTTTTGCTAAACAGCTGGCTGCTGGGCATTTAGATGCTGCGCTTGAGAATGTGGTTCTTGTTATTGATGGCTTTACCCGTTTTTCAGCAGAAGAAGAGCACTTAGTGAGCCTATTAGAGGAAAAATGTGCTCAAGTGATTATCGGGACTTACAGTAGTCAGAAGGCTTATAAGGCTAATTTTTCAACGGGCAATGTCTATCAAGCCAGTTTGGATTTTCTGCGTTCCTTGGCAGCAAAATTTCAAACACAACCACAGTATGTTGAGAGTTCGCAAAAATCTCAAGAAGCTTTTGCTAAATTGTCAAAACTCTTTGAAGCGAAGCACGACTTTACAACATCAGACATTACATTGACAGATGATGATAAAAAACATTATGCGATTTGGGATGTCATTAATCAAAAAGAAGAAGTTGAGCATGTGGCAAAGGCAATTCGTCATAAGCTTCACCAAGGCTATCGTTATAAGGATATTTTGGTACTTTTGGGTGATGTGGATAGCTATCGTCTGCAAATCGGCAAAATTTTTGATAAATACGATATTCCTTATTATTTTGGTAAAGCTGAGTCAATGAGTGATCATCCTTTGGTGCATTTTATTGATTCTTTGGAGCGCGTGAAGCGTTATCGTTTTCGTACTGAAGATGTCGTCAACCTCCTGAAAACTGGTCTTTATGGTTCCTTCAAGCAAGATGATTTGGACCTTTTTGAGCAGTATTTGATTTATGCAGATATCAAGGGGCAAAGTAAATTTGCTAAAGAGTTTACCATTGCTTATAAAGGTGAGGAGCATTTAGCTTTTGTTAACAGCATGCGCGAGCAAATCATGACACCTTTGTTAACCTTTTTTAAGGCGCAAAAGCAGCTTGGTTCAAGTTTGCTTGAAAAGCTGATGACCTTCTTGCGTGCGATTTCTTTGCCAAATAATTTGGAAAGTATGGTAGCTACTTTCTCAGAAAATGAGCAAGAAAAGCACGAGCAAGTGTGGCGTACATTTACAGGGATTTTAAGGCAGTTTCAAACTATTTTTGGCCAAGAAAAATTATCTTTAGATGAATTTTTATCGCTTCTAAGAAGCGGTATGTTGGCTGCGCAATACCGTGTGGTACCAGCAAGCGTTGATGTGGTTTCGGTGAAATCATATGATTTGGTAGAACCGCATACCAATAAATTTGTCTTTGCTTTGGGGATGACACAGTCTCATTTTCCAAAAATTGCTCAAAACCGTAGTTTGATCTCTGATGAAGAGCGCGCTAAGGTCAATGAAAGCACAAATGAACACCAGCATTTTGATATCATCAGTCGCGAGAATATTAAGAAAAATCATTTTGCTGCTTTGTCACTGTTTAATTCAGCAACTGACGAATTGGTTTTGAGTTTACCTCAAATTGTTAACGAATCTGAAGATAAGGAATCTTCTTATCTTGCGGAATTAGCTAGCTTTGGTGTTCCAGTCTTGATGAAGGGACGTAATCGCCTATCTACTGATGTTGAAGATATTGGAAATTATAAAGCTCTCTTATCTCGTGTGATTGAAGTTAATCGTTTGGCAATTGAAGAAGAACGTGAGCTTAGTAAAGAAGAACAGACATTTTGGTCTGTGGCTGTTCGTTACCTGCGTAGAAGACTTGCTACAGAAGGAATTGAATTGCCACTAATTAAGGATAATATGCGAACTAAGCCTGTTTCCGCTGAAGTGATTGAGACACGTTTTCCAAGTGATCAACCGATTAATTTATCTTCTTCTGCGGTGACAACTTTTTATAATAACCAATACAAGTATTTCTTGCAGTATGTTCTTGGGTTACAGGAAGTTGAGACAATCCATCCTGATGCTAGAAATCACGGAACTTATCTTCACCGTGTCTTTGAAGTGGTCATGAAAGACGGTTCAAATCAACCATTTGATCATAAACTCAATCGTGCTATCCAAGCAACGAATTCAGAAGATGCTTTCAAGTTCGTCTATGAAGAAGATGAGGAAAGTCGTTACTCATTGACAGTCTTGGAAGATATCGCAAGAAGTACCGCGACAGTTTTACAGCAAGATGCTCAGATTCAGGTGGAAAGTGAAGAAGAACCATTTGAATTAATGATTGCAAATGCTATTCGCATCCGAGGTATTATTGACCGTGTTGACCGTTTGTCAGATGGTAGTCTTGGTGTCGTTGATTACAAGTCAAGTCATAATACATTTGACATTCAGAAATTCTACAATGGCCTTAATCCGCAATTAGTGACTTACATGCAAGCCCTTCGCGATAAGAAAGAGAGAAGTGAGTCTGATAAGATTTTCGGGGCCATGTATTTACACATGCAAGAGCCTAAGGTGGATTTGTCATCGGTGGCGACGACAGAGAAAATTTTGGAGAATTTATCTAAAGAATTGCGTTACCGTGGTTTGTTCTTAGAAGAGGAAAAGGGCTATTTGGCTAATGGTAATTATCACCTTAATGACTCCGTTTATACGCAAGAAGAATTAGATATTTTACTAGCTTATAACAAAAAATTATTCATTCAAGCTGCGAAAGACATTAAAAAAGGACATTTTTTGATTAACCCATACAGTGAGGACGGTAAGACGGTTAAGGGTGATCAATTAAAAGCTATTACTCGTTTTGAAGCTGATCGTCATATGCCATATGCTCGCAAGTGGTTTAAATTACCAAGAAAAGACAGACGTCAAGGCTTTTTGAACTTGATGCAAGAAGAGGAGGAGAAAGATGACCTTTAAACCTTTTTTAACGGCTGAAGACATTTCTTCTCTACAACAAGAAGAGGCTCAGTCGTCCAAAACACAAAAACGAACTCCTGAACAAATTGAAGCCATTTATAGCTATGGCAACAATATTCTAGTATCAGCGTCTGCTGGTTCAGGGAAAACCTTTGTTATGGTAGAGCGCATTATCGATAAAATTTTGCGTGGCATTACCGTAGATCAATTGTTCATCTCAACCTTTACAGTTAAGGCTGCAGGAGAATTGAAAGAGCGTCTTGAGAAAAAAATTAGCCAAGCGCTACAAGCAACAAAGGATAATGATTTAAAAACCTATCTTAATGAGCAGTTGCTAGGCTTGCAAACAGCTGATATTGGTACCATGGATGCTTTTACGCAGAAGTTGGTCAACCAGTATGGTTACACTTTGGGAATTTCACCAACTTTTCGCATCATGACGGATAAAAGTGAACAAGATATTGTTAAAAATGACGTCTTTTCAGATCTTTTCTCTGATTACATGACAGGAAAGAATAAGGATGTTTTCCGTAAATTAGTTCGTAATTTTTCAGGCAATCGCAAAGACAGTTCAGCTTTTCGAGGAATTGTCTACAAGATTTATGATTTCAGTCAAGCAACTGACAATCCGAAAAAATGGTTAGCAGAAGTCTTTTTAAAGGGTGCTAAAACTTACACAGACTTTTCAGCTATTCCTGATCAAGAAGTTTCAGATTTTTTAACTTGCTTACATGACACAGCTAATCAGTTGCAAGACGTGACTGATTTAGAAGATTACAAGCAAAAAACAGCTAAGGGGACGCCTACGGCAGCTTATAAAAAGCATTTGAACATGATTGAGCATTTGCATGAATGGGCTATGCATTTTGAGACTTTGTATGGTCGTGATGGTCTTGGTCGTTTGGCTGCTGACGTAGCTGATTTAATTCCGTCAGGTCCAGCAGTGACTGTGGCAGGAGTGAAATATCCCGTTTTTAAAACTCTTCAGGGACGTTTGACTGGATTGAAGCATTTAGAAACTATCTTCAAATACCAATCGGAAAGTCTGCCTTTGTTAGAACTTTTACAAGCGTTTATGCAGGATTTTTCTGAGCAATATTTGCAAGCTAAAATCCAAGAAAATGCTTTTGAGTTTTCAGATATCGCGCATTTTGCTATCCAGATTTTGGAAGAAAATCCAGATATTCGTGAGCTCTACCAAGATAAATACCACGAAGTCATGGTCGATGAGTACCAAGATAACAACCACACGCAAGAACGCATGCTTGAATTGTTGTCAAATGGTCATAATCGATTCATGGTGGGAGATATCAAGCAATCTATCTATCGTTTTCGCCAGGCTGATCCGCAAATTTTTAACCAAAAATTCAAGGATTTCCAAGAACATCCTGAACACGGGCAACTGATTTTACTTAAAGAAAATTTCCGTAGTCAATCAGAGGTTTTAGATGCGACAAATAGTGTTTTCACACATTTAATGGACGAAGCTGTTGGGGAAATTTTGTATGATGGCATGCATCAATTGGTGGCTGGTAGCCCCGCACAAAAAGAAGTTCATCCAGAAAATGAGACTAAGGTTCTGATTTACGATACTGATGATAGTAGCGATTTACCAGAAAATGCTGAAGATGACCAAATCAATCCCAATGAAGTGAAATTGGTGGCTAAAGAAATCATTCGTTTGCATAATGAGGAAGGTGTTGCCTTTGAAGATATCACCTTATTAGTATCATCACGTACGCGTAATGATGGCATTTTACAGACCTTTGAGCATTATGGTATCCCTTTGGTAACTGATGGCGGTGAGCAAAATTACCTCAAATCAGTTGAAGTAATGGTGATGCTTGATACGCTTAGAGCATTGGATAATCCGCTCAATGACTATGCTTTGGTAGCTCTTATGCGCTCACCGATGTTTTCTTTCAACGAAGATGACCTTGCTCGTCTGGCACTTCAAACGATAGAAGATGAGCACAAAGCTAATTTGTACCAAAAATTGAAATATGCTTTAGCTAATCAAGGTCAGCATGCAGAATTGGTAACACCAGCTTTACGTGAAAAATTAAAAGATTTCATGACTTGCTTTAGCAAGTGGCGTGATTTTGCCAAATGGCATTCGCTTTATGATTTAATCTGGAAGATTTATAATGAACGTTTTTATTATGATTATGTGGGGAATTTACCACGCGCTGAACAGCGTCAAGCTAACTTATATGCCCTAGCACTTCGTGCCAATAATTTTGAAAAGACAGGCTTTAAAGGTCTATCACGCTTTATTCGCATGATTGATCGCGTCTTAGAAAGTGAAAATGATCTTGCTGATGTTGAAGTGGCACTTCCTAAGCATGCGGTTAATTTGATGACCATCCATAAAAGTAAAGGTCTTGAGTTTAAGTATGTCTTTATTTTGAATATTGATAAGAAATTCAGCATTCAAGATATGATGTCACCTTTGATTTTGTCACGTCAAAATGGTGCCGGTATCAAATACCTAGCAGACATGAAAGAGGAATTGGATACCGATGCTTTTCCAACTGTTAAAGTTAGTATGGATACGCTACCTTATCAACTCAATAAACGTGAGCTTCGCTTAGCGACTTTGTCTGAGCAAATGCGACTTTTCTATGTTGCCATGACGCGTGCAGAAAAGAAACTTTATCTGGTTGGTAAAGCTAGCTCTGAAAAACTGGTTGATAAATACAGCGGCAAATCCGAAAATAACCACTTACCAGTAGCAGAGCGCGAAGCCTTTATGACTTTCCAAGATTGGATGCTAGCCATTCATGAGGCCTATAAGGAATTACCATTTACGGTTGAATTTGTCACAGATGACGATCTTACCGAGGAAAAAATTGGTCGGATTGAAGTCCAGTCAGCTATCACACCAGATGATTTGAAAGATAACCGTCAGTCTGAAGATATTATTGAAGCTTTGGATAGGTTAGAGGCTGTTGAAAAGCTAAATACTAAATATCAAGCGGCGATTAATCTTCCAAGTTTGAGAACACCAAGTCAGGTTAAGAAGCTATACGAGCCAGTTATGGATGCAGATGGTATTGATGTCATGACAAAATCTTATCAGGCTAAACTTACATTTGATCTTCCAGACTTTTCAAAGAAAACAAAAGTAGAAGCGACAGCGATTGGTTCTGCCATGCACGAACTCATGCAGCGCATTGCCTTGTCTTCTCAAGTGACTTTAGAGGACATTACGACGGCTTTGACACAGGTCTCAGCTGATGATGAGGTGAAATCACGCATTCATCTTGAAAATGTTCTAGATTTCTTTGAAACCTCTGAACTTGGTCAGTTGATTCAAGAAAATGTCGATAAGATTTATCGTGAAGCGCCTTTTGCCATGTTAAAAGAAGACCCTGAAAGTGGCGAAAGCTTCGTTGTCCGTGGGATTGTCGATGCTTATCTAGTTCTAGAAGATCGTATCATTCTTTTGGATTATAAAACTGATAAATACACAAATAGCCAAGAAATCAAGGAACGTTATCAAGGGCAAATGGCATTATATGCTGAGGCTCTTAGCAAGTCATATCATATTGAACAAGTTGATAAATACCTTGTTTTACTTGGTGGAGAACGTTTAGAAGTTGTAAAACTGTAACATAAAAAAGTGACCGTAAGCATTGTGCCTGCGGTCGCTTTTAGTATAGTATATTGTATTATTGTATATTGAAAAAAATAAAGATGAGTTGGACGAATTAGTTCCAGAATTTGGCAGCAATTTCTTGCCCTTGTTTGATTTTAGCCCATTGTTGTGGGATAGCCAATTCATTTCCTGAATCACATGAGGCAAAACCACATTGATGAGAAAGGAAAAGACGATCTTTAGGGATGATGTGACTAGCTTCTTCAAGCATTTTAAGAGCACGTTCTTCATCATCAAGGTCAGTTGTTTTACTTGAAAGGAGTCCAAGAACAACTTCAGCGTCTTTATCTTTCAAGCTTTCAAGAGCTTTAAGATCACCAGCTACTTCACTATCCCATTCAAGGAAGAAACGGTCATAGTGTTGGTCTTTCAAGAATTTTGTAGCGATAGCTTCATAAGTACCACCAGCAGCAGAACGGCTTTCGTAGTTACCGCGGCAGTTATGAGTCCAAACTTTCAAACCAAGTTCGTGTCCGTAGTCAGCAACTTCGTTATTAACTGCGATAAATTCATCAGCAAGATCAGCAAGGGCGCTGTTTCCTTCAGCGAAGAATCCAGCAGGGTTTGATTCATCAAAAAGTTCCCAAAGGCAGTCGTCAAATTGGATAATTTCACCACCGACTTCTTTGTATTCTTTCAAGAATTCTTTGTAAGCATTGATAAGACCAGTTTTAAGTTCTTCGTTTGTTTTATAAACTTGATCTTCACCAGCAAGTTTATTGAAGACAGTGAATTCTGTATATGCGTGTGCAGGTCCCCAAATTGTTAGTTTAGTATCGGTATCGCCAGCTTCTTCTTTAACTAGTTTATAGATATCAAGGAAGTGGTGGTTTTTACCTGAAAGTGGTTCAGTGATGCGGATACCGATATCTTTACGTGTTTCAAAGTGTCCACCATCGTGGTCTTGGAATGTGTAACCATGGTCAGCAATGTAGCGTTCAATTCCTTTAAGACCCCAGACAAAGTCAAGGTGCCACATAGATTTTGAATATTCACCATCGGTTAAGACATCAATGCCGTTTGCTTTTTCTTCAGCGATAACTTTTTTAATATCAGCTGTTTCAGTTTCTTTATAGCCATCAAAAGCATCGTAGAATGGGTATTTGATATCATCACGATGTTCGATGGCTGTTTTGTATTCACGTAAGTCAGCTGGGCGTAGAAGAGACCCAACTAGTTGAAATTTTGATTTAGCCATGTTATGTACCTCATTTGTTTTTGTGATTTCTATTGTAGCTGAGCTTTTCCATTTTGAAAAATAGTTATTTTTTTAGGGCTATGTATAGTTTTAAACTATAACTAAATTTTTCAAAATTTCTGTCTAATTAACTGAAAATTTGATATACTAAGAAAATACAGACGGTTTAAAAGGAGATTTGTGATGGATATTTGGGAAAAATTGTATGAAGCAGCTAAAAAGGACTTTAATCCTCATTATGTGACACCTTTTATCTATTCAAATCATGTTGTCGCAGCAATTGAGGCTGAAGATGGTCAGATTTTTACGGGATATTGCTTTGAAGCAACATCAGGTGTTTTTCACTTGTGTGCTGAACGTGCAGCTGCCTTCAATATGTTTCAACAATCGGGTCAAACCACCATCAAACGCATTATTGCATTTCGGGATAAGCCGCCTTATGGTGAAGGTTCAGGGATGCCTTGTGGTGCTTGCCGTGAATTTTTGATGCAATTGTCGCCTAAAAACAAAGATTTGGAATTTATGCTGGACTATGAAAAGCGTGAAACCATCACTTTGGGGGAACTTATGCCATTATGGTGGGGTGAAGAACGTATGGCAGCAGGCATTGATGATTTAGACTAATAATATAAATACAGCGAGGTTGAGGATGCGAGATAATCACTTACATACACATTTTTCTTACGATTCAGATGCACAGTTTGAAGACTATTTAGACCATTATACTGGTGATATTGTGACAACTGAGCACTATGATTTGTCAAATCCTTATACTAAACAAGATGACGTTCCAGATTATGAAGCTTATTCACAAGAAATTGCTGAGCTCAATAAAAAGTATGGTAATCGCATTAAAAAAGGTATTGAAATTGGTTATTACCAACCGCGTGAAGCAGACATTTTAGCCTTTTTGGCAGATAAGGAGTTTGATTTGAAACTTTTGTCTGTTCACCATAATGGAACTAATGACTATCTTGATGACGAAGTGGCTGATATGGATAAGGATACCATTATTCAAGAGTATCTGGATAAATTAGAATATGCCATTGGTCGTGTGGAGGCTGATGTTTTAGCTCACTTTGACTATGGTTTTCGTATTTTTGATTTGACTGTTGATGACTTAAAAGCTTACGAGCCACAATTAAAACGTATTTTCCAAAAGATGATTGATTATGATTTAGCTTTTGAACTAAATAGTAAGTCAATGTACTTGTATGGTAAAGAAGACCTTTATCGTTATGCTTTAGGTTTAGTCAAAGACCTAGGCTGTCATAAGTATTCGATTGGTTCTGATGGTCACAAGTTAGAACATTTTCGACTAGCCTTTGATAAAATCCAAGACTTACTAGACGAATTTGGCATTGAAGAGTGGGAGATTCTGTAGAATTTTTAATTGGATTTTATGTTAAAAAAGTCCCCTGGGCATAAAGCTCAAGGGACTTTTTATTTAATAATTAGTGAGAAATACGTTTGCGGGCTGCTTTTTTACGATTTTCTTGAATGAAAGCAGCTTTTTCTTCTTCAGGATCAATGATTTTTTTCTTAACTGCGAAAATAGCACCGGCAACAGTAGCGGCTGTGGCTACAACACCAGTAGCAAGACCTTTAGCGAATGCAAATTTTTTAGCCATAATAAATTCCTCCTCACTGATAAGAACAGGGAGTATAAAGAACTTTTATACTCTTTTATAGCAGTAGGATTTGTTTTCTTGTCCTACCACCTTATGTTATAATAATGGTAACGAAAATTGCCTAAAAATTCAAGTGAAAACGTTATATTTACTAAAAAAATCAGGCTTAGGACGGATAAAAAATAGATGTCAAAAAAAATAAAATTGCTAGCCGTGGTAGGACCAACGGCTGTTGGAAAAACAGCTCTTGGAATTGAGTTAGCAAAACAATTTAACGGAGAGATTATCAGCGGTGATAGTCAGCAAGTCTACCGTCATTTAGATATTGGAACGGCAAAGGCAACGCCTGAAGAACAGGCAGCAGCTCCTCACCACTTAATTGATGTGCGTGATGTTGATGAAACTTATTCTGTTTATGACTTTGTGACAGAAGCCAAAGCTGCTATCGATGATATTGTTAGTCGAGGTAAGTTGCCTATCATTGTTGGAGGAACTGGACTTTATCTTCAAAGTTTGCTAGAAGGTTATCATTTAGGCGGTGAGGTTGACCAAGAAAAAGTCCTCGCTTACCGAAAAGAATTGGATTTGTTAAGTGATGAAGAGCTTTTTGAAAAAATAGCAGAGCAGAAGATCGAGATTCCTCAAATCAACCGCCGTCGTGCCATTCGTGCCTTGGAGTTAGCTAAGTTTGGACAAGATTTGCAAAATAAAGAAACCAACTATGATGCTTTTTTGATTGGCTTAAATGATGATCGTCAGGTTCTGTATGATCGCATTAATCACCGTGTTGACCTCATGGTTGAAAATGGTGTTTTGGATGAGGCTAAATGGCTTTTTGATCATTACCGTGATGTTCAAGCGGCACGAGCTATTGGCTATAAAGAACTTTTCCCGTATTTTGCAGGAGAAGAAACACTTGAAGCTTGCGTTGAAAAATTAAAACAAAACACACGTCGCTTTGCTAAGCGCCAATTAACATGGTTTAGAAACCGTATGGTGGTTCGATTTTATAAAGTTTCAGAAGCGGATTTTAAAGCAAAAGTAAGTGCCGATGTTGATTGTTTTTTAAATGAAAAGAAAATGTAAGGGAGTAAAACGCTCCCTTTCACTTTTGAAAAGAATTTATGATATAATGAGTTTTACGGATTAATTAAGAAAAGGGGTGAGTACATGATTGAAACAAGCGAACATCAAGAGCGCGTGATTTTACTAGGAGTTGAACTGCCAGATACAGAAAACTTTGAAATGTCTATGGAAGAACTGGCTTCTCTAGCTAAGACAGCAGGAGCTGAGGTAATCTCTTCATATCGTCAAAAACGTGAAAAATATGATAGTAAATCATTGATTGGTTCAGGAAAATTAGCTGAAATCAAGGCGATTGTTGACGCTGATGAGATTGATACTGTCATTGTTAATGACCGTTTGACTCCACGTCAAAATGTTAATTTAGAATCAGAACTTGGTGTTAAAGTGATTGATCGCATGCAGTTAATTTTGGATATTTTTGCCATGCGCGCTCGCAGTCATGAAGGTAAATTGCAAGTTCATCTGGCTCAACTCAAATATATGTTACCTCGCCTTGTCGGACAAGGGGTTATGCTTAGCCGACAAGCAGGTGGAATTGGTAGTCGTGGACCAGGTGAAAGTCAATTGGAGCTTAATCGTCGTTCTATCCGCAATCAAATTGCAGACATTGAACGTCAATTAAAAGTGGTTGAAAAAAATCGCGAGACTGGGCGCGAAAAACGAACAGAGTCTCAAGTCTTTAAAATCGGACTCATCGGTTACACCAACGCTGGTAAATCAACTATTATGAATGTGTTAACAAATGATAAGCAGTATGAGGCTGATGAGTTATTTGCGACTTTGGATGCCACAACCAAGCAAATTTACCTGCAAAATCAATTTCAGGTGACGTTGACGGATACTGTTGGTTTTATTCAAAATTTACCGACAGAATTGGTTGCTGCCTTTAAATCAACGTTAGAGGAAAGTCGTCACGTTGATTTACTTTTGCATGTGATTGATGCTAGTGATCCAAATCATGCTGAACACGAAAAAGTGGTTTTGAATTTGTTAAAAGAGTTAGATATGTTGGACATTCCACGTTTAGCTGTTTATAACAAAATGGATGTTGCTGAGCATTTTGCAGCGACAGCTTTTCCAAATGTGCGTATTTCAGCGCGTGATAAAGAAGCTCGTTCACTGTTACGTCGTTTGATTATCAATGAAATTCGTGAGATTTTTGAACCCTTTAGTATTCGTGTTCACCAAAGTCAAGCTTACAAGCTTTACGATTTGAATAAAATGGCTCTGCTTGACCGTTATGATTTTGCAGAAGAATATGAAACAATTACAGGTTACATCAATCCTAAAAATAAATGGAGACTAGAAGAATTCTATGACTGATTATATAAGCTTAGCTTTAAAATATGGTGGTTTTACATCACTAGATAAAGTGTATTTGCAAAATACTTTAGAAGGTTTAACTGATGGACAAAAACTAAGTTTTATCACGCCACCTCCAAGTGTTATCAATGCTTATTTTGCAGAAATGTATCAAAAGCAATCTCCGCAAGCCGCAACGGATTATTACTTTGAATTATCAAAAGAATTGCATTTGTTAAATGATAAACCTTCTTTTGATGAACATAAACCGTTTATTCGCTTGAATTTATCAGGAAAATCATATGGTTTTACCTATGAAAATGACAAAGAAGTCGCTCGCGTTTTTTCTGAAAAGAATGAGGCCTTGACGACTGATGTCTTGTTTGAATTGGCACAGGTTTTTCCTCAATATAAGATTTATGTTGAAGAAGGAAATATCAAAATGTCAAAAATGACTTTTGATGATCAAGAGCTAGAAGACCTTACGCCAGAAAATAGTCTGCTCAGCCATGTTTCAAAATTAAAAGGAAATATGGTTAAGCTAAAAAGTTTTAATCGCGATGAATTATCAGACTTGCTAGCTCATTATCAAGGGCAAGTTTATTACACGTTTGATCAACGTGAATTTATTGCTTATGTAAAAGTATCGCATTAGGAAGGATAATTAAAAACCTCGGTTTTTATAGGTATATATGGAATTACAATTTTTGGGAACAGGAGCGGGTCAGCCCTCAAAGTTACGTAATGTGTCAAGTTTAGTGTTAAAGTTGCTTGACGAAATTAACGAAGTTTGGATGTTTGACTGTGGTGAAGGCACACAACGTCAGATTTTAGAAACAACTATCCGCCCTCGTAAAGTGAAACGCATCTTTATCACGCACTTGCATGGTGACCATATTTTTGGTCTTCCTGGATTTTTGGCAAGTCGTGCTTTCCAAGCAAATGAAGAACAAACTGACCTTGATATTTATGGTCCTGTTGGTATTCGTTCATACGTTTTGAGCAGTTTGCGCTTGTCTGGTGCTCGTTTGCCATACCGTATTCATTTTCATGAATTTGACGAAAACAGTCTGGGCAAAATCATGGAAACTGATAAATTTGTGGTTTATGCTGAAAAACTTGACCATACTATTTTCTGTATTGGCTACCGTGTGATGCAAAAAGACTTGGAAGGAACACTTGATGCAGAAGCTTTGAAGGCTGCTGGTGTGCCATTTGGTCCATTATTCGGCAAAATTAAGAGCGGACAAGATGTTGTTTTAGAGGATGGAACAAAAATTATCGCTAAAGATTACATTTCAGCACCGAAAAAAGGGAAAGTCATTACTATTTTAGGTGATACTCGTAAGACTGATGCTAGTATCCGTCTTGGTTTAGGAGCTGATATCCTAGTTCATGAGTCAACTTATGGTAAGGGTGATGAAAAAATTGCTCGTAAACATGGGCACTCAACAGGAACTCAAGCGGCTCAAATTGCTAAAGAAGCATCAGCTAAAATGCTTTTACTTAATCACATTAGTGCACGTTTTTTGGGACGCGAATGCAAACAAATCGAAAACGACGCACAAGCAATCTTTGAAAATACACACTTGGTTAAAGATTTGGAAGAAATTAGCTTATGAGAATAATTGCTATTACGGGAGCAAGCGGTGGACTTGCTCAGGAAATTGTTAAACAGTTACCAGCTGAAGATTTTGTTATTGCTTTAGGACGCAGTGCTGAAAAACTTAAAAAATGTTATGCAAGTCGTCCAAATACAGCTTGTTATGAACTAGATATGACAAGTGATCTGGCTATTTTTGAGATGGTTGAAAAACTGTATGCAGAACACGGTCATATTGATGTCTTTATTAATAATGCTGGTTATGGTGATTTCAGTGAGTTTGATGCCTACACGACTGCTCAAATTCGTGACATGTTTGATATCAATACTTTTGCTACGATGACATTTTCACGTTTGGTTGGGCACAAGATGAAAGAGGCTGGTCACGGGCATATCGTTAATATTGCTAGCATCGCTGGTTTGATTGCGTCAGCCAAATCATCTGTTTATTCTGCGACAAAATTTGCTGTGATTGGCTTTTCAAACGCTCTTCGTTTGGAATTAGCTGGTAGCAAGGTCTACGTGACAACGATTAATCCAGGGCCTATTGCAACAACATTTTTTGATAAAGCAGACCCATCTGGAGAATATCTAAAAAGTGTTGGACGTTTTGTTTTACAACCTGAAGAAGTGGCTAGACGTACAGTCGCTATCTTAGGTAAAAATAAGCGAGAAGTGAATATGCCCTTGTCAATGGCAGCAGCTCACAAGTTCTACACACTTTTCCCGAAAATTACAGATTTCTTAGCGCGAAGAGTTTTTAATTACAAATAACTAACTTTCAATTCTACGTAAGAAGTGAGAAGTGAATGATAACAAGTAAATACCAATGGAAAAATATTGAAAAAGAGCCAGATGATGGCTTTTTTGAACTGACAAAAAAGGAAAATATCACTGCCTTAGCTAGTAAGATTCTCTATAGCCGAGGGGTTGATAATGAAGAAAAACTAACACAATTTTTATCAAATGATTTATCTCAACTGCATGACCCATATCTTTTACATGATATGGATAAGGCGGTTGCTCGTATCCGTCAAGCGATTGAGAATTACGAACAAATTTTGGTTTATGGTGACTATGATGCCGATGGCATGACAAGTGCTAGCATTATGAAAGAAGCTCTTGAAATGCTAGGAGCTGAAGCCCAAGTTTATCTCCCAAATCGTTTCGTTGACGGCTATGGACCAAACGAATCTGTTTACAAATACTTTATTGAACAGCAACAGGTTTCTTTGATTATCACGGTGGACAATGGTGTTGCTGGGCATGAGGCGATTAGCTATGCACAAAGCCAAGGAGTTGATGTCATTGTAACTGACCACCATGGCCTTCCCGCAGAGCTTCCAGATGCTTTTGCTATTGTGCATCCCGAACATCCAGATGCTAACTATCCTTTTAAATACTTAGCTGGCTGTGGGGTGGCTTTCAAAGTGGCTTGCGCCTTGCTTGAGTCAATTCCAACTGAAATGTTAGATTTGGTAGCAATTGGAACCATTGCTGATATGGTCAGCTTAACGGATGAAAACCGAATTATGGTTAAAGTTGGTCTTGAAATGCTCAAACAGACAGAACGCATCGGTTTAATGGAGTTAATGAGGGTATCTGATATTGAAATTTCAGATGTTAACGAAGAAACCGTTGGTTTCAAAATCGCTCCTCAACTAAATGCGCTAGGTCGCCTCGATGATCCTAATCCAGCTGTTGAATTATTGACTGGATTTGATGACGAGGAAGCTCTTAGCATTGCTCAAATGATTAATGCCAAAAACGAAGAGCGTAAAGAAATCGTTCAAAAAATTTACGATGAAGCGATGAGTATGGTTGATTTAGATAAGCCAGTTCAAGTTTTAGCTAAAGAAGGTTGGCATCCAGGTGTTCTAGGGATTGTCGCTGGTCGTATTTTGGAGCACATTGCTCAGCCAGTTATTGTCTTAAACATTGAAGATGGTATGGCAAAGGGTTCAGCAAGAAGTATTGAAGCTATCAATATTTTCCATGCTCTTGATGAACATCGAGATTTGTTTAAGGCTTTTGGTGGACATGCTGGTGCAGCTGGTATGACCTTGCCAGTTGAAAATCTTGAACAATTGTCACAAGTTCTATGTGATTATATTGCTGAAAATGACATTGATTTGTCTCAGAAAAAGACTTTAGTCATTGATGAAGTACTGGAACTTTCAGAAATTGATTTAGACACTGTAAAAAGTCTTGAGAAAATTGCACCATTTGGTATGGATAATGCAAAACCAGTCTTTGAAATCAAGGATTTTACAGTCAAACAAGCACGTACTATGGGACAAAACGGGGCTCATTTGAAGCTAAAAATTGCTCAAGGCTCAACAAATGTTGATCTTGTTGCTTTCAATCAGGGACATTTAGTACAGGAATTTCAACAAGCGCAAAATCTTTGCCTAGCAGTAACCTTATCTATAAACAAATGGAATGGTCAGACAACTGTCCAGTTGATGTTAGAAGATGCTCGTGTAGATGGTATTCAACTAATTGATATTCGTTCAAAAAATGCGAGCCTTCCAGAACGTGTGCCTGTTTTGAGTCAAGATACCAGCGCTAGTGAAGTCGTTGTTTTAGATATTCCAGAGAATGCTGATGAACTCAAGTCGCTTTTTGTGGGACGCCAATTTGATGCTGTGTACTTTAAGAATCACATCAAACGCGCCTATTATTTGACAGGGTATGGAACACGTGAACAATTTGCTAAATTGTATAAAACCATTTACCAATTCCCAGAATTTGACGTACGATATAAATTAAAAGAGCTAAGCCAATACCTCAATATCCCTGATATTCTTTTGGTAAAAATGATTCAAATTTTCGATGAACTTGATTTTGTAACCATTACTGACGGTGTTATGGTCGTTAATAAAGATGCTCAAAAACGCAGCATCTCAGATAGTCAAATTTACCAACAACTTAAAAAAGAAGTGAAGTACCAAGAGTTAATGGCTTTAGGCACTCCACAAGAAATTTACGATTGGTTGATGGACGAGAATTAAAAAACTATGATAAGCTTTAACTTATCATAGTTTTTTATTACACATAGTAAGCGCTCGCTAAATATTTGTTTTTCTATTGAAACAGAATTATAATGAGATTATGTAGGAATTATTTGCTACAAAAAATTTAAATGGCTTATTGAATTTTTTCTTGTAATAAGGAGGTTTCTTATGTGTACTGCGATTACTTATACAACTAAAGATAGTTACTTTGGACGTAATCTTGATTTGGATTTTTCATACAATGAAACGGTGACCGTTTGTCCTAGAAATTACCCATTTTCATTCAAGCATCAAGGAGAAAATGATGCTCACTATGCTATGATTGGTATGGCAACTGTGGTGGCCGATTATCCGCTTTTTTATGAAGCTGTTAATGAAAAAGGAGTTGGTATGGCAGGGTTGAATTTCCCTGAAAATGCTGACTATAAAGAAGTAGCAAAAGGTAAAGATAATGTTGCTTCCTTTGAATTGATTCCATGGCTTTTATCTCAGTGTGATTCTGTTGCACAAGTTAAAGAACTTTGTCAAAATCTTAATGTCACTAATGAAGCATTTAGTGCGGATTTTCAACCAAGTCCTCTGCACTGGTTGATTGCAGACCGTCAAGAAGCTATTGTGTTGGAATCAGTAGCAAGTGGACTCAAGGTTTATGACAATCCAACTGGTGTTTTGACTAATAATCCAACTTTTGATAAACAATTGTTTAACTTGAACAACTACCGTCACCTTTCACCAAAAGTTTCCGACAATCTTTTCTCTACAGAAATTCAATTAGATACCTATAGTCGAGGAATGGGAGGGTTAGGTTTGCCTGGTGATTTGTCATCAATGTCACGCTATGTTAAAGTGGCATTTACTAAATTAAACTCAGTCGCAGAAGATAGTGAATCAAGTAGTGTCAATCAATTCTTCCATATCTTGAAATCAGTTGAACAACAAAAAGGATTGTGTTATGTGGATGAAAGTGGTAAATACGAATACACTATTTACAGTTCATGTATCAATGCTGATAAGGGAATTTACTACTACACAACTTATGATAACTCACAAATCACTGCAGTAGATATGCATAAAGAAAATTTGGATGACAGTAAGCTAGTGACTTATCCACTAGTTAAAGAATGGCAAGTAAATTATCAAAATTGAGTTTTATAAAATTTATCTTCTAAATTCTGTTCCTTTTTCCAAAAAATATGCTATAATGAAATGTAAAACATTTTTTGGCAAAAAGCCCATAGAAAGAAGAAAATGGATTTAAAAAATTATATCGCTACAATTGAAAACTATCCTAAAGAAGGAATCACTTTCCGTGATATTTCTCCTTTGATGGCAGATGGAAATGCTTATAGCTATGCTGTTCGCGAAATTGTACAGTATGCTACTGACAAAAAGATCGACATGATTGTTGGTCCTGAGGCTCGCGGATTTATCGTAGGTTGCCCAGTTGCATTCGAGCTTGGAATTGGTTTCGCACCAGTTCGTAAACCTGGTAAATTACCACGTGAAGTAATCTCAGCAGATTACGAAAAAGAGTACGGTATTGATACACTGTGTATGCATGCTGATGCTATTAAACCTGGACAACGTGTCCTTATCGTTGATGACCTTTTGGCAACAGGTGGTACTGTGAAAGCTACTATCGAAATGGTAGAACGCCTTGGTGGTATCGTTGCTGGATGTGCTTTCCTTGTTGAATTGGACGGACTAAACGGACGTAAAGCCCTTGAAGGTTATGATACGAAAGTTTTGATGAATTTCCCTGGATAATTATAGTTAAAAACTATAACTGCTTAAAGAAATTATATAATTGAAAACTATATCTCCATCTTTTATAATATTACTTAAATATAATATTATAGAGTGGAGATATTTTCATGCCAATAAAACTTGATAAAGAATTACCGGCCTTAGACATTTTGCGCAAAGAGAATGTCTTCATCATGGATAATAAACGAGCAAAACATCAGGATATTAGACCGATGGATTTTCTCATCGTCAATCTTATGCCGACTAAAGAAGTGACAGAGATGCAACTTTTGCGTCTTTTAGCTAATACACCTTTGCAAATCAATGTTGAATTTCTTTATATGACTAGTCATGAGTCAAAAAACACAACGGCTGAGCATCTAGAAACCTTCTATAAAACTTTTGACGATGTCAAGCATAAATATTATGATGGCCTGATTATTACTGGTGCGCCAGTTGAAACATTGGCTTACGAAGAAGTGGATTATTGGGAAGAATTATGCCAAATCTTTGATTGGGCCAAATCCCATGTTTATTCAACATTGCACCTATGTTGGGGAGCACAAGCAGGGCTTTACTACAAATATGGTATTAAAAAAGTTTTGCTAGAGGAAAAACTGTCAGGTATCTTTTCACAAACTGTCAAACAACCTTCTAATCCGATTGTTCGTGGCTTTGATGATTGTTTCATGGCACCACATTCAAGATACACTGAAGTTAGACATGAGGATGTTGATAAGGTTGATAGACTAGAAGTTATCGCAGAAGGGCCGACAGTTGGGTTATCCATTGTAGCCAGCAAAGATTTGCGTGAAGTCTATAGTTTTGGACATTTGGAATATGATCGTGAAACTTTGGATCGTGAGTATAAACGTGATGTTAAAGTAGGAAAAAATCCTAATGTTCCAGCGCATTACTATTTAAATGATGATCCAAACCAAGAGGTTCCAATGCAATGGAACTTGGCTGCAACAACTTTCTTTAGCAATTGGATTAATTATGCTGTTTACCAAGAGACACCTTACCAGCTAGAAGAGTTGGAAAAGGAACCTTGGTTTTACGGTTATTTGTGATTCAGTGACTTGCTTGTTTGATCTTGTTTAATCTTTGTCAGGTATAATTTTATAGATGTGATAATCTTTTAGGAATAATATTATGAGTTATTTAGAAAATTACAAATCAGGTAATCTTGTATTACCGAGCGCTTTGCTCTTCCATTATAAAGACATCTTTAAGTGTTCTGATGATTTTTTGATTTGGCAGTTTATTTACCTGCAAAATACAACTAAAATGGATGATTTGGCGCCTAGTCAAATTGCTAGCGCTTTAGATAAAACAGTCGCAGAGGTTAATCGCTCTATTTCTGATTTGACTGCACAAGGTTTGCTTGATATGAAAACTATTGAGCTTGGCAGTGAGATTGAAGTGATTTTTGATGCCAGTCCTGTTTTAGCCCTTTTGGATAAGTTGTTAGATGAACCAAAACAAGCACCTGAAAAACAGTCTTCGAATCCAGTAAAAGAACTTGTTGAAGATTTTGAACGCGAATTGGGACGAATGCTTAGTCCGTTTGAATTAGAAGACTTGCAAAAAACAATCCGTGAGGATAAAACAGATCCTGATTTAGTACGTGCAGCTCTTCGTGAAGCAGTCTTTAATGGCAAAACAAGCTGGAATTACATTAATGCTATTTTACGTAATTGGCGTCGAGAAGGTATTACAACAATGCGTCAAGTTGAGGAACGTCGCAAAGAACATGAAGATTCAAAAGCTGGCAAGGTTTCTGTTTCAGATGACTTTTTGGCAGCGATGGATTTGTGGAGTGACTAATGAGAGTTGGACGTGATCGTTTAAAGAAAATCTTAGCTATTATTGGTGATATGTATCCTGAAGCGCGTGGTGAGTTGGAATGGCAAACGCCATTTCAACTACTTATTGCGGTGATTTTGTCTGCTCAGACCACTGATAAAGCTGTTAATAAGGTAACGCCAAATCTTTGGAGACATTATCCTGAAATTGAAGATCTGGCTAAGGCTAATCTAGCTGATGTTGAAGAGTGTCTTCGTACAATTGGGCTTTATAAAAATAAAGCTAGAAATATTATCAAGACGGCAAGAGCCATTTTACAAGATTTTGATGGACAAGTTCCTAAGACTCATAAAGAGCTTGAAACTTTGCCTGGAGTTGGACGCAAGACTGCTAATGTTGTCTTGGCAGAAGTTTATGGTATTCCGTCGATTGCAGTAGACACGCATGTATCTCGCATTGCTAAACGTCTTAATATTTCAGGACCAGATGCTGATGTTAAAGAAATTGAGCAGGATTTGATGAAGAAAATTCCTAAGAAAGATTGGATTTTGACACACCATCGCTTGATTTTCTTTGGACGTTATCATTGTTTAGCTAAGAAGCCCAAATGTGATATTTGCCCCGTTCAAACTTATTGTAAGTATTATAAAGACAATGTGAAAAACAACT
This sequence comes from Streptococcus vicugnae, assembly GCF_016461705.1. Lineage (GTDB taxonomy): Bacteria > Bacillota > Bacilli > Lactobacillales > Streptococcaceae > Streptococcus > Streptococcus vicugnae. The sequence continues at coordinate 464,660 of NZ_JAEMHW010000002.1, read as the reverse complement.
AAGCAGCTCACCTGAGTTGCTTTTGTTATGCTTTTGTAAGGAGAAGTTGTTTTTGATATAATTGAAGAGAATGATATTTTAGAAGGAAGAATTATGCAAACAGTATTATCTCAGCGTTTGGCTGCTGTGGCTGAATTTGTGCCACAAGGAGCTCGCTTACTAGATGTCGGAAGTGACCATGCTTACTTGCCGATTGCTTTGATGGAGAATGGGAAAATTGATTTTGCCATTGCTGGTGAGGTTGTCAAAGGACCATACGAATCAGCTCTTCATAATGTTGCTGGAGCAGGATTGGCCGATAAAATTGCTGTCCGTTTGGCTGATGGTTTGGCAGCATTTGAAGCGTCAGACCAAGTGACAACTATTACGATTTGTGGTATGGGTGGAGGCTTAATTGCAGATATTTTAGCTGCAGGCGCTGATAAATTAGCATCTGTTGATCGTCTTATTTTGCAACCCAATAACCGTGAAGATGAACTCCGTGCATGGTTGATGAACAATGGCTTTAAATTGATTACTGAACAAATCATGACTGAAAATGATAAGTTCTATGAAATCATGGTTGTTGAGCACGGTCAAATGGAGCTTTCTGCGACTGACTTGCGTTTTGGACCTTTCTTGAACCAAGAAAAATCAGAAGTTTTTAAAGCACGTTGGCAACGAGAACTGAAAAAATTGGAAATTGCTCTTCCTCATGTTCCAGAAAATCGTGTTGATGACCGCGCAGCTATTTCACAAAAAATGACAGCTATCAAGGAGGCTATCAATGAAGGCAAGTGATATTATTGCCCGCTATGAAGCTTATTGCCCACGCGAGCTTTCAATGGATGGGGACATTTCTGGCTTACAAATCGGAACGCTTGATAAAGAAGTTAAGCGCGTGATGATTGCTCTAGATGTGCGAGAAACAACAGTTGCTGAAGCTATTGAGAAGCAAGTTGATTTGATTATTGTCAAACACGCACCAATTTTTCGTCCGCTTAAAGATCTTGTGGCGACGCCTCAAAATCAGATTTACCTTGACTTGGTCAAACACGATATTGCCGTTTATGTGAGTCATACAAATATTGACATTGTCCCTGATGGTCTAAATGATTGGTTCTGTGACCTTTTGGAAATTACTGATACTGAGATTTTAAGTCCAACAGCTGATGGTTACGGCATTGGTCGCGTTGGAAATATTAAGGAGCAAACTTTCTCAGAATTTGCTCTTAAAGTTAAAGAAAGCTTCCAATTGGATAGTGTTCGTTTGGTCGCTTATGGCAATCAGGATAAACTGATCAAGCGTGTTGCTATTTGCGGTGGTAGCGGTCAAGGTTTCTATCGAGATGCAATGGCAAAAGGAGCTCAAGTCTATATTACGGGTGATATTTATTACCATACTGCTCAAGAAATGATTACAAATGGCATGTTAGCCATTGATCCGGGGCACCATATCGAAGTGCTCATGGTAGATAAACTACTTGAAAAATTCAATGATTGGAAGAAGGAAAATCAATGGTCGGTTGATTTTCTAGCTAGCAAAGCACAAACAAATCCTTTTTATCACTTATAAAAAATAGCTAAGGCTGAGGAGAAGAATCCAGCATGGATAACTTCCTTCAGTTTTTTTTGAGGTTAGGCTTAGAAAATAAGGCTATATCAGTTATCATATTTTTAGCAGTTCGTCAGTATTTTGAAATTTTTGCTGACATTTGTCAGTAAATTTTGTTAAACCCTTGTAAAATCAGGAAATTTAGTGACAGCATTTGCAAAAAATGATAAAATAGTTTCTGATAGTTAATATTGATATTTAATAATAAAGAGGGAGACCTAACTATGAAAGGTATTATTCTTGCAGGAGGATCAGGAACACGTTTGTATCCTTTGACTCGTGCGGCTTCAAAACAACTTATGCCAGTGTATGATAAACCAATGATTTATTATCCACTATCAACATTGATGTTGGCTGGTATCCGAGACATCTTGATTATCTCAACACCAACTGATATTCATCGTTTTGAAGAACTGCTTGGAGACGGTTCAGAATTTGGTATTTCACTTTCTTACGCTGTTCAACCAAGCCCAGATGGATTGGCACAAGCCTTTATCATCGGTGAAGAATTTATCGGAGATGACAATGTTGCTCTTGTATTGGGAGATAACATTTACCATGGAGCAGGTCTAAGTAAAATGCTTCAAAAAGCAGCTAGCAAAGAAAAAGGTGCTACTGTCTTTGGTTATCAAGTAAAAGATCCAGAACGTTTTGGTGTTGTTGAATTCGACGAAGATTTCAACGCCATCTCAATCGAAGAGAAACCAGAACATCCAAAATCACACTACGCTGTAACAGGTCTTTATTTCTACGATAACGATGTTGTAGAAATTGCTAAAAACATCAAACCAAGTGCACGTGGTGAACTTGAAATCACAGATGTAAACAAAGCTTATCTTGAACGTGGCGATCTTTCTGTAGAAGTTATGGGTCGTGGATTTGCATGGCTTGATACAGGAACACACGAAAGCCTTCTTGAAGCAGCTCAATATATTGAAACAGTACAACGTATGCAAAACCTTCAAGTAGCAAACTTGGAAGAAATTGCTTATCGCATGGGTTACATCACAAAAGAAGATGTGTATAACCTTGCACAACCACTTAAGAAAAACGAATACGGAAAATACTTGCTCCGTTTGATTGGAGAAGACTAATGACAGAACAGTTTTTTGGTAAAGAATTAGCAGCACGTAAAATCGAAGCTATCCCAGGGATGATCGAATTCGATATTCCAGTTCATGGTGATAACCGCGGATGGTTTAAAGAAAACTTCCAAAAAGAAAAAATGCTTCCACTTGGTTTCCCGGAATCATTCTTTGCAGAAGGAAAATTGCAAAATAACGTCAGCTTTTCACATAAAAATGTTTTGCGTGGACTTCATGCTGAACCATGGGATAAATACATTTCAGTTGCTGATGAAGGTAAAGTCCTAGGTTCATGGGTTGACTTGCGTGAAGGTGACAGCTTTGGTCATGTATACCAAACTGTTATCGATGCTTCAAAAGGTATCTTTGTCCCACGTGGTGTCGCTAATGGTTTCCAAGTATTGTCTGATAAAGTATCATACAGCTACTTGGTTAACGATTACTGGGCACTTGAACTTAAACCAAAATACGCTTTTGTAAACTATGCTGACCCAACTCTTGGAATCAAATGGGAAAACTTGGAAGCAGCAGAAGTTTCTGAAGCAGATAAAAATCACCCAATGCTTAAAGATGTTAAACCATTAAGCAAAGAAGATTTGTAATAAAAATAAAAAATTAATCAGAAAGGAGTGTTCAGTTTTAAGAAACTGAACACGGGACTAAATCTCTAAGAAAAAAGATAAATCTTCCCAGACGCTTGTCGCCTGCGTCAGATTTCCTATTTTTCTATGAGATTTTTCGCGAGCGAAACGTCCCTTTGTATCTTAATTATGTCTGAATACAAAAATATCATTGTAACCGGTGGTGCAGGTTTCATCGGTTCAAACTTCGTACACTATGTTTACAATAACCACCCAGATGTACACGTTACCGTTCTTGATAAATTAACATACGCTGGTAACCGTGCAAACTTAGAAGAAATCCTTGGTGACCGTGTTGAGTTGGTTGTTGGTGACATTGCAGATGCTGAATTGGTCGATAAATTAGCTGCTAAAGCTGATGCTATCGTTCACTACGCTGCTGAAAGCCACAACGATAACTCATTGAAAGATCCAAGCCCATTCATCCAAACAAACTTTGTTGGAACGTACACACTTTTGGAAGCAGCTCGTAAATACGATATTCGTTTCCACCACGTATCAACTGACGAAGTTTACGGAGACCTTCCACTTCGTGAAGACCTTCCAGGACATGGTGAAGGACCAGGTGAAAAATTCACTGCTGAAACAAAATACAATCCAAGTTCACCTTATTCATCAACAAAAGCTGCATCAGATTTGATTGTAAAAGCTTGGGTACGTTCATTTGGCGTTAAAGCAACTATTTCTAACTGCTCTAACAACTATGGACCATACCAACACATCGAAAAATTCATTCCTCGTCAAATCACAAACATTTTGTCAGGAATTAAACCAAAACTTTACGGTGACGGTAAAAACGTTCGTGACTGGATTCACACAAACGACCACTCAACTGGTGTTTGGGCTATCTTGACTAAAGGACGCATCGGTGAAACTTACCTTATCGGTGCTGATGGTGAAAAGAACAACAAAGAAGTTCTTGAACTTATCCTTGAAAAAATGGGTCAACCCAAAGATGCTTATGACCACGTAACAGACCGTGCTGGTCACGACCTTCGTTACGCTATTGATTCAACTAAACTTCGTGAAGAACTTGGTTGGAAACCTCAATTCACAAACTTTGAAGAAGGACTTGAAGCAACAATCAAATGGTACACAGATAACCAAGATTGGTGGAAAGCTGAAAAAGAAGCTGTTGAAGCTAACTACGCTAAAACACAAAAAGTTCTTGATAAATAATCTTAAAAGCCTATCGTATCAAGGGTTACAGCTTGTACGACAGGCTTTTTTTGTGTATAAGGGGCATTTTCGGGGGCAATGTAAGGGTAGAAAAGTGGTATAATAAATTTAATTTTTTCGTTAAAGGAGGAGCAGTGATGAAAGATGATGTCAAATTAGCTCACGAAATTGCTAAAAGAGCACATTACGGTCAAGTTGACAAAGCTGGTGCGCCGTATATTTTACATCCTGAGACGGTGGCATCGTTTGTCACGAAAGATGATGAAAAAATTGTTGCCTATTTACACGATGTGATAGAAGACACTCCTTATCAGCTGAGTGATTTAGAAGAAGCAGGTTTCTCGTCTGAAATCATAAAAGCAGTTGATTTATTGACTAGAAAAGATGGGCAATCGTACAAGCAATATCTTAAACTTGTTAAAACAAATGAATTAGCACGTGTTGTCAAATTGGCGGATTTAAAGCACAATTCAGATTTATCAAGGCTGGCTCAGGTCACTCGAAACGACATCAAACGTCTGAAAAAATACCAAGATGCCATTATATTTTTAAGCACTTAGATATTTCTATGTGCTTTTTGTCCCTTCAAAAATGGCAAATACCATATAACTTAACTTTTGATTCAGAATTGTGTTTATTTTTCTGGTACAATAGAAGAAAACGAGAAAGAAGAGAAAAATGACAAAGTTAGCAACGATTTGTTATATTGACAACGGTGAAGCTCTTTTGCTTTTACATCGCAATAAAAAGCCAAATGATGTTCATGAAGGAAAATGGATTTCAGTGGGTGGTAAACTTGAAGCTGGTGAAACTCCAGATGAGTGTGCTAAACGTGAAATTTTTGAAGAAACTCATTTTACTGTTAAAGAAATGGATTTCAAGGGAGTGATTACTTTTCCAGAATTTACGCCTGGACATGACTGGTATACTTATGTTTTCAAAGTAACTGATTTTGAGGGTGAATTAATCTCAGATGAAGAATCACGAGAAGGAACGCTTGAGTGGGTACCTTATGATCAAGTCTTGTCAAAACCAACTTGGGAAGGTGATTATGAGATTTTTAAATGGATTTTAGATGATGTTCCGTTTTTCTCAGCTAAGTTTACTTATGATGACAAGCAACGTCTTGTAGATAAGAGCGTTACTTTTTATGATAATAAGTAGTGTGTATTATAGAGAGGAGTTTTCATGGATCGACATCAGGAAAAGAAATTTACTGATTCTTGGTTTTTTAAATGGGTATTGAATAGTCAAGCTACTGTGACTGTTATGGTTACTTTTCTTGTTTTTTTGACCCTTTATTTATTTACTAAGATTTCGTTCTTGTTTAAGCCTATTTTATCATTTTTAGCTATTATTATGCTTCCTTTGGTGATTTCGGCAATTCTTTACTATCTTATCAAGCCTTTAGTTGGTCTTATTGAGAGTCGTGGTGTTAGCCGTACAGCTTCGATTTTTATTGTTTATGCCATTATTGTTGCTTTGATTATTTGGGCTTTGGCTAGTTTTATTCCGATGATTGAAGGGCAATTGATGTCATTTGTTGAAAATTTGCCGTCTTATGTCAAAAGTGTCAACGTAGAAGGGGCTAAGTTACTAAAAAGTCCTTGGTTAGCTAATTATCAGTCAGAACTGCAAGATATGCTAGCTAATATCAGTAATAAGGCTGTTGACTATGCAGAAAGCTTTTCAAAGAATGCTATTGATTGGGCATCGAATTTTGCTAGCGCGATTGCTCGTGTGACGGTAGCTATCATTATGTCACCTTTCATTCTCTTTTATTTCTTAAGAGATAGTCATAAGATGAAAGAGGGGTTAATTAAGGCACTTCCGACTAGAATGCGTCATCCATCAGCACGTATCTTAGGGGATATCAATAAGCAACTTGCTGGTTATGTACAAGGTCAAGTGACGGTAGCGATTGTTGTCGGTATTATGTTTACAATTTTCTTTAATATCATCGGTTTGCGTTATGCGGCAACTTTTGGTATTATTGCAGGGTTCTTAAATATGATTCCTTATCTTGGTAGCTTCTTGGCTATGGTTCCAGTTGTGATTATGGGGATTGTTCAAGGGCCGATTATGCTGATTAAAGTCTTGGTGACTTTTGTTATCGAGCAAACAATTGAGGGGCGTTTTGTAGCTCCGTTAGTTTTGGGAAGCAAATTGAGTATTCATCCGATTACTATCATGTTTATTTTGCTAACGTCAGGTTCAATGTTTGGAATTTGGGGAGTTTTTTTAGGAATCCCAGTATACGCTTCAATTAAAGTAATTGTCAAAGAACTTTTTGACTGGTATAAAGTTGTCAGTGGTTTATATGACGAAGATTATATTGTAAAAGAAGGAGAAGAAAATATAAAAGATGTTGAATAGTGAAAAAATGGTTGCCTCAATCCAGAGTCAGGATTTGGAGCACGCAAATAAATATTTTAAACGTGCTTTGAAAGAAGATGATGCTGAGACACTCTTGGAGTTGGCAGAGTATCTTGAGAGTATTGGATTTTTACCACAAGCAAAAGAAATTTATCTGCAAGAACGTGAGGATTATCCTGAGGTAAATATTAACCTTGCTCAGATTGCAACTGAAGATGGCGATATTGAGGGAGCATTTATGTATCTTGATGCCATTTCTCCAGAAAGCGACAGTTATTTGTCAGCTTTGTTAGTTATGGCTGATATTTATGAAATGGAAGGTTTGGCTGATGTTGCGCGCGAAAAACTTTTGCAAGCAAATGAAATCAGTGATGAACCTTTGGTGATTTTTGGTTTGGCAGAAATTGAAATGGAGCTTGGAAATTATAACCAAGCTATCAAAGAATATGCGAAATTAGACAACCGTGATATGCTAGAGCTAACAGGTGTATCAACATATCAGCGTATTGGTCGTGCTTATGCCAGCCTTGGAAAATTTGAAGCAGCTATCGAATTTCTTGAAAAAGCAGTTGAAATTGAGTATGATGATAACACTGTCTTTGAGTTAGCGACTATTTTGTATGATCAAGGTGAGTACCAAAAAGCTAATATCTATTTCAAACAATTGGAAACAATGAACCCTGATTTTGAAGGGTATGAATACGTTTATGCTCATTCTCTTCACGAGGAAAACAAAACAGAAGAAGCGCTTCGCTTGGTTCAAAAAGGTTTGTCTAAAAATGAATTTGATACAAATCTCTTGTTAGCGGCTTCTCAATTCTCATATGAGTTGCATGATTCAAAACAAGCAGAAAGTTATCTTTTAAAAGCAAAAGAAGTTGCTGTTGATGATGAAGATGTTTTGATGCGTTTGACAAACTTGTACTTAGAAGAAGAACGCTATGATGATGTTGTTGCGCTTTATCGTGACAATATTGATAACGTGCTTACAAAATGGAACATTGCCAAGGCTTATCAAGCGCTTGAGGCTGATAAAAAAGCGCTCAAGATTTACGATGATTTGGCAACAGATTTAGCTGATAATCCAGAATTCTTGCAAGATTATGCTTACATTTTGCGTGAGTTTGGTTATGGAGATCGCGCTAAAGATGTCGCTAAACGTTACTTGAGCTTGGTTCCAGATGATGTCAATATGGTGGAATTTTTAAATGAAGATGAATTTTAAGAGTCTCTTGGCTAGTAATCTGATAACGGTTATCATCATTTTTGTTTTGCTATCATTCTTTGATCAAAGTGGTGAGCCTCTACGAAATATTCTTGTGGTATTTGGTGGTTTCATCATAATGACCACCTATGATTTTGTCAGAACAAGACGAAAAAAATAGGGAGAAAGAACGTGAGATTTGTCACGTTCTTTTCTTGTAATTTTCATTGATATTTTCATTTTACGAAAGAAAGATAAAGAAAAATTTCACAAGCGAAATTTCACAAACTTTTCGTAAAACTATGGTATAATTGATTCATATTTGTGAAAAAATAAAAATTTGTGATTTAGATTTGACTAATTTTATCACCAAATCTGCTTGTAGTTGTGATGTATTTGGATTGGAAAAAATCCTTTCTTAATTAGTCATCTAAAGACATATAGGAGATAAAATGACTGAACAAAAGCAATATGGGGCTGATCTTGTCGTAGATAGCCTTATCAATCATGACATTGATTATGTCTTTGGTATTCCAGGTGCAAAGATTGACCGAATTTTTGACACACTTGAAGATAAGGGGCCAAAACTGATTGTTGCTCGTCACGAACAAAATGCTGCTTTTATGGCACAAGGTATCGGACGTATCACTGGCAATCCTGGTGTAGTTATCACAACAAGTGGTCCTGGTGTATCAAATTTGGCAACTGGTCTTGTAACGGCAACTGATGAAGGTGACCCAGTTCTTGCCATTTCTGGACAAGTAAAACGCTGTGATTTATTGAAACGTTCACACCAATCAATGAAAAACGTGGCTATGATGGAGCCGGTGACTAAGTCAGCTGTTGAAGTTCACGATCCTAACACACTTTCTGAAACTATTGCCAATGCTTATCGTGTCGCTAAATCAGGCAAACGTGGCGCTAGCTTTGTTTCTATTCCTCAAGACGTTACTGATAGTTTGGTATCGGTAAAAGCTATTAAACCATTGACTGATCCAAAACTTGGTTCAGCATCAGTAGATGATGTGAATTACCTTGCTCAAGCTATTCGAAATGCTGAATTGCCTGTTCTTCTCTTGGGAAATGGTGCTTCAACACGTGCGGTTACAAAATCAATTCGTAAATTGCTTGAAGCTGTTAAGTTGCCAGTAGTCGAAACTTTCCAAGGTGCTGGTATTGTTTCACGTGAGCTTGAAGAAGATACTTTCTTTGGACGTGTTGGACTTTTCCGTAACCAACCAGGTGATATGTTGCTTAAAAAAGCGGACCTTGTCATTGCTATTGGTTATGACCCAATTGAATACGAAGCACGCAACTGGAATGCTGAAATCTCAGCACGTATCATTGTTATTGACGTCGCTCAAGCTGAAATTGATACTTATTTCCAACCAGAACGCGAATTGATTGGAGATATTGCCGACACTATTGATTTGCTATTGCCTGCTGTCAATGGCTATACACTACCAAAAACATCTGTAGATTATCTTCAAAACCTTAAGAAAAATGTGGTTGAAGATGTGAAATTTGACCGCAACTCAAAAGAAGGTTTGGTTCACCCGCTTGATGTGATCGATGTCTTGCAAGAAAATACGACTGATGATATGACAGTGACAGTTGACGTTGGTAGTCATTACATTTGGATGGCACGTTATTTCAAATCATATGAAGCACGTCATTTGCTCTTCTCAAATGGTATGCAAACACTTGGTGTAGCACTTCCTTGGGCAATTTCTGCAGCGCTTGTTCGTCCAAATACAAAAGTCATTTCTATTTCTGGTGATGGTGGTTTCTTGTTTTCAGCACAAGAATTGGAAACTGCTGTACGCCTTAACTTGCCAATTGTTCACATTATTTGGAATGATGGTAAATATAACATGGTTGAATTCCAAGAAGAAATGAAATATGGTCGTTCTTCTGGTGTTGAATTTGGTCCAGTTGATTTTGTTAAATATGCTGAAAGCTTTGGTGCAAAAGGTTACCGTGTTGATAGCAAAGAATCATTTGAAGCTACTCTTAAGAAAGCTTTGCAAGAAGCAGAAAATGGACCAGTGCTTATCGATATTCCAATCGATTACAAAGATAATATCAAACTTGGTGAAACAATCTTACCAGACGAATTTTATTAAGCTTGCATTTTAGCTCATTTGGCAATAAAATAATACTGTTAGTTAATTTTAAATGACGAAAGTGAAGGAGAATATGTCAGAAGCAATTAAACTTTTTCAATATAATACCTTAAGTGCCTTGATGGCTGGCCTTTATGGTGGAACGTTAACCATTGGTGAGCTATTGGAGCATGGTGATTTAGGAATCGGAACACTCGATTCTATTGATGGAGAGTTGATTATTCTAGACGGTAAAGCCTATCAAGCTATTGGCTCAAACGGAAAACCTGAAATTGTTGAGGTTTCTGATGATGTCAAAGTTCCTTACGCTGCAGTTGTTCCTCATCAAGCTGAAGTGATTTTCAAACAACGTTTTGAAATGACAGACGCTGAGCTTAAAAAACGCATCGAATCGTATTATGATGGGGTTAACTTGTTCCGTTCGATTAAAATTAAAGGGACTTTTTCTAACATGCATGTTCGCATGATCCCAAAATCTGCGCCAAATACTAAGTTTGCAGAAGTCGCAACACGTCAACCAGAGTATACTCGTGAGGATGTAATGGGTACGATTGTAGGTATCTGGACACCTAAGATGTTCCACGGTGTGAGTGTTGCAGGTTATCATTTACACTTTATTTCGGATGATTTAACATTTGGTGGTCATGTGATGGATTTTGTTATTTCAGAAGGTGTGGTTGAAGTGGGACCGGTAGATCAATTGGATCAACGTTTCCCAGTACAAGATCGCAAATACCTTTTTGCAAAATTTAACATGGACGAATTGAAAGAAGACATCAAAAAAAGCGAATAAATCGTCTAGCTATCGCATATGAAAAAGGCGCATTACTAAAAACGAGTTTTCTTGTTTTAGTAATGTGTTTTTTTACGTGATAAAATAGGAGTAGAGAGTTGATTTTTACTGCTATTTATCCTAAAATAAAAGACGTTGTGCATGCGAGTCTTGTATCAAGAATTGATAGAATTGTAAAAATTGTATGACGATTTTAAACAAAAAACAGGAGAATGTATGGATATTTTTCGAAAGACCCCTATGGCGCAAAAGAAAAGCTATTTACAGAGACGCCTGGGGCTTGCTGAACTTATCTTTTTAGGGGTAGGTTCGATTGTTGGGACTGGGATTTTCACGATAACAGGAGTAGGAGCAGCTGAATATGCAGGACCTGCGATTACCATTTCAATTATTGTTGCTGCTATCTGTGTAACCATGTCAGCCTTATTCTTTGCAGAATTTTCTTCAAGATTACCACACTCAGGTGGTGTTTATCGCTATTTATATACTGTTTTTGGAGAATATCCTGCCTGGATTGCTGGTTGGTTTATGATTATCGAATTTGCAGGTGCGATTTCGACAGCGGCTTCTGGTTGGGGAGAGTATCTAAAGGCTTTCCTAAGAACTTTTGGTATTAGCATTCCAACAGCGCTTAGTGGACCTTTCAACCCTGATAAAGGAACTTACATTGATATTATTCCGGTTATCTTATTGTTGTTTGTTACAGCTCTTGTTGTTCTGGGTGTTCAAACAGTATTACGCTTTAATTCGGTCTTGGTTATCTTCAAGTTAGCTGTTTTGTTGATTTTCATTGCTCTTGGTTTAACAGCTATTAACACGGATAATTGGAGTCATTTTGCCCCTTATGGTTTTGGTCAAATCTATGGTGGTAAAGTTGGTATCATGGCAGGTGCCTCTTTGATGTTCTTTGCTTTCCTTGGTTTTGAGTCTATTTCAATGGCTGCTGATGAAACCAAAGAACCAGAAAAGAAAATTCCACAAGGTATTTTCTTCTCAATTGGTTTGACAACTTTATTGTATGTTTTGGTAACCTTGGTGTTAACAGGAACAGTTCATTATACAAAATTAAATACAGCAGATGTGGTTCCATTTGTACTACGTAGCATTGGATTCCCATTGGTTGGTAATTTTGTTTCGATTGTCGTGATTTTGACCTTGGTTACTGTATGTATCTCAATGATGTTTGCCTTGTCACGTGTGATTTATAACATTAGTTGCGATGGTTTATTACCAGAACAATTTCAAGAATTGACGCCAAAGAGCAAAGTACCGAAGAAAGCAACGATTTTTGTTGGTTTGGTAACAATGTTTATGTCAGGATTTTTACAACTTGAAATCTTAGCTTTATTGGTTAATATTGTAACTCTTGCTTACCTTATTTTGCTTGCTTTTGGTATTTTGAAACTTCGTAAAGATTATGGTGAGCCAAAAGAAGGAGAGTTTAGAACACCTTGGGTTCCATTTTTACCAATTGTGTCAATTGTGGTTTGCTTATCTTTGATGACACAATGTAAAGCAATTACTTGGTATGGCTTTATCATTTCATTTGTACTCGGAAGTCTCATTTACTTTGGTTATGGTTACAGACATTCTAAGTTAAAAGCGGAAAACAAAGATTAAAAAAACTGCCCAGTGGGCAGTTTTTTCATGAGCCAGAAAATAAGAAAGCGAGTCATGCCCAGCGGGCAGTTTTTTCATGGGCCCAAAAATAAGAAATCGAGTCAAGTTCAGTGGACTGTTGAACCTGCCGACGGGTCAAAACATCCAACGGATGTTTTGAGGTCTGAGCTTAGAAATTGAAAAGCGATGAACCTAAGCTAAGTATCAAAAAAACTTTTTCTTCAGTCTAAAAATAGAGAAGCAAGTCAATGTATAAAGAGTAAAAGAAAAGCCCACTTTAAATCAACCATTGTGGAAGATTTAAAATGAGTTTTCTTTTTTATTTATCAATGCGCATGCTATTGATTTTTTCTTCGGTTGGCGTCACACGAAGTGTTTTTTGACCAGTGTAGGTTACAAATCCTGGTTTCGCACCTGTTGGTTTGTTGAGTTTTTTAGCTTCAATCATATCGACTTGGATAAGGTTTGATAGGCGAGCTTTTGAGTAATAAGCAGCTAACTCTGCGGCATCTGTTTTGACTTCATCACTTGGATTAAGGTTATCCTTGATAAGAACGTGACTGCCTGGGATATCTTTGGCGTGGAACCAAAGTTCACCTTTTTTAGCCATTTTGAAAGTTAATTCATCGTTTTGAAGATTATTTCGTCCAACCATGATGATTGTCTTACCATCAGAAGCTAAGTATTGTTCTGGTTTTTTACGTTTGTGACGTTTATCGCGCGTGCGACGTTTGACAAAACCTGTCTCAACCAATTCTTCTCGAATATCTTCAATGTCAGAGATTGAAGCATGACTTAAGGCTGTTTCGACACTTTCGAGGTAAGTGATAGTGTGTTTGGTTTCTTCAATGAGACCGGCTAAGTGTTTAACAGCTTCTTTAAGCTTCTGATATTTTTTGAAATAACGCTGAGCATTTTGGTTAGGGGTCAAACTTTTATCAAGAGCGATAGTGATTTTTTCGTTTGTGTAGTAGTTATCAAGTTCTACTTGGTCTTGATTATTTGGCACCATTGATAGATAAGTTGTAAGAAGTTCACCCTTTTGACGAAATTCTTCAGCGTTTTCTGTAGCAGCAAGTTCTTTTTCTTGTTTCCCGAGTTTTTTGATATTTTTATCCAATTCTGTTTGGACACGGTGAATCAAATCACTTGATTGTTGGTTGACACGATCGCGTTCTGCTTTGTCTTGGTAGAAAACATCCAAAAGTTCAGAAAGACTATCAAATGGTTTGTCACTTTTTTCAAATAGCACAGCTGCAAATGATTTATCAGTCATATTTGGCTGAACTGGTCTATTGAAGAAAGCTCGGAATTGTTTTAGTTTATCATTGCTAAGTTGCGCAGCTAAATTTTCTGCAGTATCACGCCCTAACCCTTGGAAGAGTTTTTGAAGATGACGTGGAGCCAAGTCTTCCGTTTGTAGGATTTCAAATAATTTTTCATCTGAAATTGTAAATGGATTTTGACTACCAGTTTGCGGAGGGGCAAGATAAGTTGATCCAGGTAAGATAGTACGGTAACTGTTTTGTGAGAAACCGATATGTTTAATGGATTCAATGATTTTGCTTTCAGCTTTATCAATCAAGATGATATTACTGTGTTTACCCATAATTTCAACGACTAAGGTTACCTTAATGTTGTCCCCAATTTCGTTTTTATTTGAAAAAGCAATTTCCAAAATGCGGTCATTTTCAATTTGAGTGATGCTCTCAATCACAGCCCCTTGAAGGTATTTACGCATAATCATGGTAAATGTATTTGGGGTTTGGGGATTTTGAAAATCCGTTTTAGTGATTTGCAGACGACCAAAAACAGGGTGTGCAGAAAGCAAAAGTTTATAGTTTTTACGATTATTACGAATGGTTAAAACAAGCTCGTGTTCAAAAGGTTGATTCACTTTTTGAATGCGTCCATAGAGGAGCTCATCTTGCAATTCTTTTGTTAAATGGTGTAGGAAAAAACCATCAAATGACATGATTAAAGTTGCCGCAAGGTTACTAAGGAAAATGCCTAGAAAACTTACGACGTCTCCTTTCTAATCTCATGTTTTCAATTCTTTTATTATACCATATTCCATGACAAATCTCTTGCTTGTGAAATAGGAAAGTTAAGCTAATGCTATTTTTTTAATTTTTGAATGATTGAAATTAGGTCCTGATAGTGTTTGTTATCCATTTTGACGATGGCATAGGTTTTGACAAAGATATCTTTGAATTTTTTTGAACTTGAAATGATAGTTTCGTTGTCCAATAATCTTTCGGCGATGTCTTGGCTAACAATAGTAATCCCTGTGCCTTTGAGTACTTCGTGTTCAATCAGTGAAAGGTTATCAATAGAGATGTGGTGTTGAGTAGGTAGTTGATTAATTTTAATGAATTCCCTTAAGAAATTATGATAACTACTTGTCATGTGATAGAGTAAAAAGAGTGTTTTCTCCCCTTTATCAAAGGCGTTGATGAGGTCTTTTTGACCGACTATCATCAGTTTATCAGCGCGAAGTGGGATTTTAAGGACACCTTTTTGAGTGTAGCTACCAGACATGATGCCAAGATCAATCTGCTCATCTAACAGTGCTTGGAAAATCTGATGAGAATTACTATAAGTTTGGACGTTTAGTTTGCGATTTTCTGGTAGATTATCTTGGATAGTAGAAAGATAGGTCTTGAGGTAGGAAGTGTCAGAACCAAGAATAATAGTTTCTTCAAAGTTTGATTCTAAATTATCAAGAAGAGTGTTATAAGCCAGTAAGGTCTGATTGGCAAATTGATAAATCTCTCTTCCTTTTGGTGTAAGGGAGATTTTTTTATTTTTACGTAAGAAAACCTCACATAAATTATTGCTAATTTCTTTTACACGCTTAGAAACGGCTGGCTGGCTGATGTTGTTCAGCTTAGCAGCTTCAGAATAACTTTGAGTTTCATAGATGTCTTTGATTAATTTAAAGTCAAAAATGGATAATTTATAACTAGATTTCATAATTTAGATTTTAGCATAAATAAAAGTTATATTCAAATCTTCTAAAGTGGGACGTTTTTTCAAAAAAATAGCCAAAAACACATAAAGTTTAGTCGATATGTCAGAAAACCTAACACAAACCATTGAAATAAAATTCTGAAAATTATAAAATATTGACATCAATTGAGAAAGAGGTTTGCAGCATGGTTGCTTTGGAAGAGGAGTTGGCGAGTTTTGATTTAACGGCAAAGTATATGATTGAAATGAAGGGGATTCGAAAGAGTTTTGGTAAGCAAGAAGTTTTGAAAAATATCAATCTTTCCGTTAAAAAAGGTGAAGTTGTGGTTCTAATTGGCCCATCTGGTAGTGGGAAATCAACTTTGATTCGAACGATTAATAAGTTAGAGAAAATTAATGGTGGGAAAATTGCTGTAATGGGGAAAAACATTTACGACATGAACATGAATGATAATTTACTTCGTGAACGTGTCAATATGGTTTTCCAGCATTTCAACCTTTTTAACAATATGACCATCGCAAGAAATATTAGTATTGGTCCAGAAAAATTACACCGAAAAAGTAGCGAAGAGATGAGTGAGGTTGTTTTTCGGCTGTTAATGGCGGTTGGTTTACTGGATAAAAAAGATGCTTACCCTGAAAATCTATCGGGTGGTCAAAAGCAACGTGTAGCGATTGCAAGAGCTTTAGCTATGGAGCCGGATATCATTTTATTTGATGAACCGACATCAGCGCTTGACCCAGAAATGGTTGGTGAAGTTTTACAGGTCATGAAGGCCATCGCTAAAAGTGGGACGACGATGATTATTGTGACACATGAAATTGGCTTTGCTAAAGAAGTGGCTGACCGAATTGTTTTTCTTGAAAATGGTGAGTTGATTGCGGACATGTTACCTGAAGAAGTTAATAGTTCTTATCCAAATCAACGTGTGGCAAGTTTCTTAAAACAAATTTTGTAAGTTATAAGTTAGGTGTAGGAGTGTTTTATGTTTGGCGGGTTTCTGGAAAGTTATGGTGGTTTTATTTTAGATGGTGCCCTGATGACGGTCTTTTTATCAGTGGTTTCGATGATTCTAGCCTTGATTTTAGGTGGTCTTGTCACAGCAGCTCGAATGAGTGACAATCTTTTGATTAGTGGTTTGACAAAACTTTATATTGAAGTGGTTCGTGGTTTGCCAATGCTAGTCATTTTGTCACTCTTCTTTTATGGCTTGCCTGAGCTAGGGCTTAATATTCCTAAAGGGACCTTATTTGGGGTTGATTTAGATCGTTTGATTGCTGCTTTAACAGGTTTAACGGTGGGTGAGTCGGTATTTGTTGCTGAGATTTATCGTTCTGGGATTCAAGCTGTTGATTCAGGTCAGTTTGAAGGAGCGCGAAGTATTGGTTTTAATAAATTTCAAGCTTATCGTTATGTGATTATTCCACAAGCTTTTAAAAATATTTTGCCAACCTTGGGCAATGAATTTGCTAATAATATCAAATCAAGTTCTCAAGCGTCTGTTATTGGTGTGGCTGATTTGATGTTTACAGCAAGTACTATTCAAGGCATTTCTTATAAACCCTTTCAAGCCGTCATTGCCGTTGGTATTGTATATTTAGTTTTTACTTTTTCAACGACTCGCATTGTTGCCCACTACGAAAAGAAAATGAATCGTAGCACAGAAGAAGAGCTGAGTTTTGATGAAAAGGTAGGTCAGTTTTTACAAAACGTTAAATCAAGTTGGAAGAAACTGACAGTAACGACAGCTGTCATCGCAGCTATTATTGGTTTATTTGCTTTGAATCATAGCAGAGCTACTCAAGCAGCAAGTGGCATTGATAAGATTCAAGAGTCAGGTCAGCTAGTGGTTGCGACAAATATCGGCTATGCGCCGTATGAATTTTACGATTTGAGTTCAGGTCATAAAAAAGCAGTTGGGGTTGACTTAGCTTTTGCTAAACAATTGGCTGACAAGTTGCAGGTGAAATTGGTTGTTAAAAATATGAACTTTGATTCAATTTTAGGAACAATCACATCAGGTAATGCAGATATAGCTATTGCAGGGATGACTAAGACAAAGGAACGTGAAAAGTCAGTTGATTTTACTAAAAACTACGTTAAACAAATCAATAAGGTCATTGTTCGTAAAGAGTTTGCTAGTCAGTACACATCGATAAAATCTTTAGCCCCAACATCAATTGCTGTGCAAAAATCAACAACGCAAGCGGATGTGGTTAAAGATAGTATCAAGCCAAAACAGATTGTTGCACTAACGAGTCTGCCAGATGCTTTTCTAAATTTATTACAAGGAAAGGTTGATGCGGTTGTTGCAGATGATACAGTGGCAGATCAATATATCGCAAGTAATAGTGACTTAACCTATGCTGATATTGAATTGCCTGGAACAACTGAAACAGCTATGGCTTTGACAAAAGGCAATCAATCATTGAAAGCTTATGTTGATGACCTTATTGAACAAGATAAAAAAGATGGGACTTTTGACAATTGGATGAAAACTTATAGTAATCTTGCTCAAAAGAATACCGGAGAAAATGAATAGAAGGAGAATCTTATGACAGTAGTAGATGGAACTAGTCGTTTACGAAAAGTCTTAATGTGCCGTCCAGATTTTTTGGTCAATGCTGCGCCGATTAATGTGATTTCAGAGCAGTACACAGAGCCTTTAGACCACGATAAAATGATGCGAGAATATGAAGCGGTGGTTAAGGCATATCAAGATAATGGTGTTGAAGTGGTTGAAGTGACTTCAAGTAAGAAAATGCCAAATGCCGTTTTTGCAAGAGACTTTGGAGGTGATGTTAAGGAAGGTTACATCTTAGGACGCTTTAAAAAAGAAATTCGTTTTGCTGAACGTCAGCATTATGAAGACATCATGTCAGGACTTGGCATTCCAAAGATTGCCGAAGTCACTGAAGGTTACTTTGAAGGGGGTGATTTTGCTTTTATTGATAACAAAACGTTAGCGATTGGTGTGATTGACCGCACTAATCTCACGGGTGTTGATGAAATTCGTAAGCAGCTAGAACCATATGGTTACAAGGTTTATGCCGTTAAAGCCAATCCAGATTATTTGCATTTGGATATGTGTTTTAACTTAGTAGCACCTAAACTTGCTATTGCTTATGAGGCTGGATTACCAGATGATTTTATTACCTTGATTAAGGAAAAAGGTATTAAGGTTATTTCTGGAACGCAAGAAATGATTTTTAAACATGGTTATAACGTTGAAACTTTGGGAGATAATCGTGTGATGAGTTTAAAACAAAATACTTTTATTAACGAAGCACTTCGTAGTGAAGGTATGGAAGTTATTGAGGTCGATATTACAGAGTTATTGAAAGCAGGCGGTGGCGTGCATTGCATGACTTTCCCACTTGAACGTTATTAATCAATTGCTCAGGAATTATTTGTAGATGTGGATTGCCACGTAAAAAACAATTTAGAAAGTTTGTTATGTCAACATTTTTAGCTAAATCATTTGAAACTATTGTCGCTTATGAGCCTGGTGAACAACTTGGGGATGATTATCTTAAATTAAACGCCAATGAAAGTTCACAGGAACCTAGTCCTCGTGTTTTAGAGGTTTTGAAGAATGCTCAGACCTTAAATTATTATAACGATCCATGTCAACATAAATTACGTCAAAAATTAGCTCAGCTACATTCACTTGACCAAGCAAACATCATTGTTGGAACAGGGGCAGATGATGTTTTGGATTTAATTTTTAGGACATTTTTTGATCGTGGGGACAAAATTGCTTTTCCAAAAGTGACTTATCCGTTTTACAAAGGATATGCAGATACGTATGGATATGAAGCATTAGAAGTGCCTTTAACAAAAGATTTACGCGTTGATTTATCAGATTATGAAGATCTTCCACATGCCGTTTTAGTTGTTAATCCGGATGCACCAACAGGATTTTTAAAACCTTTATCAGCCATCAAGAAATTGGTTGCTTCGCATCCAGAGCGCCTGGTTATTGTTGATGAGGCTTATATTGATTTTGGTGGTGCTTCAGAAGCAGCTATTAAGTTGGTTGAGAAATTTTCAAATGTTATTGTTGTTCGTACTTTTTCAAAATCGCGTCAATTAGCTGGCGGTCGGATTGGTTACGCGGTTGCTTGTAAAGAACTCATCAAAGATATGGAAGATTTAAAGATGGCGGTTAATCCATTTAATGTGAGTCTGTTACAAGAAGAAGTGGCGATAGCAAGTTTAGAAGATGAATTTCATTTTGAAAGACATGTCAAGGAA
Organism: Streptococcus vicugnae; assembly: GCF_016461705.1. Lineage (GTDB taxonomy): Bacteria > Bacillota > Bacilli > Lactobacillales > Streptococcaceae > Streptococcus > Streptococcus vicugnae. Next base: position 444,811 of record NZ_JAEMHW010000002.1, on the reverse strand, counting down.
ATTATCGACAATCGTGATTACTTGACATCTGCTCTTCGTATTTTAGGCTTTAAAGTTTTAAACAGTAAGACGAATTTTGTCTATGCGTCTTCACGTTTGATTTCAGGGGAGGAATTATATGAAAAATTACGTGAACGCCATATCTTGGTTCGTCACTACGAGACAGAAGAAGTCAAAGACTTTGTTCGTATCACCATTGGTACAAAACAAGAAATGCACCGTTTAGTTAGTGAGGTAGATGCTATTTTAAAGGAGAAAGATCATGTTAAAAGTGTTAATTTCTGATTATCCAAATGTTTTGGCGGAGCGTGATTTGAGTATCGAAGTTAACCTTTTAAAGGAACTTTTACCTGCCGATAGCGAAATTACTGTTTATCCTTATATCAATGAAGATGAGTTTATTGAAAGAATGTCTGGTGTGGACGTGCTTTTGACAGCTTTTCTTCCACTTAAGGAAGATATTTTAGGAAAATTTCCTGACTTAAAGGGGATTGCAGTTAATGCAACAGGGATAAATACCATTGATACTGACTATGCTGAAAAGTTGGGCATTGCTGTTCGCAATTTAGGAGCTTATTCAACAGAAGATGTTGCCAATCATACGATAGCTCTCCTGCTTGCTTTAAATCAAAAACTCTTTATACATCGCAAATTCATAGAAGCAGGATTTTGGAGTTATCAAAAGGCTGGTGAAGTTAAGCGGCTTTCCTCGCAAACCTTAGCTATTTTTGGTCTTGGTCGAATTGGACAAGCAGTAGCTAAACGTGCAAAAAGTTTTGGAATGTCTGTGATTGCCTACGATCCTTTTTTGCCAGAAGAAGTGGCAGAAGAAATTGGGGTCAAATTGGTCTCGGTTGAGACTATTCAAGCAGAAGCTGATGTGATTAGTCTACATTTGTTTGCTAATTCGGCTAATGAGCATTTCTTTAATCGGGACTTCTTTAAGAAGTTGAAAAAACCAGTGATTTTTATCAATGTGGCGCGTGGTAGTCTTGTGGATGAAGCAGCACTGATTGAAGCGTTAGATGAAGGCAAAGTGATTGGAGCGGGGCTTGATGTCTTAGAAAGTGAAAATCCAGACCTTTCAGATAATCCATTTCTTAAACGAGATAATGTTATCTTGACCCCTCATTCTGCCTTTTATAGTCAAGATAGTCTGAATACCTTGCAAGTTCAAACGGTTAAAAACGCAGTTGCTATTTTGAAAGAGTATCATCATGAAATTTGAAACCATTGAAGAATTGAGCACGCCAGAACGTATCGAAGCCATTGCTAAATATTTGGTGTCTATACTTTCAGTTAATGGCACAAAAGGCGAAGTCAATTTGGCTGATGCCATTTATGAATTGGTGCAATCAGCGCCGTATTTTACAGCTCACCCTGAGTGTGTTTGGCAACAAGTTTTAGAAGATGATTCTTTAAAACGTAAGAATAATTTTGCACTGCTAAAGAAAGCTGAGGTATCAAAGACAGTGATTCTGCATTCTCATATGGATACTGTTGGGGTTGAAGATTATGGACCTATAAAAGCTATTGCCAATGATTCAGATGCGCTTCAAGAGTTCTTTAAAAACTATGACGAAGACCCACTTATTCAAGAACATGCTAAATCTGGTGACTGGTTGTTTGGTCGCGGAATGCTTGATATGAAATCAGGAGATGCAGTCAATATTGCGACACTTTTCTACTATATGGAACATCCAGATGAACTTCCTTGCAATTTACTTTTGATGACAAATTGTGTTGAGGAAAATGACCATACTGGTGCCATCCAGGCCTCAAGTGAACTGTTACGTCTTCGTCAAGCAGGTTATGAGTTTCAAGCAGCGGTTAATACGGATTTTATTTCTCCTTCATATGACGGTGATGAGAAAAAATATATCTACACGGGCGCTGCTGGGAAAATACTGACATGTTTTTATATTAAAGGGAGAGAAACACATGTCGGCAGTTGCTTGATGGGGATTGATGCGACTTTAATATCGAGTGCTATTAATCTCAAAATCAATACCAACCTTGATTTAGTTGAAACAATTGACAACGAAGACATTTTACCTAGTTCTGCCTTGCTTCAACGTGATTGTAAAGACTTCTATAATGTACAAACTAACAAGCGTGCTAATCTTTACTTCAATACTTTTCTTTATGAAAAGAGTGCAGATGATGTCTTACAAATTTTGCTGAAAGCAAGCAAAGAAGCGGTTCAAGAGTTATCAATGACTTATCGCAAACGATTTAAAGCCTATTCTGAAAGAAGTCGCATTCACAGCAGTATCTCACATGATATCGATGTGATGACATTTGCCCAATATCTTGATGCCTTAGAACAAAAAGGGTATGATACCAAAACTTTGATTAGAAAGTTTTTCGAAAGCATTGGAGATTATGATAAACGAGAAGTTGGCTTTGATTTAATTGATTACTTGGAAGCAAAGACTCAGTCAGATGAAGCAAAGGTGATTATCTTTTTAGCACCACCGTTTTGCCCTCACAATTATATTGATTTAGGTAGTGAAGTTGACCGAGCTCTTGAAGAAATGATGGCAGAATTTCCTCAAGAACACTTTGTGAAGCGACGCTTTTTCCCATTCTTAAGTGATTCAAGTTATCTTGCTATGCGAGAAAGCTTAGAAGACATTGACAAGTTGAAGGCTAATTTTCCTTTGATGGATGCTATTTATCCTTTGCCAGTTGAGACAATCAGGAGTCTCGATATTCCTGCTGTAGATTTAGGAGTCTACGGTATTGGTGCTCATACATGGAAGGAGAGACTCTATAAACCTTATTCTTATCACACTCTTCCAAAGGTTATTAGAAGCTTTATCAAGCATCTTAATTAGGAATTTCACTAAAAATTTTTTGTGTTTTGAATAAAAATAAGAAAATTTCGAAAAAAGGTTGAAATTTTCAGAATTTAGGTTATAATTATTAAAAAACACAGGAGGAAGCTAAGATATGAACATGACACAAACTCTTACAAGTTGGCAAAGTTGGCGTATGTAAAAGTTGTGTTTATGTTATGGCATAGATACGACTTTTGGAGTACTTCTAAAAAGTATCTATGCGCTAATCTTAGTTACAAGATAAAAAAGCGTGTAGTAAGTTTTTACTAGACGCTTTTCTTTTTAGTTGACTCATCGGGATTACACATTAGTAAATTAATAATAAAGCATTCAACGGAGAAAAAGATGAAAAATAAAGCACTTATTGGAACACTTATTGCCCTTGTTATTTTAGTTGCTGGTTCAATGATTTATGACCAGACGAAAAATGAGTCAGCCAAAAATGGAGAGATTAAAATTGGAATCTTACAATATGTAACCCATGATGCCCTTGATGAGATTGAAAGAGGGATTGAAGATGGTCTAGCTGATGCTGGTTATGACAAAGATAATGCTAAAATCACTGTTTTAAACGCCGAAGGTGATCAAAGCAAGATTCAAACCATGAGTAAACAATTGGTACATGCAAAAAACGATGTGGTTATCGGTATTGCCACACCAGCTGCACAAGGTTTAGCGTCAGCAACATCAGATATTCCAGTTGTGATGGGAGCTATTTCAGACCCAGTTGGTGCCAAATTGGTTAAGAATTTGAAAAAACCAGAAGGAAACGTTACAGGCGTTTCTAACCAAGTGCCAATCAAACAAACTGTTGAGATGATTCAAGAAATCACACCAAATGCTAAAACAATCGGTGTCTTGTATGCAAGTAGTGAAGATAATTCGGTATCTCAAGTTGCTGAATTTAAAGACTATGCAAAAGCAGCAGGTATCAATGTGATTGAATACGCTGTTCCATCAACGAATGAAATTAAAACAACTATGTCTGTTATGACTGGTAAGGTTGATGCTGTTTTTGTCCCACAAGATAATACGATTGCCTCAGCCTTCACAACAGTTGTTAACTCAGCTAATGCAGCGAAAATTCCAGTCTATTCATGCGTTGATACCATGGTTGAACAAGGAAGTATCGCTTCAGTTGCTCAAAGCCAATATGATTTGGGTGTTGAAACAGCTAAGATTGCTGTTAAATTACTTGCTGGTAAAAAAGTATCAGACGTCCCAGTTAACATCGTTAATACTGGTACCCCAACCCTTAACTTGAAAGAAGCCCAAGAACTTGGCATTACGATTCCAGATAGCATGTTGTCAAAAGCAACAGTAGCTGTCAAAGCAGATGAAAATTAGGAGAGAAGGAGAAAACATCATATGATTATTTCGTCAGTTTCACAAGGTCTTTTGTGGGGAATTCTTGGTCTAGGAATTTACCTGACTTTCCGAATCCTCAATTTCCCAGATATGACCACTGAAGGTTCTTTCCCATTAGGTGGCGCTGTTGCCGTTACGTTAATGAATGGTGGAACCCATCCGCTTTTAGCCACTTTAGCTGGTATGCTAGCTGGATGTGTGGCGGGGCTGGTTACTGGTCTTCTTTACACTAAAGGAAAAATCCCAACGCTTTTAGCAGGAATTTTGGTAATGACGTCTTGTAACTCAATCATGCTTATGGTGATGAAACGCGCCAATCTTGGTTTACTAAACATCAAACCTTTGCAAGCATTGCTTCCATTTTCTGATAGTACAAATCTTTTGGTTATTGGTCTTTTAGCAGTGATTATCGTGATTTCAGCGCTTATCTTTTTCCTTTGTACACGACTTGGTCAGGCTTATATTGCAACAGGTGATAACCGTGATATGGCTAAAAGTTTCGGAATTAACACTGACCGTATGGAAGTGATGGGGCTTACGATTTCAAATGGTTTGATTGCTTTGTCTGGTGCCCTTGTTAGCCAACAAGATGGCTACGCTGATGTGTCAAAAGGGATTGGTGTCATTGTTATTGGGCTTGCAAGTATTATTATCGGTGAAGTTCTTTATTCAACAGGATTAACCCTTCTTGAACGTTTGATTGCTATTGTGGTTGGTTCAATCTTGTATCAATTCTTAATCACAGGTGTGATTGCACTTGGTTTCAATACAAACTACCTCAAATTGTTCAGCGCCTTAGTCCTAGCAATCTGCCTCATGGTCCCAGTTCTTAAAAATAAATTCTTTAAAGGAGTGACCTTATCACGATGAAAAAAATTGTAGAATTAAAAAATGCAACTGTTCAAGTTAATAATGGTCTTGATGAGGTCAAAACAATCCTTGATGATGTGAACTTGACCATTTATGAGCATGACTTTTTAACGATTTTAGGTGGAAATGGTGCTGGTAAATCAACTCTTTTCAATGTGATTGCTGGGACTTTGATGTTAACTAGCGGAAGCATTTCAATCCTTGGAAAAGATGTGACGCATCTGCCTGCTGAAAAACGTGCCAATTATCTTGCGCGTGTCTTTCAAGACCCTAAAATGGGGACAGCACCGCGTATGACGGTGGCAGAAAATCTTTTGATTGCCAAATACCGTGGTGAAAAACGTGGTCTCTTGCCACGAAAAATCCATGCTTTCACAGATGAATTTAAAGCACTTGTGGCACGAACTGGTAATGGTCTTGAAAAACATTTAGATACTCCAACGGGTCTTTTATCAGGTGGGCAACGTCAAGCGCTCAGCCTTTTGATGGCTACGCTGAAACGTCCAGAATTGCTATTGCTCGATGAACACACCGCAGCACTTGACCCTAAAACAAGCGTGTCTTTGATGAACTTGACAGATGAATTTGTATCGGGTGACCAATTGACTGCGCTCATGATTACCCACCACATGGAAGATGCTCTTAAATATGGAAATCGCTTGATTGTTATGAAAGATGGTAAAATCATCAAAGATCTTAATCAAGAGGAAAAAGCACAAATGGCAATTGCTGATTACTATCAATTATTCGAATAGACCAAACGCCTTCGGGCGTTTTTTATGTGCTTAAGTAACTTTTCCAAATCACAAAGAAGAAAATCTTCTGAAAATATGTTACAATTAAATTGCTGTAATTCGACTTGCTAACCTTTTTGGAGGCAAGGACCGTTAGTAAAATTCATAAGCAATTAAGTTGCACGTATAAAAAAATAAAAAAGAGGAGAAAACATCGTCATGAGCGATATTAAAATTATTGCCCTAGGTGGGGTTCGTGAAAATGCGAAAAACCTCTATGTGGTAGAAGTTAATGACTCAATTTTCGTTTTGGATGCTGGACTGAAGTATCCTGAAAATGAGCAACTTGGTGTGGATGAAGTCATTCCAAACCTTGATTATCTAATTGAAAACAAAAAACGTGTGCAAGGGATTTTCTTGACACACGGACACGCAGATGCCATCGGAGCTTTGCCTTATATTTTATCTGAGTTCAAAGCACCAGTATTCGGGTCACCATTGACTATCGAATTAGCTAAGCTTTTCGTTAAGAAAAACAATAACGTTAAAAAATTCAATAACTTTCATGTTATTGATGCTGAAACAGAAATTGAATTTGCAGATGCTACGATTTCATTCTTCAAAACAACTCACTCAGTTCCTGAAAGTTTGGGGATTGTTGTTGGTACTGATGAAGGAAATATTGTCTACACTGGTGACTTCAAATTTGACCAAGCTGCGCGTAAATATTACCGCACTGACTTGGGACGTTTGACAGAAATTGGACGTGAAGGTGTTCTTGCCCTTCTTTCTGATTCTGCTAACGCTACAAGCCATGTAATGACAGCTAGTGAAGCAGAAGTTGCTGCTGAAATGGATAGCGCCATTGCTGACGCTGAAGGCCGTGTGATTATCGCTGCGGTTGCTTCAAACCTTGTGCGTATTCAACAAGTCTTTGACTCAGCTGCTGAATACGGTCGTCGTGTGGTCTTGACTGGATTTGATGCTGAAAATATTGTTCGCACAGCTATCCGCATGAAGCGTCTTCGTTTGGTTGATGAAAAATTAATCATCAAACCAAAAGACATGCATAAATACGAAGATCACGAATTGATTATCTTAGAAGCTGGTCGTATGGGTGAACCAATCAACGGTTTGCACAAAATGGCTCTTGGTCGTCACCGTTATGTTCAAATTAAAGATGGTGATTTGGTTTACATCGTTACAACACCAAGTCTTTCAAAAGAAGCAGCTGTTGCGCGTGTTGAAAATCTGATTTACAAAGCTGGTGGTACAGTTAACCTTATTACGAAGACTCTTAATGTCTCAGGTCATGCCAACGGTCGTGATTTGCAGTTGATGCTTAACCTTCTTCAACCCAAATACCTTTTCCCAGTTCAAGGTGAGTACCGCAATTTGGCGGCTCATGCTGAATTGGCCCAAGAAGTTGGTATGTATCCTGAAAACATCTACATCGTCAAACGTGGTGATGTCATGGTTCTTGGTAAAAATGGTTTCAACCATGAAGGAAGCGTCCCAGCTGGTGATGTCATGATTGATGGTAATGCCATCGGTGATGTTGGTAACATCGTACTTCGTGACCGTAAAGTCTTGTCAGAAGATGGTATCTTCATTGTTGCACTAACTGTTAATAAACGTGAGAAGAAAATTGTATCAAAAGCGAAAATTCACACGCGCGGATTTGTTTACGTTAAGAAGAGCCGTGATATTCTTCGTGAATCAGCTGAACTGGTTAACCAAACCGTTGAAAACTATCTTGAACAAGATAGTTTTGACTGGGGTGAATTGAAGGGAGCTGTCCGCGATGAAGTGGCTAAATTCCTCTTCGACCAAACCAAACGTCGCCCAGCTATCTTACCAGTCGTTATGGAAGTGAGATAAAAATAATTTGAAGCTAGTTTTTTTACTAGCTTCTTTTTTGTTGTGTACCGAAATGTTTATTTTTTCTTGTTTTTTTAAGCTGGGCTTGTTATACTAAAGCCCGAGGTAATTTGTTATTGCTTAGAATTCTAGAAAGAAAGGGTATGTATGAGAACAATTTTTAAGATTATCTTTTTTATTCCCAGCCTTATAATCAATATTATCTGGAATTTTTTCTGGGCAATTATTAAGACGATTGTTCTGATTGCCATTTTATGTTTTGGTCTTCTTTATTATGCCAATAACAGCAGTTCTCAGTTAGCAAATTCCATTTCAAATATTGCTAATAGTGTCGTTACGTACTTTGATGCTAATAAAGATGATATTGCTAAGAATTTAAAGGATTTATCGACTGATGATTTCACGCATTATTCTGGAGCACGTTGGTCAAGTAATTCAGCGACGGTTTATATTAAAACGACCAATAAAACTTTGGTAAATGCTTATGAAGAAGCCATCAATGCTTGGAATGCAACGGGGGCTTTTACTTTTACTCTGGTTAGTGATGAGAATTCAGCAGATATTGTTGCAACTGAATATTCGGATGCTAGTTCTAAGGCAGCTGGTTTAGCTGAAACTGAGACAAATGCGTTGACTAATCAGATTACGCACGTCGATGTGAAGTTAAATACCTATTACTTGCTTGATAATGATTATGGTTATACGCACAATCGAATTGTTTACACTGCTGAACATGAGTTGGGCCACGCTATCGGACTTGACCATGATGATAAGGAAGAATCAGTCATGCAATCGTCAGGTTCATACTATGGCATTCAAGATGTCGATATCCAAAAAGTTCAATCGATTTATAATCAATAACGCATACACATACGAAAATCTGTTCTTTGGGCAGATTTTTTGATATTATCCTAGTTTAACGAGTGAGGATTTGTTAAAATAGAACTATGATTATTTTACAAGGAAACAAAATTGAACGCTCATTTTCGGGTGATGTCTTATTTGATAATATTAATATTCAAGTTGATGAAAAGGACCGTATTGCGCTTGTTGGGCGAAATGGTGCTGGTAAATCAACTTTGCTTAAAATTTTAGTCGGTGAAGAAGCACCAACATCAGGTGAAATCAATACAAAACGTGACTTAAGTTTGTCATATTTGGCGCAAGATAGCCGTTTTGAGTCAGAAAATACCATTTTTGATGAAATGTTGCATGTCTTTGATGATGTGCGTAGCATGGAATCTCGTCTTCGTAAGATGGAAATGCAAATGGCAGAGCTAACAGGTGATGCTTTTGATAAATTGATGTCGGATTACGACCGTTTATCAGAAGAATTTCGTGTTAAAGGTGGATTCACTTACGAGGCAGAAATCAAAGCCATTTTGAATGGGTTCAAATTTGATGAATCGATGTGGCAAATGAAGATTTCTGAGTTGTCTGGTGGGCAAAATACGCGCTTGGCTCTTGCTAAAATGTTGCTTGAAAAGCCTGAACTTCTTGTACTTGACGAACCAACCAACCACTTGGACATTGAAACCATTGCTTGGCTTGAAAATTACTTGGTCAACTATCAAGGCGCTTTGATTATTGTCAGTCACGACCGTTACTTCCTTGATAAAGTTGCAACAGTGACGCTTGATTTGACAAAACATTCGCTTGACCGATACGTTGGTAACTATTCTAAATTTATGGATTTGAAGGCTGAAAAATTAGCGCTCGAAGCCAAAAATTATGAAAAACAAGCGAAAGAAATTGCTAAGTTAGAAGACTTCGTTCAACGTAACATTGTTCGTGCTTCAACGACAAAACGTGCCCAAGCTCGCCGTAAGCAATTGGAAAAAATGGAGCGTTTGGATAAACCAACAGCTGGTCAAAAATCAGCTAATATGACTTTCCACGCTGATAAAGTGTCAGGAAATGTTGTATTGACAGTAGCAGATGCAGCGATTGGCTATGATGACCAAATCTTGTCAGAACCAATCAACATTGATGTCAAGAAATTTGATGCCATTGCCATTGTTGGACCAAATGGTATCGGAAAATCTACTTTGATTAAATCAATCGTGGGTCAAATTCCATTTATTAAAGGCTCATCGACTTATGGCGCTAACGTTGAAGTGGGTTACTATGACCAAACACAATCCAATTTAACACGTACCAATACTGTCCTTGATGAGCTATGGAATGATTTTTCAACGACACCAGAAGTGGAAATCCGCAATCGCCTGGGAGCTTTTCTCTTCTCTGGTGACGATGTTAAGAAATCTGTTAGCATGCTTTCTGGTGGTGAGCGCGCTCGTCTTTTACTTGCCAAATTATCAATGCAAAATAATAACTTCCTTATCCTTGATGAACCAACCAACCACTTGGATATCGACAGTAAGGAAGTTTTGGAAGATGCTTTGATTGATTTTGACGGGACACTTTTATTTGTCAGTCACGACCGTTATTTCATTAACCGTGTGGCAACGAAAGTGCTTGAAATCTCTGAAGAAGGCTCAACCCTTTATCTTGGCGATTATGATTATTACCTTGAGAAAAAAGCAGAGCTGGAAGAATTGGCTCGCATGAAGGAAGAAGAAGCGCAAGAAAAAACAACTGTAGTCGTTGAAAAAGCGCCAGCTAATGATTATCAAGCGCAAAAAGCCAATCAAAAAGAACTTCGCAAACTCACACGTCGCATTGCTGAAATCGAAAATCAATTAGAAGAGATTGAGGCGCGTGAAGAAGAAATCAATCAAGCCATGTTGGCTACAAATGACGCAACAGAACTTGTTGATCTTCAAAAAGAACTTGATGAATTAACTGAACAACAAGAAACCCTCATGTTAGAATGGGAAGAACTCAGCGAAAAAGTTGAGGGATAAATGTAAGATAGTCTGTTTTGAATCAAAACAGGCTTTTTTTGATTTTAAAAAAATCAATAGCGGGCTATTGACTTTTTAACTTAAAGTTTTATAATAATTAATGGAATAAAATGGAATGTTTAGCAAACTTTAAAAAATGTCTACAAATTCTGACGGATGTTTTTTAGGGACTTGCTTTTTTATTGTCGGAGGTAACTATGAATTCTAAAAATGCTCCATATGGTTGGCTTGTTAAGCGAATTGCGCATCGTTTAGAACAAAACATGAATAATTTCTTAAAGCCTTATAATATCACCATTATGCAAGCTTGGGTGTTGTTGTACTTAAAAGATGACAAGGATTGTTGTACTTATAAGGAATTAGAGAGAGAATTTGAAGTGTCGCAACCAACCATGGCTGGGATTATCTCGCGTTTGGAACAAAAGGAATTAGTTATTACAGGTCAGGATGAAAAAGACAAGCGTATCAAGAAAGTGCGTATTTCTGATAAGGGCTTGGACTTGATTATGCTGGTTTGTGGTCACTTGGAAGAGTCTGAAGACGATATCATTAGAGGCTTTTTTGATAAAGATCAAGAAACATTTCATTCATTGCTCGAACGAGCTTATTATAATGTTGTAGAAAGAGGTGACGAGAATGATTAAAACTCTTTTAGCTCAAGTCAAGGAGTATAAGACACCATCTTTACTTGCTCCTTTGTGTGCAGCTTTAGAGGTTTTCTTCGATATGTCAGTCCCTTTTGTCATTGCTAAGTTAATTGACCAAGGGGTACAAGCTGGGAACTTGGCTGTTGCCATGAAGTATGGAATCTTGATGTTGGTTCTTGCCACATGTGGTTTAACAACTGGTTTCTTGGCTGGTAAATTCGCTGCGCAAGCCTCAGCTGGGTTTGCTGCTAATTTGCGTGAAGGAATGTATGAAAATATTCAAACCTTCGCCTTTTCAAATATTGATAAATACAGTACAGCTGGTCTTGTCACTCGTATGACAACAGACGTTACAAATGTACAGAATGCTTATCAAATGATCATTCGTATTGTTGTGCGTGCACCGTTAACAATCATTGTTAGTATGATTATGTGTTTTGTGGTGGATCGCCGCTTGAGTTTGATTTTCCTTGCGGCTGTTTTGATTTTAGGAGCATCTCTTCTATTTATCATGCGTAAGGCTATGACAACTTTCAATTACGTCTTTCGTAAGTATGATGATTTGAATGCTAGTGTTCAAGAAAATATTTCAGCCATTCGAGTGGTGAAAGCATTTGTTCGTGAAAAATATGAAAATAAAAAATTCACTAAGGCTGCTGAAAATATTTATCGCCTTTTTGTAAAAGCTGAAAAAATTATCATCTTCAATGTGCCAGTCATGATGTTTATCATCTTTACATGTATTATTTGCTTGTCATGGTTTGGGGCACAGTTTATCGTTGATGGTAGTTTGACAACAGGTGAATTGACATCCTTAATGTCATACATCTTTGCCATGATGATGTCACTAATGATGTTGTCAATGATTATGGTTATGGTCTCAATGAGCACAGCAAGTGCTGAACGTATTGCTGAAGTCTTGAATGAAAAAGCTGACATCGTTAATCCAGAAACTCCTTTGATGGAAGTTCCAGATGGTAGCATTGAATTTAACCACGTGCATTTTTCATACAAACATGGCGGTGGTGAAGAAGTGCTTTCTGATATTGATTTGAGCATCAAGTCAGGTGAAATTATCGGTGTTATCGGTGGTACAGGTTCAGGGAAAACATCATTTGCTAACTTGATTTCTCGCCTTTACGATGTTGATGCTGGGTCAATTAAAGTTGGTGGACATGATGTTCGTGAATATGATTTGGAAGTTCTTCGTGACCAAGTTGCCGTAGTGCTTCAAAAAAATGTCCTTTTCTCAGGAACAATTCTTGATAACCTTCGTTGGGGTAATGAAAATGCGACTGACGAAGAATGTATGGAAGCTTGTCGCCAAGCCTGTGCAGATGAATTTATCGAACGCTTCCCTGACAAATACAATACTTGGATTGAACAAGGCGGAAGTAATGTCTCAGGTGGACAAAAACAACGTCTTTGTATCGCTCGTGCTTTGCTGAAAAAACCAAAAGTTTTGATTTTGGATGATTCAACAAGTGCCGTGGATACTGCCACAGATGCCAATATTCGTCGTTCATTTGAAGAAACAATTCCAGGAACAACAAAAATTATCATTGCACAACGTATTTCAAGTGTGCAACACGCAGATAAGATTTTGGTGCTTGATGATGGTAAAATCTCTGGCTTTGCTAGCCACGATGAATTACTACAAACAAACGCTATCTACCGTGAAATCAATGAGGTTCAACAACAAGGTAGCGGTGATTTTGATGAGGAAGGAGGTAATAACTAATGGCTCAACCTAAAAAAGAAGTGAACAAACAAGCCACACTAAAACGTGTTTTGGCTTATGTGATTAAGAATTATAAATGGCGTTTCATGGCTGTTTTCGTCTTGATTTTGATTGCTGCGCTTTGTATGGTTCGTTTTAGTTTGTTCATGCAAACCTTGATTGATAGTTATGTCACACCTCTTTTGGCTGCTAAAAATCCTGACTTTTCTGGTTTAGCACATGCTATTTTCCAACTAATCATTATTGGAATTATCGGGGTAGCAAGTACTTACACTTATAACCGTTTGATGGTTTATGTGGGACAAGGAACAATGCGTCGTATTCGTATTGACCTCTTTACGCATATGGAAAGCTTGCCAATCAAGTACTTTGATACGCATGCTCACGGGGACATCATGTCAATCTATACCAACGACGTTGATACGCTTCGTCAATTGATTGGACAAAGTATTCCCCAAGTCGTGAACTCTAGCTTTTCTATTTTGACAACCTTTGTCAGCATGTTAGTATTGAATGTGCCATTGTCAGCCTTGTCAGTTTTTATGGTTATTGTTTTGCTTTATGTAGCTCGTAAAATCGCTGCGCAATCATCAAAATATTTCCATGACCAACAAAATGACCTCGGTCGCGTTAATGGTTTCATCGAAGAAATGATGGATGGGCAAAAAGTTGTTAAAGTCTTTAATCACGAAGAACGTGCCAAAGAAGATTTCCGTAAACTCAATCAAGAACTTCGTCATTCGGCTACAAATGCCAATATTTTTGCCAATATCTTGATGCCAGTATCTGCTAACATTGGACACATTTCATATGTTCTTTGTGCCATGCTCGGTGCGGCTTTGGCACTTCATGGTTATGCTGGTTTGACTTTGGGAACTTTGGTTTCTTTCCTTGCTTTGAACCGTGGATTTACTAACCCAATTACTCAAATCAGCCAACAAATCAACTCAGTGGTTATGGCGATGGCCGGTGCAGACCGTGTCTTCAAATTGCTTGACGCTGAAGTTGAAGTTGATGAAGGCTATGTTGAATTGGTTAATGCTAAAGAAGATGCTGATGGAAATCTTCAAGAAGTTGAAGAAGCAACTGGTACATGGGCATGGAAACATCCGCATGAGGATGGTAGTGTCACTTATCACAAACAAGAAGGTCGTGTAACCTTCTCAGATGTAACTTTCGGTTATAATGATGATAAGATGGTGCTTCATGAAATCAATCTTTTTGCGGAACCTGGTCAAAAAATTGCCTTTGTTGGGTCAACTGGTGCTGGTAAGACAACCATTACAAACTTGATTAACCGTTTCTATGATATTCAAGAAGGTAAGATTCATTACGATGGTATCAACATTCGTAAAATCAAAAAAGCAGATCTTCGTCGCAGTTTAGGAATTGTACTTCAAGATACACACCTCTTTACAGGAACAGTCATGGATAATATTCGTTATGGACGTTTGGATGCGACCGATGACGAATGTATCGATGCTGCAAAATTGGCTAATGCGCATGACTTTATTAAACGTCTGCCTGATGGTTACGATACGATTTTAACTGGTGACGGAAGTAACTTGTCTCAAGGTCAACGTCAATTACTTGCGATTGCGCGTGCAGCCGTCGCAAATCCACCTGCATTGATTCTTGATGAAGCAACCTCATCAATCGATACGCGTACAGAGGTTCATGTTCAAGAAGGTATGGATGCTCTTATGAAAGGTCGTACAACCTTCGTCATTGCTCACCGTTTGTCAACAGTTCGCAATGCTGATTGTATCATGGTACTTGAACAAGGACGTATCATCGAACGTGGTAACCACGACGAATTAATTGCCCAAAAAGGCCGTTACTACCAACTCTACACAGGTAACGCCATTAGTGAATAACATCTTAAAACACCTTTTTGTAAAATGGCTCAGCCCTTTTGCAGGAGGTGTTTTTGTTAGTTTTTAGATTGATTTTTCAGGTAAAACGTTTACTTTTATTTTTTGGCAAAAATCACTTACGAAGAAAATTTTTTTATGGTAGACTGAATCCTGTTGACTGTAAACTGGAGTTGATTGGAGAAGTGTTGGAGTAAAAAATCCATTCAGGCACTATCCTAGCGGAGGACATATTGTTGTACGCCGACCTAGGTTGAGGGTCGATAATCGATTATATAAAATGAATGGAGAATAAGATGCCTCGTAATTTTAAAGAAGCAATGGTGTTTACATGTTTGATGTGTGGAATGATGGTTTTTGGAATGAGTATTTGGAATTTAGTTGTTGCAGGTGCTTTTTCATGGCAACATGTCTTTTTAGGTTTCATTCCAGGATTTATCGTTGCTTTTATTTTAGATACTCTAATTGTTGGACCAATTGCTAAAAAAATCGCATTTGGAATTCTGCCAAGTGGTTTAAAACATCAATTAGTAAAAATCCTTACGGTGTCAGGCTGCATGGTTCTTGGTATGGTAACTTGCATGTCACTTTATGGAATGATTTTTAGTCATGGCTTGTCAAATGTTAGCTTGGCTTTGTACGGTCGTACTTGGTTGACAAACTTTGTTGTTGCTTTACCTTATAACTTTATCATTGTCGGTCCAATTGCACGTTTCTTCTTGGGAGAAATTCAAAAACAAGGAATTTTGGCCGCAGAATAAGCATAAAAAAAGCTGGAGTTTACTCCAGTTTTTTTATTATAAATTATTAATTAAATTGGTTAATGAGTATTTTTCAAGAGTGTCATGGTTTAATCGGACAAATTTATTTTGCCCAGCTTTTCGGGTAATCGTTAGGCCAGCCTCGCGTAGAGTTTTAAAGTGGTAAGAGACAGCGGATTTGCTCATATTGAGCAATTCACCGATTTCACCACAGCCAAGCTCACTTTCTCTCTTCGATAAGATACGAAGAATATTTAATCTGACTGGATCAGCTAAGGCTTTAAAAATTTTGATTAAATCTTCATCATTATAGTTAGAATATTGTTCAATAGTCATACGAAAATTGTACTATCGGAAGTTTTATTTGTCAATTTATTAAGTGCTTTTTTAATTTTCTGAAAATAAATCTTGACAGTATTTCTTTTGAGTAGTAATATATTACATAATATTTCAAAAGTCTTTGAACTATTGAACTAAAGTGAGAGGAGATTGTGATTGCTGGGTGATGCTGATAATATCAGCTTGTTTTTCAATTAATAGAAAGTGTGATTATAAAAATGAAAAAATATGCTTCCTTGTTCTTTTTAACAATGTTTATCATTGGAACAGATACGTTTTTGATTTCTCCATTGTTAACGACTTTATCTAGTCTTTATCATATTGATACGTCAATTTCTGGCTGGATGGTTAGTGCGTATGCTATTGGTTATGCTCTATTTGCTTTGGTTTCAGGGCCAATTTCAGATGGAAGAGATCGAAAAAAAGTGATGGTCTATGGTCTATTAGCCTTTACGATTTCAACTTTTTTGTGTGGCTTTGCCAATTCATTTACTTTGATGCTTTTGTTTCGTTTTTTGGCTGGGATTAGTGCCTCTTTTGTGACACCTCAAGTTTGGGCATCGATTCCAGTGGTGGTTGATAAGAAACATATTGTTCAGGTGATGGGTTATGCAACTGCTGGTTTATCTGTTTCTCAAATGGCGGGTGTTCCAATCGGTGGTTATCTTGCGGGAATTTCATGGCGTGCACCATTCATTACCATTTCAGCGGCCTCTTTGGTCTTATTACTTCTTATTAATTTTTATATGCCAAAATTGGAAATTGGAACAGGACACAGAATTTCCTTTACAGTAGCTTATAAAAATGTTTTAACGAATAAAAAATCCGTGTCTTATCTTTTAGCTTATTTTGTGTTTCAGACGGGATCATTTACAGCAATCACTTTTATTGCGACTTGGTTTAATCATAGCTTTGGTTTGTCTTTAGCTAATATTAGTACAGCAATTATTGCTATTGGTGCTGGTAATCTTGCTGGATCACTTTTGGGCAGTCATATTGTTAAATGTTTTGGTTTACAAAAAACATTTAAAACAGAACTGATGACACTTGTTATTCTTTACGTGGCGCTGTTATTTGTTCATCATTTTTGGATGGCAGAAGTATTATTGACTATTATTTATGTGAATAATGGATTTATTTTTCCATTATTTATGACGACATTGCAAAGTACTGTTGAAAATGCTCGAAGTACGATTTCATCATTATCAAATGCCGTGATGTATTTGGGTGAAACCATTGCAGGGATTGTTGGTGGTATCTTATTTGAACAATTTACAGGATTTTCAGGAATTGCTGTTTTTGCAGCAGTAATGATTGCTCTTTCGTTGCTATTGTATTATCAAGCAGGAGCTTTTAAGAAGGTTGATAATTAATGGTTCTTTGTTGTAACAAGGTGGGCAAATGAAAAGAAATTTGAAAAAGGTTCTTAGTGATATTTTATTTCAAAATACTGGCTCGACTACTTCAATTTTAGAAGCAATAACAAATAAAAAGGTTGAAGTAGAAATAATTCAAGAACGTATTATTTGTGATAGAGACTATTCTATTCGGTATAATTGGGGAGATTCTTTGATCTTGCGAGCTACAACATTAAAAGCTGGTGGTATTGTTATTTATGATGCTGATAAAGTAAATCAATTGGATGATTTTCATGTTCAGAATTGTTCAATACCGATTGGTAAAATTTTAGAAAAAATTGATTACAGGAGAGTAATAATTTTTTCTGGCCTAAAAAAACCGGCTTATATAAGCAAATACTGTAACTTTTTTAATCTAACAACTGCAGAGTATCCAGTAAAAGAGTACCAATTTATACATGATGGTGAAGTTTATTTTCATATCATTGAGTTATATTTAGAAGAAAATTTACTTGATCTTTTGAATGATACGTTAATAATTTAGAGTATATTTTTAAAATACAAAAACATCTTAGATATATAGGTCTAAGATGTTTTTGTACACATATGAAATGTCTGTTGAAAATGCTTTGAAAAGCTGACTTCATTTATCTCTTTATTTTTAAAAAGTAGTATAATGGCCTTAAGAACGTGAAACCGTTTTTAGAAATCGAGGAGCAAGTTATGACTGATAGAACACAAAAAAATAATGTTCAACTTGGCCTTGAAACTTACGCAGCAAAGGATATTTATCAGGCCGCTGCTACGCAAAGCTCTGGACTAAGTCGAAAACAAGTTAAAGAACGTCAAAACCAATATGGTCCTAATCGATTAAAAGAAGCTCAAAAAGAACCTATCATTGTGACCTTTATTAAAAACTTTACCAGTCTGATGGCGATTTTGCTTTGGGTAGGTGGAGCGGTGGCTATTTTATCTCATAGTGTTGAACTAGGGCTTGCTATCTGGTTTGTTAATATTATCAATGGGGTTTTTAGCTTTGTTCAAGAATATCGGGCTAGTCAAGCAACCCAGGCGTTGAAGAAAATGTTGCCTTCTTATGCGCGTGTTATTCGTGAGGGGCAAGAAGAAAAAGTCTTAGCTGAAGAATTGGTGCCTGGCGACCTTATCTTGATTGAAGAAGGAGACCGTATCTCAGCTGATGGTCGTATTATCTTTGCGACTGATTTGCAGGTTAACCAATCTGCCTTAACCGGTGAATCAAATCCTGTTTATAAAAATAGCGAAGCTGATACTGACCCGCAAAAAACAGCTCTCGAGTATGACAATATGGTCTTTGCCGGAACGACTGTTTCATCTGGTTCAGCTAAAATGGTTGTGTCTGCAATCGGTATGTCAACACAATTTGGGCAAATCGCTCATTTGACGCAAAATATGACTGATGACAAGAGTCCACTTCAAAAAGAATTGGACCATTTGACCAAACAAATTTCGGTCATTGCCATTACAGTAGGTGTTATCTTCTTTATCGCAGCAACTTTATTTGTTCGTGAACCTTTTGCTAAATCTTTCATTTTTGCCCTTGGGATGATTGTTGCTTTTATCCCAGAAGGTTTGCTTCCAACAGTAACCCTTTCTTTGGCAATGGCGGTGCAACGCATGGCTAAGTCCAATGCCTTGGTTAAAAAATTATCGTCAGTTGAAACCTTGGGAGCAACCTCAGTCATTTGCTCGGATAAAACCGGGACATTGACTCAAAATGCCATGACAGTCAATCACCTCTGGCAAGTGTCTGGTCAATATGAGGTGACTGGCCTTGGTTATGCAGCTGAAGGTGATATCCGCAACAGCAATGGTAAGAAAGCTGCGCTTGTCGAAAATCAACCGCTGGAATACTTAGTCCGCTTCGCTCACCTCTGTAGCAATGCACAAGTCTTGGCGCCAAATGATGACAATCCTTCTTACACAGTACTTGGTGACCCAACGGAAGCCTGCTTGAATGTCTTGGCGGAAAAAGCTGGCTTAACCTTAGAGAAAAATAATGACTGGGCACCGCGTTTGAAAGAATTACCTTTTGATTCGGTGCGCAAGCGTATGACGACGATTAATCGTGTTGATAGCCAAGTAGATGGTAGTTCTTTGGTGTCAATCACCAAGGGAGCTCCGAAAGAAATGGTTGAGCTCTGCCATTTTTACAAAGACCAAACAGGTATTCATGAAATGACTGCAGACGTTCAATCACGTATCTTAGCCGCAAACGATGCCTTTGCAAGAGATGGTTTGCGTGTTTTGGCGCTAGCTTATCGTACTTTGGAAAGTGATCGTTTGAGTCAAGAAGATGATTGGACACAAGAAACTCTTGAAAAGAATATGATTTTTCTTGGTTTGATTGCCATGAGTGACCCACCACGTGACGGTGTTCGTGAAGCTATTGAAAAGTGCCATAAAGCAAGTATCCGTATTATCATGGTGACTGGTGATTATGGTTTGACAGCTCTTAGTATCGCTAAGAAAATCGGTATTGTGCGTGGCGATGATGCGCGTGTGGTAACAGGTCTTGAATTAGAAGAGATGTCTGATGACGCCTTAAAAGAAGCTCTTAAAGGTGAGATTGTCTTTGCGCGTGTGGCACCAGAGCAAAAATACCGTGTGGTAACAGCTTTGCAAGAATTGGGCGAAGTCGTTGCTGTAACAGGTGATGGCGTCAATGATGCTCCTGCTCTTAAGAAGGCTGATATCGGTGTTGCCATGGGGTTGACTGGTACTGATGTTGCTAAAGAGTCTGCGGATATGATTTTAACAGACGACCACTTTGCTTCCATCGTTGATGCGGTTGAAGAAGGGCGTGCCGTTTACCATAACATCAAGAAATTCTTGACCTACATCTTTAATTCCAACACACCAGAAGCGGTGCCATCTGCCTTCTTTCTCTTGTCACGAGGTTTTGTGCCACTTCCTTTGACTGTTATGCAAATTCTAGCAGTTGATTTGGGAACAGATATGATTCCCGCGCTTGGTTTAGGGGTTGAACCTCCAGAACTAGGTGTCATGAATCAACCTCCTCGTAAATTGACAGATCGTTTGTTAGATAAAAAATTGCTTATTAAAGCTTTTCTATGGTATGGCTTGATTGAATCAGCACTTGCCATGGGTGCCTTCTTTATCACTTATCTCTTGCATAATGGCCATTTGACTGAGCTTGCTAGCTCTGGTCAACTTTATCAAGAAGCCACAACTATGACTCTTGGTGCTATTATTTTCTGTCAAATTGGTATGGTGATGAATAGTCGGACATCTGATCAATCGATTCGCAAGTTACAATTATTTGGTAATCCTTTGATTAATATCGGTTTGATTGTTGAATTGATTATTTTTGTCATTTTGGTTTATGTACCAATTTTCCATAATCTATTCAATACCGCAAGTCTAGGTTTTTGGCATTGGGTATATTTGGTACTGTGTCCGTTTGTCATTGTTGGGCTCGAGGAATGGCGTAAGCGCATCATGCGGAAGTAGAATGACTTGCTATTGTGGTCTGGTTTTTCCTTGACACCTTTTGCAAATATCTGTAGAATTCAAAAGAGTATAGGGGATGAATATGGCAACAATTAATGATTATTTAGATTATAACGGCAATCGTACATTTGATGAATTTGCCTTTAATGAAGCAGATATTCTGTGTTTAAATGAACTCGGTTACTTTTGTTTCGAAGAGTTAGACAAGTCGATTGACTTTTCTAAAATGGTTAATCTCCACGAGGTTTTATTGCCTTATGTTACTGGAGAAAAAGAATTTAGTCACAGCTTTTTAGTGACAGCAGATCGTATTCGTTTGCTTCAAAAAGTGGTTGCTTCACGACGTTTTGAAGGTCTGTGTCTTTCAAATTATATCAATGATGTTGATTCTGAGTTTGAAAGACAATTTTCAGCCATGGTTTTTAGCATACCTGGGATTAATCATCATCAGCTGGTTTTTCGTGGGACAGATGATACCATGATTGGTTGGAAAGAAGATTTCAAGATGACTTATGTTCAAGAAATTCCTGCTCACCGAGCAGCGGTTGCTTACCTTGAACGTTATTTGGAAGAACATTCTGGCAAGGTTACCGTCAGCGGTCATTCTAAGGGTGGAAACTTAGCATTGTATGCTGTTTCTCATGTCAGTGATTGCGTGCGCCAGCAAATTGAAAAGGTCTACATGCTTGATGCACCGGGGTTGCAAGAGGCTGGTTTAAAAGAGCCTGGCTATTTAGCTATTCGTGATCGTGTCTGTGTTATTCGACCAGAGGAATCGATTGTTGGGGTCATGCTTTATAATGATATCAAGCCAATCGTAGTGAAGAGCCAAGCAAGTGGAATTATGCAGCACGCTTTAACAACTTGGCAATTTGATGAAAAAACGGGTCAGTTTATTTTAGCCGAAGGTCAAACTGATTTGAGCCAAAATCTTGAAAAAACCTTTAAACAATGGACAGATGAGCTATCAAGTCAAGAGTTAAAAATGCTTTTTGATACGCTCTTTGATACCTTGATGTCAAGCGGAATTCATAGCATCAATGACGTGACCATTGATAGAAAATTTGCTACAAAATTAGCCAAAAGCATCGCCTCATTCTACTCAGTCGGGACAGAAAAGAAAATGCTCCTTGCAAAATCCGCAAAGCTCTTTGTTGAAGCATTTGTCGGACACAGTAAGTTAGGTAATTTTGGAAAAGATAGTATTCCTTTTAGCTTACCAGACTTTAATAGTTTGCTAGCTAATTTGAATAATAGAAAATCAAAATAAAACATTTTTGAGGTACCTGATTAAATAGTGATTTGAAATCAGGTACCTCTTTAAATATTAAAGGGAGGATAGATGTGTTAAGCCAAATTCGCTACTTTCAATCTGTTGTTGAAGAAAAATCATTTACTAAAGCAGCTGAATTACATTTTATCTCGCAATCAGCAATTTCTCAACAGATTAAGAACTTGGAAGAAAAACTTGGTGTGACACTGCTAGTTCGCAAAAATCGTGGTTTTGAATTGACAGCGGCAGGGCGTTATTTTTATGAAAAATCGTTAGCACTGGTTGCTGATTTTGATAAACTTTGTCAAGAAACGCAGTCGATTGCCAATCAGCAGTCAGCCAAGTTATCAATTGGTTATTTGTATTCTTATGAAGGCAGTGAGATTCAAGAAGCAATTTCAGGATTTGCAAGTCAGTTTCCTGATGTGGAGTTAACGGTTAAGACAGGAACACACGATCAGCTTTATGATGATTTACGGTTTGGCAGAATTGATTTAGTGGTTAACGATCAGCGAAGAGCTTTTTCAGATGACTATATGAATCTTGTTTTAGCCGATTTACCACTCGGTCTTGAGCTGGCAACGTTTAATTCCTTGGTTCAATCTGATAAGGTAACATTAGATGATATAGTAGAAAAACCTTTGATTTTGGTGGCTGATAGCCAGCAAGAAGAAACCGAACGTGCTTATTATCATGATTATTTAGGGTTTTCGAATGACTTGCATTTTGTCACTAATCCGACAGATGCTAAGATGCTTGTTGTTGGTAATCGTGGCTACTTACCGATTGAAGTTGGTAAAGGGGTTAGCTTTCCGCCGACAGTGACATATAAATCACTCGATAAGCAAGGTCAAAGAATCTTACGACGCATGTGTGCATTTTGGAAGAAAGATAATTCGGGTTATTATGTCGAAACAATGGCAGAGTTTCTAGTCAAAGCTTTTCAAGATAAATAGAAACAAAGAGGTATTTCAGATAAGTTTTACTTATCCGAAGTGCCTCTTTTTAAAATTGTTAAGCAAGAAGTGAGGCTTTATAATGGAGTCATAAGAAAGGTCAGAGTGAGTTAATTGAGATTTGCTCTGGGTGAATAATGATGAAAAACGATGTCATGTTGGTTGTCGGAGCAGGACAAATTTCAATGGCGATTGCACGTCGCATGGGATATGGTAAAAAAATTATTCTTGGTGACCGCTCGCTTGATAATGCTAAGGCTATTGCTAAAACATTGACTGAAGCTGGATTTGATATCGAAACATTTGAGATGGATTTGTCATCACGTCAGTCAATTAAAGAAATGATTACCTATGCGCAAACTTTTGGTGATATTAAGTATTTGGTTAATGGTGCAGGCGTTTCGCCATCGCAAGCTTCGATTGAAACAGTACTTAAAGTTGATCTTTATGGAACTGCAGTTTTACTGGAAGAAGTTGGCAAAGTCATCACAAAAGGTGGTGTTGGTGTTACTATTTCTAGCCAATCAGGTCATCGTATGCCTGCATTGACTACCGAGCAGGACCGAGCACTTGCTATGACGTCAAGCGAAGAATTGTTGAAACTTGATTTTCTTCAAGAAGATAAGATTAAAAATACTCTTCACGCTTATCAACTTGCCAAACGTGCTAATGAAAAACGTACCATGTACGAAGCTGTTCGTTGGGGAGAACATGGCGCGAGATTGAATGCCATTGCACCAGGAATTATCGTAACACCTCTTGCGATCGATGAATTCAATGGCATTCGGAGAAATTTTTACAAAAATATGTTTGCCAAATCCCCAGCTGGTCGTCCAGGAACAGCAGACGAAGTGGCTGATGTTGCTGAATTACTCATGAGTGAACGTGCGCAGTTTATCACAGGTTCAACATTTTTGATTGACGGTGGCGCAACAGCTTCTTACTTTTATGGACCACTTAATCCAAATACAGAAACAGGTATGGCAGAAGGGAGAGGTTAAATGACAGAAGAAATCCTAAAACAACTATATCGTCAAGTTAACGATGCAATGGTTGCAAAAGATACAAAAAAACTAGCAGAACTTTTGGAACCAGATACCGTACTAATACATATGACAGGCTATGTTCAGCCAGTTACTGAGTGGTTAGAACAGATTTATACTGGAGACATGATTTACTATTCTTGGCAGGAAGATGCGATAAAAAATATCAAAATAAATGGAAATACAGCCAGTCTTATCGGACAAAGTCGTGTTAAAGCACGAATTTGGGGAGCAGGTCCATCGACTTGGCGTCTGCAAATTAAAATGGAATTTGAAAATGTTGATGGTAAGTGGAAAATCATCAAACAGACAGCAAGCACTTATTAGAAGGAAGGAATTTTTATGACAAATGTAGCAATTATTGGAGCAACAGGCTCACTCGGAAGAAGTTTACGTGAGGAACTGAAAAACAACAAAAATTATAACGTGACTTTATTTTCACGTCACGTTGATAGATTATCACTTTATAGCAATGAAAAAGCTATTTCTGGCTCAGCGACGTCAAGCACAGACTTAGATCAGGCTCTTGCTAATCAAGATATTGTTTTTGTTGCTCTGTCAGGTGACTTACCAAAAATGGCGTTTGAAATTGTGTCGAGTATGACATATAACAATGTTAAACGACTCATTTTTGTAACATCTATGGGGATTTATGGAGAAGTAGACGGCGAACCCAAAGGAGTTGTTGCGCCAATTTTACGCCCATACCGTGAAGCGGCCGATATAGTTGAAAACTCAAATCTAGACTACACGATTTTACGTCCTGGCTGGTTTGATAATGGGCAGGATACAACTTGTCAAATTACACAAAAAGGTGAAACGTTCTATGGTCATGATGTTTCCCGCAAAGCCATTGTAACGCTTGTTAAACAAATCATTGATCAACCTGAGATGTACGTCAATACAAGTCTAGGACTGTATCGGTAACGACAAAATCTCATTTCTCAATATCTTTTTTCTTGACTTAGAGTTAACTTCAAGGTATATACTGAAGTAAAGTTAGAAAGGAGATGACCTATGAACATTAAAAAAGTAAGCGAACAAACAGGAGTCTCAGCTGATACGATTCGTTATTATGAACGCATCGGCTTACTTCCGCGTGTTAAACGTAATAAATCTGGTATTCGTGATTTTTCAGAGAAAGATATTGCAGCCCTTGAATTTATTCGTTGTTTTAGACGAGCTGGGATGAGTGTGGAATCTTTGATTGAGTATATGAACTTGGTTGAAGAAGGAGAAGGGACAGAAGAAGCACGTATGCATCTTCTAGAAGAACAACGTGAAAAGTTGTCAACTCGCATTGAAGAACTTGAAACAACCCTTAAACGCATGAATTACAAAATTGAAAATTATAAAAAAATAATCTTAACTAAAGAAAAATCTCTGTTTGAGGATCAAAGTGGTATGAAAAAAGAGGAGTAACAAATGGAATACAAAACATTATCAAATGGCGTTAAAATGCCGATTTTAGGATTTGGTGTGTATCAAGTGCCAGACCTTGACGAATGTGAGCGCGTGGTTAGTGATGCGATTTCGGTTGGTTACCGCTCAATTGACACCGCTCAAGCTTATATGAATGAAGAAGCTGTTGGAAATGCTATCCGCAAGTCTGGTATTGCGCGTGAAGAGTTTTTCATCACAACTAAAATTTGGATTAGCAATTATGGCTATGAAAAAGCCAAAGCTTCTCTTGATGCTTCTTTAGCGAAACTTCAAACAGACTACATTGATTTGGTGCTTTTACATCAACCGTTTGGTGATTATTATGGTGCTTATCGTGCCATGGAAGAATATTACAAAGCTGGTAAAATCAAAGCAATCGGTATCAGCAATTTTGCACCAGACCGCGTAGCAGATTTGGCTATTTTTGCGGATGTCACTCCAATGGTTAACCAAGTTGAAACGCACGTTTTCAATCAACAATTAAATGCTCGCAAAACAATGGACGAATATGGCGTTCAAATCGAATCTTGGGGACCATTTGCGGAAGGGCGCAATGATTTCTTTACCAATGAAACACTTGTTGCGATTGGACAAAAATATCATAAATCAGCTGCGCAAGTTGCCCTACGTTACTTGATTCAACGTGATGTTATTGTCATTCCTAAAACAGTTCATAAAAATCGTATGGAACAAAATTTTGATGTCTTTGACTTTGTCTTAACAGATGATGACATGGCAGAAATTTTGAAACTTGATATGGGAGAAAGCCAATTCTTCTCACATGCTGACCCTGAAACAGTTAAAATGATTAGTTCAGTTAAAATTTAAGTTATGCTTAAAAGGCATAAAACACTATGTCAAATAAGTATTTGTTATTAAAAACGAGAAGCGTATAATGGCAGTATAAACCCTATTAAGAAAGGAAAAACAATGACAATTAAACAAACCGCAGGACGTGACCAATTGGGTGAATTTGCACCAGATTTTGCGCATTTTAATGATGACGTACTTTTTGGTGAGAACTGGAATAATAGCGATATTGATGTAAAAACACGCTGTATCATTACAGTTGTCGCATTGATGGCGCAAGGCATTACAGATAGTTCTATGAAACACCATCTTCAAAATGCCAAAGCTAACGGTGTTAGCAAAGCTGAGATTGCTGCTGTTATCACACACGTAGCTTTCTACGCAGGTTGGCCAAAAGCTTGGGCAGTCTTCAATCTTGCAAAAGAAGTTTGGAACGAAGATTAAGTGAGGGAGAAATCGATGACAGATAAAGAACTTTTTGATAGAGAAAATGTCTTTGGAAAAGGGCAAGCAAACGACGCATACGCACAATATTTTGATGGCAATTCTTTCCTCAATCCCTTGGTTGATGCTGACTCACCTCTTCATTTAGCAAATGTAACCTTTGAGCCGGGATGTAGAAATCACTGGCATATTCACAAGGCTGACAAAGGTGGCGGTCAAATTCTGATTTGTACCGCAGGTCAAGGTTGGTATCAAGAAGAAGGTAAGAAAGCTGTCAGTCTTGAACCGGGTAAAGTTATTGTGATTCCAGCCAATACAAAACACTGGCACGGTGCTAAGAAAGACTCATGGTTTAGCCATATTTCAGTGGAAGTTCCTGGCGAAAATACGTCAAATACTTGGCTAGAAGCCGTTAGCGACGACGATTACAACACTTTGTAAAAATTTTTATTATCATACTATCAACACTAACAATCTCATTCATACAGAAATGCCCAAGAATTTTTGGGCGTTTTTTTGCATGTGACAATTTCCTTATGTCATGTTAAACTAGATTTTATGACGCAATATAAACATATCAGAATGGTGCAGGCGGGGCATTTTCTAAAGCTTTTTAAAAATGATTCGCAGTTTGCCACACCGATTTTTAGAATAGATCAAAAACGTAAAAATTTACAATTTGTTATTGTTTTTAAATTGGATGAGTCGGCTGATTTTTACGTGCTTAATCGCTCGGAAAAAGGTTATAGCAAGGAATTAAAACGTATTAAGGTATTTACAAAATCACAGCTTTACAATGCCATGATGTCTGTTCCGATTAAAGCGCGTGAGACAATTCAGATTTTGCAGGTGCCAAGCGGTAAAAAGTTGCTGAAGGATTACGTGATGTATTACGATAAGGCAAGCATTGATTGGTTGTGCTTTGGCAAGAAAGCCAACCTAGATGATGTTTATGATCCCTTTCGTGATGCGCATTCGGCGCTTTTTCACTCAGATGATTCTGACAATACCATCTCTTACGATGATTATCAAGGCATTCAAGATTTTCACCCTTTTTCAGTCGTTGAAAATTGTGCTAATGCTCTGCAATGTCTTTATAAAGATCCGATAAGACAGCGGCAGGTTAACCTTCAAGTGATGGGCTGGTATTATCTTGGTCAGCAGTTAAAAATCAGCTGGAAACCAGATAATCAGTACAAAGCGCGTTGGCGCTCGTCGGTAGTTGCCATTGATAAAAAGACTGGCAAATATTTTTTCCAAGGAAATATTTATCGGCAAAAAGGCACAGATCCCGTATTTCTTGACCATTTGCTTATTGATTTTCAAGGTGCTGGGCAAAATAGCAGAGCAGCAAAAGCAGAATTTGACAGATTTATTCAAGAGATAAAAGAACAAGAGCGCGTGGCTTTGTTGAAGCTACGCTGATCAATCAATTTATTTTTTAGGTTCTAGGCTCACAAATAAAGTCTCCACCGGAGACTTTATTTGTGCTATAATATTCCCTGATTGAAATTGACAAATTAGAAAGTATGAAAATGACAGATATTGACATTGAACGTTATCATGAACTAGCTCAACAAAAACAAAAAGAACACCGCAAATTTTTAGCAACACTCAAGAAAAAAGCTCCTAAAAATCTTGATAAAATCACTCAAGAAATTCACACAGAAGTTTTTAACGAGATTGATTGCACAAAATGTGCTAACTGCTGCAAAAGCTTAGGTCCTCTGTTTACAGAAGCAGATATTACACGCATTTCAAAAGTCTTTCGCATGAAACTAGGCGTTTTTGAAGACATGTATTTGCGCGTGGATGAAGACGGCGACAAAGTCTTTCAATCAATGCCTTGTCCATTTTTAGGCGATGACAACCTTTGCACCATTTACGACGTCCGACCAAAAGCATGCCGTGAATTCCCACACACAGACCGCAAAAAAATCTATCAAATCAATAATCTAACCATTAAAAACACCCTTTTCTGCCCTGCGGCCTACCTCTTTGTCGAAAAACTCAAAGAACGATTGGAAGGGAAATAAAGATTTAGAAAGCATCTCATTTTGAGGTGCTTTTTTCCTAACCCTTGCTGCGCTTACGTTTTCATGAAAGCGGTAAAATTTGCAATCAAATTAATGTACTTTACTTGAAAATCATAGTAAGCTTACAGTATTCGAAATAGAGGAGGGCAGTTATGTTTTTAGCCTGGAATGAAATGAAACACTCGAAGTTGCGTTATGGATTAGTGATTGGAGTGATTTTCTTGATTGCTTACTTGGTCTTTTTCCTGACGGGCTTGGCTAATGGTTTAGCCCAGACCAATCGCTCGGCGGTTGATTCTTGGAAAGCTGACCATGTTATCTTAAGCGAACAAGCTAATAAAAATTTACGTTTGTCACGCTTTTCTACAGCCTTAGCAGATGAAGTCAAGGCAGACCAAACTGCTGAATTGACACAAGCTTCAGCGACCATAAAAGCTAATGATAAGTCGAAGGTGAATGTCAATTTATTTGCCATTAAGTCAGATGAATTTTTACGCCCAAAGCTTAGTGATGGAAAGATTTTCTCAAAAACTGGACAAGTTGTCGCAGATAGTAGTTTGAAAAAAGCTTATCAACTAGAGATTGGTGATGAGATTACTCTTGGAGATAGTGGCAAAAAGTTGACCATCACTGGTTTTACGGACAAGGCTAGCTTTAATGTGCAACCTGTTTTGTATCTGAGCAAGGACACACTGACAAGCATTCTCGGTGATAATAGCCAAGCTGCTACCATCAGTGCCCTTGTGGTTCGTGGCAAGGTTAATCAAGTTCCAAAAGGGCTTGAAAGCATGACCACAGCAAGCTTCATCGAGAATCTTCCAGGTTATAAAGCTCAAAATCTGACCTTTTCTTTCATGATTGGCTTTTTAATCGTCATCGCTGCTATCGTGATTGGGATTTTTATCTACATTTTGACCCTTCAGAAGAAAGAAATTTTTGGCGTTTTAAAAGCTCAAGGCATTTCTAACGGCTATCTGTCACGAATGGTTTTCGCACAGACCTTCATTCTGGCACTCTTGGCAGTTGGGTTAGGGCTTTTGGTGACAATGGCTAGCGCTTTAGTGTTGCCAACTAGTGTGCCTTTCCAGATTAATCCCATTTTCTTTGCAGGCATCAGCGTGCTGATGATTCTTATCGCTGTGTTTGGTGCCCTTTTCTCAGTGGTAAGCATTGTCAAAGTTGACCCTTTAAAGGCAATCGGTTAGGAGATAATTATGACAGCAATTGAATTAATCAATATCAAAAAATATTTCAAAGATGGCCCAGAGCAAATTGAAGCTTTGAAAGAGACAAATTTGACGATTAACAAAGGTGAATTTGTCGCAGTGATTGGCCCGTCAGGTTCTGGAAAAAGTACTTTTTTGACCATTATCGGTGGGCTGCAATCACCGTCACAAGGTGAAGTGAGATTGAACGGCCAAGCTTTTAGCCAGAAAAAGGAAAAAGCGCGTGCTAAGATGCGTTTTGACCAGATTGGATTTATTCTGCAAGCTTCAAACTTAGTGCCATTTTTAAAAATCAAAGACCAGCTACGTTTGGTTGATAAGGTGGATAAGGAAAAGCAACGTGAGTCGATTGATAGTCTTTTTGCTCAGCTTGGCATCACTGATATCGCAAACAAATACCCTGAGGAAATTTCAGGCGGACAAAGGCAACGAGTGGCTATTGCCAGAGCTTTGTACAATGATCCGACTATTATTTTGGCTGACGAACCAACAGCGAGTTTAGACACCGAAAAAGCTATGGAAGTTGTCAAAATTCTAGCCGATGAAGCCAAAGAAAAGAATAAAGCAGTCTTAATGGTTACACACGACAGACGCTTAGTTGCTTATTGTGACCGATTGTTGGTCATGGAAGACGGCGTTTTACGAGAAGAAGAGATTGCTGCTTATCAGTAGTAATGTGTCTTGAGATGCGATGTGTGATATAATGAAGTCAAATCTTACTGACTTAAAAAAGGGTCGTTAGTAAAGGAGACGTCATGATTACTTTTTTCTTGCAAATGCGTCGGACATTGCGTGTCTTATGGTCACTCTTTAAGGATGATGAAACCAGGGGAATTGCAGGTGTCACAGCTGTTTTATTGCTTAGTGGGACACTTTTTTATGCACACGTAGAACATTTTACTTATTTAGATGCCCTTTACTTTTCATTTACAACTTTAACAACGATTGGCTACGGGGATATTTATCCCGTCACAGCGGCTGGAAAGATTTTTACCATGACGTATTCAGTTGTCGGATTAGGGGTTATGGGGAGTTTTCTAGCTGTTGTTGTTAAGAAATTGGGTCAATTGGATAGAAGAAAGTGAGAGAAGATCTGTGATTTATCGTGATTTATTGTTTGATTTGGACCATACTTTGCTTGATTTTAACGCGGCAGAAGATGTTGCTTTGACAGAGCTTTTGACAGAAGCGCGTGTGGGTGATGTTGAGACTTATAAAGAAGTTTATATTCCCATGAATCGTAAACTTTGGAATGATTTAAGTCTGAAAAAGATTACTAAGAAAGAGTTAGTTGACACGCGTTTTTCTCGTTTATTTGCCCATTTTGGGCACGAGGTTGATGGTCATGCCTTTGCCATGCGCTATCAAGATTTTCTTAGCCAACAAGGTCAGATTCTTCCAGGTGCAGATAAGCTTTTAGACCAGCTAAATCAAGAAGGTTACCGCATTTTTGGTGCAACAAATGGCATTACCAAGATTCAAACTGGTCGTATGGCCAATTCAAGAATTAAAGATTATTTTGAACACGTCTTTATCTCTGATGAAGTTGGTTTTCAAAAGCCAGATAAAGGTTTTTATGATGCGATTTCTGGAGCCATTTCACGATTTAATCAGGATAAAGCACTGATGATTGGTGATAATTTGCTGGCGGATATCCAAGGTGGCAATAATGCTGGCATCGATACTGTCTGGTATAACCCAGATAAAAAAGCCAACCACACCGCAGCCAACCCTACCTACACCGTCCACAACTATCAAGAATTGTTAAAATTATTACGATAAAAACAAAAAGCTAGAAGTTTGAAACTTCTAGCTTTTATCTTTAATAGTCGATTTTGCGTTCTTCAGTGATTAGTTTTGCCATTTGATCAGGATTTATAATATGAATCTGATGGCCTGTTTTTTCAATCATTTCTTCAGCGCGAAGTGCTTTTACCATTCGTGCAATGGTTACTGAGTGCATGCCTAGGTAGCAGGCGATTTCTTGATAGGTAAAGAATGTGTTTAAGGCTAGATTACCAGCTTCACACGGTTCAGCCTGATCAAGTAAGAAGCGGCAAAATTGGACCAAAGCGGGTTCATTTTTACTACTGTGAAAATGTTCCATGAGATAAATATGATTTTCTGTCAATGTATTTAACATCAGGCTAACAACTGAAGGAAAGCCTAACAATTCTTGAAATTGACGATTAGAAATGCGGTAAGCCACGCAAGGCGTTTTAGCAACAATTGAAAACGATTTTTTCCCGTAATAGTTCAAATGTAGCGTGTTCATCAATGGCACGAAGCCGACAAATTGTTGCTTTTTAAAGTAAAGGTAGGTTGTTTCTCTACCATCGCAAGAAATAGATGAAAGAGCACAAATGCCTGAAGATAGGATATAAATATCACTGCTTGTTTCGCCAGCGACGGATTGTGCGAGATTATCTCCCTTTTTAAAGGTCACACGTTCGCCGTATTGATAAAGTTCTGTAATATCTAGTGTAGAGTGCATAATTGCCCTTTCTAAAATTAACATAGGCTATATAACTATATAGTTTACGTTAAAAAAGCGTTTTTATCAAGCTAAAAAATTAGAAGAAGAGCTTAAAAACATCTTGATAATGATATTTGAAGTGGCTATTTTTGCGCCAAATAAAGGTAAAATCATGGCTCATGGCAGGAATATCCAAAGCAATTTTTTTAAGTTTGCCTGCTGAAATTTCTTTTTGAACCACGCTTTGGTAGACAAAACTAATCCCTAGATTTTTTTGGACCAGCTCACAAATGGTATTGAGGCTGCCAATTTCGGTGATTTTGCGAAAATCTGAAATAGTCAGGTTGGCTTCCTTGAGCGTGATTTCAAGCATTTCACGTGTTCCAGACCCTTGCTCGCGAACGATGATAGGATAGGCTAGTAGGTCTTCTAAAGAATAGCTACCGCTTGCTAGGGGTGAGTCGGGAGAAGCGACAGCGATAAAAGGTTCTGTGCGATAAGGCAGAAAATCATACTTTTCTTTTGAAAAGAAACCTTCAATCAAGGCAAAATCAATCTGCCCATTATCAATAGCCTTCAATAGTGTCTCGGTATTGTCCACCAGCATTTTGACTTGAAAGTTTGGGTGATTTGCCAAAATATCCACTAAAGAATCAGTCAAAACATACTCGCCAATGGTCAAAGTAGCCCCAAAATTTAGCGGTTGCAAATCTTGCTTGAGCTGTGTCTTAAAATGCTGAATATCAGTATTCATGGTAGTCAGCAAATCAAGCAGTTCTTTGCCACTTTGTGTTATCTGGCATTGTTTACCAGAAAACGTGAAGAGTTTGGTTTGATATTCGGTTTCCAAAGCTTTGATATGCTTAGTGACAGCAGGCTGAGTGATATGCAGTTCTTTTGCGGCTTGGGTGAAATTAAGCGTTTCGCAGACTTTCATAAAAGTAAACACACGATAATCAAGCATGACAAATCTCCTTTGCAATCATTATTTGTTATTGTATCATAATAAATCATAATTTTACATTATAGATTGAGCGCGCTATAATGAGTGACGTGAAAAGGAGTTCATTATGTTAACAATTCAGAAAAAAGCGCCAGGAGTGATTCTTTGCGCGATTTTAGCTGTGCCAGCTTGGTTCTTAGGGCAAGCCTTTCCTTTGGTCGGTGCACCAGTCTTTGCTATTTTACTGGGCATGTTTGTGGGAAGTTTCTATCAGAAACGCGATAAAACAGCTAAAGGCATTGCCTTTACTTCAAAATACATTTTGCAAACAGCAGTCGTTTTACTAGGTTTTGGGCTTAATTTGATGCAAGTTGTCAAAGTTGGTGTACAGTCGTTGCCGATTATCATCTCGACAATCGCGACGTCTTTGATTATAGCCTTTTGCTTGCAAAAATGGTTGAAGTTAGACGTTAATACAGCAACCTTGGTCGGCGTTGGCTCATCGATTTGTGGTGGTTCAGCTATTGCAGCGACAGCGCCAGTTATTAAAGCTAAAGACGAAGAAGTGGCTAAGAGTATCTCAGTTATCTTCCTCTTTAACATTTTAGCAGCGCTTATTTTCCCAACATTGGGTGATATGCTTGGTCTTACGAATCATGGTTTTGCTCTTTTTGCGGGGACAGCTGTCAATGACACTTCATCTGTAACAGCGACTGCAGCGGCATGGGATGCCATTCATCACTCGAATACCCTTGAAGGGGCGACCATTGTTAAGTTGACACGCACGCTCGCTATTATTCCAATTACGCTTGGTTTGTCGTTTTATCAGGCTTATAAAGCGTCGAAAAATGGCGGAGCTTCTGAGAAGACGTTCAGTCTAAAAAGAGCCTTTCCGATGTTTGTGCTTTATTTCTTGCTAGCCTCAGTTGTCACAACACTTGCAAGTGCTCTTGGCTTTGATACTATGATTTTTGACCAGCTTAAAGTACTATCAAAATTCTTCATTGTCATGGCGATGGGAGCTATTGGGCTTAATACGAATCCTATTAAACTTATCAAGACAGGTGGACAAGCAATTGGCGTCGGTGCAGCCTGCTGGGTAGCCATTACTTGCGTAAGTCTTTTGATGCAACATATTTTAGGCATTTGGTAAAAGGTGAAAAAGAAACAATGTTTAGCATTTTTCAAGCATTGTTTTTTTATTTTTGAGAAATGCACTTATTTCTTGAAAACGTTTCCTAGAGTGCTATAATGGACTCATATGGACTTGCTTAAAGCTCATAATAAATAGCGAAGCTATTAGCTAAAAAAAGCAAGAAAGGGAGATATTATGGCATACAAAACAACTTATCCTTACACAAACGAAGTTCTTAAAAGCTTTGATAATGCGACTGATGCAGACTTAGAAGCTGCTTTGGCAAATGGGCATGCGCTTTATAAGATGTGGCGTGCTGAAGGTGGCTTAGCAGAGCGAAAAGCACAATTGCATAAGATTGCTGATCTGCTTCGCCGTGACGTCGATAAATATGCTGAAGTCATGACAAAAGACATGGGAAAACTTTTCACGGAAGCTAAAGGCGAAGTCGAACTTTGTGCAGAAATTGCGGATTACTACGCTGACAAGGCTGAGGGATTTCTCAAACCTCGTCCGCTAGAAAATATTAACGGTGATGCTTATTACATTAAGCAAGCCACTGGTGTATTGGTAGCTGTTGAACCATGGAATTTCCCATTCTATCAAATCATGCGAGTTTTTGCTCCGAATTACATGATTGGAAATCCAATGATTCTAAAACACGCGTCAATTTGTCCTGCGTCAGCTCAAGCTTTTGATGATTTGGTCTTGGAAGCAGGAGCTCCAGTTGGGGCTTTCAAGAATCTTTTCTTGTCTTACGACCAAGTCTCAAAAGCAATCGCAGACCCACGTGTGGTTGGTGTTTGTTTGACAGGTTCTGAACGTGGAGGTGCCTCAATTGCGGCAGAAGCAGGGGCTAATCTCAAAAAATCATCTATGGAACTTGGTGGTAATGATGCCTTTATTATCCTAGAAGATGCTGATTTTGACTTGCTTGATGAGACAGTCTTCTTTGCTCGTCTTTACAATGCTGGTCAAGTTTGTACGTCATCAAAACGCTTTATCGTTGTCGGACAAGAAAATTACGACAAATTTGTCGATACGGTGGTTAAACACTTTAAGTCAGCAAAATGGGGTGACCCAATGGACCCAGCGACAACTTTAGCACCATTGTCATCAGCAGCTGCCAAAGAAGAAGTTCTTGATCAAATCAAGCTAGCCAAGGAAAATGGTGCGACAGTCGTTTATGGTGATGAACCAATTGACCACCCAGGAAACTTTGTCATGCCAACCGTTTTAACAAATATTACCAAAGAAAATCCAATCTACAACCAAGAAATCTTTGGTCCAGTTGCTTCAATTTATAAAGTGGACACCGAAGCAGAAGCCATTGAGCTTGCAAACGACTCAAGCTATGGTCTTGGTGGGACTATCTTTTCTAAAAATCTTGACCATGCTAAAGAAGTGGCTGCCAAAATTGAAACTGGTATGTCATTTATCAATTCTGGTTGGACATCACACCCAGAAATCCCATTTGGAGGCATTAAAAATTCAGGCTATGGTCGTGAATTGAGTGAACTTGGTTTCGATGCATTTGTCAACGAACACCTCGTTTTTGTCCCAAATAATTAATTAGCTCTCCTTTTATTATCCTAATACAGCAAAAACCACCTGTAGAGCTCATTCAGGTGGTTTTTGGCTCTCAAAATTCCCTAACAAGCAATGAAAAAGTGATTCTGCTATAATAGAGGCATGAATGAACTGATAAAACATAAATTAGAGCTACTACCAGATAGTCCTGGTTGTTATATCCATAAAGATAAAAATGGCAAGATTATCTATGTCGGAAAAGCTAAGAATCTGAAAAATCGAGTGCGCAGCTATTTTCATGGTAGCCACAATACTAAGACAGAACTCTTGGTTTCTGAAATTGAAGACTTTGAATACATCGTCACTGGATCAAATACGGAAGCTCTTCTTCTTGAAATCAATTTGATTCAAGAAAATATGCCTAAGTACAACATCAAGCTTAAAGATGATAAATCTTATCCATTTATCAAAATTACAGTGAATGAACAGTACCCACGCTTGATGATTACCCGTCAAATCAAAAAAGATGGTGCTATGTATTTTGGTCCTTATCCAGATTCTGGGGCGGCAACAGAAATTAAGCGACTTTTGGATCGTATTTTTCCGTTTAAAAAATGTACAAACCCAGCTAATAAAGTTTGCTTTTACTACCATCTTGGTCAATGTAAAGCCCATACCATTTGCCGTGTAGACCATGATTATTTTGTGAATATGGCACAAGATGTCAAGAATTTCTTAAATGGGCAAGATAATAAAATCGTTGATGCACTTAAGGAGAAAATGCAAAAAGCAGCAGATGCTATGGAATTTGAGCGCGCAGCAGAATACCGTGATTTACTGCAAGCTATCTCAACACTTCGTACCAAACAACGTGTCATGAACCAAGATATGATGGACCGTGATATTTTTGGTTATTATGTCGACAAAGGTTGGATGTGTGTTCAGGTATTCTTTGTTCGCCAAGGAAAACTCATTCAACGTGACGTCAATATGTTTCCTTACTACAATGACCCTGAAGAGGATTTCTTGACCTATGTGGGACAATTTTACCGTGATAGCAAGCACTTTGTTCCAAAAGAAATCTTTATTCCACAAGATATTGATGCTGATTTGGTTAAAGCCGTTGTTGATACAAACATTATCAAACCACAACGTGGTGAGAAGAAGCAGTTGGTTAATTTAGCTATCAAGAATGCTCGCGTTAGCTTACAACAAAAATTTGATTTGCTAGAAAAAGATATCCGTAAAACACATGGTGCCATTGAAAATATCGGTGAATTGCTCAATATTCCAAAACCAGTTCGCATTGAGGCTTTTGATAACTCAAATATTCAAGGAACAAGCCCTGTTGCTGGGATGGTTGTCTTTGTTAATGGGAAACCAAGTAAGAAAGATTACCGCAAATTTAAGATTAAAACTGTTGTGGGGCCAGATGATTACGCCAGTATGCGTGAGGTCATTTATCGCAGATACAGTCGCGTGATGAAAGATGGATTGACACCACCAGATTTGATTATCATCGATGGTGGTCAAGGTCAGGTCAATGTGGCGCGTGATGTCATTGAAAATAAACTTGGTCTTGATATTCCAATCGCTGGTCTGCAAAAAAATGACAAACACCAAACGCACGAATTACTCTTTGGAGATCCTTTAGAAGTGGTTGAATTGCCACGAAATTCTGAAGAATTCTTCTTGCTTCAACGCATTCAAGATGAAGTTCACCGATTCGCTATTACCTTCCACCGTCAATTACGCTCTAAAAATTCATTCTCATCAAAACTCGATGGCATTGCTGGACTTGGTCCAAAGCGCAAGCAATTACTCATGAAACACTTCAAGAGCTTGCCAAATATTCAAAAAGCAGACGTGGAAGATATCATTAATTGTGGCATTCCACGAAATGTCGCAACTGCGATTAAAGAAAAATTAAACAAGGAGGAAGCTGTCAATGCTAACCATTAAACCGATTACTGAAGAATTTGCTGTTTGCCAAGTTGAGGATTATTCACAAGTCAATCTGGAAAATCCATTTGTTTTTACTGGGGCAACAGATGACGAAAAATCACTTGTTTGTCCGATTGCACTTGTCCCTGAAAATGCTTTGACAGTTGATAAGACTTGGTCAGCTTTTCGAATCGAGGGTGTTTTAGACTTTTCTTTGATTGGCATTTTATCAAAAATTTCAAGTCTTTTAGCAGAAAATAATATTGGTATCTTTGCCATTTCGACTTATAACACGGATTACATTTTAACGAAAACAACGGATTTTCAAAGCGCACTCCGAGTATTAGAAGAAGCAGGATATCAGATTTTGGGATAATTTTCGCAAGAAATGAAGGGTACTCTTGGATATAAATAAGAAAATTTCATGAAAGTTTTCTATTTCTGTTTGTAATCTATTTTAAACTGTGCTAACATGGATAGGGATTTTTTAAGGAGATACGCATGTTTAAAAAAATGAAGCAAGGCCTCTCTCAGATAAGTCAAAAGCATGTATGGCTTCCAAGTCTAGTCATTGTCCTGGTTGCTGTCTTATTATTGCTTCCCCAATTAATGTCTCGAGGTGTTATTGCTGGTAGTGATTTCTTATTTCACTACAATCGATTTTATGAGACAGCTATGCAAATTAAGACTGGCAATTTTAGTTATTTCATGTCGTTGTATGGCTTTTACAGTTCAGGACGAATTGTCAATGCTTTGTATGGCCCTTATTTTGCTTACTTTCAGGGGCTTTTAGTCCTTCTTAGTCGTAATTGGTATACCTATCAATTGTTATCACGCTTTTTATTGAGTGTGATTGCTGGCTTTTCAATGTATCACTTGAGTAAAAGAGCTTCTGTTAAGCCAAAGATTGCCTTAGGAATAGCTGCCTTTTACATGATGACCTTCTCTGTTCAATACTGGACCTTTAGGCAAGGTTTTTCAAGTTGGGGTGCGGCTTTTATGCCTTGGTGTTTAATTCCAGCTATAGACTTTATTAGGACTAAAAAAGTAGGAGTGCTGCGCTTAGCGATATCAGTTGCGGTTATGATGCAAGTGCACATGCTCAGCTGTTTCTTGCTCATCGTTGCTTACTTGCCCTTTTATTTATACGGACTTCTCAAATCTGATGAAAAAAAAGAAGTCTTTGTTAAAGGAGTTCAGGCAGTTTTACTTAGTCTCTTGTTAACAGCAAATGTATGGGCGGCGCTGATTGATGTAGGTCAGGATAATAGTCTAGTAGAACCTTTCATCAATTCAAAATTATATATTATGACGGTTAACCAACGCAGTATAGAATGGTTATTAACGCCAAAAGCTCTTGTTTTAGTACTTTTATACCAATTGTACTTTTCATTTAGACATTGGCGACATTTTGATCAATTGCTGCGTGTTGTCACGGGAGCATTTTTCCTTTTTCTAGTTCTATCAACTAGTATTTTCCCATGGTATACCGTCAATAAGTTGAATTTGCCATTGGTAAATTTGATCCAATTTCCTTTCCGTTTCTTTGTACCAGCTACTGTGCTTTTACTTTTAGCGACAGCACTTGTTTTAGATCGCTATTTTGATAAGAAATGGTCGAAATTCGTAACTTTAGGATTGCTTGTGGTTAATGTCTTAAGCCTTGCGCAGTTATCACAATTGCAAATGGAAAAAATAGATGAGTATTACAATACCAAGCATCCGATTCAGCGTAAAAAACATACCTTTATCTGGGGTAATCCAGCAGATGTTAGGGCGAGTTTCTATGATTCAGACAAATTTAAACTCTTAGATATTGTGTCAAAATCAACACCTGATTACTTGCCAACCAATAAATCAAATAAAGATAACAAGTATGTTTTGTATGAAGAGTTTGTTCTGGGTCATACAGGTGCTTTTAAAAAGACCCAAGGTGATAATAAACTAACTCTGACATGGACTGCAGATGTTAGTGACTGGGCAATTATTCCGGTAGTCAAATACAAAGATACCCAATTAACCCTTAATGGTAAGAAATTAAGTGATAAAGATTACACACTATCTGGTATTGGAACACCAACTGTCATGCAAAAAGCAGGTAAAAATACCTTAACGATTACTTATCATATCAGTGCATGGTTCAAACCCTTGATAGTTGTTAATATCCTATCATGGATAGTAACAGTAGCTTATATTCTGATTAGGAGAATTAAAGACTAGAGCCACAGTTCTGGTCTTTTTACTTTGAAATTTCAAAGTAGCTGTCGTGCAAAATAGCTGTAAACTCTTTCAAAAAATGATAAAATAAAGAAGCATAAAATTTAAAAAGGAGGGTCGCTTAATGAAATTTCTAGAATTGAACAAAAAGCGCCATGCCGTCAAAACTTTCAATGACAAACCTGTAGATTACAAGGATTTGCGCACAGCTATTGAGATTGCTACTTTAGCTCCTAGTGCAAATAATATTCAACCTTGGAAGTTTGTGGTTGTCCAAGATAAAAAAGAAGAACTTGCTAAAGATCTTCCAGAGATTAATAAAAAACAAGTCCAAGAAGCTCAGTATGTTGTAGCGCTCTTTACGGATACAGATTTGGTTCAACGTTCACGCAAAATCGCGCGTATCGGTGTTAAGTCTTTGGATAATACTAAGCTTG
Source organism: Streptococcus vicugnae (assembly GCF_016461705.1). Classification (GTDB taxonomy): domain Bacteria; phylum Bacillota; class Bacilli; order Lactobacillales; family Streptococcaceae; genus Streptococcus; species Streptococcus vicugnae. The sequence continues at coordinate 404,102 of NZ_JAEMHW010000002.1, read as the reverse complement.
GTTATTACATGGAAACTTTGCCTGCTCGCTATGCTGATTTTGATGAAAAACGTAAAGGTGAATACCTTGCTTTAAATGCTGGTATTGTTGCTATGAATTTAGTTCTTGCTTTGACCGACCAGGATATTTCTTCAAATATCATTCTTGGTTTTGATAAGTCATTAACTAATGATATTCTAGAAATTGATAAACGTTTTCGTCCAGAGCTTTTGATAACCGTTGGTTACAGTGATAATAAACCTGAGCCAAGTTATCGCCTGCCAGTTGATGAAATTATTGAACGTCGTTAAGGCCGCCAATTTAGGATTTATGCAGAAAACTTGGTTTGGAAAATCATCAAACGAGGTTTACAAATCTTAAAATATGAGTTACTATTGGTAAGTTGACTCAAACGATAAAATATTGGCAGTTTTTCTTTCGTCGGAAAAACTAGCCCTATGGAGGAGTTATAAGAAATGACAGTAGACTTTAAAGCAGAAGTTGAAAAACGTAAAGATGCCATGATGGAAGATCTCTTTGCACTTTTGCGCATCAACTCTGAACGTGATGACAGCAAAGCTGACAAAGAACACCCATTTGGACCTGGTCCAGTTAAAGCGTTGGAACAATTCTTGTCAATGGCTGAACGCGATGGTTACAAAACTCGTAACATCGATAACTATGCTGGTGACTTTGAATTTGGTGAAGGTGATGAAGTTCTAGGTATCTTTGCTCACTTGGATGTTGTGCCTGCAGGTAGCGACTGGGACACAGATCCATATGAACCAGTGATTAAAGATGGTCGCCTTTATGCGCGTGGATCATCTGATGATAAGGGTCCTACAATGGCATGTTACTATGGTCTTAAAATCATCAAAGAACTTGGTTTGCCAGTTTCTAAAAAAGTTCGTTTCATCGTTGGTACTGACGAAGAATCAGGTTGGGGCGATATGGAATACTATTTCGCACACAACGGTTTGAAAGATCCTGACTTTGGTTTTGCTCCAGATGCGGAATTCCCAATTATCAATGGTGAAAAAGGTAATATTACTGAATACCTTCACTTCGCAGGAAGTAACAATGGTGCTTTCACATTGAATACCTTTGAAGCTGGTCTTCGTGATAACATGGTTCCAGAATCAGCAACAGCCGTCTTTACTGCAGACAGCACGTTGGCTGAACTTCAAGAAAAATTAACAGCATACACAACAGCTGAAAACTTGACTGCTGAACTTACTCAAGAAGGCGACGCTTTCCGTTTGACAGTTGTCGGAAAATCAGCTCACGGTTCAACACCAGAACTTGGTATCAACGGTGCAACATACCTTGCAAAATTCTTGAACCAATTTGCCTTTGATGGTGCTGCTAAAGCTTATCTTGATACAACAGCTAATGTTCTTCACAAAGACTTTGCTGGTGAAAATCTTGGTGTAGCTTACACAGATGCTAAAATGGGTGCTCTTAGCATGAACGCTGGTGTCTTCAAATTTGACCGCAACTCAGATGACAACACAATCACACTTAACTTCCGTTACCCACAAGGTACAGATGCTCAAACAATCAAAGCTGAACTTGAAAAACTTGCTGGCGTGACAAAAGTAACTCTTTCAGATCACGAACACACACCTCATTATGTTCCAGCTGATGATCCATTGGTTTCAACACTTCTTTCAGTTTATGAAAAACAAACTGGCTTGAAAGGTTACGAACAAGTTATCGGTGGTGGTACATTTGGTCGTCTTCTTAAACGCGGTGTTGCCTTCGGTGCTATGTTCCCAGACTACGTGAACACAATGCACCAAGCAAATGAATTTGCTGACGTTGAAGATCTTTACCGTGCAACAGCTATCTACGCTGAAGCTCTTTATGAATTGATCAAATAATAACCTTTAAATTGAAAAGAAGAGTTCTTTACGACAAAGACTCTTCTTTATTTTTAGAAAGAAGTGATGATATGGACAGCCTTGAACAATTGATGGCTGATATTATGGCTGATGAGCAAAATGCTTCATACACCGAGCAAGGCATTAAGCCACTTTTTACCGTTCCAAAAACAGCTCGAATTAATATTGTTGGACAAGCTCCTGGCATTCGTGCGCAAGAGTCGGGACTGTATTGGAATGACCCAAGTGGTGATAATTTGCGAAAATGGCTTGGTGTTGACCGAGAAACTTTTTATGAATCAGGACTTTTTGCTGTGGTTCCAATGGATTATTATTTTCCTGGTAAGGGAAAATCTGGTGATTTAGCGCCTCGTAAGGGGTTTGCTGATAAATGGCATAAACGTACTTTAGCTTTGGCTCCAGATATTGAATTACATATTTTAGTAGGTTTTTATGCGCAGCGTTATTACTTGCACCAAAAATCTTCGGCAAAATTAACAGAAACTGTAAGACACTATCAAGATTACCTACCAGAATTTTTTCCATTGGTTCATCCATCACCACGAAATAACATCTGGCAACGTAAGAATCCTTGGTTTGAAGCAGAAGTCATCCCAGAACTTCAAAAACGAGTTAAAAGTATTTTAGAAAAATAGGTATTAAAAAACTCGCCATATTTGGCGAGTTTTTCCTATTTTCCAAGACAGAATTGTGTGAAGAGTTTTGTGATGAGTTCATCAGGAGCAGCATCACCAGTGATTTCACCGAGAATTTCCCAACAGCGTGTTAAATCAATTTGTAGAAGGTCGACTGGCATTCCAGCTTCAAGTCCTTCGTTAACAGATTGAAGGCTTTGAACAGCTTTTTCAATCAAAGCAATATGACGAGCGTTTGACAGATATGTGGCATCTTTTTCAACAATACCAGCATTATCAAAGAAGAGTTGATTGATACGTTCTTCAATCAAATCAATGTTTTGATTTTTAAGCACTGAGATGCGAATGACATCATCAGGTAATTGATCAGCTTCAATTTTTTCTGGCAAGTCTGTCTTGTTAAGCAAGATGATGCGGTTACTATTTTTACTTAGTTCAAGAAGTGCACGGTCTTGATCAGTGAGTGGTTCAGAACTGTTAAGGACAAGAAGAACCAAATCAGCTTCTTCGAGAGCTTTTTTAGAACGTTCCACACCAATTTTTTCAACCACGTCATCAGTTTCACGGATACCAGCTGTATCGACCAATTTCAAAGGTACACCTTTGATGTTCACGTATTCTTCAATCACATCACGGGTTGTTCCTTCGATATCTGTAACGATGGCTTTATCTTCGCGAAGAAGATTGTTCAAAAGGCTTGATTTACCAACGTTTGGACGTCCAATGATAGCAGTAGACAAACCTTCACGAAGAATTTTACCACGTTTTGCAGTGCGCAAGAGATTTTCCAAAAGTTCTTGGAATTCTTGTGTTTTTTCGCGAATCAATGCTGTTGTCATTTCTTCAACATCATCGTATTCAGGATAGTCAATGTTTACTTCAACTTGAGCTAATGTATTAAGGATTTCTTGACGCGTATCGTTGATGAGTTTTGACAGTGAACCATCCAGTTGTTTAACAGCAATATTCATTGCTTTATCAGTTTTGGCACGGATAATATCCATGACAGCTTCAGCTTGTGTTAAATCAACACGGCCATTCAAAAATGCACGTTTGGTAAATTCACCAGGTTCAGCAAGACGAGCTCCTTGGCGTAAAACCAATTGCAAGATTTCATTAGTGACAGCAACACCACCGTGTGTGTTGATTTCAATCACGTTTTCACGTGTGAAAGTCTTTGGTGCCAACATAACAGACACCATTACCTCATCAAGAATTTCATCATTATCAGGATCTACAATATGACCATAGTTGATAGTGTGAGAGGCAACCTTGCTAAGGTCTTTTCCATGATATACTTTTTGGGCAATAGCTAGCGCATCTGTCCCAGAAAGTCTGACAATACCAATTGCCCCTTCACCAAGTGGTGTAGAAATCGCAGCAATTGTATCGAATTCCTTTGTTATCATTACCATTCATTCCTATCTATTTTTGTTACATTTTTTTCAAAATAAATCTTATTTAATTGTAACGCAAAAGCCCCTTTCAAGCAACTTAAAGCGATTATTCAAGTAAAGGCAGAAGAAAGATAATTTTTCGAATTTTCACAAAAGAAAAATTGAGAGAAGTTTACATTCTCTAGCAATCAATCCTAGCAAAAACACCCCAAATCATGATATAATAGATAGTTGGAAATAGGTATTTTTTGTTTTTTATATAAATTAGGTGAGGTTGTTATGGAAAAACTTAAAAAAATGGCTGGTGTCACAGCTGCCCAGTATGTTAAAGACGGTATGGTCGTTGGACTTGGAACTGGTTCAACAGCTTATTTCTTCGTTGAAGAAATTGGACGTCGTATGAAAGAAGAAGGTCTTAAAGTTGTTGGTGTCACAACTTCAAGTCAAACAACTGCTCAAGCAGAAGGCCTTGGTATTCCTTTGAAAGCTGTTGATGACATTGATGTTATCGACGTTACTGTTGACGGTGCTGACGAAGTTGATAGCAACTTCAATGGTATCAAAGGTGGCGGTGGTGCCCTTCTTATGGAAAAAATCGTTGCAACACCAAGTAAAGAATATATCTGGGTTGTCGATGAATCTAAATTAGTCGATAAACTTGGTGCTTTCAAATTGCCAGTTGAAGTTGTTCAATATGGTGCTGACCGCATTTTCCGTGAATTTGAGAAAAAAGGTTACAAACCATCATACCGCATGGCAAACGGCGAACGCTTTGTCACTGATATGAAAAACTATATCATCGACCTTGACCTTGGTGTCATTGAAAATCCAGTCGAACTTGGTAAAGAATTGAAAGCCATGGTCGGTGTTGTTGAACATGGTCTTTTCAATGGTATGGTTAATAAAGTTATCGTTGCCGGAAAAGATGGCGTTAAAATTTTAGAAGCTAAATAAGAAAGTTTACAGGAGATGTTTTGACTGATGTATGGCCGATAGTCTCCTGTTTGTATGTTATCAAAGAATTATTATTTCTAATCATTATTGCTAAGATATTGATTAGGAGGTTTTGGGTGCCAACCGTAACCACCCTAGAGTAGGAAAAATATGTCAACATTTAATCGTATTCACCTTGTTGTGCTTGATTCAGTTGGTATCGGTGCTGCACCAGATGCTAACAACTTTGTCAATGCTGGTGTGCCAGATGGTGCTTCAGATACACTTGGTCACATTTCAAAAACCGTTGGACTTAATGTTCCAAACATGGCTAAAGTTGGACTTGGAAATATTCCTCGTGAAACACCTTTAAAAACTGTTCCAGCTGAAGCTCAACCAACAGGTTATGCAACTAAACTTGAAGAAGTGTCACTTGGTAAAGACACAATGACTGGTCACTGGGAAATTATGGGACTTAATATTACAGAACCATTTGATACTTTCCTTGGTGGATTCCCAGAAGACATTTTGACAAAAATTGAAGAATTTTCAGGTCGTAAAGTCATTCGTGAAGCTAATAAGCCATATTCAGGAACAGCAGTTATTGATGATTTTGGACCACGTCAAATGGAAACTGGCGAATTGATTATCTACACATCAGCTGACCCAGTTCTTCAAATCGCAGCCCACGAAGACGTTATCCCAGTAGAAGAACTTTACAAAATCTGTGAATACGCACGTTCAATCACACTAGTACGTCCAGCACTTCTTGGTCGTATCATTGCGCGTCCATACGTTGGAGAACCTGGAAACTTCACACGTACAGCTAACCGTCGTGACTATGCATTGTCGCCATTTGGACCAACTGTTCTTAACAAATTAGCTGACGCTGGAGTACCAACTTACGGTGTTGGTAAAATCAATGATATCTTCAACGGTTCAGGTATCACAAATGATATGGGTCACAATAAATCAAACATGCACGGTGTTGATACTCTTCTTAAAACAATGCAGTTGCCTGAATTCACAAAAGGTTTGTCATTTACAAACCTAGTGGACTTCGACGCGATGTATGGTCACCGTCGTAACGCTCAAGGTTACCGTGATTGCTTGGAAGATTTTGACAAACGTATGCCAGAAATCTTAGAAAACATGAAGGAAGATGACCTTCTATTGATTACTGCTGACCACGGTAATGATCCAACTTACACAGGAACAGACCACACACGTGAATATATTCCACTTTTGGCTTACAGCCCATCATTCAAAGGAAATGGTGTCTTGCCAGTCGGACATTTTGCGGACATCTCAGCAACAATTGCTGAAAACTTTGGTGTTGAAAAAGCAATGATTGGTCAATCATTCTTAGATAAATTAGTATAAGAGGTTAAATATGTCTACCATTATTGAAAAAATTGAAGAAGCTCGTCAGTTTCTAGTGTCACAAGCCTGTGATGCTCCAGAATTTGGATTAATCCTTGGTTCAGGTTTAGGCGAGCTTGCTGAAGAAATTGAAAATGCTGTTGTTATTCCATATGAAAAAATCCCAAACTGGGGTAAATCAACAGTAGCAGGACACGCAGGACAATTGGTTTATGGTGATCTTGGTGGTCACAAAGTTCTTGCTCTTCAAGGTCGTTTCCACTTTTATGAAGGAAACCCAATGGAATTGGTAACTTTCCCAGTTCGTGTGATGAAAGCTCTTGGTTGTAAAGGACTTATCGTGACAAATGCTGCTGGAGGAATCGGCTTTGGTCCTGGAACATTGATGGCAATCTCTGATCACATCAACATGACTGGTCAAAATCCACTGATTGGTGCAAACCTTGATGACTTTGGACCACGTTTTCCAGATATGTCTGATGCTTATACAGCAGACTATCGTGCTATTGCTCACAAAGTGGCAGAAAAAATCGGTATCAAACTTGATGAAGGTGTCTACCTTGGTGTATCAGGTCCTTGTTACGAAACACCTGCTGAAATTCGTGCTTTCCAAACACTTGGTGCTGATGCAGTTGGTATGTCAACAGTTCCAGAAGTTATTGTTGCCGCACACTCTGGTTTGAAAGTCTTGGGAATTTCTGCTATTACAAACCATGCAGCTGGTTTCCAAAGTTCACTTAACCACGAAGAAGTGGTTGCTGTAACACAACAAATTAAAGAAGATTTCAAAACACTTGTTAAAGCTGTTTTGGCAGAACTTTAATCATTTTATTCTATAAAACGCAAAAAACAAACACATGAGGTCTTCGTTTTTGAAGACCTTATATGCCCTTACTTTCAAAATAACTATTTTTAGCTAACTTGAAATAAGTCATGTTTTAGAACAATTTTTAAATGCCATTACAAAATAATCGATTTCAAAATTTTAGCTACTGTTTACGTTTTGGAGTAGTCTTGCTTACAACGAGTCTTGTTGCTGGGTTAGGCGGTATTTTACTTCATGAATTCTTAGAATTGGTCGAGAAGGTTGTTTTAGGGCATGGTGAAGAGACAAAAGTGCTAGCTATTTCTCAGAGACAATTTCTAATGATTGTTGTTGCTGGGATTATTTCAGCATCAATCTGGTATATGTTGCAACGAAAAAATCGTCGCATTATCTCTGTTAAATCTCAGATGAAAGCAGATAATCCATGTTCTGAACGTCCAGCTTTAGGGATTCACTTGATGAATATTCTCTTACAGGTAGCTTCGGTTGGTGCGGGATCTCCGATTGGAAAAGAAGGAGCGCCACGAGAGCTTGGGGCACTTGGAGCAGGTCGTATTTCTGATTATATGCGTTTAAACTTGCCTGATAGACGCCTTGCAATTGCTTGTGGGGCCTCAGCTGGTCTCTCAGCAGTTTATCAAGTACCAATTGCTAGCATCTTTTTTGCTTTTGAGACTTTAGGTGTTGGGCTCTCATTGAAGAATGTTATGGCTGTGTCTCTGACAAGTATTTTTGCTAGCCTTATCGCAGGGCTCGTTATATCGGATGCACCCCTTTATCATGGTGGTCAAGTTTCACTTAATCTTGCCACTTGTCTGTTAGCCGTCTTGGTAGCAGTACTTGTCACGCCACTTGCAGAAGGTTTTCGACGTCTGACGCAAAAAGCACAAGTTAAAAAAGAGACTCATGAGGCTATCTTGTGGAAGTTACCTTTAACTTTCTTACTTTTAGCTAGTGCTGCCCTCTATTTTCCAGAGATTTTGGGGAATGGAGGAGCTTTGGCGCAAGCTGTTTTTGATGGCATGGCTGTATCTTATGCTATTCCTATTCTTATCATCAAAGCTTGTCTTGTCTTATTGACGCTAAAAAATGGCGCATACGGAGGTACCTTGACACCATCGTTTTCAATGGGGGCAGTTTTAGGATTTCTATTTGCTGTGCTTTGTCAGTTAGTTTTTCCAGATATTTCGATGAACTCAGCCATGCTAATTGGATCAAGTGTCTTTTTAGGGATTACAATGAATGCTCCCTTAACAGCAGTCGGATTAGTTGTCTCATTTACAGGGCAAAATTTACAAGCTTTGCCAGTTTTACTCATTGCGGTAGCGGTAGCTGTTTGTATAAATAATATTTTTAAACGTATTGAAAGGAATTTTTATGTCAATCCATATCGAAGCCAAACAAGGCGAAATCGCAGATAAAATCTTACTTCCAGGAGATCCTCTCCGTGCAAAATTCATCGCAGAAAACTTTTTAGAAGATGCTGTCTGCTTTAATAATGTTCGTGGTATGCTTGGTTTTACAGGAACTTACAAAGGTCATCGTGTCAGCGTTATGGGAACAGGTATGGGTATGCCATCAATCTCAATTTACGCGACTGAATTAATCCAATCATACGGTGTTAAAAAATTAATCCGTGTTGGAACAGCAGGTTCACTTAACAAAGACGTTCACGTGCGTGAACTTGTTTTGGCACAAGCTGCTGCAACAACTTCAAGCATGATTAAAAACGAATGGCCACAATACGATTTCCCACAAATCGCTGATTTCACTTTGCTTGATAAAGCATATCACATTGCACAAGACCTTGGCATGACAACTCATGTTGGTAGCGTCTTGTCAGTTGATGCTTTTTACTCAGACTTTGCTGCAAACAACGTCAAACTTGGTCAACTTGGTGTTAAAGCTGTTGAGATGGAAGCTGCTGCTCTTTACTATCTCGCTGCAAAACACGGTGTTCAAGCACTTGGTATCATGACAATCTCTGATAGCCTTGTTGCTGATGAAGACACAACAGCTCAAGAACGCCAAACAACTTTCACTGACATGATGAAAGTTGGTCTTGAGACTCTTATTGCTGATTAATGCAGGAGATTTATGAGACAATAGACATCCTTTTGGATGTCTATGCTTATAATCACGCTTGGAAAATAGCAGAGCAGCAAGTGAATTTTCCAACGCAAAGCCGCTATCTTTTAGAAATGCTAAAAGAACGCCGTGAACTAAATATTGATTTTGCCTTTGCACATCAAGCTGAAAATCGAGCTATTTTACGTCGCTATGACTTCGATATAATAGCTAACCATCACCGCGAAGAGCAGCTGGCTAATTACATCATGGACTTGGAGGCTAAGGTCAGAGATGGTAACATTATCGATTTTGTGCGCTCTGTTAGCCCAATTCTTTACCGACTCTTTTACCGCTTGGCTAAACGTGATATTCCAAATCTTGAGGGCTTTATTCATGATGCCAAGAATGACCAATATGATACTTGGCTTTTTGCGGAAATGAAGCAGAGCGATTATGCTATTTTTCACAAATATCTAACCACTCGTCGTGATGCAAAGGTAACGTCTCGTAGTTTAGCGGAGCTTTTACAATACAGTCAGCTTCCAGAGCATATTAAAGAACTAATCGTAGAACTTCGTCAATTTGAAAAATCAGTCAGAAATCCTCTAGCTCACCTCATCAAACCTTTTGATGAAGAAGAGTTACATCGAACAACAAATTTCTCGTCGCAAGCCTTCTTAGACAAAATCATCGACTTAGCTATTTATGCTGGTGTCAAATATGATAAAGAAAATTTCTATTTTGATAGTGTTAATGAGATGATCAAAGAAGAACTGAAGGATTGAAAAATACCACTTGGAAATTTTCCAAGTGGTATTTTGGTTATTTGGAACGAAAAGATGCCAAAAAGCTCACATCATACCATAAAAATGATAAATAAGTGTTTCCAACGGAAAAAAATGTGCTATAATACAGTTATCAGAATATTCAGAAAAGAGGTGGGCGGTATGTCATTAATCAAAATCGACATCGATGATGAGCTAAGAAATGAAGCTTCAAAAATCTACCGAGAACTAGGTCTTGATATGTCGACAGCTATTCGTTTATTTCTGGTTCAAAGTGTGATAACAAAGGGGCTTCCATTTCCGATTAGACTTGAAAGTGATATTCTTTCAAGTCTAAACGTGAAATAGCAGAACTGGAAGATTAACCTTTCATAATATCTTATCAAAAACGCCAATGATTTTATAATCATTGGCGTTTTTACATACTCTTAAAAGGTTGTTTCTTCCAAAAGATAGTCAATGAAACGTTCGCCCATTTTAGAAAGGTTAGCTTTTTCGTGGCGAATGTAGACAATATCAATCATATCTTCAACATCAAGTGGAATAGATACAATATCATCTCCGTTTAAGTTGCTGTTTAAGATACCAGTCGCAATGGTATAGCCATCAAGACCAATCAAAAGATTGAACAGTGTAGCACGGTCACTAACAACGATTGATTTTTTGTGCGGAATTTGAGATAGAATCTCTTCAGAGAAGTAGAATGAGTTGTGAATTCCTTGATCGTAGCTTAGGTAAGGGAAATCTTCAAGATCTTCCATAGTCACGAGTTTTTTCTCAGCTAACGGGTTGTTTTTGCTGACGAAAATGTGTGGACGTGTCTTAAAAAGACTTGTATAAGTCAAGTGATTGTCGTCAAACATCTTAGTCAAAACGTCGCGGTTATAGCTGTTTAAGAATAGTACTCCGATTTCTGAACGAAAATTTTTGACGTCATCGATGATTTCATATGTTCGGGTTTCACGAAGAAAGAGTTCATAACGTGACATATCAGTTCCCTTGAGTAAAGAAACGAAAGCATTGACCACAAAAGCATAGTGTTGAGCAGAGACACTAAAGAGTTCACGATTGGTATTTTTACTCTTGTAACGTTCCTCAAGAAGTGCAGTCTGTTCAAGGATTTGACGCGCATAAGATAGAAATTCGACACCATCTTTTGTTAAGGTAATTCCTTTAGGATTTCGAATAAAAATTTCAATCCCCATCTCACGTTCCAAATCACGAACAGCATTTGACAAACTTGGTTGAGTAATAAAGAGTTGCTTGGCAGCTTCATTCATACTGCCCGTTTCCACGATTTTAACGATGTAATGTAATTGTTGTATTCTCATAGCCTTAGTTTAGCTCAAAATCGCAAATCCCGCAAGATAATAATTTGTTGACAGTTTGTAAATTTTTGTAAAGATAAATAGTTGATAAATTGTATTAGAATTCTTTTTAAAAGCCGAATCTTCTCTTTTAAAAGGAATTTTTATGAGAAATAAGTTGTTTTCTATCTATTTTTTAATTGTTAGATATATATTTACTACAATATTTCAAAAAATTTAGAAATTGAAATAAAATTTATAAAGTGCTAGAATGTTAATAATCACTAAGAAAAAATGGAGTTAAAAATGTCGACCCAATCACGCCGTAATCGGCAGCGTGAGAACTCACGTAAGCAGATTCATTTTAGTAGTCTATCTATTGTTAATAGTTCACTCTTATTCTTGTACACTCTTTTATCAGGAATTACAATATATGTCATGTATACACATAATATTCTGGCATTTCGTCATATAAACCTTATTTATACTCTTGTTCTAGCTGCAGTGTTTTTAATAGGTTTAGTCTTGACTATTCTAAAAAAAGGGAAGGTTTTGACAACTGTTTTTATGGTTGTTTTCGCTATTATTTCAGCTATTTCTTTATTTGCTTTTAAATCATTGGTTGATGTGGCTAATGATATGAATAAATCAGCCTCATATTCAGAAATTAAGATGAGTGTTGTGGTGCCAGCAGATAGTTCTATTTCAGATGTGACAGAATTATCAAGTGTTCAAGCACCGATTAATGCTGACGGTAGTAACATTGATGCCTTAATCTCACAAATCAAATCTGACAAAGGTGTTGATTTAGCGACAGAAACAGTAGATTCTTATCAAGCCGCTTATGAAAATTTGATTAATGGTTCAAGTCAAGCAATGGTTTTGAACAGTGCTTATTCAAGTTTGCTTGAGCTATCATATGATGATTACGAATCAAACTTGAAAACAATTTATACTTATAAAATTAAGAAGAGTGTTTCAAGCGAAGCAAAATCATCTGATGCTAATGTCTTTAACATTTATATTAGTGGTATTGATACCTACGGTTCTATTTCAACCGTTTCACGTTCAGATGTTAATATCATCTTGACAGTTAATATGAATACGCACAAGATTTTGATGACAACAACACCACGTGACTCATATGTTCAAATTCCAGACGGTGGTGCAGATCAATACGATAAACTGACACACGCTGGTATCTATGGTATTGAAACATCTGAAAAGACACTAGAAAATCTTTATGGTATTGATATTGATTATTATGCCCGTATCAACTTTACATCATTTGTGAGTCTTATTGATGCTGTTGGTGGTGTAACAGTTTATAACGATCAGGCATTTACAAGTCTCCATGGTAATTATAATTTTGAAGTTGGTAATGTTAATTTGAGTTCAGGAGAAGAAGCTCTAGGTTTTGTTCGTGAACGTTACAGTCTTACAAATGGTGACTATGACCGTGGAAATAATCAACTTAAGGTTATTCAAGCAATCATTAATAAATTAACATCATTTAGTTCAATTTCAAATTACTCAACAATTATTTCTACCTTGCAGGATTCTGTTCAAACGGATATTTCATTAGATACAATGATGAGCCTTGCTAATGCTCAGCTTGATTCAGGTAAGAAATTTACAATTACATCACAAGAAGTAACTGGTACAGGTTCAACAGGAGAGTTGACTTCTTATGCCATGCCAACTGCAAGCCTTTATATGATTCAGTTGGATGATTCTAGTGTAGCAAGTGCATCACAAGCCATTAAAGATGTTATGGAAGGTAAGTAGATGATTGATATTCATTCGCATATTGTTTTTGATGTAGATGACGGACCAACTACTATTGAAGAAAGTTTAGGTTTGATTGGGGAAAGTTATCGTCAGGGCGTGCGTACGATTGTCTCAACGTCACATCGTCGCAAAGGAATGTTTGAAACACCAGAAGATAAGATTTTTGCTAATTTTAGTCATGTCAAAGAAGCTGCTGAAGCCAAATATGAAGGCTTAGAAATCTTATATGGTGGCGAACTCTACTATAGTAGCGATATTCTGGAAAGACTGGAACATCATCAAGTTCCAAGAATGAACGATACACGTTTTGCATTGATTGAGTTTAGTATGACAACACCATGGAAAGAGATTCACACAGCACTTAGCAACGTGATTATGCTTGGAATCACACCAGTTGTTGCTCATATCGAACGCTATAATGCGCTTGAATTTAATGAAGAACGTGTTAAGGAATTGATTAACATGGGGTGTTATACACAAATTAATAGCTCACATGTTCTCAAACCAAAATTGTTCGGTGATAAATACCGTCAATTCAAAAAAAGAGCACGTTATTTCTTGGAAAAAAATCTTGTTCATTGTGTCGCAAGTGACATGCATAATCTCGGACCAAGACCGCCATTTATGGGCGAAGCTAGGGAAATCATTACAAAAGATTTTGGACCAAATAGAGCTTATGCTCTTTTCGAGGGAAATCCTCAAACCTTATTAGAAAATAAAGATTTATAGGAGTTAATATGAATTCAAATGATAATGCAAGTATCGAGATTGATATCCTCTACTTGCTAAGAAAACTTTGGAGTAGAAAATTTTTCATTATTTTTATTGCTCTAGTTGTCGGGACAGTAGCTTTGCTTGGTAGTATCTTTTTTATCAAACCTAAGTACACATCAACAACTCGTATTTATGTTGTGAGCCGAAGTAGTGATAGCAACTTGACTAATCAAGATTTGCAAGCAGGTTCTTATCTTGTTAATGACTATAAAGAAGTCATTACGTCAAATGAAGTTTTGTCATCTGTCATTAGCCAAGAAAATCTTTCTCTTTCAACAAGTGAATTATCAGATATGATTTCTGTAGATATTCCAACAGATACACGTGTCATTTCAATCTCTGTTGAAGATACAGATGCACAAGAAGCAGCTGATATCGCTAATACGATTCGTGAAGTTGCTGCTGAAAAAATCAAATCTGTAACCAAGGTAGATGATGTAACAACTTTAGAGGCTGCCGAAGTCGCTAGCAAACCATCATCACCAAATATCAAACGCAATGCTGCTTTAGGTGCACTTGTTGGTGGCTTTTTGGCTATCGTTGGTATTCTTGTGCTTGAAGTGCTTGATGATCGTGTTCGTCGTCCAGAAGACGTCGAAGAAGTGCTTGGTATGACACTTTTAGGAGTTGTACCAGATATTGATAAATTATAAGGAGAAAAATTGTAATGCCACAATTAGAATTAGTGAGAGCTAAAGCTCAAATGGTTAAATCTATGGAGGAATATTACAATTCTATCCGTACCAATATTCAATTTAGTGGACGTGCTTTAAAAGTAATCACGTTGACTTCTGCTCAACCTGGCGAAGGAAAATCAACAACGTCTGTTAACCTTGCAATTTCTTTTGCGCGTGCTGGCTTTCGGACACTTTTGATTGATGCTGATACACGTAATTCAGTCATGTCAGGAACGTTTAAATCTAATGGACGTTATCAAGGGTTAACAAGTTTCTTATCTGGAAATGCAGAATTGTCAGATGTTATTTGTGACACAAATGTTGATAATTTGATGATTATCCCTGCTGGGCAAGTCCCACCAAATCCGACATCATTGATTCAAAATGATAACTTCAAAGCGATGGTTGAAACTGTTCGTGGACTTTACGACTATGTTATCATTGATACACCACCGCTTGGTTTGGTTATTGATGCTGCTATCCTAGCACACCATTCAGATGCTAGCTTGCTTGTAGTAAAAGCGGGAGCTGATAAACGTCGTACAGTTACAAAACTAAAGGAACAATTGGAACAAAGTGGTTCAGTGTTCCTTGGCGTTATTTTGAATAAATATGATATTCACTTAGATAAGTATGGTTCATATGGTAGTTACGGTGGGTATGGTAGCTATGGCGATTACGGAAAAAGTGACGAAAAATCAAAAAATGGTAGAGGTAAACGAAAAAAATAGCTGATACTTTTACCATAGAGTAGGGAACAGGGAGTTATATGTATAGCGAAGATTCGAAAAAGAAAGTTTATTACCTTTTGTCGGATATTGTGGCTTTAGTGGTAAGTTACCTCATCTTAGCGCAATTTTATCCTTATCACCTTTTTGATAGTAAATTCTTTGCAGTTGTTTTTGGAATTTTGGTTGTAATCGTTAGTGTCTTGAACGATGAATACTCTTCAATTACAAATCGTGGTTATTTAAAAGAATTGAAAGCATCTGTAATTTATGGTATGAAAGTTTTAGTTTTGTTTACTTTTGTACTGACGCTTGGTAAAATTCGTTTTATCCATGACATTTCACAGATGTCTTATTTCTTCTTGGGGCAAATATTTATTCTAGTAAGTCTTTTTGTCTTCATTGGACGTATTTTAGTTAAGAGTCTTTTCAAAAGTCATGCAACGGATATTAAACAGGTATTGTTTGTTACAGATTTTACGAATGGTAAGGAAGTCATTAAAGAACTTAATAATTCCAATTACCATATCGCTGCTTATATCAGTCGTCGTGATAATCCTGACATTTCACAGCCTATCTTAAAAAGTACTAAAGAAATTAGAGATTTTGTGGCAAATCACCAAGTTGACGAGATATTTGTTGCCAGAAATCACCAAGATGATTTTATAGAATTTGCTCATTGTTTAAAATTATTGGGAATTCCAACGACAGTTGCTGTTGGGAATTATTCGGACTTCTATGTTGGAAATAGTGTTCTTAAAAAACTTGGTGATACGACCTTCATAACGACAGCATTTAATATTGTGAAATTCCGTCAGATTGCTTTAAAACGTCTTATGGATATTGCAATGGCTTTAGTTGGCTTAGTGATCACTGGGATTGTAGCCATTGTTATCACACCGATAGTTAAGAAACAATCACCAGGACCTCTAATTTTCAAACAAAAACGTGTCGGTAAAAACGGTAAAGTTTTTGAAATTTACAAATTTAGAAGCATGTACACCGATGCCGAAGAACGCAAAAAAGAATTACTAGCACAAAATGATTTGGATACTGACTTAATGTTTAAGATGGAAGATGACCCTCGTATCTTCCCATTTGGACATAAGTTACGTGATTGGTCACTTGATGAATTACCACAATTTATCAATGTCCTAAAAGGTGAAATGTCTGTTGTGGGCACACGTCCACCAACGCTTGATGAGTATCATCACTATGAGTTACATCATTTCAAACGCTTAACAACCAAACCAGGAATCACTGGCTTATGGCAAGTTAGCGGTCGTAGTGACATTACCGACTTTGAAGAAGTCGTGGCACTTGATATGAAGTATATCCAAAACTGGAGCATCAGTGAAGATATTAAAATTATTGCCAAAACATTTGGAGTCGTACTAAAAAGAGAGGGAAGTAGGTAGAGTTGATAGTAGAAAAAAATAGGAAAAGAAGCTCCGTAAAATTAAACATAGTTATGAATTTTATTCTGACTATGTCAAATTTTATTTTCCCATTGATAACTTTTCCATATGTATCACGTGTTCTTTTGCCTGTCGGAACAGGTAAAGTTGCTTTTGCAACGTCAATAGTTTCATATTTTTCAATGGTTGGTATGTTAGGAATTCCAACCTATGGTATTAGGGCATGTGCAAAAGTTAGAAGTGACAGAAACAAATTATCAAAAACTGTTCAAGAAATTATGGTGATAAATTCTGTTGCGATGGGATTATCAATGCTTGTCTATATTATTGCCATAATCTTAGTACCTCGTATGGCACAAGATAAGGTTCTATTTATGATTAATATTGCTACTCTATTCTTTAATTTGATTGGCTGTGAGTGGCTGTATAAAGCATTGGAGCAGTATTCTTATATCACAATCAGATCAATTCTTTTGAAATTAGTTTCACTTGTTTTAATGTTCTTGATGGTACATCAAAAAAGCGACTATGTCATTTATGGTGCAATTACTATTTTGGCAAGTGTCGGATCTAACTTCTTTAATTTTATTAACTTACGACGTTTTCTTAATCTAAAATGGTATCCTAATATGAACCTTAGTCAACATATAAAACCTATTTTTAGTTTTTTTATGATGACTATTGCAACTACTGTATATACTAATCTTGATTCAGTAATGCTTGGATTTATGAAAGGTGATGAAGCAGTAGGATATTATAATGCTGCTGTAAAAATAAAAACAATACTTGTTAGTTTGGTAACGTCTATGGGAGCTGTTCTTCTTCCTAGATTATCTTTTTACATTAAGGAAGGAAAGACTAAAGAATTTAAAGAATTAACCGTTCGTTCTTTACAATTTGTATGTTTTGTATCAATCCCTTTGTGGGTCTATTTTTCAGTTTTTGCTAAGGAAGGTATTTATTTTTTGTCAGGTGATGCCTATACAGGTTCAATACTTCCTATGCAAATTATTATGCCTACACTTTTCTTTATAGGAATTTCAAATTTATTAGGTATTCAAATATTAGTTCCAATGGATAGAGAAAATGATGTCTTAAAATCGGTTTCCCTTGGTGCGATTGTCAATCTAATAATAAATGCTATTTTTATCCCTAGATTTGGAGCCTCAGGTGCGGCATTTGGTACCTTAGTTGCTGAATTCTTTGTCACAAGCTATCAAATCTATGTATTACGTGACTTTTTGAAAGAAATTGTGGCTAATGTCAAATTATGTAAAAATATCATATCTACTTTATTAGCTACTATTCTTGTTTTAATAGCAAATACATTATTTATTAGTAATATTTCTTCACTCTTTATGGTGCTAGTTATTTCGGCTATTATTTTTGGGCTGATTTACGGCTTAGTAGGATTGTTGCTAAAAGAAGAATTTACTATGTACTTACTACATTATATGAAAAAATAGGAGATTTTATGTCAAATTATGATTATTTAGTTGTCGGTTCAGGGTTATTCGGCGCGATTTTTGCACACGAAGCTGCTAAAAAAGGAAAAAAAGTTAAAGTTATTGAAAAACGTGATCATATTGCAGGGAATATCTATACTAAAGAAGTAGAAGGTATTCAAGTGCATGAATATGGCGCACATATTTTCCATACTTCTGATAAGGAAATCTGGAATTACATTAATCAATTTGCAGAATTTAATCGTTATACAAATTCTCCGATTGCTAATTATAAAGGTGAAATTTATAATCTTCCTTTCAATATGAATACGTTCAATAAACTTTGGGGAGTTGTAACACCAGCAGAAGCACAGGCTAAAATTGATGAACAACGTGCCGTTCTTAACGGAAAAGAGCCTGAAAATTTAGAAGAACAAGCTATTTCACTTGTGGGAACAGATATTTACGAAAAGCTTGTCAAAGATTACACTGAAAAACAATGGGGTAAAGCTTGTACTGAATTGCCAGCCTTTATCATTCGCCGCTTGCCAGTTCGTTTGACTTATGACAATAACTACTTCAATGATACTTACCAAGGTATTCCAATTGGTGGTTATACACAAATCATTGAAAAAATGCTAGCACATGATAATATTGATGTCGAAACTGGCGTAGATTTCTTTGATAACAAAGATGGCTATTTGAAAGAATTTCCTAAAATTGTCTTTACAGGAATGATTGATCAATTCTTTGATTATCAACTTGGTGAGTTAGAATACCGCAGCCTTCGTTTTGAAACAGAACTCCTTGATATGGAAAATTACCAAGGGAATGCTGTCGTTAACTACACAGATTCTGAAACACCATACACTCGTATTATCGAACATAAACACTTTGAATTCGGAACTCAAGAGAAAACTATTATCACGAAAGAACATCCTAAAACTTGGGAAAAAGGTGATGAGCCTTACTACCCAGTAAATAACGATCGTAATAATAATCTTTACCAAGAATATAAGAAACTCGCAGATGCGCAAGGAAATGTTATTTTTGGTGGGCGACTTGGACAATATCGTTATTATGACATGCACAAAGTCATCGAAGCGGCTTTGGAATGTGTGCGTGAAGAAGTGGATGAAGGATAATTGAGTGAAAATGAAAAGTGTCTATATTATAGGTTCTAAAGGGATACCTGCTAAATACGGTGGGTTTGAAACCTTTGTAGAAAAACTAACTGAAAATCAAAAAGATAAAAATATCAAATATTATGTGGCATGTATGCGAGAAAACTCTACTAAGTCAAATATCACAGATGATATTTTTGAACATAATGGAGCAACTTGTTTTAATATTGATGTGCCAAATATTGGTCCAGCGCGAGCAATTGCCTATGACATCGCTGCTCTAAACAAGTCGATTGAAATTGCAAAAGAAAATGGTGATGTTAATCCAATCTTTTATGTTTTAGCTTGTCGCATAGGACCATTCATTAATCATTTTAAAAAGCAAATCCACTCTCTTGGTGGTCAATTATTTGTTAATCCAGATGGACATGAATGGATGCGTCAAAAATGGAGTGCACCTGTTCGTCGTTATTGGAAAGTTTCTGAGTCGTTAATGGTAAAACATGCCGACTTATTGGTATGTGATAGCAAGAATATTGAAAAATATATTCAAAATGACTATAAAAAATATTCACCAAAGACAACGTATATTGCTTATGGAACAGAGCTTGAAAAATCTAGTCTCTCTTCAAAAGACCGTGTCGTACGTGAATGGTTTTCAGAAAAGGGAGTTTCAGAGAATAATTATTACCTTGTTGTTGGACGATTCGTTCCAGAAAATAACTATGAGGCAATGCTTCGAGAGTTTATGAAGTCAAATACAAAAAAAGATTTTGTATTGATTACTAATGTTGAACAAAATGCCTTTTACGAAAAACTGAAAAAAGAAACAGGTTTTGACAAAGACTCTCGCATTAAATTTGTAGGAACTGTTTATAATCAAGAACTTCTTAAATATATTCGTGAAAATGCATTTGCTTACTTCCACGGTCATGAAGTTGGTGGAACTAATCCATCATTATTAGAAGCATTATCTTCAACTAAATTGAATCTTTTATTAAATGTAGGATTTAATAAAGAAGTTGGTGAAAATGGAGCGATTTATTGGGATAAAGATAATCTTCACAATGTTATTGAGGAATCTGAAACTTTATCACAAGAACAAATTGATGAATTAGATAGACTGTCAACAAAACAAGTCCAAGAACACTTTAGTTGGGATTTTATTGTTGATGAGTACGAAGGATTGTTTGGGGAGTTTGATTAATTGTTTTCAATAGGTGTTATTGGTGCTGGAACATGGGGATTAGCTTTAGCACGTATACTTTCATTGAACGGGAATAATGTGACCGTTTGGTCAGCTATCCCATCAGAAATTGATGAATTAGTAGAAACACGTCAAAATAATAGATTGCCTGACATGGTTATTCCAGATAATATTGTTTTTACAAAATCAATTGAAGAAGTTTGTAAAAAAAGAGATATCATTTTATTTGCCGTGCCATCTGTATTTGTACGTGAGACAGCAGCAAAAATTCGGGAGTTTATTCCTAAAAATCAAATAATTGTTGATGTAGCTAAAGGAATCGAGAAAAAAACTCACTATATGTTATCAGAAGTGATTACAACTGAAATAAAGAAAGATGGGAAACATGATAACATTGAAGTTGTAGCTTTATCTGGTCCTACACATGCTGAGGAAGTTGCACTTGACTTGCCAACTACCATAGTATCTGCTTGTGAAAATGAAACCGTTGCTAAATTGGTTCAAGATATTTTTATGAGTGAAAACCTACGTGTTTATACTAATAATGACATCAAAGGCGTTGAACTATGTGGGGCGCTAAAAAATATTGTAGCACTAGCTGCAGGAATTTCTCAAGGACTAGGTTATGGTGACAATGCTAAGGCAGCGTTAATTACAAGAGGAATGTCTGAAATTAAACGTTTAGGTTTAGCGATGGGATGTTTAGAAAGCACTTTTGAGGGACTTGCTGGTGTTGGTGATCTAATCGTTACAGCAACTAGCAAACATAGCCGTAATAATAAAGCTGGGCAACTCATTGGTCAAGGACACTCAGTTCAAGAAGCACTGGATAAAGTTCAAATGGTTGTAGAGGGCGTTAATGCGCTGCCAGCAGCTTTAGAATTATCAGATACTTATCAGATTGAACTTCCAATTATTTTTGCCGTCAACGATATTATTAATAAAGGCTGTAATCCAGCTCAAGTAGTAAAAGAATTGATGAATCGAGATAAGAAATCTGAATGTGAAAAATCAATTTTAGATATCACTTTTGAAAATACAATACTAAAAAATAAAAGGGGAAACGAGATGAAACGTGTGATTACCTATGGAACATTTGACCTTCTACATTATGGACATATTAATCTTTTAAAACGAGCTAAAGCTTTAGGAGATTATCTTGTTGTTGTTATTTCATCAGATGAATTTAATTGGAATGAGAAACAGAAGAAATGTTATTTCAGTTACGAACAACGTAAAGCCCTAGTTGAAGCTGTTCGTTATGTAGACCTTGTCATTCCTGAAACAAGCTGGGAGCAAAAAAAATCTGATGTTCATGAGTATCATATCGATACATTTGTCATGGGGGATGACTGGAAAGGTAAATTTGACTTTCTTGAAGAAGAAGGTGTAGAAGTTGTCTATTTACCACGCACGCCTGAAATTTCTACAACACAGATAAAAAAAGATTTGAATAAGTAAAGGGATAACCATGGAACCAATTGAAAAATTACATAAAATTGATTTAGAAATAGTAAAGAGTGTCATTGAAGTTTTTGAAAAATATGATTTAAAATATTTTATGCTTGGCGGTACGATGCTTGGTGCGATTCGTCACGGCGGTTTTATTCCATGGGATGATGATATTGATTTGGGAATGCCTCGTAAGGACTATGAGAAATTTTTGAAAGTTGCAGAAGATGAGCTACCTAGTCACCTACAAATTGTTAACTACAAGAATACCCCATCATATCAATATTATATTACAAGGGTTCAAGATACAAACGTTAAGGTAATTGAGGAACGTATCGGTAATGACTCGAAGTTTACTTTTGCATCAATTGATATTTTTCCAATTGATGGTACCCCAAATAATAAATTACTTAGGAAAATATATTATTTTAGAGTATTGACCCACAGAGCATTAATGTCATTGCATTATAAAGATTCAATCGATAGGAAGCGAAAACGTGGAAAACTAGAAAGTGCTTTTCTTTGGGTAATGGAAAAAATTCCTTTTGAAAAAATAATTAATCCATATAACGAAAAAGAGAAAATTGATAGATTACTTTCACATCAAAATATTGATAATTCTAATTACATAGGTAATATCATGGGAGCTTATAGAACACGTGAGATAGTTCCAAAAGAATGGTATGGTGAGGGAACAAAATATAAGTTTGAAGATATTGAACTTATTGGATTTGATAACTATCACGAGTATTTGAAATACACATATGGAGATTATATGGAGTTACCTCCTGAGGATAGCCGTAAAACACATTATAAGATATTGGAAGAGGATAATATGTAATGGAAACTGATAACAAAGTGGATATTGTATTATTGTGGGTTGATGGTAATGATAAAGAGTGGCAGGAGGAAAAGAATAAATATCTTCCTAAAGAAAAAAGAATTGACTCTACCACAAGTGAAATTCGATTTAGAGACTGGGATAATTTACAGTATATTTTTAGAGGAATTGAAAATTTCATGCCATGGGTTAATAAGATACATTTTGTAACCTATGGACATTTACCCAAGTGGTTAAATTTAAAAAATCCTAAATTAAATGTTGTCAGACATGAAGATTTTATTCCAAAAGAATATTTACCAACTTTTAATTCACATACAATAGAGTTGAACATGCACAGAATTCCTAACTTATCTGAAAACTTTATTGAGTTTAATGATGATATGTTTGTTATACAAGAAACTAAGAAGGAAGATTTCTTTGTTAATGGAAAGACAAGAGATATTGCAGCTTTAACGCCATTTGTAATTAAGCCCAATGGAATAGCACCAATAGTTGTAAATAACTTAGAGATTATTAATAAACACTTTGGTATGGGAGACATAAAAAAGAATAAGAAAAAATGGTTTTCACCACTTTCAGGAAAACTTTTATTGAGAACATTAGTATTCTCTAACTGGTCTGCTATAAATGGGATTTATGAGCCTCATTCGCCGATACCTTTTAAAAAATCAACTTTTTCTGAAGTTTGGAACAAAGAATTTGATGCGCTCCATGATACATGTAAATGTAAATTTAGGGATAAGAGAAATGTTAGTCCTTGGTTAATGAGAGACTGGCAGTTGATGAAAGGCGAATTTGAACCAAGAAATATCAAATTCTCTAAATATACTGTATTGCCTAATAATAAAGAATTAATTATTGAAACACTAAAAAATCCGCAGAAATGTAAAATGTTGTGCATAAATGATAGCTTAGATATCGGTAACTTTGAGACTATTCAAAAAGATGTAAATGCAGCTTTGAATCAATTATTACCTAATAAATCAAGTTTTGAAGTGTAAAAAGAATTTAATAAGGAGTAATTGAATTTTATGAAATTAAAGATAAGAGTTCCTGAATTTCTTTATATACTTAGTTATAGTTTTTATTTAATTGGTAAGATTTTGAGTGTTTCAACTATTCCAACGGTGTTTCCGTTATTTCAGACTTTTGTGAATTATTATTATTACCTTTGTGTCATACTATTATTAGCAAAAGTTGTTATTGATAGAAGTTTCTCCTTTAATAGTTTAGTGAAGTCAAGTTTGCTAACAGTATTAATAATAGTGAGTGCCATTTCTTCGAATAATTTAAAGTATTTAAGTTACTTCTTTTTACTAATTTTATCAACAAAAAATGTTGATATCAGAAATGTGATTAAATATTTCTGTGGAGTTTTGAGTTTCTTATTAGTTTTAGTATTTATTGGATACTGGTCAGGAGTACTTCCAAATTACTATGCTATCTCAGGCGGTAGTTATCGTAATGCTCTCGGATATAATTACATTACCTATGCTCCCAATTTATTCTTTCATTTGGAGTTAGCATATTTATATGTAAGAGGCAATAAAATAAGATTTAGAGAACTATTGTTCTTGTTTGCAATTAGTTTTTATTTGTATGTGAAAACTAATACTGATTCTGCATTTTATTTAGGAACTTTAGCAATTATTTTAGTTTTATTTTTAAAATTATTTAAAATTAAACCTGAATTTAAAAACTGGCTTACGAATTTTACTGATAGGTGGTTACTATTAATAAGTGCAATAGTTCCGATTGCGTTATCGATTCTTTATGGAACAAAATCAAATTTATTTAAATTATTAGATAGTATTTTAAATAATCGTCTGAGATTAGGATATGAAGCGATTAATAATTATGGAATCAAGTTGTTTGGACAAGAAGTTGAAGTAATAGGAACGAAAGTTAGTGGTACTGTTCTTAAGTATGACGAAAGTTATAATTTTATTGATTCTTCGTTTTTGAGGATTTTACTCACCTATGGAGTTGTAATTCTTCTTTTCTTAATTATTTCTTATATTATATTGGGATATAAGAATCCATATAGAACCATTACATATTCAGTTTGCTTTATGATTTTAATACTTCATTCAATTTGGGATCCACAGTTTTTCGATATTTTCTATAATCCATTTTTAATTTTTATCGGAGTATTATTTTCACAAACGAATGATGACATTAAGCATGCTATATCAAGTAGGTATTAATAAATTAAGTTTAAAAAGAAAGGTTTTAGATGAAATATTATCTAAGTGAAGAAATTCTTTATACATATAATAAAAAAAATGCTGGTAATAAGGCAAGAGATGACGCAAATGAAATTCTAACTAATGAGGGTTATAGTCCCCTAAAGGTGAGCATTAGCGATTTGGATAAATTATCGACCTTGAAATCTCATAAAAAGAAATATGACACTCTTAAATCGACATTCTCGATTTTAAAGCCTAATGATGAAATTGTTATTCAATTTCCATTAATCTATCATACAATTTTTCTTCCTCAATTATTAACCGCATTGAATAAGAAAAATGTAACAGTGAAATTCTTGATTCATGATTTAGAAAGTCTCCGAATCCTTTCTTCAGATTCAAAAATTACATTAAAACAGAGAATTAGATTAAATATTCAAGAAAAATTTAGTTTGAATAAAGCTGATAAAGTTATTGTGCATAATACGAAGATGCAACAAACCTTGGTTGAAAGAGGTTTTTCACCTGATAATTTAGTTACTTTAGAAATTTTTGATTATTTAATTCCAAATTTCCATTTAGATAAAACGAAGAAAAATTTTTCTAAAACATTTATTGTAGCTGGAAATCTTATTAAATCAAAATCAGGCTATTTGTATAATTTACCTGAAAATATTGATTTTAATCTATATGGAGTAGGTTATGATGAAAAAGCTGGAAGTCAAAATATTTCATATAAAGGTTCATTTTTGCCAGATGAGCTTCCTTCTAAGTTAGAAGGAGCATTTGGTTTGGTTTGGGATGGTCCTGAATCTACTACTTGTAGCGGTGTTTTTGGTCAGTATCTCAAGTACAACAATTCACATAAGGCTTCACTATATTTAGCTTCGGAGTTTCCATTAGTTGTATGGAAACAATCAGCAATGGCTGATTTTGTACTAAAAAATGAATGTGGTATTGTTGTAGAAAGTCTTTATGATTTATCTGATAAGATTGATGCGATGAGTAGTAAAGAATACGAAAAACTTATTGATAATACTAAAGTAGTAGGTAAAAGAATCAGAGAAGGTCATTATTTATCTTCAGCCTTAAAGAAATAGGTTGCCAAATAGCTTTATTTTTTTCAACTTGGCGCACTTTATAATCAAAGGTGTGTAATTGAAACGGATTAACAAAGCAGTCAACTTTTTAGACTGGACTTCGACAAGGAGTCCTTTTCTTTTGATTTTAATATTTTTAATCATCTAATTTCTAGAAAGTAACGATAGAACTTAACTTCCAATTATATTACTTTTACACTTGCTAAGCTCTTTTCTAAGTGTATTTTGTATATATTATATGGGAATTACTTTTCTTGTGATTTTAATTAGTAGAATCATCTCTTACTTATCATCGTTCGTTTTTTGTCTTTCTTTGCTAACTTCCTTCTCTTTTTCCAAGCATATGTTTTATTAGTAGTAACAGATTGTAATAAAATTGTAATATTGATAGATAAAGGTAGTGGTGGAAGTGATGGAAAATACTAATTCAAATAATCATCGATTGTTGATTCAGAAGTTACTTGTTAGTATTCATTACTTGACACTTTTCAGAGATGAGATTGTTTTGGTTGAAAAGACTCCGTCATTGTTGGGGACGTCTTTTTCGCCGTATGTGGTTCAATCAGAATTGGGTGAAATTTTGGCGGCTGTTGAAGCGCTTTCTAAGCAAGAAAAATTGATTAAATCAACATTTTGGTATGATGAAGCATCTTTCAGATTGATGAATCATTCTTTGGATATTGTCGGTAATTGGATTCGTGGGATTGATAATGTTTTAGAAATCTGTGAGTCAAAATCTGTTTTTCAAGCGATTCTTGGTGATAAGCGCCAGCGTGTTTTTGGCGTGCTGATTGATGTTTTTCTTCAATTCGAATTACCAATTTATCAATCAAGGAAGAATCAGAATACCCTATTTTAGTTGACCCTTTGCAAGCGGTAGAATATCAAAAAAGAGAAACGAAAAAAGCCGAATTATTGGCTAAAATTGATGCCTTGACCCCTAGAAAATCAGAACAGAGTCTTGAAGTTGATAAAGACAAAGATATCCGAGATGCTCCTATCCTTGAGAATAAAGAAGATGAGCTTGTAGTTGAACCGCAATCAGTTGAGCCAGAGGTTGACGAGGAAGAGCCCTATAATGATGTTGAAGAAGAGGTTGCTAGTGTTCAGCCTGAAGTTGCGGATGCTACCGAATCGGTAGCTGAGGTCGAAGAAGAGTTTAAAGAGACAAAGAATGTGTCTGATACCCCTCTTGCTACGCTTCTTGATGAGGAAGAGTCAGAGCTGGAGCTTACAGAAATTAGTCGTGAGGCTGCTATCAAGCAATTCCGTCATTATCTTTTTGACCATAAAGGGATGATTTATGTTGCAGATGCTCAAGATGATTTAAAACGTGAAATCAAATTTTACAATGCATTTGATCGTTTTGAGGGTGCTTTTGATGAAATATCAGATATTCTAGTTCTTATGGAAAAAATCTTAGAAGATTTGGAAGAACGTGACGAAGAAACATTTGATGACGAAGGAAACTTAACGAGTGAGCCAACAGAACCAATTTTTCTTCTTATTTATGGACAAAATCCATTAATGGAAGATAGTCGCTTTGAAAGTCTTTTATCGGAGCTTCAGCACTTTTCAAATCGTTCAGATTTACACATTTCAGCCTACAAAGCTTATGAATAAAAATAAATGGCTCTTTGTCAACTGTAGTGGGTGGCAAAGTTAAGCTCTAGCGAGAACAAATGATGTTCTCGCTTTTTTGCTTTTCAAAGTGAGGTAAATGCGTTTTTTAAAGTTGTCAAAGTTCCTGTAACCAAAAGCGTTTCGTTTAATATTTTTGATGAGCTTGTTGGTTGCTTCAAGTTTGACATTAGAAAAGGATGATTAAGTTGAGGTAAAGCTTCCTGAATTAATCCAAAAAATTGTTCGATATTTTTTTCTTGTAAGTGGAAAAGAAGTAATTGATAAAGGTTGTAGTATTTTTTAAATTGCGGAACGTGTTTAAAAATCTTGTCTAAACACTCTTTAGGCGTTAACGTTTCTCTGAAAGTCCTTGAATAAAAAGCAATATGCGATAGTTTTCGACTATCCTTTTGAATGAGTTTCCAGTAATATTTTAGAACACGATATTCAAGAGATTGCTCAAATTGTTTCATTATTTGAATACGTGTCTGTTTTAGTGCTCTGTCATGTGTTGGACAATGTGAAAACGGTCAAGAACAATTTTAGCGTTTGGGAGTGAAACAGTCTAGGAATAGACTGTTTCAGCCTGAGCCTAGAAACTGGAGAGCGAAGCAACATGATTAAAGGGATGTAATTACCAGACATGTCCATAGTAACGATTTTCACTCCTTTTGAGCTTCTTTAGAGTATTTGAAAAAGTGATTGCGAATGGTTGTTTGTCGTCTGTTATCAAGGATCGTAATGATTTTCTTCGTGTTATAGTCTTGAGCAATAAAAGCTAGTTTTCCTTTTTGATAAGAGAATTCATCCCAAGACAGTACTTCAGATAAGGTTGAAAAGTTATCCTTGAACTGAAATTGTTTAAGCTTACGATACACAGTTGAGGTAGAGATGGCAAGTTTTTCAGCGATGTGCGTTAAAGGTTCTCGATTAAGTAAGAGTTGAGCTGTTTTCTGCTTCACTAGCTCAGAGATTTGACAGTTTTTCTTGACAATGTTTGTTTCGATACGGTCACTTTACGGTAGTCTTTGTATTGAAATTTTCTCTTTTAAACGAATGAGACTAGGCAGTCCGTTTATCACAATAAATGGAATCTTAGAAGGCTTTTGGAAGTCGTATTTAATTTGCTTTCCCTTGCAATAATTGCACTTAGGAGGGGGATAATCTAGTGTAGCTATGATCTCTATATGATAGTGGAAAAGAATAGTATGTAGCATAGAGAACTATTCTTTTAGTTGTTTCACCAGCTGGTAGAACTTTTTTCCAAAATAAACTAATAGGGAAAAACTTAGGATAAGTATAAGATATGGAGAAGAACGTTTGATTTTAAATAATGTAGAATTATCCTTACTTGTGATGACATTTAAAATAGATGTTTTATTAATTGTTTTTTGTGGTACTTGGTAGGTTGTTTCTACTCTTTTTGCATTAACAAGATAGCGTTGATTATACTGTGGAGCATTAGTACAGGTCATTAGAGTAATAGTGTCTTGACCTGAGATTGGTTTCAGTTTATTGCTATCATATTCATCAATTATCTCTTTACTGTAAACCGAATAGATTAATGTTTGGTTTAAAAAAATGATAAAGATTTTATCCCCCTTTTTTAATTCTGGAATAAAATTAAAAGACATATTGTTGTAAGTAATCCTATGACCTGCAATAATAGGACGTTGTCCTTTAATTCCCAAAGGTGCACCTGTTCCTACTAAAGTGGCGACACCTTTAGTCAATTTGTTATAATCAGCATCAAGGTATAAATCAAAACGTTGTCCTAAAGAAGGAATGACAATTTGTCCCCATACTTTATTTGTATCAAGCACAGTAGAGTATGGACCATTTTGTCCATTCTTTTTTTTTTCCGTAAAAACATCCCGTATAGGAGTAGAGATAGTTGTTTCTTTTATGGCACTATAAATTCTTTTGAGATTTACTTGACTATTCTCTTGGTAAGTGATAAACGCTTGATTAGTTTCTAGTTGTGCGATATCATAGTGAACCATTAATACGAACGGATAACTTAAGATTATTAGACCAATTAGTAAGAGACTGAGTCCAAATATTTTTTTCTTTTTCATAGCTTTCTTCCTTTTTTACATATTAGTCGACAAATCAAATAAACAATAATTCCCAAAAGAAATAGTGATATGATAACGATAAACCATTTATATTGACTAAAGAAATTAATCTGACTATCTTTAGCGACTTTTCTTTTTGGTAAATTGATACGTTCTCCACGAACTAATAATCGATGTGAATTTATCATATAGGGTGTACAAGTTAATAGTGTTGCATAATCATGATAATCATCTACTAGAATCGGTGTAAAATCATCAGGTTCAACTATTAATATTTGATCAACCTTATAAGCTAACGTCTCTTTGATATTAGTAATATAGAAAAAATCTCCGATCTTTAATTTATTGAGATCTGTAAAAAGACGTGCAGTTGGAAGCCCACGGTGAGCCGTAATAACTGTATGTGTACCTTTACCCCCGATTGGAAGACTAGTTCCTTCAAGGTGACCAGCACCTTTTTGTAAAACGTTTTCACTAGTTCCTGCTCTAATAGGGATTTTTTGATTGATTTTAGGAATAGTAATGTAACCAATTTTTTCTTGTAATTGAATCATTCGAGCATATTCAGCAATCCCAGCTTTTTCTTTATTTGTAAATGGGTCACCTAATTTTGCAGGTGAAAGAGTTCGATTATAAGCTTTAGCTAATTCAATACGGTGTCGTATTTCATAAGGATTTACTTTTTTACACTCTTCTTCAAATTGATTTGTCTCTTGTTTAGAAATATATTGATAGTAGGTTTGACTTGCGAAAGGAAAAAAAATAGTAAATAAGCCAATGGTGATTAAAACACGATAAAGAAATTTTCCGAATTTAATTGGTTGCTTCATGCCATCCTCCTATCTTTTGCTGATAGTCTTTTTAATTTCATTTTAAAAAGAACAAATGAGAGGATAAGAATAATAAAACTAATAGCAAAATATAGTATTGGAATATTAAAAATTGCTGTTCTTAAATTCGCTTCCTTATCTTTTGGATGATAAGGAACACGGTGTCCTCTAACGAGAAGGCGATGAGAATTAATCATGTAAGGTGTGCAAGTTAAGAGAGTTACATAGTCTTTCCCGGGTATGATAGCTAATTTATCAATTTGTGTAGGTTTAATTACGGTGATAGAATCAACTTGATATGCTATGACTTCCTTAATATTAGTAATAAAAAACTTATTACCTATTTTTACTTTGTTTAAATCTGTAAATAAACGATTTTTGGGAAGCCCTGTATGTGCAGTTAAGACAGCATGAGTATTTTTACCACCGATTGGAAGACTAGTTCCTTCAAGATGACCGACACCTTTTTGAAGAACATTTTCAGAGGTACCTGCAAAAATCGGAAGATTAACACCAATAGCTGGAATAGAAATACTTCCAATTTTTTCATTGATTTCTAGCATTCTAGCATATTCTTTTAGTCCTTTTTCTATCTTTTCTCTAGTATATGGATCTGTAATGGTAATGTTTCGTAAAGATTTATTATAGTCTCTTGCTAAGGCAATACGATTAGAAATTTCTGATTCTGATAAAGCCTTAGAGCCAGAATTGAAGTCAATGATTTCTTGTTTGTTAATAATATTATAGTAAATTTGGCTAACAACAGGATAACAGATGATTAATATACCAAGAATAATGATAAACGATGTTAAAACCCTTATAATCTTTTTCACTTTTATACCTCCTCGTCAACTCCTATCTTCACACCTCATTCTATAAAAAATGATATAGAAAAACAAATAAAATAATAAAATAGGGTGTTTTTAAAAAGAAAATGTAGGTAAAAAAATAAAAAAGCATAACTCTTATGAAATTTTCAGAAAATAATTGGTGGATTGATGAAAATGAATAAATAATAAAAGAAAGTTGTGGTTTTAGTTTTCTTTTTTTTAAAAAAGTATTACAATATAGCTAGGAGTTGAAGGATAATACCATAAGGAGGTTGAAAATGAAAGAGAGAGTGAGCGTTTGTAAATTTACTTATTTAAGTTTTTTTTTAAAAAAAATATTAGATAGCAAACAAATAGTTATATCGGGTTTTCTTTCGATTATTTTAATTTCTTCCGTTCTGTTATGTCCTATTGTATATGCAATAGATAGTAGCAAGGGATTGTCTCAATCAGAAAATGTGGTTCAACAAGAAAAATCACAAGAAAAGGAAGTTGCAATTTTCTTAAAAAATAAAAAAACAGATGAAAATATCAATAATGTAGGTATTGAGATTCGAGAAAGGGATAGTAATAATATTGTTGAAAAATGGGCGACAAGTGATGAAATTAAAAATATTAATCTAAAGATTAACAAAGAGTATCTTATTAAAGTTAACAGTGTTAAAGGATATGATGCTTTTGATGATGAAATATTTAAGATTGATGAGAACGGTGATGTTTTTGTTTTATCGGATGGTAATCAGTGGGATAAAGAAGAAAAATCCGGGACTTTGATTTTGTCAATGATACCAAGTATAGATTCTGGAAACGATAAAACGACGAATGATGATTCATCGGACAAAGAAAATACACTTAAGGCTGAAGAAAAGAAGATTTTAACAGTTACTCTTCCTAAGATAAATGTTTATGATGCTGAGGATAATACAAAAGATTGGTATCCTGCTTCCTTTATGTTTTATAAGGAGAGTGAACCTGAAATGACATTGGCAAGTTGGGTAAGTGCAGAAGACTCTCCGACACTTGATTTAGAAGTTGGAGTAGTTTATGATTTGAAAGAATCTGATGTCTATCAATTTCAAGATAATGATAAACCTATAAAAATTAGAATCACTGCAAATGGTAAGTTTGAACAGTATATAGATGATAGTTGGAAAGAAGTAGATGTTATCAATATTGCTATCAAAAAGTTAAAACGTTCTAAACTATTAAGTGCTTCACGTGGTATCACCCAGCCTGAAACAATTACAGAAGGTGACATTGCCCCTTTTAATAATATGCAGATTATTAAAAATATGCCATCAACTTCTAGAGTAGAAATTATAGATGTTGGTAGTCAAGTTGACAGCTATGTTCGTGTATCGGGAGGTAATCAAACACAGACAAATAATAGAGTTCATGGTGGTGATTATAGGATTGAAGATACTGGCTATGGACTTGATCCTAATATTAGAAAGGCCATGGATAATAGTTCCAGAACAGCGATGTTAGTGAGATTTAAACCTTCAAATTGGTCTGATAGAGGGTATCAAACAGATCCAAATTCTGGTTGGAGCGAATCTGATTTGTCGTTAGATACAACAGGAATGTGGGTTAAAGTTAGATACACTGATGCAGCTTATTATGACGGACAGTTGGTAGATGCAATTGCTACAATTAAGGTTACACCCTATAAAAACAGAACAATCAATATTAACAATGGTAGTGAGTATTACTCTGCTTATTCACAGTATTATCCACTTATTGAAATTAGTGACTTGTTATTTGGTGGTTGGGTTTGGCAGAATGTTAATAAATTTCAGGTTGACTTGCAGTTTGTTCCAAGAGGAGGTGACGAAAGTCAAGCTATACTTATGCCTGAGGGTGATTTAAATAGTAAAAATGCTGCTTATTACACTATCAATTCGTTGGATCCTCAACGTGAGCCTTCTTGGGATTATCCGAATCCAGCAGCTTATGGGCCTGAATCAGTTGTACCAGCTGAGGGAACTGTATCTGGTGCTTATGTAGTTCCAAATTCTAATATTGTTACATCATATGCAGGTGGACCAAACGGTAATCAAACTGCCTATAATGGGGGTACTACACCTTGGGGAACAGTTGCCGGACGTGAGTCGATTGATGATGTTCCTGGATCCGATACGTGGTCGCTTAACTCTGTACTTTTCACAACTTCAGCAACGACACATGTCACTGTAACTCTTGGAAATCTTGAAAGGAGTCCAGTTAGTCAGCGCGTTCCACGTACGAATTATGTATGGGCAACAATTAGTACGGAGGCCTTTACTAATAATTTCGTTAAGTATATTGATATTCCAATTCAAAAAGTTTGGCAAGACGAAGAAAATAGCCATGAATCAGTGACTATTGATTTGTATGCAGTCTGGACTGCAGATGGAAAAAAAGCAGAAACACTTATTCAATCTCAAACATTGAGTGATGAGAATAATTGGAATACAGTCTTCAAGCAGGTACCAGATCAAGAATCTTTGGAAAAGATAATTCGTCAAAACTTTACTCAGGATGCAAGAGAGATCCATTATGATGTTCGGGAACGTGAGATTTCCTCTGATTATCAGCCCTCTTATAGCGGAGATTCAACTGCGGAGACTGGTTTTACGGTAACAAATAAAAAAGTCAAAACTGGCCTAACTATTACTAAAAAATGGCAAGAAAATGGCGCTGCTATTGATAATGAATCTACAAAGGATTTTGGTAAGATAAAAGTGACTTTAAAGCGTAAAGTTGGTAATTTAGTTGATGCTACTTTTCAACAAGATGTTGAACTCTTATATGATACTGATGGTACTAAATCTTGGAAGAAGTCAATTGATGGGCTACCAATAGCAGATGAAAATGGTGTAAAATATACCTATTTTATTGAAGAAGATATGAGTACCATTCCTGATTTCTTCTATATTAAGGATTATTTAAACAATGGTATTGAATTATCACAAACAAAGGATAATAATCATTTGGGTGTAACAAATAATCGTGAGAGCAGTCAATTAATTATTCAAAAAAAATGGTACAACAAAGATGGAAAAGAAATAAGTAATGAAAAATTACCAGAATCTTTGAGCGTAAAACTTTACCGAACAACAGATGGCTCAACTAATAATGGTGAGTTATATAAAGAAGTAAGATTGAAACGTCAAAATAATGACGGAAAATATACCTGGAGAATAACTGAATCAGTACCAGTTCGTGATAGTGGTGGAAGTTATTACACTTACTACATCGAAGAAGATGTTCCAAAAGAGTATTTGGAAATCAGTGATGATAATGATAAATTTATAAAATATTCAGATGATAATGCTACATCCGATGTAACATTGACTCTCAAGAATAAAGTGAATCCTACCTATCCGGTAACGGGTGGTATCGGTATATTACCATTTATCTCGATTGGGTTAGTTATATTATTAATGGCAGTAATGTTATATTACATGCAAAATAGAAAGGAAATTTAGGAGGAAGGAAAAATGAAAAAGATTACCCAACTCTTGTTTACAACTTTTGCAGCTCTAAGTTTGGTATTTTCAGCACTTGGATCTGTGACTGCCTTTGCCCAGGATAATGCACCTGGTACTGACGACAAATACGATGTTGTTTTGACTAAAGTTAAAATGTCCAACTTAGATGGTTGGCCAAAACAAACTGGTAATGATGGTACAGCATACACTGGTCAAAAACTTGATAGAGGGGCTTATTTTGGAACTACCGATACTGTTCAAGGCGCTTATTTTGAAGTGCATAAAGGCAGTGTTAATGGCGAAGTTATCAAAGAAGGTCTCACAGACGCAGATGGCAACATCACATTCACCAATCTAGCTGCAGGTAAATACTTTATTGTTGAAAATAAAGAAAAATCTGAAGTATCTGGTGATGAAGAGCTTGCTAATTCTGCTGCTGTACCAGTTGAAATTGAACTTCCAGTTTTTAAAGCTGACGGAGGATGGTATACAACTGGAGAAGATGCTGTTCATGTTTATCCAAAGAATACTGTTGATAAACCAACAATTAATAAAGTTGTCAATGAAACTGACAAACATGATACAGCACTAATTGGTGAAACAAAAACTTTCAAAGTTTCTTCAGTAATGCCCGAAGGAATTGCTGAATATAAAGTTTTGAAATTTGATGACGAATTTTCAAAGGGATTAAGCTATCAAGGAAATCTTAAAGTCAAATTGAATGGTGCAGATATTGATACAAGCAACTATACTCTTACAGCTCCATCTGTAGGAACAAAAAAAGCAAAAATTACAGTCGCATTCACTAATGATTACATTGCTACTCTAAAAGCTGGTGATGAAATTACTATTTCATACGATGCAACAATTAATGAAGATGCTGTACTCGGAGCGGAAAATCCTAATGATGTAAAAATAATTTATGGTACAAATCCTTCAGAGGATAAACAAAAAGAAGATACTCCAGATGAAAACCCTGAGCTTCATACAGGTGGTAAACGTTTTGAAAAAGTGGATAAAGCAACAAGCGAAAAGCTATCTGGTGCTGAATTTGTTGTAACAAACGAAGTTGGAGATAGATATTTGAAACAGACTGTTTCAAATGGTGCGGTTATTAAGAACGAATGGATATCTTCTAAAGATAATGCAACTGTCTTCAAGTCAGATGAAAATGGTTATTTCGAAGTTATTGGATTACCTTATGGAAATGCTAATCAATCTGCAAAAGATGGTGAAACAACTTATAAGATTGTTGAAACAAAGGCTCCAAAAGATTATGCGCTTTTACAACAACCAATTGAATTTGTAGTGAACTCTTCTTCTTATTATGAAGATCCAACAGCTGTTGAGCTTAAAAAATCAGATTCTCAAGAAGTAAAGAATAATAAAGTTACTATTCCACAGACTGGTGGTATTGGTTCGATTATTGTTGTTGCGGTGGGGGTTGTTCTAGCAGTTGTAGGTTTATTTGTAAAACGTCGTGTTACTAAATAAACTGTTTTAGAAAACATGAGGTAGGCAAGATTTTCTTGCCTCTTCAGTAAAGCGTTCAATTGTTGAACGCTTTACTGAAGAAGAGAAAAGGAGAGATGTTAGGTATGAAACTGCAATCTTGTCTGAAGAATTTTGTTTTTTGTTTATTATCCTTGATAGTGATTTTTCACGTTTTTGCTATTCCAGTACATGCTCAAGATGATACTAATGCTGCTATTACTATAATAAAATTAAAAAATAGTGAAGACTCAAGTCAGGCTGTTCCTATTTCTGGGAGTTCTTATAGTTTATTTAAGATAGCTCCTACCGAAGAGTTAAGTGTAGATAATCAAAAAGCTTTAGTTCTTAAGTATGCTGATAAAACTATTGAAGAGTTGAAGTCTATGGCCTATGACGGAGAATTTTATAATAGTGAAGTGACGGATTTGAATGGTTCAACAACAGTTTCGAATATGACGCCAGGTGTTTATTATGTTGTGGAGGTTAATCAATCCTCGAATATTCAGCAGCTTTGGAAGAGTGTACCTTTTGTTGTACTGCTCTTACCTAATCAACCTACTACAGTTTATCCTAAAACAGAAGAAAATAATTTACCAGCAATGGCGACTTATACGGTCAAAAAAAAATGGGTCGGAAAGGAACTTAGTAGTGTAATTGTTAGATTAAAAAAATCTGGAAGAATCGTTGATACTGCAGAGTTAAATAGTAGTAATAATTGGTCATTTACTTTTTCAAATTTACTTGTTGACGCTACATATTCTGTTGAAGAAGTTGTTCCCCAAGGATATGCAGCAACTTACACAAAAATGTCAAAAAAACACGGTATGATAATTACTAATACTGAATTAACAAAAAATCAAATACCGATTATTAAAACAGGAACTTTTGGAATTTATTTATTGATTGGGACTGCTTTAGTTCTTATTGCTTTGGGTTATCGATTTTATAAATCAAATAAATTTTAATAGTGTTATTGTTAGTTAATCAGTTTAGGTATAGTAAATAATGAGAGGAGATTAATTAAATCTCCTCTTTTTTATGCGATTAAAGTAGACTATTTTAAATTTCAATGTTATAAAGATTTAATTATAATATTTTTTTAGATATCAATAAGCTGCCCTGGGGCAATCTTTTTATATCATGATTAGCTAAATAGAATTATTCGAATCGTTTTTCTAGAGGTGTTAGGTATTTTATAAGAATTTTATCTGATTTGGTTGTACCATACATAGGTAAATTCGTTTATAACTTGTTTCAATTCCTCGATAGTATCATATCAGTATTGGCTAAATTAATGAATTGTAATACCATTCTATTGTGGTGTGTCACATGGAGTACCTGACGACTCATATTTTGTGAAATGCATAATGATGAAGAAATTCTTTTGAACTAAACATATTTATCAGAACTTTGATTGGTCACAAGGTTGCTTTGCTAAAGGGGAAATAGCTAAATCAGCCGTAATTTTCTTCACATTTTTACTTGCAACTACACTACGGTCATATAAATCAATGATTGTACAGTTATATTGAACAGTTCTGCTATACATCACATGTAATTAGGTTCAGTTGAGGGAAAGATTCACTTGAGGAGTTTTAGAAAGACTCTATGAATGTTACCTTTCTATAGTTCGATTTCCTTCTTCGAGAAATACTTACTAAGTTTAGTAATTTATTCATATATTTGTGAACGGTAGTTTTAGAAAGATAGATATCTCGTCTTTCTAGAAAAACTTTCATGAATCTGTGAGCGATATTTCCATTGTACTCATGATAAATAATTTGAATTGGACTAAGAAGAGTTTGCTCTTATCAATGATAGTCGCTTGTTTCTTTCTTGAGATAATTGTAATGATCGTTAGAATGAATGTTCATATTTAGAAATAGACATCTCAAGACTTATTTTTCTTTATAATTATCAATAAAATGATATGTCTCTATTCGATTCTCTTTGCAAAGAATGACACAGTTTTTTAAGAAGTCATTTGCTATTTCTGATTCAGTTTTTTTCTGGTGTAATTTGCGAACTTTTTTCATAAGTTCAAGATTTGATTTTTTCATTTAGGTTTGACTGGTATTCTTTACGATAAGGACGTACCTGATTCGAGATTGAGGCTGAAGATATACCATATTTAGCAGCTAAGCTCTTTAACGTTTAATCAAATATAAAGTTAAACAGTCTTTTGATGAACTTCATTTGGATAGTGTTTTGTGCCACTTTTCCTATTTTAACTCATTAAGTAATAGTGTTACCAATTTACTACACCAGAACAATCTCATTAATTACTGCTTTTTTTGTAAAAATAGTGTAAAATAGTAGGGAATGATTTAAAAGGTTTGAAAGCCTTTAATTAGATATTATGAGGAGTGCTAAAATGATTTTAGTTACAGGTGCCAATGGGCAATTAGGAACAGAATTACGTTATCTTTTGGATGAACGTGGTGAGGAGTATGTAGCGGTTGACGTTGCAGAAATGGACATCACTAATGCTGAAAAAGTTGATGAAGTGTTTGCACAAGTCAAACCAACACTTGTATACCACTGTGCGGCTTACACTGCGGTTGATGCTGCTGAAGATGAAGGTAAAGAACTTGATTACGCGATTAACGTAACAGGTACTGAAATCGTGGCTAAAGCTGCAGCAAAATATGGTGCAACTCTTGTTTACATTTCAACTGACTATGTTTTTGATGGTAAAAAACCAGTTGGTCAAGAATGGGAAGTTGATGATACTCCAGATCCTCAAACTGAATACGGTCGTACAAAACGTTTGGGTGAAGAAGCTGTCGAAAAATACGCTGAAAAATTCTACATCATCCGTACAGCTTGGGTATTTGGTAACTATGGTAAAAACTTTGTTTTCACAATGCAAAACCTTGCCAAAACTCATGACACATTGACAGTTGTTAATGACCAACACGGTCGTCCAACTTGGACTCGTACTTTGGCTGAATTCATGACTTACTTGACAGAAAACCAAAAAGAATTTGGTTACTACCACTTGTCAAATGATGCTGCTGAAGATACAACTTGGTATGACTTTGCTGTTGAAATCTTGAAAGATACTGACGTTGTGGTTAAACCAGTTGATTCAAGTCAATTCCCAGCAAAAGCAAAACGTCCACTTAACTCAACAATGAGTCTTAAAAAAGCAAAAGCTACAGGCTTTGTTATCCCAACATGGCAAGAAGCTTTGAAAGAATTCTACAAACAAGACGTTAAAAAATAATCTTGATAAATAGAAGAAGCTGAGTTACGACTCGGTTTCTTTTTTTAGTCTTTCAAAATATCGTTCGGTTTTTCTTTTTATTTTCAGGCTTCTTGTCTTTTTTTC
This sequence comes from Streptococcus vicugnae, assembly GCF_016461705.1. Taxonomy (GTDB): domain Bacteria; phylum Bacillota; class Bacilli; order Lactobacillales; family Streptococcaceae; genus Streptococcus; species Streptococcus vicugnae. Next base: position 364,472 of record NZ_JAEMHW010000002.1, on the reverse strand, counting down.
GTTGTTCTTTTGCTTATTATATGATATATTAGTAGTGAAAGATTGTAATAAAAATGTAATATAAATTGTAAGGTGAGTGTGATGGTAGTGAAGAAAGATATGAACTCAAATGGACATCGTTTATTAATTCAAAAATTACTTGTCAGCATTCATTACCTAACACTTTTCAGAGATGAGATTGTTTTGGTTGAGAAGACCCCATCTTTATTGGGGGCTTCTTTTTCGCCAAATGTTGTGCAATCAGAGTTAGGTGAAATTTTGGCTTCTGTGGATGCGCTTTCTAAGCAAGAGAAGTTAATTAAGTCAACATTTTGGTATGATGAACCATCGTTTAGGTTGATGAATCATTCTTTGGATATTGTAGGTAGCTGGGTTCGCGGGATTGATCATGTTTTAGAAATTTGTGAATCAAAATCAGTATTTCAAGCAATTTTGGGTGATAATCGTCAACGTGTTTTTGGGGTATTGATTGATGTTTTCACCTCTCTTCGAGTGACTAATTTGTCAATCAAAGAAGAATCTGAATATCCGATTTTGGTGGATCCTCTCCAAGTTGTTGAATACAAAAAAAGAGAAATCAATAAGGCAGAGTTGATGGCTAAAATCGATGCTTTGGTGCCTAGAAAGTCTCAAGAAGAATATCATGAACCTGAAGAAGAAAAAGCTGAGACAATTCCAGAGCTTCTTGAAAAAGAATTAGCTAAAAGACAAGAGTTTGCTGAGTTATCTGAATCTACTGATAACGTTGATAACAAAGATGTATCAGCGGAAGAGGTTGAAGAGTCTCAAGGACAATCTGAAGCAACTAATCTTGCTGATAAAACACTTGGTAGCCAAGAATTACCTGATCACGAACTTGGTGAGGCAGTCGAAGTTGAGGAGACATCTCTTGAGGAAGAATCTGCTTTGGAAGATAGTAGGCTTGAGGAAGTCAAAGAGGACGAAGAATCAGCAACTGATGGCAGTGAAGAACTAGAAGATAATCATCAGCTTGAACCGGAAAGTGATGAAAGTGTTGATTCTGAAGCTGATGATTTAATTGAAGAGGTAGAACTTGCTGAAAATCCTGAAAAATCAAGTCTAGAGTCAGAAGATGAAGTAGCTGAAGAAGTAGTTTCTGAAGCAACTAGCCTTGATGAAGATGCGGAATCTGCGCTTGAGGTAGCTGATCATCAAGTAGAGAAAGCTCAAGAAGATGAAGAACTTGATAATCTTGACATTGAACAAGAGGAAGAGGTTAATAATGCTTCTGAGCCTAACTTGCCAGAGATTAATCCTAAGGATGCTGTGAAGCAGTTCCGTCATTATCTTTTCGATCACAAGGGAATGGTCTACGTCATCGATGCTGGCGAAGATTTGAAGCGTGAAATCAAGTTTTATAACCCATTTGATCGATTTGAAGGCGCCTCTGATGATGTGACTGCGTCTTTAGTCATCTTGGAAGAAATTTTAGATGATTTGCGTAGTCGTAAAAAAGAAATCTTTGGTGCTGAAGGGAACTTGATTAGCGAAGCGACTGAACCAATTCATTTAATGGTTTATGGTCAAAATGTTTTGATGCAAGATAGTCGTTTTGAAACCTTGATGTCTGAAATTGCTCCTTTTACTGGCCGTTCAGACTTACACATTCATTCTTATCAAGCTTATAAATAATGAAAAACTTATTTCTTGACAATTTTTTCCGATAACGTGTTACAACACATTTAACGCTAAAGTTTGAAGATACTTATAGCACAACGCAAAAAAGACAGTAGCTGCAACTACTGTCTTTAATTTTGTTTTCAAAGAAAACTCAGGTTAATGGTTGTTGCGTTTGTTTTGAATGTGTTGCTTAAATAATCTGGGAGATTGTTTAAGGTTGGGGATAAGAGAAGCGAAGTTTCTCTTACATTTCGAAAGTTTTAGGAATTCCTTAGTTTCCTAAAATATTGAAGCTACCGTTGGCACCACATAAGGTAAGTATCACGAGAATAAAAAGGATCTTCACTTGCTACAAAAAATAATTGACAAGCAAATGAAAACGCGTTATAATATTTAAAATTTGAAAACCTTTAATTAAGTTCAGAGAGACTTTCAAGGTTACTGTAAAAAAGAGTTTTATCTCTAATAAAAAGTGTGAGTATGCTTTGGTGTGCTCTGCTTATTTTGCTGTAACCTTGCCTTCTGGCGAGGTTTTTTTGTGTGAAAGGAACACTATGCATTCAAGTTGTAAAGACAAAACGTCTGTATTGAAAGAAAACTTATTGATTGTTAGTCAACGAGAGATTGCTCCTTGTATTTTTGAGATGAAGCTTTCTGGTGAGATGGTCATGGACATGGCTCCTGGTCAGTTTTTGCATCTTCGAGTACCTGATCCAAGTAAATTATTACGTCGTCCGATTTCGATTTGCCAGATTGATAAAGTTAATAAAGTCGCAACCATTGTTTATCGTGTGGAACGCGCTGGGACAGCTATTTTATCTCAGTTGAAAGCTGGTGATCGTGTCGATACTATGGGACCTCAGGGAAATGGTTTTGATCTTTCTGTGGTTTCTGCAGGGCAAAAAGCTTTGTTAATCGGAGGGGGAATCGGTGTTCCGCCTTTGGTTGAAACAGCTAAGCAATTAGCTGCTAAAGGTGTTGAAGTGATTTCTGTTCTTGGTTTTGCGAATAAAGATGCTGTTATCCTAGAAGAGGCCTTGTCAGCATATGGTAAGGTTTATGTCACCACTGATGATGGATCATATGGAACTAAAGGATATGTATCAACGGTTGTTGATGAGCTTACAAAAGAATATTCTTTTGATGCTATTTACTCGTGTGGCGCACCAGGAATGTTGAAATACGTTGACCAAAAATTTGAAAACCATCCACATGCTTATCTGTCTATGGAATCTCGTATGGCATGTGGTATGGGGGCTTGTTATGCTTGTGTAGTGCATTTGAAAAACGCCCAAGATGCTGCCAATCAACGTGTTTGTGAAGATGGACCGGTTTTTGAAACTGGAAAAATCATCTTGTAAGGAGGTTTATTTATGTCAGAAAATCGTTTAGCTGTTAGCCTTCCAGGACTTGATTTGAAAAATCCGATTATTCCTGCATCAGGTTGCTTCGGTTTTGGCCAAGAGTATGCCAAATATTATGATTTGGATAAGTTAGGTTCAATTATGATTAAAGCGACAACTAAGGATGCTCGTTTTGGGAATCCAACGCCACGTGTGGCAGAAACACCTTCAGGCATGTTAAATGCTATTGGGCTTCAAAATCCAGGTGTTGATGTGGTGCTTTCTGAAAAATTACCTTGGTTGCAAGAACACTTCCCAGAATTACCAATTATTGCTAATGTAGCTGGTTTTTCAAACGAAGAGTATGCTTATGTGTCTGAAAAGATTTCAAAAGCAGCAAATGTTAAAGCTATCGAACTTAATATCTCTTGTCCTAATGTTGACCATGGAAATCATGGCTTGTTGATTGGACAAGTGCCAGAGCTAGCTTATGCAGCTGTGAAAGCTAGTGTTGAGCATTCAGATGTGCCAGTTTATGTTAAATTAACACCGAGCGTGGCTGATATCACAGCAGTTGCTAAGGCAGTTGAAGAAGCTGGAGCAACTGGCTTTACCATGATTAATACTTTGGTTGGTATGCGTTTTGACTTGAAGACTCGTAAACCAATCATTGCTAATGGTACAGGTGGCATGAGTGGACCTGCAGTTTTTCCTGTAGCGCTTAAATTAATTCGTCAGGTAGCTCAAAGTACAGATCTTCCAATCATTGGTATGGGGGGGATAGATTCAGCAGAAGCAGCTATTGAAATGATGATTGCTGGAGCATCAGCTATTGGAGTTGGAACAGCTAATTTTGCAGATCCTTATGCCTGTCCTAATATTATTGACCGTTTACCTGAGGTTATGGATCAATATGGCATCAAAGATCTTGAAACGTTACGACGTGAAGTTCGCCAAGAATTGCGTGGCAAGTAAGTTTTGCTATTTTATTAAAAAAGTCAGTAAGTTTTTGACTTTGATATTAAAAAAAGATATAATAATAACAACTGAATAACCTTTAATTGAGTCCAGAGAGGCGAGAAAGGTTCGTGAAAAAAGAAGATATCATCTTTGAATAATGGGTGCTTGCTGCCCTACTTTTCGTGTAACCTCGCCCTTGGGCGGGGTTTTCTTTGTAGAAAAAGGAGAAAAAATGCACGAAAGTCGTCCGATTATTGCTCTTGATTTTCCGTCATTTGATGATGTGAAATCATTTCTTGCTTTGTTTCCTGCTGATGAAAAGCTCTATGTCAAAATTGGTATGGAACTTTATTATGCTGAAGGGCCAGAGATTGTTCGTTATGTGAAATCTCTTGGACACTCAGTTTTCCTAGATTTGAAATTGCATGACATTCCAAATACGGTTAAGTCAGCCATGCGTGTGCTTTCAAATCTTGGTGTTGACATGACTAATGTTCATGCGGCAGGTGGTGTTGAGATGATGAAAGCTGCGCGTGAAGGTCTTGGACAAGGTCCAAAATTAATCGCGGTAACACAGTTGACATCAACATCAGAAGAGCAAATGAAAGAAGATCAAAATATCCAGACAAGTCTTGTTCAATCTGTTATGCATTACGCGAAAAAAGCAGAAGAAGCTAGACTTGATGGGGTTGTCTGTTCTGCTTGTGAGGTTGCTGTCATCAAAGAGGCAACGTCAGAAGATTTTGTTTGCTTGACACCTGGTATCCGTCCGGCAGGAGCTGCTGTTGGTGATCAAAAACGCGTGATGACACCAAGCCAAGCAAGCGCCATTGGCTCAAGCTATATTGTTGTTGGACGCCCAATTACAAAAGCGGATGATCCTGTTGCGGCTTACAAAGCCATTTACGATGAATGGAATGCTTAGTATTGGAATACTAAAATTATTTTAGAGTTGGTATGGAGTTAACAATGAGGAAATCTTACACAGCGGTTATTGATAGACCAATCGGTTATCAAGATAGATACGGGAATAACTATCCAATCAATTATGGTTACATTCCAAATTTGATTGGAGGTGATGGTGAGTGGCAAGATGTCTATATTATTTCAGAGAGTGTCTCAGCTCCCCTAGAAGTATTCGAAGGGGAATTAGTAGCCATTATTCATCGTGCTGATGATGTGGAGACTAAATGGATTTTAACAACCGCTGGTGAAATAGTTACTTATGACCAAATAAAACAAGCAACCCATTTTTTAGAACAATATTTTACATCAACCATTGAGTTATTATAGAAAAGAGGAATATTATGACTTTAGCATCACAAATTGCATCAGATTTGCTTGACATTCAAGCGGTTTACTTGAAACCAAATGATCCGTTTACTTGGGCATCTGGGATTAAATCACCAATCTATACAGATAATCGTGTGACACTTTCATATCCTGAAACACGTACATTGATTGAAAATGGATTTGTAGAAAAAATCAAAGAAGAATTTCCAGAAGTGGAAGTTATTGCAGGTACAGCAACAGCAGGTATTCCTCATGGAGCTATTATTGCTGACAAAATGAATCTTCCATTTGCTTATATTCGTAGCAAACCAAAAGATCATGGTGCAGGTAACCAAATTGAAGGTCGTGTGAGAAAAGGTCAAAAAATGGTCGTCGTTGAAGACCTTATCTCAACTGGTGGTTCTGTGCTAGAAGCAGTTGCCGCAGCTGAACGTGAAGGCGCTGATGTTATCGGTGTTGTGGCAATCTTTACTTACGAATTGCCTAAAGCAACTGAAAACTTTGACAAAGCAGGTGTGAAATTGGTGACACTTTCTAACTATACAGAGCTTATCAAAGTAGCTAAGGTGCAAGGTTACATCACTGCAGATGATTTGACTTTGCTACACAAATTTAAAGAAAACCAAGAAACTTGGCGTGACTAATAAAATTTAGTATTTGGCTACTAAGGATAAAACTTTAGTGGCCTTCTTGGTTTAAAGCTTGAAAGGAGTTATAATGAAACTATCATCAACATTTGAAAATAATGTTTTGCCTGATGCATACGCTAAAAAAGCAAGTGTTCAGGTTAGGGGAAATGCAGTCATCTCTTTCCCGTTTACGATTGAGGATGCTCCTGAAGGTACGAAAACATTTGCTTGGACATTCGTCGACTATGATTCTATCCCAGTCTGTGGTTTTGCTTATATTCACTGGGTAGTTGCTAATGTTCCAGCTGATGTTCCAGCTGATGTAAAAGCTATTTCAGAAGATTTTTCTCGTTTAGATACTAATCATACTCATGGTAAAAATAGCTTAGTTAGTAAGTTTCTAAATGAGGATAACTCAGATATTTATGATGGCTATATGGGGCCATATCCACCGGATAGAGACCATATTTATACCCTAACAGTCTATGCTTTGGATTGTGAATTGCCATTAACAGATGGTTTTTACATGAATGATTTGCTTCATGCCATGGAAGGGCATGTCTTGGCAAAAGAAAAGCTAGATTTAGTAGGGAAATACTAAAGCTACAGAGGAGTGAACATGCAACATTCAACATGGCATGAGTTAATTAAAAATGAATTACCAGAGCATTACTTTGGTCGCATTAATCAATTTATGGATGCTGTTTATCAGCAAGAATTGGTATATCCGCCACGTGAGAAAGTCTTTAATGCTATTCAAACAACAGCATTAGAAGATGTTAAAGTAGTGATTATTGGTCAAGATCCTTATCATGGTCCGAATCAAGCGCAAGGACTATCATTTTCAGTACCAGAGAATATTCCAGCACCACCATCTCTTCAAAATATTCTTAAAGAATTGGCTGATGATTTAGGTCAACGCGATCACCACGATTTAACCCCATGGGCACAGCAAGGTGTGCTTTTGCTAAATGCTTGCTTAACAGTTCCTGCAGGTCGTGCCAATGGTCATGCTGGACAAATTTGGGAACCATTTACCGATGCGATTATCAAAGTGGTTAATCAAAAAGAGACACCGGTTGTCTTTATTCTCTGGGGTGGGTATGCTCGTAAGAAAAAAGCTTTGATTACGAATCCAATTCATCATGTCATCGAAAGTGCGCATCCAAGTCCACTCTCAGCTTATCGCGGATTTTTCGGCAGCCGTCCTTTCTCACAAGCTAATGCTTACCTCAGTCAGGATGGCCTAGAACCAATTGATTGGTTGAAATGATAGGAGTTTAACATGTTACTTATTAAAAATGGTCGTGTCGTTGATCCAAAGTCTGGTTTTGATCAGGTTGCGGACGTTCTTGTTGATGGAAAAAAAGTTGTTAAAATTGCTGACTCAATCGAAGAAGCAAATGCAGAGGTCATTGATGCTAGTGGTCTTGTTGTAGCTCCTGGTTTGGTTGATATTCACGTGCATTTTCGTGAACCTGGTCAAACTCACAAAGAAGATATTCATACAGGAGCTCTTGCAGCAGCAGCTGGTGGTTTTACATCAGTTGTTATGATGGCAAATACTAATCCGACTATTTCAGATGTTAAAACGTTGAAAGAAGTATTAGCGAGCGCTAGCAAAGAAAATATCCACGTTTATACAAACGCTACAGTCACTAAAAACTTTGATGGTCAAAATTTGACTGACTTTAAAGAACTTCTTGAAAATGGTGCACTCAGTTTTTCAGATGACGGTATCCCACTTCAAAGTACTAAAGTGTTGAAAGAAGCTTTGGATTTGGCAAAAGCAAATAATACCTTTGTTGCTGTTCACGAAGAAGACCCAGAATTAAATGGTATCCTTGGATTTAACGAAGGGATTGCACGTGATAAATTCCATTTCTGCGGAGCAACTGGGGTGGCAGAGTATAGTATGATTGCGCGTGATGTTATGATTGCTTATGACCGTGGTGCGCACTTACATATCCAACATTTGTCAAAAGCAGAATCTGTTAAAGTGGTTGAATTTGCTCAACAATTAGGCGCAAATGTCACTGCAGAAGCAGCACCACAACATTTCTCAAAAACAGAAGACTTGCTTCTCATCAAAGGCTCTGCAGCTAAGATGAATCCACCTCTTCGTACTGAAAAAGACCGTTTGGCAGTTATTGAAGGTTTGAAATCTGGCGTTATTTCAGTGATTGCGACTGACCACGCTCCACACCACGCTGATGAAAAGAATGTCGAAGACATCACAAAAGCCCCATCAGGTATGACAGGACTTGAAACATCATTATCTCTTGGCTTGACAAACTTGGTGGCTACAGGTGATTTGACCTTGTCAGAGTTGCTTGCTAAGATGACCATTAATCCATCATCAATGTATGATTTTGACGCTGGATATTTGGCTGAAAATGGTCCTGCAGACATCGTTATCTTTGCTGACAAAGAAGAACGTGTCGTGTCTGACCACTTTGCTTCTAAAGCTTCAAATTCACCATTTATTGGTGAAAAACTACAAGGTGTCGTGAAATACACTATCTGTGATGGAAACATTGTCTACAAAGCTTAAGAGTAATAAAAAAGAATTAGCGTTTTGCTAATTCTTTTTTTGTTCTTGATGACTTAAATTCAATCCCCAAGGAACAAGATTTTCCTTGTGTACTTTAATACGTGTAATGTTATCTTTATGTCTCACAATAATAATACCTGCAATTAAAATAATCACTAATGTGAAGAGCAGGTCGTAGTGCGGAAGCAAAAAGCCAAAGGCTGGAAAAATTAGAACACTAACGACAGCAACGCTAGCGGCAACTACACTTGATAAAGAGATCATACTATAGAGATAAAGGGTAATGACAAAGACAACAACAAGGAAAAGTAAAAATAGTGGCGCAAAACCAAGGAGTACACCAGCGCTTGTTGCAACTGCCTTACCACCTTTAAACTGTGCAAAAAGTGGGAATGTGTGACCGATTATGGCGAAAAGTCCGATTAGAATTGGAGAGACGCCAGTAACCCCAAAAATAAGAGGGAGAAGCGCAGCAAGCGTCCCTTTTAACATATCAATGATAAAGGTAATCATACCTGCTTTAGCACCTAGGACTCGGAAAGTATTAGTTGTTCCAGTATTTCCGCTACCATGTTCTCTAAGATTTGTGTGGTAGAAGAATTTTCCAATCCAAAGTCCAGTTGGGATTGACCCCAACAAGTAAGCAATCAGAATCATAACTAAAATTTTCATGTTTTCATTATAACACAATCGCTTATTAAGAAAAGGAGAAATTTGAAAAATAAATGACTTGAAGAATCAAGCTAAATTTGTGATAACGCTTTAAATTTGATATACTATTTCATGAAAAAATTGGTGATTTTCCTTGTAAAATCGTTATTAACTTTGATTTTTTTTTGCAAAATACTGAAAAAACTTGTAAGATAAAAAAGATGAATTATTTGGAGGTCGCTTTTGGCTAAAAAAGAAATTAATGTAAATAATTATAATGACGATGCCATTCAAGTATTAGAAGGATTGGACGCTGTTCGTAAACGTCCCGGAATGTACATCGGATCAACAGATGCGACAGGACTACATCATTTAGTATGGGAAATTGTTGACAATGCCGTCGATGAAGCACTTTCTGGTTTTGGTAATCAGATTGATGTGATTATTAACAAAGACGGTAGTGTTACGGTAAAAGACCAAGGTCGAGGAATGCCGACTGGTAAGCATGCCATGGGGATTCCGACAGTAGAGGTTATTTTCACGGTTCTCCACGCTGGTGGTAAATTTGGACAAGGTGGTTATAAAACCTCTGGTGGTCTTCACGGGGTAGGCTCTTCAGTTGTTAATGCCCTTTCTAGCTGGCTAGAAGTTGAGATCACTCGTGATGGCGCTGTTTACAAACAACGATTTGAAAAAGGTGGTAAACCTGTTACAACTCTTAAAAAGATTGGAACAGCACCAAAATCTAAATCAGGTACTATGGTCACTTTCATGCCTGATGACACAATCTTTTCAACGGTTGATTTTAAATTTAACACGATTGCTGAACGTTTGAAAGAATCAGCTTTCTTGCTTAAAAATGTTACCTTGACATTAACTGATAATCGTCCAGAAGAAGCAGAACACCTAGAATTCCATTATGAAAATGGGGTGCAAGACTTTGTTGAGTACCTTAACGAAGATAAGGAAACATTGACACCGGTCATTTGGGTAACTGGTGAAGATCAAGGCTTCCAAGTTGAAGTAGCACTTCAATACAATGATGGCTTTTCTGATAACATCCTTTCTTTTGTTAACAATGTTCGCACAAAAGATGGTGGAACTCATGAGACTGGTTTGAAATCAGCTATTACCAAAGCTATGAATGACTACGCTCGTAAGTCTGGTTTATTAAAAGAAAAGGATAAGAACCTAGAAGGTTCTGATTACCGTGAAGGGTTATCTGCGGTGCTTTCTATTCTTGTTCCAGAAGAGCATTTGCAATTTGAAGGACAAACCAAAGATAAATTAGGAAGTCCTCTAGCACGTCCAATTGTTGATAGTATTGTATCTGAAAAATTGACTTTCTTCCTTTTGGAAAATGGTGAAGTGGCTTCAAATCTTGTTCGTAAGGCAATTAAAGCGCGTGATGCCAGAGAGGCGGCTCGTAAGGCGCGTGATGAATCTCGTAATGGTAAGAAGAACAAGAAAGATAAAGGACTTCTTTCTGGTAAATTGACTCCAGCACAATCTAAGAACCCTAAGAAAAATGAACTTTACCTAGTCGAAGGGGATTCTGCCGGCGGTTCAGCCAAGCAAGGTCGTGACCGTAAATTCCAAGCTATTTTGCCATTGCGTGGTAAAGTGCTTAATACGGCAAAAGCAAAAATGTCTGATATCGTGAAAAACGAAGAAATCAATACCATGATTTATACCATTGGTGCGGGTGTCGGTGCTGAATTTAACGTTGAAAATTCTAACTACGATAAGATTATTATCATGACCGATGCCGATACCGATGGTGCCCACATCCAGACACTTCTGTTGACTTTCTTTTACCGTTACATGCGTCCATTGGTTGAAACTGGACATGTTTATATTGCCCTTCCTCCTTTGTACAAAATGTCAAAAGGAAAAGGCAAAAAAGAGCAAGTTGAGTACGCTTGGACAGATGGTGAGTTAGAAGAATTACGTCAAAAATTCGGTAAAGGAGCTCAACTCCAACGTTACAAAGGGTTGGGTGAAATGAATGCTGACCAACTTTGGGAAACAACTATGAACCCAGAAACACGTACACTTATCCGTGTGACAATTGAAGATTTGGCGCGTGCTGAACGCCGTGTCAACGTCCTTATGGGCGACAAAGTTGAACCACGCCGTAAATGGATCGAAGACAACGTTAAATTCACCTTGGAAGAAAATACAGTGTTTTAATCGCTATTTACAAAGTTGATTTTTAATGAGTGATATTATAGTCAATTAATATCTTTAGAGGACAAGCTAATGCTTTTAGATATCTGGACTGAAAAATATAGTATTCAATGGGCTGGAGTTTATCATTTGGTTTTATCAGAGTATCCTTTGATAAAAGATTGGGAATTGGAAAAAATTTCTGCTTTTATAGCATACGAGAAATTAAATGCTCGAACTACCCAAATTATCTGCGAGAATAAAGTACTTCGTGACAAGATAAAAGATATTGAGAGAAGGCCGTGTAAGGAATTTCCATATACTCCAAGTTCTAAAATAGTTGCTTCAACTTATGACGAAAAAGGTAAATATGTATATTCAGATTTTTTAAGCCATACCTGTACCGTTCAAGTAGCGAAAGAAATATTTAGAGAAAACAAGATTCTATCAGCGGTTAAGGCATTTAGATTGTCACCTGAGAAATTAGTTCAGAGTTCTCGTAATGCTGCGGGAGATCCAGCTGACTATTTTCAATATGTGATGCTTGGCTGGTCAAATACAACGTCTGGTTATCGTCTTGCTATGGAAAGGCTTTTGGAACGAGAACCTACAAAAGATGAATTAGGTCCGCTTTTTGTTCCGGGGGTAAGTTTCCATTTCAAATATGATGATATTATTGAAAGTGATGGTTATGTATTTGATGGCTATCACGCTGCGAAGGTTAAAGATGAAATTTCTTTGAACAAGCTTTATCTTTGCATTATTCCTGAGGATAAACGAGAGGTTATTGAGCCTTTGGTTCCAAGTTGTTTAGTCCCTAAAGTATTTTATTTGAAGTACGATGGTGATGGTCTTTCTGCCTGGTCAGAAAAAGTTTTTAATGTTGTAAAAAACTTTGTTAGTTAATATAGAAAAAGTTAATTTTTTGACGTGAAATGTAAAGGATAATAATTATGTCAAATGTACAAAATATGTCTCTTGAAGACATTATGGGGGATCGTTTTGGACGATACTCCAAATATATTATTCAAGAGCGGGCTTTGCCAGATATTCGTGATGGTTTGAAGCCTGTTCAACGTCGTATCCTTTATTCAATGAATAAGGACGGCAATACTTTTGATAAAGGTTTCCGTAAATCGGCTAAATCAGTCGGTAACGTCATGGGTAATTTTCACCCACACGGTGACTCGTCTATTTATGACGCCATGGTGCGCATGAGTCAGGACTGGAAAAATCGTGAGGCCTTGATTGAAATGCATGGTAACAACGGTTCTATGGACGGTGATCCACCGGCAGCCATGCGTTATACCGAAGCACGTTTGTCAGAGATTGCTGGCTATTTGCTTCATGATATTGAGAAAAATACTGTTCCATTTGCTTGGAACTTTGATGATACTGAAAAGGAACCAACGGTTTTACCGGCAGCCTTTCCAAATCTTTTGGTTAATGGTGCAACAGGTATCTCAGCTGGTTACGCAACAGATATTCCACCACACAACTTGGCTGAAGTGATTGATGCGGTTGTTTACCTCATTGACCATCCAAATGCTAAATTGGACAAATTAATGGAATTCTTGCCTGGACCAGATTTCCCAACAGGGGCAATTATCCAAGGTAAAGACGGTATTCGTAAAGCTTACGAGACTGGTAAAGGTCGTGTCGTGGTTCGTTCACGAACCGACATTGAAAGTCTTCGAGGCGGTAAAAAACAAATCGTTGTTACTGAGATTCCTTATGAAGTCAATAAAGCGGTGCTTGTTAAGAAAATTGATGACGTTCGTGTCAATAACAAAGTACCCGGCATTGCGGAAGTTCGTGATGAATCTGACCGTGATGGTCTTCGTATTGCTATCGAACTTAAAAAAGATGCTGATGAACAAACCATTCTCAACTATCTTTTGAAATACACAGATTTGCAAGTCAACTATAACTTCAATATGGTTGCCATTGATAACTACACACCACGTCAAGTTGGTATTATTCCAATGTTGACAAGTTACATTGCACACCGTAAAGAAATTATCGTTGCCCGTTCAAAATTTGATAAAGAAAAAGCTGAAAAACGTCTTCACATCGTAGAAGGTTTGATTCGTGTCATTTCAATTCTTGATGATGTTATTGCACTTATCCGTGCCTCTGAAAATAAAGCTGATGCTAAAGAAAACTTAAAAGTCAGCTATGATTTTTCTGAAGAACAAGCAGAAGCTATTGTAACTTTGCAATTGTATCGTTTATCAAATACCGACATTGTTGCGCTTGAAAACGAAGAAGCAGAACTTCGTGAACGCATCACAATGCTTAAAGCCATTATCGGTGACGAACGTACCATGTACAATGTCATGAAACGTGAACTACGTGAGGTTAAGAAGAAATTTGCTAATCCACGTTTGACAGAATTGCAAGATGAAGCTGAAACCATTGAAATCGATGTGGCAAGCTTGATTGTTGAAGAAGATACCTATGTCAGCGTAACAAAAGGTGGCTATATCAAACGTACAAGTCCGCGTTCTTATAACGCTTCAACGGTTGAAGAAATTGGTAAACGTGATGATGATGAATTGATCTTCGTTTCTCAAGCTAAGACCACACAACATTTGCTCATTTTTACAAATCTTGGCAATGTTATCTATCGTCCAGTTCATGAGTTGACAGATATTCGTTGGAAAGATATTGGTGAACATTTGTCACAAACTATTACTAACTTTGCGACAGACGAATACGTTCTTTATGCTGAAATTGTCGATGAATTTGGACCGCAAACTTATTTTGCAGCTACAAAACTTGGACAAATGAAACGCTTCGAACGTAAAGAGTTCGCCCCATGGCGTACCTACAAGTCAAAATCTGTTAAATATGCTAAATTGAAAAATGATGATGACATGATTGTAACCATTGCTCCAATTACTTTGGATGATGTCATGGTTGTCACACACAACGGTTATGCCCTTCATTTCAATATTGATGAAGTGCCGGTAGTTGGTGCAAAAGCTGCAGGGGTTAAATCAATCAATCTTAAGGATGATGATTTTGTAGCAGCGGCCTTTATTGCTAATACTGAAAGTTTCTTTATCTTAACTCAACGTGGTAGCTTGAAACGTATGGCGACTGAACTGATTCCAGTAACAAGTCGTGCTAATCGCGGTTTGCAAGTCCTTCGTGAGCTTAAGTCAAAACCACATCGCGTCTTTATGGCAGGACCAGTACACGCTTCAAATGATGTGCAGAATATTGATTTGTTCACCATTGAGCCACTTGATTCTGATAAGATTGAAACCTTGGAAGTTTACTCAAATAAGGGCAATCATTATCAAGCCATTTTGGAAGATTTGACACTCTCAGAGCGCACAAGTAACGGTTCCTTTATCTCAGATAAAATTTCTGATGAAGGTGTCTTTAGTGCAAGAATTAAATAGCGATAATAAGTCGGAGTTTTTCTCCGATTTATTTTTTTGAACAAATTTTCAGAATTTTATGAAAAAGTACTTGAAAAAAGATTTAAAAAGCGTACAATAGGATAAAAACAAAGAAAGAGGAATAGTTATGACAGTAGATTTAGACTGGGAAAATCTAGGCTTTGCCTATCGTAAATTACCATTTCGTTATATTTCATATTACAAAGACGGAAAATGGGATGAAGGAAAATTAACTGAAGATTCAATGCTTCACATTTCAGAATCCTCTCCAGCTTTGCATTATGGTCAACAAGCCTTTGAAGGTTTGAAAGCATACCGCACAAAAGATGGTTCAGTTCAATTGTTCCGTCCAAATATGAATGCAGAACGTTTGCAACGCACAGCAGATCGTCTCCTTATGCCACAAGTGCCAACAGAAAAATTCATTGATGCTGCAAAACAAGTTGTTCGTGCCAATGAAGAATTTGTGCCACCATATGGTACAGGTGCTACACTTTATCTACGTCCTCTTTTAATTGGTGTTGGCGACATTATTGGGGTTCATCCTGCTGACGAGTACATTTTCACAATCTTTGCAATGCCTGTTGGAAATTACTTCAAAGGGGGGGTGGCACCAACAAACTTCTTGATTCAAGACGAATATGATCGTGCTGCTCCACATGGTACAGGAGCTGCAAAAGTTGGTGGTAACTATGCTTCAAGTCTCCTTCCAGGTAAAATGGCGCATGACCGCAAATTTTCAGACGTTATTTATCTTGATCCAGCTACTCACACTAAAATCGAAGAAGTGGGTTCTGCAAACTTCTTTGGTATTACAGCGGATAACGAATTTATCACACCACTTAGTCCATCTATCTTGCCATCTATTACAAAATATTCACTTCTTTACTTGGCAGAACACCGTTTTGGCATGAAAGCTATCCAAGGCGATGTTAAACTTGATGAATTGGATAAATTCGTTGAAGCAGGTGCCTGTGGTACTGCGGCTGTTATTTCCCCAATTGGTGGTGTTCAACACGGTGATGATTTCCATGTCTTCTATAGCGAAACAGAAGTTGGTCCTGTGACACGCAAATTGTATGACGAACTTGTCGGCATCCAATTTGGTGACATTGAAGCTCCAGAAGGCTGGATTTATAAAGTTGACTAATATTTTAAAGCTTGCTCTTGCAAGCTTTTTTGTTTTTCGGTAAAATGAATAGCGTGAGGTGGAAAAATGAGCAAAAAAGATAAAAAAATCGAAATTCAACTTGCTGACGCCAAAGTTGCTATCAATAATGCCAATGTCGATGGCTACAATTTGACTGCTGGAAAAAAAGTCATTGGTGAAATTGCTGAACTAGATAACAAATTTGCTGTTGTCAAAAGTGGAGAAGTGGAAGCACTTTTCAAAACTTTAGAGCAAGCAATTGAAAGTATTATTGAAAATTACAACCTAAATCGCTAAAAAATAGCGAAAAGTACTTGTCAGAGAACAAAAACTATGCTAGAATAGTTTTTGTCGTAACGGAAGGGTAGCGAAGAGGCTAAACGCGGCGGACTGTAAATCCGCTCCTTCGGGTTCGGGGGTTCGAATCCCTCCCCTTCCATTTTTGAAATGAAAATTTTAGAAAGTAATTGAACATTGTTTTTGGGGTATAGCCAAGCGGTAAGGCAAGGGACTTTGACTCCCTCATGCGTTGGTTCGAATCCAGCTACCCCAGTCAAAGGTATCGAGTTTCGGCTTGACACCGTCAAAGATAAAAGTTGTTGTCGTTGCGGGTTACCTTGAGAAATATTATTGTTGTCAAAAGCTAGCTTAAGCTAGCTTTTGTTGGAGGATTTTTTAGAATGAATGAATTTGAAGATTTGCTAAACAGTGTTAGCGAAGTAAACCCTGGTGATGTTGTCACTGCGGAAGTTTTAACTGTTGATAATGATCAAGCAAACGTTGTTATCGAAGGAACAGGTGTTGAAGGTGTTCTTACACTTCGTGAATTGACTAACGATCGCAATGCTGATATTAACGATTTCGTTAAAACTGGCGACACAGTTGAAGTACTTGTTCTTCGTCAAGTTGTAGGTAAAGATACTGATACAGTTACTTTCCTTGTCTCTAAAAAACGCTTGGAAGCTCGCAAAGCTTGGGATAAACTTGTTGGTCGCGAAGGCGAAGTTGTTACTGTTAAAGGTACACGCGCTGTTAAAGGTGGTCTTTCAGTTGAATTTGAAGGACTTCGTGGATTCATCCCAGCTTCAATGATCGATACACGTTTTGTACGTAACACTGAAAAATTTGTTGGTCAAGAATTTGAAGCTAAAATCAAAGAAGTTGTTCCAGCTGAAAACCGCTTCATTCTTTCACGTCGTGAAGTAGTTGAAGAAAAAGCTGCTGCAGCTCGTAAAGAAGTCTTCTCTAAACTTGAAGAAGGCGCAATCGTTAAAGGTAAAGTTGCTCGCTTGACAAGCTTCGGTGCTTTCATCGACCTTGGTGGTGTTGACGGACTTGTTCACGTGACTGAATTGTCTCACGAACGTAACGTTTCACCTAAATCAGTTGTTTCAGTTGGTGAAGAAGTTGAAGTTAAAGTTCTTTCAATCGACGAAGAAGCAGGTCGTGTATCACTTTCACTTAAAGCTACAACACCTGGACCATGGGACGGTGTAGAACAAAAACTTGCTGCTGGTGATGTTGTTGATGGTAAAGTTAAACGTTTGACTGACTTCGGTGCTTTCGTTGAAGTATTGCCTGGTATCGATGGACTTGTTCACATTTCACAAATTTCACACAAACGTGTTGAAAATCCAAAAGATGTTCTTTCAGTAGGTCAAGAAGTTAAAGTTAAAGTTCTTGATGTTAACGCTGCTGCAGAACGTGTATCACTTTCAATCAAAGCTCTTGAAGAACGTCCAGCACAAGCTGAAAACGAAGAAAAACGTCAATCACGTCCACGTCGTCCAAAACGTGAAGCTAAACGTGATTACGAACTTCCAGAAACTCAAACTGGATTCTCAATGGCTGACTTGTTTGGCGATATTGAATTGTAATTATAAATGAGAAAAAGACTTACTTTGTAAGTCTTTTCTTTTTACTTCGATGTGGTATAATATAGTAGTTGCCACTCTTAGTGTAATGGATATCACGCAAGATTCCGGTTCTTGAAATAAGGGTTCGATTCCCCTAGAGTGGACTATGTTATCCATTAAAAAGAAGCCTTAATGGCTTCTTTTTGTTATCTCTGAATGGTCCATATAGGACTTGTTTTTAACCTTCGTGAACACTTTGCTTAAATCTTTGTTAAACGCTTATGTAGCCTGCTTATAGCATAATATTGCTACTCAAAAAGCCTGTACAATCAAATGTTACAGGTTTTTTGAGTATGTTGATTATTTCAAAATGATTTGCGCAACGATTGGACTGATAATGACGTAAGTGATTCCGGTAATGCCAATTGCAAGACCTCCCATAGCACCTTCGACTAGTCCATATTTTAGAGCAGTTCCAGTACCAATAGCGTGTCCTGTTCCTCCGAGACTAAGCCCGATAGCAACTGGATCTTCGATTTTTAAGAGTTTTAAAAAAACTGGTCCAAGAACACTGGTTAAAATTCCAGTAATGACAACGACAACAAGTGTTACGGTTGTGATTCCACCCATTTTTTCAGTAATGCCTACAGCCATAGCGGTTGTTACTGATTTAGGGAATAATGAAATAGCTAAGAAATATTTGATACCAAAAGTTTTTGCGACAAATGCGGTAAACGTTGTGTTAACGATACAAGCAGCAAGAATCCCAGTTAAGATACTTCTGATGTGATGTTTCATCAAGTGGAATGAACGATAAAGTGGAATTCCAAGTGCTACAGTTGAAGGGACAATCAGTGTGTTAAGATAGCTTCCGCCAATATAATAATCATGATATGAAATTTTAGTAACCTTCAAAAAGAGAATAATAAAAAAGGTTGCTAAGAGTAAAGGTGTAGTAATAGGGTGTGGAAAGCGTCTATAAATTAGCATGCCCATAAGGTATGCTAGGATTGATAGCATGATACCAAAGATAGGGTTAGTAAGAATATCAGTCATGATGACCTCCTTTATCAACGTAGTCACCTTCAAATCGTGTTTTGATGAATTGAACAACAAAACCAATGGTAGCGACATTTAAGAAGATGGCTACTAGAATAATAATGGTGATAGGAAGTAAATAATCTTTGATGTCATTGAATCTATCCATGATTCCGACAGCTGCAGGTAAAAAGAGAATGGTCATATTATTGAGCAAGAAATTTCCGACCACGTCAATATGCCTCAGACGAATGACTTTGAATTCCAGGGCAAGAAAAAGTAGCACTAACCCAATAATGCTACCAGGAACAGGTAAATTGAGTAAATTAGAAATCGCCTCCCCAATAAATGAAAAGATGAGAATAATCATAAATTGAACGTATAACTTCATTAGTAAACTCCTTCGTTATAAGTCTACTACTATGTAAGAAATTTTCAATACTGTGAAAATGTTTACATGAAATTTTTTTGAAAAAATTACAGTCAGAAATCAATAAGAAAAAGCTGAGCAAGGCTCAAGCTTAGTGTTGTAATATCAATTTTAGAATGTTTCCTCCAAAAATCCAGATATAACTATAAGAAATAATTGAAATCGGCTTAGCTAATAGGATAATGAACGTGAAACGTTTTAATGAAATTCTGGATAATCCTGTTATCATAACAACGACATCGGCTGGGGAAATTGGTGATAACATACAGATAATGAAGAAGTTTTCGTAATTTTGGGTATCAAGTTTAGCTTCGTATTTATAGAAGGTCTCTTCGTCAATAAACAGTAAGATAAACTTACGTCCGTATAGCCTAACAAGGATAAATAGTATGATACTACCAATGACAATGCCAAAGTAGTTATAAAAGAAGGCAAGTATCGGATCAAAAATTAAAAACCCTGCAACTGTTGTGACGCCACCTGGAATAACTGGGAAAACGACTTGGAAAATTTGCACAAAGATAAAAACTAGCGGTCCACAAATGCTATGTTCATTAACAAAATCCTTGAGTGCATTGCTATCGTTTAATATTCCTAAATGGTAGAACCAGATGACTAGTACAAAAGTTCCTATTAAGGCTAGAATTCCTAGAAACTTAATTAGTCGCTGCCAAAAGGCATAATGGTCAAACATCTTCATTTTCATAACTCTTATCATATCATAAGAATTTCTTTTTTGCTATTTTAAACATTATTTGCTATAATAACAAACGTAGCTTTTGACTACTTTATAATTTCTGGGGTCGTTACGGATTCGACAGGCATTATGAGGTACATTCTGCGACTCATCGGCAGATGTAAAAATGCCAGTTAAATATAACTGCAAAAAATACAAATTCTTACGCTGTAGCTGCCTAAAAACCAGCTCGCGTGATCTCTACAGAATTGCTTGTGTTTTGCTAGAGGTTTCATTGATTAGCAAGCTACGTTTAACTATTGCCTAGCTAGTTAAAAAGAGATTAATAGGCTCGCTTAATCTAGGTTTGAGTTATGTATCGAGCTTAAGTTAAATAAAAGACATAACCTATGGTTGTAGACGAATGTATTGGCAGGTGTTTGGACGTGGGTTCGACTCCCACCGGCTCCATCAAAGCTTTTTATAGTTTAGCAAAGTTACGCAAAACGTTGATATATCAACGTTTTTTATTTTTTTGCTTTCCCTAGTTTTGCCTTTTTGGGAGACCCAAAAGGAAACACAAAAACCACCAGATTCTGGTGGTTTTTTTAATACTATTGAATATTAATTTTGTTTTTCAAGAGGTAATGAGTAGCAAAGTAGAAGATGATACCTTCGATGAGCGATTCTATGGTAGTGAAGGTTAGATACTCGCTACTGATACCATTATGAGTTAGATTGCCACCTGTTAGTTCAGAAATGGTAATCACTGCAATGTTTAAACCAAAGTAAATGATGAAGGCCATAAGAGCGCGTCGGTTGGTAAATAATTGTCCAATTGTAATGGCAAGATAAACCATTAATGTACCAGATAAGGTTGAAACAATTAGTGCGAGTAATAAAATCAACCAGCTTTTAAGCGTTAGCATTTTTCCAATTTGTGGAAGAAAGGCTAAGAAGTGACCGATTCCTGATACTGGCAAGACAAGTAGTGTAATACCAAATGCCACAACTAAAGTATTAAAGGCAATCCAAATCAATGATGCAATAAGTTTTGATAAGATAATTTGGTGTGTTGATACCGGCAAGGTTAGGGTCAAGTAACCTTCGCGTCCGAAAAGATTTTTGTAAAAACGACGGACGATGATAACCCAAGTAGCAATCCAAGCACCTGCTACTAGAACACCAAAAATAATTGCTAAAAGAATTGGAAATAGCTGTGCAAAGTTATGAGCACTAATGTCAGAATGATTTTCAGCGTATTCTGTCAGTGATCTAATGCTAAAGCCAAGGAAAAATGAGATGGCGATAATCGAAGCATTAAGTGCAAAATACCATTTTCCAACTGATTTAAGTTCGTATTTTAAAAGTTTCGAAAACATAATTCCTCCCTAAGCTTTATAAGTCTCACGGAAGAGTGAATCAATGGATTGACCGTGCTCTTCACGAATATCATCCGTATTTCCTTGTAAAATAATTTTTCCGTCTTTAAGGAAAATGATTTCATCAAGAATTGGTTCGATTTCTGAGATTAGATGCGTTGAAATAATGACAGAAGCATCCTCACAGTAATTGTTGATGATTGTGCGTAAAATGTAGTCACGTGCAGCTGGGTCAACGCCACCGATTGGCTCATCAAGGACGTAGAGTTTGGCTTGTCGACTCATAACTAAAATTAATTGCACTTTTTCTTTGTTACCTTTTGATAGATTTTTGAGAATATCATCAGGATTAAGATTTAAATCATTTAAAAGGTGTTCAGCTTTTTCACGTGAAAAGTCTTCATAAAAATCTTCGAAAAAAGTGAGTGCATCCTTGATTTTCATATCTTCTCTGAGATAAGAGGTATCTGGGAGATATGAAATGATTTTTTTAGTGTCGATTGACGGACGATAGCCATCAATAACGATTTCTCCAGTTGTTGGGTGAAGAAGCCCATTGATTAGTTTTATAAGTGTTGTTTTCCCGCTACCGTTTGGACCAAGTAATCCAATAATTTTTCCGGCAGGTAAGCAAAGCGTCACATCATCAACAGCTACATGTTTTTTGTATTTTTTGGTAACGTGATGTAGTTGGAGTAATTGACTCATCCTATTTTTTCTCCTTAATATACGATTCTAGTGTTGTCACAATATCGTCGATTTCAAATCCTATTTTTTGCATGTTGCAAACGAATGATTGAAGTTCAGCCTCGGCAACTTCGCGACGTTTTTGCATGATTAAATCAGTATCGTCTGTAACAAAACGTCCAGATGTTCGTTGAGAATAGACCATGCCTTCACGTTCTAATTCTGAAAAAGCACGTTGCATAGTGTTGGGATTGACACCGGCTTCTTCGGCTAATTCGCGAACGGTTGGGAGTTGGTCACCGCTTTTTATCTCTTGGCTGATGATTTGCATTTTAATATGTTGTGCAATTTGGACGTAAATAGGTGATTTTTCATCAAATTTCCAGGACATACGATAACCCCTTTCTATTAAAAATTTAAAGAAGTCTTATGTTGTATTAATTAGAAGAAGTCTTGTACTAAATAAATGGTACAGAAATAAGTTTGAAATGTCAAGGAATCAATCGTTAAGTCCTCTTATTTTGCTTTAAATCGAAATGAGCTTTCATTTTAGTGTATAATAGATGAAGAAGTATATCAAAAAAGAAAGGAGAGCTTTTTATGTTTGCCCAATTAGATACCAAATCAGTCTATTCTTTTATGGATAGTTTAATTGACTTAGAGGGCTATGTCAAAGAAGCCAAAGCATTAGGCTACCAGACCATTGGGATTATGGACAAAGATAATCTCTATGCCGCCTTTCATTTTATTACAAAAGCTAAAGAAAATGGTTTGCATCCTGTTTTAGGTCTTGAAATAAGTCTTAACATACAGGATAATTTTGCGTTATCCATGTATTTGATTGCCCGTGATACAATTGGATATAAAAACTTGATGAAAGTGTCTAGTCGTCAAATGACTTCTGGCATTCAGTTAGAGGACCTTAAAGACTATTTATCAGGTTTAGCTGTTATTGTGCCTTATTTTGACGGAGTAGAGGCTTTATCTCTTCCTTTTGATTATTTTATTGGAGTAGATATCCACGCAGAAGAAAAAGCTTATGACAAGCCTCTGATTCCTTTACATACGGTTCGTTACTTCAATACTGAGGAAGTCGAGACGCTTCATATGCTTCATGCCATTCGCGATAACATTAGTTTAAAGGATGCTTCCCCTGCACCTCAAGGTCAGCACTTAATGGCATGTGACATTTTAACACAAGCTTTTCAGCAGAAATTTCCACAGGCATTAGATAATTTAGAAAAGCTTGTTTCTTCCATTCATTATGAATTTAATAGTGAATTGAAATTACCACGTTTTAATCGACAAAAGCCAGCCCAAGAAGAATTGGTCGAATTGACTGAGGCAGGACTTAAGGCTAAAAATCTTTGGTTACCAGAATATCAAGAACGTTTAAGCAAAGAATTATCTGTCATTCATAAAATGGGATTTGATGATTATTTCCTTATTGTCTGGGATTTACTTCGTTTTGGTCGTAGTCGTGGCTACTACATGGGGATGGGACGTGGTTCTGCTGCTGGAAGTTTAGTGTCATATGCACTTGATATCACAGGAATTGATCCTGTTAAAAACAATCTTCTTTTTGAACGTTTCTTGAATGAAGAACGATACAGCATGCCCGATATTGATATTGATCTTCCGGATGTTTATCGTAGCGAGTTTCTCCACTATGTTCGCAATCGATATGGTAGCCTTCATTCAGCTCAGATTGTAACTTTTTCAACTTTTGGTGCGAAGCAGGCTATCCGCGATGTTTTTAAACGTTTTGGTGCCCCAGAGCATGAACTGACAAATATCACAAAGAAAATTGGTTTCAAAGATAATTTGACATCAGTTTATGAAAAAAATCTAGCCTTTCGTCAAATTATTAATGCTAAGATTGAATATCAAAAAGCTTTTGCTATTGCTAAGCGGATAGAAGGGAATCCTCGTCAGACCTCTATCCATGCAGCTGGTGTTGTGATGAGTGATGATAATTTGACTGAGCATATTCCTTTAAAAGCTGGGGAAGACATGATGATTACCCAGTATGATGCTCAAGCGGTTGAAGCAAACGGTCTTCTTAAAATGGACTTTCTTGGCTTACGAAACCTTACGTTTGTGCAACGCATGCAAGAAAAAGTGGCTAAAGATTATGGCATTAACATTGATATCAAGTCTATTGATTTAGAGGATCAGAAGACGCTTGCTTTATTTGCTGCTGGAAAAACTAAGGGAATTTTCCAATTTGAGCAACCAGGAGCTATTAATCTCCTGAAACGAATTAAGCCACAAAAATTTGAAGATATTGTAGCGACAACAAGTTTAAATCGTCCAGGGGCTAGCGATTATACGGAAAACTTCATCAAGCGTCGATTTGGACAAGAAGCAGTGGATTTGATTGATCCTTTGGTAGCGCCAATTTTAGCGCCAACCTATGGAATTATGCTTTATCAAGAGCAGGTCATGCAGATTGCTCAAGTTTATGCTGGTTTTACACTTGGTAAAGCTGATTTGCTACGTCGGGCTATGTCGAAGAAAAAGGCAGAAGACATGCAAAAAATGGAAAGCGAATTTCTAAAAGGAGCACAAGAATTAGGGCGTCCCATTGAGACTGCTAAGGACCTATTTTCACGAATGGCTAAATTTGCTGGCTATGGTTTTAATAGAAGTCACGCGTTTGCTTATTCAGCGTTAGCGTTTCAATTGGCCTACTTTAAGGCACATTATCCAGCTGTTTTCTACGATGTCATGCTTAACTATTCAAGTGCTGACTATATTACAGATGCTATGGAATCTGAATTCCGCATTAAGAAGATTGATATCAATACTGTGCCTTACAATGATAAAATATCTGACGGTCAAATTTATCTTGGATTGAAGAATTTGCGCGCTCTTTCTCGTGACTTGTGTTACTGGATTATTGATAATCGACCTTTTTCAAGTATTGAAGACTTTTTAACAAAATTACCTGAAAACTATCAGAAGAAGGAGCTGATAACCCCTTTGGTGGAAATCGGTGCATTTGATTCTTTTGAAAAAAATCGCAGGAAAATCATTGAAAATCTTGAGTCACTCTTTATCTTTGTCAACGAGTTAGGTAGCTTATTTGCCGAAAACTCTTATAGCTGGATTGATGTTGAAGATTTTCCTAATGCTGAAAAATATCGACAAGAGCAGGGTTTATTAGGAGTGGGAATCAGTCCCCATCCTCTTCTTGAAATTGGAAAGAAATCCTCTGTTGCGTTCACAGCTTTGGCTGATTTACATGAAAATACCGAAGCGACTATCCTTATAGAGTTATCTCAGATTCGTGTGATTAGAACCAAAACAAAGGGTGAGCAAATGGCCTTTCTAAATGTGACTGATACGCAGAAAAAATTTGATGTCACCTTGTTCCCAGAAGTTTTTGCGCGCTATAAAGAAATGCTACAAGAAGGCCGTTTCTATTATTTGACAGGTAAAATTCAAAATCGCAACAATCGTTTGCAAATGATTTTAAATTATGTACAAGAAGCAAGTAGTGAACGCTTGTGGTTATTGTTGCCAAATCATTTACACGATGCTCAAGTATCAGATATCTTGTCAGAGTATCCTGGAAATATTCCTGTTATTTTGCATTATCAAGATAGTAAGCAAACCTTACAGAGCCAGAGACATCTTGTTAAAAAGGATAGCGAGCTTTTACAGGCTTTGAAACCATATACGGTGAAAACGATTTATCAATAAAAATTTAGTAAAAATAAAATAAAGTAAAGCTTTTTACAAAGTAATGTGCTATAATAAGAACGTTAGATTAATAAAAGGAGTATTAGCAAAATGAAACGTATTGCTGTTTTGACTAGTGGCGGCGACGCTCCTGGTATGAATGCTGCTGTTCGTGCAGTTGTTCGTAAAGCAATTAAAGAAGGAATGGAAGTCTTCGGAATCAACCGCGGTTATGCTGGTATGGTCGATGGCGACATTTTCCCATTGGACGCTCAAAGTGTTTCAAACATTTTGTCACGTGGTGGTACTTTCCTTCAATCAGCTCGTTACCCTGAGTTTGCAACTCTTGAAGGACAACTTGCTGGTATCGAACAACTTAAAAAACACGGTATCGAAGGTGTCGTTGTTATCGGTGGTGACGGTTCTTATCACGGTGCTATGCGCTTGACAGAACACGGATTCCCAGCAGTTGGTATCCCAGGTACAATCGATAACGATATCGCTGGTACAGATTACACTCTTGGGTTTGATACAGCTGTAAACACAGCTATGGAAGCTCTTGATAAAATCCGTGATACATCTTACAGTCACAAACGTACATTCGTTGTTGAAGTAATGGGACGTAACGCTGGTGATATCGCTCTTTGGGCAGGTATTGCTGCAGGTGCTGACCAAATCATTATTCCTGAAGAAGAATATGACATCAACGATGTTGTTGCAAAAGTTAAAGATGGTTACGAAAACAAAGGTAAAGAACGTCACCTTATCGTTCTTGCTGAAGGTGTAATGCATGCTGAAAAATTTGCAGAGTTGATGAAAGAAGCTGGTGACACTAGCGACCTTCGTGCAACTAACCTTGGTCACATCCTTCGTGGTGGTGCACCATCACCTCGTGATCGTGTTCTTGCTTCTTGGATGGGTGCTCACGCTGTTGAATTGCTTCAACAAGGTCGTGGTGGACTTGCTGTTGGTATCCACAACGAAGAATTAGTAGAAAGCCCAATTCTTGGTACTAAAGAAGAAGGTGCTCTATTCTCATTGGCAGAAGATGGTAGCATTATCGTTAACATGCCACACAAAGCACGTCTTGACTTTGCTCAATTAAATCGAGACATTGCTCATTTATAATAGTATAGTATTTATAGATTAAAAATTATTGTTATTAATAGTCGTTCATTCGGCTTAAAAATAAAGGGAGTTTCATATTATCATGAATAAACGCGTAAAAATCGTTGCAACACTTGGTCCTGCGGTTGAAATCCGTGGCGGTAAAAAATTTGGTGAAGATGGATATTGGGGTGAAAGCCTTGATGTTGAAGCATCAGCACAAAAAATCGCTCAATTGATTAAAGAAGGTGCAAACGTCTTCCGTTTCAACTTCTCACACGGTGACCACGCCGAACAAGGTGAACGTATGGCTACTGTACGTCGTGCAGAAGAAATTGCTGGTCAAAAAGTTGGTTTCCTTCTTGACACTAAAGGTCCTGAAATCCGTACTGAACTTTTTGAAGGCGACGCTAAAGAATATTCATACAAAACTGGTGAACAAATCCGTGTTGCTACAAAACAAGGTATCAAATCAACTCGCGATGTTATCGCTTTGAACGTTGCCGGTGCTCTTGACATCTACGATGATGTTGAAGTTGGTAAACAAGTTCTTGTTGACGATGGTAAACTTGGTCTTCGTGTTGTTTCTAAAGACGATGCAACTCGTGAATTTGTTGTTGAAGTTGAAAACGATGGTATTATCGCTAAACAAAAAGGTGTAAACATTCCTTACACTAAAATCCCATTCCCAGCTCTTGCTGAACGTGATAACGCTGATATCCGTTTTGGTCTTGAACAAGGTCTTAACTTCATCGCTATCTCATTCGTACGTACTGCAAAAGACGTTGAAGAAGTTCGTGCAATCTGTGAAGAAACTGGTAACGGTCACGTTCGTTTGTTTGCTAAAATCGAAAACCAACAAGGTATCGAAAACATCGACGAAATCATCGAAGCTGCTGATGGTATCATGATTGCTCGTGGTGATATGGGTATTGAAGTTCCATTTGAAATGGTTCCAGTTTACCAAAAAATGATCATCACTAAAGTTAACGCAGCTGGTAAAGCAGTTATCACAGCAACAAACATGCTTGAATCTATGACTGAAAAACCACGTGCAACTCGTTCAGAAGTATCTGACGTCTTCAACGCTGTTATCGATGGTACAGATGCTACAATGCTTTCTGGTGAATCTGCAAATGGTAAATATCCAGTTGAAGCTGTTCGTGCAATGGCTACAATCGATAAAAACGCTCAAACTCTTCTTAACGAATACGGACGTCTTGATTCATCATCATTCGCTCGTACTTCTAAAACAGAAGTTGTGGCTTCAGCAGTTAAAGACGCAACAAGCTCAATGGATATCAAACTTGTAGTTGCTCTTACTGAATCTGGTAACACTGCTCGTCTTATCTCTAAATACCGTCCAGATGCTGACATCTTGGCTGTAACATTTGACGAAAAAACTCAAAAATCACTTATGATTAACTGGGGTGTTATTCCAGTTGTAACTGAAAAACCTGCATCAACTGATGACATGTTTGAAGTTGCTGAAAAAGCTGCTCTTGAATCTGGATTGGTTCAATCAGGTGATAACATCGTTATCGTCGCTGGTGTTCCTGTTGGTTCAGGTGGTACAAACACAATGCGTATCCGCACTGTAAAATAATTGAATAATAAAAAAGCCTATCATATCAAGCTTTAACGCCTGTGTGATAGGGCTTTTTTTATGCTGTGGGGCATTTTTGGGGCACGCTACAGACATAATTCATCTATTACATCAACAACTTTGTCTTTCATCTTGTTTGTGACGTGCGTATAAATTTTTATTGTAGTCTCGCTGTCCTCGTGTCCAACTCGGTCCATAATTGCTTTTAGCGGTACACCTTTTTCGGCTAAATAGCTGACAAGTGTGTGTCTAAAGATGTGTGAGCTAATCGGTTTATTGATCGGATGTTCAAGACGTTGGTTAGCAGCTTTAATGGATTCATTAAATGAATTGCGTTGAATAGGAACACCACGATTTGTTACGAAGATGTAGCTACGGTCCATGGTTATCCAGTTAGGATTTAAGCTTTTATTTAAGTCACGAATCTTAATAGCTTCATCTAATATTTCTGATTCACGTTTTGATAACTTATTGCTACGATAGCCAGCAGGTGTTTTGGGTGGTTCTTTTTTTGCTTTCTTGTACCCTTGGACACTGTCTAAAGTGCCAAAAATATCTACAAAATTATTGTCTTTACGGTAGTTAATATCTTCTAATGCAACGACTTCACCAATACGTGCACCATCTAAAAATAGAAATTCGGCAATCAGTGAATTCAAGTAAGTCCGTTTCGTGCGTCGTAATTCATTAATTAATGGAATAAGTTCTGTTTCAATTTCCAGATACTTGTTCTTGATTTTTTCGTAATCTTCAATAGTTAGCACCTTTTTAGGAAGTTTAGCTTGTCGTGCTGGGTTAGTTTTAATGTGGTTAAGAGACACGGCATAATCAAACGATTGATTCAATATTGATTTAACACGTTCAAGTCTTGGTCTTGATAATTCAAGACCGTTTATAAATTGTTGAACATAATAAGTATCTATTTTAGATATTTTGACATCAATACCAAAATTTTCTCTCACATACTGAACATTACTTTTTAGCGAGCTTATAGAAGTGCGCCTAAGTTCTTTTTGATGGAATTTCCACCAGTTGTTTAAAACATCAGTGTATAAAACTTCGCTTGAATTTAGCTCTTGTAAGATTGCAGCAATTTTTTCATCAAGTATTTTTTGAGCTTGTTTTCTTATGCGAGGAGTATCTTTTTCCATCAATACAGACGCTTTCTTCCACTTGCCTGTATATGGATCTCTGTATCTTTCGACAAAATTAATTTTTCCACTTTTATGATTTTCTGACCACATTTGTTTTTACCTCATTTCTATGTTAAAATGGGTATAGTAAAGAGGCCTACTGCATGCAGGTTTTTACTATACATTTCATTATCTCTACACTCAAAGTTTGGCGACAGGGAGTGTAGGGATTTTTGTTTTTTAATTACTGAATTTAATATTATATATTTCTGAAAGTCTATCTAAAAAGTTGTTAGGGATATGTAACGTCTGGAATATATTTCCTTTTGGACTAATTATTAGTGTTTCGTCTAAATAATTAAGTAACACTGCTTTTAAGTCGAAAATATATTGTTGAAAAAGAATAGGATCGTTTGTCAGAATTGCTAGAACTAACATAACTGCAAACAAATCTTTTTGACCAATTCCAGATAGATATTCTGATTCTGTAAGAATTTTGTTGTTTATTGACTTTAATAATATATTTTTACTTAATTCATGGCTTACGTTCGATAGAAAAGTACGATTTCCATGTGCAATGTTATTCCTATATTCTTGAAGAAGACTAATTGCTGATACAAAAAGTTCTTTTCTTTCTTCATCATCATTTAAATTAGTTAAACGTAAAAAATCATTTGAAATTTCCGTTTTTATGTTATCTTCAGATATCTTATACCAGTTTATTACAGTTCCAAAATAGAGTGCATTTACAGAAATCCAAGGTGGAATACAATCGTGTTTTTCTCTATAATGCTGTACTGAGGCACTATTTTTATTACTCTTTATCTGATTTTTAATATTTTCAATTTCATTTTTTCGATCCAGTAAACCACGGCTTGTATATTTTTTAAAATCTAAATACTGCTCTTCTAAAATTCCATATTTTCTAGCTACAATATATGCTAATTTGGTTTTTAATGCTTTTTCGATATAGATTATATATTTAAATAATAAGTTGTTTAGACTATTATCAATTAAAGCAATCCGATGAAGTTGTTCGAAGGTAACTACATCGGAAAATCTTTCTAACTTCATTTCCTCATCATAATAAACACCAAAAATATCTTTATAGCCATTTACAATCCCGTAATAAGACATAGTTTTTAAAATCTCTAATACAAAATCATCATCAGCAACCAATATCCGCTTATCTTTAATTCTTTTTAGTTGTTGTCTATATGTTAAAAATGGTTTATCACTCACAAAAAGAAAACCTCCTTTCTTAAGATAGAAAGGAGGTTATTCCTAGTCGCATCAGCAACCATTTAATTCCTTAATATCTTATCATAAATAACTATGTGTGTCAATTAAATAAGTTTTACTAAATCTCCAATTACGATACTAGGATTTTTAGGAGAGATTTTTGTTATCTCATTTTTATTTACGACCAGTGGACCATTTGACATGAAAGTAGTGCCTGTTAAATTTTTTGCTAGAGAAAAAGCATTCCCCTCTTTCAAATGTTTTGCAATGGCAAAATTAGGATAAACTTCTGTAACAATTAATTCAGCCTTTTTAAAATCGTATCTTCCTAATTCTGTACCGTCCAAATCGTTGATAGTAGGTCCAGGCTCAAAAATTATAATTTTGTCATTCAATTGTACATCTGTTGCCCCAGCATTAATTACGACTGTAAACTCATCTAGTATTTTTATAACTTTAGTTTCTTTTTTTTTCATATTATTATTCCGTCCTTCCCTCTCTACTATTCTTTCCTATTCTCCTCAATCCATTTTTCGATTTTTTCTAATTGTTCATCAGTTAATGGATTCTTATCGATATGTTCAAGTAGTTCTTGAACAAGTCCCCTAAAATGGTTAGTCATAAATCTTTATTCCCCATATTTAAGCATTATGCGCAATGACATCTAAAGCCCCAATAATACGCTGAGCGTTTTCAATCGCTTCTTTGTATTCTTTAGATGTATTTTTTACAGGTTTTCTAAGAAGGTCGATAAAGACAACAGGTTTGCTAAAGTCGTTTGAAGTAACACGAATGGTCATGTTTAATATTTTAGTTGTCGTTTTTCGCTTAGCAGTAACACCACCAGCAATAGCGCCTAAGCCACCGAAAACAGCACCAGCAACAAGTGCTTGACCAACACCACCAGACACAACAGCTTGGTCATTAATGATTAAATCATAAGATACTAAATCTTCAAATGAGTACCAGTCAGTATCGTTTTTATCTTTTTTAACCATACCTGGTATAAGAGCTAGTCCACCTGTTCCCATAACAGCCCCAACTTTACCAATGGCTTTAGCTGTACCACCTACAAGACTTGAACCTTTAGCTTTATTCGCTCCATGGATTCGATATACCTTGTTAGCTCTATCAATTTCCAAAGGTCCGATTTTGTCAGTACGTTTATAACCGTTATTGTCTAAAAATCCCATTTTCTTTTTCCTCCTGTATCAACTTTTAGTATGTTCTATTATTGTTATCGCTTTATCAAAATACAATTGATTGAATTGTGGAATTGTAACCATTTCGATAATCCAATACTATTTGAACTGCTTCTTGGATAGGAATGCAGTAGTTATAGACTAAAAAATTCTTTAAACGGTTCATGATTGCTGCACCAGACATATAATTTTCTCTGATTAAATCATTGAAATTTTTACCATTTAAAATACTATTTTTTAGTCTCTCATCATTTAGCAAGAACAGAGAAGCGAGTGTGTTAGCTTCGTCTTCAATTGGTTGCAATTCTTTTGGATAATTTCCAGTAGAAATGTCGGACACATTGGACATCATAGAAGCGTACATGCGTTGACTTTTGCTACCTTCGAAATGTGCAAATATATGACTTAATTCATGTAGAATCGAAAACATAACACGGCCTAAAATAGGTCTTTGGTTAATATAGACAACGTATCTATCTGAATAGTCATAAGTCATAGTTACACCAGATAAAGAGTCACAAAATTCTTTAGGTACAAATTTTATTTTGCAGTTATTGACTATACCCTTGTATTTTATATTTTCTCTAGTAGCTTGACGTCCGCCAATATCTCTAAAATATTCTTCGTATTGATCAACATCAAGAAAAACAAATAAAATATTGTATTTTCTTTCAAAATAATCAATAACGTGTCTGCTAGTGATTGTAGATAATGGCAAATTAAAATAATGGCTAATTTCAGCTAAGAAAAGATTAGCTTTATGCTGATAACTATAGTAATCAGCGGAATTGATAAAACGATATTCCAAATAAAAACACCTACTTCCAGTTTGAATCGTCTTCAATAAGACTGCGTGCTGTTTGCATTAAACCTGAAAGAGCGTTATTAAAACGTTCTTTTTCCAAATCTGTCATATTTTCTGTTTCCTTACGGAACATGACAAGTGCTTGTTCTTCTATCTTATTATTAGTAGAAGTAGTAGCATTTTCAGATGTAGCTACATAAGGGATTTTTGTCCTTCCTAATAAATAATCAGTAGATACATTGAAATAATCTGCAATTACATTTAGCTTTTCAGGTTTTGGTGAGCTGTTTCTCCAAGAATAAAGTGAATTTCTAGAGAAACCAACTCTTTCTTCTAAAGTATTTATAGAAATACCTTGTTTTTTACATAGTTCTTTAACTATATCAAATGTTGGAAACATTAATTTATCAACCTTTCTAGGGTATGACAAAAAATATTTTTAAAAAACTTTGTAAAAATCCTTGACAATTTTTAAAGAGTTCTGTAAAATATTTTTTGTAAGTAAGAAACAACTAAAAAAACAACCAACCAAATAAGTCTTTATAAAATGCTTTGGCGAGCTAGGAATATTGATTTATAGGCGTTCTTTAGTATACCTTGATTTTATAAAACTCTTTAAAAAATGTCAAGCGTTATATAAAGAAAAGTTTAAAAAATAGTTGTTTCTTGTTTACAGTTATTTAAATAAGGGAGGAAAAAAGATGCCTGATATTGCAAACGGACGCAAAAAAATTTGTGACTTCTTAAAAGAAAACAATATCAAAAAAACAGCTTTAGCAGCTGCTTATGGCATGAGTCGACAAGAAGTTACTAATATTTTAAGTGGCTCAACTCGTGGCCTGAAAGCTAATCAATTTATCTTACGAGTTATTGAAGATTACAAAATTGATTAAAATTTAAAATTCTCTCAGCTAGTAGTTACAGCTCTAGCAAGTCAGTATTCTCTTTATTTTAATATTTACACATTTAAGCAGTTATTAATTCATTCATGGTCTCCTATATAAATATCTATCAAAAATTATGTATTTCCTCCAAAAATACATGACATTATCACAGAGACTTGCTAGAGCTATAACTGCTAGTTGAGAGCAGTAGAACACAAAAGAAAGGAGCAAACATGAAACCAAAACGTTATCCGTATTGCGGACAAAAAAAGCAACCTGATAAACAGATTGCAAAGTTGGAAAGTAAATTAACAATGTATGCAACAGGTATTTCGATTTTAGCCTCACGCATAAATGTTATTGAAAGGAACAGCGATTATGGAAAAGATTGAAATTAGAGAAGGCAAAATTTTTCTATCTGGCAATGAAGTTTCTGGTGTTGAAAAATTCAAACTAAAAAGCACAGCCAAGAATGGCTTTGCAGAAGTATATTTAAAGTTACTTGTTAAATTGTCCTGATATCAAATTGGAGATAACTTGAGCCGCAATGTCTTTTAAAACATCTAATGATGATGAGCCTACCTTATTAGCTATTTCTTTAGTTTTATTCCAATTATTATCTTGTCTAATGTTATTGACGAATTGATGTCCATACGGTGACAAGTCTTGAATGATGAAACCACCAAAATAGTGAGTTACTTTTAAAAATAATCCACTATGTTCGCATTGCCTGACGTGATAAAGGATCTCTTCTTTAGAATATTTTGGAGTTAAATTTTTATATATGATTTCCTCTTCGACATCATTAGAGTAAGTTGCGTTTTCTTCAACAACTAAAAGAATATCGCGAATACAATCAGCATTTAATTTCATAGTGATTCTCCAATCATTTTATTTTAATTATATCAAATAATCGGAAGGACGGTGCATGTATTTTGGACACAAAAAAAGCGACTGACGGAAATCAGTCACTAACAAAAATTAACTTATCTAAATTATAGCATATTTAAAAGGAGCACGCTATGCCAAAGGTCGAAATAACTTACAAGGCTGTCGGTGTTAACGAAGATGCTGAATGGGGCGATTATGACCATCTCATGCAACGTTGGGAAGGCTTAAGTAAGCCGGTCGCTAAGCAATGGGCAGCAGAAATGCGTGAACATCCAGATTTCAACAGGTACATTGACAATCCAACGCATAAAATAGTCTTTATCAATTATGAAGGTTTTGCACTGTTCGTAAAGTGGAAATCACGTAACAGATATTTATCAAAGAAAGAAACATTAGCTGAAATGCTAAAGAACATGAAATTAGAAACAGGAGTTTTAACATGACATATTTAATCGTAGCAGTAGCGATTTTAGGATTAACTGAAGTACTTACATTGACTTTACTTAAACGACGTAATGAAGACATTCGCTATTATCGCAGCGAAGATTACAAAAACCACATCTTCACAGAACGAGCACGTAGCAATAGTCAAAAATGGAGTCAAGCACATGATGCAGGAAATCATTAATGAAAACACATTTTTGAGAGATGAAAACAGACGTCTAAATAATGAACTGACTAAACATTACTTTGCGACTGTAGCAAAAGCAAATTTATTAGACATCATTATCGAAGAAGGCTACATTTTACAATCAACTCTTGAAAAATGTATTGATCAACTCGATGAAGTTGACCAGCTAGAAATTAGAAAGGCTATGGTAAATGGTAACGATCAATAAATTAGAAATTGAAAATGTCAAGCGTATTAAAGCTGTCAAAATCGAACCGTCTGCAACTGGTTTAACAGTGATTGGTGGAAATAATAATCAAGGCAAGACAAGTGTGTTAGATTCGATTGCTTGGGCATTAGGTGGTAACAAATACAAACCAAGTAAAGCAGAGCGTGAGGGTTCAATGGTACCGCCAACATTAAAAGTGACACTCTCAAATGGTCTTATCGTTGAACGTAAAGGTAAGAATAGCTCGCTTAAGGTGATTGACCCAAACGGCCAAAAAGCAGGGCAACAGTTACTTGACAGCTTTGTAGAAGAATTGGCTATCAATCTTCCTAAATTCATGGACAGCACGCCAAAAGACAAGGCTAACACGCTTTTACAAATCATTGGTGTTGGTGACCAGTTAGCTGAATTGGAGCTGCAAGAAAAGGAAATTTACAACCAGCGTCATGCGATTGGTGTGATTGCTGACCAAAAGGAGAAGTTCGCCAAAGAGCAGCCATACTATCCAGATGCACCAAAAGAGCTTGTCAGTATTTCAGACCTTATCCAACAGCAACAAGCCATTTTAGCTAAGAATGGTGAGAATGCTCGTAAACGTCAGAATGTGACGATTATCCAACAAAACTACAGCTTTAAACAACAAGAAGTTGATGAACTTAAGAAGAAACTTAGAGTGGCTGAACAGCAATTGGATCAGCTAACAGAAGACTTGCAAATTGCACAGACTGACGCTATGGACTTGCATGATGAGTCAACAGCTGAAATTGAAGAAAACATTGCACGCATCGACGAAACTAACAGACGTGTTCGCGCTAACCTGGATAAAGATAAAGCGGAAGAAGACGCTAAACAGCAACGTGAACAATACAACCAATTGACTAACAAAATTGAAGCTGTTCGTCAGCAAAAAGCAGACTTGCTAACTAACGCAGACTTGCCGCTTGAAGGCTTGTCAGTCTCTGACGGTAAGCTTCTATATCAAGGTCAAGAGTGGGATAACATGAGCGGTTCACAGCAACTCATGGTGGCTACTGCGATTGTCCGCAAGCTCAAACCAGAATGTGGCTTTGTTCTGATTGACAAATTGGAACAAATGGACCAAATCACACTCGAACAGTTCGGTGCTTGGTTAGAACAAGAAGGCTTACAAGCTATTGCCACTCGCGTATCAACTGGTGAAGAGTGTGCTGTCATTATCGAAGATGGCTATTCAGTCGTCAACGAAACGCATCAAGCACCAGTTACAAAACCAACATTTACAGCAGGAACATTTTAAAAAGGAGAAAAACAATGAAACAAACTGAAACATTTATCGTCTTTCGTGATAAGGAAAGCGGTCGTTTTCTAAACGAGTATAAAAACAACGAAGATGTTCTATCATTCGCAGCAGGCTATAAAAAAGAAATTCAACCAGCACTTTTTATCCCTGAAAGATATTTTGAAAAAGATAAAGAAAAATACGACGGTTTACTACAAGCTCTTGGAGCAGAACCGCTTAAAGTTGAAGCAGAATACACGCTCACAACATTAGACGGTGAAGAACCAGAAGAAATCAAAGTGAGCAGTCAAAGTAAAGCTGAAATGCTGTTTGATGCACTTGGCGATATTTTCGGAGGTGATGATTAATGCAAATTACAAAAGGAAAACGCGCACGAGCTCAAAAAGTAGTCGTCTATGGTCCTGAAGGTATTGGTAAGTCAACCTTTGCGTCACAATTCCCAGAAGCAGTATTCATTGATACTGAAGGATCAACCGACAACATGGACGTTTCACGCTTAGATAAACCGTCAAGCTATACCATGTTAAAAAATGAAATTGCATGGGTCAAAGCTAACCCTACTTGCTGCAAGACACTTATCATTGACACGATTGACTGGGCAGAAAGTTTAATAGTAGATGATATCTGCGCACTGCATCAGAAAAAAGGTATTGAAGATTTTGGCTATGGTAACGGTTATGTTTACGTCAAAGAAGAGTTAGGACGTTTTTTGAACAGTTTATCAGAGCTTGTAGATTTAGGTATCAATATTGTGTTAACAGCACATGCTCAAATTCGTAAGTTTGAACAGCCTGATGAAATGGGTTCTTATGACCGTTGGGAATTGAAACTTGGCAAAAAGACAAGTTCACAAACTGCACCACTCGTTAAAGAATGGGCTGATATGGTTTTGTTTGCAAATTATAAAACAGTCGTAATGACTGCTGATAACAAAAAGAAAAAAGCTACTGGTGGTCAGCGTGTTCTGTACACGCAACATCACCCAGCATGGGATGCTAAGAACCGTCACAACTTGCCAGAGGAAATGCCGTTTGATTATGCAGGCATTGCACACATCTTCAATCAAGTACCTGCGCCTGCACAAACACAGCCGCAACAAACTGTGCCAGAACCTACTCCACAAGCTCCAGTGCAGGAACAGACACCAACCGTTGAACCAGTTCCACAAGCTCAACCAGAAGTACCTGAAAGCTTGACACAGCCTGCACCAGAACGTCAGCCATACCAAGAACCTAACTTAGCTTTACCACAAGCTTTGCGTGATTTGATGATTCAAAACCAAGTCACAGAGCTTGAAGTTCAAAAGGCAGTAGCTCAAAAAGGTTACTATCCAGAAAATACACCAGTAGTGATGTATGATCCTGGATTTATCGACGGCGTGCTTATTGGCGCTTGGGAACAAGTCTTTAGTATGATTAAAGACAATCGTATCTTACCATTTTAATAATTAACAGAAAGAGGAAAAATTAACATGACACAATTTAACAACAACTTTGATCACGAACTTGGATGGGATGATGAAATCGTAACGGACGCGAAAGAATTCGTACAGCTCACACCTGGTGATTATCAATTTACAGTAACTAACCTTGAACGTGGACGCCACACGCCAAACCCACAAAATCCAGGAAAACTTCCAGCATGTAATAAAGCAACACTTACCCTTCAAATTGAAACAGCAGAAGGTATTGCACAATTGACACACAATCTATTCTTGCATACATCAACTGAAGGTATGTTGTCAGCATTCTTTGGTTCTATTGGTCAAAAGAAACATGGTGAGCCACTTCGAATGAATTGGAACAGCGTGGTTGGTGCAAAAGGTGTTTGTCGAGTAAACAAACGACAAGGTACTGGTCAATATGCAGACCGTGAATATGACAATGTTAAAGCAATGATTTATGCAGATGAAGTCGATTGGACTAAAGTATTGAATGCAAATGTGCAAAGTCAACCACAGCAACCTACATATCAACAACCAATGCAACCAACAGCACCTCAACAATACCCACAACAACCACAAGCGCCACAACAACCTGCAGGTTTTCAAGCTGGGCAATTTTAAGAGGTAGCTAATGAAGCTTAGAAAATATCAAGAAGAAGCCCGCGAAGCTGTTCAGCGTGAGTGGGAAGAGGGTAGAAAACGCACACTGCTCGTTCTTCCTACAGGCTGCGGTAAGACTATCGTATTTTCTAAGATTATTGAAGACCGTGTGAGAAAGGGCGAGCGCGTGCTTGTCCTGGCACATAGGTCAGAACTCTTAGAACAAGCTAGCGATAAATTAAAAACCGCTACAGGCTTAGGAACAGCACTAGAAAAAGCAGAAAGCACATCAATTGGTTCATGGTTCCGTGTTGTTGTTGGTTCAGTCCAAACAATGCAACGTGAGAAACGACTTAGCCAATTCCCACCAGATTATTTTGACACGATTGTGATTGATGAAGCACATCACGCTATATCAGATGGTTATCAACGAGTATTGCAACATTTTGAAGATGCCAATGTTTTAGGTGTTACAGCTACCCCAGACAGAGGAGACAAAAAGAATTTAGGTAAGTTCTTTGACTCTCTCGCTTATGAGTATTCGATTGTGGACGCTATCAAATCTGGTTATTTATCAAAGATTACAGCAGTTACTATACCGTTAACATTGGACCTATCAAGCGTCAGTCAACAAGCTGGTGATTTCAAAGCTAGTGAAGTTGGAACAGCGTTAGATCCATATCTAGAACAAATCGCAGATGAAATGGTTAAGCAATGCGCAGACCGCAAAACAGTTGTGTTCTTGCCACTTGTCAAAACGTCTAAGAAATTTCGTGACATTTTAAATAAGAAAGGTTTTAAAGCTGCTGAAGTTAACGGTGAGTCAGAAGACCGTGCAGAGGTCTTAGAAGATTTTGATAAAGGCAAATACAATGTTCTTTGTAATTCCATGTTACTAACTGAAGGCTGGGACTGCCCAAGCGTTGACTGTGTGGTGGTATTAAGACCGACAAAAGTCAGGGCACTGTACAGCCAAATGGTTGGGCGTGGTACACGATTAGCTGAAGGTAAAGATAATTTATTGATTTTAGATTTCCTTTGGCACACCGAACGTCATGAGCTATGCAGGCCAGCGCATCTAATCACAGATAGTCCTGAAGTGGCTAAGAAGATGGTTGAAAACATGGCTGAACAGACTAACCAACAATTTGAATTGCTGGAAGCTGAAGAAACAGCAAGCAAGGATGTTGTGGCTGAACGTGAAGAGGCACTTGCTAAGCAGTTGTCAGAAATGCGTAAGCGTAAACGTCGTTTAGTTGACCCATTGCAATTTGAAATGTCTATCCAAGCTGAAGATTTAGCAGACTACGTGCCAGCTTTCGGAATTGAGATGACACCACCAACAGACAAACAACTTAAAGCATTAGAGAAGTATGGCATCTTCACAGATGACATTGGTAACTTTGGTAAAGCTAGCAAGTTGTTAGACCGACTTAAGAAACGTCAAACAGAAGGACTTACAACACCTAAACAGATTCGTCTGTTGGAACGTTACGGTTTTAAAAACGTTGGTATGTGGACATTTGACAGCGCAAGTAGCTTAATTAATCGCATTGCAGCAAATGGTTGGCGCGTTCCTCGTGGTATTCGACCAGCGGAATTTAAACCAGAATAATAAGAAAGGAGAGAAATGCTAGATAAAGATTTTGATTTATTACCTTTACTAGATTATATAGACCCGTCAACGTTGTCTTATCAAGACTGGGTAAATGTTGGTTTTGCACTTAAACACGAAGGCTACACGGCTATGGACTGGGATAACTGGTCACAAGCTGATACACGTTATAAACGTGGGGAGTGTTTCAAAAAATGGGATACTTTCAACGAAGAAGCAGGCAGTGTCGTAACAGGAGCCACAATCACACAATTAGCAAAAGATAACGGTTGGCAACCTGCGTCAAGTGGTCGTGGTGATTTCCACGAGCTAGATTGGGAAGATACCATTGACCGTGACTATCAAATCGTTGATAAGAACTGGATTGAATCAAAAGAAATCAGAGAGCCACTTAATTGGCAACCTGCACAAGATTTGATTAGATATCTAGAAACCTTGTTTGACTCAACGGATTTGGTTGGCTACGTAACAGCAACTTATCCAATTGAAACAGACAATGGTACGATTTACAAACCAACGCAAGGTAACTTTGATAGGACCGCTGGTGAGCTTATCCAGTTGCTACAAAAGACACCTGACGACATCGGCGCTGTTTTTGGTGACTATAAGGAAGAAGCAGGTGCGTGGATTCGATTCAATCCGCTTGATGGTAAAGGTGTAAAAAATGATAATGTCACTGAATATCGTTATGCTTTGGTCGAATCAGATACATTAGACATTGGTAAGCAATACGCACTGTTTAAAGAACTAGAGTTACCAATTGCAACGCTTGTTCATTCTGGTAAAAAATCACTGCACGCAGTCGTGAAAGTAGATGCGCGTGATTATCAAGAATATAGGAAACGTGTAGATTACATCTATCAAATCTGTAAAAAAAATGGTCTTGATATTGACACGCAAAACCGTAATCCTAGCCGTCTATCACGCATGCCTGGTGTCACACGAAACGGACACAAGCAGTTCTTAATTGATACGAATATCGGTAAAGCAAACTACGACGAATGGTACCAATGGGTCGAAGATTTAAATGACGACTTACCAGACCCAGAAGGGCTGTTAGACAGCTGGGATGACATGCCAGACTTAGCACCTGAGCT
The DNA here is from genome assembly GCF_016461705.1 of Streptococcus vicugnae. GTDB lineage: Bacteria > Bacillota > Bacilli > Lactobacillales > Streptococcaceae > Streptococcus > Streptococcus vicugnae. The sequence goes on along the minus strand of NZ_JAEMHW010000002.1, from coordinate 323,169 downwards.
TATTCACGGGATTTTGCGACAAGGGCACAAGATGTTGATTGCTGGTCCGTCAAAAGCTGGTAAGTCATTCGCATTGATTGAGTTATCAATTGCCATAGCAGAGGGTAGCAAATGGTTAGGTTGGCAATGTGAACAAGGACGTGTCTTATATGTCAACTTAGAACTTGATAGACCGTCAGCGCTGCACCGTTTCAAAGATGTGTACGCAGCTATGGGACTTCAAGCAAACAACGTCCAAAACATTGACGTTTGGAACTTGCGTGGTAAGACCGTTCCAATGGATAAATTGGCACCTAAGTTGATTCGACGTTCACTTAAAAAGAACTATCAAGCTGTTATCATCGACCCAATCTATAAAGTGTTGACTGGTGACGAAAACAGCGCGGACCAAATGGCGCACTTTACTAATCAGTTTGACAAGGTTGCTACTGAGTTAGGCTGTTCAGTCATCTACTGTCACCACCACAGTAAAGGTGCACAAGGTGGTAAGAAATCAATGGACCGTGCCAGTGGTTCGGGAGTGTTTGCGCGTGACCCAGACGCACTTATTGACTTAGTAGAACTTGATTTGACTGAAACTATCATCAAACAACGCACTGATGAGGCAAAATGCGAAGTGTTCAAGCGTGCTATTCAGGAACGCAACTTAGATTATTATCAACATGAAATCACGCTTGATGACATGCATAGCGTCGCACAGATGAGCAAACATTTTGATAAAGCAATTGATGACATCATGATCAGAAAACCATATCTGCATGAAATTCAAAAAGTTGAGCATTCAATTAAAATCGCTACAGCATGGCGCGTTGAAGGTACACTTCGTGAGTTTGCGAAGTTCTCACCGCTCAACATGTGGTTCAGCTATCCAGTTCACAACGTGGATACAACAGGCGTTCTTGCAGATATTCAGTTGGAAGATAGTAAGCCTGCATGGCAAAAAGCTAAGGATAGTAGAAAGTCTAAAAAAGAAAAGCTCAAAGAGCGACAAGAAAAATTAGAAACGGCTTATAGTGTATTATCTGATGGTTCGACTCCAGTAACTCAAAAAGAATTAGCTGAGTATTTGGACACTACAGAGAGAACTGTGCTGAATTATGTAAAAGAACATGAAGGGTTTATTGCTCAAAAAGGAATAATTTATCAAGTTGCTAAGGTAGAAAAAAACGAAAAATAACGTTTTTTTCAAAAACTGCATTTTACGAAAGAAAGAAAAAAACATGTTGAAAACAACATGAAAGAGTATGTTATTTTCGTTTCTTGGTACGAAAAATAACGTTTTTTTCAAAAATTTCTTACTAGGAAAAAAACGAGAAAAAAACATGTTATTTTCCGGAAGAAAACAAGTTATAACTCTTCCAGAGTTATTAAAAGTGTTTTTCCTTCGTCAAAAGTCAAAGAGAAAAGGAAAAGGGGCTGTAAGCTCTGCCCCTTTATCCTTTGTCTCATCTTTGACAAAGCGCGTGAAAAACAATTGTAAATCAAAATGGAAAAATGAGGTATAAAAATGATTACAACACAAACAACACTTGCAGAAATTTTTAAAATAATGACAGATAGTAATGCAGATACTATCAATATTGATTTTGACGTTGATGATGTTCCTGTACGTTTGAAAATTAAATTAACAGCGCGTGGTTATGAAGCGGAGTGGAAAGAATAAAATGGAAACATTACAAGAACAATTATTAGAACCACAGCTCGACATTGGTAAAGCAGTTCTTGAAAGCATGATAGAAATCTATTTTAGAGACGGTGTTATGAAAGGTGTTGTTGTTCCAGCTACCTTTCAGGATAAAGAATTTGAAATTGAGGTGAGGTTAAAATAATGAACACATTGATATGTGTACTAATACTAATTTTTTATTTCTTTTGTGTACTGGCTGCTTTAGCGATTTTTTGTAAAGCAACAAATGAATATTTTGAAATGAAGAACAAGATTGATCAACAAAAAATAGACATTATATGTGATGCGTTGAAGAGGCTGTACAATGAGTAAACAAAAAGTTAAATGTGGAAGAATGATTGAATTCTTTATCCCGATGAAAAAAATTCCGACAGTCACACATCAACAAAAAAAGGTCCGTGTCATCCATGGTAAGCCACAGTTCTATGAGCCAGACGAGCTAAAGGAAACACGAGCAATGTTTATGGAGTTGTTAGTACCATATGCACCAAATGAACCGTTGGATGGTCCGTTGAGATTGACCACTAAATGGTTGTTTCCAAAAATAAAAGGAACAACTAACGGTCAATACAAGCATACGAAACCCGACACGGATAACCTGGTGAAGTTATTAAAAGATTGCATGGAAAGAACAGGATTCTATGTGAATGATTCGCGCGTAGCTAGTGAAGTGATTGAGAAATTTTGGGCTGACACAGTAGGAATTTATGTGAGGTTAGAAAGCTTATGAGTAGCAAGGGTGGAAATAAGTTAAAAGCAAAGCATTGTGTTGGATTTTATGAACGTCACACAGAAAATGCTTTGGAAGTGTTAGATGATTTTATCGAATGGGCTCACAAGAAACATCTCAAAAACTATATTGAGATTGGTAAGATGTTGAACGTTTCTCCAAACAAAGCAAATCGATTGCTGCACAGAGAAGTCTTACCAGAAGATAAAAATATAGTTCAAAGAATGAAGGAGGTCATGAGCCATGAAAATTGATTATATTGATTTCTTTCAAAATGAAGTCACAGCTTGGATGAAAGCTAGTAATCAAAAATCACAAGAACTTGGTTTTGGAACCTATGCTTACTGGGAATGGGCTAATCAGTCCATTGTGGCAATCTGCGAAAAATACGGTAATGATGAGTTAGTCAATGGTCAGTTTCATCTTATCTGGGATTGGTTAGATAAACAAGCGAAAGGAGTAAGCAATGTATGAGGTAGTGTTGTATTTTGACAATATGGTTGATGAGACGTATCGTTTTGATACGTACAAAGAAGCGCTTGAAAAAGTGAATAGTCTTAAATGGCAGTACCGAAACAAGCGTTTATACAGCTTTAAAGTGAGAAAGGTTGAAACATGAAAAATGAAGATTTAGTGATTGGATTAATTGTCATGCTTGCAGCATTTCTGTTCATCGCTGTTGGATATGACATCGGCAAACGTGAAAGCAAGTCTGAAATGACAGAGTTAAAAACAGAACTTGAACAGGCTAAGGCACAAATTAAACTCTTGGAAGAAAATCAAGTGATTGTTTATTATGCTGACAGCTGGGGAGGTAGTTATGACTAAGCAAGAAATGATAGACTTGTACGTTGAAACTAACGATTTTCACGAGGTCAAACAAAAATCTGGCTTGCCACCTTATCTTGTGCATATTATTTTGACACAAGCAGGTGTTTTAAAAATCCAAGACAAGATAAAATATGGCAATCATTCACAAAAAATGGGTGGTGAAGCTGAAGCATTATTCCAAAAACTAGTGCCAGAAGCGATTGACGCCAACAGGCAATTCATGAAGAACAATCCAGTCTATGATTTTGTTTATCGCAATTTAACGATTGATGTTAAATACAGTTCGGCGCACACGAGAAAATGTTACAAAACTGATACGATAGCTTGGCAAATTAACGCTAAAGGCAGTCAAGACATTATTGTGGCGTTTTTGGAACGTGAGAAAGGCGCAGAGCTAAACGAGCCTTACATTTTACTAATTCCAATGAATTTCGTAGATGTCAAAAAAGATTTGCATATCTCAAAAAGCGGTGTCTGGTTCAACGAATTCCAGGTCAAAGCAGATGACCTTGAAATGATTTTAGATAGCTATGCAGGCTTACTTGAGGAGTAGTTATGGTTAGAAATACATTTGAAGATTTAAATAATCATCTATTCGAGCAAATCGAGCGATTGAATGATGATGAGTTATCAGCTGACGAGCTAGAGCGTGAAGTAAAACGTGCTAAGTCAATCAGCGCAATCAGCGATAAGATTATCAAGGCAGCCGAAACACAATTGAAAGCATATGAGATGAGTCAAGAATATGAAGGCACGCCAAAACATATGCCAAAATTGTTAGGTGAGTAGATATGCCAAAAGGGTATATTCATCTTGACGGTGATAATACTAACTTTAGTCCAGATAATCTTTTCGAGGTGTCAACTGCCGAACTAAGAACGTTCTACAAGCGGCATTATCAAAAAATGTCACCAGAGCAAGCGAAAGCACGGTTGCTAGAAATCAGGCTTGATAATCTGGTTACCCACAAAGGCAAGTAGCAAGGTTCGAATCCTTGCGTGGGTATAGGCTAGGAATTAAAAACAATAAAGAAAGCAGGTTCCATGATGGCTATTCCCTAGTCGGTAGCCTAGACCTTAATCAAATCTTTTTATTTTACGGTATCTGTGACGGTCTTTAGTGTGGTTCGATTCCACATGCAGATATACCCAGAATATTTAAAAATGGAATAGAGGTGTTAACGCACTTCTTCTTACGCAAATTAGTATATAGCTTGTTGGTCTACTGGGTGGCTAGCTAGCAACAGACTGAAATCTTTTAGAAAAGAGGAACTCCTTAAATCTTTCTGTAAAACATTTCAAAGCAGTTTATCAGTCGACTGTGATTATGCAAGGCGCTGCTATATTTCCTCATGGTAATTCAATGTTTGGGTCGTGCGCCTGCCCATTTTTAATAAAAAAGAGCCTGCTCACGCAAGCTCGATATGATTTAAAATGCTATAACTATTATATCATATCGGAGGTTTGAAAGTGAGCAGAGCTAAGACTATTTTGAAAGATTTAAGAAATTTAGATTTATACATTCAAAGTCTAATCAGACGGCGAGATAGGCTTAATGCTTCACTACTTTCAAGCCCTCGGTGGTCTGCTGACAAGGTCAAAGGTGGACTAAGTCGTAAGCAAGATGATGTATACGCTGAATTACTTGATTCGATTGATGAGATTGATAATAAGACCGTTGAAGCAATTCAAAAGCGCAGAGAGTTGCAAGATATGATTGATAATCTGGAAGATACGGCAAGCAGAACTATTTTAAGTCTTATATACATTGATAAGATGTCAATGTATGAAGTAATGGACGAAATGAAGATAAGCGAACGCACTTATTTCAGGCTTAAGAAAATAGCTCAAAAACAGCTCGAAAAGTGTTGACAGCTATTGGCATATTTTGGCATAAAGAGGCAGCACATTGCAGTTTTAAAGTGTTATTATAGTATCATCAAGGTTTGGGGGTAAGATAATAAATCTTACCTTTTAGTTATAGGTTCCGCAACAGGTCAGACCACACTGGCTAGAGTTGAAAATAAAGGGTAAAGGATGCAACATCATGTGGACAGATGCCTAAAAAACGATACACAATCCAGGTTGAGTGTATCATGCTTGTTCGTGCAACCTTTTGGATAAGCAGTAGGAACATAGCAAAGGGGTGAATGCGACAGACTTTTAATCTGTAGGCGTAGGTTCGAATCCTGCTGTTTCTATTGACAAGGTAGTTATAAAGCGTGGACAGTTGATAGACGTATCAAAAAAAGAAACGCATGTGCAAAACGCTGGGCTGATAACTCAGAGATTGGAGGTTCAAATCCTTCTCTTGTCGTTCTCCTTTGATGCAAGAGTGTAAAGGTTCAAAGGAATACGTAGTCACACGTTTGTGTGGCTTTTTATTTTTTGCATGGGGGTGATGAATTGACGTTAACGAAACTACAAAAGAAATTTGCTGAAGGAATCGCTTTAGGTATGAAGCAAGGTCAAGCGGCACGTTATGCTGGTTATTCAGATAAAGTAGCAGATAATTTAGCAACTGAAAACATGAAAAACAGTGAAATACTTGAACAAATTGATAAATTGCAAGAGGTTAAAAAACAAGCTTTACGCCGTCGATTTCAAGGAATGGCGGAAGTTGCGTTTGATGAGCTTATTCATGTTTTAAAAGACGTTGATGCATCACCTCAAGCGCGTTTAAACGCCGCTAAAATGATACTTGATTACGCTGGTATGGAAGAACCTAAACAACTCAATGTTACGGCTGATGTGAACCAATCTAACCCATTTGAAGGACTGACAACGGATGAGTTAAGGAAGTTGATTGATGATGGATAAAACAGCAATCAAACAGCAAGCACGTTTTGAGTTAGCTCGTCGTGATTTCTTTTATTATTGTCATCTAATGGCAAGTGATTTTTATAAGCCGTCTCGTAAATACTTAGTTGAGCTTTGCAATGATTTGCAAGGCTTTTTAAGTGATGATGAGCATAATGTTTTAGTTATCAACGAACCACCCAGACACGGAAAATCAAGGACGGCAGGCATGTTCGTTCAATGGTTACTTGGAAATGACAACAACAAAAAGATAATGACTGGTTCATACAATGAAACGTTATCAACTGTATTTTCAAAGAATGTCAGAAATGCTATTCAAGAAACGAAAGCAGATAAAAACGTTACTGTGTTTAATGACATTTTTCCAGATACGCATATCAAGTATGGTGACGCTGCTATGAACCTGTGGAGTTTAGAGGGTGGATATAACAATTATTTGGCTACCAGTCCAACTGGTACAGCGACTGGTTTTGGTGCTGATATTATTATCGTTGATGACCTTATTAAAAATGCCGAAGAAGCTAACAATGCTACTGTTTTAGAAAAGCATTGGGAGTGGTTCACAAATACTATGTTATCTCGCCTTGAAGAAGGCGGAAAAATTATCATTATCATGACGCGTTGGCATTCGCAAGACTTAGCAGGTAAGGCGCTGGTTGAACTTCCTAAGTCTGATTACAAGGTCAAACATATCAGCATGAAAGCTTATGATGAAGCGACAGATACCATGCTATGTGATGAAGTTTTGAGTAAACAAGCTTATCTTCAAAAGACCAAGACCATGGGAGCTGACATAGCTTCTGCTAACTATCAGCAAGAACCAATTGACTTAAAAGGGCGTTTATATTCTGGCTTTAAAACTTACGATACAAGACCTAAATTCAAGCGTATTAGTGCTTATACCGATACGGCAGATACAGGAAGTGACTATCTATCAAGTTATATTTACGGTGTGACATCTGATAATGAAGCTTATATTCTTGATATTGTCTTTACTAAAGAACCAATGGAAGTCACCGAACCATTGCTTGCCAGAAAATTAGCGGAGCATGAAGTCAATACATGCGATATTGAAAGTAATAACGGTGGTCGTGGCTTTGCCCGTAACGTTGAAAGGTTAACTAAAACACAATATAACAATCATTACACGCTTTTTAATTGGTTTCATCAGTCACAAAACAAACAAGCTCGTATTTTAACAAATGCTACATGGGCAATTGAACACATTTACTTTCCAGAAAACTGGCGTCACAAATGGCCTGAACTCTATCAGGAACTGATGTCTTACCAACGCGAGGGTAAAAACGCACATGATGACGCAGCAGATGCTCTAACAGGTATTGTTGAAAGTATTAATAACAAAATTAAAACAAAAGCTAAAGTTCGACGTAAGTCAGCTTATGGTTTGTAGAAAGGAGTCACATGCAGGACGACACATTGATTTATTCTCGTAGCAAATACGACGAAGAAAACTTAAATCTCGATATTATTTATAAACTTATCACCGTTCATGCTTCAGAAAGCAAACGACTAAAAACGTTAAAAGATTATTACCTTGGCAAGCATGATATTTTAAATCATAAACGACGGTCAAATTTACCAAACTTTAAAACCGTTGCTAACCATGCTAAAGATATAGCTGACACGTCAACTGGCTATTTCATGGGTAACAGTATTACATACACAAATACGTCAGAAGCAGATATTGAAGCGTTGCTTAATGCGTTTGATAAAGCAGATGTGGACCATGTAGATAACGAGAATGCCCTCAACATGGCTATTTATGGTCGTGCATATGAATTTGTATTTGCGAAAGAAAATGAAACAGAGCTAAGCATTCGAAGTCTCGAACCAGAAAACACATTTATTGTTTATGATGATTCGATTGAACAACGTCCATTATTTGCGGTTTATTATTACGATATTATGGACGATGTCAGTCAGAATACAACGTACAGAGCAGAAGTTTTAACTGAAAACTATCACTATCACATGACGTTGCGTGGTTTTGAAAATGCTGATAATGAATCATCAAAACCAGAAGAACATCATATGGGTGCTATTCCAATCGTTGAATATCGAAATAATGGATTTATGATTGGTGATTATGAACAACAATTAGGTTTGATTGACGCTTATAATTCATTGACTGCTAATCGTGTGAATGATAAAGAACAAGCTATCGATTCTATTTTGGTGCTTTACGGCGCTAGTTTAGCAGATAGTGCAGAGGAAGCGCACGAAGCTATGCAGATTTTGAGTGAGGAAGGCTTGCTTGAATTGCCAGCAGATGCTAAGGCTGGTTTCTTAAATAATGTGTTAGATGAAAATGCTATTGAGGTGTTGCGTAAAGCGTTGAAACAAGACATCTACACATTTAGTCATGTTCCTAATTTAACAGATGAGAATTTCGCTAGTAATGTGTCTGGTGTGGCTATGGAATACAAATTGTTAGGCTTAGAAATGATTACTAAGACTAAAGAACAGCATTATAGCAAGTCACTTCGTAAGCGTATTAAGCTGTTTTGTAATTATTTAGGTTTGAAACAAATTGCACTTGACGCAAAAGCAATCGTGCCACAATATAAACGTGGTTTGCCTAAGAACTTACTTGAATTGTCACAAATTATCAACAATCTTGACGGTAAAGTAAGTCTTCGTCAATTGATTTCTTTATTGCCGTTCGTAGAAGACCCAGACGCAGAATTAAAAGCGCTCGAGGAAGAGCAAGAAAATAAAACTGACGAAGTTCCAGCGTTTGTTCAAAATTTGCCATTAAATCAAGAAGATGATGTAGATGAGTAAGAAGTTAAGTTACTGGGAACGTCGTAAAGCACAGCTTATCTTTAACCAAATGGATAAAGCAGAAAAACAGGCTGATTCGTTTGACGCTATTTACGACGAAGCCAAACGCTATTTGACCAGACAATCTAACAAAGTTTTTGATAAGTTTCAACGTGATTATGGCTTGACTGAAAAAGAAGCACGTTTAGTATTAAAGACAATAAAAGATGATAAGACAATTGATAATCTTAAACGACAGCTTCAAGCACAACCAGATAACCCAAATATAAATCAGTTGTTAGCTGATTTAGACAGCCCAGCATTTGCTTTTAGAATTAATCGCTTTAATGACTTGCAGAAACAAATTGACAATATTTCTAATAAGGTATATCGAAGCGAAAAGCAACAATCGGATACTTATTATTCTGATTTCATGAATGATAGTTATTATCATCATACTTACGAGCTTCAAAAACGCCTTGGTGTTGCATATGATTTTAACACCCTACCAGAGCGTGAGATTTCACGTTTACAGCGTTCTAATTGGTATGGGGATAATTATTCAAGCAGAATTTGGAACAACACGCAGGCGCTAGCAGATAGCCTAAAAAACGAGCTTTTAATTGGACTTATGACTGGACGCAGCACTCGTGATATTGCTGAAATCATTTCACAACGTTTTGATGTTGGTAAGAACGCTTCAAGGCGATTGGTTCGTACAGAATCAGCATATTATCATGGTCAAATGGAGTTGAAAAGCTATGATGAAGCTGACATCGATCAATATCAATTTGTAGCTACGCTTGACTTAAGAACATCTACTATTTGCCGTGAACATGACCAACTAGTGTATAAGACGAAAGAAGCGACAGTCGGCGTTAACTATCCACCTATGCACCCTTGGTGTCGTTCGACAACCATTGCTTACTTTGATGATAAGTGGGCTAAAGGTAAGAAACGACGTGCGAAGGACCCTAAAACAGGTAAAAACATACTTGTTCCAGCTGATATGACTTATGATGACTGGTACGCTAAACATGTAAAACCGCTGTATAAAGTTGACGGTTTGAAACAGTCTGATATTGATAGAGCTAACCAACAATACATCAAATACAAAGACATTTTAGGGGTTGAAAGAACTCCTAAAACATTGGCAGATTTTGTTGATTTAAAGTATAATAACGCTGAGGGATACAAGCAGTTAAGGCTTAAATCACGTTTGCAAGAACACATAAATAATGGTGATTTGTCTTTGACTATTAATCAAGATAAACAAAATAGACACACTCAAAATCATAAAGCTTATAATAATTATGTACAACATAATAAGTCAAAAGGAAAACCCATACCAGGTTATCTTACTGTAGACAATGCGACTGTTCAAAAGATTATAAACGATAATTATTTGAACGGCACAATTATTAGACGTCAGGGTGGTCAGTATAGTGCTATTATTAAAACAGATACTAAGAGTGGTGTAGCTTATAGTATTCACGATTTAACAGGGGCTAACCCAATTGCAACTGATGAATTTACAATACATATTTCAAAATCGACAACGCATTTAGTTCCAAGAATACCAAGCGATAATAAAACTAAAGGAGGTACCTCATGAAATTGTGGGAATATATAAATAAAGATGTTCGTATCATTTTAAATGATGGTACGTCTGTTTCTGGGAAAGTTTCTGATTGGTTTGACGGCTATGATATTGATGGCGAAGATGAAATTGTCATAGATAATCAATCGTACTCAGAAGACAATATTAAACAAATAGAAATCATAAGCACTTAGTCAATTTGATTAGGTGCTTTTCTTATGCTTAAAAGGAGATAAAATTATGGTAAATTTCATCTGGCAATTAGCCAGTTTTTTATTTGGTTTTATTACAGTAGTGTTTTTATTGATTGCATTAATAGCGTTTATTAAAGCATTTTATCGATTATCGAAGTGGTTATTAAAGCTCTAAAAGAATAGTCGTAGTGATACGGCTTTTTTGTTTGTCCAGGCATGGAAGACGTTAAAAGCTATGGATTTAATAGTCGGGGACGACTTAAAACGTAGGAGGTGCCAAATATGGCAGAAGAAAACGACAACGTTGAAGTGGTAGAAACTGACAAGACTGCTGCAGGGTCTGAACAATCAAAGCCACAAGACGAAAAGAAGTACACAGACGCAGATGTTGATGCCATTATTGATAAGAAATTTGCAAAATGGAAAGCTGATCAAGAAGCTAAAGAATCTGAAGCTAAAAAGTTAGCTAAGATGAACGCTGACGATAAACAAGCTTATCAACTTAAAAAACGTGAGCAAGAATTAGCTGACCGTGAAGCAGAAATCAACAAACGCGAATTGACAGCAGAAGCTAAATCTATTCTAAGCGAACGTGGCTTACCAATTGAGTTAGTTAACAACGTCAATTTGACTGACGCAGATAGTGTACATGAATCAATTGACCAACTACAAAAGAGTTGGGAGGAAGCTGTTCAAAAAGGTGTTTCAGAACGTATTAAGGGTGGTAAACCAATTCCAAAAGCACCAAGTGCGCCAGCTGAAATTACCAAAGAACAGTTTGACAAAATGGGTTACAAGAGCCGTAACGAGCTGTTCGAACGTAATCCCGAACTATATAACAAACTGAAAGGATAATTAAACTATGCCAACAGGAACTACTAAATTAGCAAACATGATTAATCCAGAAGTTATGGCGGATATGGTTTCTGCTAAACTTCCAAAACTATTAAAATTTACACCACTTGCTTATGTCGAAACAGCGCTTGAAGGACAACCAGGTGACACTCTGACAGTTCCAGCTTTCGAGTATGCAGGTGATGCCACAGATGTTGCTGAAGGTGAAGCTATTCCACTTGACCAATTGACAACTAAAAAGACAACAATGACTATCAAAAAAGCTGGTAAAGGGTATGAAATTACCGACGAAGCTGTTTTATCTGGACTTGGTGACCCTATCGGACAAGCAACTCATCAGCTTGGTTTAGCTATTGCTAACAAAATTGATAATGACCTTGTGGAAATCGCTAAAACAGCTACACAGCACGTTGCTGAAGCGCCAACAACACTTGAAACAATTGACAAGGCACTTCAAATTTTCGAAGATGAAGAAGATGTGCGTTATGTCGCTGTCATCAATCCAAAAGATGCCATTTCACTAAAAGCGAATATTGGTAAAGAATGGATTAAAGGTTCAGAACTTGGTGCTGAAATGGTTGTGGCTGGCACATTTGGTGAAGCTGGAGGAGTTCAAATCGTCCGTTCTAAGAAAGTAGAACAAGGCAAAGGTTTCCTTGTGCAAGTATCTGCTAAAGAAACAGACCCAGACGACGAAGCTAAATATGGTGCATTTGTTATTAATTTAAAACGTAACATTGCTGTTGAAACAGACCGCGACATTATTAAGAAAACAACTGTAATCACTGGTGATGAACACTACGGTGTTTATCTATATGACCAATCAAAAGTCGTCAAATTTGGTGAATCAGAATAAGGAGCGTTTATGGGAATGCTACTAAGACGCCATTACCCACCTAAAAAGACTGTGGAAGTTGAAGAAGCTGTGGAAGTTGAAGAGGCTGATAGCTTGTCAGATTTGAACGTTAAAGAGCTAAAAGAATTAGCTAAGCAACGTGGTATTGAGGGTTATAGCACTCTAACTAAGCAGGAACTTTTGGAGGTGCTAAATGGTTAAATTAAAAGTGTTGCAAGATTTCCACGACTGGCAAGCAAAAGTTTTACGCCCAAAAGGAGCAGTTATTGAAGTGACTGAACAACGTTTCAAAGAACTATCTAAAAATCTTGAATCGCAGGGAGTCAAAACTGATACAGTTGTGGAAGTTATTAAGGAAGATAAGAAATCTTCTAAGTAACAAGTAAGGAGGTTTCATGGATAATCTTGAAACTTTACAAACGTTAACTGGCGAAAGTGATTCAAAATTACTTTCGCCTTTACTTTTGCGGGCTAAAAATATTATTTTGACAATGACGAACCGAACAAAACTAATTCCAGTTTTGGAAGGCTTACAGCTTGAGTTGGCTCTGGAACTGTACAACAAACAAGGTAGTGAAGGTGAGTCATCACGTAGTGAAGGCGGTGTATCGGTCAGCTACAAAGACGGTGTTTCAGAGACGTTAAAAGCTAGTATTAATCAATACCGATTGGCAAAGGTGGGCGGATATGCGTTTGAAAAAGAACAGACTAAAACCGTATCTACTGAAGAAACATCAGACGATTAAAACTAACGAGGGTCTAAAAAGGACTGGCTATAGTGATGAAGGTGTTACGATTTATGCAGAAATATGGCCAGCGTCAGGCAATGTGCAAGCAGAAGTATATGGACAACGACTAAGTTATATTTTAAATGCTTTAGTTGAACGCAATACAACGATTAATGAGCTTGACGGGCTATGTATTAATAGTGATAACATAACACATAAAGTCATTTCAATAAAAACCTACAGCAATCACAAGGTGTTGGAATTAGAAGATGTCAGAAATCGTTAATGCTGATAAATTGATTGCAAAATTACGCAGACTGTCTGACAGCAGGACGACTACAGATATTGTTTTGACGGCTGCCAATGGCGGTGGAAAAATGGTACAAGGTGAAGCTAAGCTAGGAGCCCCTGTCAATTCTGGTGAATTGCGTAATGAAGGCATACAAGTAAAAGCTGAAGCTAAAAGCGTTGGTGAAGCGATAGCAGTTGTTTACGTTACGAAAGAATACGGTATATACGTTGAACTTGGAACAGGACCAGTTGGGCAAGCTAACCATTCAGGTATTTCACCAGAAATCAGTGTCTCTTATCGTTCGACGCCGTGGTATGTTCATGAAAGTCAAATTGATGTAGGACCATATCACTTCCAAAAAGTAGGTGAATTTTATAAGATGTATGGTCAGCCAGCACAACCTTATCTATACCCTGCGTTAAAAAATAACGAGAAACGTGTTTCACAGTATATTTGCACTTACGTTAACAAAAGGATAAAGGAAATTGTCAAATGATTAATATTAAACCGCTTATTTATAAAGAGCTTGAGAAGCTTACGGATAATGTCACAGACACTTATCCAGATGATTGGGAACATTTTCCAGTGGTTATCTATTTGGAAGAGGAAAATAAGCCTTATGAACAATACGATAACCAAGAACAAAAAACATATGTCAGATATAAGGTCGATATCTTTAACAACGATACAACAAGCGATATGGCTACGTCTATCAACTCTATATTTGCAAGTTTGGGACTTAAACGTACGACTTGCCAAGATGTGCCAGACCCTAGCAATTTACGTCACAAGTTAATGCGTTTTGAAGGTATCGTTGACCTTAACTCTGAACTTGTTTATCAACAAAGAATGGAAGGATAATTTATGTTAGCAAATGGAATTACACTAGGTTACTCAACTTCTGGTAAAACTAGTTTTACGAATTTGACAGGACTAAAAGAAGTTCCTGAAATTGGGGTTGATCCAGAAAAAGTAGATAACACTACATTGGCAGATTCAGTTAAACAATACGAACTTGGTATTGGTGATGCGGGTGAATTGGAATACAAATTTGCCTTTTCAAATACTAATGAAGCTGATTCGTACCGTGTCTTGCGTAAATTGCAAGAAGCAGGAACTGTTGCCAACTTTGAACACAAATACCCAGACGGTACTAAAGTTAATTTCTCTGGTCAAGTTTCAGTTAAAATCGGTAGCGGTGCTGTCAATGGTGTTATTGAGTTTACAGCAAGCATTGCGTTGCAATCGGCACTTGAATTTACAGACCCAATCGGAGGTTAATTAAATGTCATTACCATACGCAATTTGGAAAATCGGCGAAGTTGAACACAAATTACGTTTAACAACACGTCAAGCAGTAGCAGTCGAAGAAAAACTTGGTGTCAATCTTCTTAAGGTATTCATGCCACGCCAAGATGAAGATTTCCCATTACCACCACTTAAAGTGATGTTGGTGGTTATTCACGGAGCGTTGCAAAAATTTGAACACGGTGTCACACTTGATGATGTTTATGACATGCATGACGATTATGTTGACGCAGGTGGTGACCAAACTTCTTTATTGACAGATGTTATTATCCCACTTTTTGAAAATTCGGGTTTTATGCCACGTCAGAAAGAAACAACGGACGACCAAACGACACTAACTACAGTGAAGTAGAAGTAACGACGTCTGTTGAAATCATTTCTGCTAAGGATTATATCAATGGACTGTATCCTATGTTTTTGGACATCAAGGGCAGTCCTTTTGATTTTTGGGAGTACACAGTTGCTGAAATCATTGATTTAATTAATAGCTATAATCGTGTCTATACACAAAAACGAAAAGAACAGATTATAAACAACTATCAATTATCGCAAATGATTGCTAATCACGTTTCTTGCTTACTATCTTCGGAATCTAAACTGTTAGAGGTCTGGGAATATGCACCAGATTTATTTGATAAAGAGCGTGAACAAATCGAGGAAGAACGCAGACAACGTGATTTATTAATGCACAAAGAACGCATGCGTGCGTTTGCAACACAGTTTAATGAACGTTTTAAAAATTAATTGAGGAAAGGGGGCGCAAGTATGAGTATGACTTTAGAAGAGCTTCAAGTCGTTATTGATGCGAAAATTTCACCATTCAAGCAAAAGATGAAAGAACTTGAAAATCAAGTGAAGGCATCAGATAGCAAAGTTCAAAACAGTACGTCTAGTATCAAAGCTGCATTTTCTAAAATTGGAAAGATTGCTGCATTTTCATATCTTGGTAAAAAAATGTTTGATCTTGGTGTTACTTCAACACAAACAGCGTTAGAAGTAGTTGCTTCAGTCAATCAAATCAAGCGCCAAATGGGCGAAAGTTCGCAAGCATTCCTAAAATGGATTGAAACCAATGCTAACGCAATGAATATGTCTGTATCTGACGCGACACAATACGCATCAATTTACGGAAACTTATTTGCTGGTTTTATTAAGGATTCTGATAAGCTAAGTGCCTATACAGGTAAAATGCTTCAAACGTCAGCTGTCATTGCTGAAGGGACTGGTCGAAGCATTACAGACGTTATGGAACGCATTCGTTCTGGTTTGCTTGGTAATACTGAAGCCATTGAAGATTTAGGTATTAATGTTAACGTTGCCATGATTGAATCAACAGAAGCGTTTAAAAAATACGCTGGCGATTCGTCTTGGCAACAATTGGACTACAACACGCAACAACAAATCCGATTAATGGCGATTTTGGAACAAGCAACGGCGAAATATGGTAATACACTTTCCAATTCTGTAAATAGTCGTGTTAGTCTTTTTAAATCGCTTTTAAAAGATACAGCGTTTAATCTTGGTAGTGCGTTATTACCAATTCTTAATGCTGTTATGCCAGTTTTGAACTCCTTAGCAATGGCGTTAAAAAATGCAACGGCTAAATTGGCTGAGTTTGTTAGCTTAATGTTTAACAAGAAAGCGACCGTTAAAAATAGTGCGCTTGAGTCCATGGCTGATAGTTTAGGTGGCGTGGTCAATAACGCTAACGACGCAGGTAATGCAGTCGGTGATATTGCTGATGATTTAGATGATGCGGCTGATTCATCAGATGATGTAGCTGATAATTTAAATAATACGGCTAAAAGTGCTAAAAAAGCTGTTAAAGAGCTGTTAGGTTTAGCATCTTTCGACGAAATCAACAGTTTATCATCAAACAAAGATTCTGATGATTCGTCATCACCTAAAACAACAACACCTAAATCTAAAAAAGGTTCTGGTGGTGATGGTGGTAGTGGTGGAAGTGACATTCTGCCTGAAGTGGCGCTTGAAGACCTAGACAATAACTTTAAGAGTATTTTTGATGGTTGGGACAAGACGTTAAAACCTCTTTTAGACTATCTTTCAAAATTAAAAGATTTGTTCAAAGATGGTTTTGATGTTTCATTTAGGTCTGATAGTCTTGAACGTTTCAAGGAAGCTTTAAAAGGCATTTGGCAGTCACTGAAAGATATTTTTGAGGACGGAACAGTATTAGCAGCAGCTGCGAAATTTGGTGAAAAATTAGCTTTTGCTTTAGGGCAAATAACAGGAGCTATAGCTAATGTCATCATGGGAATTGCGGTATTTATCGCTGAAAGCCTTAATAAATCCCTCAATGAAACCAAATTTGACATAAAAGGTTGGTTAATAAGACAATTCGAAATATCTGGTGACTTAGTAGCACACATCGGAAACATTGCACAAGCGCTTGGACAAATCTTTTATGACACTATCACAAGCACGCCTGCTACTGATATTGGTAGCCATATTATTTCAGCGTTTACATACGCAGGAATGGGCATAGCAGAGTTATACACTAAGTCTTTACGTGATATGTTTGGTGCTGTTGATACTATCTTGACTGAAAACCAAGACAAGATTACTCGTAATTTAACAGGTCTACTTTCAGCGGCTGAACCAGCTTTTGCCTCGCTAAAAGATTTAGTTAAAAATACTATGTCTGCTATCAATGCGACCTATGACGAACATATCAAACCATTTGTTGATTCTTTGGCAAGTGGTTGGTCAGAAATCGTAGGAACGTTCTTAAACAGCTGGAATACTTATATCCAACCAGTGCTTGACAACATTGGACAAGGTTTCTCTGATTTAATGTCTAACCACATTCAACCAATGATTGAAAAAGCATTAGATTATTTCGGAGATATTATAGATGATTTAAAAGTTATCTGGGAAAATGTTTTACAACCGTTCTTCAATTGGCTAGCAGAGTGGATAGTTCCAATATTAGCACCTGCTATTCAATATTTGGCAGATGTTTTCTTTGATGTTTGGGGTAAGATTGCTGATATTATTGGTGGAGTTATTGATATTCTTCAAGGTATCAATGATTTTCTTAAAGGTGTCTTTACTGGTGATTGGTCGTTGGCATGGGATGGTATCAAGCAAATCTTCTCTGGTTTCTCTACCATTCTAGAATCTCTTGTCATGATGTTATGGAATGCCCTTATTGGACTCTTCAAAGCAGCGTGGAATACAATTGTAGCCGTTGTACAAGCAGGCTGGGACGGTATTGTCAAAATATTTACTCCAATCGGCAAATGGTTTGGCGAGCGTTGGAACGACATTGTAAAAGCCTTTACTGGCGCTGGTCAATGGTTTACTAAGAAATTCCAAGAAGCGTGGGATGGACTGACTAAAATTTTCCAATCTATAGGTAAGTGGTTTACTGATAGATACAATGATGTTACTAAAGCATTTTCAAATGTTGGTAATTGGTTTAGACAAAACTTTAACACTGCCTATTCTAACGTTCAAAACGTCTTTACTGGCATTGGTAATTGGTTTAAATCACGTTATCATGATGTTACTAATGCTTTTTCTAGTATTGGTTCATGGTTCGGAAATACCTTCAGGGGTGCTTGGTCAAATGTAACGTCTGCTTTTAGTGGTGTCGCTAATTTCTTTAGAGGAATTTATAACACTATCAGAAGTTCATTTACTAATATTGGGACTGCTATTGGTTCGGCTGTTTCTGGCGCTTTCCGCTCAGCAATGAACGCAGCTTTTAGCACGGTTGAAA
This sequence comes from Streptococcus vicugnae, assembly GCF_016461705.1. GTDB lineage: Bacteria > Bacillota > Bacilli > Lactobacillales > Streptococcaceae > Streptococcus > Streptococcus vicugnae. The sequence continues at coordinate 304,740 of NZ_JAEMHW010000002.1, read as the reverse complement.
ATGTCGTCAATTCGTTCATAGGCATGATTAATGGTGTTATTGGTGTTATTAATAAAATCCCTGGTGTTAGTCTTGGGCGCATTGGTCGTGTTTATATTCCTAAACTTGCTCGTGGTGGTATTGTTGACAGTCCAACACTTGCTATGATTGGTGAAGCAGGTAAAGAAGCGGTCGTACCACTTGAAAATACTGGTTTTCTTCAAACTATGGGACGTGTCGTCAGCACAGCAGTCGTTAACGCTCTGGGGTCAGGCAATCAACAGTCAGGCTTTTCAGGTGACGGCGACATCATTATTCAAATTGGTGGTAGTGAATTTGGAAGAATTGCTATTAAGGAAATCAACAAAGAACAACAACGAGCAGGTCAAATACTGCTTAAGATTTAGGAGGTTCAATGAGCAATTTAATTATAAATGGCGTTTCAGTAGTACCGCCTAAAAGTTTTCAAGTTGGTGTACAAGACGTTGACGGCGAAACTGGTCGAAACGCAAACGGCGATATGGTCAGAGACAGAATAACCACTAAACGCAAACTAGAAATCGAGTGGGGAATGTTAACACAGTCAGAATGCAGTGCGATACTTAATGCAGTATCGGCTGTATTTTTTAGTGTGAGCTATCCAGACCCTATTTCGGGACAATCAACACGGACATTTTATGTTGGTGATAGAACGGCGCCAGCTTATTCATTTACTAACAAATTTAAGCCGTGGAGTGGTTTAAAATTCAATCTAATAGAAAGGTAATTTATGGTAACTTTTAACGAAGCAATGCTATCAAATGACCGTACTTTGGCTATTAGAGTAGGTGATTTCACATCAGAAAATATCAAGAGTGCTAATTTCAAGTATGGCTATATTACTGGTGATGACTTTACACCTGGCGGAACATATGCTGGTACGGCTTCGATATTGTTTACTAGCATTGTCGAATCATTCAAAAAACTAGATGTTGTTTATCCAGAAATTGGTTTGTTAGTCGGCAGTAAAGTCGAATGGGTCAAAATGGGGAAATATTACATTGATGATATTAAGATTGACCGAAACGCCAACACTACTGAAATTGAGCTTATGGACGAAATGTTTAAGCTCAATGAAAGTTTTAAAACCGATTTAAAATACCCAGCGCAAATCCGTGATGTTATTTTAGAAATCGCCACTAAGACTGGTGTTACACTTGCTAGTGATAATTTTGGAACAACAGCTATTCAGCAACACGTTGACGAGCCGACAGGTGATAAGCTCACTTATAGAGATGTTCTTAGTCAAGCAAGCCAATTGCTTGGCTTTTCTTGTTTCTTTAATCGTAATGGTGAATTGGAAGTAAGAGGACTGACTGAATCTGGTATTACAATCACTGCTGATAATTATTTTTTACATGGTCTTGAAAAAAGCGAAGTTGAGTATCAAATCGCGGGTATCACTTGCGAAACTAAGGATGATGAAGTTTTGACAGTTGGCTTGCAGACTGGTAGGTCACTTGAAATTGAAAACCCATTAGCAACACAAGATACGTTAAACTCGCTCTATTATACTTTGAAAGACATTGTTTATTATCCATACGATTTGAGTTATCAAGGCCATTTAAAGTTAGACGTTGGTCAGTGGGTGACTATCAAGACTAACAAAAACGAAGTCTTTAAAGTACCAGTGCTTTATCAATCATTTAGTTTTAGTGGTGGGTTAACAAGTACGATTAGTGCTGATAGCGTAGCTGGAAATGACGCACAGTATACTTATGGCAGTTTCGTTACTAAAAAAATCGACCAAAAATCAACACGAATTCAAGCAGAAGTGCAACAACAATTAAAATATGCTGATGAAGAATTTAAAAAAGTCAGCAACGAGATGTTGCAACAATCACTTGAATATCAAAACAGTGTTAGAAATGAACTCGCCACCTCAAAAGCGGAAATTGAAACGCAGATTGACACAGCTAAAACACAGGCAGAATCAAACGCAAAAGCCTATGCTGATGAAATCAACCAAGCCACTGCAGAAGTCGCAGAACAAGCGAACACGACTGCTAACAGCCTGAAATCTGACTTAGCCAAAGTCAAGACTGATTTAACCACAGTCACTAATACTGCTAACAGCGCTAAAACGTCAGCGAGTGAAGCCAAACAACAACTCACCGCAGTAGCTAATGACTTGTCTAAAGCTAAAACAGACTTGCAAAGTGCTGTTAACGCTGTTGACACGAAAGCTACGAATTTGCAAAGTGATTTAACCAAAGCTAAGCAGGATTTAACCAGTCAAGCTAGCCAGTTGACTGCACAAGCAAGCGCACAGTCTGAATTAACCAAACGTGTAAGTAGTGTTGAAGAAACCGCTAACGGTACGAAGACGACTGTTAGCGAGTTAAGCAAGACAGTAGATAGTAATACTAAAAATATTGCAAGTGTTACTGCCAGAACTAAAACGGTTGAGGATGATTTAGCAGGTACGAAAACAACGCTATCGCAAGTTAAAACGACTGCTGAAACTGCTAGCAAGAAAACAGCTACTTTAGAAACTGGTTTGAATGGACTTAATGCGAAGTTTGAAAACTTGCAAATTGGTACTAAGAACATTCTGCGAAACACGTCAACGATTCCGTTAGGCAATACCGACAGTTACAATCGTGGTACTTGGCAAACTTTATCTGGCGGTAATGGTACCGTTGAAGTCTTTGATGTTGATGACGCACCACGACCAGAAATCACTAAAGCTATCCGTATTGTTGGTAATACCAACGGCGGTAACAAAGATATAGGTCAACGTACGATACCAGTTGATTTTGGTGAACAGTACACAGTTTCTTGCTGGGCTCGTGTTTCGTCACAATCTGACACTGATTCAGTTACTTTATTAATGCGTTGCTGGACGACAAGCGCAACGAACAGAGAGCTTAAAACAGCTATCACGAATACAGAGTGGAAACGTTACACGTTAACGTTTACGACCGAATCAACAAATAACCACTCGTTACAATTCGGTCAATCTGGTGGTGGTGTCATTGAAATTTGTGGTATGCAACTTGAAAAAGGCAATATCGTTTCTGATTATTCAGAGAACGATTGGAACTTATCACAAAAAGTTGCAGAATATAAGCAGACTGCAGACCAAAACTATGCTAGCTTACAGTCTAATCTCCAAACATTAGACGGCACAGTCAAATCAAACAAAGCAACTGCAGACCAAACCGCAGAGGGCTTTAAGACACGTATTGAATCGCTTGAAACGTACAAGAATGGTGAATCGACACGAGCTAACCAATACTTCGAAAGTGCTAAGACTGAAACAGCACGTCAATTGACTGCGGAGCGTACAGCGATTGCTAAAGATTACGTTGCTAAATCAACGTACACTGAAGATGTGACTGGGATTCGCAATGACTTAACAGCAACTACAGCAACCGCCGACACTACTAAGACTAATCTTGCTAACTATCAAGCTAGCAACGATAAGGCAGTAGCTAACTTGCAATCTAGCTTGCAAACTACGAACGGAAATGTGAGCAGTCTGCAGACAAAAGTTGAAGCAGTGCCTGGTCAGATTAGTAGTGCTGTTAGTGCGGTTGAGGGAAAGATACCGACAAGTGTTGGAGCTCGTAACTATATTAGAAATTATGGTTTAACGGCTACTGGTTGGACTCAAAACACAAGCGGTTGGTCTTTTGAAATAATAAAAGACAATACAGCCAAAAGCGGTCAGTATTTAAAAGCAACTTGCACTAAAGCAGGCGGTGGCGGTTTTTACAAAAACTTGTTTGATTTCTCTGACGGTCGCTTTTTTGGTAAGCAGATGACGTGGGCAATGGATGTCAAAATGTCAAAAGTCCGAAAAATCAAAGTTGGTCCTGAATGGGGCAACGCTGCGAAAGCGATTAATGTAACGACAGAATGGCAACGCTATAGCAATACTTTTACGGTAGCAACGACTAGCACTTATAAGCAATGGATAGTTTATGGGAATGGCGTTGATTTTGAAGTTGGCGATATTGTTTGTATTCGTGACGTACAGCTTGAAGATGGAAGTATTGCTACTAGCCCAGTACCTGCTATTGAGGATACCGAAGCAGACATCACTAAACTAAACACTACTCTCACTCAAACCGCAAACGGTCTTGAACAGCTTAGCACGCAAGTAACGTCACAAGGAAACACAATTACATCACATACTAACTCGATTAATTCGTTGACTACTGGTCTAAGCGCTAAAGTTTCGCAGACAGATTTCAATACGCTGTCTGGTCGTGTGACGACTGCTGAAAACAACATTACAGCTAAAGCTAACGAGTTAAGCAGTAAGATTAGTAGCGTTGAGGGTCAAATACCTACAACCGCTGGTGGGCGGAACTACGCTCTTAAAACTGGTGATTCTAAGTCGTCAACTGGTGGTAAGCTGTATGACTTATCAAGTGCGTTCGATGATATAGCTGATAACGCAACGCTTATCATCGAGTTTGACTGGAGCGTGACTGCACCGACAAGCACGTCTAAGTTCCGAATTAATCGAGTGATTACGTACTCTGACGGCACAGCTAATCAGTGGGACAATACGATTTTGTTAAACAATACGTCTAGCGACCTTAGCACGTCAAGCGGTTCAGGTCACTATTCTGGTACGTTTAAGAAAATTAAATACAATGGCACAGCGGTGTCATCACGCTACCTTAATTTGAATCAGACGACTACTAGTGGAACAGTTACGATTTCCAATTTAAGCATTCGTGTTGGCTCGCTTAAGAGCGACTGGCAACCAGCTCCAGAAGACTACGACAGCAAGTTAGCAAGTGCGCAGTCTGAAATCAAACAGACAACTGATTCAATCAAAGCTAGCGTGTCCGCGTTGGATAGTTCAACGGTTAAGAGTGCTAGCTTGACTATTAATGCAGACGGAATAGTCATGAAAGCTGGCAAGTCAACAACCGATGTTGCGAATGCGATTGGGGCTTATTTTGCTGTTAACCAAAACTCTATTAATCTGTTTTCTGACAAGATTAACGTAAAAGCGAATATGATTGTTGACGGTGCTATCACAAGCGCCAAAATAGCCAGCAAGTCGATTAATACGGCACATCTTAACGGTAAAATCATCACAGCTGATGTGATTTCAAGCAATGCGATTACAGCTGACGCAATCAAAGCAGGGGCTGTTACGACTGACAAAATGACAGCGAACAGTATCAATGGTGACCGTATAACGGCTGGCACGTTGGACGCTGCCAAAATCAAAGCAGGTAGTATTACAGCTAGTCAAATCGCAAGTGGCACGATTACAAGTGACCAGATAAAGGCTAATACAATTACCGCTGCGAATATCGCCACAGGTGCGATAACGACTGATAAGATAGCAGCAGGGGCAATCAATGCGGATAAAATAGCTGCTAATGCCATTGACGTTAGCAAATTAACTGGTAACACGGCAACTTTCATAACAAATGCGATTAATAACTCTACAAATAATACATTGACTATAACGAATGAATATATAAGTATAAGCTCAAAAAGTTCAACGTCCACCTATTCACCTACCATCCGTATCTCCCCCTCTATTATCCAGTTTTGGGGGAGTAAATCTTCTGGAACAGGAGCAACAGTGCAAGGAATGGGTAACTATACGTTAATCAAAAAACTCGCTGTAGGAGATACAAGGGGAAACTATCTAGACGATAGTATAACGATTCAAAAAAACTTATCAACTCGTTTTAATGGTCGACAACTCGATTATTCTGGAAATGGTTTAACGTTATCAAATTGGAGATATCTTAGTGATGATTCCGATAACCCTGACAATGATGTTTCTATTGCAATTAATGAATATAATACTAGTTCAGAAAAATACGCATACATGGCAGCAACAACTAGACGAACATCTATACCAAGTAGAACTTACAGCATACGTTTTAATTCAGGTGGAACAATTGACCTCTACGTAAGAAATATTTATTACTACGGGGTACTAGAGAAGAAAAAATAAGGAGCAAACATGGATAATCTTAATCAACAAATTCAATCAAAGCTCGCTTTAGAGATTGCGCAATTGTCACTTGACAAAGCAACTCTACAAGCACAACTTGAACAATTACAACAACAAAACGCAGAGCTTCAACAACAATTAGAAGAAGCAACTGCACCAGAAGAAACAAAAGAAGGAGAATAATTATGGCAGAATCAACTACAAACACAGTATTTGTTATCAAAAACGGTGACGGTCAATTTTTGGAATACCAAAACTACAGCGGACTTCGGACGTGGGTAAACGAATATTCAGACCGTTGTAATTTTGAATCACAAAACGCTGCAACGCTCTATTGTCGTAACTTGATTGCAGAAGCTGAAATCCACGGTGTTGACATGGAATTTGATGTCTATAAGCACAATAACACTGTGACTGATTTAGACGTCACTATTCCAGACCAACAACGTAAAAGTTACGGTTTGCCAGAAAAAGTTGTGGAAGAACAAGCTGACACGACAGAAGAATAGTGATGAGGTGGTTCTATTGAAGTGTTAACTCTTGCAGCAGTAATCACACAAGAAAAAGTGACCTATGTCAAACCAGAACCAGACGGACTCATGCACATTTTGCACATTATCGGCAATTTTTACGAAGACGGTATTGACGACCACTTAGCAGTATTTGCTTTGTTGGTCGTTATTGTCTTTGACATTTTGCTAGGTTTTAGCAGGGCATGGGCGCAACATAGCTATTCAAGCTCTAAGTTCCGCAAAGGTTTAGTCAGTCATGTGGCTATGTTCTTGATGACGGCTTTAGCTTATCCATTGTGCGTGTTTGCTGGTTTGGGTGTCGCTGTAGACGCTTTTATTATTTCTATGCTATTTGCTTACGGGTCAAGCGTTCTGGCTAACTTATCAGCTTTAGGCGTTCATATTCCATACATTGACAAATTCATCAGACAAAATATTGATACTGACAAATTTGACGTAGATAAAGCTGATTACACAAATAATGATAATGACGAGGAGAAAACAGATGAAACTAACTAACAAAACTTATGATTATTTAAAATGGGTGGTCGTGGTGCTTTTACCAGCACTAGGCACACTTATTGGGACAATCGGAACAGCGTTCAACTGGGAATACACACAGATTACACTTGTTATCGTGACGGCTGTTACGACATTTCTAGGTGCTTGTATCGGTATTTCCACAGCTAATTACAATAAAGTAGGTGGCGTTGATGAAGAAGAATGACTATTTTATTGACGTGTCAAGCTATCAATCGGCAGATTTAACAGCTATCTGTCAAGCCGCAGGCACACGCAAGACGATTATCAAGGTTAGCGAAGGTACTGGCTATCTTTCACCCAATCGTTTTACACAAGCAAGTACAAGTGAACCAATCGGATATTATCATTTTGCACGTTTTGGCGGTAACGTTAGTCAAGCTGTAGCGGAAGCAAACTATTTCCTGGCTAACTTGCCAACTAAAACACCTTATCTTGTATGTGACTATGAGGACAGCGCTAGTACGTCAAAACAAGCCAATACAGACGCTGTTTTGGCATTTATGGATAAATGTGCCAATGCAGGTTACAAGCCGATATACTACAGCTATAAGCCGTATACGCTTGCCAATGTTTACTATGAACAAATCATTACTAAATATCCAAACAGCTTATGGATTGCTGCTTATCCAAACTACAACGTGACTCCAACGCCTGTATGGTCAATATTCCCGTCTATGGACGGTATTCGCTGGTGGCAATTCACCAGTACAGGTATTGCTGGCGGATTAGACAAAAATGTAGTTTTACTTGATGACGATGACACAATTCAAAATAATTTTAAAGGAGAAGAAACAATGGATTTTCTATTTAATATCAAAGGCGACCCTCAATGGAACGAAGGTACACTTTATTTTTACAATGGGCACACAAACCAAATTCGAGCATTGGCTCATATTGACGAAATGAAAATCATCCAACAAATTTATAAAGACAACAACGGTCATGACATTCCGTCTTACACATGGACTAATCAAGCACCTTGGTACGCCCGCTTTTTCCGTGCGTTAAACCCAGATTCAACATCAGCTCAAATCCAAGAAGCTATCAAAGTTACCAAAGAGCAGGCTAAAGCAACTACTGAAGCTATTACTAAGGAAGTAAAAGCGGCTAAAGACGCACCTCAAAAAATTGAAGTCACAATTAAAAATGATTAAAACCACGCGCATTTGATATAATAGGATCATGAAACAAGACTTGAATCTTGGCTCGTGATGAGTTTATGGCTAGCTTTCTGCTAGCCTTTTTTTGTTGTCGTTGTAATAGACTTATTAGCAAATTGTGGTTACAACAGCAACATATTGAATGCTTATTTTTGGGGCATTTTTGGGGCATAAGTTTAAAACTTTTGTATTTTTATGCCTCAAACGCTCAGATGTTTCACCTGCATAAATGCTTATTTTACAGTGTTTTCTACTATTATACACGCACTAAAAACAGTACTATATTTCCCGCACTGTAAAATAATTGAATAATAAAAAAGCCTATCATATCAAGCTTTAACGCCTGTGTGATAGGGCTTTTTTATGTCAAAATGCTAGCAAGGGACACAAAAGGGGTGTAATTAACTCTTTTATAAAATTTTTGAATGTTATGCAAATTAGTTATGAAACTTTGTGTCAAAAGTCACATGGTTACTTTTTTTATATTGCGAAACATGGTATAATGGAATAAAGAATAGGAGAAATTATGGTTAAGCGCGATTTTATTCGAAATATTATTTTGGTCTTAATTGCTATTTTAGTGATATTCTTGTTGAGAATTTTTGTTTTTTCAACATTTAGAGTGCATGAAGATGCTGCTAATTCATACCTCTCTAACGGTGATGTTGTAGTTGTTAATCGTAATCGAGAACCCCGCTACAAAGATTTCATTGTTTACAAGAAAGATGGTATTTTTTATATCAGTCGTGTTATTGCAACAGCAGGGCAAAGTGCGACAGTAATGGATGATATTCTTTACGTCGATAATCAAGTTAAAGAAGAATCATACATTAGTAAAATTAAATCTGAATATTTGTCGACTTCTGATACGCAACAACCTTTTACCTCTGATTTTTCTGTTAACACTGTTTCTAATGGAAAATATGACAAGGTTCCAAAGGGAAGCTATCTAGTTTTAAATGATGATCGTCAGAATACAAATGATAGTCGTAGTTTTGGTCTAATTAAAGACAGTCAAATAAGAGGTGTTGTAACTTTTAAAGTTTTACCTCTTAATCAATTTGGATTTATTACAACAGAGTAGTTAAGCTACTCTGTTTTTGCTTTTATACCAATCATTAATTGGTATAGTTAAAACTATACCAATGTTTTTGTTGACAAGCTATAAGTAAAGTTATATACTGTTGCTGTAAGGTTTTAGAGAGTCTTTATTAGACTATACCAATTTTAAAAAATAAGAAAGAGATGGTAGGAATTCCCTACTAAAGGTAAAAAAATATGTGTGGTATTGTTGGTGTTGTTGGAAATAAAAACGCAACAGATATCTTGATGCAAGGTCTTGAAAAATTAGAATACCGTGGTTATGATTCAGCAGGAATTTATGTTACTGAAGGCGTTAACCAAGGTCGTTTAATTAAATCAGTCGGACGTATTGCTGACCTACGTGCTAAAATCGGAATTGATATGGCTGGTTATACAGGTATTGGTCACACACGTTGGGCAACACATGGTCAACCAACTGAATTAAATGCTCACCCACATACATCTGAAACTGGACGTTTTGTCTTAGTTCACAATGGTGTTATTGAAAATTATTTACAAATTAAAGAAACATATCTTTCAAATCACCATCTTAAAGGAGAAACTGATACTGAAATCGCAGTTCACTTAGTTGGAGAATTTGTTGAACAAGGTTTATCAGTTCTTGAAGCTTTCAAAAAGGCATTGAATATTATTGAAGGTTCATATGCTTTTGCTTTAGTGGATGTTGAAGATCCAGATACAATTTACGTTGCTAAAAATAAATCACCACTTTTGATTGGTTTGGGTGATGGCTATAATATGGTTTGTTCAGATGCCATGGCTATGATTCGTGAAACAAGTGAGTTCATGGAAATCCATGATAAAGAATTAGTTGTTTTGACAAAAGATTCTGTATCAGTAATGGATTATGAAGGCAATGCCATTGAACGTGATTCTTACACTGCTGAGCTTGATTTGTCTGATATTGGTAAAGGAACTTACCCTTACTACATGTTGAAAGAAATTGATGAACAACCAACTGTAATGCGTAAATTAATCACAGCTTATACAGATGATAACAATCAAGTGACTGTTGATCCAGAAATCATTAAAGCTGTTCAAGAAGCAGATCGTATTTACATTTTAGCTGCAGGAACATCTTACCATGCTGGTTTTGCCTCAAAATCATTCCTTGAAAAATTAACTGATACACCAGTTGAACTTGGTATTGCTTCTGAGTGGGGCTACAACATGCCACTTTTGAGTAAAAAACCACTCTTTGTGATGATTTCTCAATCTGGTGAAACTGCTGATAGCCGTCAAGTATTGGTTAAAGCAAATCAAATGGGTATTCCAAGTTTGACAATTACAAATGTTCCTGGATCAACTCTATCACGTGAAGCAACATACACAATGCTTTTACATGCTGGTCCAGAAATTGCGGTTGCTTCAACTAAAGCCTATACAGCTCAAATTGCAACATTAGCTATCCTCGCTAAAGCAGTTGGTGATGCTAATGGTAATGAAGTAGCTGCTGAATTTGACTTGGTTCATGAATTAGCAATCGTTGCACAATCAATTGAAGCAACACTTTCTGAAAAAGATAAAATTGCTGCTAAAGCAGAAGAACTTCTTAAAGAAACGCGTAATGCTTTCTACATTGGTCGTGGATCAGATTATTATGTAGCTATGGAAGCAAGCTTGAAATTGAAAGAAATTTCATATATTCAATGTGAAGGCTTTGCAGCTGGTGAATTGAAACACGGTACAATCTCATTGATTGAAGAAGGAGTACCTGTTATTGCTCTTATCTCAAGTAACCCTGTTCTTGCTTCACATACTCGTGGTAACATCCAAGAAGTTGCCGCTCGTGGTGCAAGTGTTCTTACAATTGTTGATGAAAGTCAAGCTCGCGAAGGTGATGATATTATTGTAACAACTGTACACCCATTCTTGTCATCAATTGCTATGGTAGTACCAGCTCAATTGATTGCTTATTATGCAACTCTTCAACGCGGTTTGGATGTTGATAAACCTCGTAACCTTGCGAAATCGGTTACTGTTGAATAATCTCTTGCCAAAACTTATTTTCTAAGGTAGAATGGATAATGTAACTTTTAACTTTAGGACAGTCATAAAGTTATAGCTATTTTTGATAAGGAGAAATTATGTCTTTACCAAATTGTCCAAAATGTAACTCTGAGTATGTCTACGAAGATGGATTAATGTTAGTTTGCCCAGAGTGTGCTTATGAATGGAACCCAAGTGATTCAGCTGAAGAAGAAGATGGCTTGGTTGTTCTAGATAGCAACGGTACTCGTCTTGCTGATGGAGATAGTGTTACTATCGTAAAAAACCTGAAAGTAAAAGGTGCACCAAAAGACCTTAAACAAGGAACTCGTGTGAAAAACATTCGTCTTGTAGAAGGTGATCACAATATCGATTGTAAAATCGATGGATTCGGTGCTATGAAATTAAAATCAGAGTTTGTTAAAAAACTATAATTAAGGTAACGCTATGGATTAAATATTCCATAGCGTTTTTTACTAGCTAATTGTTTTACGTAAATTTAGTTATGTTATATCGTTTTATTTTTATAAGGTCAAATGATAAAATATTCTTCATTGCTCCCAAATTGGTTTAAAATTTGATATAATACTATAATAGTAACAAATTCTTTTTAGGAGATAACATGTCATATATTTCACAAGTTCTGCCAAGCTTGTTAGATGGCGCTGCAGTAACATTGCAAGTTTTCTGTATTGTTATTGTGCTTTCCATTCCGTTTGGTGCTATCTTAGCTTTTTTAATGCAGATTAAATTTAAACCTTTGCAATGGTTGCTGACTTTATATGTATGGATTATGCGTGGTACACCATTGCTTTTACAATTAATTTTCTTCTACTATGTCTTACCAAGTGTAGGAGTAGTTATGGATCGCATGCCTGCTGCAATTTTAGCCTTTACTTTAAATTATGCGGCTTATTTTGCTGAAATTTTCCGTGGTGGGATTGCGGCTATTCCTAAGGGGCAATATGAAGCTGCAAAAGTTTTGAAATTGAACCAGTTGCAAACTATTCACTATATTATTTTGCCGCAGGTTTTCAAAATTGTTTTACCAAGTGTGTTCAACGAAATTATCAACCTTGTCAAAGATTCTTCGCTTGTTTATGTCCTTGGTGTTGGTGATTTATTACTTGCTAGTAAAACAGCAGCCAACCGTGATGCAACTTTAGCACCAATGTTTGTTGCGGGAGCTATTTACTTGCTTATGATTGGTATTGTAACTTTGATTTCAAAACAAACTGAGAAAAAATTTGATTATTATAAATAAGAGGTGACCAGATGTTAGAATTAAAAAATATTTCCAAACAGTTTGGTCAAAAGAAAATTTTTGATCATTTTAATTTAACAATTGAAGATGGTAAAATTTTGTCTCTCGTTGGACCTTCAGGTGGTGGTAAGACGACTTTACTTCGTATGTTAGCTGGTCTTGAAAAAATTGATTCAGGTGAGATTATCTACAATGGTGAAGTTGTTCCGATTGATCACTTAGAGACACTTAATTTACTTGGTTTTGTATTTCAAGATTTTCAATTGTTCCCACATTTATCAGTACTAGATAATTTGATTTTATCTCCTGTTAAAACAATGGGAATGACAAAAGAAGCTGCAAAGGAAAAGGCGCTCGGTCTTCTGAAACGTCTTGGTTTAGGAGAACATGCGGATGCCTATCCTTACTCACTATCTGGTGGTCAAAAGCAACGTGTTGCTTTAGCACGTGCGATGATGATTGATCCACAAATTATTGGTTACGATGAACCAACGTCAGCACTTGACCCTGAGTTGCGTCAAGAAGTTGAAAAGTTGATTTTACAAAACCGTGAAGCTGGAATGACTCAGATTGTAGTAACCCATGATTTGCAATTTGCAGAAACTATTTCAGATCACATTTTAAAAATTAATCCAAAATAAAAGAAAGTCTTATTAGGTGCGTTATGAAATTCAAAAAAGTTCTTTTAAGTGCTTTTGCGCTAGTTGCAACAGTTACTTTAGCTGCTTGTGGTTCATCATCTTCAAAAAAAGTTGTTAAAACTGATCAATGGGATACTTACACAAAAGATGGTAAAATCACTATTGGTTTTGATAATACTTTTGTTCCTATGGGATATGAAGATGAAGACGGAAAAAATGTTGGGTTTGATATCGATTTAGCTAATGCAGTTTTTGCAGAATATGGTATCAAAGTTAAATGGCAATCAATCAACTGGGATATGAAAGAAACTGAGTTGAACAATGGTACAATTGATCTGATTTGGAATGGTTATTCTATGACTGATGAACGTGCTGATAAAGTTCTCTTTACAAATCCTTACATGGTCAATGAACAAGTATTGGTAACTAAAAAATCATCAGGTATTACAAGCTTTGCTGGCATGAAAGGCAAAGTTCTTGGTGCTCAATCAGGTTCGTCAGGTTACGATGCTTTTAATGCTAATCCGAAAGTTTTGAAAGATATTGTATCTGGTGGAGATGCAACTCAGTATGAAACTTTCACACAAGCGCTTATTGACCTTAAAAATGATCGTATTGATGGACTCTTGATTGATAAAGTTTATGCCAACTATTACCTTGAGCAAGAAGGTGAACTGGATAACTACAATATCATTTCTAGCGAATTTGATGGCGAAGACTTTGCTGTTGGTGCTAGAAAAGCTGATAAAACATTGGTTAAGAAAATCAATCAGGCTTTCCAAAAACTTTATCAAGAAGGTAAATTCCAAGAAATCTCAAACAAATGGTTTGGTACTGATGTCGCAACTGATGCTGTTAAAAAATAATGTCTTAAAGTTCTAAGTAGAAATGCTTAGAACTTTTTATTATCTTTTAAATGTTTTTACTTGAATATCCATTTGAGAGTGTTATAATATAAAATGGTTAACCGGTTAATTAAAATAACTGATTAATTCTAAGCATCTAAAAAACCAGGAGTATTAATCCTGGTTTTGCGGTTAATCTTGAGAATTATTAATTTGTGGGGTGATTTGGTGAAAGACAAGGAACCATTTTTCCTTACGTCTCCAGATACTGGTGTGAGTTTTATCATCAAGTTTGTAAGTGATGAGTTTTGTTTTTTGGCTAATAGAAGTCATTTCAAAATCTTTAATGTTACTCATATAATGTCTTTCTCGAGCAGTCATCTCAGACTTGGTATATGATTGGCCATCTACATCTATGAGATAGAAGCTGTCTGAGATTAATTCTTCGTAATCCGGAATTTTAGCAAGGATTGTTTTTTCTGCTTTATAGAGTTTCTTGTAAACATTATCCCAAATTTCATCTTCTGGAATAGCTCCGGGTTCCACGTGAACATCAGTATCGTAAACAGAGAAATCTTTACGAAGAAGTTCTTCGATTTGTTCTGTGATCTCATGGCTTTCATAAACTGATAAGTCTGGATTCATTTCAACAACGATATCAAGATAAATATTGCTTCCGTAAGAGCGACCACGTTGAGATTTCACATTTGAGACTTTTGGAAGTTTTAGAATGGCTTCTTTGTATTTTTTAAGTTCTTTTTGATCAAAGCCATCTGACAAACTAAAGGCACTTTCCATGAAAATATCATAAGCGGTTTTTAAGATGAAATAAGTAATAACGATAGCTGCTAGCCTATCAATGATGACCAAGTTAAATGAGGCTGCTAGGATAGCCACAGAGGTACCAATAGAAGTAATAGCATCTGAAAGGTTATCTTTTGAAGCAGCTAATAATGCACTTGATTTAACACGCTTTGAGAGGCGTTTATTATGAAGGTAAACACCGTACATAATTAAAGCTGAGATGACACCGATAATAGCACCTTCAGGATCAATTGGTGTTAAACTACCTGAGATGATTTTTTGGATGGTTTGAAAGAGAACTTTAAAACCGATATAGAACATGATAAATGAAGTGATTAAACTAGATAAGTCTTCCATTTTCCAATGTCCGAAGCGGTGATCTTCATCGGCAGGTTTACTGGCTAAATGAAGTCCAATTAAAAGCACAACATTTCCGAGGATATCAGATAAGTTATTAAAACCATCAGCAATCAATGAAGATGAATTTAAAAAGTAACCAGTAATGAGCTTTAGCAAAGTAATGACAAGGTAAGCGATGATACTGACAATGGGTCCTCGTTTTGCTAAACGAAGATTTTCTTCTGGTGTTGACATAAGAAATGCCTCCTTTATTCAAATGAGGTTATAATAGTACATAAGTAAATTGTTTTAAATTAAGGCTATCTTCTATTATATCACTAAAACAAGCTGATGGGGCATTAGAATGCGCCTGAGAAGCGCTTTCTTATAAGTGATAAAGAGAGTAAAAAAGCTAGGTTAAAAACCTAGCTTTTTTATCTATGACTATCAAAATATTGTTTTGTTTCTTTAATGATAACTGGTGAAAGGGCAAGTAAGGCAATCAAGTTAGGAATTGCCATCAAACCGTTAACGATATCAGCGATAACCCAAATAGTTTCAAGGCTGATGTAACCACCTAGAGCAACCATAGCAATGAAAATGATACGGTAAACCGGAATAGCTTTCACTCCGAAAAGGAATTCAAAACAACGTTCTCCATAATAACCCCATCCAAGAATAGTTGTAAAAGCAAAGAGAATCAAGCTAAAAGTCAATGCATAGACACCGAAGTTGCCAAAAACAGTAGAGAAAGCAGACTGTGTTAACGTTGCTCCGTTAAGTTTGCTTGACCAACCACCAGTGACGATAATTGACAAACCAGTTAAAGTACAAATAATAATAGTATCAATGAAAGTACCAGTCATTGATACAAGACCTTGTTCAACTGGTTGATCAGTTTTAGCAGCGGCAGCAGCAATTGGCGCAGAACCAAGACCTGATTCATTAGAGAAGATACCACGAGCAATACCGGCTTGGATAGCTGTAATGACTGTTGCTCCAGCAAAACCACCTGTTGCAGCTTTTCCAGTAAAGGCTGATTTAATGACTAAGCCGATACTTGGAATAATTTGATCACAGTGGAAAGCAAGAATAGTGATAGTTGCTAGAATGTAAATAATTGCCATAAATGGAACAATCTTTTCAGCAACTTTTGAAATAGATTGAATACCACCGAAAATAATAATACTAACAAGAACGGCTAAAACGACACTGATAATTTTTGGTGACCAGCCAACAGTATTACTAAGTGAATCAGTAATTGAATTGACTTGTGTAAAAGTACCTGAACCAAAAAGAGCAACCATTACTCCAAAGATTGAGAAGGCGATTGCTAAAGGTTTCCAGTGTTTTCCCATCCCATTAACAATATAGTGCATTGGGCCACCAGAGATTTCACCATTAGCATCAGTTGTACGGTATTTAATTGCTAAAACACCTTCAGCGTATTTAGTAGCCATTCCGAAGAAGGCGGCCATCCACATCCAAAGAAGTGCTCCAGGTCCACCAAGCTTGATGGCTGTTGCAACCCCAACGATGTTACCTGTACCAACTGTTGCCGCAAGGGCAGTTGCGAGTGCTGCAAAACTTGAAATATCCCCTTTACCTTTCGCTTCAGACGTGAAGATAAGTTTCAAAGCCTTTGGAAGGCGAAAAACTTGCAACAAACCTAAGCGAGAAGATAAATAAATTCCTGTACCAACAAGTAGAACAAGAAGAGGTGGTCCCCAGACTAGACTGTCTAAAGACGATAGAAAATCATACATAATCAAACTCCTAAGTCAGTCATAGTACTTTAATCATTGGTTAAAGGGTAAATCATCATATGATTTTTTATCTTTTAGCCACTAAATAAGTACTACTTATTAAAATATTTTTCCCATTTTCAGAAAAAATAGAATAATTTCAACTAATTAATTATATAGAGAGAAAGGGCTTTTGTCAAATTTTCTTCTATAGAGTGGCTTAAATTTTCAAATTGTTTCAATGAGTAATTTCTTTTTTCTGAAAGCTATTTTCTAGTAAGAGAAGCTTTTTATCTAGAAATCTTATGATAGTATTGTTTTTTAAGATGATAGTGATAGAAAACACTTACAATTCAATATATAATACAAGAGTAAACTAAAATATGAGGTGATAAAATATGACAAAACAATTTCCAAAAGATTTTTTGTGGGGTGGTGCAACAGCTGCCAATCAGTTTGAAGGAGCATGGAATGTTGATGGTCGAGGACCAGCTACATCTGATACGTCACGAGCAGTAGCACCAGAAGAACGAAAATCAATGGGAAGCGAGTTTAACACACCAATGACTCGTGCTAAACTAGATGCGGCTTTGAGTGATACTGAAGGCTTGTATCCAAAACGTTGGGGATCAGATTTTTATCACCGTTATAAAGAAGACATCGCTCTTTATGCGGAAATGGGCTTTAAGACTTTCCGTATGTCAATTGCCTGGTCACGTATTTTTCCAAATGGTGATGATGCTACTCCAAATGAAGCAGGGCTAGCCTTTTATGACAAAGTTTTTGATGAGCTTAATAAATATGGCATCGAACCACTTGTGACATTGTCACATTATGAATTTCCAATTCATCTAATCACAGAATATGGCGGTTGGAAGAATCGTAAAGTGATTGATTGTTTTGTTCGCTATGCTGAAACAGTTTTTAAACGCTACAAAGATAAAGTCAAATACTGGTTGACTTTTAACGAAATCAACATTATTGGTATGACAGGTTACTTGTCTGGTGGCCTCTTATTTGACGATGGTAAATTGAACTTACAAGACATGTACCAAGCGGCACATCATCAATTTGTGGCATCAAGTTTAGCCACAAAAGTTGGTCATGAAATCAATCCTGACTTTAAAATTGGTTGTATGCTAGCGCGCATGCAAGCTTATCCAGCTACATGTAATCCTGATGATGTCATGGAAGAAATTAAAAAAGACCATGAAAATCTTTTCTTCTCTGATGTTCAAGTGCGTGGTAAATACCCTTCATACGCGAAACGTTTCTTCAAAGAAAACAATATTGAGTTAGAAATTGCTGATGGTGATCTTGAAATTCTTGAAAAATACCCTGTTGATTTCATGTCATTCTCATATTACATGAGCTCTATTGCACGTAAGCAAAAATCTGGTGAAGAGACAGCTGGAAATCTTATTCTAAGTGAACCAAATCCATATCTTGAAGCTTCAGATTGGGGTTGGCAAATTGATCCTGTTGGTCTTCGTATTACTTTGAATAACCTTTATGATCGTTACCAAGTACCACTTATGGTTGTTGAAAATGGTCTAGGTGCTCTTGATAAAGTAGAAGAAGACGGTTCAATTCACGACCAATACCGTATTGATTATCTGGAATCTCATGTCAAACAAATGTATGAAGCCATTGAAGATGGTGTTGACTTAATGGGATATACTTGGTGGGGTTGTACAGATCTTGTTTCAGCATCAACGTCTGAAATGTCAAAACGTTATGGATTTGTTTATGTCGATGCTGACGACCAAGGAAATGGGACATTCAACCGTTCACGCAAAGATTCTTTCTACTATTACAAAGATTTAATTGCAACGCGTGGTGCTAATATTTTAAATGATTAATAGTCTAAACTCAGTTGGGCTTTTTCAGCTGAGTTTATTTGCTAGGAAGGGAAATGATATAAATGGCAACAAAATTGTATTTGATGCGCCATGGCGAGACCTTATTTAATACACAAGGGCGTGTGCAGGGAGCTTGCGATTCGCCTCTAACAGATTTAGGTATTCAGCAAGCTCTTCTTGCCAAAGATTATTTTAATGAAAATAGCATTTGGTTTGATAGTGTTTATTCTTCAACGCAAGAACGAGCGACAGATACTGCTAAATTAGTATCTGGTCAATCACAAGTCACTCAATTAAAAGGCATCAAAGAGATGAACTTTGGTGAGTTTGAAGCACAGCCTGAATTTCTTTTGCCAAAATTTAGAGCAGGTGCTAATTCGTTTGAAGATTTGTTGGTGCCTTTTGGTGGCGAGGACATTGTAACAGTTGGTAAGCGGGGGTTGGACAGCATTCTTGAAGTGCTGGCAAATGATAATCATGCTGATAACATTTTAATGGTTAGCCATGGAGCAACGATGTGGGGTGTTTGTCTGCAGCTCGGTATTCAATTTCCAGAGGGAGTTGGCTTTTCAAATTGTGCTATTTGTGAGTTCCAATATCATCAAGAACAGTTAGAGTTGCAAAAATTGATTTTACCAACCAAGGCATTTAAGACTTATTCATTTGAAGGGGAGTAAAAATGATTAAAACTTTTTATGTGATGCGACATGGTCAAACGCGTTTTAATCTTCAGGGACGTATCCAAGGAGCTTGTGATTCTCCCTTGACTGAACTGGGAATTGAGCAAGCAAAGTCTGCTAGACAACATTTTAAAGAAGAGGGCATTACGTTTACACGTGTCTATTCTTCGACGCAGGAACGTGCTTGTGATACTGCTGAATTAGCAACGGGGCGTACGGATTATATTCGTTTGAAAGGACTAAAAGAAATGGATTTTGGTTCTTACGAAGCGCACCAAGAATACCTCAATCCACCTTTACACCGTGAAGATGGTTCAGGTTATCGTGATTATTTTGTGGCTTATGGTGGCGAATCCAATGTTCAAGTTTATGAACGAATGTATCAGACAATTCATGATATTGTAGAAGAAAGTAAAGAAGATGAGACTCTTTTATTTGTTAGTCACGGTGGAGCCATTACTCAATTTTATTTACACGCTACCAAAAATCCACCGGTTCCTAAAAAACGTCTCGCGAATTGTGCTATTTTTAAAATTACGGATGACGGAGAAGACATGCTTGTTCAATCAATATATGACCCAAGTTCACAAGAATATGTTTATGAACGTAAGCAAAAGTGATGACTATCAGTAAAACAGCAGACTTTTCGACATTTTAATAAAATTTGCTATAATGGGAATAACTGAATGAAGGAGAACTTATTTCCCATGAAATTTGAGAAAAAAAATGTTTATTATATAGTTCTTGCTTTTGTGATATGTTATGCTATTCAAGCTTATTGGAGTACAGGAGCATCGTTAGTTACGACAGTTATTAGGGCTAGTCAACCTTTTCTGATAGGTGCTGGTATTGCTTATATTGTCAATATCGTAATGAGTCTTTATGAGATGATTTTTACTCGTTTTATTAAAAATAAATACCTTTTAAAGGTAAAACGAGCTGTCTCAATGATTCTAGCTTACTTAACCTTTATTTTTTTGATTAGCTGGCTGTTTTCGATTGTTTTGCCGGATTTAATTGCAAGTATTAGTTTACTTTTGAAAATTGATACTAATGGTATCGCTCAGTTTATTAAGGAGCTTAATGATAACAAATTAGTTCAAGATCTTTTTGCTTATTTTGGTAATTCATCAGATGTCACATCAACTTTATCAGATTACAGCCAACAGATTTTGAATCAAGTGTTGTCAGTTTTGACAGGAATCCTCACATCTGTGAGCACTATTGCCTCAACTTTGCTTAATGTCTTTATTAGTTTAGTCTTCTCAATTTATGTTTTGGCTAGTAAAGAGCAACTGGCTCGCCAATTTAATCTTTTGATTGATTCTTATTTGGGAAGATATGCTAAAACTGTTCATTATGTCTTAGGGATTTTACACAATAGATTTCATGGTTTCTTTGTAGGACAGACTTTAGAAGCAATGATTCTTGGTAGCTTGACAGCAGGAGGAATGTGGTTATTACATTTGCCTTATGCAGCAACAATTGGGATTTTAGTTGCATTTACGGCATTAATTCCTGTTATTGGTGCTTATATCGGAGCGACCATTGGTTTTATCTTAATTGCCACACAATCCGTTTCACAAGCGTTTCTCTTTTTAGTTTACTTGATTGTTTTACAACAATTTGAAGGGAATGTCATTTATCCGCGTGTCGTTGGTGGTTCAATTGGATTACCAGGTATGTGGGTCTTAATGGCAATCACAATCGGCGGTGCTTTATGGGGTATCCTTGGAATGCTAGTCGCTGTACCTTTGGCAGCAAGTCTTTATCAAATCATTAAGGATAATGTTGCTAAGCGACAACAAAATCTTTTAGAATAATTGAATTGAAAAATACCTCTAACTTACGAATAAATAAGTGGAGGTATTTTTATGTATGCAATTGAAATGAAAACAGATGCCATGTTGCCGCGTGAGCGTTTAAGAGATTTGGGAGCAGAGCGCTTAAGTAATCAAGAACTATTGTCTATTTTATTGCGGACAGGCACCAAAACAAGACCTGTTTTAGAAGTTGCTAATGATATTTTAAAGCATATAGAGTCACTTGCTGATTTTCAGCATTTATCCTTGCAAGAACTACAAAAGATAAAAGGGATTGGTTATGTCAAATCCATTGAAATCAAAGCAATGATTGAACTAGCCAAGCGTATCAGTAAAGCAGAATACATTCAAAAAGAGCGTATTATGAGTAGTGAGCGTTTAGCAAGAAAGATGATGTTGGAGTTGAGCGACCACAAGCAAGAACATTTAGTAGCCATTTATTTAGACAGTCAAAATCGGATTATTGAACAGCGGACCATTTTTATTGGTTCAGTACGACGTTCTATAGCAGAACCTCGTGAGATTTTGTACTATGCTTGTAAGAATATGGCGACATCTATCATCATTGTTCACAATCATCCATCTGGTTCTCCGTCACCAAGTGAGAACGATTTACGTTTTACTGAGAAAATGAAGCGAGCCTGTGAGGATATTGGGTTAATTTGTTTAGATCATATTATAGTAGGGAAATACCAATATTATAGTTTTAGAGAAGAGACAGATGTGTTGTAATTTATAAGAAAAACCTGAGATATCATTTCTCAGGCAATAAAAAGTATTCTAATACTAAACAAACTTAGCTAAGCAAAAAGCAGTTGGATTTTGTTTTATTATTGGTTAGATTGACTCATAAAGTAAAGAAGTGTCTGTAATTCACTTGTTAAGTCAACATATTGAACAATCACACCTTTAGGGACATTAAGATGGACAGGAGAGAAACTTAAAATTCCTCGGATACCAGCCTCAACTAAAATATCAGCAACTTCTTGAGCTTTAGTACTTGGAACTGTTAAGATAGCAGTCTCAATGCCAGCCTCTTGTGCGTGCTCTTTGAGTGATGAGATTCCATAAACAGGAATACCATCAGAAGTTTGATGCCCAACAATTTCATTGTCATCTGTGTCAAAAGCCATAGCGATTTGCATCTTATTACGATCATGGAAGCGGTAGTGAAGTAATGCTCGTCCGATATTTCCGCAGCCTACCAACAAAACATTTGTTGTAGAGTGGTCGTTCAAAATATCAGCGAAGAAATTCATTAGTTTTTTGACATCGTAGCCAAAGCCACGTCTTCCTAGTTCACCAAAATATGAAAAATCTCGGCGGACTGTCGCAGAATCGATTCCCATAGCATCTGCAATTTGTTTTGAACTTGCTTTTTCGACATTATCTGTATTAAAACGTTTAAAAATACGATAATAAAGTGAGAGTCGCTTAGCTGTTGCTTTAGGAATAGATTTCTCAGTAGTCACAATACCATCTCCCTTTTACTTGTTACATCTATTGTAACAAAAACTTTGTGAAATTAAAAACAAATTTTACAAAATAGAGTAAAAAAACAACTCCAAGGCTAATGAGAAGTAGCTTTGGAGTTGTTTTTATTGATTAAGCTTCTTTTTTAGTGAAAATATCACGTTCAACGAGGCTGTCCATCAAGAAATAGAATTTCTCTTGAAGAATTTTATTATCTTCAGATTTGAAGATGTTAACAAAGCGAAGGCCTGACTTATCAGTGATGCTTAGTTTAAAACCTGTTAAATCTTTATTGATAGTGATTTTCAATGGGAATCCGTCACCTGAATTAGGCACTTTTTCCAATAAACGCGTTAATTCGTAATTACCGACACGATTTTGTACAAAAGTTGTGTCACGAAGCGTGTATTTTTTAATGTTATCGCTAATAGCATAGCTGTAAAGACAGTCTTTTAAAGTGATTTCTTTTTCAAATGCCATCCTATTTTCCTACAATTTCTTTTAATTTTTTAGCGAGTTCTTGAACTTCTTCAATAGTGTTAAGTTCAGAGAAGCTAACGCGAATTGATTCTGTCAAACGTGGTGAATCTTCACCATATAGGCTTGCCAAAACATGACTTGGATCAACAGTACCAGCGGTACAAGCAGAACCAGTTGAGACAGCGATACCAGCTAAGTCAAGTTGTGTTAGGAGAATACCGTTGTTTTTATTTGGAAAACCAATATTAAGCACGTGTGGCATTTTGTTTTGGCTACCGTTGATGTAATAATCTAATCCAGAAATAGCATCAAGGAATGCTTGACGCAAATCTTGGACGTGTTTGTAATTATCATCTTTATTAGCAACAGCGTCTGATAAGGCTTGTGCCGTACCAGCAATACCAATCATATTTTCAGTACTAGCTCGACGTTTTTCTTCTTGCTCTCCACCATGGAGCAAATTATCAAAGTGTTGTGGTGTTGAGTAAAGAATACCCACACCTTTTGGTCCGTGGAATTTATGAGCAGAAGCTGAAAGGAAATCAGCTTTAATCTCTTCAGGATAAACATCAATTTTCCCGATTGCTTGAACAGCATCGACATGAAAAGCAGCTTGGTGGTCTTGAAGCAGTTCACCAATTTCTTTAACAGGGAGCAAATCACCAGTTTCATTGTTAGCAAACATTGTGCTGACTAAAATCGTGTCATCACGAAGAGCGTCAGCTACTTGTTTTGCAGAAATATGATCATTTTCCGGTTTTAAATAAGTAATTTCAAAACCAAAGCGTTTTTCCAGATACTCCATTGTGTGAAGCACTGAATGGTGTTCGATGGAAGTCGTAATGATGTGTTTTCCTTTAGTTTGATTAGCGAGAGCATAGCCTTTGATGGCAGTGTT
This sequence comes from Streptococcus vicugnae, assembly GCF_016461705.1. Classification (GTDB taxonomy): domain Bacteria; phylum Bacillota; class Bacilli; order Lactobacillales; family Streptococcaceae; genus Streptococcus; species Streptococcus vicugnae. The sequence continues at coordinate 280,616 of NZ_JAEMHW010000002.1, read as the reverse complement.
GTTACTTTCAGTAGCTCCAGAAGTAAAGATAATGCGGCGTGGGTCAGTTTTTAAAGCTGAGGCAATTGTTTGGCGGTATGAACGCAAACGATGGTTAGCGTGACGTCCAATTCCATGAATACTTGATGGGTTACCAAAATCGTTAGCCATGATTTCTGTCATTGCATCAATAACAGAAGGTGTGAGAGGGGTAGTTGCAGCATTATCGAGATATATCATATATTAAATTAATCCTTTTTAGCGTTATATGAGAACAATGGGCTGAGCGGAGTTTTTTCGTGGATACGAATAATCGCATCAGCAATCAACTTGCTTGCTGAAAGATATTTAATATTTTTTGGCAAGCGTTCGTTAGTAGCAACTGAGTCAGTTACTAAAATTTCTTTGATAGGAGCAGCATCAAGGCTTTCTGCAGCAGCGCCAGCAAATAATCCGTGGCTTGCTACGGCGTAGATTTCAGTTGCACCATTGCGTTCAACGATTTTAGCAGCTTCAGCAAATGTTTTACCTGTGTTCAAGATGTCATCGATAAGGATTGCTTTTTTACCTGCAACTTCACCGATGATGTAACCTTCTTCGCGGTGAGCATCATCTTCTGCGTAATCGATAATAGCGATTGGTGAGTCGAGAGTTTGAGCCAAGCTACGAGCACGTTTGATACCAGAGTTTTTAGGGCTGACAACAACAACGTCTTCACCTTTCAAACCAAGGTCGCAGTAGTATTTAGCAAACAATGGAACAGTAAAGAGGTTATCGACTGGGACATCAAAGAAACCTTGTACTTGAACAGCGTGAAGATCAAGTGTCAAAAGACGGTCAACTCCAGCTTTAACAAGCATGTTTGCTACAAGTTTAGCTGTGATTGGTTCACGTGATGCAGCGATGCGGTCTTGACGTGAATATCCAAAGTAAGGGATAACGACATTGACAGTGTGGGCGCTGGCACGTTTACAAGCGTCTACCATAATCAAGAGTTCCCAAAGGTTGTCATTAACAGGGTAGCTAGTTGATTGGATGATGTAGATATCATCACCACGAACTGTTTCTTCGATGTTAATCATGATTTCGCCGTCTGAAAACTTGCGTGTTGACACTTTTCCAAGAGGGACTCCAACTTCGTCCGCGATTTTTTGTGCAATCTCTACGTTAGAAGAAAGAGAAAAAAGCTTGAATTGTTTGTCGGCGTAATGTTCTGCCATGATATAAATAAACTCCTTTAAAATTAATACTTATATTTTACCAAAAAAACTGAAATAATTCAGCATTTTCTAAGGAAAAAGCGTGGTTAAATTCGCTTAAGGGTTGCGCTAAAGCGAGCAACTTTGCTTTTAGCATACTTGAAATCAATGTCGTGCTGAGCTAAGAAGTTATCAAAATCTTTTTTACCTTTTTCAGCATTCTCAACTTCAAGTTCAAGTTCATAATCTTTGATATCAGCATACTGGTTGCTATCAAGAGCCATAAGACCAATATCAGTCATGGTTTCACGACGCGTTGTCGTGAGACTACCAAAATTTTTAAGGCTCGATAGTTTAACACCATTTTCTTCAATAAGCTTTAGGAAATCAACTTCTGGAAATTTTCCTGATTTGATGATTTCTTTTGCTTCAGCGACACTTAAGTCGTAGTTGTACTCTAAATTTCCAACTTCTTTCGGAATTTTCAATGTAATCTCTGCACGATTTGGCAATGTCCGAATGCGAAGAGACATACGGTGAGCTTTCATATCGAAATTCTCTGAATCGAAGTAGTAGTTCGTCTGAGTGACAGGCGTAACGTGGGAAAGTTGACTATTTAGACGATTGAATTCGTCTTTAGTGAGTAATGTTTTGTACTCAATTTCAAGGTGTGTCATAAAAATAATTTTCCTTTTTTGTCCATAAAAGTATGGTATAATAAGTTTATTATATTAATTCTATACAAAAGTCAATTTTTTGACAAGGATTGGTCATGTCCGCGTGACAGGTCCATTAGGAAGGAAACCTTATGGATTGGGAGAAATTTTTAGATCCATATATACAAACTGTTGGTGAACTGAAGATTAAATTGCGTGGGATTCGTAAGCAATTCCGTAAACAAAATCGACATTCGCCGATTGAATTTGTGACTGGTCGCGTTAAATCAGTCGAAAGTATCAAGGAAAAAATGGTGCTACGCGGGATTAAACCAGAGAATATTGCTCAAGATTTGCAAGATATTGCTGGTCTTCGTATTATGGTTCAATTTGTTGATGACGTTGATGAAGTTTTGGCACTTTTACGTAGTCGACATGATATGAAAATCGTGCAGGAACGTGATTACATCACGCATATGAAAGCCAGTGGTTATCGTTCATACCATGTTATTGTGGAATATCCCGTTGATACCATTGATGGTCAAAAAACAGTTCTAGCTGAGATTCAGATTAGAACACTTGCCATGAACTTCTGGGCAACGATTGAACATTCATTGAACTATAAATATAAAGGCGAGTTTCCTGATGAGATTAAAAAACGTTTGGAAACAACGGCAAAGATTGCGCTTGAGTTGGATGAAGAGATGCGAAAAATTCGCGAGGATATTAGGGAAGCACAGCTTTTATTTGATCCCGCAAGTCGGAAATTAAGTGATGGTGTAGGAAATAGTGATGACACAGACGAATATTACAGATAAAGTGACGCGTGTTGCTATTGTAGCAAACGGGAAATATCAAAGTAGACGAGTTGCCTCAAAACTTTTTGCGGCTTTCAAGGAAGATAAACGATTCTATTTGTCTAAAAAGGATCCAGATATTGTCATTTCCATTGGTGGTGATGGCATGCTTTTATCTGCCTTTCACATGTATGAGAAAATCCTTGATAAAGTGCGTTTTGTGGGAATTCATACTGGTCATCTTGGTTTTTACACTGATTATCGAGATTTTGAAGTTGAGAAGTTAATTGAAAATTTGCGATCTGATAAAGGACGTAAAGCTTCGTATCCTGTTTTACGAGCTAAAATCACATTAGATGATGGGCGTGTGGTCAAGGCGCGTGCGCTTAATGAAGTAGCTATTAAACGTATTGAAAAAACAATGGTTGCTGATGTTATCATAGATAAAGTGAAGTTAGAACGTTTCCGTGGTGATGGTATTTCGGTATCGACACCAACAGGAAGTACGGCTTACAATAAATCTTTAGGTGGTGCTATTTTGCATCCGACGATGGAAGCGATGCAGTTGACAGAGATTTCTAGTCTTAACAACCGTGTTTATCGCACCCTTGGGTCATCTGTGATTGTGCCGAAAAAAGATAAAATTGAAATCATTCCTAAACGCCAAGGCGTTTATACAGTGTCAATCGATAACAAAACCATGCATTATAAAAATGTGTCTAAAATTGAATATTGTATTGACAATAAAAAAATTAGCTTTGTGGCAACACCCTTCCATACAAGTTTCTGGGAGCGCGTGAGAGATGCCTTTATAGGAGAAGTAGATTCGTGAGATTTGAATTTATTGCGGACCGACGAACAAAAGTAAAAACCTTTTTAAAGGGACATGATGTTTCAAAAGGCTTATTAGCCAAAGTGAAATTTAAAGGTGGAAATATTTGGGTAAATGGCGTTGAGCAAAATGCCATTTATTTATTGGATGTGGGAGATGTGGTGACGATTGAAATTCCTGATGAACAGGAACATGAAACCCTTATTCCAGTCAAACATGACCTTGATATTGCCTATGAAGATAATCACTTTTTGATTATCAATAAACCCCATGGTTATGCTAGTATTCCAAGTGTTTTGCACTCAAATACCATCGCTAATTTTGTCAAATATTACTACATGGAGCAAAATTATCCTAACAAGCAAGTTCACATCGTAACTCGACTTGATAAGGATACAAGCGGCTTGATGCTTTTTGCCAAACACGGTTATGCCCATGCTAGACTTGATAAACAACTACAAAGTAAGACCATTGAAAAACGTTATTATGCCTTGGTTTCAGGACAAGGTGAGCTAGAAGACGAGGGAGAAATCATTGCGCCGATTGCTCGAGATGAAGATAGTATTATCACACGTTGCGTGCATCCGTCTGGAAAATACGCTCACACAAGTTATCGCGTTGTGGAACGCTTTGGCGATGTGGCTTTGGTAGATATTCGACTTCACACAGGACGAACTCACCAAATTCGTGTGCATTTTTCTCACATTGGTTTCCCGCTTTTGGGAGATGATTTGTATGGTGGACGTATGGATATGGGGATTACACGTCAAGCTCTGCATTGCCATTATTTGCGCTTTGTTAACCCTTACACAAATGAAGAGATAATCCAGACTACAAACTTGACAGATGACTTTGATAGCGTTATCATGGAGCTACAACAAAATTAGATGGAAGGTTAATTTTTATGGGAATTCGATCTTTATTTGGTAGCTTAAGGGAAAAGATTATTGGTAAAAACCTTAAAATTGTTTTTCCTGAAGGAAATGATGAACGTGTTCTTCGTGCGGCCGCTCGTTTAAAATTTGAAGGTTTGGTTGAACCAATTATTTTGGGAGAAGCTACGGAAGTTCGAGAATTATTGGCTAAATTCGGTTTTGCAGATCAAAACTATGTCATCATTAACCCTCAAACTTATGATAAGTTTGATGAAATGAAGGAAGCCTTTCTTGAAATCCGAAAAGGTAAAGCAACTCCTGAAGACGCTGATCGTCTCCTAAAAGACGTCAATTACTTTGGTGTTATGTTGGTTAAACTAGGGTTAGCGGATGGTATGGTTTCTGGTGCTGCTCACTCAACTGCGGATACTGTTCGTCCAGCACTTCAAATTATCAAGACAAAGCCCGGTATTTCCAGAACGTCAGGTGTCTTCTTGATGAATCGTGAAAGCACTGATCAACGTTTTATTTTTGCGGATTGTGCTATTAATATTGATCCGAATGCTCAAGAATTGTCTGAAATTGCCTTGAATACTGCTGATACAGCAAGAATTTTTGATATTGACCCTAAAATTGCCATGCTTAGCTTTTCAACAAAAGGTAGTGCTAAAGCTCCTCAAGCTGACAAAGTTCGTGAAGCAACTCAATTGGCTAAGGGGCGTGAACCTGAGCTAGCTATTGATGGTGAATTACAATTTGATGCTGCTTTTGTTCCAAGTACAGCAGCTGTTAAAGCACCAGATAGTAAGGTTGCAGGTCAAGCAAACGTCTTTATCTTCCCAGATCTTCAATCAGGTAACATTGGTTATAAGATTGCTCAACGACTTGGTATGTTTGAAGCGATTGGGCCAATCCTTCAAGGGTTGAATAAGCCAGTCAATGATTTATCACGTGGTTCAAGTGCTGAAGATATTTATAAATTAGCGATTATCACAGCAGCTCAAGCTGTTGATTGTTAATGACATGAATAACTAAAAAAATCAGTTGGTCGTTTAGCCAACTGACTTTCTTATATTTATAGATTTAGAAAGAGAATAGAATGATAAAAATTGCATTAGTAACAGGAGCATCTGCTGGGTTTGGTAGAGCCATTGTTAAAAAGTTAGTTGAAGATGGTTATCAAGTGATTGCAAGCGCACGTCGCTTGGAAAAATTGCAGAGCTTGCAAGACGAACTTGATAAGGACAAGGTTTATCCATTACAGATGGATGTTTCAGATACTCAGCTGATTGATCAAGCTTTAGCAAGTTTACCAGAAGCTTGGCAACACATCGACCTTTTAGTTAATAATGCTGGTTTGGCACTTGGTTTAGACAAGGCATTTGAGGCCGATTTTACTGACTGGATGACCATGATTAATACTAATATCGTAGGTCTTGTTTATCTGACACGCCAAGTCTTACCAGACATGGTTAAGCGTAATTCAGGGATGGTTATTAACCTTGGGTCAACAGCAGGAACTATTCCATACCCAGGTGCCAATGTTTACGGTGCATCAAAAGCCTTCGTCAAACAATTCTCGCTAAATTTGCGTGCTGATCTTGCTGGGACAAAGATTCGTGTGACGAATATCGAACCAGGGCTTTGTGAAGGAACAGAGTTCTCAAATGTCCGCTTCAAAGGTGATGATGAACGTGCTGAGAAACTTTACGAAGGAGCGAACGCCATTACGCCAGAAGATATCGCAAGCACTGTTTCTTGGGTGGCTAGTCAACCAGAACATGTTAATTTCAACCGTATTGAAATGATGCCAGTGTCTCAAACATACGGTGCTCAACCGATATATCGTGATTAAGAATAACAAAAAGAGCCTTTTGGCTCTTTTTTAATCATCAAAAATTGGGTTGGTGTTAGAAGGACCTGATGTCACATCAGACCATCCAACGATTGCTTGACCAGATTCATTTAGGTAACTTGCCAGAACAAGCTTTAAGTCTTGGATAAAAGTAATAACACCCATAAGTTCACCAGAATCATCTTTAACTGCTTGATAAGTTTGAAATAAGATACGGTCAAATGATTCGGTAGGAATTTGAAAATGAAGGGCTTGTTCTGGTGCTTGTTCAAGGCTAGTCCAAACCCATTGTGGCAATTCTTTCTCTTCCTCATCATCAGAGAAAAAAGATCCATCTGAACGGTTATTACTGTATATAAGTTTTAAATCTTTATCATAAAAACTAGCACGGTAAGGTAGGTGTGCTAGCAATTTTTTAATAAGTTCCATGGATTCATCATAGCGATTTTAGATTAGAAATGCAACTAAGTTGCTTGAGGGTGGTTAGTATTAGTTTGTGGTTAAAAATAGCAGAGGAAAGTATCAGTTTTTCGTAAGATATAACTATCGTTTTCAAACTTTTCTTAGTAAAATAGAGGCATTAAAAAACGAAGAGGACAGTGCTGTGAGTAAAATTATTTTTTTAGATGTTGACGGGACTTTGGTTGATTATCATAATCGTATTCCAGAATCAGCGGTCAAAGCTATTCGAAAAGCGCGTGAGAACGGACATGCCGTCTTTGTCTGTACAGGTCGTAGTCGTGCAGAGATGCAACCTGAACTTTGGGAAATTGGCTTAGACGGGATGATTGGCGGAAATGGTTCTTATGTGGAACATGATGGTCAAGTTATCATGCATCAAATGATTTCAAAAGAAGATTCAAAGGCCATCGTAGATTGGTTGCATGAAAGAGGATTGGAATTTTACCTAGAATCAAATAATGGTTTATTTGCATCTGAAAACTTTAAAGAGGCAGCACGTCCAGTCATGCGTCAATACGTCATGCAAAAAGGAAAATCAGCAGAAGAAGTGGAGCACATGGAAGCAGAGGATGCTCTTCATGGCTTGGTGTATGGTGAAGAATTGTACCGTGATGATTTGAATAAAGTCAGCTTTATTTTGAACTCTTACCAAGATCATTTGGATTCAGCCAAAGTTTTCCCAAATTTAAAAGCTGGAACATGGGGTGGTCGTGGTGAGACGGCATTGTTTGGTGATCTAGGTGTCAAGGATATTACCAAAGCACATGCCATTGATGTTCTTTTGGAACATTTAAAAGCTGATAGAAAAGATACCATTGCTTTTGGAGATGCTAAGGTGGATATCCCGATGCTTGAATGTTGTGAGATTGGCATTTCTATGGGAAATGGTGGCCCAGAGATTTTAGCCATGGCAGACATGGTGACTGGTGATGTCGAAGAAGATGGACTGTACAATGCATTTGCAAGATTAGACTTGATTTAAGGCAATGAAAACTGCTTAACAGAGGTGTTGAGCAGCTTTTTGATATTTTGTTTAGATTCTTAATATCGATTCATATGATAGTATTAGGAATGCGTTGGATAGCATTAGTTTTTTAGAAATGAGAACGCTATAATGTAATCAATGAAAAGTTAAAAGGAGATTGACATGTTACATAAAACGTTAAAACCATTTCCAGATTACTTCTTGTGGGGAGCATCTACGTCAGCTTATCAAGTTGAAGGGGCTTCTTTAGAAGATGGTAAAGGTCCTTCTTGCCAAGATGTGAAAGAATTGCCTGCAGGTACTGCTGATTTGACTGTTTCTGTTGACCATTATCATCACTACAAAGAAGATATTGCTTTGATGGCAGAAATGGGATTTAAATCATACCGTTTTTCAATTTCTTGGTCACGTGTTTTGCCAAAAGGAACTGGCGAAGTGAATCCAAAAGGAATTGAATTCTATAACAATTTGATTGACGAATGTTTGAAATATGATATTGAACCAATCGTGACAATGTTCCACTTTGATATGCCAGCAGCGCTTGATGAACGTGGCTCATGGTCAACACATGAATCTGTTGATTGGTTTGCTGAATATGCGCGTGTTTTGTTTGAAAATTTTGGTGACCGTGTTAAATATTGGTTGACAATTAATGAACAAAACATGTTGACCTTGGTTGGTCCGGTTATTGGTACTCTTCATGTACCAGAAGGAACAACAAATCTTACAAAAGAAATTTACCAACAAAACCATCACCAGTTGGTAGCACAAGCAAAAGCGATGCAGCTTTGTCATGAAATGCTTCCTGAAGCTAAAATTGGACCAGCTCCAAATATTTCACTTGTTTATGCGGCTTCATCAAAACCAGAAGATGTGCTAGCAGCTCAAAACTTCAATGCTATTCGTAACTGGCTCTATCTTGATGCATATATTTTAGGGGAATACAATAATCTTGTTTGGGCATATCTTGAAGAACAAGATGCTACTCCAGTGATTACTGAAGAAGACCGTGCCATTATGAAAGCTGCAAAACCAGATTTCATCGGATTTAACTACTATAATACTGCAACTGTAGCTGCTTCAGATGGTACAGAAAGTTTGAATCCTTCTGCTGACCAACAAACAGCGCGTGGTGAAGCTGGTTTCTATCGCGGCGTTGATAATCCAAATCTTCCAAAAACAGAATTTGGTTGGGAAATTGACCCAGTTGGTTTCCGTGCCACTGTCCGTGAAATGTACAGCCGTTACCGCTTGCCACTTTTGGTTACTGAAAACGGTCTTGGAGCTTACGATACTTTGACAGAAGATGGTAAAGTTCACGACCAATACCGTATCGATTATCTTCGTGCTCACATTGAACAAATTCAATTAGCGATTACGGACGGTGTTGATATGCTTGGTTACAATCCATGGTCAGCTATTGACCTTATCTCAACACACGAAGGCATTCGTAAACGTTATGGTTTCATTTACGTTGACCGTACTGATGAAGAAGTTGGCAGCCTTGAACGTTACCGCAAAGACTCATTCTTCTGGTATAAAAAAGTTATTGCTACTAATGGACAAGATTTGTCAGATTAAAATGAACAGAAAAAGCACTCAATTTTGATATTGAGTGCTTTTTCTTTTAAATCTGCGTAAATCTTTTCTTCTTGAGTTCGAAGGTAACATCTGTTTCGTTAGCGACAGCCGTTTCGTGAGTAACGATGATTACGGTTTTGTTTTGCTGATGCGCGATTTCTTTAAAAATATTAACGATATCTTGGGTGGTTTCTTCGTCAAGGTTTCCAGTCGGTTCGTCAGCGATAATGATATCATGCTCTGTTGCCAAGGCTCGTACAATAGCGACGCGTTGCTGTTGGCCACCTGAAAGCTGAAGAACTGGTTTATCAATTAGTTCTTTTGGAATGCCAACAAGTTCAAAAAGTTCTTCGATTTTAGCGTTGTCAATACTTTTGTTAGAAATTTCTAGCGCTGTTTGAACATTTTGACGTGCAGTCATGTAAGTCATTAAATTATAAGCTTGGAAAATAGTGGAAACAGCATTTTTACGGTAATTGGTCAGACCAGATTTAGTAATGTCTTTATCATTGAGGAAAATTTCACCAGCCTTTGGGCTGTCTAGTCCAGCTAAAAGGGATAAAAATGTTGTTTTTCCACTTCCTGATTGACCAAGGATCGAATAAACTTTTCCTTTTTCAAAGTTTAAGTTAACGTCTTTGAAAAGGTAGTCGTCGGGATTATTAGTGTACCAATAGCCGATATTTTGTGTGCGTAATGTCATAAACATTCCTTTCTAGTTAGAAGACAAGATATCTTTAGGTTTCATGCGGATGATGCCGATACTTGCTAAGATAGTTGAGATAAATGAGATAAGAAGGGCAATTCCACCAAGTTTTGCGACATCATTTCCTGTTAACTTGATGTCTAATTGATCAATTTCTTTGCTTGAAGAAGTAGCCATTGTCATCATATTGCCAAAACCACCGCCGGATGGTTTGTCATTTTGGGGTTTTGAGTCATTTTGCTTATTGTCATCATTAGAAGAGTTTGTCTCTTGACCAGGACCACCAGGAAAATCATTTTTAGTAGTCTGTTGGGTTTGAGTTGAAGATGATAACAGTTGGTTACCAAGGGCGTTTCCAACAAAATTTCCAGCAACAGTAGCAATGACAAGGGAAACGACTGTTACCATAAATAATTCTGTGAAGAATTGCCCGATAATTTTAAGGCGATTTTCACCTAAACTCATAAGGACACCGATTTCGTAACGACGTTCTCGGATGCTTAGAATGACAATGAGCGTCAAGATGACGGCACCAGCGACAGCAACTAAAATAACAATATTTTGTGCAATTGATGAAATGTTATTGAGTGGTGAAAGCATTTGTTCATAGATTTCATCGCTAGAGGTTACAGAATATGAATCAGTATCAATTTCTGATTTGACTTCTTTGACGAAATCATCCATTTTTTCAGGGTTTGAAAGAGTGTAAATAGCTGAATCTAATTTGTCGGATTCACCTTTCATAGTATTAGCCGTTGTGAGGTTAGTATAGATGTTATTTTGTGGATTTGAGGCATTTGACATCATTTGAGCAGTTGTCGCTGTCGATGAATTGTCATAAATACCAACGATTTTTAGAGTGTAACTTGTTTCGGTATCATTGACAGTCGTTTTAACTGTAAAGCTATCGCCGATACTTAAGTTGTTCTCTTTGGCTAAATCAGCTGAAATAAGTGCTGAATTGTCAGCAGTGTCTTCAGTGATACCAGTTCCTTTAGAAATTTTATTTGTCCCAGAAGTAAAGTCGCTTACCTTATCTGTGCTATTGACTCCTGTAATCGTAAAATCTCCAGAAGCCATCATTCCAGGGCCAGCTGGTTGAGATGTGCTGTTTGAAGATTCATTAGAAGATGATGAGGTAGATGATGTTGAGATAGCAGTGATATCATCGCCTGCTGTAGCAGTTGTCGTTGTTGTGAAAAGATATGAGGCAACATCGCTTTTTTCAGCAATAGATTTTGCGGTTGTAAGGTCAACAGAGGTAGTAGCAGACGTGTCACTACTTGAATCAGAACTATTTTCGCTATCAGGTTTGAAAGCTTTCATCATTGCTTCGCGATTAACAGATAACGTTACAGTTGCGCCAGCTTGCTTTTTAGCACTTTTTACAGCTGAATCAGCAGCATTTTTGATAGTCAAGCCTGCTAGAACAAAAATCAAGATGGCACTAGTCACTAGAATTAGTAGTCCAGTACGTCCTTTTTTAGCTTTTGTCGCAAGCCATGCTCGTTTAATAAAATTCATATAAAACTCCTTTGCAATTGTCTTACAAAAAGTTTAGGGGATTAGACTTAATCGAAACTGAAAGAAAGCTAAAATAAAGCTTAAATACGTAAAGTTGACACTGTAGATAACATACGGATATAACGAACGATATAAAAACACAAAGAAAAAATAGTTGACATAAAACGAATGAAGTTGTAGAATGATAATGGAAGGGTAAGTTTTTACCTAGCGATGCTCTATTGTACCAACGCTCAGTAGAGTTATAGGAAGGTCATTTTTTAATGAAAGAGTCGATGTGTTTTTGCCTACTCTGACAGAGAAAAAGTGGCCTTTTTGTATTGTCCTTTGACTTTGTTTGAGTTTGCAAGGACACAAAGACCATGGAGAAACTTATATGTATAACGAAATGCCTGTCTTTGATTACGAAGATATTCAACTCATTCCTAACAAATGCATCATTAAAAGCCGTTCAGAAGCAGATACGCATGTGACACTTGGGGATTATACTTTTAAGTTGCCGGTTGTTCCAGCGAACATGCAAACAATCATCGATGAAGATATCGCTGAAAAGCTTGCGAAAGATGGTTATTTTTACATTATGCATCGTTTTGACGAAGCGTCTCGTAAACCTTTTGTTAAACGTATGCATGATCAAGGATTGATTGCTTCAATCTCAGTAGGTGTTAAAGATTATGAGTATGAATTTGTCTCAAGCTTAAAAGATGATGCACCAGAATTTATCACGATTGATATTGCTCATGGGCATTCTGACAGTGTTATTGAGATGATTAAGCACATTAAAAAAGAATTACCGGGAACTTTTGTTATTGCTGGTAATGTCGGCACCCCTGAAGCTGTTCGTGAGTTGGAAAATGCCGGCGCTGATGCCACAAAAGTTGGGATTGGTCCTGGTAAAGTATGTATCACAAAAGTGAAAACTGGTTTTGGAACAGGAGGCTGGCAATTAGCAGCACTACGTTGGTGTGCTAAAGCAGCTCGTAAACCAATAATCGCTGACGGTGGTATTAGAACTCACGGTGACATTGCTAAATCAATTCGTTTTGGTGCAACAATGGTGATGATTGGTTCGCTTTTTGCTGGACACCTAGAAAGTCCAGGAAAATTGGTAGAAGTAGATGGTAAACAATATAAAGAATATTACGGTTCAGCATCTGAATACCAAAAAGGAGAACATAAAAACGTCGAAGGTAAGAAAATCTTGCTTCCAGTTAAAGGACATCTAAAAGATACTCTTACTGAAATGCAAGAAGATCTTCAAAGTTCGATTTCATATGCCGGCGGCCGTGACCTTCATGCATTGACACGCGTTGATTATGTCATCGTTAAAAATTCAATCTGGAATGGTGATTCAATTTAGAACAGGAAATTTGTCATTATTTTCAGAATATTACTTCTTTAATAATAGGACCAATGTCATCTTGAATTCCAAGATTAAAATGATACAATAGTTCTATCATTAATGTGATGGTTAAAATTTAATAATGCTTATTTATGCTACGAATGGGCGTAGCGTTTCTACAAGACACCGTAATGTCTAACAATAAGTCAATTCTCAGTTGCTGTCTGAGAAGACATTTTTGCATAGTTGTGAAAATGTGACCGAGTTTTGCAAGAGGTGTTTACGAATTGTAAACATCTCTTTTTTGTAACACTTGTCTTTGTTAATAGCCCTTGAAAGCTTCATAGTAAGTTGTTAGTTTTGACATCCAATTTTAACTATTTTTTTAAAGGAGAATCCATGAAATTATTGGAAGATCGCATCTTAAAAGATGGGAATGTTTTGGGTGAGGATATTTTGAAAGTTGATAGCTTTCTTACTCACCAAGTTGACTATGAATTAATGCAAGAAATTGGTAAAGTTCTTGCGCAAGCTTACAAAGATGCTGGAATTACAAAAGTCGTCACTATTGAAGCCTCAGGTATTGCTCCAGCACTTTATACAGCACAAGCCATGGGCGTTCCAATGATTTTTGCTAAAAAATCTAAAAATATTACAATGACTGAAGGCATTCTAACTGCTGAAGTTTATTCATTTACTAAACGTGTGACAAGTACGGTATCAATCGCAAGTAAATTCTTGTCAGAAGATGATACAGTTTTAATCGTCGATGACTTTTTGGCAAATGGTCAAGCTGCTAAAGGTCTTTTGGAAATTATTGGTCAAGCAGGTGCGAAAGTTGCTGGTATCGGTATTGTGATTGAAAAATCTTTCCAAACAGGTCGTAAATTACTAGAAGAAACAGGTGTTCCTGTGACATCTCTTGCACGTATTAAAGAATTCAAAGATGGACAAGTTGTCTTTGCGGAGGCTGATGCATAAAATGGAAATGAATGAACAAAAACACTCACAAGCTGCCATTTTAGGTTTGCAACATTTGCTTGCTATGTACGCTGGTTCAATCTTGGTTCCAATCATGATTGCTAGCGCTCTTAATTATTCAGCAGAGCAATTAACTTACTTGATTTCAACTGATATTTTCATGTGTGGTGTAGCAACTTTCTTACAATTGCAGTTGCGTAAACACTTTGGTGTAGGTCTTCCAGTTGTACTTGGTTGTGCCTTCCAATCAGTTGCACCTTTATCAATCATCGGTGCCAAACAGGGTTCAGGCTATATGTTTGGGGCTTTGATTGTCTCTGGTATTTATGTGATTTTGATTTCTGGTATTTTCTCAAAAATTGCTGATTTTTTCCCACCAGTTGTTACTGGTTCTGTCATCACAACTATTGGTTTGACTTTGATTCCAGTTGCTATTGGGAACATGGGTGATAATAGTGACAAACCAACAGCTCAATCATTGATTTTGGCGCTTGTAACCATTGCGATTGTTCTTGCGGTTAATATTTTCGCCAAAGGATTTATTAAATCTATTGCCATTTTGATTGGTCTGATTGGTGGAACAATCGTAGCAGCTTTCATGGGCTTGGTTGATCCATCAGTTGTTGCAAATGCACCGCTTGTTCATATTCCACAACCATTTTACTTTGGTGCACCAAAATTTGAAATTACATCAATTATTATGATGTGTATCATTGCAACGGTTTCTATGGTTGAATCAACTGGTGTTTATCTTGCATTGTCAGATTTGACTGGTGAAAAATTAGACAGCAAACGTCTTCGTAACGGTTACCGTGCAGAAGGTGCAGCTGTTCTTCTTGGTGGTATTTTCAATACTTTCCCATATACTGGATTTTCTCAAAACGTTGGTTTAGTTCGTATTTCAGGAATCAAAACACGTCGTCCAATTTACTACACAGCTTTATTCCTCGTGATTCTTGGTTTGCTTCCAAAATTTGGAGCAATGGCACAAATGATTCCAAGTCCAGTTCTTGGTGGTGCTATGATTGTTCTTTTTGGTATGGTAGCTCTTCAAGGGATTCAAATGCTAAATCAAGTTGATTTTAAAAATAATGAATACAACTTCATTATCGCTGCGGTTTCAATCGCTTGTGGTGTTGGTTTTAACGGAACAAATCTCTTTGTTAGCCTTCCAAATACAGTTCAAATGTTCTTGACAAATGGTATTGTTATTGCTGCATTATTTGCTGTTGTTCTTAATTTGATTTTAAACGGAAAACCAAAAAAATAAGCGTTTAGACATAAAAAATTCATCTAGGATTTTTCCTAGATGAATTTTTATTATCGTAATAATCGAAATCGTGAGCGTAAGCCATTTGTCATGGCTAAGCGATTATCTTTAGTGATAACAATCCCTTCAATATGAGGTAGAGACTGAATAGTTGCTAAAGCTTGCATAATCGGAAGACCAAAGAGACGAGTGGTCCAGATTTCACAATCAACTGATAAGTCAGAAACAATCGTAAGGCTTGCCATTTCAGTGTCAATTGGATAGCCTGTTTTTTGGTCAAAGATATGATGGTATTCTTTATCACCAACCTTTAAACGACGTTCATAGATTCCTGATGTAACGACTGACTGATTTTTGATAGCAAGAACACCAATATTATTGCCTCTAGGTAGTTGTGGATTTTGGATACCGATTCGCCAAATACCATTATCCTGTTTTGGATTGTCGCCATAAACCAAGACATTGCCACCCAAATTAATCATAGCAGAGCTGACTTTTTCTGATTTCAGGTAATCCATAACTTTGTCCGCAATATATCCCTTTGCGATGGCACCAAGGTCGATTTTCATGCCTTTTTGGTTTAGAAAAACACTTTGTTTTTTATTATCTAAGATAATGTTTTGGGGATTTGATAATGCTAGCGCCTCTTGAACTTTTTCTTGACTAGGGACGTTAGCATCTTCAAATCCAATGCGCCAGCTTTGAACCAAAGGCCCGATAGCGATATTAAGATTGCCAGGTTGAGCAAGGCTATGTTTTTTTCCGATTTGTGTAAGTTCAAATAAGTCTGGGTGAACAGTTACTGGAGCGATACCAGACTGATCATTGATGACCATAAGTTCTGAATCAGCGTCGTTAGCACTGAAGCGATCTTTATAAACTGTTAGCAGATGACAAACTTCAGCAATATGATTTTGAGGTGTATCAGAATCAATTAAAATATCAATAGTTGTCCCCATCATCTGAATACTATGGCCAAGTTGCAAATGCTCACCTCCTGAATATTCATATGTTTTTAGCATATCGTTTTCTTAACGGAAAAGCAATTTATAAGTCAGTAAAAAAGCTTGAGACAATCGCCTCAAGCATAGTTGTTATGAAAAATTAGTTTTTCTTTTTCATTTCACCATGTGGGTAGTAAGTACCTTCTGGCATATCGTTGATGAAAACGTGGATAGCTTCTTTTGGAGCTTTAGCGATACGTGAAACAACTTCAGTAACTTCGCGAGCAAGCTCAACTTTTTGTTCTTGACTACGACCTTCGAACAAATCAATTTTTACGAATGGCATAAGAATCTCCTTTAAAATAAATTAACAGTAACATTGTAGCACATTCTGAGAGAAAATTCAGTAAAATTAAGAAATATCAGCTGTTTAGACAAGCTTTTTGTGCTATTTTAGAAGAAATCTTATTTAAACAATTTCAAAATATCTGATAAACCAAATGTTGTTTTATGGTAAACCTTATTATAAGCTGCTTTTTTCGGGTTCTTTACCCAGCCCATACCTTTTTTACCGTAGCCAGGGATAAGAGCTTTTTTAGCTTGTCGTTTCCACTTAGCAGTAGTGCGAGCTTTTAAACTCTTTTTAAGACTTGGTTTTCGAAATCCAACTTTCATGATTGTACCTCTTACTTACTATTCAATTTTTTAAGTTCGTCAATAATCTGTTGATTTTGATTAATTAAAAGCCAGTTCTGTTCTACTAATGCAGACAAATAAGAAAGTTTAGTTTGGTCAACGCCGTTGTTAAACGAAAGCGCTAGCCCAGCTTTGATAAGCCCGTTGCCGGCCATTTCATTTGCAATACGTTGAACTTGAGCATAACTATCTTGAGATAAACCTTTAACGCCACGCGCTTCAAGGTAAGCTTCAGTTTTTTCTTCTTTTGTTTTTCCAAACAATGCCATTTTCTTTTTCTCCATATTTTCAACTTTTAACGTGATTCATTCTTTGCACATAAAACTATTGATTATTTTTATCTCCAGCATATAGAGCAATGAAGATGGCTAATAGTGCTGTGATTATAATAAATTTCACTTTGACTTTCCTTTGTATGTTTTTTTATAACATGTTATAAGATACTCCATTGTTTTTCCTTCGTCAATACTGTTTTTTAAATATTCTTGTAACACAATCGTGATTTTTTTAATAAAGTGTCATCGAATTTACATGAGTAGCTGTGCTACAATAGAGTTAAGCATTAACAATTTAACAGTGCAAGGAGTGGCGGTTTTGTCGCTCTTTAGTGCGTTGATTTGTTATTCAATAGTGTTGGTTACCGATATCACATTTAGTGATAAAAGCTAAGGCAAAATTTGCTTTAGCTTTTTTTATGCTGTTAAATGCTTGTAGTAGTGGGATGTGAACGTTTTTGAGGCATTGAATTGATCCTTCTTCTTGTTTATCCATCAGCGATTTTATGGTAGAATAGTAGAATATTAGTAGAAGGTAGGATTGTCACTTTTGGCTCAACTCTATTATAAATATGGAACCATGAATTCTGGTAAGACCATTGAAATTTTGAAAGTAGCTCATAACTATGAAGAACAAGGCAAGCCTGTTGTCATTATGACGTCAGCACTTGATACGCGTGATGGTTATGGGGTTGTTTCTAGTCGTATCGGCATGCGCCGTAAAGCTGTTGCGATTACAAATGATATGGATGTTTTTGCTTACGTCAAAGCTCTACCAGAAAAACCTTATTGTGTTCTTATCGATGAATGTCAGTTTTTAACGAAAAAGCATGTCTATGAATTAGCACGTGTTGTTGATGAATTAGAAGTCCCAGTTATGGCTTTTGGGTTAAAAAATGATTTTCAGAACGAATTATTCGAAGGTTCAAAATACCTACTGCTTTTAGCAGATAAAATTGATGAAATTAAAACTATTTGTCAGTTCTGTTCTAAAAAAGCCACAATGGTTTTACGAACTGAAAATGGAAAGCCGGTCTACGAGGGAGATCAAATCCAAATTGGAGGAAATGAGACTTACATCCCAGTTTGCCGTAAACACTATTTTAATCCAATGATTTCAGACGAAAAATAAGAAAAAGGAATTTGTAAAAGAGAGGGAAATAAACTCAGATGAACATTTATGATCAGCTACAAGCGGTTGAAGACCGTTATGAAGAATTAGGAGAATTACTAAGTGACCCAGATGTCGTTAGTGATACAAAACGCTTCATGGCTTTATCTAAAGAGGAAGCAAGTACACGTGAAACTGTAACAGTTTACCGCGAGTACAAAAAAGTTCTTCAAAACATTGAAGATGCCGAAGAAATGATTAAAGATGCTGGTGGTGATCCAGAACTTGAAGAAATGGCAAAAGAAGAACTTAAAGAATCAAAAGCAGCCAAAGAAGATTACGAAGAAAAACTTAAAATTCTTCTTTTACCAAAAGATCCAAATGATGACAAAAACATTATCTTGGAAATTCGCGGTGCTGCTGGTGGTGACGAAGCTGCTCTATTTGCTGGCGACCTTCTTCAAATGTATCAAAAATACGCTGAAAGCCAAGGCTGGAAATTTGAAGTTATGGAAGCCTCATACAATGGTGTCGGTGGTATCAAAGAAGTTGTTGTCATGGTATCAGGTCAATCTGTTTATTCTAAATTGAAATATGAATCAGGTGCTCACCGTGTGCAACGTGTCCCTGTTACAGAAAGCCAAGGTCGTGTCCACACATCTACAGCGACAGTTCTTGTCATGCCTGAAGTTGAAGAAGTAGAATACGAAATCGATCCAAAAGACTTGCGCGTAGATATCTATCACGCATCTGGTGCCGGTGGACAAAACGTCAATAAAGTTGCGACAGCCGTTCGTATGGTTCACATTCCAACTGGTATCAAAGTTGAAATGCAAGAAGAACGTACACAACAAAAGAACCGTGATAAAGCCATGAAAGTCATTCGTGCGCGTGTTGCGGACCACTTTGCTCAAATTGCTCAAGACGAACAAGATGCTGAACGTAAATCAACAGTTGGTACTGGTGATCGTTCAGAACGTATCCGTACTTATAACTTCCCACAAAACCGTGTGACAGACCACCGTATTGGTTTGACATTGCAAAAATTGGATACTATTTTGTCAGGTAAATTGGATGAAGTAATTGATGCCCTCATCTTGTTTGATCAAACTAAGAAACTAGAAGAGTTAAATCAATAATGAACTATGCTGAAACAATCAGCCAACTAGAAAAACATTTACAAGAAATTGGAGAGGATCCAGAGAATTTGACTTACGTTTTTCGTGAATTAAAAGGCTGGACGCTTCTTGATTTCATTTTACATCAAAATAAAGAACTTACTGATCAAGACCAAAAATTGTTAGATACGATTATGGCTCAACTAAAAGAGCATCGTTCTCCGCAATACATCACTGGAAAAGCTTATTTTCGTGATTTGGAGCTTGCGGTTGACGAGCGTGTCTTAATTCCGCGACCTGAGACTGAAGAATTGGTTGATCTGGTTTTAAAGGAAAATAGCAAAGCTGATTTGCGTGTTTTAGACATCGGAACAGGCAGTGGAGCGATTGCGATTTCACTTAAGGCTGCGCGACCAGATTGGCAAGTAACGGCTTCTGATATCTCCAAAGAAGCTCTGCAATTGGCAAAAGAAAACAGTGTAACAAATCAGGTGTCGCTTGATTTTGTAGAATCTGATGTTTTTAACCAAGTGACAGGAACTTTTGATGTCATTATTTCTAATCCGCCTTACATTGCTCACAATGATAAGGATGAGGTTGGTATTAATGTCCTTGCTTCTGAGCCACATTTGGCTTTGTTTGCGGATGAAGATGGTTTTGCGATTTATCGTCGTATTATCGAAGGCGCTAGTGAACATCTATCGCAAGACGGTAAACTTTATTTTGAAATTGGCTATAAGCAAGGAGATGGCTTGCGAGCTTTGCTTGGCAAACATTTTCCAGAAAAACGTGTCCGTGTATTACAAGACATATTTGGTAAAGATAGAATGGTCGTGATGGATAATGGCTAATTTGGAAGAAATACTTCAAACAGGTGGTGCAGTGATTTTACCGACAGAAACTGTTTATGGGCTTTTTGCACAAGCCATGAATGAAGAAGCGGTTGAACATGTTTATCACTTAAAACGTCGTCCTAAAGAGAAAGCTATGAATCTTAATGTAGCAGATTATGAGACAATTTTAGCTTTTTCCAAAAATCAACCAATTTATCTTAAAAAACTGTATGATGCTTTTTTACCCGGACCATTAACCATTATTTTACAGGCAAATGACCGTGTGCCAGCTTGGATCAATTCTGGCTTATCAACAATTGGTTTTAGAATTCCCAAACACCCACAGACTTTAGCTTTAATTAAAAAGACAGGTCCGTTAATTGGTCCGTCAGCAAATATTTCTGGTCAAGAAAGTGGGAAAGTTTTTACTGAAATTAAAGCGCAATTCGGAAGTTCGGTTTCAGGACTTTCGGATGATGCTGCGATTACAGGTGTCGACTCGACAATTTTGGATTTATCAGGTGATTTTGCACGTATTTTACGCCAAGGAGCTATTACGAAAGAAACCTTGCTTGCTCGTGTGCCGGAATTGCCTTTTGCAAAAGATTAACTTTTTGGGAATTTATTTGATACTGTTTCGGCTTTTACAATCGCTAATGATTGTGACTTGATCTTATCAAAAGGAGATAAGGATATGATTTTTGACAAGGAAAACTACGAAGCATTTGACACAGAACTTTGGCAAGCGATTCACGCTGAAGAAGTTCGTCAACAAAATAATATTGAGCTCATTGCCTCTGAAAATGTTGTCTCTAAAGCTGTTATGGCAGCCCAAGGCACATTGCTAACTAACAAATATGCCGAAGGTTACCCTGGCAAACGTTATTATGGTGGAACTGATTGTGTGGATGTTGTTGAGAATTTAGCTATCGAACGTGCTAAAGAATTGTTCGGTGCTAAGTTTGCTAACGTTCAACCACACTCAGGAAGTCAAGCTAATGCAGCGGCTTATATGGCTTTAATCCAACCCGGGGATACTGTCTTAGGAATGGATTTGGCTGCGGGAGGTCACTTGACTCACGGTGCATCAGTCAGCTTCTCAGGAAAAACATATCATTTTATCTCTTATTCAGTTGACCCAGTCACTGAACTCATCGATTATGATAAATTGGCAGATTTGGCTAAGGAAGTCAAACCTAAGTTAATCGTTGCGGGTGCATCAGCTTATTCCCGTATTATTGATTTTCCACGTTTTAGAGAAATCGCTGATAGTGTTGGAGCTTATTTAATGGTTGACATGGCACACATTGCAGGGCTTGTGGCTTCTGGTCATCATCCAAGCCCAGTACCTTATGCACATGTGACAACGACAACAACGCACAAGACTCTTCGTGGACCGCGTGGTGGACTTATTTTGACTAATGATGAAGCTATTGCTAAGAAGATTAATTCTGCAGTCTTTCCAGGGCTTCAAGGCGGTCCTTTGATGCATGTTATTGCTGGTAAAGCAGTTGCTTTGAAAGAAGCCTTGGATCCAGCTTTTAAAGAATATGGCGAAAATGTGATTAAAAACGCCGGTGCTATGGCTGATGTCTTTAATCAACATCCAAATTTCCGTGTGATTTCAGGTGGAACAGACAATCATGTCTTTCTTGTTGATGTGACAAAAGTGGTCGAAAACGGAAAATTGGCTCAGAACATTTTAGAATCTGTTAACATTACGCTTAACAAAAATTCTATTCCATTTGAAACTTTATCACCATTTAAGACATCTGGTATCCGAATTGGTTCACCAGCTATTACTAGCCGTGGTATGGGCGAAAAAGAATCACGTGCCATTGCTGAATTGATTGTAAAAGCACTTGAAAACTATCAAAATGAAACTATTTTAGAGGAGGTTCGTCGTGAGGTTAAAGCACTGACAGATGCTTTCCCACTTTATTAACGAACAACTGAACACGTTTGATGTGTTCAGACATACATAACCATGATTGATTTATATATTAAACGCATTGTTATTCATCAATTTACGCCAAATGATACAGAGCTCATTTTGTCAGATCAGTTATTGACGATTACGCCACGTATTGATGAGTATTTTCGTAAAAAATTAAGCAAAGTTTTCTCAGATGAGGCTAAGCGTGGGACATTTTCAGATGATAATGTCTTTCTTAGCTATTTGAGTGACGATTTGATGGAATCATCCATTAAAATCGCTCAGCTTTGGAAAGAAGAGTTTGTCATTTCTGATAATCAAAAGACAAATGATTTGGTTTTCATCCAATTTGATAAAGACGGTGTTGAGCATTTTGCTTTTCTTCGTGTGGCCTTAAGAGAAAATTTCACACACATTTCAAGTGACAGTGAAAGTCCGATTAAAATCACACAAAATAATTACCCATCTGCGGCTCAAACGCCAGATGAAGCTTTGGTCATTAATCGCGTTAATCACCATTATTATTTGATTGAAAAACGTATTAAGCACAACGGAAGCTTTGCAAACTATTTTTCAGAGAATCTCTTGCAAGTTCAGCCAGAACAATCGGTCAAAAAATCGATTAAAATGGTAGAACAGGCTGCGCAAAAAATTGCGGAGAATTTCCAGCAAGATGATTTTGCTTTCCAATCTAAAATGAAAGCAGCTATTCATAAAAATTTGGAAGAAGAGCAAGAATTATCACCTGAAAAGTTGGCTGATCAACTCTTTGATAATAATTTAACCGCTCGTTTAACATTTGTCGATGAATTGAAAGAAAGTATTCCAGAGCCTATTCAAGTCTCGGACATTGATCATTCACGTCAAACGAAAAAATTAGAGAATCAAAAATTGTCACTGTCAAATGGTATTCAATTGATTGTTCCTAATAATGTTTATGAAGATGCAGAGTCGGTTGAATTTATTCAGAATCCAAATGGAACCTATTCCATCTTGATTAAAAATATAGAGGATATTCAAAATAAATAATGTTTAAGTTCTTAAAACGCCTGATTATACTGGTTTTTGTCCTTTTCTGTGGGTATCAAGTTTATGTAACTCACGAAAATGTTCATAAAGTTTTACAGTATAAAAGTATGGTTAAAGAGATTTTAGACGACAATGACACAAAGGCTAATGTTGAGTTGGTATTGGCGATGATTTACACTGAAACTAAAGGAAACGAAGACGATGTAATGCAGTCAAGTGAAAGTTCAGATGGTGTTGCTAATTCGATTACCGATAGTCAGACTAGTATTCGTCAGGGTGTCACAGTCCTTTCAGAAAATCTTTCTTTAGCTGATGAGGCAGGAGTAGATGTTTGGACAGCTGTTCAAGCTTATAACTTTGGAACATCTTATATTGATTATGTTGCAAAGCATGGTAGTAAAAGCACAATTGCTTTAGCTAAAACTTATTCACGCGATGTAGTAGCTCCAAGTCTTGGTAACACGACTGGTGAATCTTATTTTTACTATCATCCTCTCGCTTTAATTTCAGGTGGGCAATTATATAAAAATGGTGGTAACATCTATTACTCGCGTGAAGTTCATTTTAATTTGTATTTGATTGAATTAATGAGCTTATTTTAATTTAGTAAGGTTTAGAGTTTAGAATCTCTATTAAAACAGAGAAACATGAAGTATTTAAGTCGTTATTTCAAAGGGTACCTAAAGGAGACAATCTTAGGTCCCCTTTTCAAGTTGTTTGAAGCATCTTTTGAATTACTAGTGCCAATTATTATTGCAAGAATTGTTGATACGATTATTCCAAGTGATAATAAGGTAAATCTTGTTTTGATGATTGGTCTTTTGTTCTTGTTTGCAATTGTTGGTGTGATTGTTGCCATCACTGCGCAGTATTTTTCTTCAAAAGCAGCAGTTGGCTATACGCGTCAGTTGACGTCAGATTTATTTAAAAAAATCATGGGCTTGAGTAAGGAAGATCGTGATAAGTTGACAACTTCAAGCTTAGTTACGCGTTTAACCAGTGATACTTATCAAATTCAGACAGGAATTAATCAATTTTTACGTCTTTTCCTTCGCGCACCGATTATTGTTTTTGGTGCTATTATCATGGCTTTTAACATCAGTCCCAAAATGACCATCGACTTTTTGGTCATGGTTGCCATTTTATTTATGATTGTCTTTGCCATGTCACATCTGTTGAATCCAATCTATGCTAAGATTCGTCGTGCGACAGATAAGATTGTTAACATGACACGTCAACAATTAGAAGGGGTTCGTGTTATTCGAGCTTTTGGTCAAGTTGATAAGGAAGAAAGAGAATTTGCTGCTGGAAACCAAGACTACACTGATTTACAGTTAAAAGCAGGACGTCTTTCAAGTTTAGTCACACCATTAACATACCTTGTGGTTAATAGCACTTTGGTTCTTGTGATTTGGCAAGGAAATCTTCAGATTAGTAATGATTTGCTTTCTCAAGGGATGTTAATTGCCTTGGTTAATTATCTTTTGCAAATTCTAACGGAATTGCTTAAGATGACTATGCTTGTGACATCATTGAACCAATCATTTATCAGTGCCAAACGTATCACTGAAGTTTTTGAAAAAGACTCTGAAGATTTATCAACTGAGTTGGAGCAAATGCAGTCTGAGTATGCTGTTTTGGTTAAAGACATGAGCTTTACTTATCCAACAGCAGCAGAGCCTTCACTATCTCACATTGATTTTCATTTAAATCCGGGTGATTTCTTAGGAATTATTGGTGGGACAGGTTCTGGGAAATCTACTTTGGTAGAATTGCTGACTCATCTCTATACACCTCAGGAAGGTAGCTTAGCTATTTTCCAAAATCATTTTTCTCCTAAAACGCTTGGACAATGGCGTTCTTGGGTCAATGTGGTGCCACAAAAAGCAGAGCTTTTCCAAGGTACGATTCGTTCTAACTTAACTCTAGGAATGAAGGGTGATGTGAGCGATGAGACGCTTTGGAAAGCTTTGGATATTGCACAAGCGAGTGATTTTGTTTCTGAAAAAGAAGGACAGTTAGATGCGACAGTTGAAGCCTTTGGCCGTAATTTCTCTGGAGGACAACGTCAACGTTTGACGATTGCGCGTGCTATTGTTCAAAAGGCACCGCTCCTCATTTTGGATGATTCAACATCAGCCCTTGATTACTTGACAGAATCAAAATTATTATCAGCCATTCATGAACAATTAAGTGATACGACATTGATTTTGATTTCACAACGTACCAATAGTTTGAAAGCTGCAGACAAGATTTTGCTTTTGGATAAAGGGCATCAACTTGGATTTGCTAGTCACGATGACTTGCTTGCAAATAATGACCTTTACCGAGATATCCACTATTCACAACACCAAAAAGGAAAGGAGGACTAGAACATGAAAGCAAGAAAACAATCTGATACAAGCCGCCGTTTGTTCAAGGAACTCCTTTCTCAAAAAGGTTTGGTGATTGGAGCGACTCTTGGTACCATTGCACAAGTAGCTTTGACGGTTTACCTCCCAGTCTTAATTGGTAATGCTGTTGATGTGGTTTTATCTCCAAAATCATTGACCTTGATTATCCCAATTATCACTAAAATGGTTATTGTCATTACCCTAAACACCTTAGTGCAATGGATGAATCCTTTGATTTATAACCGTTTGACCTTTGGCTATATTTATGACCTACGTCAAAGGGTTATGGCAAAATTGAATCAAATGCCAATTTCTTATCTTGATAAGAAGAGTTCTGGTGATTTGGTGAGCCGTGTAACAACTGATGCAGAGCAATTGAGTAACGGACTTTTGATGGTTTTCAATCAATTCTTCATTGGTATTTTAACGATTATCATCACAATCATTACCATGGCTGATATTGATTTACTGATGCTCGGTTTGGTGCTTATTTTAACACCTTTATCACTTTTCTTGGCCCGCTTTATTGCCAATAAGAGTTACCATCTTTATCAAAAACAAACCAAATCTCGTGGTCGCCAAACTCAATACATTGAAGAAATGATTCGTCAAGAAAGTCTTTTGCACATCTTTAATGCGCAAGAAGCTGCTATCGATACATTCACAGAAATCAATGACACATATGCAGATTATTCGCAAGGAGCCATTTTCTATTCGTCAACGGTTAACCCATCAACACGATTTATCAATAGTTTGATTTATGCCTTATTGGCAGGGGTAGGAGCGCTTCGCATTATGTCAGGTGCCTTTACCGTTGGTCAATTGACAACTTTCTTGAACTACGTTACCCAATACACCAAGCCGTTTAATGATATTTCATCAGTTTTATCTGAATTACAAGGAGCGATTGCTTGTGCTGAGCGCTTGTATGCCATTTTAGATGAAGAGTATGAACCACTTCCAGTTACTAAAAAATTGGATGCTGATAAGATTCAAGGTCAAATCGAGTTTAAAGATGTGTCATTTGGCTACACACCGCAGAAAACACTGATTAACCATTTGAATTTGTCTATTCCTGCAGCTTCAAAAGTTGCTATCGTTGGTCCGACAGGTGCTGGTAAATCAACATTGATTAACCTTTTGATGCGTTTTTATGAAGTCGATAGCGGAGCTATTTATCTAGATGGTGTGTCAATGGCTGACTACTCTGTTGAGGAATTACGTCAGCAAATTGGCATGGTACTTCAAGAAACATGGTTAAAAGTCGGTACCATTCATGATAATATTGCCTATGGTAATCCTGATGCAACGCGTGAAGAAGTTATCGAAGCCGCCAAAGCAGCTAATGCCGATTTTTTCATTCGTCAATTGCTAAATGGTTATGATACTTATTTATCAGACGCAGGTGCTTCCCTATCACAAGGGCAACGTCAGTTATTGACCATTGCCCGTATCTTTGTCAAGTTACCAAAAATCTTGATTTTGGATGAAGCAACTTCGTCAATTGATACGCGTACTGAAATTCTTGTCCAAGAAGCCTTTGAAAAATTAATGAAAGGTCGTACAAGTTTCATCATCGCTCACCGCTTATCAACGATTCAATCAGCTGATTGTATTTTGGTAATGGTTGATGGTGATATCGTAGAATACGGTACCCACGATGAATTAATGACAAAACAAGGTGTTTATTATCAAATGCAGACTGCACAAGCAGGATAATGTATTTAGTTTACATAAATTTAGATATGTAAAAGAGACTAAAGAAATCTTTCTAGTCTCTTTTTTGTATATATTATCTTGCTAGTGGAATCCAAGCGCTGACTGATTTTTCAGCAACGAGAAATTCACCATAGCCTTCTTTATCAATTAAGACTTGTGCAGTTTGATTGTCTAGGGCGTCAGTGAACAGTTGGCCTGCCCATTTCTTCCCAACAAACATGCGTTTTGACTGAGCTTTGCTATTACTAATCAAAACAGCTAGAGCAGTAGGGTGTTCATCGTCACCTAAACAAGTCCAACCAATGCAGTTTGCTTGATCAAAATAATCAGTCTCTTGGCCGTAAACAGTTGTTTGTCGTAGTTCAAGCAGTTTATCGATTTGATTTTGGAAACTTTCTTGAGCAAATTGACCTGAAATGCCGTAGTAGTCTCCATAGAAAACACAAGGTAGTCCAGTTTGTCGAAGCAGAATCAAAGCGTAAGCGGCTGGTTTAAACCATTCTTCGACAGTTGATTCCAAAGCTTGACCACGTTGAGTATCGTGATTATCAACGAAAGTCACAGCAGAATGGGGATGATTTTTAACTAAAGTCTGATTAAAAATGTGGCGTAAATCATAGTTCTCTTTAGCTTGACTTGCCTCGAAAAGATTTTGGTGAAGGCGAACATCAACCAAATCAAAGCGATAATCAGTGCTTTCAAGGTAGTCGTTGTTAGATTTTTCATCACCATTCCAAAATTCGCCAAAAACGTAAAAATCATCACCGTATTTGGCTTTCATATCGCGGATGAAATTGCCCATAAAGAAAGAATCAATGTGCTTGATGGCATCCAAGCGAAAACCACTAACACCTGTTGTTTTAAGGAACCAGTCTGCCCAATCATAAATATTTTGGATAACTTCTGGGTGTTTGAAATCAAGGTCGGCATACATAAGATAATCATAGTTGCCATTTTCACCATCAACTAAATCTTGATTAGCCCAGCCTTTGTTATCTCCTTGAATTTGGAAAATCCCGTTTTTGCCAGTTTTGACATCGTAATCAGTACCAGTGAAATGATACCAATGCCATTCAAAATCATTATAAGTGTGATTACGGCCGTCAAAAGTGAAATTTGTCCAACCTTCAATTTCAAAGGGTTGACTGATAACCTTTGTGCGATCATCTGGGGCAACTTCAACAACATTGAAAGTTTCAGTATGGTCAGCGGCCGCTTTGTGGTTTAAAATGACATCTGCTAATGGCTTGATGCCATTATTTTTCAAGGCTGCAATAGCATCTAAGTATTCAACTTTTGTTCCGTACTTAGTACGAATGGTACCTTTTTGGTCAAATTCACCTAAGTCAAAAAGGTCGTAGACCCCATATCCGACATCACCATCGTGTGTAGCTTTAAAAGCAGGTGGCATCCAAATTTTTGTGATACCTTTTTTAGCTAGAGTAGGGGCATCAGCTGCCAGACGTTTCCAATGCTTACCATCATTTGGTAAATACCATTCAAAGTATTGCATTAAAGTTTCATTAGTCATGATATCATACCTCAAAGAGAAAGACTTTTTCTTTTATTTTAACAGAAACTCCAAATAATGCAAACGTTTGCGCTATGAAATCAAATAAAAACTGAGAAATTTTCTCAGCAATTTAAATGATGTGTATAATCCACTCACCGCCATAAAAGAGCAGTAAAATGTGTCCAATGATGGAAATTGGTTTACAGCAGACAATAATTTTAGAAAATGTTTTAAATGGCATATTACTAAGTGCCGCTAGCATAACCAATAAATCAGCAGGAGCAAAGGGCAAAAGCATGCAGATGGTGAAGACTACAGTAAAAGATTTATGTCTGGCAATTAGATCTTCGTATTTTTTCAGGGTGCTTTCTTTGATAAAGAGAAGGCAGAAACGCTTTCCATACCAACGTGTCAGTAAAAATAAAATCATTGTCCCAATAATAATGCCGATACAGCTGGTTAAAACACCAACTACTGGGTGAAAAGTCATCACAGCAAGCATCATGGTTAAGCTAGCTGGAACAATTGGAACGACAACTTGCATCATTTGGAAAATTGTAAAGAAGATTGCTCCCCAGACTTTATCCTGTCCAATGAGTGCTTGGATTTTTTCCTGATTAGTCAGATAACCGTGTTGGTATAGCCAAAAAATGCAGGCACAGGATATGATAAAGACAAGTGCTGATAGGATATGAATTAAGCGTTGAATTATTTTGTAATGTTGAAACAGAAGCGCCATCTCCAATCTTATTTCTTTATTTGCTGCTATCATTGTAAAACTTTTTGGAGATAAGTCAACTTTTTTTAAAAGTTTAAAAAGTGAAAATAGGTCTTAAGACGGATGTAGTATAAATCAGAAAGACCTATAATATAATTATCCTAAAAACTTTTCATATAACTCCGAAGCAAGTGGTTTTCCCGGCCTCTTGCTTTTTCTAGTTGGTTTAAAAAGTTATTATTTGTCTAAAAAATGATTAAATCCCTGGTGCCGCAAGCGTCTTTTTTATTTTTCTTTAAACGCTTCCAAAAAAGCGGTTAAATTATTTGTGATTTGAGACATAATAGCTTATGATTAATGGACTAACTAAGAAAGATATTTGGAGGACAATGGCATGAATTTGTCTCGAGAACAACATATGGAAATGTATCTGAAGATGCAGCGTATTCGTGAATTTGATATGCGAATTAACAAACTCGTACGACGAGGTTTCGTCCAAGGCATGACTCACTTTTCTGTTGGGGAAGAAGCGGCAAGTGTCGGGGCGATGGCTCATTTGACTTATGATGACATTATCTTTTCAAATCACAGAGGTCATGGGCAGTGTATTGCTAAAGACATGGATTTGAATAAAATGATGGCTGAACTCGCTGGCAAGGTGACTGGTGTGTCAAAAGGTCGTGGTGGTTCCATGCATTTGGCAGATTTTGAAAAAGGAAACTATGGGACTAATGGCATTGTCGGTGGTGGTTATGCTCTGGCTGTTGGCGCAGCCATTACGCAAGATTATCAAAAAACGAATAATATTGTTGTGGCATTTTCTGGTGATGGGGCGACAAATGAAGGCTCGTTTCATGAATCGGTTAACTTAGCAGCCACTTGGAAACTTCCTGTTATTTTCTTCATTATTAATAATCGTTATGGCATTTCTATGAATATTAGGAAAGCAACAAATACACCTCATCTCTACACAAGAGCGGAAGCTTACGGTATTCCAGGCTTTTATTGCGAAGATGGCAATGATGTTTTAGCTGTATATGAAACCATGGGCAAAGCTGTTGAACATGTTCGTTCTGGTAATGGTCCAGCGATTGTTGAGGTCGAATCTTACCGTTGGTTTGGTCATTCAACCGCTGATGCTGGTAAATATCGTAGTAAAGAAGAGGTTGATGAATGGAAGCAAAAAGACCCACTTGTTAAATTCCGTAAGTATTTAACTGAGAATCAGATTGTAAGTTCAGAAGAACTTGATGTTATTGATGCACAAGTGGTTAAAGAAATAGATGATGCTTATGAATTTGCGCAAAATAGTCCAGAACCAGATTTATCAGTTGCTTTTGAGGATGTCTGGGTAGATTAAATAGCTTTTCAATGACAAAGAGGAGAGAAAATAATGACTGAAACAAAACAAATGGCCTTGCGAGAAGCCATTAATCTTGCTATGACAGAAGAAATGCGAAAAGATGACAAGATTTTTCTCATGGGTGAGGATGTTGGGATTTATGGTGGTGACTTTGGAACATCTGTTGGGATGTTTGAGGAGTTTGGGCCCGAGCGTATCAAGGACACGCCGATTTCAGAAGCAGCTATTGCTGGAAGTGCCATTGGTGCAGCCATAACTGGTCTTCGTCCGATTGTTGACGTGACTTTTATGGATTTTATTACCATTGCTCTTGATGCTATTGTTAATAATGGCGCTAAGAATAATTACATGTTTGGTGGTGGTTTGAAAACACCTGTGACCTTTCGTGTAGCCTCTGGTTCTGGTATCGGTTCAGCTGCACAGCATTCGCAGTCTCTGGAAGCTTGGTTAACCCATATTCCTGGTATTAAGGTTGTTGCTCCAGGGAATGCTAATGATGCCAAAGGGCTTTTAAAATCAGCCATTCGTGATAACAACATCGTTATTTTCATGGAGCCTAAGGCGCTTTATGGTAAGAAAGAAGACGTTATCTTGGATTCTGATTTTTACCTGCCTTTAGGAAAAGGTGAGATTAAGCGTGAAGGAAGTGATCTGACTATTGTCTCTTATGGTCGCATGTTAGAGCGTGTGCTTCAAGCAGCAGATGAAGTAGCGGCTGATGGGATTAGTGTCGAAGTGGTGGATCCTCGCACCTTAATACCTCTTGATAAGGAGTTGATTATCAGTTCTGTTAAGAAGACTGGTAAGCTCATGTTAGTTAATGATGCTTATAAGACAGGTGGCTTTATTGGTGAAATTGCTGCGCAGGTAACCGAAAGCGAAGCCTTTGACTACCTTGATTATCCAATTGTTCGTTTGGCAAGTGAAGATGTTCCAGTCCCTTACGCCCGTGTTTTGGAGCAGGGCATTCTGCCAGACGTTGACAAGATTAAGGCAGCCATCTATAAAATGGCTCGCAACGGTCGTGATGCCTAAGGAGGTGTTTTCTGTGGCAAATGAAATTATTATGCCAAAGCTTGGTGTAGACATGCAAGAAGGAGAAATTCTTGAATGGAAAAAAGCTGAAGGTGATAAGATCGAAGAAGGGGATATTCTTCTTGAAATCATGTCTGACAAGACGAACATGGAACTAGAAGCAGAAGATTCAGGTGTTCTTTTGAAAATTCTGCACCCAGCAGGTGACGTGGTAGCTGTTACTGAGGTGATTGGTTATATTGGAGCAGAAGGGGAGAAACTTCCTGATTCTGTAGGAATAGAGCAAGCAAATCAGCCAGGATCAAGTCAGAAAGCGTCAGCTGATTCCTTATCAGAAGATTTAGCGCCAGCTATTTCTCAAAAGAATGATGAAGATGATAAGATTCGTGCTACACCAGCGGCACGTCAATTGGCACGTGAACGTGGCATTAATATCAAAGAGGTTAGTGGTAGCGGTGAAAATGGCCGCATTCATAAGGATGATGTCGCTTCATTTAATAGGGTCCGTGTAACACCATTAGCTCGTAAAATTGCTGACGACATTGGTGTTGATATCACTGGTATTGTTGGAACTGGTGTTGGTGGCAAGATTACTAAGAAGGATATCTTAGCTCAAATGACAAGCAATGAACCTCTTTCTGAAACGGTAAGTGTTCAAAAAGAAGTTGTTGATTTACCAGAAGGTGTTGAAGTGATTAAGATGTCTGCGATGCGCAAGGCAATATCAAAAGGAATGTCACATTCTTATTTCACTGCGCCGACCTTTACACTTAACTATGATATTGATATGACGAATTTGATTGCTCTTCGCAAGCAATTGATTGAGCCAATCAAAGCTAAGACGGGCTATAAAGTAACTTTTACAGATTTAATTGGACTTGCGGTTGTTAAAATATTGATGAAAGAAGAACACCGTTATCTAAATGCTTCTTTGATTAATGATGGGCAAGACATTGAATTGCATCACTTTGTGAATCTAGGAATAGCTGTTGGCTTGTCTGATGGTCTTGTCGTTCCAGTAGTTCAAGAAGCTGATAAAATGAGCCTCTCAGAGTTTGTAGTAGCTTCAAAAGATGTAATTCAAAAGGCTCAATCTGGAAAATTGAGAGCATCAGAAATGTCTGGGTCGACTTTCTCAATTACAAACCTAGGAATGTTTGGAACCAAGTCTTTTAATCCGATTATTAATCAACCAAATTCAGCCATTTTAGGCATTTCAGCAACGATTGACACACCGGTTGCTTATGACGGTCAAGTCGTCATTCGTCCGATTATGGGAATGAGTTTGACCATTGATCATCGATTGGTTGATGGAATGAATGGTGCAAAATTTATGTTAGATCTCAAGGCACTTCTTGAAAATCCATTAGAATTGCTGATTTAGACAAAGTTAAGAAAGGGAAAAAACTTATGGCAGTAGAAATTATCATGCCAAAGCTTGGCGTTGATATGCAAGAAGGCGAGATTATCGAGTGGAAAAAATCTGAGGGCGATAGCGTCAAAGAGGGTGACATTCTCCTTGAAATCATGTCTGATAAGACAAATATGGAACTGGAAGCAGAAGATTCGGGGACTCTTTTAAAAATTACCCATCCAGCTGGTGATGTGGTTCCGGTGACTGAGGTGATTGGTTATATTGGAGCAGAAGGGGAGACTCTTGATGAGTTAGAGGTCAGTGTGAAAGAAGCGACAGCTCACCTAGAATCAGCTGGACTTGAAGTTCCAAAGACGGTGACGGCAGAGGTGTCTTCAGAACAAAAAACTTCGCTTGCATCAGATGAGTATGATGTGGTTGTCGTTGGTGGAGGACCTGCAGGTTATTATGCAGCTATTCGTGCTGCGCAACTAGGAGGTAAGGTAGCTATCGTTGAAAAGTCTGAATTCGGTGGTACTTGCTTGAATGTTGGCTGTATTCCAACGAAAACTTATCTTAAGAATGCTGAAATTTTAGACGGGTTAAAAATCGCTGCTGGGCGAGGAATTAATCTGGCTTCAACCAATTACAGTATTGATATGGATAAGACTGTAGATTTTAAAAATAGTGTTGTGAAAACCTTGACGGGTGGTGTTCGAGGACTTTTGAAAGCAAACAAAGTAGCTATTTTTGATGGACTAGCTCAAGTCAATCCAGATAAAACAGTGACAATTGGTCATCAAACCATTAAAGGTCATAGCATTATTCTTGCGACAGGATCAAAAGTGTCTCGTATCAATATTCCAGGTATTGATTCACCGCGTGTTTTGACATCTGATGACATTCTTGATTTACGCGAAATACCAAAATCACTAGCTGTTATGGGTGGTGGCGTTGTTGGTATTGAACTTGGATTGGTTTGGGCATCATATGGTGTCGAAGTGACCGTTATTGAAATGGCAGACCGCATAATTCCAGCAATGGATAAAGAAGTATCACAAGAATTGCAAAAGATTTTAACTAAAAAAGGCATGACTATTAAGACAAGTGTTGGTGTGTCAGAAATCATTGATGAGTCAAACCATTTAACCTTGAAATTATCAAACGGAGAAACTGTTCAGGCTGATAAAGTTCTGCTATCTATTGGACGCGTGCCACAGATGAAGGGACTTGAAAAGCTAGATTTAGCCATGGATGGTAATCGTATTAAAGTAAACGCTTATCAAGAAACGTCTATTCCAGGTATTTATGCTCCAGGTGATGTTAATGGTCAGAAAATGTTAGCGCATGCTGCTTACCGTATGGGAGAAGTAGCTGCTGAAAATGCTCTTTCTGGCAATCATCGCAAAGCAAAACTCGAGTATACACCTGCAGCTGTCTATACTCATCCAGAGGTGGCTATGGTTGGATTAACTGAAGAAGCTGCGCGTGAGCAGTATGGTGATGTCTTGATTGGTAAATCAAGTTTTTCAGGTAACGGACGAGCTTTGGCATCAAATGAAGCTCAAGGATTTGTTAAAGTCATTGCTGATTCTAAGTACCATGAAATTCTTGGTGTGCATATTATTGGTCCTGCAGCAGCTGAGCTGATTAACGAAGCAGCAACTATCATGGAAAATGAGTTAACTGTTGATGAAGTGGCCCAAGCCATTCATGGACATCCAACCTTCTCTGAAAATATGTATGAAGCTTTTCTAGATACTATTGGCGAAGCTATCCATAACCCACCCAAGAAATAAAAAGCTGTTGAAAGCAAGTTAACGGCTTTATAGAAATTTGTTTTCTTAACAAAAAAGATATATTATTAATTATTTCTTTATACATAAAAAGGCTAAGAATTTTTGTCTTAGCCTTTTGTTTTCGCTTAACTTGATCAGTAAGCTCATATGTGAGTATGAAAAGTGAAGAGTTATTTTAGTTTTGAGGATGTTTTGTTTATGAACTTAGAAATTAAATAGATTGGGATTTTTCTTGTGTGATTTC
Organism: Streptococcus vicugnae; assembly: GCF_016461705.1. Taxonomy (GTDB): domain Bacteria; phylum Bacillota; class Bacilli; order Lactobacillales; family Streptococcaceae; genus Streptococcus; species Streptococcus vicugnae. The sequence continues at coordinate 245,492 of NZ_JAEMHW010000002.1, read as the reverse complement.
AGTTGATGTTTGTGTTTTAGCAAGGTAGACACCTGTTAATGTAATCAAAATGGCGATAACGGTTTGGAGGTTTAAACTCTCTTGAAAAACTACCCAAGCATAAAGTGCGGCAACGACTGGCTGAGAAAGGGTAATTAAGCATGATAGGCAGGCACTAACTTTTCCCAAACAATAAGCTAGTAAGCCTTGTCCTAAAATTTGAGAGACGAGAGCTAGTGCCAAAAGTGGCCAAAGCTCACCAAAGTTTTTTGGTAAATAAAAACCTTCAGTAAAGAAAATAACAAAAGCAAGTACTAGCAGCGTTCCAAAAGCACTGATAAACATGATGGTATTTGATTTGACCGAATCACGTAGTTTGTAAACGGTAATCATGAACATGGCATAAAAGACTGAAGCTCCAAGGCTCATAGAATCTCCGAGTAAACGATTAGGAGACATGGTTACTTTATTTGCCATGAGAACAAGAACACCAGTAAGAGTAATCAAGCCACCTAATAAAAATTTAGGCGTTATTTTTTCTTTGAATAGGAAATAACTGACTGGAATAACGGTAAAAGGGGTAAGGTTTACTAGTAGATTTGAATTAGCTACACTAGTATAAGAAAACGATGTATTCCAAAAGGTTAAATCTCCTGCTAGAAAAGCGCCTGCTAAGACAATCGTTATGACTTCTTTACGACTCAAAGCCTGTAAATCAGACTTCTTAAGAAATGGCAATAGCATGGGAATGGAAAATAAAACACGGTAAAAACCGGTATTAATTGGTGGTAACGGACTGAGTTTCACAAAAATGCCACCAGTTGCTAAAAAACAGATAGCTAGAAAGATTAAGAAAATATATTTGCTATCATTTGTACGATTTTGCTTCATTTTTTCACCTCAGCTAAAATTGTAACGAATATGTGGTATAATAAAAAGTACCAGTATTTAAAAATTTTTAGGTGCCACTTTGGAGGTAATATGATTCATCTTGATCGCAGTGCAGGTAGCAGTCCCCTGTACCAGCAAATCTATCAGCAAGTAAAATCAGATATTTTGCAGGGCTATTTACCACCAGCTGAGAGACTTTTAGGGACTCGAACTTTAGCTAAAATGCTTGGAGTTAGCCGTAATACCATTGATCGAGCATACATGCAGCTAACTTTGGAAGGATATATTGAAAGTCGTCAAAATGCTGGCTTTTATGTTTTAAAATTGCCCAAAGCCTTTCAATCAGAAAAAGGTGTTAATGACATTCTTCCTAGCAAGGAAGCTTGTTCAAATGATGATCACATTGTTTATGACTTAACAAATAGTAGTCATACCAATAATTTGTTTCCAAAAAAAGTTTGGAAAAAGCATTATTTACAAGCGCTTGATGAATTGGATAAAGCAGAGCAATTATCAACTTTGCAGCCATTTCAGGGAGAATATAAGCTGAGAAAGGAAATCAGTCGATACTTGGAACGTATCCGCGGGGTGAAATGCCACCCTAATCAAATTATCATCACCAGTGGTTTGCAGCAGTCATTAGATTATATCTGTCAGTTCCTAGGAAATACGCAAAAAAGCGTCTTGATGGAAGATCCAAGCTATCCTAAGGCGCGTGAAATTTTTAAGAAAAACGCCTATCCAATCGTGACGGCAGAAGTTGATGAGAAGGGTTTGGACTTGACTAAGGTTGAAAGGAGTTCGGAGATTGAGATGATTTACACCACACCATCGCATCAATTTCCACTGGGGATGATTATGCCAATTTCTAGGCGTCAGGAGCTGCTAGCTTTTGCCAAGGAAAAGAATTCCTTTATCATTGAAGACGATTATGATAGTGAACTTCGCTATTACCAACGTCCAATCCCTGCTTTAAAATCCATTGACTACCTTGATCGCGTGATTTACCTTGGGACTTTTTCAAAAATCTTGTCACCGTCATTTCGGATGGGCTACATGGTTTTACCTGAGCAATTCACGGAAGCTTTCTTGGATAAATTTAAACTTTACAATAGTACGGTGAATTTGTTGAATCAAATTGCGCTGGCTAATATTTTATCTAGTGGCGATTATGACCGCTTGGTTCGCAAAATGAATCATGTCTTCAAAAAACGTTATGAAGCATTTAAAAAGGAATTCGAGCAATTTAAGGCTCCAATTAAACTATCTTCAAATGTTAGTGGACAATATTTTCTGTTGACTTTTCCAGATAAAATCAATCAGTGTGATGTCATTAAACGTGCTGAAAAAGAAGGTGTCCGAGTTTATGATACTATGCAATTTTGGCAAGAAAAAGCGACTTGCCCCCAGGAAAGTCTCTTTCTTGGGTTTAGTAAGATTGACTTGGAAGATATTCCAGATTGTGTTAAGAGATTGAGAAAAGCTTGGGAGAATTAGTGAGCAAATTAAAAGACGCAGGTCTGTGATTCTGATATACTAAGCTTAATGAAAATGAAGGAGCTTTCATATGAAGTATATCGTCAACAAGTCCCACAACCCAGCTTACAATATTGCCTTGGAAGCTTACGCTTTTCGTGAATTACAAGATGAAGATGAGATTTTTATTCTCTGGATCAATGAACCAACGATTGTGATTGGCAAACACCAAAATGCTATCGAAGAAATTAATAAAGCCTATACAGATGAGCATGGTATTCATGTGGTTCGTCGTTTATCAGGTGGCGGAGCAGTATACCATGACCTTAATAATTTGAACTACACCATTATTTCTAATAAAACCCAAGAAGGTGCCTTTGATTTTAAGACCTTCTCACAACCTGTCATTGAAACCCTTGCTGATCTTGGTGTGACAGCGACCTTCACTGGAAGAAATGACCTTGAAATCGATGGCAAAAAGTTTTGTGGCAATGCACAAGCTTATTACAAAGGTCGCATGATGCATCATGGTTGTTTGCTTTTTGATGTTGATATGACAGTGCTTAGCAATGCCCTTCAAGTTTCAAAAGATAAAATTGAATCAAAAGGGGTTAAGTCAGTTCGTGCGCGTGTGACTAACATTTTGAATGAATTACCCGAAAAAATCACAGTCGAAGACTTTTCGGATAAACTGTTAGCTAAAATGAAAGAATCTTATCCAGAAATGACCGAATATGTCTTTTCAGAAGAAGAATTAGTAGCCATTCAAACCTTAGCAGACCAGAAATTTGCAACTTGGGATTGGAATTTTGGCAAATCGCCAGATTATACTATTAAACGCTCAGTTCGCTATCCAGCTGGTAAGATTACAAGCTACGTCAAAGTTGAAAAATCGATGATTACAGGTCTTAAAATTTATGGTGATTTCTTTGGCATCAAAGATGTTTCAGATATTGAAGAAAAACTTATCGGCCTACGCTATGAATACCAAGATGTCCTAGAAAAACTCCAAACCATAGACACCACACAATATTTCACTAATATCACCCCGCAAGAAATTGCAAAAGCAGTGGTGGAGTGAAAAAAAGAAAAGCACTTTACGTATAACGTAAGGTGCTTTTGAAATTAGTTTCCGTAACTATTAACGGTATATTTGCTTCCATTCATTGAAGGTAAAGTAACTTCTTTACCCCAAGTACTTTCGTATGATGTTAGCCCTTCTGCTGTACCGTAGAAAGTGACATTATCATCCTCAGCAATAACATCACTGTATTCATATGATGATAGTTCAACAAGAACAACTTTATCGTAATCTTCATCCATAGCTAAACGGAAGTTATAGTAAGAACCATCTTTAAGAGTTTGAAGTACTTTACCTGTAATTTGTACTTTTTTCCCATACTCTAATTGGTCATGGTTCCATGTGTTAAAATCAGGAACTTCATATTCAGCAGGATTAAATTCAGAGCTAGAGCTGTAGCTGTATGAAGAACTTGATGAGTAACTTGAGCTGTAGCTGTAATCATCGTCTTCATCATCGTAGTCGTAATCCTCCTCATCATCACTTGAACTAGTTGTGACTACTGTATCATCTGCTTTTTCTTTATCAGATTTTGCATTTAAAGCTACAATACCAGCTGTGAATAAAATGATTCCTAAGATAATCATGACTAACTTAGCAATTGTCTTGTCATTTTTCTTTTCCAATTTATAACTCCTATCAGCTTTTAACGTGGTTCAGTTTTTGCACGTTTTTTAATTAATCCAAATGATGTGTATGCTTAGTAATCCATTGTTGCAATTTAATATTAAGCCAGAATGAGTAAATACCAAGCGTGATGACTGTTAAAATTAGCCATTTAATCCAATTTCCAAATAGCTGCATAGCTGTACCATCAAAGTAAAGACGGTGTCCGTCGATGACAGTGTGTTTGACCTTCCAATTGATCATAATGCAAATTCCCCATGGGGCACAAATACCAAGTGTTAAAATGGTAATCAAACTTGCAATAATGCTGTGTCCAATATAACTTAGCAAACCGCCGTCAAAATAGCTTTCGTGTTTCAAAAAAAATCTCCTTTGTAAAAAGTTGTGAAAACGATATTAGTTTAGCATATTGATTAGTGCCGTGCAACACATAATGAAAAAATATTGAAAATTTCATTTTTCATTATGAAGAATAAGATTATTTTGCTATAATGTTGAAAAAAGAGAATGGTGGTTTGATTATGCCTGAGATGAGACGACGTGACCGTGAAGTGAGAGATTTAGCAGAAATTAAAGCTATTATTGAAAAAAATATGATTTTGCACCTAGGTCTTTTTGATGAGGAATTTCCTTATGTTGTTCCTTTACATTATGGATATGAATTTAAAGAAGAAAATCATCAGTTTATTTTTTATATGCACGGCGCAAAACAAGGCCATAAGATTGATTTAATCCATCAAAATCCAAATGTTTGTATCCAAATTGAAGGTGAAGTCATACCAGATTATGACCACGATATTCCATGTAAGTACGGTGCTTTCTTTACCTCTTTTATTGGACGTGGAAAAGCGGAGCTTTTGGAGGATTCTGAACAAAAAGCTTATGCCTTGAATCAACTCATGCAACACCAAACTGGTAAAATGTTTGACTTTACCGAAAAAATGACAAATTCAGTTGCAGTGATTAAAGTTGTCATAGATTATTACACAGCTAAAGCGAAGAAAATGAAATCCGCAAAATAATGAAAAACAGCTAAACCAATGTTTAGTTGTTTTTTATGAAAAGATACAGAAAAATTAAAAAAGCTCTTGACTTTGAGTAGGCTCCAAGGTGTACTATTAATAGTAGCAATTCAAAAATAGGAGGAAAGAATGGACAGTTTTTCGGATAAGGCTCTAGAGAAGAATTATTTTTTTAGTAATCGTGATTTAACCAAACTTTTTATTCCTTTAATCATTGAGCAGGGCTTAGAATTTTTGGTTGGTCTTATTGCCTCAATCATGGTTTCAAGAGTTGGAGAAGCAGCTGTGTCGGGAGTTTCTTTGGTAGAATTCTTGATGGCTCTTTTTATTAGTATTTTTGCGGCATTTGCGACTGGTGGCGGGATTGTAGCAGGTCAATATTTGGGTGACCGTGATACTAAAAATGCCAACAAAGCTGTCAATCAGCTAGTCAAATTTACTTTATTTTTCAGTTTAGGGATTACGGTTTTGATTTTTGCGATTAAACCTTTTATTTTGAGTCATTTATTTGGGTCAATTACACCTGAAGTTCACGCGCAAGCTGATCGTTACTTTAATATCGTAGCTCTTTCGACTCCCTTTATTGCTCTTTATAACTCAGGCGCAGCCATTTTCAGAACCTTAAATAAATCTCGCTTACCGATGAATATTATGTTAGTCATGAATGGCTTGAACATTGTCATGGGCGTTAGCTTGATTTACGGTTGTGGTTGGGGTGTTGAAGGAGTAGCTGTTCCAATTCTTCTTTCCCGTGTTGGTGCCATGCTTTTGGTTTTGTGGTTTGCACATCATATCAAGTCAGACTTGACTTTGGGGAATTTCTTAAAAGAAAAAGTCGACTGGCAGATGATCAAAAAAGTTCTTGGTATTGGACTACCATTTGGTTTTGAAAATGGTATGTTTTTCCTTGGACGATTGATTGTTTTATCAGTTGTTTCCCTTTTTGGAACCGCAGCTATCGCCGCAAATTCAGTTGGTGGAACCATAATCATGTTCCAGGGATTACCTGGTATTTCTATTGTTTTAGGCTTAGCAGTTGTGATTTCAAAATGTGTTGGTGCTGGGGATTACGAACAAGCTGAGTATTATAAGCGTAAAGTAGCCGTATTATTCATTTAGCTAACGCTTCATTTTCAGTTGTTGTGATTGCTTTGATGCCTTTATTAATGAAGATTTATGACTTATCAGACCAAGCTACTCATTATGTTTGGATTATTGTGCTTGCTCATGGTATTTTGGTTAGTATTTTCTGGAATTCAGGTTATGTTTTGCCGGTTGTCTTTCGTAGTGCTGGAGATGCTAATTTTCCAATGGTTATCGGAATCGCCTCAATGCTTTTAGTACGCGTTGTATGTGCTTATCTGTTATCGATTAATTTTGGTATGGGAATGCTTGGAACTTGGGTAGCAATGTTCTTAGACTGGTTTGTAAAAGGTATCATCTATGAAATTCGCTATCGAAAAGGTACTTGGAAAAATTATAAATTAGTTTGATAAAAAAAGAGCTGGGATTTTATCCCAGTTCTTTTAGTTTAATGAAGTAATTCTTGATAGATAGCTGCTTCGTCATCTTCAGTAACATTGAAAATGATTTTTTTGACATATTTGCTTTGATCTAAAAAGGCTTTAACAGTATTAACAGCGATTTTAGCCGCTTCTTCATTGATGAAATGATTGTCATGATTAGTCGCAAGAGAAGAAAGTGCAACGGATTCTAATTGGTTTTTCTCAGCTAATGTTAAGCAAGACAGATAACTTTGGGCTAACAAATCTTTATCTTCAGGTGTGAGGTGTTCATTGATAGCAGGACCAACGGTGTGAAGAATAAAGTTAGCAGGCAGATTGTAACCTGGCGTGATTTTAGCACTACCAATTGGTTCATCATGCCCTTGGTCTTTCATCAAGTTGTAGCATTCTAAACGTAATTGAACACCTGCATAGGTGTGGATAGTATTATCAGTACACTCGTGAAGAGGTTGGAAACAACCGAGCATTTGTTGAGTGGCTGTATTGACAATAGCATCAACCTGAAGTCGTGAAATATCCCCTTTCCAGATGTACAAACGCTCATCAGTCATAAGTGGTTGTAAGTGATTTAAAAAGACGACCACCCGTTCGGCTTTTTTCAATTGAAGATAATCATTTTGCATGATTAAAAAACGAGTTGAGACAGCCATTGGCGGTCTGACATTAAGAAGAGCACGCAAGAGAGTTTCTTGTCCAGGTAAGTCATCTGGAACATCGATGGCTTTAAATTGCGGATTCTCCATAATAAGGTAATCTAACAGGAAGCTTACCATTTCTTTCTTAGTCATATGGACTCCTTACTAATTTTAAAATCGCTTTCTCAAATTTTAGTATATCACCTTTTTAAGGAATTCGCATCAAGAAAAAAATATTCTGACTCAAGCAGATAAAAAAATAAGAGCTAAGGCTCTTATTTTTTTATAATCAAGTCGATAGCCTTGGCCAGATTTTCTTCTTGTTGTATAGGGTCTTTGACAGGTTCTTCAATGACTTGATTGATTTTATTTCCGATGACGATACCGATAGTACGATTGATACTTGAACGAACTGCAGTTAGTTGTGTCACAATGTCGATACATTCTTGGTCTTCGTCAATCATTTTTTGAATACCACGAAGTTGTCCTTCAGCACGTTTTAAACGGTTGATAATATCTTTTTTGTCTGTTTTCATGAGGCCTCCTTTATGTTTTTTATTATACCGGTGGTAGGTATATTTGTCAAATGCAAGACCTTTTCGTTGACAGAATAAAAAGAGCTATGGTATTATCTTAGTATACCTATAGGGGTATCTAAAAGAAAGGAGAAAAAGGCTTATTTTTCTTAATAAATTATTTTCTCAATCAGTGAGAACAGTTACTACGAGTGAATTAGAGTCTGTTTTACAAGATAAATCAACAACCTTGCTTGATGTTCGAACAGCTCAAGAATACACCGGGGGGCATATTAAAGGAGCACGACTTTTCCCGCTTGACAGAATTCATACCTACGAGGGTAAAAAAGAAAGTCCTGTTTACCTAATCTGTCACTCAGGAGCACGTAGCAAACGCGCTGCGAAACTCTTGAAAAAGAAAGGTTATGATGCCATTCCAGTTAAAGGTGGCATGCTTGCTTGGCAAGGAAAAACAATTGGAGGTAACAAATGAGTAAAATTTTGATTGTCGGTGGTGTAGCTGGGGGCATGTCTGCTGCAACACGTCTTCGTCGTTTGATGGAAGATGCTGAAATTATTGTTTTTGATAAAGGGCCTTATGTGTCTTTTGCTAACTGTGGGCTACCTTTTCATGTTTCTGGAGAAATTGCAGAGCGTGATAACTTGCTAGTTCAAACACCAGAACGTTTGAAAGTACGTTTTAATATTGATGTTCGTCCAGAATCAGAAGTATTGTCAGTTGATGCTGACAAGAAAGAAATTACAGTTCGTCATGAAGACAAAGTTTACACAGAATCATATGACAAACTAATCTTGTCACCAGGTGCTAAACCATTTGTGCCACAAATGGAAGGTTTAGACAGTGCTGATAATGTATTTGTACTTCGCAATATTCCAGATTTGGATAAAATCATGGCAGCTTTATCTGATGTACAATCAGGAAATGCAACAGTTATTGGTGCTGGCTTTATCGGTCTTGAAATGGCAGAAAGCCTAGCCAAAAAAGGTTTGAAAGTGACAATCGTTGAAAAAGCGCCGCACGTTTTACCGCCACTTGATGAAGAAATGGCTGCTTTTGTTAAGAACGAATTAATACGCAACGGTATTACAGTCTACACCAATCAATCAGCTAAAGCGTTTAAAGATAATGGGAAAACTATTATTCTTGAAAATGGTAGTGAATTAACATCAGATATTACGATTATGTCTGTTGGGGTTCAACCAGAATCAAGCTTAGCAAAAGAAGCAGGTCTTGAACTTGGTCTTCGTGGTGGTATTTTGGTTAATGAAAACTACCAAACAAGCAATCCATATATTTACGCTGTTGGTGATGCCATTATTGTTAAACAAGAAATCACTGGTCAAGATGCGCTTATTTCTCTAGCTAGCCCAGCAAACCGTCAAGGTCGTCAAGTAGCTGATAATATTGCTGGGATTGCTCGCCAAAATAAAGGTAGCATTGGAACAGCTATTGTTCGTGTCTTTGATTTAGCAGCTGCTTCAACAGGACTTAGCGAGCGTATTGCTCGTCAAAACTTTGATGATGTTGCTGTTGTTCACACAAATAACAAAGATCATGCTGGTTACTATCCTGGTGCGATAGATGTTGTCCTAAAACTAATTTTTAATAAGAAAACTGGTGTTATCTATGGAGCACAAGCAGTCGGTCAAAAAGGTGTCGACAAACGTATTGACATACTAGCTACAGCTATCAAGGCTGGTTTGACAGTTGCAGACCTTCCAGAACTCGAATTTACTTATGCCCCACCATTTGGAGCAGCTAAAGACCCTGTAAACATGGCTGGATATGCTGCCCTTAATATTATTGAAGGGGTTAGTGAGTCTGTTCAGTGGTATGAATTAGCTGATGAATTAGCAAAAGGTAAGGTCTTCCTTGATGTTCGTACTAAAGCAGAAGTTGCCAGAGGTCATATTGCCAATGGTATTAACATACCACTAGATGAATTACGTGACCGTTTATCAGAACTGGATCCAAACCAAGAGTACATTATCAGTTGTCACAGTGGTCTTCGTTCTTACATCGGCGAACGTATTTTGAAACAACATGGCTTTAAAGTAGAAAATCTTGATGGTGCTTATCACCTATACAGTACTGTCAAACCAGAGGAGATTAAACATGGTTAAATACATTAGTCCAAAACAATTGCATGATGCATTAAATAATAATGAACCGTTAAACATTATTGATGTTCGTGAGAAAATGGAATTTGCAATGGGACATGTACCTACAGCAGTCAATCTTCCCTTGAGTGAATTTGTATCTGGCTACCAAGCGCTTGATAAAGATAAAACATACCATATCATTTGCCAAAGTGGTGCCCGTTCAGAACAAGCCTGCTTTTTTCTAGATGACCAAGGCTATAAAGTGGTAAATGTTGATGGCGGCACATCAGCGTGGCCAGGAGCATTAGAATACTAATAGAACATTTTCTTTAAACATCTTCCTATTTTTTAGCAGGGCAAATTTGTCCTGCTTTTATGATATAATCATTTTATGACTGATAAAAATGATATTTTACAAAGGGCTGAAAAGCTTGTTTATGATAAATTGCATGCTGAATCTAGTGGACATGACTGGTGGCATGCGGTTCGTGTGAGAAATACAGCGCGTGAATTAGCCGAAAAAGAAGGAGCAGATAGCTTTATCTGTCAGTTGACTGCTTTGGTGCATGATATGGCTGATGAAAAGTTAAATGATGATCCTAAGCAAGCTCTAGCTAATTTAAAAGCTTGGCTCGTTGAGCGGCAACTTTCTCAAGCAGACGTCGAACACGTTATTCAAATCATCAATACCATGTCTTTTAAAGGAGATGGAAGCAGTATTCCAGCAACTTTAGAAGGAAAAGTTGTGCAAGATGCTGACCGTTTGGATGCTATTGGTGCGATTGGTATTGCGCGTTGCATGGCTTATTCAGGAAGTAAAGGCCGTCCTATTCATGACCCCAGCATGACTGCCCGTGAACATTTGACTGCTGAGGAGTATCGTAATGGCAAGGACACAGCAATCATGCATTTTTATGAAAAATTGCTTAAACTTAAAGACTTGATGAACACAAGCCACGCTAGAAAAATGGCTGAGCACCGCCACGCTGTTTTGGAAGAATTCTTAAAAGAATTCTACGCAGAATGGGACGGTAAGTTGTAAGAAGGAGAGACTGATATGACGATTAGACGAGCAAAAGAAAGTGATATATCAAAACTGATTGATTTACTAGAGCAAGTTCTCTTGGTGCACCATAAGGTTAGACCTGATTTATTCCAAGAAAAGGGTGTCAAATATACGGAAGCCCAATTAGCTGAGTTGATAGCTGATGATAATCGTCCGATTTTTGTCTATGAAGACGAAAAGGGACAAGTTCTTGGGCATATGTTTACCGTTATCGAGCAATCGTCAGCGCCAAAAGTGCCACGAAAGACACTTTTTATTGATGACTTGTGTGTGGATGAGGCTGCGCGTGGGCAAAAAATCGGTGAGCAGTTATATCAGTTTGCCTTGCAGTATGCCAAAGAGATTGGTTGTTACAACTTAACGTTGAATGTCTGGAGTGCTAATAAATCAGCAGTTCGTTTCTATGAACGCCAAGGCATGACACCGCAAGAAACACGCATGGAACAGATTATTGATTAAAAATAGAAGTCACGAGAAATCGTGGCTTTTTAGCAGCTGAAATTTCTAAAATCAAGTGCAGAAATCGCTTTATCTGATTATATAATTATGAGAATAGTTGTTAAATTGCTAATTTTAATTAGATACCGAAAATCTACTGCTAAATGCTAGAAATTATGCTACAATTAAAGGGAACACTGTTAGCCAAAGGGGCTGACGTTAATAGAAAGGGTAATAATGACTGACAAATCTACTTTGAACGATGTTCAAAAAATCATTGTTCTTGACTATGGTAGCCAGTACAACCAATTGATTGCTCGTCGTATCCGTGAATTTGGTGTTTTCTCTGAACTACGAAGCCACAAAATCACAGCAGACGAAGTTCGTGCAATTAACCCAATTGGTATCGTACTTTCAGGTGGTCCAAATTCAGTTTATGCTGACAATGCTTTTGGTATTGATGAAGAAATTTTTGAATTGGGTATTCCGATTCTAGGTATCTGTTATGGTATGCAATTGTTGACTGACAAACTTGGTGGTAAAGTTGTTCCAGCCGGTCAAACTGGTCACAGTGAATACGGTCAATCAACACTTCGTTTGCAAGCAAAATCAGAACTTTTTGCTGAAACACCAGAAGAACAAACTGTTTTGATGAGCCATGGTGATGCCGTTACTGAAATTCCTGCAGGCTTCCATTTGGTTGGGGACTCTGCTGATTGCCCTTACGCAGCAATTGAAAATACTGAGAAAAACATCTATGGTATCCAATTCCACCCAGAAGTTCGTCACTCAGTATATGGTAACGATATTTTACGTAACTTTGCTTTCCGCATCTGTGGTGCTAAAGGTGATTGGTCAATGGATAACTTCATTGATTTGCAAATTAATGAAATCCGTCAAAAAGTTGGTGATCGTAAAGTTCTTTTGGGACTTTCAGGTGGGGTTGACTCATCAGTAGTTGGTGTTCTTTTACAACGCGCTATCGGTGATCAATTGACATGTATCTTCGTTGACCACGGTCTTCTTCGTAAAGGAGAAGGTGACCAAGTTATGAACATGCTTGGTGGTAAATTCGGATTGAACATCATTCGTGTCGATGCTTCAAAACGTTTCTTGGACCTTCTTGCTGGTGTTGATGACCCAGAGAAAAAACGTAAAATCATCGGTAATGAATTTGTCAGTGTATTTGACGACGAAGCAAGCAAACTTAAAGGTGTTGACTTCTTAGCCCAAGGTACTCTTTACACAGACGTTATCGAATCAGGTACAGATACTGCCCAAACAATCAAATCACACCATAACGTTGGTGGTCTTCCAGAAGACATGCAATTTGAATTGATTGAACCACTTAATACACTTTTCAAAGACGAAGTTCGTGCGCTTGGTACAGCACTTGGTATGCCAGATGAAATCGTTTGGCGCCAACCATTCCCAGGACCAGGACTTGCTATCCGTGTGATGGGTGAAATCACAGCAGAACGTCTTGAAACAGTTCGTGAATCTGATGCTATCCTTCGTGAAGAAATTGCTAAAGCTGGTCTTGACCGTGATATCTGGCAATACTTCACAGTTAACACAGGTGTTCGCTCAGTTGGTGTTATGGGTGATGGACGTACTTACGATTACACAATCGCAATCCGTGCAATCACATCAATCGACGGTATGACAGCAGACTTTGCACGTATCCCATGGGATGTTCTTCAAAAAATCTCTGTTCGTATCGTAAATGAAGTTGACCACGTTAACCGCATCGTCTACGATATTACAAGTAAACCACCAGCAACAGTTGAGTGGGAGTAGTACTAGATTTTTAGCGACGAAGTCGCAAAAAAAGTCTTTAGTACTACCCCTGTGATAGCTGTCTCAGAGCAAGGAGCGAAAGCGACGATGTGATGAGGTTGCTGAGAGGTGAATAATATAACCACTTAGAAGAAAATCTTCTAGGTGGTTTTTTAGTTGAATTTATCAAATCAAGTGGTATAATATCAAAGCTTATTAACAGTATTTGTCTGGAATAAAGGAGGTTTGAAATGGAACTTTGGGATGCTTATGATGCGCATTTGAATGTTATCGGTGGTCAAGTTTTGGTTCGTGGGAAAAAGATTCCAAAGGGTGTTTATCATTTGGTGAGTGAAGTTATCGTGAGGCATCAAGATGGGACTTATTTGCTAACTCAGAGAGATTCAAGAAAAAATCTTGGTGGTATGTGGGAAGCGACTGCTGGTGGTTCAGCTTTGCAAGATGAAAGTCCTTTAGAGTGTGCCAAACGCGAATTGCGTGAAGAGACAGGAATCGTGACAGATGATTTTGTTGAAGTAGGGCGCGTCTTACACCAAAGGCATCAAACTTATTATGTCAATTATCTTTGTCATACAGACGTCGATAAGGATAGTATTGTTTTACAAGAAGGTGAAACCTCTGCTTATAAATGGGTGACTTGTGATGAATTGCGTGGCATGTCTCGAGAGGAACTAGCCACGCAGAGAATACAGAACTTTATCGAAGAATTGAGCTAACCAAATCTGGTTAGCTTTTTCCTTTGTTTTCAATTACCTTTCATCACCAAAAATTAACCTCTTGTCCCAAACTATTGCTAATTAATAGCAAGTGTGTTTTACTATAATCAAAAGGAGGGTTGGAGGAGTGAAAATCACCATTGATGTCGATGATTCTCTGGAGCAAGATTACATTACCATTCATTGTAAAGAGTTGACAGATGATATCTTGGAGCTGCAAAAGACTTTGGTCAGTCAATCTTCTGGCAGCCTTCGTTTATCGGCTTTTCAAGATGATGTTGAGCATTTCTTAGAGCTTAAGTCCATTATTTTCATGGAATCTGATGGTAACTACATTCTGATACACACGTCAACGGACATTTACAAAACAAGGCGAAAATTATATGAATTGGAAGAACTTCTTCCAAGGGATTTTATCAGGGTATCGAAATCAACTATCGTTAATACCGTCAGGATTTCTGGCATAAAGAAGAATATTACTGGTGCTAGTGAGATATCCTTTACTCATTCTACTAAAAGAGCGTATGCATCAAGAAATTATATTAAGGCATTAATTGAAATTATGGACGAAAAGAGGTTGAAGAGATGAAAAAACATAGAATTAATTCAATTATTACTGGATTATTATTGATTTTATTTGCTGTGATGTTATTACTTAATAAAATGGGAGTATTGTCTGAATTTCCGTCATTGAAGTTTATGATGAAAATTGCTTTGATAGTCATTTTAGCTTACTTCATCATTGTGAATGGTATCGGTAAAAGAAGTTTTCTTGGTGTGACATTCCCACTTGGTATTATTGCTTGTTTATTCTCTGATTTGCTTGGGATTGGTATGGTATCTCCGTTTATCATCATTTTGGTTTCTATTTTGATTGGAGTTGGTCTTTCTATGATTTTTGGTAAGAAGGTATATGTTCGTCATGATTTTGGAGGCAAGTACATCTATAGTAATATTTCAGATTCTAAGGAATATTCGGATGCTGACGGGACATTTACAGTAGACAATAGTCTTGGTGAAAGAACAGCTTATATGTCTGTGAATGATTTAAGACATGGTAAAATTGAAAATGCCCTAGGTAGTTTGATTGTTTATCTTAATGGCACAAGTTTAGATGAATCGGGTGCTACGATTGATATCGATAATGGTCTAGGTAAACTGCAAGTTTACGTTCCAAAAGAATTTAGAGTATCAGTCAATATTGATAATGGTCTCGGTACCGTTAACACGCATGGTAATCCAGCAACAGATGAAACATTGCCATTGTTGAAACTCAACATTGATAATGGTCTCGGTACAACAGATATTTATTTTGAATAGAATATATAGCCTAAAGCCTTAAAGAATTTCTTTGAGGCTTTTTGATTTCTTTCTTGAAATGCATTTTCAGGTAACGTATAATAAAAATGTTTTGAAAATTTAATGAAAATAGTTGTGGCAGCGACACTTAGAATCAGGAGATAACGATGATATATAAGCTACCAAGAATGAAAGTGCTTATTTTAACTTTGTTAATGGCTTTTATGGAGCTCTCAGCCCTACCTGCAGCTTTTTTAGGTCAAATAACTTTTAAAGATATTAATCCTATGTATTTTACATTGATGCTAAATTTTATTCTAGCCTTGCTTATTTGCTGGTTGTGCCAAAAATTTTGGATTAAATCATTGAAGTTTGGTTTACAAAAATCAGGTCTTTTTTCAGGTTTACAAAGATTTGGCTTACCAGCTGTGATTGCGACGCTAGCTGTAGCAATTACTTTTTGCATTGGCTTAGCACCATTTGATAATCAACCGTCCTTTTGGCGTGTTTTAGTTGAAGGGATTATTTATTATATTGGTGTGGCCGTTGTAGAAGAAGTGTATTTGAGAGGGTTATTGCAAAATCTTTTAGAAAATTGTTTTGAAAATAGCAAGAACGCAGCATTATATGCTATTTTGATTACCTCTTTTTTGTTTGGTTTTGGTCATATATTTGGGGCACTTGGACAACCACTTGGAACAGTTATTTGTAAAACTGTCTGGGCAATGGCTCTTGGTGTTTATCTTGGAAGTGTCTATGTTAAGACGCGTAACCTTTGGCTGCCAATCATTTTACACTTTGTCATTGATTTATGCGGTATTCCTTTCTGTTTTTCAACAAGTAATCAGTATCCACAAATTGCCTTGATAACGTCGCTTGTTGCCTATGTTTTGTTAGGTATTTATGGCTTATTGCTCTTGAAAAATAAAGATTAAAAAGTTAGGGAAAGAAGTGAATGGCGAATGTATATCCATGAATTTGGTAATCCTGAACATCCTAAGGTAATCCTCTTAGCACCGATGATGATATCTGGTGAGAATTTGTATCAGTTGATGAAACCTTATTTGAAAGGTGATTATTGCATTATCGCACCTGACCAAGGTGGTCATGGTAAAGCAGGACGTTATATTAGCGCTGATGATGAATATCGGCAATTGAAAGATTATCTTGTCGAAAAAGAATATTTCGATATTAAGTTAGTTTACGGTGCTTCGCTTGGTGTAGCTGTTGGATGGCGATTATTTAATGACCAATGCTTCATAATTGAGCACGCTTGGTTTGATGGAGTTGCTTTGAAGAAAAATGCTTGGCTGTTAGAAAATATCACGCGCCTTCTTTTCAGACAAAAGAAAAGAGCACTAAAAAAATCTGGCGCAGCAGCATCACAATCTCTTATTAGAATGTATGGTAATGATTTGGCTGAGTTGATGACGAAAAATTTTGATAGAATTACCAACCAGGAAATCGATGCTATTTGCCACGCTTGTTGCCATTATGATTTACATCTGTTAACAGCAGAACAACAAAGCAAACTTCATTTAGAATATGGCGAGAAAGATTTTGATCTCGGCGTTTCTAAAAAAGCTTTTAAAAAATATCTTCCAAAAGTTGATGTGGTTATTCGAAAAGGCTACCCACATTGTGGTTATTTTGCGGATAATACGGCAGCCTATGTGACAGAATTAGAAGCATTTATAAAATAAAAAAATCTTTTACTCAATTTGGGTAAAAGATTTTTAAATATGATATGATAACTATAATTAATAATCACGATGAAGAGAATTATGAAAAAAGAAAATATGAAATTAAATAGAGTATGGCTATCATTTTTGATATATTTGCTGTTTTTTTGGCTAGGTAGTCTAATACTTAATCAAAAACAGCTTGTTTGGCTTCTTTTAGAGTTTTATGTTCTTGTGATTGATAGCTTTATTCTTTGGAAATACTATCGTTACTTGCAGCCTAAGCACTTGATTATTTCTGGCGGGCTTTGTGGCTTGTATATTTTGTCAGAACTGATTCATCTAACACCTTTGTCGATATTTAATATCGTCCTTGTCTTTTTATCGGCTTGTGCTGTGATGGGTGTTTTTGCTCAAAAAACAAAGGGAGCCTTGAAATGGTTTAAGGGAAATTCTGGCCAAAGTGTAGCAACCAGTATTGGTATTGGCATATTTGTTGGACTCATTTGGGGTGCTATTAATTGTTTGTTGATGTTAGGAAGTAATCCCCTTCAGCCATCCAGCGTTTTTAAAGCCTTTTTGCTTTCCTTGAGTCCTGCTATTATTGAAGAAATTGCATATCGGACTGCTTTTTATGCTTTTTGTTTATCCATGGTATCTGGTCAGAAGTTGCAGTCGAAAGGACAAGAATTGACAGCTTATGTTATGATGACTATTCCGCATATTTTACCCCATACAGTGGAGTGTTTTAAAAATGGCTTTTTATCTGGTCTGCTTGAATGGCTGATATCGGTTGTTTTATATCTTCTCATTTTTGGTCTAGTTTTTGCCTTTCTGCAGAGAAAACGAGATATTGCATCAGCCATGGTTGCACATGGTACAATTGACTTTATGCGCTTTTGTTTATTTGGATTGCCTATTTGAGTTGAATGAGGTGAGATAAATGAGTAAAAAACTTTTTATTCAGGCTATTAGCAAATTTTTATTAGGATTTTTGCTTGTCGCTATGCTTTTATTTCTTTCAGCGGGGAGCTTACGTTTTTGGAATGCTTGGCTGTTGTTAGCCATTCTCTTTATCCCAATGTTTGTCGCAGGGCTAGTCATGATATTTCTTAATCCAAGCTTGCTTCAAAAGCGGTTAGATGCTAAAGAAAGTGAAGAAGAGCAGCAGTCAGTTATAAAATGGAGTGCGCTCATGTTTCTGTTGGCTTTTTTGTTAGCAGGTTTTAGTTTTCGCTTTAATTGGATGCGGTTATCCCCTAGTGTTAGTTACTATGCATCAGTCGTTTTTCTTCTAGCCTATGGCTTATATGCTGAGGTTTTGCGTGAAAATACTTACCTAGCTCGGACGATTGGGGTTCAAGAAGGGCAGAAGGTGGTTGATACTGGCTTATACGGTATTATTCGTCACCCTATGTATGGGGCTACTTTATTGCTATTTTTATCTATGGGACTTGTCTTAGGTTCTCTTTTGTCATTTATAATCTTGCTTTTTTACATTCCCCTCATTGTCAAGCGTATTCGAAATGAAGAAGTTGTACTTGAAAAGTATTTAAAAGGCTATCAGGACTATCAAGAAAAAGTTCGTTATCGTTTGATTCCGTTTATTTGGTAAAGTCATTTCATTTTTTGAAATGGCTTTTTTATTTATTGACTACCTTTTCACTAAAAATAATTTCAATTATCAAAGTAATGTTTTGCAATGATGCAAAAATCGAATGATAATTGTAACTTTTCTGAAATTTTCTTGAAAACATACAAAAAATATCTTTTCATAAACCTAAAAATGGAGTAATATAGATGATGTTCTATTTTTTATGGAAAGGGATACATCATGGAAAATAATTTTGGAAAATGCTTTAAGCTTTTGAGAGAATCAAAAGGCTTATCGCAAAAGGAAATAGCTGGGGAGGTTATTTCCATCGCGCAGTTATCACGTTTTGAACGTGGTGTTAGTAATATTAACGCTGATACGCTTTATCAGTGTTTGGAGAATATGAATGTCTCTATTGCAGAATTTCAGTGTGTTTGTAGGAATTACTTACAAAATCAAACACTGCTTTTTCAAGATGAAGTGGCTAAGGCTTACATTGAAAAAAATACACTAACCCTAAAACACTATCTAGTCAAATGTCAGCAACTTGAAGCTTCATCACCAAACCAAAAATTTTACAAACTCAATACAATCATTGTCAAAGCTGTTTTGCAGCAGTGTGACAAGAAAGAAAAGGTCGCAAAAAAGGACGTTCAATTCTTGGTAGATTACCTGTTTTCAGTTGAAGAATGGGGGCGTTATGAGCTCTGGCTTTTCACTTACAGTGCCTCATTGATGACAAGTAACTTGGTTGAAACTTTTGCTTGTGAAATGATTAACCGCACGCAGTTCTATCAAGAAATTCCTGAAAATCGCCGCCTGGTCAATCAGATGTTGTTCAATGTGATTAACGTTTGTATTGAAAGAAGTCGCTTTTCCTTAGCCTTTAAACTGCTGAATTACGCTGATAATTTGAAAAAAGATGAAACCGATTTGTTCATTCGCAATGCTATTAAGTACTGCAGAGGTTATTACTTGTTTAAAACAGGGAATTTATCAGGTCTTCAGACAATGGAAAAATGCGCAGAAATCATGATGTTTCTTGAATGTCATAGCATTGCACAGCAAATGTTAGACAGAATTTCAGAATTGAAAGCCGAAACATCACATATGCAAAAAGAATTAACCCATTTGTAATTTCGAGTAAACTATTCGTGTAGTCTTTTTATGGAATTTATTTAGGAGGATTTATGGAAAACAAGATTCGCTATAAGCTACACAAAGTTAAAAAACAATGGGTAACCATTGCTGTTGCAAGTTTCGTATTAGTTGGAGCAGTTGCAGGAGCTGCTACTACAACACATACTGTTTCTGCCGATGAAACAAATGCTGTTGCAGTTACAAGAGGCAGTGATACGCCAGCAACTAGTGCAAGTAGTAGTCAGACAGAAACTTCTGCCACAACTACAGAAGCACAAGAAGCAATAGCAGAAGCTTCATCAACAGAAGAAACAGTAGTTGCCGATGATTCACAAAAAACAACAGATGCTACAGCTGCAAAAGCTGATGACAAGGCTACAGAAAGCTCAGTTACAGAAGCATCATCTGAAGAAACAACTAAACCTTCAGAAGCTACTTCAACAGAAACAAGTGAAACTTCTGAAACTAACCCATCAGATGATTCACACAAAGCTACTGACGAAGAAGTGCGTGATGACAAAACAAACAAAGCAGCAGAAGCAACAGACGCTGAAAAAGCAGCTGTTGACCAATTGAGCTTGGATAACATCAAAAAAATTGATGGTAAATACTACTATGTTCAAGAAGATGGTACAGTTAAGAAAAACTTTGCAATCACTGTAAATGGTCAATTGCTTTACTTTGATGCTGAAACAGGTGCTTTGTCATCTACATCAACATACTCATTTACAGAAGGATTGACAGATCTTGTCGATAACTTCTCAAAAAATAACCAAGCTTACGATTCAACAGAAAAAAGCTTTGAATTGGTTGATGGTTATTTAACAGCTAATTCTTGGTATCGTCCTACTAAAGTTTTGGAAAATGGTGAAAACTGGGTAGATTCAACAGAAGAAACATTCCGTCCATTGGTAATGGCATGGTGGCCTGATGTTGATACACAAGTGAACTACCTTAACCATATGTCTGAATACTTTGGTTTGGATAAAAAATATTCTGCTGAAGATGGTCAAGCTAGCTTGAACGTAGCTGCAGAAGCTATTCAAATTAAAATTGAACAAGAAATCACACGTCGTGGTAACGCTGAATGGTTGCGTGAAATCATTGCTTCATTTGTTTCAACACAAGATAAATGGAACATGAACTCAGAAGATCGTGACACTGACCACTTGCAAGGTGGTGCCCTTCTTTACGTTAACAGTGACTTAACTGAATGGGCTAATTCAGACTACCGTCTTCTTAACCGCGCACCTACTTATCAAAATGGTCAAACAAATTACCACAAAGCTGACCGTACAGGTGGTTATGACTTCTTGCTTGCAAACGACGTTGATAACTCAAACCCAGTCGTTCAAGCTGAACAATTGAACCAACTTTACTACCTTATGAACTGGGGTAAAGTCGTCTTTGGTGATGCTGACGCTAACTTTGATGGTGTTCGTGTCGATGCCGTAGATAACGTCGATGCTGACCTTCTACAACTTTACACAGACTTGTTCGAAGCAGCTTACGGTGTTAACAAAACAGAAGCACAAGCACTTGCTCACATTTCTATCCTTGAAGCTTGGAGCTTTAACGACCCTGATTACAACCACGATACAAATGGTGCAGCACTTGCTATCGATAACGGTCTTCGTATGGCATTCCTTGATGCTTTGACTCGTCCAGAAGGTAGCCGTACTAGCCTAGAATCATTGATTCACAATGATCTTGGTATGACTGACCGTACTGTAGATAGCGCTTATGGTGATACAATGCCATCATATGCCTTTGTTCGTGCACACGATAGTGAAGTACAAGGTATTATCGCATCAATCATCGCTGGTAAAATCAATCCTAAAACAGATGGTTTCACATTCACACTTGATGAATTGAAACAAGCCTTCGAAATTTATAACGCTGATATGAACAGCGTTCATAAACAATACACTCACTTCAATATCCCAGCAGCATACGCTTTGCTTTTGACAAATATGGAATCTGTTCCACGTGTTTACTATGGTGACTTGTTCACTGATAATGGTCAATACATGGCAGTTAAATCTCCATACTATGATCAAATCACAGCTCTTCTTAAATCACGTATTAAATACGCAGCTGGTGGTCAAGCAATGAACGTTCAATACCCTGATGGCGCTAACGGTGGCGTTTTGACATCAGTTCGTTTTGGTAAAGGTATCATGACAGCTGAACAAAAAGCAACTGACGAATCTGTTCCAACTTCAGGTATTGTGACAATCATTTCTAACAATCCAAACCTTAAATTGAATAGCTCTGATAAAATTGCTGTCCAAGTTGGTATTGCCCACGCAGGTCAATACTACCGTCCATTGCTTTCACCAACTGATAACGGATTACAAGCTTACCTTAACGATTCTGATACTGATATCACTAAATTGGTTGACGAAAACGGATTTATCTACTTCACAGGTGATGAAATCAAAGGCTTCCAAACAGTTGATATGAACGGTTTCCTTACTGTTTGGGTACCAGTTGGTGCATCTGCTGACCAAGATATCCGTGTGAAAGCAAGCACAGAAGCTAAAGAAGAAGGCAAATTAACTTACGAAACTTCAGCAGCTCTTGATTCACAAGTAATCTTTGAAGGATTCTCAAACTTCCAAGACTTTGTTCAAGACCCTTCACAATACACTAACAAAGTCATTGCTGAAAATGCTGATTTGTTCGAATCATGGGGTATCACATCATTTGAATTGGCACCACAATACGTGTCATCAACTGATGGTACATTCCTTGACTCAATCATTCAAAATGGTTATGCCTTCAGCGACCGTTATGACTTGGCAATGAGCAAAAACAATAAATACGGTTCAGCAGAAGACCTTAGAAATGCTATCAAAGCCCTTCACTCTAAAGGTATTCAAGTCATTGCTGACTGGGTTCCAGACCAAATTTACGCTCTTCCAGGTGAAGAAATCGTAACAGCAACACGTGTTAACGACTACGGTGAAGAACGCGAAGGTGCTCAAATTAAGAACAAACCTTATGCCGCAAACACTAAAAGTAGTGGTAAAGACTATCAAGCACAATACGGTGGTGAATTCTTAGAATACCTTCAAGAAAAATACCCATCAATCTTTGAACGTGTTATGATTTCTAACGGTAAGAAAATCGATCCATCAACTAAGATTAAAGTTTGGAAAGCTGAATACTTCAACGGAACAAACATTCTTGGCAAAGGTTCTGATTACGTTCTTAACGATCAAGCAACAGGTACATACTTCACTGTTAACGAAAACGGCGCATTCCTTCCAAAACAAATGACATCAGATTCAGCTCAAACTGGTTTCTACTATGATGGTAAAGGGATGACTTACTACTCAACAAGTGGTTACCAAGCTAAATCTTCATTCGTTCTTTACAACGGAAACCATTACTACTTTGACGAAGATGGTCACATGGTAACTGGTATGCGTGAAATCGACGGTCAAACTTATTACTTCTTGCCAAATGGTATTGAAATTCGTGACGCTATCTACGAAGATGCAGAAGGAAACCAATACTACTTCGGTAAAACAGGTAGCCGTTATGAAGGTGGTCATTACTATGCCTTCAACACAACTGAAACAGTTGATGGTGTTGCCAAAACTGTAACTAACTGGCGTTACTTCGGTAAAGACGGTATTATGGCGCGTGGTCTTGTTAAAATCGGTGAAGATTACCAATACTACGATGAAAATGGTAACCAAGTTAAAGGTCAACTTGTTAAAGACAAAGATGGTAATACACGTTACTTCAAAGGTGACTCAGGTGCAATGGTTGCTTCTGAATTCGCTCTTATCAATGGTGGATGGTATTACTTCAACGAAGATGGTGTAGCGGTTAAAGGTGCTCAAACTATTAATGGTCAACAATTGTACTTCGATGAAAATGGTGTCCAAGCCAAAGGTATCTTTGTGACAAATGAAGATGGTACACGTAGTTACTACGATGCCAAATCTGGTGAAAAATTTGTTGGTGACTTCTTCACAACAGGTGATAATCACTGGTACTATGCTGACGAAAATGGTAACTTGGCAACAGGTTCACAAGTTATCCGTGGTCAAAAACTTTACTTTGCTGAAGATGGTCTTCAAGCTAAAGGTGTCTTTGTGACAGACGCTGAAGGAAACCGTCACTTTTACGATCCAGATTCAGGTGATCTTGCCACAAATAAATTTATCGCTGACGGTGACAATTGGTATTACTTTGACGAAAATGGTCAAGTGGTAACTGGTGACCAAGAAATCAACGGTCAAACATTGCATTTTGATGAAAATGGTGTTCAAACTAAAGGCGGATTTGCTACAGACGCCGAAGGTCACAAACACTATTATGATGCAAAAACTGGTGACTTGGAAGATGAAGATGTAGCTTTTGTAGAAGCTTAATCACTCATTAATAAAGTTTAGTATTTAAATACTAGTTTAGTTAAAAAAGCAATAACTCCATAAAAGAAGCTATCAAATCTAGTGATGTGCGTGCTAGTATTTGGTAGCTTTTTTATGCTTAAAACTTTAAGTTTAGCTAGTATTGGTGTATAATTTTGGTGAAGAAAGATAGATTAGTATTGAAATACTAAGATAAATTGACATCTAAAAAGGGAGATTTCAGGATATGATGAGTGAACAGAAAAAGATTAGTTTTAGAGATTATATCACTTCAAACGCTATTCCTATTATGATTGAAGTGGTCTTTGTCTTGTCGTGTTTGATTGTGCCATCTAGCTATATCATTTACACAAATGCTTTATTTTATCTCTTGCTCCTAGCGTATTTTCTTATCTCGAAAGATCTTAATTTAAAAGGCTGGTTTTTAAGTTTTAAGAGTGGTAGAAAGTACTGGATTCAAGTTTTACTGACTTTGTTAGGGTTTATGTTTGCTTTTGGATTGACCGTATTTTTAGAAGGTGTTTTTCCAAATTTTAATACTGGAACTCTTGATTTGAAAAGAGACAGCTGGTTAACACTCTTAATATTTGCCGTTTCGACTATCTTTTTGCCAGCTGTGACCGAAGAAACATTTTATAGAAAAAATATGATTCGTTTTGCTAGCAAGAAAATAATTGTCCTCACGACCTTTTTTAGCATGCTATTCTACGCTTTAGAGCATTCTCTTTCATGGTGGGGTATTTTATTAGCTATGATTTGGGCATTTCCTTTGAGTGTGTCTTACATCAAAACCAAGAATATCTATGTTGTGATGACGGCACATTTTATTGGAAATGGTTGTGATGTGATAGCCACTTTGATTCATTTGTTATCTTGATTAGAATCCTCTAAATATGTACCTTTAGCCAAATTTGGCTAAGGGTGTTTTTTTAGAGGCTAAATGCCTAAAAAAATTGTGCAGATGGACCACTAGTGGTTTGCAAACGTTTGCGGTATAATGCAATTATCATAAAATATGGAGAATGCATATGACAAAAAGAAAAGAATTCTTGAAAGAAGCAATGGCTATTGCTATTCCAGTTGCTTTACAAGCAATGCTTCAGTCGTCGTTTTCTATGATTGACCAGTTAATGGTCGGACAACTTGGAAAAACTGCAATTGCAGCTGTTGAGGTTGGTGGAAAACCACAGTTTGTTTTTGCTTTTGTCAGTGGGGCTATCGCTACGGTAACAGGGATTATGGTTTCCCAGTACATGGGGAAAAATGATCAGAAAAAGATTAATACAAGTATGTCTGTTAATCTTTTGGTCATGTTAGCATTAGCCTTGTTTACCATGGTGCTTTGCTTATCCTTGCCAAGCGAACTTGCAGGTATTTTCACCAAAGATAGCAGTGTTGTTTTATCGGCGAAACCCTATCTTCAAATTCTGGCTTGGGTTTATCCATTGTCTGGGATTTCGACACTGTTAGCGGTACAATTACGTTGTCGTAACCGTGCCAAATATCCTTTGTACATTAGTGCTGTGGCGGCTCTGGTCAATACCTTTATGAACTATGTTTTGATTTTTGGTCATTTTGGTATAAGCCCTATGGGGATAAAGGGAGCTGCAGTTGCTAGTCTCTTATCACAAGTTGTGAATCTGCTCTTGATGATTTACTTCTATCGTAGAACATGCCGTTTTGCTTTTGATTTACATATGAAAAAAGTAGAAGTTGTTCAGTATATTGTCATGCTGACACCGATTGTTGTTAATGAGTTGCTTTGGACTATTGGGCAAAATGTTAACACTTATATTTATGGTCATATGGGGACTAGTGAACTTGCGGGGATGTCCTTAACTGGTCCAATCCAAGGGTTATTTATCGGAGCTTTGGCTGGTCTATCGCAAGCTGCGGGAATTTTGATTGGTCGTCGTCTGGGTGAACATGATTACGATAGGGCCTATCAAGATTCTAAGAGACTATGTCTTTACGGTTTTGTGGCTTCCTTGATTTTGTCAGTTATTCTTGTACTTAGCCAAGGATTTTATATCAATCTGTACAATGTCGGTGACGATGTCAGCCGTGTCGGCACACAATTACTCATAACATTTGCCATATTAGCACCTGTCAAAGTTCAAAACATGATACTAGGCGGAGGCATTATTCGAAGTGGTGGTAGAACTAAGTATATTATGATTATTGATATTTTAGGAACTTGGTGTATCGGTGTTCCGTTAGGGCTCTTTACCGGCTTGGTTTTAAAATTGCCGATTGTTTGGGTTTATTTTATTCTATCGCAAGAGGAATTGTTCCGTTTTATCGTGTCAGTCTTTATGTTCCGCAGTAGAAAATGGATGAATACCATACAATAGTTGAATTTAGGCGGGCCTAAGTCCGCTTTTTTTCTGTCTTATAAGCGTTTTTATGATAAAGTGAAAAATAAATTAGGTGAAAAGGATTTTTTTATGGGAACAGTCAAAAGTAATCAAGAAGTAGCGCATACCTATGCTAGTCAGTTAGCTAACGCTTGTCAGACCTTGTCTTCAAGTGCCACTGTCAGCAAAGACACACAGACTAATTTAGCAGGAAACACACGTTGCCACGAAGCGATTGATAAATCTGCAACTATACTGACACAAATCACATCAGCTGTTAAAACAGCGTCAGATAATCTTCATTCAGTAGCCAGTGATTTTGAAGCTGTATTTTTGAATCGCATAGAGTCTGCGACAGGCAAATAAAGGAGGATTTATGATCAAAAACTAATAGCTATTCTAGTCTTGCTAGTTGCAGCATTAACTTTTGGTCTTCATCATTATCTTAGTCAACCCAAGAATATTTTTGATGAACTGTATTTAGAAATGAAAGGAAATTATTTAGGTGAGAATGATTTCTATAAAATAAAGGATGCTGACATTAAAAATTATAAAATCATTGATAAAGACATGAATGAAACTGATAAGTTTGAGCCGACTATTAGTTATCCAAATCGGCTTAATTTAGCTAACTCAGATAAATACATCGAAGATCACTCTAAGGTCAAAACTTATCTTGCAAAATACGGCATCATGGCATCTGATTTAGATAAATATTACGATGAAATCGTAAACCAAAAAGTGTTAAAAGACTGGTGTTCTATCTATGATAGTAAGTTTTCACCTAAAGATTATGGCGATGTGACCGTTAAAACCGAGTGGGAAAATTGGTAATAATCTTTGCGACTTCATCTACATGTCAAAGTGGACAATGATCCACTTTTTTTATATAATTAAGTCAGTTATATAACTGACTTTTGAAAGCAAATCAGTTTATCTTTACAAAATACGATAAAAGAGGTGAGTTTGATGTATTATCCTGAAAAGTTAAAAAATCGTCGTTTGGAGCTTGGTTTGAAGCAGACAGAACTGGCAAAGGAGCTTGGGATTTCTAAACAGTCTTATTTTGCTTGGGAAAAAGGTACGGCAAAGCCAACAAAAGCTAACTTGGCTAAGTTAGAAGAGCTTTTGCAAGTGTCGCACGGCTATTTTTCTGAGCTTGAGATTGCGACTCTTTATAAGCAATTAACTGACCAAAATCAGGATAAAGCTTTGACTTATGTTCAAGATTTACTTGAACAGCAGCGCAAGGTGGTTACTATGGTTCAAGAACCACGTTTTGCTTACAAGGTTTACGAACGTTTGTCAGCTGGTATCGGTGCTAATGTCTATGATGATATGGATTACGATACAGTTTATTTTGATAAAGAGTTGGCGCATGATTTTGCCTCGTGGATTGATGGGGATTCTATGGAGCCTACTTATCACAATGGCTCTGTCGCCCTCATTCGTGAGACTGGTTTTGATTATGACGGCGCGGTTTATGCCGTTGTTTGGAATTCACAGACTTATATCAAAAAAGTTTACCGCGAGGAAAATGGGCTACGCCTAGTATCGATTAACAAAGATTATGCGGACAAATTTGCTCCTTATGAGGATAATCCAAGGATTGTCGGGAAAATTGTTGGGAGCTTTATGCCAATCATAGGAGGATAAGATGCGATTAAAAGATATTTTAGATTTAGATTCATATGACTTAGCTCCTGATAGCAAGGTCGAAATTTTTGATATGGATGATTTTGCGGAATCTGTCATGCATCAGCGATTTTCAAGAGTTTATTTACCGGAAAATCAAGACAGTGAACTCTCACCATACGCCTTTTTGGTCAATGATTCTATCTTAATTACCATGGAGGCTTAGATGGGGTATTTTGATTATTCACGAGAGCCACGCTCTGATATTGCCTTTGTGGATATGAAATCTTTTTATGCTAGTGTGGAGTGTGTGGCGCGTGGCTTGCATCCTTTAAAAACGTCCTTATGTGTTATGAGTCGAGCGGAAAATGCCAGTGGCTTGATTTTGGCATCTTCACCGACGTTCAAGAAAGTTTTTGGCAAGTCAAATGTCAGCCGTGCTTATGATTTGCCGTTTGATGTGCACACGCGCAAGTTTTCCTATTACAATGCCAAACGTCAAGGTTTACCAACCACGCCTGAGTATGTCGCTTTCATTGAAAATTGGGCAAAGGCGACTTGGATTGTGCCACCGCGCATGGATGCTTACATTGAAAAGAATATTGAGATTCAGCACATTTTTCAAAATTACGCTAGCCCAGAAGACATTCTACCTTATTCGATTGATGAAGGATTTATTGATTTAACGTCGTCTTTGAATTACTTTGTTCCTGATAAGAGCATCAGTCGAAAAGATAAGCTTGAGATGATTTCAGCAAAAATTCAAAAAGACATTTGGCGGCAAACAGGAATTTATTCAACGGTTGGTATGTCTAATGCCAATCCCTTACTAGCCAAGTTGGCACTTGATAACGAAGCTAAAAAGACCCCGACCATGCGGGCTAATTGGTCCTATGAAGATGTCGAAAGTAAGGTTTGGGCTATTTCGAAAATGACAGACTTTTGGGGAATTGGTAGCCGTATGGAAAAACGCCTAAATAAGCTTGGCATTTTCTCTATCAAGGAACTTGCCAATTGTAATCCTGATATTCTTAAGAAAGAGCTTGGTGTTGTTGGCGTTGACCTCTTTTTTCATGCTAACGGCATTGATGAGAGCAACGTTCACAAGCCTTATAAAGCTAAGTCAAAGAGTATCGGAAACTCTCAGGTTCTTCCGCGTGATTACACCAAACAGGCTGATATCGAGTTAGTTTTTGGGGAAATGGCAGAGCAGGTAGCCATACGTCTTAGACGTGCCCACAAAAAAACGACTAATGTGTCGATTTACGTTGGCTTTTCAAAAGCTGCGCCACAAAGACACCTTCAAGCCCAGGTGAAAATCGAGCCAACTAATAATACTAACCAATTAATCAAACACGTCACAACCCTTTTTCGTAAAAAATACACGGGAGGAGTGGTTAGACATATCGGTGTTTCTTATTCAGGCTTGGTTGATGAATCTTATGGTTTGATTTCCCTTTTTGACGACGTTGAGAAAATAGAAAAAGAAGAAAGGCTCCAGTCAGCAATCGATGCCATTCGCGACCAATTCGGCTTTACAACGATTCAAAAAGCTAATGCTTTGAAGGAAGCTTCACGAAGTTTGGAGCGCAGCCGTTTGGTCGGAGGACATTCTGCTGGAGGATTAGATGGATTAAAATGATTGATCGTAGTTATTTACCATTTCAATCGGCGCGTGAGCATCAAGACCGAGGCATGGAGAAGTGGATGGGATTTTTCTTATCCGAACACACCACCTCTTTAAAACACGACAGCCAAAAAGAAAACCTCTCTAGCCAACTCAGCAAAGCTGAAAAATTAACCTTAATCGGACAACTCTATGCTAGTCAATTGACTGGCCTTTTTACCCTAAAAGATGGCCTTGGCCATAAAATCATCAGCGGACAAGTGGTTGAATTAACCCCAACAAATATCACCTTGCAGACTAGACACCATTACCACGCGCTTGATATCAATGACATTATCACCATCGGCATCGAGGAGGTATAAATGAGCTGATACGAACTCTACCAAGACAAACTACAACTAGATTATTTTTCAGAGAGCTATCTTAAGTTTGAAGAAGACTTCTACAAATACTCTAACATGGATATCCCCCTAACCTTTCTCACAGATGACATCCTACGAGAAATGGCCCTAACCCAGAAAAACTACTTCAAACTCAATAAAGAAAACAGCAAAGACCACCGCGACCATTACTTTTACTTCACCATCATCACCACCCAAGAAAGCCCCCAAGTCAGAACGTATCGGTATGAGGTAAGATAACCCAAAAGGAGATGCCAATGACAATTGGTGGGGTTGGAAGAGGTTGAAGATGAAGAACGTGAAGACTAACCAAGAATAACTTACCTAGTTTTATGAAGAGCCAGGTAAGTTTTTTTATTTGAATGGTTAAGATTTTTTTATTTTAAGTGATATAATAGAAGCTAACGAAACGTTTTCAGAAAAGGATTGAGATTATGTCACTCAAAGATAAATATTCACCAATTATAGAAAAGGTGAGTTATAATTCTTTCTCGGTAAAAGCTATTAAAGATAAGAAACTTCCTGAGAAAGATGAGCAATTACTTTTAGATTATCCAACAGTTTACATCATTGATGATAAAGTATCTAATAAGAAACATAGCTATAGTGTTTATGTTGGAGAAACCTCTGATATTAATCGCCGAACAAGACAACATCAAAACGATGCTACTCGTGAAGATTTTAAAAGACTAGGTAATTCAAAAACTTCTGAGATGTATATCATAGGCCATCGGTATTTTAATAAATCGCTGACGCTAGACATTGAAAATAAATTACTACAATATTTATTAAGTTCAGAATCTGTAAAAAATGTTAGTAATCGAAGAGGAAATCCTCAAAATGATTATTATACTTCTGATATGATGGATTCAATTTTTTCAAAAGTATGGCGTAAGCTACATTCATTAAATAGTGTACTTTTCCCATTAGAATCTGTTATTCGTGATTCGGCGCTATTTAAGGCATCACCTTTCCATAAATTAACAAAGGAACAAGATGATGCAAAAAATGATATTATACTTCAAATTCTTTCAAATCTAAGTCAAAATCTTGAAGGACAATTAATCTTAGTTGAGGGAGAAGCTGGTTCTGGAAAAACCGTTCTAATGAGCAGTTTGCTTTATGAATTGTTTAATTCAGATGAATTTCCTATTGACAAAGATAAGATATCTGTTCACCTTTTGGTTAATCATGAACAACAATTAACAGTCTATCAGCAACTGGCAAAGAAATTGGGCTTAAAGAATAAAAATGGAGCTGAGGTTATTATGAAACCAACAAGCTTTATTAACTCACAGTCTAAAACGGATTCAAAAGCAGATATTGTTATTGTCGACGAGGCGCACTTATTATTAACTCAGGGAAAACAGTCTTATCAAGGAAAAAATCATCTGAAAGACCTATTAGCAAATGCTAAAGTTGTGGTAGCTGTTTTTGATGAAAATCAAATTTTGACAACTGAACAAGTTTGGGAAAGTTCGGATTTAGCAGAAATCAGATTGGATGCTCAGTGTGTGATATCGTTACGCAATCAAATGCGAATTAACGCCCAACAATCAACTATTGATTGGATTCGCAGTTTAGTAGATGAGCAAGTTATTTATCCGTTCAGAAAAGACGATAAATATGATTTTAGAGTATTTGATTCTCCACAAGAGATGTACGAAGCCATCAAAGAAAAGAACCAAGACCAAGAACATGGCATTTCACGAATGCTGGCGACTTATGATTGGAAATATAAGCAAAACGGTAAACCAGAAGACGACCAATATTGGAATGTGAGAATTGGGGATTTTTCAATGCCATGGAATTTACAGTTACCCAAAGATAGAGCAACCAAAAACCTTTCATGGGCAGAACAGAAACAAACAATTGCTGAAGTTGGTTCAACGTATACCATCCAAGGATTTGACTTAAACTATGCTGCAGTCATTATTGGGCCATCAGTAAAATATCGCGACGGGAAAATCGTTTTTGATCCAAGCGCTAGCTGTAACGAAAAAGCCATTCGCAACAGAACACTAGCCGATGGAACTAAAATGAAATTCGGTGAAACATTATTAAAAAACGAATTGAATGTTTTACTAACTCGAGGCGTTAATGGATTGTATCTATTTGCTGTTGACGAAGAATTACAGAAAGCGTTGAAAGAGGTATAATGGAGGGGAGATTGATTTGGAAAGACAAATGTATACAGGAAATGTTATATATAAAGATATTGAATTTGTTTTTTTATTTGATGGAAAAATTCTGCAATTAATACCTCCGAAAGATAAATTTATGGCATTATTTATGGATTTTTTTACAGAAAAAGATAGTTTGACAGGGTTGCGTTGTTCAAAAAGTGCTCCTTTATTTGTTCAAGACGATATTTTAATAGGGAAGTGCAATGAAAGTAATTATCAAACTATTATATTTTTGCCTAGAAAAGGCAGTATTTTTTCTGAAAATGAAAATAAGTTTGAGATAGAAATCAATGCTTTTATTTTATGTAGAAAAAGTGATGAAACTATATCGTGCATGGAATTCTCTTGCCAAGAGCTAGATTACATCCATCCTATGCATAGAGTGTATACAATTTCACATGAAACTAGTGATAAAGATATAATTTTGAAGGCACAAAAAAATAATCCTAGAAAAATAAAAAATAGAGTTTTTAATTTAGAAGGAAGAGAAATAGGGTTATATTTTGGAATAGCAACGAAAATATCTGAAAAACAGAATAATTCTTCTATTGTATTTAATTCAACGATGAGATTTGAATTTGAGCCCACTAATGATTATATTTTTATTTTACACTTGTATGAAATCGCTAGACAATTTATTCAATTTCTTTGTTATAGAAGAAACATTGTGTTTAATGGGGTTAATCTAGTCTCAAATAAAGTCAAAATAGGTATCATGTATGAATCGTCTGAAGTAATTTGTGAAAGTACTCCTGAAAAGAGAGGGTATATTTCAGCTAACCTAATTGAGGAACATGCTGTAGATATATTAAATTGTATAGCTGAGGATAGGCTATTTTTACGACATATACCTAAAAATTATGAGGAATCAACTGTAGTTGATGTAGCTAGCTTCCTTTCTGTTATGACTGCATTTGAATGGGAATTTAAGAAAAAATATCCAAATATAGATGACCAAAAGAGTCAGAAAGCTACTGTCGCAGAAAATGCTGTTGAGGAGGAAATTGTTAAATTAATAGAGAGTTCAACAGGAAGAGAGAAAGCGATTTATAAAAAGTTAAGAAAATCAATACGGAGTTTCACCCCTTTAAACCAAAAAATCCAGCTGATTTTTAAAGATTATCAAGACGAAATAGAGTTATTTGGTAAAAAATTATATTTAAGAAATAATGAAGAGTTTAATATCAATAATATTTCCTCTAGACTTGCTGAGCAAAGGAATGATTTTGCACATGGAAATTTGGATAAAGAGTTTAATTCTACAACGATAATTGACATAATATTAATGGAATTTATTATCTATATAATGCAATTATCTTATTGTGGCGTAGAGAGTGTTAATATCAAAAAAGCTATTAATGATTTATTTTTGCAGAAAATTATTTTTTGAACTTATTAGACTAGAAAAGGGGCATTATGCAGTATTTTATCGCTGATAAAAATAATCCTAATGATCTTTTGAAAGAAATAAATAAGGATGAATTTGATAATCTAAAGTATTATCATTCAACTTTTTTGAATTTTTCAAATATATATGGATGTTATAAAAATTTTAAAGTATCAGAGCAAAAGTTGAAAGATTTTTTAGAAAATCAAGAATTTGAAAATTCTTTAGATAATCTTTTTTATGAAATGAGATATCTGTTTTCAGCAAACATTTTATTAGGAAGGATTTTTATTGACAATGTTAAATCTTTTGTTAGACAATTGAATTTGAAGGATTTAAACACAGAGATAAAGAGTTATGAAAAACGAGATGAATTAAAGATGATGAAATTATTGAGAGATTATAGCCAGCATTTTTCATCACCATTTGATAATTTAAAACAGGAAGTTAGTTTTACTGAAGATACTTGTAGGCTAGAGATTTATACTTCTAAAAAGGAGTTGAGTCGCAATAAAAATAAAAATCAGCGTAATGATATTTTTCTTAATTCTCTAAAGAACGATGTAATTCCACTAACAGATTATT
This sequence comes from Streptococcus vicugnae, assembly GCF_016461705.1. Lineage (GTDB taxonomy): Bacteria > Bacillota > Bacilli > Lactobacillales > Streptococcaceae > Streptococcus > Streptococcus vicugnae. The sequence goes on along the minus strand of NZ_JAEMHW010000002.1, from coordinate 211,312 downwards.
TCTACAGATGGTGTGAAACTTTAGATGAAATCATAGAAAAATGCAAACTACATTTTTTAAATTTCACCTCTCCTCAATTAAAAATATTGATTAGTCAATACTTTTCTATTAAAAATTATAATAATGGTAAAGTGACTCTCATTTATCCATCATATATCAAGAAAGTTAAAAATGGGATAAAGACATCATTTGGATTTATTGCACATGATCAGACTGATGAAAATTATAGATTCGATAGGGATACTTTAGAATATTTATTTGAAAATCTTTCAAAATAATTATTTACCATTCTCCCCAATTCTTCCAGCGCTAGCCAATTTTCTCCCCTTCCAAACATCTCTTTATAAACTTAGGCCTTCGTTAAACCTCCTATACAGCCCCGCCATTTTCCAAAAGAAATAATACCGTGACTAAAAACTTCCTTGATTTTATGCTAAAATAGAGCTAAGTTATTTAGAACAGAATGGGAGTAGTGGTTATGGTTCCAGCGTATATTAGAATTCATGATGCGTTAAAGAAAAAGATTGACGATGGTTATTGGGAGATTGGTCAGCGTTTGCCGAGTGAGCGTGATTTGGCGGATGATTATGAGGTGAGTCGTATGACGCTTCGTCAGGCGATTACGCTTTTGGTGGAAGAAGGGATTCTTGAGCGCCGTGTGGGTAGCGGGACTTATGTGGCGAGTCATCGTGTGCAAGAGAAGATGCGCGGGACAACGAGTTTTACAGAGATTGTGCGTTCGCAAGGTAAGATGCCATCTTCACAGTTGATTTCTTATCAACGTAAGCCAGCTAATGACACTGAGATTCAGCAGTTACAGCTTAAGGCTAGCGATTATGTGGTGCGTATGGAGCGCGTGCGTTATGCGGATAACATGCCGCTTGTTTTTGAGGTGGCGTCAATCCCAGAGAAGTTGATTCGTGAGTTTAAGCGTGAGGATATTACGGAGCATTTCTTCCAGACTTTGACGGACAATGGCTATGAGATTGGTAAGAGTCAGCAAACCATTTATGCCAAAAATGCGAGTGAGCGCGTGGCTAATTATCTTAAAGTGCCTAAAAATCATGCGGTGCTTGCCTTGACTCAGGTGTCATATTTCTCAGATGGACGACCATTCGAGTACGTTCATAGTCAGTATGTCGGCGATCGCTTTGAATTTTATTTGGAGAATAATTAGTTATCTTAGGTGAGACTGTAAAGAAGCAGCATTTCATAGGATGATTAGAAGCATTAAGGAAGATAAAAGTGTATGAACCATATTGAAATCAATGTATTTGACTTGGCGACTTGTAGACAATTTTATCAACCTATCTTTGAAAAATTAGGTTGGAAACTTTATCAAGAATGGACTAGAGGCTTTTCTTATCAGAAAGATAGCTGGTACTTGGTTTTTGTACAAGTCGAATCGGCTTATCAGCAAAATTCTTATCACCGTAAACAAGTTGGTATCAATCATATTGCTTTGCAAGCACCGTCTAAATCTATTTTTTGGCAATTAGTAGAAGATTTGCGCCAGCAGCCAGTGACTGAACTTTATTCAGAACGTTTTCCCTTTGCTTCAGGCGACGAGCAACTAGCTTTTTTTGTTGAGGATCCTAATCGTATCAAACTTGAGTTGCTCTGTCCCAAATCAGAAAAATCCAAGAAATAAAACTTCTTGGATTTTTCTTATACTCACAATCACTGCAAGTCTTTCTTAGCTAGGTTTTCGATGGCATTTTTTTGCTTTCGGTTGGTAAAGTAATTTGAGGTGTAGAGCAGGCTATAAAGGCAATTTAAAATGTAATGCATGGCGGTTTGTGAATAGTAACCGCCTGCTTTGTTAACGATACTTTCTTTAGCAGGAAAAGTGATGTTTAAGTCAATCTTATCTCTAAAGGCTTTCGAAGAAATCAAAATCGTTTTGCCGTGCCGAGCTTGGATAAGCTCCAATTCTTGAGCGTAGGTGTTCAAGATATTGCCAGAATAAGATAAAAACAGAATCACATCATCTTTGTTTGAATGATAAATCACAGCAATACTGTCATGAAACTGATTGACCATGATTGCTTGAATGCCAAGTTTTACCAACATATTTGAAAAAGACAAGCCAACCAAGTAAGAATCTCCTGTCGCAAAAATGTAAACACGCTTAGCCTTGGCAATTTGCTGAGCAGCTTTGGCGACTAAGTCTTGTGACACCGAAGCGTAGCAAATATCGATAGCTTCCTTAGAAATGCTGGCAACGCTTTTGAAGATATTCGCCGTATTTTCGCTTATGGAGAAAGGATTGTCAAAATCAACATGACTTTTTGAGAAACGTTGTTTTTCGAGTTCGGCTGCTAGAGCAATACGAAAAGCTTTGTAACTAGCCACACCAAGCTTTTTACATAGGCGATTGACAGTAGCATTTGACGTAAATGATTGCTGAGCTAACTGCGAAATTGTCAGCTGTGGAATGTCATTTAAATGCTCTAAAATGTAATTAGAAAGCTCTTTTTCAAGCTCGGTAAAGGTTGTTTGATTTTCCAAATTTGCAATAATTCCCATATCATGGTCCTTTTCTTTAAGTATATCAAAAATGTCTGAAAAAAATGTCCGTAAAAGAACTATCTAGGCAAAAAAATCGTGAAAATAATTTTCTAAATCTGCTCAAAACTATGCTTTTTCAGTAAACAAGGCGTAAGATAACAGTATCAAGTTACAAAGGAGAAAAACAATGAGATTAGGCATTATCGGAGCAGGTTTAATTGTTGAAGAATTTTTACCGAAATTGGTTCAAATAGAGCAGTTGGAAATTTTAGGGATTCAAAGCGTTCCAAGTGATATGGACAAATTAAAGCAGTGGTGCACAAAGTATAACATTCCTCTAGCTACCAGTGATTTTGAGGAATTAAGTCAATCTGGCATCGATACCGTTTATATTGCCGTTCCTAATTTTTTACACGTTATTTTTGTTGAAAAGGCGTTAAATAGCGGGCTCAATGTTATCGTTGAAAAACCAATGACAAGTAATGCCAAAGAAGCGCAGCATTTGAAAGAATTAGCACAATCTAAAGGATTGTTCTTGTTTGAAGCTATCACGACACGTTATTTTAAAACCTATCAAAAAATCCGTGAATGGTTACCGAAAATCGGTCAGATAAAATTAGTTGAAAGCAAGTACAGTCAATATTCTCGTCGTTATAATGCTTTTCAGAAAGGTGAGGTTTTACCTGTTTTTGCCCCTGCCAAAGCTGGCGGTGCCATGATGGATTTAAATTTGTATAACTTGCACTTTGTCATGGGGCTTTTCGGTCAACCAGAAAATCAGCATTATTTTGCAAATGTGGAACGTGGCATTGATATAAGTGGTGTTGCTGTGTTAAACTATCCAGACTTTATCGCGGTTTGTACAGCAGCAAAAGATAGCAAAGGAAAATCTGGCAGCCTTATCTAAGGAACAAAGGGGTATATCGAAACAACGCTATCTCCAAATCTCATCGGCGAGGTCAAATTGGTCTTAAATGACGGTATCAAAGAAAGTTTTTGATGACGGTTTGTCACAAGCAAGACTCATTCCAGAATTTCAATCCTTCGTCAAAATGATTGATGACAATGATTTGGAAGCTTGTTACAAAGAACTTGAAGCCAGTCTTTCTGTCAGCAAAGTTCAAACACAATTGCGTAAAGAAGCAGGCATTATTTTCCCAATGGATAACTAATTATATGGCAAATGAAACGATTTTAGAGAAAACAAAAAACTATTATAAACCTGAACATTTGAAGGAGTTAGAGAAACTTGAACATCAGCTGCGGTTTCAAAGTTTTGGCAGTCAAGAGGCACTTGCTTTGGGTGGAAAAATACTCAAAAATACAGAGCAAGCTGAAAAAATCGCTATCCAAATCATCAGAGTATCTGACAAAGTCCCCATTTTTCAATACGTTGGTAACCAAGCGAAAGAACGAAATCTCAGTTTTGTTCAAGGCAAGATAAACACTGTGTTAAAAACAGAACACAATAGTTTCTGGACTTTAGTTGCTCATCATGTAGGAGAAATAACTTTGACAGAAACGGAAATCCATTCGCAGTTACCCGTTAGCGGCGCTTTTCCGATTAAGGTGGGCGAGGAATTGGTCGCCGTAGTTGGATTATCAGGTTTAAAAAATGGTGATGATTTTCGTGTTCTAGTAACAGGAATGGCAGATTATCTTTCGGTTCAAGCAGAGCCATTCACAGGATTTTTGATTTAATTTGTAAAAGGAGACCTATCATGACAAAACGATTGACAATTGGTTATTATGGCAATGGTAAAAGCACGAATCGCTACCATTTACCGTTTTTAATGCGTCGGCAAGACACTATTTTTGTAAAGACGATTTATGCCCCGACTTTGCGAGATGATTGAGCTAGGTGGGAAGGTGTTCATTACACCGATAAATTAGATGACTTGTTGAACGACCCAGAAATTGATGTCGTTGTTGTGACGACGCCTGCTCCCGCACATTATGAGACAGCTAAGCAGGTCTTAGAAGCAGGTAAAAATCTTGTTCTTGAAAAACCATTTACTCAGTCTGTTAAGGAATCACAAGAATTATTTGATTTGGCAAGAGAAAAAGGGCTCATGATACAAGGGTATCAAAATCGCCGATTTGACAGTGATTTTTTGACAACGCAAGCGATGATTGCTTCTGGAAAATTGGGTGATTTGTTAGAAGTTGAAATGCACTACGATTACTACCGCCCTGAGGTGCCAGAGCATGTTACACAATATTCGAAAGATGAATCTTATGTTTATAACCACGCTTGTCATACGGTAGACCAAGTGATTTCTTATTTTGGCAAGCCTGATGATGTGCAATATGATGTGCGTCAGCTTTTAGGTGCTGGGCGTATGAATGATTATTTTGACATTGATTTTTATTATCAACATTCAACAGATACATTTCATGTTGCTCCTGGCGGCTTAAAAGTTTCGGTAAAATCAAGCTATTTCAGAGTAAAAGAACGTCCAAGTTTTGTCGTTTATGGTCGCAAGGGCATGTTTGTTAAATACGAAAAAGACCGCCAAGAAGCGGATCTCAAGAAATTCTATTTGCCAGACAATGACGATTTTGGTTTGGATAAACCAGAAAATTTTGGCACATTAACGTATTACGATGACAATGGGCATTACCATGAAGAAGCAGTAGAGACAGTCGCAGGAGATAACGGTCGCTTTTACGACGCCTTGTATGAAACTCTCATCAATCACAAACCAATCTTGGTAACAGAGGAACAAACCATTCTCCAAATGCACATCCTAGAAGAAGCCACAAAAGATTTGAAATGACAAAACTCATGATTAGCTTTTTCATTTCTAGACTCATGAAAAAACTGTCCACTGGACAGTTTTTTTAATAATGGTCTTTGCAAGAATAAAAGTAAATAGTATTCCCATCAACACTGTAAATTAAACGATGTTCATCGGTTATACGTCGTGACCATTTGCCAGATAAATCGTGTTTAAGTGGTTCAGGTTTACCAATGCCAGTAAAAGGAGTGCGGTCAATCTCCTTGATTAGGCGATTAATTTTTTTAATTGTCGCTTTATTTCCTTGATTATACCAATACATATAGTCGTTCCACGCATCGTCAGACCATGCTTTAATCATCATCTACCTCGAGCAATTCATGTGTCTGAAAATTAGCTGCCTTGAATTGTTCATCGCCACGTTTAATTTTATTCATTAGGTAGTTATTAGACATAATGCGAAATGTTTCTTGCATGCTATCATAGTCACGTTTTGAAAGGACTACGACAGTATCATCAATATTTTTAGAAGTCACAATAAGTGGTTCAGCGTCATCGTTAACTTGTTTCATATAATGTTTTAAATTTTGTCTAAAATTTGAATATGCAACAGCTTCCATATTGGTTCCTCCTCTGTCTATTTTGTACAATAAATTGTACCATTTTACGATAAATAAAGCAAGAAAAAGCATTCTTACTATTATTTTTATTGAAAATGAGGTATCATGATTTTTAACCATTTCTGACTATTAAATTCAGCTAAATTATGGTAAAATAAAGGCTATGGAAATTGAAAAAACCAATCGTATGAATGCTCTGTTTGAGTTTTATGCAGCTTTGCTGACAGACAAGCAGATGAATTATATTGAACTATATTATGCGGATGATTACAGCTTGGCTGAGATTGCTGAGGAATTCGGCGTTAGTCGTCAAGCGGTCTATGATAACATCAAGCGAACAGAAAAGATTTTAGAGGCTTATGAGATGAAACTGCACATGTATTCTGATTACATTGTTCGCAGTCAGATTTTTGATGATATTTTAGACAAATATCCTGATGATGAATTTTTGAAAGAAAAAATCGCTATTTTGAGTAGCATTGATAACCGTGACTAGGATAATTTGAAAACTAGCGAAATTCGATAAGACAATAGAGATATGAGGTAGGAGAATTATATTATGGCTTTTGAAAGTTTAACAGAACGCCTTCAGGGGGTTTTTAAAAATATTCGTGGGAAGAAAAAACTCTCTGAAAAGGATGTTCAAGAAGTAACCAAAGAGATTCGTCTTGCTTTGCTTGAAGCTGACGTTGCTCTTCCAGTTGTTAAGACTTTCATCAAACGTGTACGCGAACGTGCGGTTGGTCACGAAATCATTGATACCCTTGACCCAACACAACAAATCGTAAAAATCGTTAACGAAGAATTAACAGAAATCCTTGGTTCTGAAACAGCTGAACTTGAAAAATCACCTAAAATTCCAACAATCATTATGATGGTCGGGCTTCAAGGTGCTGGTAAAACAACATTTGCTGGTAAATTGGCTAACAAGCTGATCAAAGAAGAAAATGCTCGTCCAATGATGATTGCTGCCGATATCTATCGCCCAGCAGCCATTGATCAGTTGAAAACACTTGGTAGCCAAATCAATGTTCCAGTCTTTGATATGGGAACTGACCACTCAGCCGTTGAAATCGTGACAAATGGTTTAGCACAAGCTAAAGAAAACCACAACGACTATGTTATCATCGATACAGCCGGTCGTCTGCAAATCGATGAAGCTTTGATGCAAGAACTTCGTGATGTCAAAGCCCTAGCTCAACCAAATGAAATTCTTTTGGTTGTTGATAGCATGATTGGTCAAGAAGCTGCCAATGTCGCTGACGAATTCAACAAACAATTGGATATCACAGGGGTTGTCTTGACTAAGATTGATGGTGATACTCGTGGTGGTGCGGCTCTTTCTATCCGCGAAATCACTGGTAAACCAATCAAATTCACTGGTACTGGCGAAAAAATCACTGATATTGAAACATTCCACCCAGATCGTATGTCAAGCCGTATCCTTGGTATGGGTGACCTGCTTACATTGATTGAAAAAGCCAGTCAAGAATACGATGAAAAACGTTCAATGGAACTCGCAGAAAAAATGCGTGAAAATACCTTTGATTTCAACGATTTCATCGAACAACTTGACCAAGTTCAAAATATGGGACCGATGGAAGACTTGATTAAAATGATTCCTGGTATGGCTAACAACCCAGCTCTTAAGAACTTCAAGGTCGATGAAAAAGCTGTCGCTCGTAAACGTGCTATCGTGTCATCAATGACACCAGAAGAACGTGAAAATCCTGACTTGCTTAACCCAAGCCGTCGCCGTCGTATTGCAGCTGGTTCAGGAAACAGCTTTGTCGAAGTTAATAAATTCATCAAAGATTTCAACCAAGCTAAACAAATGATGCAAGGTGTCATGTCTGGCGATATGGAAAAAATGATGAAGAAAATGGGTATCAACCCCAATAATCTTCCTAAAAACATGCCAAACGGCATGGACATGTCATCACTTGAAGGCATGATGGGCGGAAACGGAATGCCAGACCTTTCAGCACTTGGCGGTGGAGATATGGATCTTAGCCAAATGATGGGTGGCGGATTCAAAGGTAAAATCGGTGAATTTGCTATGAAACAATCAATGAAACGCATGGCAAACAAAATGAAAAAAGCTAAGAAAAAACGCAATAAAAAATAGTTGTTAAAAAACCGAGAAGTGGTTCTCGGTTTTTTTGTGTTTGATTTGGTTATTTCTTTCTACCTTTGCTTCACAGAATTTATTGAGGCAATCGTGGCAGGGACGTTTATCTTTGTTGGGTGTAGTTTGTTTTTTGATATCATGCGGGTAAACACCGATATACTTTTTAAATAGGCTGGCAAAGCGGCTGTGAGAGGTATAGCCGACCGTAATAGCCACTTCCTTAATTTTTCTAGTTGGGTTGTCATTAATAAGTGCTCTGCTGAGTCTTCTGGTTTTGCTGATGTTTATCCTACTTGCTATCAAAGTTTCTGACAGCACTGAAAACATTGTTTTAAATGTCGGTGAAATTCTCTACATTGACTCAGCTGTTAAAAATATTAAAGAACTCCATGCAGTCAAACAACAAAGTGGACAAGATGTTACTCTCAAGCATTTTGACATCGAACTCAAAAATGCTGGCTTTGCTTATAAAGATGGACAAAAAATCATCGACGGTGTATCTTTTGTTGCCAAACAAAATGAAATCACAGCACTTGTCGGACCATCAGGATGTGGTAAAACAACCCTATTAAGACTTTTATCTCGCTTGTATGATTATCAAGAAGGTCAAATCACTATTGACGGCAAGAACATCTAAGACATTAGCACCAATAGTTTATTTGACAACATCTCAATTGTCTTTCAAGACGTTACGTTGTTTGATAATACGATTTTGGAAAATATTCGCCGTGGTTCAAGATGTGAATTATCAGCTCTTTACAGAGTCTGTTTGGTCAGAAATCTCGCTAGTTAGTGATGATGACGTCGTTAAAAAGGATGCGCTTACACAGTTTGGATTAATAGATAAAATAGAGCGACACCCACAAAGTTTGTCAGGCGGTGAAAAACAACGATTATTATTAGCCATGGCAAAAGCTTCAAATAAGCCGATTATCGTTTTAGATGAGCCAACAAGTGGTCTGTTTAGACAACAAATGGATAAAATGATTGAAGATTTGCAGCAAATGGCTCAAACAGGAAAGATAATTATCGTGGTGACACATGATTACGAATTAATTAAACATTGTAAAGGAAGAATCATAGAATTCGTTGAATAAGCTTAAAATATCAAATATAACATAATAATATATCCATAAAATATATTTAAAATAGATTGTAAATCTCTGACAGAAAAATTATTTGTCAGGGATTTTTTTTCTGTTTAAAAAAATAAAACAAAAGTAAGAGTACAAGTTAGACAAAAAATTCTAAAAAGCATTAAAAACGTTGATAAAACACGTTTTTTTACAAGAAGTCATAAATGAATGATATCTCTTTCTATGATTTTTTCTCATTACATCTTTCCGAAAAACTGTAATTTTCTTGAAAAATAAATCAGTCTATGATAAACTACTATTATAAAGACATCTAGGGAGATTTTTAGATGAAACGTGAAAAATTACTTGAAAAAATTGATGAACTAAAAAATATAATGCCTTGGTATGTCCTTGACTATTACCAATCAAAACTTTCTGTACCATATAGTTTTACAACCTTGTATGAATACCTCAAGGAATATCGACGATTCTTTGAATGGATTCTTGATTCAGGTATTTCAAATGCTAATCAAATTGCTGATATTGAATTAAGTACTTTAGAACATTTATCAAAAAAAGATATGGAATCCTTCGTTCTTTATCTACGTGAACGTCCTTCTTTAAATACCTATTCAACTAAGCAAGGGGTTTCACAAACCACTATCAATCGCACACTCTCAGCACTTTCAAGCTTATTTAAATATCTGACAGAAGAGGTCGAGGACGAAAATGGTGACCCCTACTTCTATCGAAATGTCATGAAAAAGATTTCGACCAAGAAAAAGAAGGAAACCTTGGCTGCTCGTGCTGAAAACATTAAAGGAAAACTCTTTTTAGGTGATGAAACTATGGCATTTATCGAATATATCGATAAAGAATACCAAAACAAGCTCTCTCATCGTGCTCTCTCCTCCTTCCAGAAGAATAAGGAACGTGATTTAGCGATTATCTCACTTCTTCTTGCCTCAGGAGTTCGTTTATCTGAAGCTGTTAATCTTGATTTAAAAGATTTAAACCTTAATATGATGGTTATCGAAGTTACTCGTAAAGGTGGTAAACGCGATTCAGTTAACGTTGCTGCTTTTGCTAAACCGTACCTTGAAGAGTATTTAAAAATTCGTGCACCTCGTTATAAAGCAGAAAAACAAGATCAAGCACTATTTTTAACAGAATACCGTGGTGTTCCAAATCGTATCGATGCTTCAAGTATTGAAAAATTAGTTGCCAAGTATTCGCAAGATTTTAAGGTTCGTGTGACTCCCCACAAACTTCGTCATACATTAGCAACGAGACTGTATGGCGCAACTAAATCACAAGTTTTGGTTAGTCACCAACTAGGGCATGCCAGCACTCAGGTTACTGACTTGTATACCCATATCGTTAATGATGAACAAAAAAATGCGCTAGATAAATTGTAAAAATGAATATGGGCTAATTAATAGTCCATATTTTTATATATAAAGAAATTTCAAAAGTTATTAAATTAGTTAATTTACATAAATATTATTATGTAATATTTAAATTTCTAAGGGTTTGAAGTTACCAACGATTTTTCCGATGATTCTTGGATTTTCATCATAAGGTGCAAATTTGTCAGCATAATGTTTATTGAGAGAGACTAAACGTAATCCATCTTCTTCTCGATAAACTTTTTTGATGTAAGTTTGTCCATCCCAATCAACAGCGTAAATGGCTCCATCATAATCAAAGCCAGTTTGCTTAATAAGTACCACTTCACCATTTAGATAAGTTGGTTCCATTGAATCACCGAAAACCCAAGATGCAAAATCGTGGTCTAACTGCTCATCATAAAAGACTGTATCGTAATTGCCATCGCCAAAATAAGAGTAACCAGTACCTGCAGATAACTTTTCAAAAACCTTATAAGAGTAAAGTTTTGGTAATGGTTTAACAATTTTTTGCTCTTTTAGGAGATTTTCTGCGTAGTTCTCTAATTTTAAGCGATTATCTGGATTCAATTGTAGGTAAGTATTGACAATATCATGCTCAGAAAGAAAATACGTTTCATCAACTTTAAAAATCTGACTTAATTGTTCTAAATTTTTTTGATTTGGTTTTGTTTTACCATTCTCCCAATTAAAGTACGAAGCTCTTGATATCTGTAACTTTTTGGCTAAATCAGCTTGAGAATAGCCATTTTCTTGACGCAATGCTTTTAATTTTTCTCCAGAAAACATAGCTTCCTCCTTTTTGTGTTAGTTTATAAACTAACAACATTATAAAAGATATTCAGTAAAAAAGCAAGACGAAATAGTCTTGCTTAACGTTTTTTAGGTGTGATGAAAACTTGTGTTCCTTGGTCAATTTGGCTTTGAATCGTGATATCTAGATTAAGACTATCTAGAACTTGTTTTGTCATGTAAAGACCAAGACCTGTGGCTTTTTGATGTTCATGACCGTTGAAGCCTGTGAAACCTTCTTCAAAAATACGTGGTAAATCTTCTTCAAGTATGCCGATACCATCATCTGATATTTCAATACTAGCTTGAGAAATGCGGATGATGATTTTGCCGTTATCTTTCGAATACTTAATGGCATTGTCAATTATTTGTGTCAGTGCGAAGGTCACCCATTTTTTATCAGACTTGAGTTCCCAATCACCTGTCACCTCAACAGAGAGGTGTTTTAATAAACAAGGAATACGGTATTTTTTGATGATTGAGGTTGCGATATTTTTGACAGATAGTTTCTCAAATCGAAAATCGTCTTTATTTTGGCTGAATTTAAGATAATTTAACAAGGTATCTAAATAATTTTGTAGACGATTTAACTGCTGTTCCACTTCTTTTGGGTCAAGTTGGTCAGTCTGAGCCATCAATGATAAAGCTGATAGAGGAACTTTCATCTGATGTGACCACATTTTAATGAGGTTTTGAATATTTTTCATCTGAGTTTGAAGTTTTAAGAGCTCACTAGCATGAGTCTCTTTTTGCTGCCAGATGATTGCTTTGAAAGCTTGTTCAGACGGTAAGTGAAAATCATTCAACTCTTTTACATAAATAAATTGTTGTAAAATTAATTGCTTACGCTTAAATTTATAGTATTGCCAAATCGTGATAAAGATAAGAATGGTGATGTTGACACTAAAACTGACTTTAAAGTAGGCAACCGGCAAGTGAAATAGAATAAAAGTGGTTAAAAATAAGGTCGTTAAAATGGTGTAGGTAAGGTACCAAACACCAAATTCTTTAAAAAATTGTCGTATCATTTTAGAAGATACCCGACTCCTCTCACGGTATGAATGCGATCAAATCCTAATGGTTGTACTTTTTTGCGCAAACGTGTCATATTGACACTTAAGGTGTTTTGGTCAATAAAACTTTCATTTTCCCACAATTTCTCTAACAAGTCTTCCTTTGGCACAACTTGATTTTGGTGTTCAAATAGAATACTAAGGATTTTATTTTCTGTTGGAGAAAGGTTAATCTGCTTGCTGCCATTTGATAGAATTCCTTCACGGGATAATGAAAACTCATCGAGCTGATAATTATCGGAAGTGAATTGATAGGCTCTACGCAAAAAAGCTGATATCTTAGCATCTAAGATAGTCAATGAGAAGGGTTTAGAAATAAAATCGTCTCCTCCCATATTAAGTGCCATAACAGTATCCATTTCATCATCGCTGGATGAGATAAAGATGATTGGTAAAGTCATCGTTTTACGAATTTCTGTTGTCCAATAAAAACCATTGAAATAAGGCAAAGTGATATCCATTAAAATCAAATCTGGATTGATTTCTTCGATTTCTTGCTTAATCGCACGAAAATTATTAACGCTATAGACATCATAAACTTTGCTTAAATGCTGTTTTAATAAGGTTACAATGGTATTGTCATCTTCTACGATATAAATTTTTCCTTGTTTCATAGCTTCATTCTAACAAAAAATGGTCTTTACGACCATTTTCAGCTGAGTTTCTTATCAAAATATTTGTAGTTAGTCTTATTAAAGAAAGTAGTTTTTAGTAACTAACGATTGATGAGCTTATAATAAGTTCGGCTTGTTAGTTTATAGATAAAGAAGTAAATGATAACCAAGCATAGTATTGTAATACCACTTACAGTAACCATACTTGAACCAGCTACTCCAAAGAGTAAGAGCATTTGTTTTAGCATAGTTAAAGCGAAAACAAAATGTGAGATAGCAACGCCAAGTGGCATGAAGAAAACAAGTAATGTTTGTGAATTAACTGTTCGTTTCACTGCTTCTTTGCTCATTCCGACTTCTTGCAGGATTTTATAAGATTTTTTATCTTCAATTCCTTCTGTACGTTGTTTGTAGTAAATGATTAAGGCTGCACCAAGCAAGAAACTGAGTCCTAGTAAGAATCCTGTAAACAAGAAACCTCCAGTAATAGCATACATGTCATTCATAAAGGTTTTCTTAGTGTAAATATCACTTTGGATTTCACTGTTTTTATCTGATTTTAATCCGTCAGAGATTGTTGAAATGTCTTTAGTTGAAAGATCAGCATAAGCTGAAAAAGTACTTTGAAACATGAGATCATGTTGTTTGAAAAGCTCTAGCATTTCTTCCATAACCGCATTATTACTGAAAATAATAACACTCGGATTATAGGTATTTCCTAGTTCAGGAAACTTGAGATTTTTAAAGTTTTTGACGTTTTCAAATTTTTTATCAAACAATGTCAATGTTTCAAGTTGACTGTCTCCCTTTTGTTTGTAAAAAGCAATTTGATTGTCTTTTAATTTCGGAAGATCATTTCCGAGTTTTTGAATAGCGTCTTGAGTTGTTAAATAAAGAGCACCAAACGTATTGACATCGGGATGTTTGATTGAATCGTCATTAATAGCCATTACTTTTTCATTTGCAAGGGAAGCTGAAGACATGGCTGACTGATAAGTTATGTAATCACTGCTTGGCTTATCTAGTTTATCGACGATTTGATTTTGGAATTCTTCTTTAAATTCATCCTCAGAGATTATTCTAGAATCCTTCTCGACATAGCCATTATTAGAAAAGGTTATTTGTGTATTTTTAGGAAATAGAATATTGGCTTGATTTTGACCACTAACATATAAAGAAGTTGTTGTTGCGATGGTTACAAAAGTCATTGTAGCAAGCAAAGTGATATTGGCAAGACCAACGGCATTTTGCTTCATTCTGAAAATCATTTGTGCAGTTGTGACAAAGTGTTCTGGTTGGTAAAAATAGTTTTTATTCTTACGACGGCGTTTGAGATACCATGTCATAAAGCTGACGTAAAATAGGTAAGTCCCAATAATAACAAGCACTACTGCAATGAAGAAACGATAGACAACCACGAGCGCAGCTACTTTTGCAGAGGAAATAGACATGTAATAGCCAATACCTAGGCTGATAATACTTAGCAAAGCTAAAATTATATTTCCACGAGGTTCTTTTTCACCTTTTTCTTGACGTTTAAACAAAGCAAGTGGTGATGAACGATGAATAATAACCAGATTAATAACTTCTAGCAATACAAAGATAGCCGCAAAAGCAAAAGCAGCAAACATAAAGGCAAGTGGTGATAATGTCAAAATAAACTTATCATAATGTAAGAGATTGACAAAAATTAGGTAGAACAATTGTGAAAATATGGCTGATAAGATGCTGCCAATTACGATAACACCTACAAACATAATAGCTAATTCAATTGTTGACACCAAACCGACCTGACGTCTATTCATCCCAAGGATATTGTAAAGACCGAATTCCCTACTTCTTTGCTTGAGCAAGAAATTATAACTATAAATCTCCATGATGACTGTAAAAATCATCAAAACAACAATAGCCAGCCCTAATACGGTGTTACTGTAACGCATGTCGTCTGATACTGGACTAAAGAGAATTAACAAGGTTGAACAGTCAAGGATAAAAAGGACTACACTGGCGAGTAAAAATGGGCCGAAAATATCAAGTGATTTTTTCAAATTTGACCAAGCTAGTTTAGCATAGAACATCTTATTCACCTCCTAAAAGGGCTGTCATGGCAAGTGAAATGTCTTTACTAAATTCTTGATTGGTTTTGTTACCACGGTAAATTTGGTGGAAAATACGACCATCTTTGATAAAAAGCACACGTTTAGCATGGCTTGCGGCGTTGGCTGAGTGAGTTACCATAAGTATTGTTTGGCCATAGCTGTTAATGTCTTCAAAAAGATTTAAGATATCTTCTGAATTACGATAGTCAAGCGCTGCGGTTGGTTCATCAGCCAAAAGAAGCTGCGGATTAGTAATTAAACTACGAGCAATGGCAACACGTTGTTTTTGACCACCAGATAATTCAAAAGGACGTTTTTTAAGTAACTCTTCAATGTGTAATTTTGGAGCAAGTGTTGCAATGCGTTTTTCCATTTCTTGATGATGAACTCGACCAAGAACTAATGGCAAGAAAATATTGTCTTTAACAGACAAAGTGTCGAGCAAGTTGAAATCTTGAAAGACAAAGCCAAGATTTTTTAAACGAAATTCAGCTAATTGGCTTTCTTTGATTTTCGTGACTTCTTCACCATTTAGAATAACGGAACCTTTAGTAGGTTTTTCCAGTGTTGCTAGGATATTTAGCAATGTTGTTTTCCCTGAACCTGATTCCCCCATGATGGCGATAAACTCATTCTTGTCTACTTTAAAGTCGACATCTTGCAAAGCACGTGTAACTTCTTTTGAAAAACGCGTGCGAAAGACCTTTTCGAGGTGATTGATTTCCAGTAACATAATTTCTCCTTTTTTTCATTATACCTTTTCGGTTTAAGAAATGCTTAGTTAGTCTTTAGTTTTCGAAACTTTTTTAGTTTCTTTCAGGTCTTTTTTAGAGGTCGCCTGCCGTTCCAGTACCAAAAAGCTAAGCTCGCTACTCCTACTACAATAATCAATAGAATGGTTATCAGACTATACAGCGCAATCATGCTAAGCACCTCCTTTTATTTCGTTATGCGAAAAGCGTAACAGATGATATAAGCAATGGAACCTAAAAGGAGTAACACTACCCAAATGAAAAAATTGTTCCATAAATTTACATGTCTTTTGAGTTCTTCTTTCATGTCGCTACTCCTTTCTTATTGATATCTTTATTTTATCGGAAATCACCCCTTCTTTTCTTACAATTTCAGGGATGAAACCTTACAAAAATGTAAGAAAAACACAGAAGCCGATACTTCTGCGTTTTAAGGTTATGATATTACAAATCTTGTGCAATTTGTTTTAAGTAAGCGTGACTTTCAAGCTGTTCAAATGGATTAGTCAAGTCTTTCAAATTAATTTCGTAGATGCTACTTGCTTTTTCATTAAAGAGTGGCAAAGCTTTATCCCAATCAATTTTTCCGTGACCAAGTGTCAGGCTATCATGGGTTTCTCCCAGAGAATCTACTAAATGGTAATGAACAATGTTATCTTTTAATGTTTTTAGAGATTTTTGCAGAGCTTTGTTGTCACCGTGAAGGTAAATAAAAGCATGTGAAACATCGTAAGCTAGTGGATAACCTTTTTCAGCAAGCAAGTGATCAAAATCAGGATTTCCATATGAATAGAGTTTTGAAATACCATTTTCAAACATGATATGGTCTTTGCCGATATGGCAAAAGTGATCCATACGGGTGAAAAGGTACTTTCGAGCTTCCTCAATAGAATCAAATGGTTCTAGTAATTCAGCTTCTTCTAATTCATAAGATCCGTGGACAAGTACTTTGCTGTGATAAGTTTTAGCTAAATCAAGTAATTTTTGCGTTGAAAAATCAATAAAGTTAACCAATTCAGCATTATTTTGTGGGTGTGCGACTAATTCTAATCGCTTGCCATGATATTTCATGGGGTGATGAAGAACGATAGTCTTTACACCACTTGATTTCACTTTCTTGATAGCTTCTTCTAGCTGTTTTAAGCCATCAGTTGTAAAATCAGTTTCACTTGTAAAAAATTCAAAAACATCAGGATGATATTTTAAGCGACTAGCTACTTGTTCAGGGGCACAGCTAGCTTTTAGTCCTAATTGAATCGGAAACATTTTGTCACCTCTTCTTTGATTAATAGGTTTAAACGTTAAGGTATTCTGCTAAGTCTTTCAAAGCACGTTCAGCAACTTTTTCGTAACGTTCTTTTTTATCACGGATACGTGGTCCTTCGAGTTCTTTAACGATACCAAAGTTAACGTTCATTGGTTGGAAATGTTTGCTTTCAGCATGAGTGATGTAGTGTGGTAAAGCACCGATAGCTGTTGTTTGAGGGAAAACAACAGGTTCTTCACCCTTGAAACGACGCACAGCATTGATACCAGCTACAAGACCTGATGCAGCAGATTCAACATAACCTTCAACACCAGTCATTTGACCAGCGAAGAAAAGATTTGGATTTTGACGTGTAGCAAATGTTTCAGTCAAAAGGTTTGGTGAATCCATGTATGAGTTACGGTGCATAACGCCGTAACGGACAAATTCAGCATTTTCGAGGCCTGGAATCATGCGGAAAACACGTTTTTGTTCTCCCCATTTAAGGTGTGTTTGGAAACCAACAATGTTAAAGAGGCTACCAGCAGCATTGTCTTGACGCAATTGAACTACAGCATAAGGTGTCTTAAATTCACCGTCACGTGGGCCTTTGTAGTCATCTGGATATTCCAAACCAACTGGTTTCATTGGGCCGTAAAGCATTGTTTTAATGCCTCGTTTGGCCATAACTTCGATAGGCATACATCCTTCAAAGTATTTTTCTTTTTCAAATGAATTTAATGGTGCTTCTTCAGCGTTGACAAGCGCTTCGTGGAAAGCCATAAATTCTTCTTTAGTCATAGGGCAGTTAAGGTAGGCAGCTTCACCTTTGTCATAACGTGATTTTAGGTAAACTTTATCCATGTCGATAGAACTTTTATCGACAATTGGTGCTGCCGCATCGTAGAAATAGAAACCATCGCCACCATTTAATTCGTGGATTTTTGCAGCCAAAGCATCTGAAGTAAGTGGTCCACTAGCGATAACTGTAATAGCATCATCTGGGATTTCAGTGATTTCTTCGCGAATGACTTCGATAAGTGGGTGGTTTGTGACTTCGTCAGTTACCATTTGTGAGAATCCGTCACGGTCAACTGCAAGAGCGCCACCAGCAGGGACGCGCGTGCTTTCAGCAGCTTTCATAATCACAGAATCTAAGCGGCGCATTTCTTCTTTAAGAAGACCTACCGCGTTTGTCAAACTGTCACCACGTAGTGAATTCGAACAAACAAGTTCAGCAAATTTGTCTGTTTTATGTTGTGGTGTTGCTTTTTTACCGCGCATTTCATAAAGCTTAACAGGAATACCACGTTTGGCAATCTGATAAGCAGCTTCAGAGCCTGCTAAACCAGCTCCGATAACGTTAATGTATGATGATTGAGACAATATACTAATACCTCTAAAATGAGCACAGAAAGCTATCTGGCGTCATTTCCCAGACATGGGTATTTGCCCATATCTGAATCTTTCTATTTTTGATACTTGATTATCATAACATAATTTTTAGGAAATACAAATAAAATCTTGTGATTGTTTACGTAAGTAAAATTATGTAAACAATCAATGATTATCTTTTCTAATCATATTCTGATACTGTAAGTGAATGCCGATATGACCAATTTCTAAAATAATTGCTGCTAAGGCTAAAAATAGATTTTTACCATAGATGGCTAGACATAGAACTGCAATAACGGGCAAACTTGCTCCGGCTACTGGTATTTTCAAAATAGGGGCGTAAAAATCAGCCATTCTTTTTGGACCCATAAAATAACGAATCCAAAAGATTTCATAAAGAAGCATGCAAAGAGCTGCTGCTATTAGCCACCAATTCCAATTTGTCCAAGAATGCCAGTTAAAGTCAGAAAAGATGAGAACTAGACAGGTAACAAGCACTTCTCCAATACGTTCAAGTAGGGTTAAGTACTTATTTTCTTGGCACTGATAGTGGTCATAATCTTTTGGTTTATGTCGTGTCCAAATAAGATTTGGTACAGTTAGCAGTACTAAAAAGATCAATCCAACATAAGAAAAGCCAAAATGCATGATTATCCTCCCTAGAATATACAAATCCAAGCAGTTAATAGAACACTTAAGATACTAAATAATGAACCAATCAGATAATATTCTGCAAATGTTGGGCTCTCTGAAATCTTGTTATAACGTGCAATTGATTTTGCTGTGAAAACCAGACCGATTGAGGCAAATTGATTAAAGATAATACAAATACTCATCACAATACGCTCTAATAGTCCAATAGTTGCCCCAGCCCCTGGAATGGTATCCATTTTTTGATTATCGTGTGGTTGGTATTTTTGAAAGAAAATTTTAAAGACGATATTCGTTGGTTTGGTGATTAAGACAAGAAATAAAATCATATTTAAAACTTGCCCCGCAAACTGGCTAGTTATCAGACCTAACCCCACTTGATGGCGTGTTAATAAAATAATAATCACTAAATGAAGGATTTGATCAAGAAGAAAAGTCACCATAGGGTTTAATCGAAGCCAGTTAGCCACATTAGATTTTCCAAAATCAATAATCGAATGTGTCACTAAAATGACTAAACTAATCTTCCACAAACTTGGTAAAAAGAGAGTTACTACTGCCAAAGGAAAGGCAACACCTAAAAGGTGAATCAGAAGATATTTGCTCTCCGTATTTTTACGATCCGCAACTGTTTGACTTTGCAGATGAAAATCGGATAAAAAGTGACAGATTAAGAAAAGTGTCAAAATGGGATTTTGAATGAGATAGTGAGAAAGTCCAGTAATAGGCATTAAGCTAACTCCTCTCCATGATGTTTAAGGCATTTTAAAGCCGTTTTACGTGCGCGAAGGTAGACTTTGATGTTGCTACTTTTGAGCCGTTTAGACAAAGCGCTGGTTGTTAATTCTAAGCGTTTGGCAAGTATTTGCTGATCAAACTGCTCATCATATATGCCAAGAGTTAACAGTTCCTTTAAAATCATTTCTTGACTTGCTCGCCAATCTGATTTGATGGCTTCGCTACTAGCAATCAAGGCATTCACAATGTTAACTTGACTTTCATCATCAAAAGAAACTGCAATTTGCGTATTGCCATAATCATTTTTTTGATGAATATAATTAATGGCTTTTCTAGCGTGCCAATAAGCTGGGCCATCAGCACCAATACTTTGTTCAGGATTAATGTCTGTTAAAATTTTGCCTAGTCCTATCCCAAAACGAACTTGATAAGGTTGCATAGCGAGATTGATGCGGTCAATAATTTGAAATAAAGGGGCATCAAGCGTCAATAATCCTTGAAATTCATCTCCCAATGTAATAGATAATTTTGAAACCAATACTTCTTTAAATTCTGTATTCAAATCATTTAAGCAAGTTTCTAATATTTTTTGAACTTGGTAACGATTATCGATTTTTTTTGAATCAATGATATCACCAATTAATGCAAAATAATTCATAGGCCACCTCTCTTATAGGTCTATTATAACAGACTTAACTCAAAAAGTCCGTTATAACGGAAATTATTTAAAAAGTCTATTATAATGGCAATGAAAACTGACCTAAAAAACCTCACAAAGAAAATTTGCAAGGTTTGAAAGATTTATTTAACTTTTGCTTCTTCGTAGTCACATTCTTCATTGCTGCAGACGACTTGTTTACCGCCGCCACGAATTTTTTTCTCAACAAGGAATTGACCACATTTTGGACAAGAACGTCCGACTGGTTTATCCCATGATGTAAATTCACATTCAGGATATTGATCACAACCATAGAAAATACGGTTACGTTTTGTTTTACGTTCAATAACTTGGCCTTTACCACAAATTGGACAGGTTACACCAATTTCCTTAGTAATGGCTTTGGTATTATGACATTCAGGGAAATTACTACAAGCATAGAATTTACCGTAGCGACCAAGTTTAATAACCATTGGATGTCCACAAACATCACAATCAAAGCCGGCAGGTTCATCTTTGATTTGAATTTTTTCAATCTCAGTTTCTGCTTTTGCCAATTCTTTTTCAAATGGCTTGTAGAAAGCATCGATGACTTTTTGCCATTGTTCTTTACCTTCTTCGACTTCGTCAAGTTTACCTTCCATATCAGCAGTAAACTTGACATCAACAATATCAGGGAAGAATTCAACAATCAAATTATTGACGATTTCACCAAGTTCTGTTGGTTCAAAACGTTTTGAAACTAAACGAACATAGTAACGTCGTTGGATGACATCAAGTGTTGGTGCGTAAGTTGATGGACGACCAACCCCGTTTTCTTCAAGGGTTTTAATCAGTGTAGCTTCAGAATAACGTGCAGGTGGTTGAGTAAAGTGTTGTTCAGGACTTGTAGAAACTTTCTTAACAACATCACCCTCAGCCATATCTGGCAACATTTTATTCTTATCAGAATCGTTATAAACAGCTAAGTAACCGTCAAATTTTACTTTACTACCGTTAGCTGTGAAGCGAACGCCATTTTGCTCCAAGTTAACTTTCATGGTATCAAACACCGCAGCTGTCATTTGACTTGCGACAAATCGATTCCAAATCAATGTGTAGAGTTTTAATTGGTCTTTGTCTAAGTGTTTTGCGATAGATTCTGGTGTTAGGTTAACGTTTGATGGGCGAATAGCCTCGTGGGCATCTTGAGCACCTGAAGCGTTTTTCACACGACTACCGTGTTTAGAGTAATTTTCACCGAAACGTTCTGTAATAAAGCCTGCAGCATCATTTTGCGCAACAGGGCTGATACGTGTAGAGTCAGTACGCATGTAAGTAATCAAACCTTGTGTACCACTCTTACCAAGACTAATCCCTTCGTACAACTGTTGAGCAACCATCATAGTTTTACGTGTACGGAAGTTAATTTTGTTGGCAGCATCTTGTTGAAGAGATGATGTTGTATATGGAAGTGGTGCGTTACGACGACGCTCTTTCTTTTCAACTTTTGCTACGTTAAACTCGTCACTTGTAAGTCGAGCAAGAACTGCTTGGACATCCTCGTTAGTGTTGAGTTTTAATTTTTTACCATCAATGCCATAAAAGGCTGCTTGGAATTTCTTAGTTCCTTTTTTGAAGAATCCATCAATTGTCCAGTATTCTTCAGGTTTAAAGTTTTTAATCTCATTTTCACGGTCGATAATGAGTTTCAATGCAACAGACTGAACACGACCTGCAGAAAGACCTTTTTTAACCTTTTTCCAAAGCAATGGTGAGATAGAATACCCAACAATACGGTCAAGAACACGACGAGCTTGTTGCGCATCTACCAAATCCATGTCAATCTGACGTGGTTCAACGAAGGCATTTTTAACAGCATCCTTAGTAATTTCATTGAAAACAACACGGTTTTTATCATTTTCGTCAAGTCCCAAAATGTGTGCCAAATGCCATGAAATAGCTTCTCCCTCACGGTCCGGGTCACTTGCGAGATAAACTTTTTTAGATTTTTTAGCCTCTTTTTTCAAATCGTTAATCAGAGGACCTTTACCACGAATATTAATATATTGCGGTTCATAATTATTTTCAAAATCAATAGACATGCTTGATTTTTTCAAATCACGGATATGACCAACCGAAGCGACAACTTTGTAGTTGCGTCCTAGATACTTTTCAATGGTTTTTGCTTTAGCTGGTGATTCCACAATAACCAAGTTTTTCTTGGCAGCTGTTTTTTTCTTTGTCGTTTTTTTACTTGTCTTTTTAACAGCTGTTTGGGCTTTTGTAGTAGTCGTTGCCATAAGCTCACTTCCTATCAGTAATAAACTTATAACATGATACCCCGCTTTTTGCGAACTGTCAATAAAAAAGTTGTATTCAATAGAAAAAACTTGTTTACATTTGGTATTCCGAAAGAACGTCTAGCCCTGATGTGATGCACTTTGCACCCTCTTTGATTAAGTGATGACAACCATCTGATTTTCCATCTAGGATATTACCAGGAATGGCAAAAACATCTCGCCCTTCTTCTAATGCTCGTTCACAAGTAATGAGACTGCCTGAGCGTAGCTTTGCTTCTGCTACGATGACGCCTTGTGATAAGCCTGCAATGATCCGGTTTCTTTCTGGAAAATGGTATTTCAGCGGTGCTTCTCCTGCGGTGTACTCGCTCAAAATCAGATGATTTTTTCCTAAATACTCCTGCAACTGCTTGTTTTCCTTGGGATAATAAACATCCAGACCACATCCGATTACTGCTATTGTTGCACCGCCATTTTTTAAGGCTGAGATATGGGCACTGGTGTCAATACCTCTAGCTAAACCACTGACAATAATAAAGTGATTGCCAAGTTCATTGATGATTTTTTGAACAGATTTTGTTCCAGTTTGAGAACTAGTTCTCGCTCCTACTACTGCCATCTTCGGTCGACTGAGTAAGTCGATATTTCCTTGATAGAAAAGTAAAACAGGTGGATTATAGCAATGTTTTAATTCCAAAGGGTATTCATCATCTAATATCGAGATACTAGGGTATTGATTAAAAAGTTTTCTTAACTCCTTGCTATCTAAAGCTTTATATTTTTCCATAAAGAGAATTGGGTTCTTACACTTAGAAACCACAGCCATATCACGCAAAGAAAGAGATTTATTTACTTGCTTCTGATAATCCAAAATAGCAAGAATGTTACGATTAGTAAGTCCTGCTTGTTTTAATTTAAAAAGTTCAAAATTATTCATTAGTCACCTCACTACTTTTCTATTCGAAAAAAAGTCCTGTTAATACAGGACTTTGTAAGGTTATTTTAGTTATTGTCTATAGTTTTAATGATTTTAGCTGGATTTCCAGCAATAACGACATTATCGCCGAATGACTTAGTAACAACTGATCCAGCTCCTACCACGACATTATCACCTAAAGTGACACCTGGTAAAATGGTTACACCACCACCAAGCCATACATTATCACCAATAGTTATTGGTGCTCCGTATTCCAAACCAGAAATACGTTCTTTCGCATCTAGTGGGTGAAGAGGAGTTAAAAACTGACAATTCGGACCAATCATAGCGTTGTCTCCAATGTTAATCTCGCAGACATCTAACATGGTACAGTTATAATTAGCGAAAAAGTTCTCGCCAACGTAGATATTTGACCCGTAATCGCAGACAAATCGTTGTTCCATAAGAAGATTGTCACCTGTCGCACCAAACAGTGATTTGATAATCTCTTTACGCTTATTGCGGTCTTCTTCATTGTTAAAAAGGGTGATTTGTTTACGGGCATGTAGACGCATGGCAAGTAGCTCACTATCACCAGCGTCATACAGCTGGCCAGCTAGCATTTTTTCTTTTTCGCTTGTCATTTATTGCTCCTTTAACATGGATTTAATTGGTTCAAAAGATTTACGGTGAATAGGTGTAACACCAAGCTTTTTAAGACCTTCGAGATGATCTTTAGTTCCGTAACCAACGTTTTTCTCAAAGGCATAGCCTGGATATTCTTTTGCGTATTCAGTCATCATACGGTCACGAGTCACTTTAGCGACAATGGATGCAGCCGCAATTGAAAGAGAATTAGCATCGCCTTTAATAAGCGATTCTTGAGGAATATCAGTATCGAGATGCATAGCATCGATTAGCAGATAATCTGGTTTTGTGATTTGTCCTTTGAGCTGGTCAATTGCTTGTAACATACCAACTTTTGTGGCTTCGTAAATATTGATATCGTCGATAACATTATTATCAATAACACCAATACCAACTCCTAAAGCACGCGCAAGGACTTCTTCATAAATTTCTTCGTGATGTTTTTTAGGAATTTTCTTGGAATCATTAAGATGCTTGATTTTACAATTCTTAGGCAGAATAACGCAGGCAGTCACGACAGGACCCGCTAATGGGCCACGTCCTACTTCATCAATACCTCCGATAGCTTCATAACCAGCTTGATAAAGTTCTTTTTCGTAGCGCAGCATTTTTTCAAGACGTAAATTTTCATCGATATCAGCTTGAATAGCCTTTTTACGCTGAATGATAGCCTTCTGAACACCTGCTCTGCTATCTTCCTCGTAGGCTTTCCAGCGCGCATCGTCAAGACTATCAATCTCAGCTAAGGCTTCTTTGATTTCTTTAACGGTCGCCATCTTCTACTTCTCCTACAATGTCCAAAGTATAGCGACCAAGTTTGCCTTCACGAACATCTTTTACAAAAAGGCTGTAGAAACGATCATAGTCATCGCGGAAACCAAGTTTTTGTGTCATAGCCATAATGATTTCTGGCGCTTCTTCTTCCAAATCAATACCTTTATAGCATTCGATTAAACGTTCTGGATAATGTTCTTTGAAAAAATTCAAACCAAAGATAGTTACTTCATCCATTGGCAATAATTGATCTTTAATTGCCCCTGTAAGAGCGAGTTTTAGGCCTACAACTTCATCTTCAAATTTTGGCCAAAGAATCCCTGGTGTGTCAAGAATTTCCAAGTCTTTGTTTGATTTAAGCCATTGTTGACCTTTTGTGACACCTGGTTTATTACCGACAACAGCAATTTTCTTACCAGCTAAACGGTTCATGAGCGTTGATTTACCTGCATTTGGAATACCGATAATCATAGTACGAAGGGTTTCTTTTTGAATACCACGTTCGCGTAATTTAGCTAACTTATCAGCCATTAAAGATTTAGCTGCATCAGTGACTAATTTGACAGTTGATTGTTCTTTTGAGTTAACAGCAAGGGTCTTAATGCCTTGATTTTCAAAATAATTGCGCCATTCTTTTGTGCGGTTACTATCAGCCAAATCTGTTTTGTTTAAAATCATTAATTTGGGTTTATCACCAACAATTTTTGTTAGCATTGGATTTTGACTAGATAATGGAAGACGTGCATCAACCAGAATTGTTACAAAATCTACGTGTTTGATATTTTCTTGAACTTGTCGACGAGCTTTCGACATGTGACCAGGGAACCACTGAATAGTTGCCATAAGTGTATAATTCCTTTCCTTGTTAAACTAATCTATGTTTTAGTATTGATTATTTCTTGTTTTCCACAAAAAGTGAAAAATATACCACATATCATTATAACATAAAGTGTTTTCGAAATGAGCGTTCGCCAGCTCCTTTCTTGACTATCCTTTCTTAAGACGATACAATGAAATCAAATGAGAAAAGGCTTTATTTAAGGAGATTCAAATGGACGATTACAAAGAAAAGACAATCAAAACTTATTTAACAGAACGTTTAGAACCTGCAATTAAAAGTTATGACAAAAAAGCTCGTTTTCATCGCGCTTGGTTTATTGTTTTTAAAGTTATTCAAATTATTACATTGGCGTTAATCCCGATTTTGGCTAGTTTGCCAATTCCTTGTTTTAAACTCCTTGCTGTGATTAGTTCTTCTCTTGTACTTATTCTTGAAGCACTTATTGCACTATCAAGTCATAAAACCAAATGGCAACTTTATCAAGCAACATCCAAAACGCTTGCTTCAGAAAAATTTGCCTTTGAAACTGGAGCAGGTATTTACGAAACTTCTGATGATGGTCGACTTTCTCTTTTAGTAGAACGTTGTGAAGCTATTATAAAATATCGCGATTAATAAAAAGAACCCCCATGTTTTTAGAAACATGGGGTCTATTTTTTCTTTTGTAGTGAAATTAGTATTGGAATACTAGTAAGCGTTAGGTAATATAAAACATAAAACCATTTGTGACTTTGACCAAGCATAACATAACTCATGATTAAATAAAAAGCACAGTATCCTAGCCATAATTTTGCTGTCGTTTTAGGGTGATTTCTTATAAACGAATTGACTCTTTTAATCAATAATCTGATATTCCTTTTCAAATGTTTTTTGAGCAATAATACGGCGATTGGTAATATCGATATAATCGCCTAAGTATGCCAATTCATACATACCGTAGCCAACAAATCCGCCACCTAGGCTTCCAATCGCTCCTGTTTTAAGGTTTTTAACTGTTGATGGCTTTAAACCAGCCGTTAAAACACGAAGGTGGTTATCTAACCAGCAAAAATATCTTTTTGCAAAAGCTTCTTTTACCCAATCAGGACTATTTCGATTATCTTTGCTGACTTGCCAAACATCAGCAACTTTTCCCTTATAAATCACTGTCATTATTTTTCTCCTTTTTAAAATATTCCCTTTTAAAATAATAGTTAAAATGCTCCAAAATTTATTTCACACATTTATTTTATCAGATAAAGGTTCAAAAAAACGACTATGTCGCAAACAGTCGTTTTTCGTCGTAATTGGTTAGTTTTCAATTAATAGCATTACTTTGGCTATAAAAAAGAGACTTGTTAAGTCTCTTTTTTATTTTACATAAGATCATTGAAATCCCAGACTTCAGTCCAGCCTTCGTAGAAATCTGGTTCGTGACAAACCATAAGAATACTTCCTTTGTAGGCTTTAAGAGCACGTTTCAATTCTTCTTTAGCATCAACATCTAAGTGGTTAGTTGGTTCGTCAAGGACAAGGACGTTGTTTTCGCGGTTCATCAATAGACAAAAACGAACTTTTGCTTGTTCCCCACCAGAAAGTACTTGAATTTGACTTTCGATATGTTTTGATGTCAAACCACAGCGAGCAAGGGCAGCGCGAACTTCTGCTTGGTTAAGGGCAGGGAAAGCGTCCCAGACAGCTTCAAGTGGTGTTTGACGGTTACCAGAAGCAACTTCTTGTTCAAAGTAACCAAGCTCAATATAATCACCACGTTCAACACTTCCTGAGATTTGTGGGATAACTCCTAGCAAGCTCTTAAGAAGGGTTGTTTTACCAATACCATTAGCACCGATGATAGCAACTTTTTGATTGCGCTCAAAAGTTAGATTAAGTGGTTTTGTCAATGGACGATCATAACCAATTTCCAAGTCTTGTGTTTGGAAGATAAAGCGACTTGGTGTACGTGATTCTTTGAATTCAAAGGATGGTTTTGGTTTTTCAGCTTGCAACTCAATGCGGTCCATCTTGTCCAATTTTTTCTGACGTGACATAGCCATATTACGTGTGGCAACACGCGCTTTATTACGATTAACAAAGTCTTGCAAGTCAGCAATTTCTTTTTGTTGACGTTCGTAAGCAGCTTCAAGCTGTGCTTTTTTCATGGCATAAACTGCTTGGAAGTTATCATAGTCACCAGTGTAACGAACCAAATCATGATTTTCCACGTGATAAACAATATTAATGACATCATTTAGGAATGGGATATCGTGTGAAATCAAAACAAAGGCATTTTCATAGTTTTGAAGGTAACGTTTCAACCATTCAATGTGTTCTGCATCAAGGTAGTTAGTAGGTTCATCGAGAAGTAAGATATCTGGTTTTTCAAGCAAAAGTTTTGCTAAAAGTACTTTAGTACGTTGACCACCAGATAGTTCCGTTACATCAGATTCCATCCCGAAATCCATAACCCCAAGAGCACGGGCAACTTCATCGATTTTAGCATCCAAAGTATAAAAATCACGTGATTCTAGACGATCTTGCAATTCTCCTACTTCTTCCATAAGAGCATCCATATCAGCTCCTTCATCAGCCATAGACATGTAAATTTCATTAATACGTTCTTCTGTTTTGAAAAGCTCGTCAAAAGCTGTACGCAAAACATCACGCACCGTCATACCTGCTTCTAAAACGGTATGTTGATCAAGGTAGCCAGCAGTCACGTATTTTGACCATTCTACTTTTCCTTCATCTGGTTGCAAATGACCAGTAACAATACTCATGAAGGTTGATTTTCCTTCGCCGTTAGCACCGACAAGTCCGATGTGTTCGCCTTTTAAAAGACGGAAAGATACATCTTCAAAAATTGTACGTTCACCAAAGCCGTGGCTTAAATGTTTAACTTCTAAAATACTCATTAGTTATAATCTTTCATTCAATTTCTTTTTTGAAAATAGCTGCGCAAATCAGCTTTTTTAATAATCTTTTCAATTATAGCATGACTTTAAGAGCTAAGGCAATGCCTTTATAGCTTGTAAACGTTGACTGCTTTGGAAAATAAAAGAGAGTGGAACAAATAAAGTCTCCGGTAGAGACTTTATTCATGAGCATAAAAATTAGAAAGCAAATCAGTAGTTTCATAGAAACTTGATTTATCAACGTATTAGAACCTACTTAATCACTTCGTTATGACACTAATTAAGAGGTTGGGAATTTTTGTCCCAGCCTCTGTGACTTATTCAGAAATTATTTTGGCATTGGCATGCTCTTGAGTAAAGAACTGTTTCAAAATTGGGTAAAGAATTGGTACTGAAATAATTGTGACGAGAGCAGAACCAAATGTGCCACCAATTTTAATCAAAGCTGTCCAAAAAGCAACTTGCAGATGAAGACCACCCACAAGACTATTAATCAAAGTATATTTAACAAGGTTACTAATGATTTTTGTAATGGCAGCTACGATCCCAACAATAATCACGTTACGTGTTTTGGTGTCAGAATGCAACAGTTTTTCAAAAACAAAATGAAGTACCAAACATACAATTAAAGATTCTAAAATAGTAATCCAGACTTCTGCTGCGTATCCATTAAGCACATCGAACAATCCTAGGCCGATAGAGGCGACTAGAGCGCCGATTTTTGAGCCAAACAATAAAACAGCCACAACTACTAAAGCGTTGCCAAAATGGACAAATTGAGCGCCTAATGGGATACGTAAAAATTGTACACTAATAAAAATCAAGGCTGAATAAAAACTAAGTTCAACAAGTTGACGTGTGGTAAGATTTTTCATGCTTTTTCCTCCATTAATTGTTTCATTTGTAGGGCTAAATCAGCTAAAAAAGGCTCAAAAGATAGTCCAAAGCGTAAATCGCGTTTCAATGCCAAAGTTCTTTGCAAAGATTTGTCAATAAAAGCTAAGGCAAGGCTAGTGACATCATCTAAAGCTAATCCATGAAAGTAGCCGGCACCAAGAACTGCCGTTAACAAGTCACCAGTTCCGAAGAAATGATAAGGATATTTTTTTGAAAAATGATAAAAGATACGCCCACTATTACAATCAAAATGAGCTAAACCAATTTTGTCATTTTCAAAAGAGACCCCTGTTAAAATAATGTGTTTATTATGAAGGGGTACTAGTGCTCGAAACAGCTGCTCAATATCTGCTTTGCTATATGACTCACCAAGATAAGGACAGTCAGCTAAAAGACATGCTTCAGTGATATTTGGTGTAATCACATCTGCGTTTGTACAAAAATCACGCATGGCTAAGACAAAATCTTCCTGATAACCAGCATACAAGTGCCCGTTATCAGCCATGATCGGGTCCACAAAACGTGGTAGATGATTTTCAGCAGCAAATTTAGATAGCAAGTGCAATTGCTTTTGAGTTTTAAAATAGCCTGTAATCACTCCATGACAAGTAAAATCAAGCATCTCCCACTGTTTGATAAAGCCTTCGCTAGCCTGAGTTAAATCTGTGATGCTAATGTTGTCAAAACCACCAGTGTGTGATGACAAAAGAACAGTCGGCATCGGCATAACTTCAATTTGGCAAGCTGATAAAACAGGTAAAGCACTTGATAAGGCGACTTTCCCAACCCCAACAATGTCATTAGCAACAATCACAGATCGTGTAAGATGATTCATAATAAACAACTTTCTAATCTTCTTTAAAGCCCAATCTTATCAAGAAGAAAAGGGTTTAAATTAAGAGTTTAGAAATATTGTAAGAAAATTCAATTTATTATACAATAGGTATCATAAGAAACTGTATGGGGACAGATTATGACAAGTAAATACCAAGACATTATGACATCGATTATCGGTCAAATCGAAAATGGACAATTGCAAAAGGGAGATCGACTGCCATCGATTCGTCGTTTGAGCCAAAGTTATCACTGTAGTAAAGATACGGTTCAACGTGCTTTGTTAGAATTAAAATTCAAAAATTATATTTATGCTGTTGAAAAGAGTGGGTATTACGTTCTTGAAGGAAAAAATCAGAAAGAATCTCCCTTAAATCTCAGCTTATCTGACTACAATAATATGGCTTATGAGGACTTTACAACTTGTCTAACAGAAACGCTTGTCAATCGTGAAAATTACCTCTTCAACTACTACTACCAACAAGAAGGGTTGCAAGAATTGATTCATTCTTTGCAGATTTACCTTGAAAAAAGTGCTATTTACGCTAAAAAAGAAAATATTTTAGTAACATCTGGAACACAACAGGCTCTGTACATCCTTTCTCAAGTACACTTTCCAAATCACAAGGAAACCATTCTCTTGGAACAACCGACATATCATCGTATGATTGATTTGATTCGCTCGCTTAATTTGCCTTATCGCACAATTGAGCGTGATTTTGACGGAATAAATCTAATGAAGTTGGAAAACTTGTTTAAAACAGGCAATATCAAGTTCTTCTACACTATTTCACGTTTTTCTAACCCTCTTGGCTTGTCTTATTCAACCAGTGAGAAACAAAAAATTGTTGAGCTAGCTAAGCGATACAATGTTTATATTATCGAAGATGATTATATGGGAGATTTTGCAAAATCAACAGATTTGCCCCTTCATTATTATGACACTTCTGAGCATGTCATTTACCTAAAATCCTTTTCGATGACGATTTTCCCAGCTTTGCGCTTAGGTAGCATTATTTTGCCATCTGCCTTAACACAAGCTTTTCTTGATCACAAAAAGATGATTGATTATGATACTAATCTTATTATGCAAAAGGCACTTTCGCTTTATTTAGATAGTGGATTGTTTGAAAAGAATCTCAACTATCTAAAGCAAGTTTTTCAAAAACAAGGACACAAAGTCGAAGTAATGTTAGCGCAATTTCCTGCTATTGAGCATTTTAGTACTTCTCTTCAAGGATTGGTGCTTGAACTTCCACAAAATCAGCACCTAGGAGATCTCAAATTTACCAATAAAATCAATTATTTAGAGACTAATTATCTTTCTTCAGCCGAGAAGCAATTTATTAAACTTCCTAATGACAAACATCTTCAGGAAACATTAGTGCTAATAGCTAAGCAACATACAAAATAAAACTCCAGAGACCATCTCTGGAGTTTTTTAGTTGTCTCAAATAGTCAATTAATAATCAGGGCGTAAAACACCTGTAACGGTTTCTTTAGTAGCTTCCACATCGCCATCAATAACAACATTGATAATACGTTTAGCGTCTTCTGGTGGGCAACATACCAAAGGAAGACGTAGAGGACCTGTTTCAAAGCCAAGATAATTCAAGACAGCTTTAACAGGTGCTGGACTTGGGTATGAGAACAAAGCATTAACTTTCGGAATGAACTGACGTTGAATAGCAGCTGCTTTTTTAATATCGCTATTTTCAATAGCTGTCAACATTTCATGCATTTCATCACCGTTAACGTGAGAAGCAACTGAGATAACCCCATCAGCACCAAGGTTCATAGCATGAAAAGCATCTCCGTCTTCACCAGTAAAGATTAAGAAATTATCTGGTTTGTGTTCAATAAGATATGCCATGTTAGCAAGACTTGTGCATTCTTTAACACCGATAATATTTGGATGTTCTGCTAAACGTAGCATTGTTTCTGGAGTCATTTCGACAACGACACGACCTGGAATGTTGTAAATGATAATTGGAAGGTCACTGGCATCCGCAATGGCTTTGAAGTGTTGATACATACCTTCTTGAGATGGTTTGTTGTAATAAGGAACGATAGCAAGCCCCGCAGCAAAACCACCAAAGGCAGCTACTTCACGCGCAAACTCGATTGAGTCACGTGTATCATTGGTACCAACGCCGGCAATCAAAGGTACACGACCTTTGACGATTTTTTGAACAGCCGCAAAAAGTTCCAATTCTTCATCGTGTGTCAATGTTGGACTTTCAGCAGTTGTCCCTGCCAACAAGAGCGCATCTGTATGGTGTGCTAGTAAGTGTTCAACAAGTTTTGGCAGTGCATCAAAATTAATTGAGCCATCTGCGTTAAATGGGGTAATCATCGCGGTGATGATT
This sequence comes from Streptococcus vicugnae, assembly GCF_016461705.1. Taxonomy (GTDB): domain Bacteria; phylum Bacillota; class Bacilli; order Lactobacillales; family Streptococcaceae; genus Streptococcus; species Streptococcus vicugnae. The sequence continues at coordinate 178,351 of NZ_JAEMHW010000002.1, read as the reverse complement.
TTGACATCTCTTAAATCTTCAATAGACATAATAATCTCCCTCTTTGTCTAAGAATGTAAAACCTAATTGATAAAATATGCTCAAAGACCAGCTTCTAATAGAAACTGGCTTGAGTTATTATTTGAGTTCGAATTTAAGCTCTTTTGTTGGGTGTACAAGTCCACGTTCGTGGAGGGTTTCAGCGATTTGAACTGAGTTCCAAGCAGCACCTTTAAGAAGGTTGTCTGAAACAACCCACATATGAATACCATTTTCAACATCCAAATCTTTACGGATACGTCCAACGAATGTTTCTCGTTTGCCGACAGCATTAGCTGCTTGTGGGTAAACTTGGTTAGCTACATCGTCTTCAAGAACTGCACCTGGGAAAGCTGCAATAGCTGCTTTCACTTCTTCAATTGGGGCTACTTCTTTTGTTTCGATATAAACTGATTCTGAGTGTGAGAAAAGAACTGGCACACGAACACATGTTGCAGAAACTGGAAGTTCAGGCTCTTCCATGATTTTCTTAGTTTCGTTTGTCATTTTCATTTCTTCGTAAGTGTAGTCATTGTCAGTGAAAACATCAATTTGTGCTAGAGCGTTAAATGCGATTGGGAAATGTTTCTTATCACCACCACATGGCAAAATATCAGCATGAACATTTTTGGGTTCAACGCCATCATTAACAACTTCTTTGATTTCACGAAGTGTTTCGTTAATAGCTGATTGACCTGCACCTGATACGGCTTGGTATGTTGATACGATGATACGGCTTAAGCCCCATTTTTGACGAACTGGTTCCAAAGCAACCATCATTTGGATAGTTGAACAGTTTGGACAAGCAATAATACCATTGTGTGCGTCTAAGGCGTGTGCATTGACTTCAGGTACAACAAGTGGCACATCAGGATTTTGACGGAAATAAGATGTGTTATCAACAACAACTGCTCCAGCTTTAACAGCATATGGTGCGAATTTTGCAGAAACTGAACCACCTGCAGAGAAAAGAGCAATATCAACGCCTTCAAATGAATCTTCAGTTGTCAATTCAACAGTAACATCTTGTCCCTTATACTTCAATACTTTCCCAGCAGAACGTGAAGATGACAAAAGACGTACTTTGTCAATAGGGAGTGTTGATTGTTCTAATTGTTGAATCATGCGAGTTCCAACGGCACCTGTGGCACCAACGACAGCGACTGTATAGCCCATTTCAATACCTCTTCCTGGAAAATAGTATACTATTCTCAATTTTCTAAAAATTTATAGTAGCTACATTATACAATTTTTTAGAATAAAAGAAAAGACTGAATTTTATTTAATTTTAAAATATTTTGGAAACAAAAAAATCCCCTACTAAAATGGTAAGGGAATGAGGCATTCAAAACTGAATGTGGCAAAAAGGTTCACACAGATTGCCAAAGTCCGCTCCTGCGTTTCTAGTCGAACTAGAATGACCTCCTCCTGCGCAAATAAACTCTCAAATCGAGTTAATTCGGCTCATCGCATGTAAATGATTATACCATAGACAGTAAGATTTGCAAAGAAGTTTTACCCGAGTGTATCTCCTTATTCATATCTTTTATCGATTATGTTAATACGCCAATGTAACTTTTTTATGTTGATTTCTCCTAAAATAAAGTTCCACCTGGTCTCCAAAGTTTATCTTTCAATGGAAACTGTTTTTGTAATTCACTATAAAAATTCAAAGATTTTTTGCTCAGTCTAAATTGTAAGGCTATCGGAGAAAGATTATTTTTTAATTCAGAAACAACTTATAAAAAATCTCTATTGTTTTCTAGCTGTTCTTTTGCTTCAATAAATAATTTTCGCTCCCCATCTGATATATCAGAATCAAGTATCAAATTATAAATTTGTTTTAACATTTCATTCCTACTTTTTAAAGACGGCATAACTATTCTCCTATCAAATAAGATTAGGACATGTTTTGGCTAAATATTTAATTATCTTTCCAAAAATAATATGTTATTAGTAAACCAAGACATAATGAAAAACCGATGAGTATATAAAATATTTGATTAGTTTTTATTGTTAAAAAACCAAAAAATACAAGGTTAATAGTTGATAATGATAGAAGAAAGTTTTTTCTTTTATTCATATTAGTCCACCTTCTTCTCTACATCAACGGTGCGATGGTTTTGACAAGTAATCCGATGAGTTTTTCGTGAGCTGGTCGGTTGTCGAGCATTTCTTGTGTCACGCGCTTACTTTTTCGCATGGTTTGAATGCAATCGTCGTAAATATCACGGATAGCATCAACTTTATACATGTAAGTAGCACATTCAAAATGATGGTAGAGACTACGGTAATCAAGGTTAATCGTACCGACTACTGCTTTGCTATCATCGCTGATAAAAACTTTGGCGTGAACAAAACCAGGTGTGTAGAGATAAATTTTAACGCCAGAGCGCATAAGTTTGTTAAAGTATGTTTTAGCTAGCATATAAGGAATTTTTTTATCTGGAATACCCGGCATGATGATTCTGACATCTACACCACGTTCAGCCGCAAAACAAAGAGCGTGTTCCATTTCGCTGTCTAATATCAAATAAGGTGTCATGATATAGACATACTCTCTGGCGTGGTTAAGAATATCGATGTAGACATTCTCACCAATTTTATCCGTATCTAGCGGCGAATCGCCATATGGGATAACATAGCCATTTGCTTTACGTTTTTTATCATGTTTTGCAAGATAAGGTTTAACCACCATTTGACGCTCAGTAATTGACCACATTTGTAAGAAAAGAACCAAGAAACTATCAACCGCTTTACCTTCAAGCATTAGTGCGGTATCTTTCCAGTGACCAAAACGATTGATTTTATTAATGTATTCATCAGCTAAATTCACACCACCTGTGAAACCAACTTTACCATCAATAACAATAATTTTTCGGTGGTCACGATAATTGTAATAAGTTGAGATAAATGGTGAAATCGGTGAAAAGGCTTTGGCCTTAATACCGATTTTTTCCAAGCGCTGTGTATAGTCAAATGATAAGGTTGAAAATTCAATCATACCGTCGTAGAGAACACGAACTTCAACCCCTTCTCTGACTTTTTGCTCTAAAATTCGAAGAATTTCACCCCACATGACCCCTTCTGCGATGATGAAAAATTCCATGAAAATATATTCTTCTGCTTTAAGCAGTTGTTTTTTAAGTTCTTCGAAAAATGCTTCTCCCGTTGGGAAATAGGTTACTTCTGTATTTTGATAGGCTGGAAAATCCCCTCGGCTACGGTCAAAATATTGAACCAAATGATAAGTTGTTGAGGTATTGCTTTTTAAAACTCGCAAAGTTTCAAGATTATCTTGCAAATACTGACTACTAGCATCAACCAAATGATTCATGCGAAGCTTGAGACCACGATATCCCCAGTCAAGTTTGGTATAAATAAGAAACAACGACCCTAACAAAGGGGCAATCATAACCAAAATTAACCAAGTGACACGAGATAAAGCATCCATCTCGCTATTAACCAAGTATAGTACAGCAGCAATTGCAAGAGCACGCTCAATGATAGCAACCCAAATGCGATATTGATCTAACCATACAAATGATGCAATAATAAACAACAGTTGTAAAATTAGGAGAATAGAAATGACAGTCGTTCGACTAAAAATTCCTCGAAGAAAACTGCGACGGCTTTTATCTAATAAACGTATTGCTTTGATTTTATTTGTGCTTTTATTGTCGATAATCATAACCTCCCGTGTCGTCCTTTTTCATTTGCTACTATTATATCATACTTTACATTATGTCCTTTTTTGGAAGGCAGAAAAAGCCGGCTAAAAGCCGACTTCATCTATATATGTATTAAATTAGAATAATCCAATAGCAGTTCCGTCTTCAGCAACATCCATATTAAGTGCTGCTGGTTTTTTCGGAAGGCCAGGCATTGTCATAACATCACCTGTTAGAGCAACAATAAATCCTGCACCAGTTTTTGGCACAAACTCACGGATTGTAATATCAAATCCTTCTGGCGCTCCAAGAAGTGTTGGATTATCAGAGAAGCTATATTGTGTTTTGGCCATACATACTGGCAATTTATCCCAACCAAATTGAGTAAATTGTTTCAATTGGTTTTTAGCTTTTTTACCAAAGATAACTTTGTTACCACCATAGATTTCAGTAACGATTTTTGTTACTTTTTCTTCAAGGCTTTGGTCATCTGAGTAAAGGCGTTTGTAGTTTGCATTTCCATTTTCAACGGCGTTTACAACGGCGTTAGCAAGATCAACACCACCGTCAGCTCCGTTTGCCCAAACGCTAGCAAGTTCTACTGGAACATCGATTTCGGCACAAAGTTCTTTAAGCGCAGCAATTTCAGCTTCTGTATCAGCAACAAATTCATTAATGGCAACAACTGCTGGAACACCAAATTTACGAACATTCTCAACGTGGCGTTTAAGGTTAGCAAATCCAGCACGTACTGCTTCAACATTTTCTTCACCAAGATCAGCTTTTGCTACGCCACCATGCATTTTAAGGGCACGAATTGTCGCAACGATAACAACTGCATCTGGTGTTGTTGGAAGATTTGGTGTTTTAATGTCAAAGAATTTTTCAGCACCAAGATCAGCACCAAAACCAGCTTCTGTGATAGTGTAATCAGCTAAGTGAAGAGCTGTTGTTGTAGCAAGAACAGAGTTACATCCGTGAGCAATATTAGCAAATGGTCCACCGTGAACAAAAGCAGGTGTTCCATAGATTGTTTGAACAAGGTTTGGTTTAATAGCATCTTTAAGGATAAGTGTTAAAGCACCTTCTACCTTAAGGTCACGCACGTAAACTGGTGTACGATCATAACGGTAAGCAACAACAATGTTAGCCAAACGTTCTTTCAAATCTTTAATATCAGTTGCTAAACACAAGATTGCCATGATTTCTGAAGCAACAGTGATATCAAAACCATCCTCACGTGGAATACCATTAACTGGGCTACCAAGGCCAACTGTTACATGACGAAGGGCGCGGTCATTAAGATCGACAACACGTTTCCAAATAATACGACGTTGGTCAATACCTAACTCGTTACCTTGATGAAGGTGGTTATCAATAATTGCTGAAAGAGCATTGTTAGCTGTTGTGATAGCGTGCATATCACCTGTAAAGTGAAGGTTGATATCTTCCATAGGAAGTACTTGGGCATAACCACCACCTGCAGCACCACCTTTAATCCCCATTACAGGTCCGAGAGATGGTTCACGCAAAGCAAGCATTGTTTTCTTACCGATTTTGTTTAAGGCATCAGCAAGACCGATAGACATTGTTGATTTACCTTCACCAGCTGGTGTTGGGTTGATAGCTGTGACAAGAACAAGTTTACCTGGTTTGTTTTCTTGAACAGATTTGATTTTATCAAATGATAATTTTGCTTTATATTTACCATAGAGTTCAATATCATCAAATGTGATACCAACTTTTTCAACAACTTCTGTGATTGGTTTAAGCTCTACGCTTTGTGCAATTTCGATATCTGATTTCACGGGGACTCTCCTCTGATATTTTTTGATTGATAAAAACATTATAACACACTTTTTTAAAAACGCACGATATTTATTAAAATAATTATTATTGTTCGTTTTTTACCGATGCAAAACAATTATTTTTATCAATAGTTATAGTTATTCCTTATAACCAAGAATATTTCATAAACTGTGAAAACATGGGCAATTGAGTGATTATCTGGTTTTATAATCATTATTGAAGACATTTGTTTTATCAATCAAAGTTTAAAAGCGAAATATCTGATATTGTTCGCTTTTTACTCTATTAAATCTTTAAAAAATATTTTTTCAAACCAAAAACATATTAAACAATTTACGAAAAAAACGTTTTTGTGTAAAATAAGGCTATGAAAATTTTAATTACATCCGGTGGAACCACCGAAAAAATAGATTCCGTTCGTGGCATTACCAATCACGCTACAGGATCCTTAGGAAAACATATTGCAGAAATTTTTTTAGAAAAAGGTTATCAAGTTACTTTGGTGACAACTAAACAAGCTGTCAAACCAAACGAGCATCCTCTTTTGACTGTACATACTATTACAAATGTTGAAAGTTTACTGACAACACTTGAACCTCTAGTCAAAAACCACGATGTTTTTATTCATAGCATGGCAGTCTCTGATTATACTCCAGTCTATATGACAGGACTTAGTGAGGTTGAAAGTGCTCACCGTGTTTCTGATTTGTTACAACGTCATAATACTGAAACTAAGATTTCTTCTAAGGAAGATTATCAAGTGCTTTTTTTGAAAAAAACACCAAAAGTGATTTCTTTGGTAAAAACATGGAATCCAGATATTGCTCTAATCGGCTTTAAATTATTGGTTGGTGTCAGCAAAGAGGAACTTTTTGCTGTTGCGCGTGAAAGTTTGCAAAAAAATAAGGCGCGCTACATCGTTGCAAATGATTTGACAGAGATTGATGGAAATCACCATCACGCTTACATGTTAGATGAGTCAAATGTTTATGAAGCTGATACTAAAGAAAGTATTGCTAGCTTAATTTTTGAAAGGGTGACCAATCATGACTAAAACGATTTTACTTGCTGTTTCAGGTAGTATCTCTGCCTATAAAGCAGCAGATTTAACTAATCAATTAACGAAACAAGGCTACGATGTTCATGTTTTAATGACAAAAGCTGCTACTGATTTTATTACGCCACTAACACTTCAAGTGCTATCAAAAAATGCTGTTCACCTTGATGTAATGACAGAAGATGATCCTAAAAGTGTTAATCATATCGAGTTAGCAAAAAAAGCAGATTTATTTGTCCTTGCCCCTGCTTCAGCTAATACTTTAGCAAAACTAGCACACGGTATGGCTGATAATATGGTTACAGCTACTGCTCTTGCTTTGCCAGCCGATACACCAAAATTAATCGCGCCAGCTATGAACACAAAAATGTACGAAAATCCACTCACACAGCGTAATCTAGCTATATTAAAAGAAGTTGGCTTTGAAGAAATCGAGCCTCGTTCAAGTTTATTAGCCTGTGGAGATATTGGGCGCGGTGCGCTAGCTGAGCTTGACGCCATCATTGAACGTATAGAAAAAATCTTTAAATTTTACTCTTGTCAAGACACTTGTAAATTTGTATAATGTATTGGGCTTTTGAAAGAAAAGTCGAAAAAAGTCGTCCTTTAGGAGGAGTTATGAAAAACAATAAAGCAGCAAGTAATATTGCTACGGTTGCAATTTTCTTTGCTATCATGCTTGTTATTAATTTTTTAACAAGTCTTGTCTTTAACCTTTGGCCTGTGCCAATCAAACCAACCCTTGTACATGTTCCAGTAATCATTGCTTCTATTGTTTACGGACCGAGAATTGGTGCCACACTCGGTGCTTTAATGGGGGTTATCAGTGTCACAGTCAATACTTTGACTCTATTACCAACAAGTTATCTTTTCTCTCCATTTGTTGAGAATGGTAATCTTTCATCACTGATTATTGCTATGGTGCCACGTATCTTGATTGGTATCACACCATATTTTGTTTACAAATGGCTTCACAATAAATTTGGTATCGTTATCGCCGGTGCGATTGGTTCAATGACAAATACAATTTTTGTTTTAGGAGGCATCTTCTTACTTTTTGCTAACGTATATAGCGGAGACATTAAAGCGCTTCTTGCTGTTGTTTTCGGAACAAACGCAATTGCAGAAATGATTATTTCAGCAATTTTGACACTTGCAATTGTTCCAAGATTACAGAAAATCAAATCATAAATAATGAAAATCACGGGAAAACCGTGATTTTTTTTAATGACATGAAGTAAAAAACTTGGTTAATTTTTACCTAACACAAACGTTTGCGTAACTTACAAAAAATGCTTAGAAAGCTTGATTTAACAATATTTTCACCAATATTAAATTTTTACTAGAAAAATAATTTACAAAGTGGTATAATGAAAGCGTTTATAAGATCATAAAAAGGAGTTCCATTAATGACTTACACTGAAAACTATCAAAAATGGCTCGATTTTGCGGGGCTTCCCGACTATCTCCGTGAAGAATTGTTAGCCATGGACGAAAAGACAAAAGAAGATGCTTTTTACACAAACCTTGAGTTTGGTACAGCAGGTATGCGTGGGGTTATTGGCGCTGGTACAAACCGTATCAACGTTTATGTAGTACGCCAAGCTACTGAAGGTCTTGCAAAACTTATCGAAACAAAAGGTGAAGACGTTAAAAAACGTGGTGTTGCTATCGCTTACGATTCACGCCACTTCTCACCTGAATTTGCTTTTGAGTCAGCTCAAGTTTTAGCAAAACACGGCATTAAGGCTTATGTTTTTGAATCACTTCGCCCTACTCCAGAATTGTCATTTGCTGTTCGTCACCTTGGTACATTTGCTGGTATCATGGTGACTGCAAGTCACAATCCTGCACCATTTAACGGTTACAAAGTTTACGGTGAAGATGGTGGACAAATGCCACCTGCTGATGCTGATGCTTTGACTGATTTCATTCGTGCTATCGATGATCCATTTGCTATCGAATTAGCTGATCTTGAAGAAAGCAAAGCTTCTGGTCTTATTGAAGTTATCGGTGAAAATGTCGATGCTGAATACCTTAAAGAAGTTAAAGATGTTAACATCAACCAAAAATTGATTGATGAATATGGTAAAGACATGAAAATTGTCTACACTCCACTTCACGGTACAGGTGAAATGCTTGCACGTCGTGCGCTTGCTCAAGCTGGTTTTGAATCAGTTCAAGTTGTTGAAGCTCAAGCTGTTCCAGATCCAGACTTCTCAACTGTAAAATCACCAAACCCTGAAAACCAAGAAGCATTTGCACTTGCTGAAGAACTTGGACGTAAAGTCGATGCTGATGTTCTTGTTGCAACTGACCCAGACGCTGACCGTCTTGGTGTTGAAATTCGTCAAGCAGATGGTTCATACCGCAACCTTTCAGGTAACCAAATCGGTGCTATCATCGCTAAATACATTCTTGAAGCACACAAAACTGCTGGAACTCTTCCAGAAAACGCAGCTTTAGCAAAATCAATTGTGTCTACTGAATTGGTTACAAAAATTGCTGAAAGTTATGGCGCTAAAATGTTTAACGTTTTGACTGGTTTCAAATTCATCGCAGAAAAAATTCAAGAATTCGAAGAAAAACACAACCACACTTATATGTTTGGTTTTGAAGAAAGTTTTGGTTACCTAATCAAACCTTTCGTACGTGATAAAGATGCTGTTCAAGCTGTTCTTATCGTAGCTGAAATTGCTGCTTACTACCGTTCACGTGGATTAACTCTTGCTGATGGTATTGAAGAAATCTACAAAGAATACGGATACTTCGCAGAAAAAACTATTTCAGTAACTCTTAGTGGTGTTGATGGCGCTGCTGAAATTAAGAAAATCATGGATAAATTCCGTGACAATGCCCCAGTTCAATTTAACGCAACAGATGTTGTTAAAACTGAAGACTTCTTGGCTCAAACAGCTACAAGTGCAGCTGGCGTTGAAAAGTTGACAACACCACCAAGTAACGTTTTGAAATACACTCTTGCCGATGATTCTTGGATTGCGGTTCGTCCTTCAGGTACTGAACCAAAAATCAAATTCTACTTCGCTACTGTTGGTAAAGATTTAGCTGACGCTGAAGCTAAAATTGCTAACATCGAAAAAGAAATCAATGCATTTGTTAAATAAATCTAATTAATGATGTTTAAACTCCTTCTATTTTTATAGAGGGAGTTTTTTATGCATTGCTTTTCAGTTTAAGACCATTAAAGGTTAGTTATCTATTGATTTACATAAATATATTTACATAAAAAGAAACAACACCTAAGGGAGAAAAGGTGTTGTTATGTTGTTTTTTAGAGAGTTTGCATTTCATGAATTGGTTGTTTTAAATATTACCTGTTAACCATGCAACGATAAAGAATAAAGCGAAACCAAAGAGATAGATAAGACCGATAATTGATAAAACTTTCAACCATGGTTTGATTTGGTGTTCTTTGTTGTTCACCAATGAATAGTTCAAGTAGCCAAAGAACGGAGTTGTAATAAATGACGCAATCATCGCAAAGCGAAGCATTGTTGCCACGTTACCAGCAAATAGATAAACAATAACGAGACCAACTGCTGCAGTCACAGTCATCCAAATGTAAAGAGCTTTTTGTGATGACTCTTTTTTACCGAGCAACAAACGAAGAGATTCGTTATTGGCACGAGAGTAACCATCAATAACAGTGATAACTGTACCAAAGATGCATAGGAAGGCGATTAAAGTAATCAAGAAACGAGCCCATTCACCAAGAACTTCAGCATACATATTAACAAACTGAGCGATATAAGCTGCTGATGCTCCTTGCACTTCTTCACCAGAGCCAAATTGAATTAAGGCACCAAGCGCACAGAAGATAAGTGCTAAGATTGCTGTTCCAATGTAACCAATATTAAAATCAAAAACAGCATCCTTCTCTGACATATTGACTGTTTTACGTTTTTCAACTGACCACATTGAATTGATGGCTGAAATTTCAATCGGACAAGGCATCCATCCCATCAATGAAACGATAAATGGTAGAGCAGCCATGCGCCAAGGTGTAGGCGCTTCAAAGTTTGGAGCATATTCACGATGTTTAAATAATGCAATGACTACCGCAAGAACAGTTGCAATTGTTAAAGCAGTCATTACCCATTTCGCAAGTGAATCAAGGAAGCGATAACCACCAATAAGTAACATTGCCCAGATGATCACAATGATAATTGTAGTTAGTTGAGAGATACTCATCCCAAGACCATTTGGGAATACGTTATATAAGATGGCTGCGCAAAGGATACCGACACCTGCTGTATTTACAATAGCTGAAAATACATTCAAAATGAAGAAAATGGCAAGCCAACCTTTTCCTTTTTCAGCATATCCTTCAATCAAGCTTTTGTTATTTTCCATTGTGTATTGTGAACCGAAACGGAAAAATGGATATTTGAAGATGTTAATCAAAATGATTAGCAAAGCCAATTGCCATCCATAGATAGCTCCTGCTTGTGTAGATGAAACGATGTGTGAGCCGCCAACTGCAGCTGATGCCATTAGAATACCAGGGCCAAGTGCTTTTAACTTAGTACGCCAGGTCGACTGTTGTTCTATATTTTCAGTCATAAAATAGACCTCTTTCTAAATAAACTTTTCAACTTTCAGATAATTCTGAATTGTGCAAGAATTATTTTACAACTCAAACCAACAAAAGTCAACCTTTTTGCGTAAATTTTCTGAAAAAACTGAAAAAATTTTTTTGAATTTATTTTTTTATATTAGCTCTTAAATTACCTACTAAAAAAGCCAAGAGCAATTCTTGACTTTTTTAGTTAGTGAATTCTCAATATCTAAAGTATTTCACATAACCAACCACTACTATTATTAAAATCAAAATAGCAATTATCAATTCAAGTAAAAATAAAGCATTTAACCAATGATAAGCTACAAAAAACTTGTACTTCCCTTTAATGCAGTCGCTGAAACAATAAGAGGAAAAGTTAAGGCTGAGAAACCTGGATTAAAACCATTTTTCAATATTCTAGGAACGTGGTATAGAACAATAAAATATAAGACTTGTGATAAGAGAACTAATCCAAGTAGTAAAGGATGATGAACAGTCTCAAAAGCGTTCTGATAGGCTACAAGTACAAGTGCAGGAGCACAAAGTGTCGCCAAATTTGCTTGTATGTCTTCTGGGATACCATGTCTATAAAGCCTTAAAAAAACAACGGGTAATAACATAATGACAGTGAATAATATATAAGCAAAAATGATTTTGCCTAGATGTGAGTAACCTGTCCATGGAACAGTTACGCTAGATATCCCAATTCCGATATAAAGGACTGCCCAAGAGGAAAAACATTACTCAATTTAAAATTCCAAAGAAAACGTTTTGAAAAAACAATTATATAAATGATTAGCAGGATAAAAGATAGCCACCAGATGCTTCGGAAAATCAATTCAGTGATTCCGTACAAATCTGGAAAAACATCACAATAAACAATCATTAGCCTACCTTGCATTAAAAGTGTTGGAAAAATTGAGGCTGTCAAAGGGGCTTTTAAGCTAGCTAAGTAAGTATGAAGGGATTTAATAACAGCAATCATTAAGAAGAAATACAAAACAAATGCTATCCCACCCAAGATATAGCGTAATATCAATGAATAATCACCTAAAATATTCCCAAGCGAAAAGAAGCTTAATCCAAGTCCCCCAATGCTAAAGGAGGTTCTTTTACCTTTCTCATGCATTCTCCTTAATTTATAATTTTTTCTAAAATAATTGCGTAAAAAATACCTCATGCCAATATTTAACACGAGGTGTTTTTTATTTTATCATAAAAGCGTTAAAGTCAAAAGACCTTTAAAAATTTAGAACAAGCTTTTGAAGAAATTAACGATAGCTTGCCAAATGTTTGCCAAAAAGCCTTTCCCTGATTCAATAGCACTTGAAGAATCAAAGTTAAGATTAATTCCCTTAAAGGTTGATCCAGCATTTGAAACAATGCTATCTTTCAAAGAAGCCAAAGCTGATTTGAAACTACTGCTATCAATAATACTTGATTTTGAAAGATTAAAAGCAAAGTTGACAATCATATTGATTTGATTGTTTGATAAAACATCTTTTAATTTATAATTATCAAGTGTTTCATCAACGATTTTACGGACATCATCTTTTGACATGTTTGAACCTGCATCTGCTACTGCTGATTTAATATCTGCTAAGGCAACGTTCAATTTATCAGCATCATAGCCATCAGTTCCTTGATTTTCAGCGTTAATCGTTGACAAAGTGTTCAATTCTTCTTGTGCCAATTGTTTACTTTCATCAGAAACTTTGGCACCATTTTCTTCAAGTGAGTAATAAATACCTGCTAAAGCTGATTCACCAGTTACTGGGATTGGAGAAGCTACTGTGATTGCAGCATGCTCAATTCCAAGAGTAACAGCAGCGTTTCGATACATATCAGAAGTCACTTTTGTGATATTCTCAGGAGTGACAATATTAACTGTCAATGTCTCTGAAGAGCCTAGTTTTTGAATTTTTACTGATGAATACAGCTGCAAGCTTGGATCGTCAGCAACATCCATAATATTTGCATAAGCACTAGTTGTAATTGTTTTAACACTTGTGTCTTTTGAACTGTCATAACCAAGTAAAGATAATGTTTGATTGCGTTGATCATCAGACAAAGAATAACCTAAAACGTAATCTGGTTGAACATATGTTTCATCAATAACATCTTGAACAGAATTGCTTGCTGCCTGAACATGCCCAACAGTTACTGTTGAAAATAAAGCTAGCGCACAAGCCATAAGCGTTTTTTTAAATTTCATCTTAATTAATTCCTTTCACTTAGGTATTTAATTATAGCACTTCTTGTCTAAAGCGTCTGAAAAAAACTGTACTTACTCGTGTAATTCTAAAGGTAAACCATCTGGATCAAAGAAGAAAGTCATTTTTTTACCAGTATAGTCATCATGACGGATAGGTTGTACGTAAACACCCATTTCTTCGAGTTCTGCTTTATAGGCTTCGATATTTTCTACATAGAAAGCTAAGTGGCGAAGACCGCACGCCTCCATGTGATACTCAGGTTGCCCAACTCGCTTTGGAGGAGCAACATAGGCTGGATCTGACGTTTTATTTCCAAAAATTTCTAGCTCAATAGAACCACATTTCAAATCTAACTTATAATCATGACGCTCCGGACGATGATTTTCACGAATAATGTCAAAACCAAGTTTATTAACGTAAAAATCTCGTGATTTGTCATAATCAGATACAATAAGAGCCACATGGTGAACAGCAATTAGTTTCATAAAAATCTCCTTATAAGATATTGTCAGAAAAAAAGCTGAGAATAAAACTTACTCCCAGCTTTTTCTTTAAAAGGTCATTTGATTGTAAGAATAATCAAAGGCTTTATGTATGTCATTAGATGCCTTGTCATAGGCAACCGCTGATTCTAAACTACCTCTGACAACGATTCTCGCAGTTGCTTCCTGATCGGTACACGTTACTAATGTAACTAAGGCTTGATCGGGAACATCATTTAAGACATCTGAACGATCAGGTGCCACTGAAAAAGTGTCGGTGATAACATATGTATAAACATTTGATTTATCTGTAAGATAAATCTTCATTCCGGCTTTCGCATTTTCCAAAGGAGAAAACAACATCTTTGATGAACCAGAAACGCCAAAAACATGATGACTAGCAAGGGCATAGTTATTTTGCCCACCCATTACTTGATCCTCTTTCATCGTTCCAGCACCATAAGATAATTCAGTATTTCCTAAACCTTTAAAGATTGGTAAGTTGATACCAAGATCTGGTACGGCGATACTACCAATGACAGGAAGATCTGTCTTAGTTGATTGAGTTTTTAAAACAGACTGAACCGTGACGGGTTCAACCGCAGAGAAATCAAAAGTAACTTTCGCCTTTTGGTTATCTTGAAGTTTCTTTTTAGTCACTTTATTGATTTGATAACGATTTGACTGATGACCAATCAAAAAATTACAAATGGATTGGTTAAAAATCAAAGCAAGCCCAAATAATAATAAAATCAAGGAAATTGTGACTCTAAGAAATGTCAAGAAACGATGCGTTTTCTTCTCTTTTTTTACCATTCTAATCTTCTACTTCTTCAGTTTCTTGTTCTTCTTCTGGTTGTACAAGAGCAAGTGTCATGATTTTAGCGTCCTGATCAAGGCGCATAATTTTAACACCAAGTGTTGCACGACCAGTTTGTGAGATATCAGCAACACTTGTACGAATCATAACACCAGTATCAGTAATAACCATGATATCTTCATCACCATTTACGGTTACAAGTCCAGCTAATTGACCATTTTTTTCAGTGATATTAGCAGTCTTGATACCTTTACCACCGCGACCTTTAGTTGGGTACTCAGAAGCAAGCGTACGTTTACCGTACCCTTTTTCAGTAATGACAAGAACCTCTTGATCATCTGTAATACGTGATGCGCCGATGACTTCATCTCCTTCACGAAGGTTAACCCCACGAACACCAGTTGCTGAACGGCTCATACTGCGAACATCAGATTCATTAAAGCGAACACTGTATCCTGTTTTAGTACCAATGATGATATCATCACTACCGTTAGTGCGGATAACATTAATCAACTCATCGCCATCTTTAAGGTTAAGTGCCTTAAGACCATTTTGACGGATATTGCTAAATTCAGATTCTTTAGTACGTTTAACGACACCTTGACGTGTGACAAAGAATAAGTAATTTTCGTGATCGTCACTACCTTTTTCACTGATAATTGTCTGAACGATTTCACCTTCGTCAAGTTTTAGAAGGTTGACGATTGGCAAACCTTTTGCAGTTCGTCCATATTCAGGAATTTCATAACCTTTCAAACGGTATACACGCCCTTTATTTGTCATGAAATAAACATGATCATGAGTGTTGGTAGATACTAATTCACGAACAAAATCATCATCATTAACACCTGTACCTTGAATACCGCGTCCACCACGACGTTGTGCTCGGAATTCATCTTGAGCTAAACGTTTGATGTAACCTTTATTTGAAAGAGTAATCAAGACATCTTCTTCTTCAATCAAGTCTTCATCTTCGAGTGAAAGGACTTCACCAACCATCAATTCTGTACGACGTGGATCAGCGTACTTACGTTTGATTTCGTCCATTTCTTCTTTGATGATTGTAATTACACGTTCCGGTTTTGCCAAAACATCAGCCAAATCAGCAATCAAAGCAAGAAGATCATCGTATTCAGCTTGGATTTTTTCGCGTTCCAATCCTGTCAAACGACGAAGACGCATATCAAGGATAGCTTGACTTTGACGTTCAGATAAGTCAAAACGACTCATCAATTCGCCTTGAGCAATCACGTCAGTTTCACTGTTCCGGATAATGCTGATGACTTCATCAAGATGATCAAGAGCAATTAGCAATCCTTCTAAGATGTGAGCACGTTTTTCAGCTTTAGCCTTATCAAACTCTGTACGACGTACAATAACTTCTTTTTGGTGTTCAATGTAATCAACGATGATTTGTTTCAAAGAAAGAATCTTTGGAACACCTTTTTCAATAGCAAGCATGTTAAAGCTGAAGTTTGTTTGCAAGCTAGTAAGTTTGAATAAGTTATTTAGAATAACGTTTGCTGATGCGTCACGACGCACTTCAATGATAAATCGGATACCTTCACGGCTTGATTCATCACGAACGGCGGTAATTCCTTCGATACGTTTTTCTTGTGCCAAGCGAACAATGTGTTCGTGAACTTTTGTCTTATTAACACCATATGGGAATTCTGTAACAACGATACGTTCACGGCCACTCTTAGTTGTTTCAATCTCAGTACGTGAACGTAATACGATAGATCCTTTACCTGTTTCATAAGCTTTACGAATACCAGATTTACCCATAACTAGAGCTCCTGTTGGGAAATCGGGACCAGGCAATACTTCCATTAATTCACGAGTTGTGACATCAGGATTATCCATGACTAATTTAACGGCATCAATAGATTCACCTAAGTTATGTGGCGGAATATTTGTTGCCATACCAACAGCAATACCAGTAGCACCATTAACAAGTAAGTTAGGAAAACGTGATGGCAAAACAAGTGGTTCACGTTCACTACCATCGTAGTTATCTTGGAAATCAACAGTATTTTTGTTAATATCGCGAAGCATTTCAAGAGCGATTTTACTCATACGTGCTTCTGTATAACGTTGTGCGGCTGCGCCGTCACCGTCCATAGAACCAAAGTTTCCGTGTCCGTCAACAAGCATATGGCGGTAACTCCACCATTGTGCCATACGAACCATAGCTTCATAAATTGATGAATCACCGTGTGGGTGATATTTACCCATAACATCCCCGGTGATACGTGCAGATTTCTTATGAGGTTTATCTGGCGTCACACCGAGCTCATTCATTCCGTACAAGATACGACGATGAACTGGTTTTAATCCATCGCGTACATCAGGAAGAGCACGAGCAACAATAACAGACATGGCGTAATCAATAAAACTTGTCTTCATTTCTGAAGTTAGATTTACGTCAATTAAATTCTTATCCTGCATTAAGGAAAAACACTCCTTTTCTAGTGTAAAACTCAACTATATTATATCATAAATACTGCATTAAAACCACATCAACACTAATATCCTTTTACTCCTTTTTAACTGAATGTCAGATAAATTACCACTGCTTTTCATATGATTTTCAAAAGCAAAATACGACAAAAATAAGTAAAATTTTTGTGAAAAATTCACTATTTTTTAGAAGGTAATATGACTAAATTCTCCTAAAAATATTGCTTTCTTCTTTTTTCAATTTTTTCCAATTAGTTCGTGACATTTCTCACTTAACGTGTTAAAATATTATTCGTATGGGCGTCAGCCTAAAAAAATTAAGGAGATGTTTAGATAAATGACTGCAACTAAACAACACAAAAAAGTTATCCTTGTTGGTGACGGTGCCGTAGGTTCTTCTTACGCATTCGCACTTGTAAACCAAGGAATCGCTCAAGAACTTGGTATCATCGAAATCCCTCAATTGTTTGACAAAGCTGTTGGGGATGCTGAAGACCTTAGCCACGCTCTTGCTTTCACTTCACCTAAAAAAATCTACGCAGCTAAATACGAAGACTGTGCAGATGCTGACCTTGTAGTTATCACTGCAGGTGCTCCACAAAAACCAGGTGAAACTCGTCTTGACCTTGTTGGTAAAAACCTTGCTATCAACAAATCAATCGTAACTGAAGTTGTTAAATCTGGATTCAAAGGAATCTTCTTGGTTGCTGCAAACCCAGTTGACGTCTTGACTTACTCTACATGGAAATTCTCTGGATTCCCTAAAGAACGCGTTATCGGTTCAGGTACTTCACTTGACTCAGCTCGTTTCCGTCAAGCTTTGGCTGAAAAACTTGATGTTGATGCTCGTTCAGTTCACGCATACATCATGGGTGAACACGGTGACTCAGAATTTGCTGTTTGGTCACACGCTAACGTTGCCGGTGTAAACCTTGAAAGCTACCTTAAAGACGTTCAAAACGTTGACGAAGCTGAATTGGTTGAACTTTTCGAAGGTGTTCGTGACGCTGCTTACTCAATCATCAACAAAAAAGGTGCTACATTCTACGGTATCGCTGTTGCGCTTGCTCGTATCACTAAAGCAATCCTTAACGATGAAAACGCAGTACTTCCACTTTCTGTATTCCAAGAAGGTCAATACGCTAACGTAACTGACTGCTACATCGGTCAACCAGCTATCGTTGGTGCACACGGTATCGTTCGTCCAGTTAACATTCCATTGAATGACGCTGAACAACAAAAAATGGAAGCTTCTGCTAAAGAATTGAAAGCTATCATCGACGAAGCTTTCTCTAAAGAAGAATTTGCTTCTGCTTGCAAAAACTAATTTCTAGTTTTTGAATAAAAAAGCTATCCCTTGGGATAGCTTTTTTATTTACTATTTTGCATTCAAAGCAGCCATTGTAATGTAATTATATGGCTTATTGAAATGAGGCAAGAAGAATAAATCAGTAAGAGCGAGTTTATCAATTGTCACTCCTTCTTGGATAGCAAGTGAGAAAAGGTGAATTCCCAATGAAATATCTGCCATCGCCATCATTTGTGCACCTAAAATACGTCGACTAACTTTATCGTAAACGATTTTTAAAGTAACTTCAAAATTGTTTTTCTCAATAAAATCAGGCTTTTGTTTATCACTATACTCAACTTCTTCTGCATCGATACCTTTGGCTTTTGCTTTTTCGAGTGTTAACCCTGTTGAAACCATATTCAAGCCATAAATTGAAATACCATTTGAACCTTGGACACCAATCCCTTCAAGTTTATGACCACAAGCATTATGTGCAGCAACAATACCTGTTCTAACAGCGTTTGATGCAAGTGCAATATAGTCAGTTTCACGAGACGCATTGTTATAGATTGTTGCACAATCTCCAATTGCGTAAACATCTTGAGTACTTGTTTCTTGATTCTTATCAACTAGAAAGGCTCCATTTTTGAACAACTCAAGTTTACCACCAGCAAGGCCGGTGTTTGGTCGGAAGCCTACAGCAAGTATAACCATATCAGTTTGGTAAGTTGCCTTGTCAGTTATGATTTTTTCAACTTTCGTCTTACCAACAATTTCTTTTACGGTTTCACCAAAAGCCAGCTTAATACCATGTGTTTCTAGATTTTTAGCCATAATATCACTAAGATCTTCGTCATAATAGCCTGCTAAACAAGTATTAGCAACATCAATCAAAGTAACTTCTTTTCCTTTACGTTGGAACGCTTCAGCCAGTTCAACACCAATGTAACCTGCTCCTACAACAGCTACACGCGAGATATCTTTATCTTTTAACTTTTCAATAACATCTTGCGCATTTTGATATAATTTTACAAATTGGATATTTTCAAGTTCTGCTTCAAATTCTTGTGATCCCTCCTTTAAAGCTACACCTTTAATAGGTGGAATAATTGGTTGTGAACCTGTAGCAAATATTAACTTTTCATACGTTTCAAGATGTGGTTTACCGTCAACTAATGCAGTCACTGTTTTTTGCTCATAGTCAATTGATTCTACAGGAGAATTCATGTAAATTCTTGCACCTAATTGCTCAAGTTCTTCTTTATTTGAATAAAAAAGTCCTTCAGGTCCTGAAATTTGTTGACCAATCCATAAAGCCATACCACATCCCAAAAATGAGATATTAGAGTTTTGATCAAATACTACTACTTCGTTTTCTGAACCATAGTTAGTTAACATCGTTTTTATGCAAGCTGTACCAGCGTGATTTGCTCCAATAACAACAATTTTACTCATAGAAGTAACCTCAATTATATTATTTTATTAAGATAACTATATCACACATGTAAATCGCTTACAAATATTTAGCTTAAAAAAAGTTGGCTTCACACCAACTTTTTTTCTTTATTTAGATTTAATGTAGTTAACACCATCTGCTTTTGGCGCTACTGCTTTACCAAAGAACGCTGCCAAGACAATGATTGTCAATACATAAGGAGCGACTTTTAGGTAAACAGGTGGAATATTTGAGAAGAATGGTAATTGTGCACCGATAATAGCAAGTGATTGTGACAAGCCAAAGAATAAACTTGAAAGCATTGCTCCAACAGGATTCCAGCGACCGAAAATCATTGCAGCAAGAGCGATGAAACCAGGACCAGCGATTGTAGTAACCGCAAAGTTATTTGAAATGGTTTGAGCGTAGACAGCACCACCAATTCCTCCAAGGAAACCTGAAATCATAACACCTGCATAGCGCATAAGATAAACATTGATACCAAGTGTATCAGCAGCTTGTGGATGTTCACCAACTGAACGTAGACGCAAACCAAAGCGTGTTTTGAAAATGATAAACCATGAGATGAATGACACCAAAATTGCTACATAAGCAACTAGAGATGTATTGTTGAAGAAGATTTTTCCGATAACAGGAATATCTTTTAAAATTGGGAATGAGAATCGCCCAAATGTTTGAGTGATTGTATCTGTTTGTCCTTTACCAAACAAGTAACGACATTGGAAAACAGCAAACGATGGGGCAATCAAGTTCAATACTGTACCAGACACAACATGGTCAGCACGTAGGTTGATGGTTGCTACTGCGTGAATAAGTGAATATAAAACACCTACTAATCCAGCAACAATTGAAGCAACCCATGGTGTAGCATGTCCAAAGACATCAGCATAACTGAGGTTGAAAAGAACACCTGAAAAAGCACCCATCACCATGATTCCCTCAAGGCCAACGTTTACGATACCACCACGTTCAGAGAACGTTCCACCGATACTTGTAAAAATCAATGGTGCAGAATAAATTAGCATGGAAGAAACTAATAGGGCTAACATGGTTGAAAAACTCATCTTACTTTCCTCCTTCTTCTTTTTTAGTTTTAATAAATTGACGAATTAGGTAATCAGCTCCAACAAAGAAGATGATAAATGCTGATACAACATCGATAACTTCTGATGGAATACCAATCATCCCTGTCTTACCAATAGCAAGAACGGCGTATAGAAAGGCAGCAAATGGAATACCTACAGCTGAATTCACAGCAAGAAGCGATACGGCCATTCCGTCCCAACCAATACTCAATGAACTTGTTTGTGAGTACACATTTCCAAATGTTCCAAGCCCTTCAACTGTACCACCTAGACCAGCCAACGCACCAGAAATAATCATTGAAACAACAATCAAATGTTTAGCTGACATACCAGCATATTCAGCAGCATGTGGATTAATACCTACAGAAGTAATTTCATAACCAAGCGTTGTTTTACTCATCATAAACCAAACAATTAGAACAGCAAGTAAAGCAATGAAAATACCAATATTGATACGTGAATTATCAGTTAAAGCTGACAACCACTCAGTTTGATAAGAAGCATTTTTTGAAACTTTGATTGTTGCTTCAGTTGTACGCATGATACTATCTGGGAAAACATCTTGAATCAAATATTGAGTTCCGTATAAGATAATGTAGTTCATCATGATCGTTACGATAACTTCACTTGTTCCAAGGAAAGCTCGTAAAATACCAGGAATTGCTCCTGCAATACCACCAGCAACAAGACCAACCAAAACAGTACAGATTACTGAAATTGGTTTTGGTAAATCTGGAAATGACAGAGCAAACCAAACTGACATTACCCAACCCATTAACGCTTGACCTGGAAGACCAACGTTAAAGAAGCCAGCTTTTGAAGCTACTGAGAAACCAAGGGCAATCAGGATAAGTGGACCCATTGCACGGAAGATTTCCCCAACATTTTTAACAGTACCAAAAGCTGTATAAAGCAAATCATTATAAGCCCAGAAAGGATTATATCCAAAGCAAAGCATAAGGATTGCTCCAAGCAACATTCCTAGGAACACTGCAATTAATGGAACAGCCCATTTTTGGGTTTTCTTAGACATTAACATTAGAATCCTCCTTTTCCACTTTTCCACCAGCCATCAAAATACCAAGTTCTTGTTTATTGGTTGTGGCAGGGTCTAAGATACCTTGAATTTTACCATCATGAATAACGGCAATACGGTCGGAAACATCAAGGATTTCATCTAATTCAAAACTAATAACCAAAACGGCTTTACCCTTATCTCGTTCAGCAACTAAACGTTTACGGATATATTCAATGGCACCAACGTCAAGTCCACGAGTTGGTTGACTAACAATAAGCAAATCTGGGTTTCGATCGATTTCACGAGCGATAACTGCTTTTTGTTGGTTACCACCTGAAAGAGCACCACCAGAAACTAATTCACTTGCTGCACGAACATCAAATTCTTTCATCAACTTACGAGCATGTTCATTTAACTTATTATAGTTCATGAAACCATGTTTGCTAAATGGTTCTTTGTAGTAAGTTTGAAGGGCGATATTTTCAGCAATTGTCATGTCAAGAACCATACCATCACGATGACGATCTTCTGGGACATGTCCAACGCCAAGTTCTGTAATTTTACGAGGACGTTGATTTGTCATATCAGAACCTTTGATGAAGAATTGACCAGATTCAACTTTACGCAAACCTGTAAGAGCTTCAACTAATTCTGTTTGACCATTACCATCAATACCTGCAATACCAACAATTTCTCCTGCACGAACATCTAATGACAATTGTTTAACGGCTGGAACTCCACGGTTTTCGTTAACAACCAAGTCTTTGATTGAAAGAACGACATCTTTTGGATTGGCAGGAATCTTATCTGTTTTGAATGAAACAGCACGACCAACCATCATTTCAGCTAATTCATTACTTGTCGAATCAGCAACTGGAACTGTTTGAATTGATTTACCGTGACGAATAACTGTTACGCGATCTGCAACCGCACGAATTTCATCCAATTTGTGTGTGATTAAGATAATTGATTTTCCTTCTTTAACCAAATTACGCATAATATCGAGCAATTCAGTAATTTCAGAAGGCGTTAGAACAGCAGTTGGTTCATCAAAGATAATAATATCAGCTCCGCGGTAAAGTGTTTTTAAGATTTCAACACGTTGTTGCGCACCAACTGAAATATCAGAAATTTTGGCAGATGGATCAACCGCTAAACCGTATTTCTCAGACAGTTCTTTAATTTCTTTACTAGCTTTTTTAAGGTCAAGAACACCTGCGCCTTTTGTGACTTCATTACCTAAGATAATGTTTTCAGCAACTGTAAAAGCTTCTACCAACATAAAGTGTTGGTGAACCATTCCGATACCCATTTTAGCTGACTTAGATGGAGAATCAAGTACTGCTTCTTCACCTTTTACTAAGATTTGACCACTTGTTGGTTGCAAAAGGCCAGCAAGCATATTCATCAAAGTCGATTTACCGGCTCCATTTTCTCCAAGAAGAGCGTGGATTTCACCTTTTCTGACTTGTAAATTAATATGGTCATTTGCGACAAAATCACCGAATTTTTTGGTAATCTCACGCATTTCTATGACGTTTTCTTGTGTCATGTGTGATCCCTTTCAGTCTAATAATAATTTTTAGGTCAGTTAAGCCCATTAAAAACTAACATTAATGAACTTAACTGAGATAAAAATACATTTTATCTCAGCCCCTGAAAAAAGGCGACCAATTTGGTCGCTTTTTCATAAGAGCGATTATTTGTTTACGCCATCGTCAACTTTGACTTCGCCTTTGATAACTTTATCTTTTGCAGTTTCTACAGCAGATTTAATGTTATCAGGAAGGTTTTTAGTAACAAGATCTACACCACCGTCTTTAAGGCCGTATGTTTTAGTTGTGTTACCGTCAAATTTATCACCTTTAAGTTGATCATTAGCGATATCTTTAACAACTTGACCTACTTCTTTGATTGTTGAAGTCAAAACGAAGTTTGATTTCACTTTATCAGATGATGTGTAGTTACCTTCTTCAGTTTGGTCACGGTCTACACCAATAACCCAAACTTTTTTGTCGCTATCAGCAGGCAATTTTTCATTGATTTCTTTAGCTTGTGAGAAGACACCAGTACCTGAACCACCAGCAGCATGATAGATTACATCTGCACCGCTAGCATACATTGTTGCAGCGATTGTTTTACCTTTAGCAGAATCAGAGTAAGAACCAGCATATTGAACGTCAACTTTGATTGAACTATCAACTGAAGCAACACCTTCTTTGAATCCAGTTTCGAAACGAGTGATTGTATCAGATTCAACACCACCTACGAAACCAACGTGTTTAGTTTTTGTTTGCATTGCTGCAGCGATACCTGCAAGGTAAGCACCTTCGTTATCAGCGAACAATACACTTTCAACATTTTTGTGGTCTGCTACAACGTCATCAATGATAACATAGTTTGTTTTTTCATTTTGTGGAGCAGCTTCATCAACAGCATCGTGAAGGTTGTAGCCAATTGCAAAAACAAGGTTGTAGCCGTTTGAAACAGCTGAATCAAGGTTTGTTGCATAGTCTGACTCACTATCAGATTGGAAGTAAGTGTAGTCAGTATCTTTTTTCAATTTGTTTTCTTTACCCCAAGCTTGCATACCTTCCCAAGCAGATTGGTTAAATGATTTATCATCAACACCACCTGTATCAGTAACGATTGCAGCTTTTACGCTTGAGTTTGAGCTAGAGCTAGATGAATTTGAACGACTACATGCGCCAAGCGCTAATGTTGCTACTGCAGCAAGTCCAAGACCAACAATTTTCTTGTTCATGAAAAATGAACCCTCCTAAAAAACTTATAAGCAACTTTTGTTGCTAAAATCTATCAAGCCAAATGGCTTAATGAACACTCTGAAAATAGACTCCAAAAAGTCTACAACACTGTGGCAATGTTACCACCTGACCGTCGTCACGACCGTCCACAATCAAAAATAAATTATCGTTTGAAGTTCTTCTAATTAATGATTAGTAGCTACCTTCTGCAGCAGTTTCACCATTAACAATTGCAACACCAGATGAAGCACCAATACGAGTTGCACCAGCTTTAACAAAAGCTTCTGCATCAGCATATGAACGAGCACCACCAGCTGCTTTTACACCAACGTTTGGTCCAACTGTTTTACGCATAAGCGCAACATCATGAACGTTTGCACCAGCAGTTGAGAAGCCAGTTGATGTTTTAACGTAATCAGCACCAGCTGCAACTGATAATTGACAAGCTTTTACTTTTTCTTCATCAGTCAAGAGACAAGTTTCGATGATAACTTTAACCAATTTATCACCACTTGCTTCAACAACAGCACGAATATCATTTTCAACAAAGTCATATTGTTTTGCTTTCAATTGACCGATATTAATAACCATGTCAATCTCATCCGCACCATTTTCAATAGCATCTTTTGTTTCAAATGCTTTAACACGACTTGTGTTAGCTCCTAAAGGAAAACCAATAACTGTACAAACTTTAACATCTGAATTTTTTAAAGCTTGGGCAGCGTGTGATACCCAAGTTGGATTAACACATACGCTAGCAAAGTTGTATTCTTTCGCTTCAGCAATAAGATTATCGATTTGATCTTGAGTGCTTTCAGGTTTCAATAAAGTGTGATCAATGTATTTGTTAATAGACATTAATTTAATTTCCGTTCCTTCCTGAAAATGTTTTTTTCATTTCATTAATAATTACACTCTACCTATTCTACCATTTTTTTGATAGAATGTAAGTCTTTTTTGCTATTTTTTTAATAAACAGCAAAAATGGCAAAATCCGAAAATTCATTAAAACGCTTTTTTGTTTCTTTTTTATCTATAAACCTTGTTAAAGACTTGTTTTTGTACAAAATGTGACACATGTGTCACATGTCATATTCGGTATTTCTGAACATTTTTATATTATTCTACTATAAACAACAAGTTTTTACGAATATAAAATCTTACTTTTTTGATACTGTGAGCGCTTTAAATTAGTGTATTTTATGATTTTTATGTGAATAATTATACTTTAAAAAGTGACCTTTGTGTCATAATTATTCTATGACATTTGTCACAAAGCCTGTTATTGTAGGAATTCAATAAAAAAATCTCTATCAAACTAGAATCAATATCTAATTCAATAAAGATTTTTTATTCACTTATTAATTTTTTCACTGCGCAAAATATAATAGCCTTTGTCACGTTTTAAAATCTCAACATTTCCAAAAACTTCTTCCATTTTCGCTTTAGCACTTGGGGCTCCTTGTTTTTTCTGAATCACAATTGTTAGATTCCCGCCTGCATTTAAGTAGTTGATACTTTCAGATATAATAGTATGAACTACTTGCTTACCAGCTCGAATTGGTGGATTACTAATGATATAATCAAATGTTCCATTCACTTTTTCGTAAATATTTGATTGGAAGATATCGGCACAAACACCATTTTTTTGTGCATTTTGCTTAGCCAAATCAATAGCACGGTTATTAATGTCAACCATAGTTGGCTTAACACCCTGAACTTTAGCTAATGAAATTCCTAGCGGACCATAACCACAGCCAAGATCTAAAAGAGTTTTCCCTTTTTCAAAATCTAAGGTATTTAAAAGGACTTGACTTCCATAATCGATCATTTTTTTAGAAAAAACACCTGAATCAGTTAAAAAAGTGAAACATTCTCCAAGCAATGTAACTTTTAGTTCATGAATATCATGAGCACTATCAGGGTTTTCTGCATAATACATTTTAGTCATTCTTCTATCACTTTCTCTTATAATGCACTTCTATTTTATCATACTCTTCTATCATATCAAACGTTGTAACTGTTTTCAATCCTTCTTTAAAATGCTATAATAAGGTACATAACCTCTTTAAGGAGTTTCGTATGACCAACGAATTTATTAATTTTGATCTTATTTCTCGTGAAACTTGGCAGGAGTTACATCGTAAGACTCAGCCACTTCTTACTGCTGAGGAACTTGAATCAATTAAAAGTTTGAATGATAACATCAGTATTCAAGACGTTATTGAAGTTTATCTTCCTTTGATAAGTTTGATTCAAATCTACAAAAATGCTCAAGAAAACCTATCCTTTTCAAAAAGCATTTTCTTAAAAAAAGAAGCGAGCAATCGACCTTTTATTATCGGAATCTCTGGTTCTGTAGCCGTTGGGAAATCAACAACAAGTCGTCTTTTACAACTTCTCCTGTCTAGAACATTTAAAGATAGCAAGGTTGAAATGGTGACAACAGATGGCTTTATTTATCCAAATAAAGAGTTAATCGAGCGAAATATTTTAGATCGTAAAGGTTTCCCTGAAAGTTATAATATGGAACTTCTTCTAAACTTCCTAGATACTGTTAAAAACGGAATGACTGCTCATATTCCAGTATATTCACATGAAGTTTATGATATTATTCCTGACCAAGAACAAATAATTGAGGCACCAGACTTCTTAATTGTTGAAGGTATTAACGTTTTCCAAAATCAAAAGAATAAGCGTATCTATATGACTGGTTACTTTGACTTTTCTATTTATATTGACGCTGAAAATGATTTAATTGAAAAATGGTACTTAGAACGTTTCGATAGTTTACTTGAATTAGCTAAAACAGATCAGACTAATTACTATAATCGTTTCGTAAAAATGCCTCACCAAGATGCTTTAGAGTTCGCTAAAATGGTCTGGAAAACGGTTAATCTTGTCAATCTTGAAAAATATATTGAACCAACTCGCAATCGTGCCGAATTGATTTTGCACAAGACATACAACCACAAAATCGATCGAATTTACTTGAAAAAATAAGTAAATTTTCCTGAAACAATGATTAAGGCTTGCCAAAACGCAATAAATTCTATATAATAATGTAGTTAGATTAATTTGGAGGTGAAAACATTGGCAAATATTAAATCAGCTATCAAACGCGCTGAACTTAACGTTAAACAAAACGAAAAAAATTCAGCACAAAAATCAGCTATGCGTTCTGCTATCAAAGCATTTGAAGCTAACCCATCTGAAGAGCTTTTCCGTGCTGCTTCTGCAAGCATCGATAAAGCTGAATCAAAAGGTTTGATTCACAAAAACAAAGCTAGCCGCGATAAAGCACGTCTTGCTGCTAAATTGGCTAAATAATATCCAATGAAAACTCCAAATGGAGTTTTTCTTTTTTCTAATGAACACTCTTACAAACTAAAAGGGATGCTGATTAGCGTCCCTTTTCTATTTACCAAAATTGTGTCGATTGAAACGAACCTCAAATATCGTTCCTTTTGGATGATTATCTTTGACTTGAATATCACCTTTTAAGGCATCAACAATTTGTTTTGCTAATGATAATCCAAGACCAAACCCACCTTTTTGACGTGTTCTAGCTTTATCAATGCGATAAAAGCGGTCAAAGATTTTCTCTTTATCAGCATCACTAATACCAGGTCCATTATCAGAGATTGTCAAAATCGTTTGACGTTCTGTTGTCTTAACAGTAAATTCGATAAAACCATCATCATCAGTGTACTTAATAGCATTATCAAATAAGATAGTCATCAATTGTTTGAGCAGCGTCTTATCAGATTTTATTGGACGATCAGCTGAATTGTGAGCAACAAATGTTTTGCCATTTTCTTTGGCAATCATATTGTAATTCTCAAAAATTTCGTTAAAAGTAGATGGTTGAATCTCTTCCAATTCAACTTTCAAGCCATCGTCTCGTCTAGCAAGATTCAAAAGATTCGTTGTTAAAATCCTCATATTTCGAACCTCATCCAGACTTGCCGCGATACTTTCACTATTATCAAGAATCGTTGCATTAGGTCGTCTGAACAAACTTTCAAGTCGATTTTGAAGCACGGCTAATGGTGTTCGTAATTCATGACTAGCATTTTCGACAAAGCGTTTTTGTTTTTCATAACTTTCTAGAATTGGCTTACGTGTCCAGTTAGCTAAGTAGACACTTGCCAAAATAGAAATCATCCAGAAAATAATCATAACTGAAATGGTAATCGTTACATAACGTTCATTTGCCTCATCAAGTTGGCTAACACTAATCAAGAAGGTTGCATACTCAATTGAGGGATAATCACTGCTGTACACCCTTACAGTTAAAACGTGATATTTTTCCGTTTGACCAAAGATGGTTGTCATCTTTTCATCTTTAATCTCGCCAACCGAATCCTCATCTACACTCGAAGTCAGGGTTCCAAATTGAACGAACGCATCGATAGCGTTAACAATTTTCCCATTTGTATCATACAGCAAAACACTGACATTACTTAAACTTGCAATGTTTGATCTTGGTTTGCTCTTTCCAGAATCACTAAAGTCATTATTGGATTGCAGAGAATCACTACGTTCCATCGTTCGTGTAACGTAGTCACTTGCATTGTCTGCTGCATTTTTCAAAGTAGTATCTACAGAAGAATACAGACCATATCTCATAATCTGCAAGATAATGGTAGTCATAATGATAAAGATCCCAGTAAATACCGCAAAGAAATGGAAAAAGTGAGAAAAAGTCCCAGTAGATATTTTTTTGTGTATGTTATTCAGCATCTTTTAGAATATATCCTACACTTCGTAGTGTTTGAAGATTATTAGCAAAGCTTGTGCCCTTTAACTTTTTACGAATCTTAGAAACGTAAACTTCTACGACAGAAATCGTCGTATCACTATCAAAGCCCCAAATACGATCAAAAATTTGAGATTTTGGTAAGATAACATTTTGGTTTTGTAAGAAATAAACCAATAAATCAAATTCTTTACCTAACAACTCAACTTTTTCGCCATTTACTGTTGTTGTGTTAGTTGATGTATCAGCAGTTAACTCGTGATAAGATAAAGTGTGGTCATTGAATTTACCTGAACGCTTCAAAAGTGCCTGAATACGCATCTTTAACTCTTCAAGATAGAATGGTTTCGTTAAATAGTCATCAGCACCTAGTTCAAAGCCATGTCCTTTGTCGTCAAGACTTTCTTTAGCTGTCATAATTAAAACTGGTGTTGTAATGCCATCTTCACGTAGTTCTTTAAGAACTTGGAAACCATCTTTTTCTGGCAACATTAAATCAAGCAAGATAAGATCATAAACACCACTTTCTGCTTCATATAATCCTTCTTCACCGTCAAAAACTTGCATAACATCAGCAAAATCGTCTAAAAAATCAAAGATTGAATTTGACAAGCTCAAATCATCTTCTACTAATAAAATCTTAATCATATATCTGCTCCCTTATTCATCTTATTATATCATGACTTAACCCTTTGGTCTAAGTATTTAATGCAATTTATTTAGTCTATCAAAAGAATATCGAATTGAGCTTAAGATTTCCTAAAAGGCAGAAAAAAAGCGTCTGAGTTTTCACTCAAACGCCTCTTTATCACTGCTTATTTAACTGCTGCTAGAGCTTCTTCAACAGCAACTTTACTTGTGCTAATTAAATCAAGACGAGCTGAGATTTCTTTAATACCCATTGTGATGTTACGGCTAATAGCCATATCATTCAATTGAGGTTCAAAGAAAGCTTTATACTCTTCAAGACGTTCAACTGTCTTGAATGAATTAGCTGGGTAGATAACAAATTTATCAAAACTCATATCGCCACCAAGTGCAGCTTTAATCCAATCCCAGTTTTCTCTAGCCCATGTCCAGAATGCACCTTGAGAGAATGTTTTATCAAGGAATGGACGGTACCAACTCATAGCTAAGTCTTGAGGTTTAACAACATCTTTATTTTTCAACTCAGCCAATACACGTTCAACTGTTGCATTATCTTTTGTATTTGACAAAGCAGATGCCAATTGACGTTTGAAGTTACCATCGTTTGTCTTCACATAAGTGTCAAGGTAAAGTGATACTAAATCTTCAGTTTCAGCATGTTTGACTTGGTTGGCAAGAACTGACATACGGATTGATGCTGGAATGGCTTCAATATTATCTTTGTGTTGATGGAAGATTGCTTCAGCTTTTGTAACAGCATCTTCATTATCAGCATACAACATCAATGAAATAGTATTTTGTCGAACCATCTCATCTTCATCAGATTCACCAGCTTTTGGTTCAAAACCTAAACGATCGTAGTTTTTTTGCATCAAACGACTAATCAAGGCTTTGAATTGAGCTTGTGCTTGACTTCCTTCGTCTAAGAAGATATCCAAACCATCAACAACTTGAGAAATAGCTTCTGCTACCAAGTATGATGTTTCATCAGAAAGTTTTGTTAATAATGGCACTAACTCAGCGTATGAGATTTCGCCACTTTCAGCAAGCAAACGACGTTCTTGGATTACTTGAAGTTTTGAAACTGTATCAAGTTCAGTCAATTGTTCAAGAACTGTATCTAACAACTCACCTTTGTAGTTTGTGATATAGTGGGCTGTATTTTCTGTATTGAGACGGAAAGCTCCATCATTTTCAGAAGCAAGTTTGCTGTAATTAGGAATTTCAAGACGAGCTTCTGTTAAAGTATCTGGAAGACCTTTCCAATTGCTATTTAATGGAATTGGCCAAATACGATTTTCATCAACACTTTCACCAATAAAGAATTGTTTTTGACTAAGAACAAGTGTATTATCAACAACTTCAGCAGTCACAACAGGGTAACCAGGTTGTTCTAACCATGCATCCATGAAAGCAGCAACATCTTTTCCTGATGCTTCTGACAAAGCATCCCAAAGGTCACAACCGATTGTATTGCTATACTGGTGTTTTTCAAAGTAGATTTTAAGACCAGCACGGAAATCTTCATCACCTAACCAACGACGAAGCATGTGCATCAAGCGACTACCTTTAGCGTAAACAATAGCTGGATCAAACAATGTATTGATTTCATCAGGGTGTTTGACTTCAACGTGAACAGATTGAACACCATCAGTTGCATCACGTTTAAGCGCTAATGGAAGACCTCCTGTTTGGAAATCTTCGAAGATATTCCATGATGGTTCGATAGCATCAACAGAGACATATTCCATCATATTGGCGAATGATTCATTCAACCATAGGTCATCCCACCATTTCATTGTAACAAGGTTACCGAACCATTGGTGAGCTAATTCGTGAGCAACAACAAGGGCTACGCTTTGACGACTCTTAACTGTTGAGTTTTCATCAACAAGAAGATAAACTTCACGGTATGTTACTAAGCCCCAGTTTTCCATAGCTCCCGCTGAAAAGTCAGGAAGCGCAACGTGGTATGACAATGGAATTGGGTATTTAACACCAAAGTATTCTTCGTAAAAGTCAATGACACGAACAGCAATGTCTAGTGAAAAATCTAGAGATTTAAGAGCATGTGCTTTTGTTGAGAAAACTCCTACTTCAGTACCGTTTTTAGTTTTAGCGGTTTTACCTTGCAAATCACCAAGAGCGAAAGCCAACAAGTATGATGACATGCGTGGTGTTGTATCAAATGTCCAAAGACCAGTTTCCTTACGACGATCAGCATCAACTTCAGGCATATTTGAAAGAACAATCTCACCTTCAGTTTGGTCAAATTTGATACTTAAATCAAATGTTGCTTTAGCTTCTGGTTCGTCAACACATGGAAATGCTTCACGCGCAAAGTGACTTTCAAATTGAGTTGAAATGACTTCTTTTTTAACCCCATCAACTGTGTAATATGATGGGTAAATACCAGTCATGTTATCAGTGATATTACCTGAAAACTCAACAACAAGTGTCATTGTTCCAGTTTCTGGTAATTCAACATGGACAGCTTCATTATCATTATCAATCGTAAATTCAAGATTTTGATTGTCTAACAAAACAGAAGCAACTGTCAAATCTTTTTGGTGGAATGAAATAACATTATCTAAAGCTTCACCACTAATGGCAACGTTACCTGAAAAAGTTTTGTCTTGACGATTAATATCAAGGAAAATATTATAATTTTCAGGAACAAACTTTTCAATAAAATGTTCTACAGTTTTCATATAACTCCTTTAAAACGTAGAATGAGGACCAGTATACTGCTTCCCCATATCACCTAATCTTTTAAAAATTAAATCGGATGATGGATTGTATAATAAATGAAAATTCAGAAAACGACAATACCATCAAACTTCATCATTATATCACAAAATATGATATATGTCAGTTTTAAAAAGCCTATTGAAAAAGACTGCCTAATAGACAGTCTTTTAAACTTTTACAATTCAATAATTTTTCCTGTTTTAAGGTAAATAACCCATTCACAAAGGTTACGAGCATAATCACCGATACGTTCTAAGTAAGTAATTACTTGAAGATACTCTTTACCAGCAAATACAGTATCTGGTTGTTGACGAATAGATTCAACAGCCATATTTTGAATTTCTTTAAAGTAATTATCAATGACTTCGTCAGAAGCCGCAACTTCATAAGCACGTTCTTCTTCACCTGTCACATAAACATCAAGAGCTTCTTCTACCATGTTACGAACGGCTTTACCCATTTTTTTGATTTCTGCTTCTACTTCTGGCAAACGTTCTTCACCTTTTACACGAATAGTGGCTTTTGCAATTGACGCTGCATGGTCACCCATACGTTCTACGTCACTAGAAGCTTTCAATACGGTAATAACAGTACGTAAATCTTGTGAAACAGGCTGTTGTAGGGCAATGATTTCAAGAGATTTTTTCTCAAGTTTTGTTTCGAAATTATTGACAATTTCGTCACCTTCAATAACTTCTTTAGCCAATTCACGGTCATGGCTAATAAAAGCACGAACTGTCTTGTTAATTTGTGATAACACTTCAGTACCCATAGCGTAGAACTGGTTATGTAATTTTTCTAATTCATCATCAAATTTTGATCTCAACATAATATCATCTCCTTTTGAGTGTTCCCAAAACTAACCAAATTTACCAGTAATATAATCTTCAGTTTCTTTGCATTTAGGATCCATGAACATTTCATGAGTTTTACCATATTCAATGAGTTTTCCATCCAGGAAGAAACCTGTACGATCTGAAATACGTGATGCTTGTTGCATTGAACGTGTCACAAGAAGCATTGTATACTTATCTTTCAAACCATAAAGTGTATCTTCGACCTTACCCGCTGAGATAGGGTCAAGAGCTGATGTTGGCTCATCAAGTAAAATGATTTTTGGACTTGTCGCTAAAACGCGCGCGACACAAACACGTTGCTGCTGACCACCAGACAAGCCAAGGGCTGAATCATGCAAACGATCTTTGACCTCATCCCAGATTGAGGCACCAATCAAAGAACTTTCAACTGCTTCATCCAAAATTTGCTTATCCTTGATTCCTTTTAAACGCAAACCATAAACAACATTTTCATAAATTGACATTGGAAATGGGTTAGGTTGTTGGAAAACCATTCCGATTTCTTTACGAAGTTCAACAGTGTCTGTTCTTGGACTGTAAATGTTATGTCCATTATAAACGATTGATCCTGTTAGGGTTACTTCAGGGTTCAAGTCCCCCATTCGATTAATTGAACGTAATAGTGTTGATTTTCCTGAACCAGATGGACCAATCAATGCAGTAATTTCATTAGGATAGAAATCCATAGAGACATTATTGAGCGCTTTTTTCTTATTATAGTAAACAGATAAGTCTCTTACTTTTAAAATAGGTTCTGTCATGTCATGCCTTTCTAACCAAAGTGTCCTGATACATAATCGCTAGTTGATTGCAATTTGGCATTTTGGAAGATATTATTCGTTGTGTCGTATTCGATTAAATCTCCCAAATAGAAGAAGGCTGTATAATCACTAGCACGTGCAGCTTGTTGCATGTTATGAGTAACAATAATGATTGTGTAATCTTTTTTCAACTCAAACATCGTATCTTCCAGTTGCATTGTCGCAACTGGGTCAAGGGCTGATGCAGGTTCGTCCATTAAAAGAATATCTGGTTTCACTGCAATAGCACGAGCAATACACAAACGTTGTTGCTGACCACCTGAAAGTGTAAAGGCTGATTTGTGCAAATCATCTTTTACTTGATCCCAGAGAGCAGCTTGTTTTAAAGAAGTTTCAACAATTTCATCTAAAAATTGTTTATCTTTGACACCTGCACGCTCATAGGCAAATGTAATATTTTTATAAATTGATTTAGCAAATGGATTTGGTCGTTGGAAAACCATTCCGATGTGCTTACGCATTTCGTAAACATTAATGTTTTTAGCATTAACATCAATACCTTCGTACAAAATTTGACCTGTAACTTTTGCAATATCAATTGTATCATTCATACGATTTAGGCTACGAAGAAAAGTTGATTTACCACATCCTGAAGGACCGATAAGAGCAGTAATTTTATTTTTTTCAAACTGCATATCAATTCCTTTGATAGCTTCTTTTTGACCGTAGTAAACATGAAGATCTTTTGTCGCTAAAGCTAGTTTGTCTTCAGGAAAAGTAATAATATGTCGTTCATCCCAGTTATATTTTGTCATCTCTTCTCCTTTATTTTGCTGACGTTAATTTAGCGTGAAGTTTTTTACCGATATAACGTGCTGAGAGGTTGAAAATTAAGATGAAAATCAAGAGAACTGCAGCACTACCTTGTGACACTTGAGTAGCATCAGGGATTGTTCCTTCACTATTAACTTTCCAGATATGAACAGCCAAAGTTTCGGCTTGGCGGAAAATTGAAATCGGACTTGTAATACTTAGCGGATTCCAATTTGACCAATCAAGCGCTGGAGCTGATTGACCAGCAGTATAGATAAGAGCTGCTGCTTCACCAAAGATACGTCCTGAAGCAAGAACAATACCAGTAACAATACTTGGCAAAGCTTCTGGAATAACCACGTGAACAACTGTTTCCCAACGCGATAAACCTAGAGCAAGCCCTGCTTCACGTTGTGTGTGGTGAACATTACGAAGACCATCTTCAACATTACGCGTCATCTGAGGAAGGTTGAAAACCGTAAGCGCAAGAGCACCAGAAATAATTGAGAATCCATATTGGAATTGAACTACAAAGATGAGGTAGCCAAACAAACCAACAACAACTGAAGGTAATGATGAAAGGATTTCAATACATGTTCTGATAAAGTTAGTAAAACGCCCTTTTTTAGCGTATTCAGATAAGTAAATACCTGCTCCCATTGATAATGGAATAGAAATCATCAATGTGATTACCAAAAGAAAGAGGGAATTATATAACTGAATCCCTATACCACCACCAGCTTCATATGACGATGACTTACCTGTCAAGAATGACCAATTGACATGAGGTAATCCATTAACCAAGATATATAGTAATAATGATGCCAAAATAGCAACAATAATTCCAGCAATTGTATAGAGAATTCCTGTTGCTAACTTATCAAATTTCTTAGCGTGCATAGTTTCTCTTTCTTTCTCTTGTAATAAATTTCACGAGCATGTTAAAGCCAAGACTCATAATGAGCAAGACTAAAGCAAGTGACCAAAGAACATTATTTTGGACAGTTCCCATAACAGTATTACCAATACCCATTGTTAGAACTGAAGTTAGGGTTGCCGCTGGAGTTGTTAGTGAAGTTGGAACAACTGCTGAGTTACCAACAACCATTTGAATAGCCAAGGCTTCACCAAAGGCACGAGCCATACCAAAAATAACTGCGGTAAAGATACCAGGTCTAGCAGCATTCAAAATGACACGCCAGATGGTTTGCCAACGAGTTGCCCCCATCGCTAAACTTGCTTCCTTATAGTGTCTTGGTACTGCTTTTAAACTATCAATTGTCATAAACGTAACCGTCGGTAAAATCATGACAAATAAAACACAGACACCAGACAAAATACCGAAACCAGTTCCACCAAAAATAGAACGTGTAAATGGCACAATAACTTGTAGTCCAATGAACCCATAAACAACAGATGGAATACCTGTCAATAATTCAATTGCTGGTTGAAGAATTTTAGCTCCATATTTTGGAGAAATTTCTGTCATAAAGACTGCTGCACCAATAGCAATCGGTGTTGCTATCAAGGCAGACAAAATTGTTACAATAAATGATCCCAAAATCATTGGAAGGGCTCCAAATGATCCTGAACTTGGATCCCATTTACTTCCAAAAAGGAATTTGATTGGGTTAACACCGTCAACGAAGAAAGTTGATAACCCTTTTTGAGCAACAAAGATTAAAATCATTGCAACAATGAAAACAATCAGTACTAAACAAAAGAATGTTATTCCTTTTCCAAACTTCTCAAGGCGAGAATTTTTTGAAGGCGTTGTTAACTGTTTCTCAAGATCTTGATTTCTCATAGTATCTCCTTATTTTGCTGTAACAGTGCCATCTGCTGATTTGGTAACTTTCATATCGTTAACTGAAATATACCCCATCTGTTCAACGACACCTTTTTGGACATCATCACTCATGACGTAGTCCAAAAATTCTTTAGTCAAACCAGTTGGTTTACCTTTCGTATACATATGTTCATAAGACCAGAGTGGCCAGTTATTTTTTGTTACATTTTCAGCAGTTGGTTTGTAGCCGTTCAAACGAATTATCTTAACGGAACTATCTACATAGGCAAAAGCAAGATAAGAAATAGCTCCTGGAGTCTGCGAAACAATAGATTTAACCATACCATTTGAGTCTTGCTCTTGACTTTGAATAGCCGGATCACCTTTCATGATAACACTATCAAAGGTCGCACGAGAACCTGAACTTGCAGCACGGTTGATAATAGAAACGGCTAAATCCGGACCACCAACTTCTTTCCAGTTCGTAATCTTACCAGTAAAGATTTGATGTAACTGATCTGTCGTTAGATTGTTAACTGAAACTTTCTTGTTAACAATAACCGCAAGTCCTGCTACTGCTACTTGGTGATCAACCAACTTATCAGCATTAATACCTTCTTTTTCTTCCGCGAAAACATCGCTGTTACCAATTTGAACAGCCCCTGACTGAACTTGTGAAAGACCTGTACCAGATCCACCACCTTGGACATTGACTGTTTTTCCAACATTAGTCGATCCAAATTCATCTGCGGCAGCTTCTACCAATGGTTGCAAAGCTGTCGATCCGACACTTGTAATCGACTGACCTTTATCAATCCAGCTTGCGCAGCCAGACAGTGCAAAGGTAACTGAGGTAACTAGCAATAAAAAGCTAAGAATTTTCATTTTTTTCATTTGCGATTCCTACTTATTTGAAAATAAAAAGTAATTAACATGAAGTGTTACAAATACCTCACAAGGAAATAGTATCACATCACTGAAACCTTGAAAAGTGGTTTTCAACCTATGTCACTCAAAAATTGTACCTATAACAGTTTATGGATTAAAGCGAAGTCCTTTTGGAAAGTAATTTTTCAGAATATTTCCAGTAATTTTTGCAAAACCTATGCCGTTGCCGTTTATCGAAACTAAATACCAGCCATTTTTTAAGCTTTGTTCTAAGTTTATGACATTTCCTGTAACATAAACCTTGAACTGTTCTATATCAATTTCTACAAACTGTTCTACGTCATTTGGTGAAAGAGCCAGTCCTAATGCAAAGGATGGTTCGAAGCGATTTTTCTTAAATGTTCCAAGATGAAGTCCATTGCGAGCAATTTTCAATTTTCCCAAATCTGGTAATCCTTCAGGCAGTAAATAAAGATTATCACCAAAGGTTTGAAGAAGCCCTTTTAAGTCAAGCTTAAGATGTTTTTTCGCAAAATCTTGCCACAATTTTTGTTGATCTTTGGTTAAGTTCGATTTAACAGCTTTGACTTTTCGTTGAACAGGTTCACGCGTGTCTCGAAGTTTTGCAACAAACTGCCCTTCACCTTTGAATCGATGAGGATACATACGAGCAACTTCTGGCATGTTAATTCCTTCAGCCATCCCGTTGATTTTCTCAATCGGAACAAGCTCAAGGTTGTCGTATTCTGATAGTAACCAATTTACCACCCCTTCATTTTCCTCAGGAGACCATGTGCATGTTGAATAAACAAGTGTACCACCTGGAGCAAGCATTTTCATTGCTTCTTCTAAGATTTCCTTTTGGAGACTGGCACATTCAGCTGGATATCCTTCATGCCAATATTGTGTCGCTGAAGGGTCTTTTCGGAACATTCCTTCTCCAGAACAAGGACCATCAAAGACAATCAAGTCAAAGTACTCTTTGAAAACTTTTGCTAATCTATCTGAGCTTTCATTGGTCACCACAACATTTTTTGCACCAAATCGTTCGACATTCTCAACAAGGATTTTACTGCGCTTGTTAGAAATCTCATTGCTGACTAGAACACCAGTATTGTTCATATAACTGAGAAGGTGAGTTGATTTTCCACCAGGTGCTGCAGCTAAATCAAGTACTCGCATGTTTTCCTTGGGTGCTGCTACTTGAGCAACCATCTGAGCAGCAGGTTCTTGAGAATAAACCAGTCCTGATACATGTTCAGGTGACTTACCTGATACTTTTCCATAGTGGCCCCACGGAGTGTCAGGAATCGGTGATTCAAAAGTCTGCTGAGCATTTTTAAGAGGATTTACACGAAATCCAGAAACAGCTTCTTGATCAAAAGTTGCAAAGAAATCATCTGCTTCTTGTCCAAGAAGATTACGGTATTTTTCAATAAATTTATCAGGTAATTTCATACTTATATGATAACAATTTCACATGTGTTTTACAACTTTAAGACAAGCATATGACTGATTTAATCAGCAATTTAGTCAATAAAAAGCAGTTCTTATATTCGAACTGCTTTGTTTGTTTATAAAAATTTTAAATCTATCTCATCGTCACAAATTCTTCGGCTCCTGTTGGATGAATGGCTACCGTATTATCAAAATCCTCTTTAGTAGCTCCCATTTTGATAGCAACTGAGAAGCCTTGAATCATTTCATCAACACCGTAGCCTATACCGTGCAAACCAATAATTTTCTCATCCTCACCTAGAGTAACCAATTTCATTTTACTTGGTTGGCGATGATTACCTAGAGCAGTATACATGGGCGTAAAAGTTGAGCGATAAACTTTAATCTTATCTGCTCCAAATACTTCAGTAGCTTTTTCTTCCGAATAGCCAATAGAACCAATCGCTGGATGGCTAAAAATGACTGTGGCAACGTCTTTATAATCCATTTTTGCATTTGGTTTGTTGTTAAAAAGACGCTCTGATAATTGTCTTCCTGCCTTAACTGCTACTGGCGTTAATTCAAGTTTGCCATTAACATCTCCTAGAGCGTAAATACCGTCAACAGAGGTGTTTTCATAGGCATCTGTTTTAATGAAACCTTCTTTGGTTAATTCTACTCCTGTTTTTTCAAGTCCGAATCCACTCACATTTGCTTTACGGCCAATTGCCCAAATGATAGCGTCTACCGTGTAAGATTCGCCATTTTCTAAAATTAACGTCAAAGAGTCATCATCATTTTTAATAACTTCTTTTGGAATTGAGTGCGTATGTAATTGTGGACCACTTTCGGCCATGTATTTAACAAGGGATTCAACAATTTCTTTATCAAACGTACGAAGTGGTCGTTCATTACGAACAAAAAGGTCCGTCTTTGAACCAAGTGTATGTAAGACTCCGGCAAGTTCAACAGCAATGTAGCCAGCTCCAACAACAGCAACGCTATTTGGAAGACTGTCTAAGGCAAAAAAGTCATCTGAAATCATGCCGTATTCAGCACCTGGAATATCAGGATAAAGAGCATGACCACCAGTCGCAATCAAAATATGCGGAGCTGTATAGTATTGACCAGCAACTTCA
This sequence comes from Streptococcus vicugnae, assembly GCF_016461705.1. Taxonomy (GTDB): domain Bacteria; phylum Bacillota; class Bacilli; order Lactobacillales; family Streptococcaceae; genus Streptococcus; species Streptococcus vicugnae. The sequence goes on along the minus strand of NZ_JAEMHW010000002.1, from coordinate 137,773 downwards.
ACCGTATGAGAATCAACAAAATTAGCATAGTCATAAACACGCTCAACACCATTGTTATCAAATCCGCGTTCATAAGAGCCATGAATACGGTCAATATAAGCCTCGCGATTAGCTTTTAAAGTTTTGAAATCAAAGGTAGTATCAGCCGTGTGAAAACCATATTCGCTAGCGTATGTCTGAATCGTCTCAGCGACCTGAGCCCCGTACCACATCACTTTTTTAGGAACACATCCTAAATTGACACAAGTACCACCAACTTCTTTCGCTTCAAAAAGAATCACCTTAGCACCATGCATGGCTGCGCGATTAGCTGAAGCAATCCCACCAGAACCACCGCCAATAACAATATAGTCATATTGCTTAACGTCCATATATTCTCCAAATCTAATTTTTGATAAAATCTAAAATTGCTTCTTCTGACAACGACGAATCACACACCACTTTAACATGACCAGCTTTGGCAACTAATAATCCTGGTACTGTTGGAACATCATATGCTGTTCTTAAGTCTTGAATATCAGAATCGACTGCTTCACTATTTATAAAGTAAACAGTAAGTTGATTATCTTTAGCAACTTGAGTTAACTTCGGTTCAAAGCGGCGACAATATGGACAACTAGGGCGACCAATAAAGAGAATAAAACCTTCTGCTACTTCTAAACACTTTTTAGCTTCTTGTGCAGTAATTTCTGTAAAAAATGATGCAAATGATGTCATCTGAATACCCCCTGTAGAAAACTTAATAATCGATGTAATTGATAAATTAATGGCGAATAAAAGCACTGTCATCAACGTCACTATTATCTGAAATATAACGTTCAACTGTCATATGCAAATCATATTTATCGCGCAATTTCGCTAAAGTAGTCATCATTGGTGAAGCATGGTGAATATCAAGGGCTTCTTGATTTTCCCAACTATCAATCAATAAAACTGTCTCAGTTTCTTTAGCCGGAAAGAAATAGTCATAACGTAAATTACCTTTTTCAGCACGAATAGCATCTGCTATACCAGATTTTTCCATTTCTTCCACAAACTGTCTAGCACTGCCGTTTGCACCTTTATAATACAAATTAACTGTAATTGCCATATGGTCACCTTTTTCTTTTTTCTCCATTTTAATAAATTTTGAAAACTGTTTCAAATAATTTGCACGCCAAAAAAGAGATTGAGAAATTTTACCTCAACCTCTTTTTGAATATAAAGTGATTAGCCTAATGCCACATCCATCACCATCATGATAACAAACCCAACCATTAATCCAAGAGTTGCCATATCAGTATTCCCATTCGTCTGTGATTCAGGAATCAACTCTTCAACAACAACGAAAATCATGGCACCAGCTGCATAGGCCAGAGCATACGGAATAATTTGTAGCATAATAATCACTAGCGCTGCTCCTAAAACAGCTCCAATAGGTTCAACAATTGCTGACATTGACCCCAAGAAGAAAGCTCGCAACCGTGAACTGCCATCAGCTCGAATCGGAATCGACAACGCAGCACCTTCAGGGATATTTTGCAAACCAATCCCAATAGCAAGACCAATAGCACCAATAAGTGCCGAACTAGTCATATTACCAGAAGCCAAAGCTCCAAAAGTAACACCGACCGCTAGACCTTCTGGAAAATTATGAATAGTAATCGCTAAAAAGAGAAGAGCTGTTTTTGATAGTTTTTTCTTTGGTTGAATCCCTTCAGCTTCAGACACTTCTAACCCCAAGTGTAAGTGTGGGACAAGGGCATCAATCAAACGAAGACTAAAACCACCTAATAAAAAGCCAACTGCTGCAGGTACCCAAGCAAAATTACCATAATCAGCCTTAGCATAAGAAAGTGCTGGGTCAAGCAAAGACCAAAAGGACGCTGCAATCATTACTCCGGCAGCAAACCCCATCATGACATCAAGTAATTTGCGACTAACTTTGGTAAAGAAAAAGACAACAGCAGACCCTACAATGGTACAGCCCCATGTAAATAGACCTGCTAACAAGGCTAAAAGGACAACATTTTGTGTCATTAGCCAATTCATCATAAAAAATCTCCTTTTAAAAAAATTATTTAATTAAAACGTTTTCTATTAAATTACTCCTATTTTATCACAGATATAAAAGAAAAACCTAGAAAAATACTAGGTTTTAGATAAATAAGTTTGTATCGTTGATAATTTTGCTTTTGGAACAAACATGACTTTCTGACGTTGTGAAAAATCAGGCTCTTTCCCTTCTATCGTCAGTAAAACATACCCCAGCTTCTCACCCATCACCTTTGCTGCAGCGTAGTCCCAAGGTTGAATGTATGAAAAGTAAGCCAACAATTGCCCTGCCATGACAGCAGCCATACTGATACCAGCACCGCCATAGACTCGAACACCTAAAGTTTGCTCAATCATGTCGTGAAGGCCGTGATAATTACTTGCGAACATGTTAGCATTACAGCCTACCAAAAAACGGTTCAGTGGTCGATCTTTAAATGGTGATAATTTTTTGTCATTCACACAAACGTCAAATTGGCCACCACCGCTATACAACAAATCATTCATTACATCGTAAATCAATCCAAACTGACCAATACCATTCTCATAATAAGCAATCATGACAGCGAAATGTGTAGCTTGCGCCACAAAATTAACTGTTCCATCAATTGGGTCTAAGACCCAAACATTGCCATCAGTGATATTATGATGCACACCATTTTCCTCAGCCAAAATATGATCATCAGGGTAGACTTGTTTAATGTTAGCGATTAACAATTCCTGCGTTTCTTTATCTAAATTGGTTACCAAATCATCAAAGCGTGTTTTTTCTTCGATTTCAAGCTCGTTAACCATATTAGATTTGATAAAGTCACCCGCTTCACGAATCAGTTTTTTAGCAAATTGAAACTTATTTTCCAAGGGAAATGTATCCTTTCTCCTTTGCTTTAGCAGCTTTTACGGCTTGATAAGTTGAGTAGCCACTGCTTTGTTGAAATTCGCGATCAATTTGTTTTTCTTGTGCTTTACTTTTAACAATCGTTTTAAATGTTGCATAGCTATCTAATAAATCACTGACAGCAACTTTTGTTTCATATGCGGCTTCAACCTGATTTAAAAAATGAAGCACTGATGCTATCTCTTCAGTGCTCCAAGACAAATCAAGTGGATAGCTGTAATTTTTCATACAAAGATCTTCCAAACTTCTGAGAAAAGCCTATTTTCCTCTCTACATCAAGAGAATTCAAGAGTTCTTACTAAGAAGTTATTCCTTTCTAATTCTATCCTTCAATTTCTGCTTTTATCGTTGCATCACGTAGTTCTTGTTTACGATAATCACGTGGTAAAAAAGCACGAATTTCATCTTCGTTAAATCCGATTTGCATACGTTTGTTGTCCAAAATAATTGGACGGCGAAGCAAGCCAGGATTTTTCGCAATTAAATCAATCAATTCTGAAACTGATAACTCGTCAAGGTCGATATCTAACTTTTGGAATACTTTTGAACGAGTTGAAATAATATCTTCTGTTCCATTTTCTGTAAAGGCCAAAATAGCCATTAATTCATCGCGACTAAGAGGACTGGTAATGATATTGTGTTCTTGAAATTTAACATCGTGTTCATTAAGCCAAGCTCGTGCTTTTCGGCAGCTTGTACAACTTGGTGACAAAAATAAAGTAATCATAAAACCACCTCTCTAATCTTCTCAACTTAATTATACAAAATTTTAAAAAAGTTTTCTATTTTTTCCCCAATTTTGGGCAATTTCTTTATCAATTTTTAAGCGCTTAACTAATTCATCAGCTCCTGAGAATTTTTCCATGCCTCGAATCTTGTCTAACCAAATAATCTCGACGGTTTCTCCATAAATATCTTCATCAAAATCAAAAATATTTGCTTCAAGTCGTAAATCTTGACCACCAAATGTGACATTTTTACCAATACTTGTCATTGAACGGTAGCGTTTTCCTGAAACAATGATATCTGACACATAAACGCCATCACCAGGAAGATAAACTCGGTCTAAAACAGCTAAGTTCGCTGTTGGAAATCCAATTGTACGGCCACGCGCATCTCCGTGAACCACAATTCCTTTAATTGAGAATTCATAGCCTAAAAGGCGATTAACTTCAGAAACATTCCCTAATAAAATTTCCTGACGAATTCTAGTTGAGCTAATCTTTTTACCATCGTCTTGAACTTCTGGCACTACTATCACTTGACCATCAAAAATTTCTGTCAAATCATTAGCATCTTTACGATCATGTCCGAATTTATAGTCAAAGCCAACAACAATTGTTTTTGCGCGTAAGGCTTTGATATAAGTTTCAAGAAATTCTTTTGATGTTTTTTTTGAAAAATCAGATGTGAAATCAATTAAGTAGAGATCAGTTACACCATATTCAGAAAATTTTTCATAACGTTTTTCTGGTGAAGTCAAATTCAATAATAACTCAGGTGTAAAGCGAGCAAAAGCTAAACGCGGTGATTCATTGAAAGTCAAAACAGTTAACTCCAACTGATCACGTTTTGCAATTTCTCTCGCTTGATCAAACAAAGCTTTGTGGCCCTTGTGAAGACCATCAAAGTATCCCAATACTAAAACACTATCTCGAGTACGTTTGATATCTCGAGCATCTTTTATTTGTTGAATATTCATTTTTTCCATTCTATTATATAAACACTTTATTTGGTTTGTATAGGTCAGCACGTGGAATGAGAATAGCAACTACTTTGTCTTGATAGAAAGCTGCCAATTGTTCTTCGTTTCTATCTAGAGCAATTTTACGACCAAATGAAATCTCTGTAACTTGTTCCTCGGTCAAATCAATACGAGGTAGGTCCATAACACCATATTCAATTGGCAAAAGAAATGAAAAATCATCTTGAGCAACTTTTTCAGCAATTTCAGACAAGGTAAGTGCATCTTCCAACTGAAGACCTGCTGACGCTTGGCGCTCTAAATAAGACATATGACTTGCAAAACCAAGCGATTTTCCTAAGTCTACTGATAAGGTTCTGATATAAGTCCCTTTACTACATGCAACTTCAAAATCAAAATAACAACACTCATCCTTGAAATTTAATGGACTTGTGCGCTTAAAGTCATAAATTGACACATGACGTTTTGGACGTTCGACCTCTTGACCGGCACGAGCATATTCATATAGACGCTTCCCATTAACCTTAACAGCTGAATACATTGGGGGAATCTGAGTAATCTCACCAATAAAACGAGAAAGTGCTAGGTCAACTTCTTCTTCACTTAATTCGCTAACTGGTGACTTCTCAACTAGTTCACCGCTGGCATCTTCAGTCGTCGTCGAAAAACCTAGGCAGATTTGCCCACGATATACTTTTCCAGCTTCTGTCATATATTCAATCACACGAGTTGCTTTTCCGACAGCAATTGGTAAGACTCCTACAACATCTGGATCTAGCGTACCACCGTGACCGATTTTCTTTTCATGTAAAATTTTACGAAGCTTAAAGACAGCATCATGGCTTGTCATCCCAGCTTCCTTTTTCAAATTAATAATTCCGTTAATCATAAATAATATTATACCTGTTTTCATCAATAAAAAACAAGTTAAAACTTTGTATTGCTTTAACTTGTTCATTCTTTCTAGATATCACGGTTAACATCTGTATCAATATCTAAGAATTCTTGAATGTCTTGGACATATTCTAAAACACCTTGGAATTCACCGTTTTCATCACGAACTGCCGCATAGGTAATATGGATGAATTTACCCACTTTTTAGGTTAGCCAGTTTTACACCAGATTTAAGAGATGTTACCTTACCAACAGTATTTAACATTGCTGGATTTGCTAATGGCGTAAAGCCTAAATCAACCAGTATATCTTTGATTTCAGGATGATCCTTGATAATCTCGGCAACTGGTTTTTTCAAATCTATAATATTGTTCATAATAATTACCTCAATATTTGATAGCTTTATTATAACACATCAGAAAAGTGACAATGATTTTGAAACTATTAACAATTAACATTATTTTAGATAGAGAGAATAACCACGACTAGCTTGCTTGAAACCATAATTTTCATAAAAACGATGAGCTATTTGTCGTTCTAAAGTATCCCCACTATTTAGCGCTAAAGCGTGAATATTTTCAGATAGTGCACGATTTTTGACAGCATCTATCAAGGCTGTCGCAACACCCTTACGGCGATAGTTTTGTAATACTGCCAGAATAAGAATACGATAGTAGGCACCTTCATTTTCAAAAAATAACATTTTAGCATAACCAATCATCCCAATGATTTCATTGTCATCAACTGCGACTAAAAGATGGTAATCAGGATGAGAAAGAACTGTTTTTAATCGTCTAACCAATTCAGCTTCCTTGACAGGATAGCCAAGTTCAGCATAAAGAGGGGATAACTTTTCAATATCTAATAGTTGAGCAGGTCTAATAATCATTTTCAGTCCTCACACATTTCAGGAAAAGAAACAACACCACATTGAAAGGTCCTATTCTTCTTTTAACGCTTCAAATTTGGCACGCATGGTTGGATTTTTTCGTGTTAATTTTTTGACGGAAACATCGTCTAATTTATTGTTAGCAAGGCGGAGCTGATTTTCACTAGTTGTCAAGAAACGCTTGACTTCTTCCATACGGCGGATTGATTTATCAATTTCATCAATGGCTTTTTTGAAGTTATTACTTGCTGAAGTATAGTTCTTAGCAAAAGCGTTTTTGAAGGTTTCAAGATCATCTTCAAAATGAGTGATATCAATATTTTGCTCACGAACCAAAGCTAATTCTTGCTTATACTTGAGTGAATTAAGCGCAGCATTTCGCAAAATACCAATCAACTGAATGAATAGTTGCGGACGGACAACGTACATTTTTTCATACTCATGACTAACGTCAACAATACCAGTATTGAAGTAATCATTGTCTGCTTCTAGCATGGTTACTAAAACAGCATACTCACAATTTTTCTCGCGACGGTCTTTGTCTAATTCTTTATAGAAATCTCTATTTTTGTGCTTCGTTTTTGTTTCATCAGCTTCATTTTTCATCTCAAACATGATAGATAGTATTTCAATACCATTTTCGTCCGTTTCACGATAAATGAAATCCCCTTTTGAACCACGACTTGATACTTCGTTATCTTTTCCAAAGGTAGCATTTGGAAAAGCGTAGGCACGAACTTTATTGAATTCTGTTTCAGCATAAACTTCTAAGCTCTCACCGATTGCTTTTGTAGATTGCTGAGCTTTGAAATTCTTATAAAACTCAACTTGTTCATTAGCCGCTTTCAACTGAGCTTCATAATCTCTTTTTACTGATGCTAAAGATAATTCAGCTTCTTTTTCTTGTAGCGCTAACTTCGATTTTGCTTCATCACGTTCTTTTTCAACACTTGCAACAGCTTCAACTAAACTTGTTTTATTTTCAAGTGTCAGACGTTCAAGTTGATTTTTGAGACCAATGACTTCTTTATCTTTTTCAGTTAAAGCTTGTGTCAACTCCAAATCTTTAACCGACGTTAAGTTATTAAGTTGTGACTTTAATTCAGTAATCTCTTGATTTTTAGCACTCAAAAGGCGTTGGTTCTCAAGCTCTAAGGCCTGTTTTAACTGCTCTAGTTTTGATGAAAGATCAGCAATTTCTTTATCTTTGATGCTTACTTGAACTTGTAAATCATTCTTCGATTTCTCTTCCAATAAAGCTTTCTCTTTTTCCAGACGGTCGTGGATTTCTTTGTCAAATTCATTGCTACGGACTTGTGCTAAAAGCTGACTATACTCTGTCTCATTGATTGTAAAAACAGTTCCGCAATGCGGGCATTTAATATTATTCATAATTTCCTCGCTCATTCAATAATACTATTATTATAACAAAGCTTGAGATTTTTTTCTGATAAAAGGATACATATTCAAACTCATTCTATAGTAAACAAATAAGGCTAGGATACTTAATCCCAACCTTATACTTTAAAATAGATTTCTTTCAACTTCTTCTCGAATGTGTTGCCATTCTTGTTGAGCACGCATTATTTTACGCTTATAATCTCTAAGCCCTTGCTCATAGCGCTGCAATAAATAAGCTTGCTTAACTAAAGGAAGATTTGGTATTTCAATACTAATGATTTTTTGTGTATTTAGATTCATAACATTCTTCCCAGTATTTGTCTCATCTAAAAGACCTTGTCCAACTTCCGAATCTAAGAATAGTTTAATGTAACCACCTGAAATATCTGCGATAGGCCTTAGAACCGTGATATTTGCTGAGGCAATGACAGGTACTTCTTGTTCTTCAAAAACAGCAATTTTTTTAACAGTCCCTTTTGAAGCAATCAAAACATCACCTTCTTGTAACAAGTAACGTTTCAAACTTTGTTCTTCAGCTTCAATCTTCCTTAGACTTTCATAATTAATGCCAGTTTCTAACATATCACTCAAATTAATAACTGAAATATTTCCAACATCATTTAGCTTAGAAACTGCCTTTCCTTTAAAATGCTCCGTCACTTCTCTTAAAGAAATTTTAGCAACATTATTTTCTCTGTAACGTTCGACTACTTCATTCATAGCTATCTCCTTTACATATTAGTATTATAATACTAAAATAGTTTTTAAACAAGCGAAAAGAGCAGCACAACTGCTGCTCCTTTACTATACCTTGTGATGCAACTGTCATCACGTCAGCAGTCGAAAAATTCTGATCATCAAATTCGCCACCATGTCTTTGAAAAGCATCAAAAAATGCTTGTTTTAATCGATTTCGTGGATATTGAGAGGCTGTTCCTTGATATTTTTTCGCTAGCCAAGCTGATATATAACCAATAAGATTTAAAAATAATAATGATAAAACTAGATTGAGTATTGAAATATCACTTTCTTGATATAAGGCATCTACCGCTTTTGCGATAATAAAAAATGAAAGAATACGCATTATAAATTGTATCCAGGACAAAAATGCTGCAATATATAGTTCATATTTATGCGGTCCTAACTCTGATTTCAACCGTTTATTTAACTGTTTTTGTTGGCTATGTTCCATTGTATGTGGATTTTCTGTCATTGTCGCCTCCTCAAAATAATTTACCGGTTAAGTATATCATTAAAATAGCATTTTTTAAATAGGGTTAATGACATCAAAAGAACATTTCTCGACAAATAAAAACGCCCCTTATATCTAAGGAGCATTTTTTATCACTTTAATATTAATCTACTGATTTCAAGGCTTCGAGCATATCAACTGTTTTTAAAATATGATTAACAAGCCAGCCTAATAAAAATAGTATTCCGATAACAACGACAATTGGAATGATATAGATGGATAATCCAACCTCTGTACCAAATTTGATATAATCTGAACCAATCATGTCCATAATCATTTGATGTAGGTATTTCCCACCAATCAACCCAACCACAATTCCGATAATTGATAGACTGATTGTTTCTCGGTAAATGTACATGGTTACTTCTTTATCGTAAAAACCTAAAACCTTAATCGTTGATAATTCACGAATTCGTTCAGCCACATTAATATTAGTTAAATTGTAAAGAATAACCACCGCAAGCAAAACAGAAATGATAATAAGAATACTCATTGCACCATTTAATGAAATGACGACCGAGTTTACATTTTTTATCATTGAAGCATTTTGACTGACTGCCGAAACTTGTTCCATAGCCAATAATTTAGTTGCCATATCTTCAATATTCTTACCTGAATGATTCTTTAGAGTGATTAGATACGCATTATCTTTAACACCATCATTAAAAATCTTTTCGTAAGCTTTTTGTGACATAAATAGATAATGACCGACGTTCATTTCAGCCACTGCCGAAACTTTAATGGAACGTTTCTGACCATCTTGATCTTTTAAGTCAAAGGTATCACCCGCTTCAGCCCCACACAAACTAGCAAGTTTTTCTGAAATGACAACACCATCATCAGTTAAGGTCAATGCTTTTCCAGTCTTTTTATCTTTAAGATGAATGAAATCACCAAAATCTTTACTTTGACTAACCATGATTGAAATGTCTTGTTTATCAATCAAACCTGGAATAGTTTCTGTTAAATGTGATAAATAAATACTTTGGTATTGGAATACTTTATCAGAATCTAGGAATTCTTTTAACTCTTTTTGATTACTACTATCATCATTTTTCACCACAATCATATCATAAGGCATCAAACGTGAGAATTGATTATCAATAATTTTACCTAAAGAAGATTGAATACCAAGACCAGCAAATAGGAGAGCTACCGAGCCAGCAACACCAAATATAGTCATCAGCATACGCTGTTTATAACGAAAGATATTACGTGCGGTTACTTTATGAGTAAATGATAAACGACGCCAAATAAAGCCCAAACGCTCCAAGAAAATTTTTGAACCTTTAACCGGAGGTTTTGGTAATAACAATTGTGAAGGTTTCTCACTAAGTTCTTTTCTGGCGATGATAAAAGCTGGTAAAACTGCACTGACCAGTGCAAATACAACTGCAATAAGGGTATATGACCAATAGAAATAAAGATTGGTACTTCCTAAAGTCGTATCACCAGTCACGATTTCTGCAATCACTCGTGATAAAACATAATGACCTCCCAAAACTCCCAAGGTGGTACCAGTCATACTTGCAACAAAACCATAGATAACAAATTTCTTGATAACATCACTATTGCTGTAACCAAGAGCTTTTAAAACACCAGAATTTGTTCGCTCTTCATCAACAAATCGTGTCATCGTTGTAAATGTGACTAAAGCAGCAACAACATATAAAACAACAGGAAAAATATTTCCGATACTGCCAATACTTGAGGTGCTAGAGGCATATGTTTGATAACCACCTCCACCTGGTAGAGTAGAACGAGTATAGGTCGTATATGTAGGCTCTTTCATTGCATCAATCTTACCTTGAGCTACTTTGATTTGTTTTTCACTCTCTGTAATTTGAGATTGTGCCTGTTCAAGAGAACTTTGTGCTGCTAGCTGCTGTTCTTTAGGCAGTTGAGCAAGCATTGCTTTTTGGGATTCTAGTTGTTTTTTGGCTTCATCGACTTTTGCTTGGCTATTATCAATTTCTGCCTGAGGTTTTGAAGTCAATTCTTTTAAGCGCTGACTTGGATTATCTGAAAGCAAGTCATCTAATGTATCCTCTTTTTGAGCAATTTTTTCTTTATAAGCTTCAGAAAATGGATTTAAATCTTTTAAGTCATCATAGCGAATTCTAGCAATAGTATAATAGTCACTATCAAAAGCTGATTCTGGAACTATAGCATAGTATTTCAATACGCCATTTCCTGCACTTGAGGTTCCAAGACTAGATTTTGAAAGCAATTCTGATGAATTAACAAAGCCAACAACCCTGAAAGCTGTCTGTTTTAAAATGCCTTGTTCATCAGATTGGGTAAATGTAATAGTATCTCCAAGATGATACTTCTTCTTCATAGTTGAAGCAAGAGCAATCTCATCAGATGTTTTAGGATAAGACCCTGAGACAAGTTCATATTTTGAAATCTTCTTACTCTTTGAAAAAACACGAATAGCATCATCAGTATTTTTAATAGTAACGTCTGTTAAATAGCCATACTCAACATGACTATTTTTAATCGAATCGAGTTCTTTTACATCATCTTCACTAAAGCCATAACTAGCTATGACTGATAAATCCATAGCATTTTGCTTTTTCAAGTAATCACTAGCTGTTCTTTGCATATCAGGGCCTGTTACTTTTAATGCTACAAAAGCAAAGGCTCCAAGCATCATCAAGAGCATGATAGACAAAAAACGACCTTTAGAACTACCAATTGATTTTCTGATATCTTTCCAATAAGTCTTTTTTGACATAATGCTCACCTCAGTATTCTAGTGTCTCAATATCTTGAGGGTGCTCATTGACTTCAATGCTGCTCACAGTAGCATCGTGCATGTGAATAACACGATCAGCAATCGGTGCAAGGGCAGAGTTGTGTGTCACGATAATAACTGTTGAACCTTTGTGACGAGACATGTCTTGCAAAATCTTCAACACTTGTTTTCCGGTTTGATAATCAAGAGCTCCTGTCGGTTCATCACAAAGTAGTAATTTTGGGTTTTTAGCCACCGCACGCGCAATTGACACACGTTGCTGTTCCCCACCTGACAGCTGTGCTGGAAAATTATTCAAACGTTTACCCAAGCCAACATCAATCAAGGTCTGTTCAGCGTCTCTTGCGTCTACTACAATTTCTGATGCCAATTCAACATTTTCTTTTGCTGTTAAATTAGGGACTAAATTATAGAATTGAAAAACAAATCCGACATCGTTACGACGATATGTTGTCAATTCTTTAGCATTATATTGAGAAATATCAACACCATCAATCAAGACTTGCCCTTCATCGTTGGTATCCATTCCACCAAGAATATTTAAAACCGTTGATTTTCCGGCACCTGATGCTCCAAGAATAATCACTAACTCTCCCTTTTCGATAGCAAAGTTAATGTCATTATTTGCTACAATTTCAGTTTCACCAGTTTTATAACGCTTGTATGAGTGCTTCATTTCAATATAAGCCATAAAATCACCTCTTTGTATTTCTTAATTAAACATGTTGTTGATTTAATTCGAGGAATAGTATATAATTTTCACAATTATTAAACAAGGACAAAAATAGACAATCTGTTCATTTTAGCTATATCCAAGAAAGGAGAGTTATTTTGGCAAAAAGACAAACCGAAACCACGAACTATCTCAAGCAGGCTTTAGCAAAACTCTTATTAGAAAAAAGCTTTGAAGAAATTACCATTTCTGATTTAACAAAAACTGCCGGAGTTAACCGTGGGACGTTTTACCTCCATTACGTTGACAAATATGATATGATGGACCAATTAAAACATGAAACTCTTAATGATTTGTTTGCTATTCTCAACACCGACTCCCTTTATACTGATACTCCAAAAGTTATCACACGTTGCCTTGATTACGTTCGTGACAATTTCAAATTAACTTATGCACTTTCAAAATCATCATACTCTAATTTTTCCAAGACCGTCAAAGATTTTATCTACAATTTTCTTTTGACCATCCCAGATTTCAAAGAAATCCTTGTCGCCTACTATGGAATTCCTTTCCAGTATGCTACTGAGGTTTATTTGTCTTCTATTGAGAGTATTATTTCACTGTGGGTGAATAATGGTGGCAAAGAAAGTACTGAAGAGTTAACTGAGATTATTCTCAAAGTTGCTTCACTGGATAAAACTCTTTAAGAGTCATAAACAAAATCCCTCACCTAGACAAACTAAGTGAGGGAATTTTTTAAATTGATTTTACCGCATTGATTGCTGCTTGATAGTCTGGCTCTGAGTTTACATTTTCCAAGTATTCAACATAAACCAAATGATTATCAGCATCTAAAACAAGTACCGCTCGCGCTAAAAGATGCCATTCTTCCATTAAAAGACCATAAGCCTTACCAAAACGATTATCGTAGTAATCAGACATCATAATGGCTTTATCAAGTCCTTCAACACCACACCAACGTGCCTGTGCAAAAGGAAGATCAGCTGAAACAGTAATCACAACAGTATCATCCATATTAGATAATTCTTGATTAAAGGTACGAGTTTGTGTAGAACAAATGCCAGTATCAATTGATGGGACGATACTAATCACTTTTTTCAAGCCAGAAAAATCAGATAAACTCTTAATAGTTAAATCAGATGTTCGTAGTGAAAAATCGGGCGCAACATCGCCAATTTGAAGTTGTTTACCAACTAAGTTTACAGGTTTTCCAAGAAAAGTTGTCATATCTATTCCTCCGTTATAAGGGGGCTCTTTTTCCACCAAATATAATACTAAATCAGATGAATAAGCCTTTTATTCATCTCTTATTTTACCGAAAAATGACTTTTAAAACGAAAAATATGCTCGGAAATCATAGGTATTTACTAGCTTCTCTGATTGAAAGTGAAGACAATTTTTCTTCATTTTTAGCTAAAAACTGTCTTACCCAATCAGGATTTACCTTTGAAAAATCACGTAAAGCCCAGCCGATGGCTTTATTGATAAAGAATTCTCTTGAACCAAGATTCGTTAAAAGAATCCATTCTAACAATTCTAGCTTCGTTTTCTTTTTTCGGCCAAGTTGATGAAGTATGGCTATACGACGAAACCAGAGATTGTCATCTTGAGCCCATATTTTCATAACATCATCTACTCTAGTATCCTCTAAACCGATTCGACCAACAATTCCTGCTAACACATCGATACTGTCCCACCACTGCTTACTTGAAATAAATGGCTTTATCTTTTTAATATCTTCAAAAGTCAGGTATTTTTGAAAGGCACGTAAATAATCAAGTACCAAGTACTGATATTCACGATGCTTATCTTCCCAACAGTGATCTAAAAACGCCCAATCTACTGTTCCCTTTTTTTTCTCAATAGCTATAAATTCTTTGTAAATTGCCCGTCGATTCGGGGTTTGAATGCCATAAAACAAAAAACGATTTTTCATGTAAGCTGACATTTCTTGAGCCTTTTTAGGATTGGCATTAGCTTCAAAAGATCGACAAATGTCATCATATTTTGACATAAACTTCCTCCAAAAACTATCGTATTATCATCTAAAAATCATTCTATCAAAAAGCAGCCTATTTGGCATACAGACTGCTTGCTTTTACCCTATGAACTTAATACGAATCACCAATTAGATTTTTTCAAATGCCAAACGCAAATCTTCAATCAAATCATCTGCGTTTTCAAGACCAACTGACACGCGGATTTGATTACGTGTAACACCACAAGCTAGAAGATCTTCTTCAGAAAGTTGTTGGTGAGTTGTTGTCGCTGGATGCACAACCAATGATTTAGCATCAGCAACATTAGCTAAATCTGAAAAGATTTCAAGGTTATCGATGAATTTATGTGCTTCTTCTTGTCCACCTTTGATATGGAAAGTAAAGATTGAACCCGCTCCTTTAGGGAAATATTTTTGAGCCAATTCATAGTATGGACTTGATGGTAAGCTAGGATAATTAACCTTCTCAACTTTTGGATGATTTTCCAAAAATTCAACGATTTTTTTAGTATTTTCGATGTGACGGTCAATGCGAAGCGATAGTGTTTCAAGACCTTGTAAGAGCAAAAAGGCACTAAATGGTGACAAAGCGGCACCAGTATCACGCAATAATTGTACACGCAATGCTGTAATAAAGGCTGCTGCACCAATATCACGTGTATAGCTAATATTGTGATAAGATGGGTCTTCCTCTACGAATTGTGGGAATTTTCCTGAAGCTTCCCAATCAAATTTACCTGAATCAACAACAACACCGGCAATGGTTGTTCCATGACCTCCGATGAATTTTGTTGCTGAGTGAACGGCAATATCTACCCCATGTGAGAAAACATTGATAAGATATGGTGTTCCGAAAGTATTATCTGACACCAAAGGAATTTTATGAGCGTGAGCAATATCAGCAATCTTTTCAATGTCAGGAATATTGATGACTGGATTACCAAGAGTTTCAATAAAAACAAGTTTTGTATTGTCTTGAATGGCTGCTTCAATTTCTTCAAGATTGGCAACATCGACAAATGTTGTTGTTACACCGTATCGTGGAAGTGTTTCTTTAAGCAAATTGAATGTTCCACCATACAGTGTTGTGGCTGCTACCACATGATCTCCAGCGTGTGCCAAGCCTAAAACTGCGTAAGTAATAGCTGCCATACCTGATGATGTAGCGAGTGCTCCTACACCACCTTCTAGGGCAGCAATACGATTTTCAAAGACTTCAACTGTTGGATTCCCAATACGTGAATAGATATTCCCTGGTTTTTTTAAACCAAATAAGTCTTCACCTTCTTGAGCATTATCAAAAACATATGATGTAGTTTGGTAAATTGGAACAGCACGAGATTTAGTGACAGGGTCAACAGTTTGACCAGCGTGTAATTGCAAAGTTTCAAAATTATATTTTCGTGTCATGGCATGTACTCCAATCATTAAAATTTCTGAATGTACATACAATTTTACACTCTTTTAAAAAACTTGACTAATACTTATTAAAAAAGACTAGATATAGTTTCAAACTATACCTCTCAGTCAAAAGCTCTGGCAAAACGCTGAGTATCTAGTTCAATCTGTTCTGATTGAGCCAGGGCTGAAATAACTGCAACGCCATCAGCTCCTGTTTGACGAATGGCCGCAACATCACCAAATGTAATCCCACCAATTGCTACGATTGGAATTTTTGGATCCAGCTTCCGCATTTCTCTCAAGCCTTTTAAGCCAATGACTTGACCAGCATCAGATTTAGAAGACGTTGGAAAGACAGGACCAACACCAATATAATCAACTTTCTCAATATCAGACAAATAGAATTCTTTGCTATTTCCGACAGATAAACCAATAATCTTATCAGGAAATAATTTTCTTACCTGACGAACCGGCATATCATCTTGACCAATATGAACACCATCAACACCAATTTGCAGAGCTAAGTCAATATCATCATTGATGAGAAATAAAACGTGATATTTTTGGCAAAGCTCTTTAACTTTTAATGCCATAGCTGTCTTTTCTTGCCCAACGAGCGCTCCTTGGCCTTTTTCACGAAATTGAAAACAGGTTACACCAGACTTAAAAGCTGCCTCAAGTGTACCTAGGAATTTTCCCTTAGGGCAATTTTGGGTGCCACAAATAAAATAAACTTGTAACTGTTCTTTATTCACAATAATCCTCTACTTTTTTCAATCTTTTAACGTCTTGATTGCTAATCTGACAAAGGGCATCTAAAAAGGCAATCTGAAAACTACCTGGTAATCCTTTACCTGATGCCTCTTCTGCCATTTCACCAGCAATATTATAAATAGACATAGCTTCTTCCAGACAAGCTAATAAATCTCCTTTTTTAGCCAATCCGATGAAAGCCGCTAAAACCGCACCAAGTAAACAACCTGTTCCCGTCACCAATGGCATTATTGAACTACCATTTTTAAGAAGTTTCACTTGCCCATTGACAGCTATAGCGTCTATCTTTCCGGTGATAACCACTGGGATATTTAGTTTTTGATTGGCTAGCAGAGCTAAGTGACCAATATTGTCTACATCAGCTGAGTCAACCCCTTTACTAGCTACCTCTTCCCCAATAAGCGCAGCAATTTCTCCAGCGTTCCCTCGCAATAGTGAAATCTTATGATGTTCAACCAAATCAAGTGATACTTTTTTACGATAAGCACCTGCACCAGCCGCAACAGGATCTAAAACGGTTGGAACTGAATATTTTTCAGCAATATCTAAGGCATCTTTATATAGTTGCCAACTATCTTCTTTCAAAGTCCCAATATTGACTAAAAGACCACTTGCATTTGGTAAAAAATCTTCCAAATCTAGTTGGTATTCACTCATTGCAGGTGAAGCTCCCAAAGCCAAAAGACCATTGGCCGAGAAATTTTTAACAACATTATTCGTCAGACAAATAGTCAAAGGCTTTTCTTGTCTTAAATCGTCTAAATATGTCATTTAATCTCCTTTATACGTCACATGATTTACCGGACCATTACCATGACCAAGTTCAGGAGCTGTTTTAATGGCTTTTGTAATAAATCGTTTGGCTGTTGCTACTGCTTCTTGGACGGTATGACCTTTAGCTAATTCCGCTGTGATAACAGCTGCATAGGTACAACCAGTACCATGCGTGTGTTTGGTTGGAATTCGTTCAGCAGAAAATGTCATCACCTGACCATCTTCTAAGAAAAGAAA
The DNA here is from genome assembly GCF_016461705.1 of Streptococcus vicugnae. GTDB lineage: Bacteria > Bacillota > Bacilli > Lactobacillales > Streptococcaceae > Streptococcus > Streptococcus vicugnae. The sequence continues at coordinate 120,060 of NZ_JAEMHW010000002.1, read as the reverse complement.
ATCTTTTGCTTCAGTTTCCAAATGGCCACCTTTAATGACGACGTTTTTAACACCGTATTTTTCCTGAATGGCTTTACCTGCTTTAAGAATCGCAGCCTCATCTTTCAATTCTTGTCCAAAAAGGACTTCTGCCTCTGGCAGATTTGGCGTAATAATCGTCGCTAAAGGTAGCAATTTTTCTTTCAATGCTTCAACAGCTTCTTGGCTAATCAAGCGGTCACCACTTGTTGCCACCATAACTGGGTCTAAGACATAAGGACACGAAATAGTATTCAAATACTGACTGACTCGTTCAATGGTTTCAACTTCAGCTAACATCCCTGTTTTAATCGCGTCGGGAGTAATATCAGAAAAGACGCTCTTTAGTTGCTCATCAAGGATGGTTTGATCCAGATTACAAATAGCCTGAACACCTTTGGTGTTTTGTGCCACGACACTGGTAACAACAGCCATGCCATAGACACCACGCGCTTGAAAGCTCTTTAAATCCGCCATGATTCCCGCACCACCACTTGGATCTGTTCCCGCGATGGTTAAAGCGACATTTAATTTAGACATTTCTTACCTCCTCTGGCCATTCTTCTTGATCTACTGCCATTTGAAAGAAATTACGTTCATGTTGGCAACTTTCTAAAAAGACACGAATGACTTCTTTTTTATTTTCTTCTGGTAGTTGTTTGCTATAACGTTTTAATAAGTCAAAATAAGTTGGCAAACATGATGTTGCCCCATCACCAGCATAAAACTCAAACCATGCTTTAAAAGGATTCTCATCAGCAATTTTGCCACTTGCAAGAGCTTTTTGAGCAACTTGCTGATAAATCCATGGGCAAGGAAGCATAGCCGCAAGAATATATGATGGATTATCTTGATAAAGTTGATAATACATGTGCTTAATGTAGTGATCAGAACTTGGATACCAAGCTTTATCCTCAATAATATCATGATAATCTCTACCAGCAGCTTCAGCTAAAATATGGTGAGCTCCAACTTCATGGTTAAAAATGAAATCAATCTGACTTAAAAAGAAATTTTTACTTGCTTTATCTGGAATTCGCGCAAATAATTGGGCATAAATATCTGTAAATTTCTCCAAATAAATCGCATCTGCCTTTAAATAATGACAAACAGCCTCTTTTGACAAATTTCCTGCAATCATATTCTGGATAAAATCATCTTGATAAATCTTATCAACAAAGATAAGACTACGTTTTTTCATTTCATTAATCATTTTTTCTTCCTTTACAATTTTTTAAAGTCATTTAAACATCGAATAGTGTAACATCTCTGTCCTTGATTATCTTGAGGATTATCAGTATTTGATAGGTAAATTCCTTTAATACCACATCTTGCTGCTTCCTCTAGATTTCTCACACTATCTTCCAGATAAATAATTTGCTCACTCTTTAAACCTTCTTTTTCAAGCAAATTCCTAAAGAAATCCTTGGTTTTATCCGCAAATCCTTCCTCAATACAAGAATAGATTTTAAAAAAGTATTTCAATACTCCTTTTGATTCAAGACCTATTTTAGCCAAATCATCATAATTTGAAGTGACCGCATAGATTACATAACCCTCTCTAGACAAATCTGCTAAAAACTCAGTTGACTGAGGCATCAGCAAGACTTTCTGATAAGCTTTGACTAGCTGCTCTTTAACTTTTTTGGCTTGATAGACTACATTTTGCTGCGCAAATAAACTAGCTAAATATTCTTGTGCTTCTATCATGTTTAATCGCCAAAGTTGCTTCTTAATTGACTGAGTATATGGGATGTTTGCATGTGATAATACTTGCTCGATAACCTCGTCCCATAATCCATAAGAATCAAAAACCACACCATCTAAATCTAGAAAAATAACCTTTTCAGCTTTATTTTTGAGCGACAAGGGCAACATAACCTCCTTTGTCGTATCCTTCAATCGGCTCTTCCACAAAATCATTAGTGTAGATTGGCTGAGCAGTCAGAGTTTGGAAATAACGAATGTTTGTCATACCAAGTTCATCACGAAGAATATTTTCTTTTTCAAGTGGCGAATGAAAAATGGCAGAGCGGACAAGCTCGATTGGATAAGGGAAAGTTGGTGCAATTTCTTTAAAGATTTCCTTGTCATACTCACCAACATGTGCAGCAAATTTGTACAAAATGCCATATGCACTCTCAACAGGCACATCAAGCAAGATTAAATGTCCGCCTTTTTTCAGAGCTTTATGGCAATTTTGGTAAGCTGCCGATAAATTTTTAATGTAACTTGAACAACCATTTAAATAAATGACATCATAAGCATTTGGAGTCAATTGGCTTGTTTCAGCATCGCCAATCTTAACAGTCATACCACGTTTTCTGGCAATTTCAGCCATGTCATTTGAAGGTTCAACACCACGTTGAACTTTGATACCATATTCACGATTGAGTGCTGCTTCAAACAAACCACTACCACAACCAATCGACAAAATATTATCCTTTTCAATACCATGCAATGCTCGGTGTAACAATTTCAGTTCACTAGCAAAGACATTTGCATTTGACATAAACCATTGATCATAAGCATTTGCATAACCATCAAACATTTTTGCTTTTTTCATTACCTATTTTCCCTCTTTGATTCCCTTAGCTACATATAATTTTTCCAAATGCATGAAATAACTTGAATACTTTAATCCTTTAAGCACAGCCATTGCTAAGGCACCACCAATAAGTGTTGCTAAAACAAATCTTGGTGTAAAAAAGAGTAATGATTGTGCCTGACTAGCTTTTGATAAGACTTCTTCATCACCATGTGCTGAAAATGTCCAGAACCAGACCATAACAGGTGCTGAGACCAGTGAACCAATAATACCTGTTCCAAGAAACTCACCAAACCAAGACATAATTGGTTTCTTCGTTAAACGGTAAAAATAAGTTGCTAAAAATGCCCCCGGAACAGAACCGATAATTGCTAAAGGAGCCACACTAGCCACACCAGCTTGAGTTAAAATTCTCATAATAGCAACAATAAAAGCCATAGCCACAGCATAAAGTGGCGTCATAAATGTTCCAGCAATGATATTCATTACGCTTGACATGAAAGCCATACCTTCAATCCTAAAAAGCGGTGTTAACAAAAAATCTAAGGCAATCATAATAGCTAAAATAGTTAAACGATGTACACGATTACTCGCCATAAAAAATCCTTTCCTGACACCGGCAGAACACTAAAAGCTCACAGAAAATAAAAAACGCCATCTGAAAAACATCAAATGGAGTCTTATCTATTTAAAAACTGCGAAATAGTTCTCTTGCTTATACAAAAGAACTATCTAAAATCGATTTTAAGCACAACAAAAAACAGCTTTTTGTTGCTCACACATTTCCCTTCGTCAGTTCTAACTGCATCAGGTTCAATGGGTATAATCTCAGCTTTTACGCACCCCAAATATCTTATTTAATTACAGAATAACTATACCACACCACTTCTAAATATGCAACAATATTCAGAAAACTTTTATTTTTAATCAAAAAAGCACAGAAAATCTGTGCTTTTTCATTTCTTCTCAATCGGTGCAACGCTGGCAAGTAATTTTTTAAGGCCAACTTCTGGGAAATTGATTTTAAGTTCTTGGGTTTTACCTGTTCCAGTGACAGCAAGAACTGTTCCATCACCCCATTTTTTGTGGTGAGCAATATCTCCGATTTGCCAGTCAACAGCTTCTTTTGAAGCGCTAGCTGATTGCCCAAATGGAACAGCTTTTCCAGCTTTTGAATATGGCTGTGCAGCACGAGATGCCGGCTGAACTTTTGCTTTGCGTGCCTGAAGGGCTTGTTGAAGACTCATGCCCTTACCAAAACTCATCGAGTCACTACTACTGTTGCTATAACGAACGCCAAATGATGAATTCGCTGGTCGAGCCAAACCTTGGTATTGCAATAGTTCATCATCAATTTCACGAATAAAGCGTGATGGACGATTATAGCTTGTCTTACCAAACAACGTACGCGTATTGGCATTAGTTACAAAAAGCAACTGCTCAGCACGTGTGATACCAACGTAAGCCAAACGACGTTCTTCTTCTAACTCATCTTGGTCTTCAGCGGCACGAGAAAGTGGAAAGACACCTTCTTCCATACCAATCAAGAAGACAATTGGAAATTCCAAACCTTTGGCAGCATGTAAGGTCATCAAAGTCACTTCTGCTGTTTCTGCATCACCGTCATCAGTGTCAGCAATCAAAGCCAAGTCATTCAAGAAACGACTTAGTTTGTCAATACCAGATTCATCTTCAGGAGCATCATCTTGATTATCATCAAAATTCTTAGTTACAGTCAAGAATTCTTCGATATTTTCGATACGAGCTTGGCTTTCGAGCGTATTTTGCACACGAAGAGCATCTAGGTAGCCTGTTTTATCAAGGACAGCTTCAACTAATTCAGTAACTGTGTATTTATCCAAATCCGCACGAAGATTCATAAGAAGATTTGCCAAATCCCAAACAGCTTGCGCAGCTTTTCCTTTAACACCAGAGAGCATGATATTAGCTGAAGCGTCAAGCAAGCTCATATTTTGAAGGTTAGCAAAGCTACGAATTTTTTCAAGCGTTCCAGGACCAACACCACGTTTTGGTTCATTAACAATACGTTCATAACTGATATTATCAGCTGTATTGGCAATAACGTTCAAGTATGAAATCACATCACGAATTTCCTTACGGCTATAGAATTTTGTTCCACCAACCATAGTATATGGAATATTTGATTTGAGCAGCGCTTCTTCAATAGTACGTGATTGCGCATTGGTACGGTAAAGAACCGCAAAATCTTTAAAGTTTTTCCCTTGTTCACGGACAATATTGTCAATCGTTGAAGCAACGAAGACTGCTTCTTCACGTTCATCACGCGCACGGTAGTAAACAATTTGTTCCCCATCAGCATTTTGAGTCCAAAGTTTTTTCGGACGACGATTGCGGTTGTTATTGATAACAGCGTTTGCTGCTTGCAAGATTTTCTTAGTGGAACGATAGTTTTCTTCCAACATAACAACCTTAGCTTCCGGGTAATCTTTTTCAAAATCAAGGATATTTTGCATATCCGCACCACGCCAACCATAAATAGATTGGTCGGCATCACCAACGACACAGATATTTTTAAAGCGGGAAGCCAAAAGTTTGACCAATTGGTATTGCGCGTGGTTAGTATCTTGATACTCATCCACATGAATGTATTGGTAGCGTTGTTGATAATAAGCTAACACATCAGGATTTTGGTCAAACAAACGAAGGGTTAACATGATAAGGTCATCAAAGTCCATAGCTTCGCTTTGACGAAGTTCAGCTTGGTAAGCTTTGTAACATTTTGCCACGATTTGCGTGTACATATCACCTGCTTGATTTTCGTAAGCCACTTCATCAAGCAAATCGTTTTTAGCATTTGAAATAGTTCCAAGAATCGCACGTTCGTTCCATTTTTTAGGATCAAGGTTAAGATTCTTCAAAATACGTTTCATGAGCGTACGTTGCTCACCTGGATCCACGATAGTGAAATTGCGATTGTAACCAATATGGTCAGCATCACGACGTAAAATACGCACACACATGCTGTGGAAAGTCGCAATCAAGGTATCTGCAGTCGCTGGATTCAAAGCCATAGCACGTTCACGCATTTCACGGGCAGCTTTATTGGTAAAGGTAATTGCAAGGATATTCCAAGGATTTACAAATTTTTCATCAATTAAGTAAGCAATGCGGTGTGTCAACACGCGAGTCTTCCCAGAGCCCGCACCTGCCATAATCAAAAGCGGACCTTCTGTCGTTTTAACAGCTTCAGCCTGCTTATCATTCATACCATTTAATAAAGGATTCATCGTATAAAAGACCACGGAGGTTCTGCCATCAGCTCCTATCAGCCATGAAAACCATCCGAGATTTATTCCTCTCTATATTAATTATTTCATTAAAATCAATGCTTTTCTATTGTACCATTTTTTAAAGAAATAATGTTGGCTGGTTTTACTTTGTTTGACAAATCTTCAAGAAATAAGAATGCACAATATCGTTATCATCAACTTCTGGATGAAAAGATAAACCAACTTGATTTTGGTAACGGGCAGCGACGATTTTTCCATCGTGTTGTGATAAAATCTCAACGCCGTCTCTAACCTCACTGATGTAAGGAGCTCGGATAAATGTTGCAGGGACTTGACCTAATTTAGCAAAGTCAAGATTGGCATGAAAACTTCCTAATTGCCTTCCGTAGGCATTACGCTTAACGGTTACTGGCAATGTTCCTAAGTAATTGTCTGTTTGGTTTTCCACCTTCTCAGAAAGAAGAATCAAACCAGCACAAGTGCCTAAGACCGGCAATCCTTGCTTGATTTTTTCTTGCAAAGGTTTTAAAAGTCCCAAGTCACGTAATAGTTTTCCCTGAACGGTTGATTCTCCTCCAGGTAAAACAAGACCATCTAAAGGTTCCTCTAAATCCTTTAACTGTCTAATTTCAAAAGTCTTAGCTCCTAGCGAAGCTAATTTTGCTTTGTGCTCTGCAAAGTCGCCTTGTAAAGCAAGTACTCCAATTAAAACCATACAACCTCCTAAATGCCACGTTCAGCCATAAGCAATTGGATTTCATCTTCATTAATCCCGACCATTGCTTCACCAAGATTTTCTGATAATTTTGCAAGTAGTTTCTTATCTTGATAATTAGTCACTGCTTGAACAATCGCACGAGCACGTTTTTCTGGATCTCCTGATTTGAAAATTCCTGATCCGACAAAGACACCTTCTGCTCCAAGGTGCATCATAAGTGCTGCATCAGCAGGCGTAGCCACACCACCTGCAGCAAATAGAACAACTGGCAATTTACCAGTTTCATGAACTTCTTTAACCAAATCATATGGTACTTGAAGTTCCTTTGCTGCATGATACAATTCATCCTCACGAAGAGAAGTTAAACGAGCAATTTCTTGATTCATTTGGCGTAAATGTCGCACAGCTTGGATAACATCGCCTGTACCAGGCTCACCTTTAGAACGGATCATACTAGCTCCTTCTGCGATACGACGTAGAGCTTCTCCAAGATTCTTAGCACCACAGACAAAAGGAACATCAAAGCTTGTCTTATCAATATGATAAAGATCATCTGCCGGTGATAGCACTTCACTTTCATCGATGTAGTCAATTTCAATGGCTTCAAGAATTTGGGCTTCTACAAAATGACCGATGCGAACTTTTGCCATAACTGGAATAGAAACAGCCTCTTGAATTTCTTGAATCATCTTAGGATCACTCATGCGTGAAACACCACCTGCTGCACGAATATCTGCTGGAATTCTTTCAAGTGCCATGACAGCACACGCACCTGCTGCCTCAGCGATTCTCGCTTGTTCTGGTGTAGTGACATCCATGATAACACCACCTTTAAGCATTTGGGCCAATTGTTTGTTGAGTTGATAACGTTGATTTGTCATTAGAAATACCTCATTTACTTTTTTGTTGCTTTTCATTATAATAAAAACTGACATGGTATCAAGCGTCAAATAAAAACTTTTTTATAGGGTCAGTTTGGAGGTTTTATGCTTACATATTCATTGGACAATCACGCATCTATTCCCCTTTATGAACAGCTCTATCGAGCTATTAAAAACGATATTACAACTGGCATTCTTGAAGCAGGTGAAAAGCTTCCTTCAAAACGTAATTTAGCCAAACACCTTGGGGTGTCTATTGTTACGGTAGAAACAAGCTATCAGCAATTAAAAGCTGAAGGCTATATTTACAGCCAAGCTAAAAAAGGATTCTTTGTATCAAAAATCAATCCTCATCATCCACCTGTTGAAAAAACAATAAGGTTACTTTCAAACCCAGAAAGCATGCCAGATGAGGTCAAACCAAGTTTACGACTAAGCAACAACCAAACCAATTCTGAGACTTTTCCTTTTGCAACATGGTCAAAAATTGTTCGACAAGTCCTCAACAATTGTCAAAATGAACTTGTTCACCCCTCACCAAGTAAGGGAGTTCTCATGTTAAGACAAGCCATTGCCAAACACTTAAATGACTATCGAGGAATGGCTGTTAATCCTCGACAAATTATCATTGGAGCTGGGACAGAGTATCTGTATACTATTCTCATTCAGTTGATAGGATTGGATAAAACAGTCGCGCTGGAAGAACCAAGCTACTCAAAAATTCAAAAAATTTACCAACAATTCAAGGTCAAACAAACCTTTATCGATATGGAAGAAGACGGCATTAGTATGTCTCAACTAAAAGAAAAAAATGCTGACATTGTCCATCTATCGCCTTCTCATCAATTTCCAACAGGTGCTATTCTTTCCATTAGCAAGCGTTATGAACTTCTCAGCTGGGCAAATCAAGGAGATCGCTATATCATTGAAGATGACTACGACAGTGAGTTCCGCTTTCATGGCTTACCAATTCCAAGCCTTCAAGAAATCGATAGTCTTGGAAAAGTCATCTATATCAATACTTTTAGTAAAAGCTTAGCTTCTACCCTTCGTATTAGTTATATGATTTTACCACCACAATTACTAGAGCGCTTTGAAAAACAGCTCAGCTTTTACAACAATACTGTCTCTAATTTACAGCAATATACGCTGGCTTATTTTATGCAAGACGGCTATTTTGAAAAACATTTAAATCGAATGCGCCTGTATTATCAGAAAAAACGTGATTATCTGATTCAAAATTTATTAGCAAGTCCTTTAAAAAATCACATCAGCATCCATGAAGAAGAGTCTGGTTTGCATTTTATTATGACCATAAAAAGTCGTTTATCTGAAGAAGAAATTTGCCAGCAGGCTCTCAAAAATGACTTGCAAATAACACCAATTTCTCACTACTATCATGGCGAAAATAAGCAGTTTGACAAGTGTTTTATCGTAAACTACGCCAATATCTCAAATCAAGACTTAGAAAAGATTATTAATATTTTATCCCAAATTATTCTCTAATTTTTTCACATTTTATATTTTTCCCAAACAATTTAAAAAATACTATTGACAAAGTTCGGTTTTTGCTTTAACATAGTATTCAAATCAAATAGCAAACCGAATGATGTCATTCAGGAGAAGAAAGCTTGCCTTTCGCCGAAGGAGTTACGCTCTCAGGTGTCATAGACAGGGACTGGGTGATGGACGGACTTCTGGAGAGACCTAGTAATAATTTATTACACTAGCACTCTTGTGAATCAGTATGTTTTTAAGGACTAAGTATTGTAATACTGACACAAAAGAACTAGATAGGCGCCGAAGGGGCAAGGCTGAACGCTAAGTTTAGCTCAAACTCTCAGGCAAAAGGACAGAAGATAAGAATCGATTAACAGGTAAGGTTGAGTTATCTTTGTCAGTCTTCTTATCACTTTTCAGGAGTTATCGTAATGATAACTCCTTTTTCTATTCTAAATGGCATCGTGGGAGCTATATTTAGTAGGAGTTTTTTCGTATATGCTTAACTTTTTTACAATGTTAGATGATATTGTCTGGGGTGCCCCACTGCTTATTCTTTTAGTGGGAACTGGGATCTACTTAACAGTTCGTCTTGGTTTACTTCAGGTTTTAAAATTACCTAAGGCCTTCAAACTCATTTTCGCTGACGATAAAGGTCAAGGGGATATTTCAAGTTTTGCTGCTCTTGCAACTGCTCTTGCTGCCACTGTTGGTACAGGAAACATTGTTGGGGTTGCAACAGCTATCAAGGCCGGTGGACCTGGTGCACTTTTTTGGATGTGGATGGCTGCTTTCTTTGGAATGGCAACAAAATATTCTGAAGGGCTTCTTGCTATCAAATATCGTACGCGTGATGATAACGGCGAAGTTTCTGGTGGACCAATGTACTACATCTTAAACGGTATGGGGAAACGTTGGAAACCACTTGCCGTCTTCTTTGCCATTGCAGGTATCCTTGTTGCCTACTTTGGTATTGGTACCTTCTCTCAAGTTAACTCAATTACTTCATCACTTGAAAATTCATTTGGCTTAGCGCCACAAATCGTTAGTATCGTTGTTGCTGTAGTAGTTGCTATTATTATCTTTGGTGGAATTAAATCAATCTCAAAAGTTGCTGAAAAAGTAGTTCCTTTCATGGCAATCATTTATATCCTAGCAACACTTGCTGTTATTTTCTGCAATGCAAACCAAATTCTACCTGCATTTGGTGAAATCTTCTCTGGTGCCTTTACTGGTACTGCTGCTGTCGGTGGTTTTGCCGGAGCTGTTGTTAAAGATGCTATCCAAAAAGGTATTGCACGTGGAGTCTTCTCAAATGAATCTGGTCTAGGTTCAGCTCCAATTGCTGCCGCAGCCGCTAAAACAGAAGAACCTGTTGAACAAGGCCTTATTTCAATGACTGGTACTTTCATTGATACAATTATCATCTGTACTTTGACTGGCCTTTCAATCATTGTTACGCAAAAGTGGACAGTAGCTGGTCTTGAAGGGGCTCCGTTAACTCAAGCAGCCTTTTCATCACTCTTTGGAACACCAGGTGCACTTGCTCTTACATTCTGTTTGGTCTTGTTTGCCTTTACAACAATCCTTGGTTGGTCTTACTATGGTGAACGTTGCTTTGAATTCCTTTTCGGAACAAAACACATCAAACTGTACCGAGTTATTTTTGTCATCATGGTTGCCCTAGGTGGATTCCTCAAATTGGAATTAATTTGGATTATTGCGGATATCGTTAACGGGTTAATGGCTCTTCCAAACCTTATCGCTTTACTTGCCCTCTCACCAGTTATTATCCATGAAACTAAAAATTATTTTGCTCGCATGAAATAACAAATAGCTAGGAGTTCAATCTTACTCCTAGCTATTTTTATGTCTATTGATTAGCTAAATAATTTTCAATGACTTGAAAAACACCTGCTTTAGCATTTGATGGTGCTAAAAAATTAGCAGATGCTCTTACACGTTCAGGCGCATTTTCCATAGCATAGGAGTATTTAGCTAAGCGCAACATAGCAATATCGTTTTCCCCGTCACCAAAAGTCATTAGTTGATTAGCCGATACTTCACGAAATCTCATCAACTCTTTCAAGCCTAAAGCTTTATCTACTCCCGGTAAAACCACATCAATTGCACCAAAGCCACTCGCCATGGGAACCAAATCAGGAAATTCCTTTTTAAAATCAGCGCTAACTTTCTCAAATACCGCCAAAGGCAATTGCATTGTGATTTTATTAATTGTTTCTTTTGGCAAATCAGACACGTCATCTAGTAAAATCACGTTTGGAAAACTTGCATTGTAATAATCTAGAGTTGCTTCATCTGCTAAATTCTGACAAGCATAAGCACCTTTAGTCATATAGGAATGCTCTGGGGATGAAATAACGATGTGATAATCGTCAAAATGATTTTGATAATAATCCAAAAAATGTTGAAGTTGCTGTGAACTTAAGTTTTTTAAATAAATCGTCTTATCTTTGACAACTAAATGACTGCCATTTCCTACAACATAAGCTAGCCGTTTAGCAAAATCCCCAAAAACGATTTTCATTCTTGAAATTTGATTTCCAGTTGCGACAACAAATAAAATACCACGTCTATCTAATTCATCTAGTAACTGTTCAAATCGGTTCGCATCAAATTTTCCCTCTTCATCCAAAAATGTTCCATCCATATCAACGGCTATTATCTTTATCATCACATCTTCCATTCTTATTTTAAAACTAAAGTGAACTAGCTTTGATACTAGTACAATGCTCCCACATGTTGCAGGAGCATTGTTTTTTTATTTTTCAGCTTCTTTAATAGCTTTTTGGCCATTAGTAGCAAGAACTTCTTTATACCAATAGAAACTATCTTTTGGTGTGCGGTTAAGAGTACCATTCCCAGCATCATCCATATCAACGTAGATAAAGCCATAACGCTTGCGCATTTCACCAGTACCGGCTGAAACAATATCAATACATCCCCAAGTTGTGTAACCGATAAGGTCAACACCATTTTCAATAGCATTTGCCATGGCGTTGATATGAGCACGGTGATAATCAATTCGGTAATTATCATGAATAGAACCATCTTCTTCTACCGTGTCAAAAGCACCAAGACCATTTTCAACCACCATTAAAGGAATTTCATAACGGTCGTAAATTTTTTCAAGGTAATATTGAAGCCCCGTTGGATCGTGTGCCCAACCCCAATCTGAGTAAGTCAAATAAGGATTTTTAGCACCAGCTGAAAAGTTACCAGAAACCTGTTCACCACCAGTATGAGTAGTCACATTATTTGACATATAATATGAGAAAGTATACATATCAACCGTACCACGTTTCAAATCTTCAAGATCTTCTTCAGTGATATCAAGTTCAACATTATGCTCTTTCCAAAGACGTTTGGCATAAGTACCATATCTTCCTTTAGCTTGAACATCACCGCAATAATAAATGCCAGACTGCCACTTGTGCTCGTTTGCTAAGATATCTGCAGGATCACAAGTTCCAGGATAGAAAGTAATGCCACAAATCATATTTCCAATCATGAAATCAGGGTTAATGGCATGCCCAATTTGTACAGCCTTAGATGATGCTACAAATTGATGGTGAAGAATTTGATAACCTTCTTGATAGTCAGCGTCACTGGCTTTTGAACCAAACATATCAAGAAACATGGTTGTGTTATTAATTTCGTTGAAAGTTAGCCAATATTTAACCAAATCTTTATATTCATTGAAAATCACTTCACAGTAACGCACGTAAAAATCAATCAGTTTACGATTTTTCCATCCGCCATAATTTTCTTCCAAAGCAAGTGGTGTATCAAAATGCCAAATTGATACCAATGGTTCAATGTTATATTTACGGCATTCTTCAAAAACAGAACGGTAAAAATCTAGCCCAGCTTGATTAGGCTCTTTGTCATCACCATTTGGAAAAATTCGCGCCCAAGAGATTGACAAGCGGAAAACAGAGTAACCCATTTCGGCAAACAACTTAATATCCTCTTTGTAGCGGTGATAGAAATCAACGGCTACATGGTTTGGATAATGCTCTGTGTCAAGCACCGCATATTTGGCGCCTTCAGGAATTTTACCATTGTGTCCCATGGCTGGCGCTTTACCAGGCTTGCCATCTTTATCAATATAAGTCATGTAACGCGGTGCATCAACACTACCACCTGTTGTCACATCAGTCGCAACAAGTCCACGACCATCTTCATTATAAGCACCTTCAGCTTGGTTAGCAGCAATTGCCCCACCCCAAAGGAAATTTTTTGGAAATGCTTTTGTCATACTTTGTTCCTTCTTTCAATTAAGTACAATAATATTATACCGTCATTTGAAAGCGCAATCTTGCATTATTATCTTAGAAACTAATACTATCCCATTAGAGATAAGTTTGAATCACTTTTGAAATGGCACGATAGCCTTCAACGGTCAAATGAAGTCCATCAATTGTCCAGTCACGTTTTAACTGTCCAGAAGCATCACACAATAAATCATGTAAATCAAGCCATTTAACTTGCTGACTAGCCAATTGTTCTAATAGTTTATTAAGTTGTGAAATGCTTGCATTATTTCGCAGGCTTGGTGTGCGTACAAATTCAGGCGATTCATTCATCGGAAAAACAGACAATAAGAAAATCTGAGTTTTAGGCAATTGTTCCTGAATTCTCTCGATAATCGTTTTGATGGTTTGAGAAACCTCTTCTGGTCTTCGATTTTTCAAATCATTAACACCAATTAATAAAAAGACTTTAAGCGGTGATAAATTAAGGACTTGACTATCCAGATGTTCCAATAGATGAAGACTATTAATCCCATGGACGCCACGATTATAAAGGGTTAAATCTGATGACAACAATTCATGAATGGGAAAATATTCCGTGATAGAATCCCCAGCAAAAACGATATTGGGGTGAGAAGCACTGCTATTTAAAGCATCAAATTTATCCCACAATTGATTTTGCTGATCAATTAACACATAATTACGATATTCTTTGACATCTGCTTGGTGATATAATTCTTGGAAATCAGTCATTTTTTCTCCTTTGTGACTATTTTATCACAAATCAGAACCTTTCAAAAAATGGTTAGCTAAAACCTGTAAAACACCATTTTCTTGATTTGATGGTGCTTGGTAATGAGCAACATTTTTGATTTCCTGCGAAGCATTTGCCATGGCAAAAGAATATTTTGCCAATTTTAACATTTCGATGTCATTTCCACCGTCACCAAATACCATAAGGTTTTCTGGACCATATCCCCAATGATCTAATAAGAAATCAAGCCCAGTTCCTTTATGAACGTGTGAAGGAATAACATCAATACAACCAAAACCGCTAGAGGTCGCAGTTAATTGATAGTCTGCAAAAAGTGTATTGATTTCATCGCGAACTTGAAAAGTTAACTCGTCACGAACTAGTAAAGTCACTTTGAAATAATCGTCTTCAGGAATTGGATGAAGGTCTTCAACGTATTTTAAAACCGGTAGATAATAACTCAATGAATCCTTTATCTTTTTCGGTGTTGTCACTGGTAAATATGACGATGTTTTTCCAGCTAGATTAATCACGGTGTCAGGATAATTTTCCTCGATATAATTTACCAATGCCGAAACAGCTTCCACCGTCTCGAATTCTTCTTGCAATGTCTTACCATTTTCAATAATATGTCCGCCATTTTCAGCTACAAATGACATCTGGTGTTTGTGTCTTGGAAATTGTTTGATAATTTGGCGATATTGGTTACCGCTAGCAACAACAAATTTAATTCCTTCTTCCATAAAATGGTCAAAAAGTCGTTCAAATAAGACCTTATCATATGTCTTTGTATCTGTTAGAAATGTACCATCCATGTCGGTTGCAATTACTTTAACTGTCATAACACCCTCCTTGTCCCCCATTATACGCTAGCTGACTGAAAAATTCTTTGAGTATATTCAGAAAAAATGATACTATGATACGGAAAAAATTGTTGACTTTCATTTTCAAACAAAAAAGAACGGGATATACCCGCTCTTAATTCTATTAAGCTTCTACGCCTTCTTCTTTGAGAAGTTTCAAATCATACATTTTAAGGAATGGGAACCAAACAAAGAATGCTGCTACAGCACAAACAAGAGCTGTAATAACGGCACCGATGTTACCACCTGATCCGATGTAGGCACCAAGACCGATTGGTGTTGGCCATGGAGTTTGAATGATAGATACAGCGGCAAAACCAAGTTTGATTGACCAATATGCGATTGAAGCACTCACGATTGGTGCAAGGATGAATGGAAGGGCAAGAATTGGGTTGTAAACAACTGGAAGACCAAAGATTAATGGTTCGTTGATGTTGAAGATTGCAGGACCCATAGCTGCACGACCAAGCATTTTAAGTTGTGATGATTTAGCTGCTACTGCAAGCCATACACAAGCAAGAAGCATTGCACCAGAACCACCCATGATAACGTATGAGTTTGAGAATTCACCGGCGAAAGCAATGTGTGCTCCGTCAACGTTTTCTGCCATGTTTGACAAAAGGATTGGGTTAACAAGACCCATAACGATGTTAGCACCGTGGATACCAACAATCCACAAAGCGTGAACAAGAAGGTAAATAACCACAATACCAAGCCAAGAGTTTGCAATGTGACGAACGAAACCAAATGGAATAGCAACGACATTGTAAATGTCAGTACCAAGTGCGATGAACACACCATCGATAACAAGAACGACAATAGCTACGAAAGCACATGGAATCAAAGCTGAGAATGAGCGAGAAACCCCTGAAGGAACTGCTTCTGGCATTTTAACAACCCAGTGACGTTTGATACATACACGGTAAAGTTGAACAGCAAGGATAGCCATCAAGATAGCTGTAAACATACCTGAAGTTGACAAACGAGCCAAGCTGTTACCACCAACAGTCCAACCATTGATTGTAGCACCTTTAACGTTCAAATAGTCAAATGAACCATTTTTAACAAGCAACTCTGGAATTGTCAAGAAGAAAGCAAATACTGAAAGTAGAGCACCGTAAACTGGATCTACATCAAGTTCTTCTTCATCAGCGAAAATTTTAGTGTATTCATAACCAATAACAATGGCAAAGTATAGTGACAAGATACCCATTGTACAGTTGTAAGCTTGCAAGTAAAGTGGTGCAATCTTATCAACTGAGTTTGCCCAAATTGATGTTAAGGCAGGAATTGGAAAGGCTTGTGGGATAATGCTCAAGACAAGGAACATAGATCCGACGATAGTAAACGGAATACTGGCCATACCAGCGGCAACAATGGCACGAACAGGACGCCAAGCAGAAACTTTAGCCATCGGCCCCATTAAGTACTTTTCTAAAAATTCAAACATTTTCTTCTCCTCCTAAAAACTGTTGAATGTTTGTTGTTAACTAATTGATTGATGCCAAATATTTTTGAATGCGATAATATTGTTTATCTGAGTTACGGTTGATACGACCAATTTTAACTAACATCCATGATGAAATTATAATCCCAAGTAAAAGCATCACGATTAGGATAAGTTGAGTCGTACCATTCTCAGATAAGAATGGATAAAAATAGTGATATTGCTTAAATAAAGTGGCAATAATTAAAATGATATTTAAAGCAATGATCGTTTGGAAATAAAATTGCGTTTTAATCGCTGGTTTTTGTTCCCTTGAATACATTCGTGATTGTTCCCACATACAAATGGCACCAAAGACAGCCATAAGAACAGGAATAATAACTAGACTGATGTGACTGGCTGATAAGAACATCAAAATCCAGTACAGATTGATGAAAAAGAAGAAGGCGACGATGTAACGAATAAGGAAGTAACGTGTGTAGTACATGTTTTTTATCCCGTTTTCACGTCTAGTTGCGTCTAATTCTCTTTTCTCCTTTTCTGTTAAAGCAGCCATAGCTATCTCCTTTCTTGCCTAACTAACCGATTTTTTTGTATAACTCTAACATTTCAAGTCCAACTTCACGAAGAGTCATTGTTGTCATCAAGTGGTCTTGAGCGTGAACCATGATGATTTCAACATTAACTTCTTTACCACCTGCATATTCTTGTAACAAGTGTGTTTGTGATTGGTGGGCTTTTAGTAATTCGTCATTTGATTCTTTCAATTTTTCTTCTGCTAACGCATAGTTACCTTCGCGCATGGCATCAAATGCCTCGTGAACGATTGAACGTGCGTTACCGGAATTTAAGATAATCTCAAATGCTGCAACTTGCAATTCTTCTGAATTCATATAACTCCTACTTCCTTTTTAAATAGTTAAAAATATTTTTTTAAATTCATCAAATGATTGACAAGTTAACATACGTTCTTGAAGTTTTGGATTATCAACCAAATCTACAATGGCAGATGTCAACTCTGGTAAGCCATCATTATCATGAATTGACATTGACATTAAAAAGACGATTTTAATTGAAGGATATTGTTTATCCCATTTCACTCCGTTTTTAACAATTGCTACGGCAAAGTGATGTTTACTTCCTACGGCTTTCAGCGGATGAGGAACAGCGATGTTTTTCCCGAAAACAATTGAACTCATTGCTTCACGCTGTTTCATCATATCCAACAAGCGTTTTTCAAACTGCTCGTTTTCATTAACTGAAATGCTATTAGCCAAAATTTGAAGTACTTCTTCTTTTGACGCATCTGACAGAAGGAAAAAATAATCTTCTGAGAAGTAATCGTCAAACACATCGCTTACACTGAGTTCTGATTGACGATCTTCTATTTTTGCTAAAGAGGTGTTCAAGTGAGAAATTCCTTGTTTGATATCCTTCAGCTCATCATCATTTAAAAAGACTGAAACCGTGAAAACTGGAATATTGAAAATCAAGTTTGATAAGTCAATCGAAGATACAATAAAATCAATACCTTTTAACTTTTCATCATTGATTTCGTAATAACCAATCACATCCGTAATTGAAACTAAGTTCCCGAGCTCATTTTCAATTCGGCTCTTCAACATTTGAGCACTACCATAACCAGTAGCACAGATAACAAGAACATTGTATTTACGTTGCTCCTTATATCTTTCCTTTGCTGCCATAAAGTGAAGAGCAATGTAGGCGATTTCATTTGGTGTTAAAGTGTAAGCGCTGAAGGTTGGCATATTCTTAACCACGTGCTCTGCTAACTCATACATGTCATTGTATTTTGCTCGAATCTCTGATGTTAATGGATTTTCCATCTCAACTCGACCTTGCAAACGAATAAACATCGTAGACAAGTGAGCTAGGAGTCCTTCAATCAATTGAAAATCATTCTTCACAGTTGGATTAACTTGGTCGATACTGTCAATTAATTCTTGTCGCATTTGTTCTTGCAATACTTCAGAAATATGACAAGCATTCCCGTGACCTTTTGAAACCAAGTGTAACGTAATGTAATCAATTTCTTCAATCGGGAAGTGAATCCCCGTTGAGTTTGAAACACGCTTTAGAATATTTTCTGCAATTTGACGCTCTGCCAAACCTCTCAGCACCAATTCATCTTCTGACACCTTACTGATTTGAAAACCTTCAGTAATACGTCTAATCGCTAAGGCAATATGGATGACCAAATTTTGAATCACAAAATCTGATAATTTAAGACCACCTTCCCGACATTCATCAAGGACAATAATTGTTAATTCTTCAAAAGAAATCTTTTGATTAAGCAATTCATTATCAACATATGAATGCATGGTGTTGATGAAACCAGAATCGATAAAGTAGTCCATGATGAATCGACGTTTATCACGTTCTTGCCCCATCACATAAACACCCTTATTGGCTTTGCTCTCAATTTTTAAATGATATGGTTTAAACTTTTCTCTAATCTTTTTAAAGTCACTAGATAATGTTGATCGACTAACAAATAACTCATCTGCTAAATCATCAAAATAAATTTCATTTTGCTCAAACAAAAGTTTGTTTAACAGAAAATTGTAGCGATCGTTAATATCTGTAATGTTTTGATAATTAAAATGGTTATCATTGATATGATTTTCTTCCAAGAAATCGGCATAAGCGTCATCATCAACGATGTCTAGCTTATAACCATATCCTTGCTTTGAAATCAAATCAATTCCTGAATAAAAATCTAATTTTTCAACAAGTGTTTTATAGTAAGTTCTAATTGTTCTATCCGAACATCCTAAATGCGCTGCTAGTTCTTTACTAGTCACAAATTGTTCTTTATCTTTTGTAAGATATTGAATAATTTGTTTTTCTTTTTTATTTAACACAGAACAGGACACCTCCAAGTACCATTAGAACTATTATATCACATCAGGCATTAGATGTTTTCTTGAACCAAGGCTGCCATTTTTTCGATTCCCATTGGAATTGGAATGTAAGCTTGTGGTGGAATTTGAACGATTGGTTTGTTTGTTTTAGCAGCTGCATCTGCTAATTGTTTGAAGTTCATTTTTGTTTGTGGGCTAACAAGATACAAATCGTATTTATCAGCTTCGATACGTTTTTGTCCTTCTGGAACACCAACAGCATCCATTTCGATGTCTTCGCCTTTGTCTTGAAGGAATGTCATTGTTTTTTTAGCAATCATTGATGATGACATACCGCCTGCACAGATAATTAAAGCTTTCTTAGCCATAATGTGAATCTCCTTTGTTTTTTGTTTACACTGATATTATATGAAAACGCCATCATTATGTAAACGCATTCTTTTTCCTTTGCAATACGGAAAAATATACGACTAATACGGAAAAATTCCATTTAGGTACATTTTTTTCCGTAACCAAACTGCAATCACTACGGAAATTTGCTGTAAATCTTCAGTTTTTTAGAAAAAAAAGAGCCAGACTAGGGAAAACTAGTCTGACTATCTTAAAAGAATGCTGGAATAAATAATTTTGTATAATTCACAGAAACTTGATTTTCTTGTAAGCCTAACTCATCAGTAATTAGTTTTTTCAATTTTTCATCGTTCATTATAGAATAAACACGATAACTTTTTGAATCTTTGTGAAGCACTTGAATCGTATCAGCAATCTTTTGATTAGCTAAAATATCAGGAAGCTCATTAGGATTTGAAAAGGTGATGATATATGGACCACTCATTCGTTGACCTTGACTATCATAAACTTTTCGATATTTGCTAGTCAAAAAGTAAACAAGAGCAATGAGAACTAAAAATACGATAATAATAACCCATTTAATGCTCATATTCGTCATCTCCTAAACTACATCATACCAACTGCACCTGAGAGTTGTGCTGGGCGGATATAAACTTGTTCGTCTGACAAGTGATAATCTGCCATCAAAATCTTTTTCAATTCCACATCGTTGAGGTGTGATTGAACACTGCAAGTATCATCTGATGAACCAACAACTCTGATTTTTCCTTTTAGGCCAGCATTGCTTGCCAAATCAGGAAGTTTTGCACCATTTTTCATGACAACTACGTAATCGTAACCAAATGCCTTTGACACCCATAGTTGATTTCTAACATTGTAGATACCAGCCACAACAAAAGCAACAACTAAAACAATTAATAGCACTTTTAACATCATTAATCTCCTTTAACCTAATTGTCTGAAGTATTTTTAACACTTCACCGACATTATAAGACATTCATTCAAAAGAAAACATCATTTCTTAAAACAAAATGTCTAAATCATTAACATAATAATTATTGCACACGTTTGTTAGTTCCTAATGTCCTATTCCTAAAAATTACTCATTCATGCTTACTGAGTATTCTCAACCTGCACTTGAGTTGAATCCAGTCCATAATCTTTCATTAAGGTTGTTTTCAGCTCAGTATCGTTAATCTTTGATTGTACCATGCAGGTGTCTTCCGTTGCCGAAATAATCTTAATCTTTCCTTTGAGATTGTCATTTCTTGTTAAATCTGGTAACTTCAGGCCATGATGCATGGTAATCGTGTAGTGATAACCAAAGCGTTTGGTAACCCCAGTTTTCAACTGGATGACACGCACAATCGCGATAATTAACAATATTCCAAAAATTATTGCTAAAATCGTCACCATAATAGCCTCCTTAGCCCCTTCATTAAGGGATCTTTAAAATTTATACGATAACTATAATCCTTTTTGAAACCCCTGTCAATTATTTTCTGTAAAGTCCTTTTTCAGAAATTAAATAGGAAGAATAACTCACTTCCATTTAAGAAAAAAGCCTCTAAAACATTGATTTATCAACATTTAAAAGACTTTTAAAAATTATTTATAAATTATTTTACAAATAAGGATAATTCCTGCTAAGGCAACTGAAATTGAATTAGCAACGATCAAGGCAGGATCTGAAACAGAAATCCCATGCGCTAACCATAAAGCCATACCAGTTACAGACATAGTATACATGCCAAGTGAAATGGATTCAACATCTTTAGTTTTTAATACCTTAATCATTTGTGGCAAAAAGCCAAAAGTTGTCAAACAAGCCGCAATATATCCAATCATAAAGACCTACTCTCTTTTCTTATAACCATGTAAAAACCTTCATGGGGTAAGAGATTACACCCCCACAAAGGTTTGTTAAATAAATTAATTAACAGTTTTAGACTTCTTCACCGTTAGAAGCAATCACTTTCTTATACCAGTCAAATGACAATTTAGGTGAACGTTTGTATGTTCCATTTCCTTCGTCATCTTTATCAACATAGATAAATCCGTAACGTTTACGCATTTCACCTGTACTTGCTGAAACAAGGTCGATACAACCCCATGGAGTGTAACCCATCAAATCAACACCATCTTCGTCGACAGCTTTAATCATTTCTTTGATGTGCGCACCAAGGTAATCAATACGGTAATCATCATGAACCATACCATCTTCTTCAACTTGGTCGATGGCACCAAAACCATTTTCCACGATGAAAAGTGGCAAATGATACATATCTGTAAACCAGTTCAAGCTGTAACGAAGGCCTTCTGGGTCAATTTGCCAACCCCATTCAGAAGCTTTAACGTATTTGTTTTTAATCAAATCTTCTGTTTCAAGGTAATCAAAGTGTGGGTTGTTTTCACGGTGTGAATCGATAGCAAATGACATGTAGTATGAGAATCCGATGTAGTCAACAGTACCTGTCTTCAAGTCTTCCAAATCTTGTTCAGTCACGTCAACATCGATGCCTTTACGTTCCCAATATTTAAGAATATGGTTTGGATAGAAGCCATGAACGTGTACATCAGTGAAGTAATAACGTTTTTCCATAGCTTTTTGAGCCATCAAAATGTCTTTTGGATTACATGTTGCTGGATAGATTGGACACATCGCAATCATACAACCAATTTGGAAATCAGGCTTGATTTCACGGCCAATTTTAACTGCGCGAGCTGATGCTACCAATTCGTAGTGAGCTGCTTGATACATAATAGCTTCGCGATCATCGCCTTCTTTGTAGACAATACCAGAGTTTGTGAATGGTGCAAAATCTTCTTGATAGTTTGCTTGGTTATTGATTTCGTTAAATGTCATCCAATATTTTACTTTGTCTTTGTAACGACGGAAACATGTTTCAGCGAAACGAACAAAGAAATCTACCAATTTACGGTTTGTGAAGCCACCATATTCTTTAACCAAGTGGTATGGCAATTCAAAGTGAGACAATGTGACAACTGGTTCAATACCATGTTTCAAACATTCGTCAAACAAATCGTCATAGAATTGCAATCCTGCTTCATTTGGTTCCAATTCATCCCCATTTGGGAAAATACGTGTCCATGCAATTGATGTACGGAAACATTTGAAGCCCATTTCAGCAAACAATGCAATATCTTCTTTATAGTGATGATAAAAATCGATAGCTTCATGGTTTGGATAATATTTTCCTTCCACGACACCATCAGTGATTTCACGAGGAACACCATGACGACCAGCTGTCATCACATCAGCAACACTGAGTCCTTTTCCTCCTTCTTTCCATCCACCTTCAAGTTGGTGAGCAGCAACTGCACCACCCCACAAAAAATTATCTGGTAACTTAGCCATTACGAATCCTCCTTGTTTAATACACTGTCATTATAGCAAGCGGTTACAAAAATAAAAATAGAAAAAATTTCCTAAGTCATTAGGAAATTCCTTCTATCTTGTTAGTTTTTTTATTTTTTCAAGATAAGAACAAGGTCCCATAAAAAGAGCAGTAAAGCCACGACAAAAAGGCCATTTGATAGGATTTCTAAGTTCTGGTTAAAACTCAAAATTGCCGCACTTATCAATACTGCAAAAAAGAGCAAGCTCAACACAAAACGATTAACAAAACGATTAAAAACCTTAATACGGTTGGTATAATCGTACAAATCATGATTAACCAAAATTCGCCCATTTAGAACTTGTTCCAAAAGTTGATTAAGTCGACGTGGGATATTTTTACCATTTTTTAACTGATAAAAAAGCTCAATCAAAAGCGTTTCTTTATTCAAAGCTTGTTTGAGCATGTCAGGTCCCATATTTTCTAGGAAATAATTCTTAGCAAGTGTCATTAAATCAACTTCCGGAGCTAATTCACGGAAAATCCCTTCAATTTGCAGCGCAGCTTTTTCCAAAATAGTAATCTGCGGTGAAGCTTTCAAGCCATTTTTAACAAAGACATTTAATAAATCCTCGATAAGATCAGTAATCGATAGGACACCTACATCAAGGCTTGAATACTTAGCAAGCATACGTTCGACGTCTTGAGCTAGAGCTGATTTGTTCATCGATGTGTCAAAACTTGTGACAGACAAAATTCCTTGCATCATACCTTCAACGTCTTGAGCGGTAAAGCTATAGAGGATGTCATTTAGAGCCACGCGCATGCCATTATCAAGTCTCCCCATGATTCCAAAGTCAATAAAATAAATTTTTCCATCGGAGATAAAAAGATTTCCTGGGTGAGGATCACCGTGGAAAAAACCATCTTTAAAGACTTGCTTGATAAAGCTTAGCATGAGTTTTTTACCAATGTCTTCTAAATCATAACCCGCTTTAATTAATTCTTCGTAATGATTAATTGGGATACCAGACACGTAATCTTCAACCAACATGCGAGGTGTCGTAAACTCATCATAGACCTCTGGACTGGCAATACACTTGCTTGATTGGTTTAACCCGGCAAAAGCAATCATGGCTTGTGCTTCATTACGAAAATCAATTTCACGTGTCAAACTTTCCTTGATTTGTTGCAAAACCTCTGGCAAATTGACCATTGGAAGCAAAGCTTTTGGAACACGTCTTGACAGACGAATCAAAAGCGTTAAATCTTCTTCAATGATTTCAGGCAAATGTGGACGCTGAATTTTAATAATGACATCGCGTCCATTTAATAAACGCGCTCGATGTGTCTGAGCTACTGACCCACTTGCCAAAGGTTCTGGCGTGATTTCAGCAAAATAAGCTGAAACTGGCCCGGAAAGTTCGTCAGAGATAGCCTGCATAACAATTTCTTGAGGTAAGGGAAGCACGTTACTTTGTAACTTACTTAATTCTCTAACATAAGCTTCTGGAAATAAATCACTCCTAGTAGATAAGATTTGTCCAATTTTGACAAAACTTGGCCCTAACTTTTCAAAAGCTAAACGAAGCTTACGCGGCGTTGATTTATCTTCGGCTGCTTTTCCTTTTTCGATTAAAGAAGTTAAGCCTACTGAACTGAAGGCACCAATGATTTCTCTTAAACGTCTACCTGACATAACCCACCAATATTTCTAATGTAAGATATTTGACTTCTTCAAAAGTGCATCAATTTTGTCTTCAAGACGAGAAACATCTTCTTTGGTAGCATATTGAACAGCTTTTGTTTTTTCGTTTAATTCATCCAAAAACTCTTGTGCTTCATCTTCACTTTTTCGTTTTAGTTCAGATTGCAATTCTTTTCCTTCGTCAACAGTGAGGCGTCCTTTTTCAACTAATTCTTTAATAAAAGCATCTGCTTTTTCCAAAGTCATAGACGTCAAACCAATCCCAGCTAAGAGAACTTTTTTCAATTCTTCCATGATTATTCCTCCTTGAATGACTAAATAACATATGTTTACCCTTTCATTCTACTACTTTTGCGATAAAATTTCTAAAAGAAACAGTCTTTTCATGAAAGATTCTGACACCTTAAACTTTTTCAACCAAAAAAGCTCCGCAGTTAACAAAGGAGATTAAATTGCCTTGCGAAGCTTTTAAAAATGTAAACAAATAAGTCTTTGTGACTAAAAATCATATTGTTGCACGATCAAAAAAGGTCTTGCTATATGATTTTACACCCTTATTATAATCGCCTTCTTAGAGACATTCTTACACTATCCTTCTCATTTATAATACTTTTATCTGATAATTTTTTGAAACATTTTATGAAAACCTTTTCTGGAATACGCTTCCATTTTGAAAACAATTGTGCTACAATAAAAAGGTACTATAATACTATGATATGATTAGAAGGGTTATTATATGAAACAATCAAATCCAGCTCATGAAATTAAAATAGATGAAAGTAAGCACCTTCTTCCCTATGATTATTACAGCACAGTGGTTGAGAATGGCCGTCCTGACGTGCTTTTCCACTGGCATCCAGAAATTGAAATTAATTACATTTATGAAGGGTCTGCGCGTTTTCACATTGATTACGATTACTTTAATAGTCAAGCAGGTGATATTATCCTCATACGACCAAATGGCATGCATTCTATTCATCCTTTAGAAAACCAAAGACATGTCACTGATACTTTCCGATTTCACTTAGATATGATTGGCTATTCAATTGTCGACCAAGTAAGCTTACGCTATTTGCAACCCTTGCAGACCAGTCTTTATAAATTCGTACCACGTATTCAACCAGGAATGGAAGGATACGAAGAAATTAAAGAGTGCCTTTTTACAATTTTTGAGCTTTCAAAAAATGAAGGACGTCATTTTGAACTGATGCTCAAATCAAAACTCAATGAATTTCTATACCTGCTCTTTTACTACCGATACGTATTGCGAAAAAATACCGATGATACCTATCGCAAAAATGAACAGATACGTGAATTAATTGATTTTATTAATAATAACTACCAAAAAAATCTATCCATCGACTATCTTTCTCAATTCATGGGATATAGTAAGACACATTTTATGGCAGTCTTTAAACAACATACTGGAAGTTCGTGCACTGAATTTATCATTCAAGTACGTTTAAACAAAGCTTGTGATATGTTAATTAATACTTCAAATCCTGTTCTTGAAATTGCTACTGCTGTCGGATTTAACAATTTATCAAACTTCAATCGTCAATTTAAACGCTACTACGAATTAACACCAAGCCAGTATCGTAAACAATTTAGCAAACAAAAAGAAAGTCGTGTATTAATTAACCCTGCCAGAAATACACACTAAAAAGCTGATGTTTCTCAGCTTTTTTCTTATCTGTAATCACTTAAAAAGGACGCTTTCGCGCCCTTTTTATTTTTAAGCTAATGTTGTTAGGAGGTAATCCCCTGCATTAACACGACTATCTTGTATTGTTAAAACATCTTCAAATTCGGATGAATTTGTAACAATCACAGGTGAAATAACTGGGAGATTAGCATCACGAATAGCTGTCAAATCAAATTCAAGCAATTTTTGACCTGCTTCAACTTTGTCTCCTACTTGAACAAAGGTTTTAAATCCTTTACCAGCTAGTGAAACTGTGTCCATACCAACGTGAATCAAGATTTCTGCTCCATTTTCAGTACGCATACCAATAGCATGTCCTGTAGGGAAAACAAGTGTAATCTCACCTGATGCAGGAGCTACTACAATACCATCGGCTGGATCAATAGCAATTCCTTTCCCCATTGCGCCTGTTGCGAATACTTCATCAGGAACATTTTCAAGTTTAACCACTTTACCAATCATTGGACTTGCAATGATTTCTTGTTTTAATTCTTTTAAATCATTAACAGGTTCTACTACTTTTTCTTCAGTTATAGCAGAGGCATCTTTTGGACCTCCGTAAAGGTAAGGGATTTTAACAAATTGTGTCAATACAAAACCAAGAACAAAACTCATGGCAATGGCAATCAAGTAGTAAACAAGGTTTGAACCATTTTCACTTGAGATAAATGACGGAATTGAGAACAGTCCCATACCACCCATTACGTACATTTTGACATTAAACAAACCAAGGAAAGCACCTTGAATGGCACCTGCAACACAGGTCATAATAAATGGTGTACGCATTGGTAGTGTAATACCATAAATAGCAGGTTCAGTAACACCAAAGAGTGCTGAAATAAACGCTGGAATAGCTAATTCACGAACTTTAGATTCTTTTGTACGAATCATAATATTAAGCAATGCACCTGCTTGTGAGAAACAGATAGCGATTGAAGCAACAAGGATTACACCTGAAGGGTTTTGTTGTAATTCCAAAATTGCAAGTGGTACAAGTCCCCAATGAAGACCAAACATAACCAATACTTGCCACAAAGCACCAAGAATCAATCCATATAAAATCGGGCTGATATTGTAAATACCTGTGAAGATAACACCGATTAAATCAGAAGCCCAGTTCATTACTGGTCCAATGATTAAGAATGCTAACGGAACAGTAATCAAAAGTACAAAGAATGGAACAACGAAAACTTTAACAACATCAGGAACAATTTTCTTAAGGAGATGTTCAATTTTAGAACCAACATAAACTGTCAAGATGATTGGCAACACAGTTGATAGATACGTTGATGCTGGGAAAATGACTGGGATACCCAAGAAATCAACATTTCCATTTGCAAAGCTTGTTGCAATATCAGGATAAACAAGAGCAAAACTTAGAGCCAAAGCTGTAAATTGTTCCATTTTGAAACGCTTAGCGGCTGTCAATGCTAAGATAACTGGTAAGAATTGGAAGAAACCATCACCGGCTGCATTTAAAATAACATACAGTCCGCTGGTATCAGAAACCCCAAACGCTGCAAGGATAGCGACTACCCCTTTCAACATACCTGCTGCAGACAATGCGCCAAGCATTGGTTGGAAAAGACCTGATACCAATGCAATAAAACGATCAAGAAGATTCCCTTGAGGAACATCTCCTTCATTCACATCAATTCCACCTTCACCTTGAATACCAGCAACTTTCAAAACAGTATCATAGACATCTGGTACATGATTACCAATAACCACTTGGTATTGACCACCTGCTTTAACAACTGTGACAATACCATCACGTTGTTTAAGATAGTCATCATCAGCTTTACTCTCATCTTTTAGAGTAAAACGCAAGCGAGTCACACAGTGAACTAATTTAATGATATTGTCTTTACCTCCAACGTGAGCAACAATATCTTGTGCCAATTCAGTATAATCTTTAGCCATAAGCTGGCTCCTTTCTTAATGTTCTTTCTTAGAAACAGAAAAAAACCTAAATAAATACGAAACAATTTTCTGCGCCCACATATGCGGTAACGCCAAAACTATCTTGTATCTATTTAGGTTTTGCCTGCTTATCAGTAACAATCCTTTTAACAATTCATAGTATAGCATGCTCTTTCACAAAATGCAAGCGCTTTATCGGAGTTTTTTTAATAAAAACAAACCGTTTTCATAAATTATTGAAAAGCATCTGTTGCATTTTATTATTTCTAAAGCATCTTTCAAAATTTTTCAAGATATTTTCAGGTTCAATTTTTTTACAAAAAATCTTCTCGACAGTTGACGAGAAGAATACTGTTTAATTACTACTTGTTTCTAAGCGTTGGATATGGATGGTAATATAGACCTGCTCATCTCGGCTCATTGGAAAATCATAAGATGATTCAATATAGTTCTTAATTTTTTCTGAGCACGAAAAAGCATCAGGATAGTTTAATTTAACTTGTTCATACAAAAAACTATCATTTTTTCCTTGCACTACGCCATTAACGACACGTTGAGCAAAATACTGAGTATGCGTGATAAATCGATTATAGCTCACAGAATCCTCATCAGCAATTTTACCATAAAACAGGCGCACAATTCCTAAGATATCAGTCACAATCTTTGAAATCTGATAGCTTTGCTCAACTAAGCCAGAATCTTTTTGAGCATTGATAAAATGAAGTGCAATTGAAGAAACCTCGTCTTCTGGAAGAATGATTCCTAGTTTTTCAAAGACAATCTTCAAAGCATCTCGTCCAAGTTGATACTCTTTTGGAAAAAACTTACGGATTTCCCATGATAATGGATTTTGAATAATCAAATTTTCACGAGATCGTTGAAGAGTATAATGAAGGTGATCAGCTAGCGCAATATAAAAAGGTGTATCAAAAGTAGTTTTTAAGACTTCCTGACCGTGCTTAATAATATCAAGAACAACCTCTGTCTCTAGTGGTGACAAATCAATATAAACACGCGTTAATTCATTTGTAGCAGTACTATCTTGCATAACAAACGTTTTTTCAACTAAAGATGTGTCAATTTCATCACCAGATTTCTTTTGAAATCCAAGACCTCTCCCCATAACAATGATTTCTTCTCCTTCATCACCTTTAGCTAAGACAACATTGTTATTATAGACTTTATCTATCTTCATTATCTACTACTCCCTCAAAAAAATTCGGAAAGAAAAGGCAAAACTAGCGTACACAAAAGGTAATATGTTCCAAAACACAATGCTTCATATGTACACTAGGTTTTGCCTGCTTAACCAGTAACAATCCTCTTACTAATATCCATTTTACCAAAACTTCACTCAAAATGAAAGGGGATACAAAAATATAAATCTAATTACATTAATAATTTGCGGATTTTACCAATTTCAGGTTCATTAACAACCAAGAAAATAGTATCACCGGCATTTAAAACGGTACTCCCACAAACCACTTCAGATTTTTTACGATGAATCTGAGTTGTGATAAGTACATTTTTAGGCAAGGTCAAGTCACGAACACGTTTACCTGCGATTTTATCTGACACTGTTAATTCAATTAATGTCGGTTCAATCACTTCACGGTCTTTTGGAATAGATAGATTAGCTAACATTGCTTCATAAATTGGCTCACCTTTTAACACATCCATAACGATATAAGCAACTAGGGTAACAACAGCAATCGTCATCAATTGGCGAAAATCTCCAACCATTTCAGTTACCAAAATAATAGCAGTCAGCGGAGCTTTTGAAATGGCTCCAAAATATCCTGCCATACCAAGAACAAGGAAATTAACCAAGACCGATGTTCCGACAAAACCAATTTGTTGCATTCCCAAACCAAAGCCAAATCCTAAAAGTGAACCCAAGGTCAAGATAGGAAGGAAAATACCACCTGGTAACCCACTAGCATAGCTGAGAGTACTCCATGCAAAACGAATAATAAAATAAAGACAAACAACTGCTAAAGTCAAATGACTTGTCGATAGTGAAGTAATCAAGCCATTTCCACCGCCCAATAATTGTGGGTAAAAATAACCAATTGGTAAAATCAGAACTGCTGCAAATACACCATAAAAATAATTTGGAAGATGACAGATTTTACCCAAGAAATCATAAAAAAGATTGGCATTCAACGTTACTTTTTCATAAAGGTAACCCATCAAACCTAAGAAGGCCCCTAGCAACAAAAGAATCCAATAATCATTTAAAGGTAAAATCGCAAGATCGTTTGGCATAGCCAGTACTGGTGTTAAGCCAAAAATGTTTAAAGAAATAAAATTAGCAACCAAACTAGCAACAAGTGCAGAAATCCAAACCAATCGAGAAAATTGATGATAAATTTCTTCTACTACGAAAAGTAAACCTGCAATCGGAGCATTAAAAGCCGCTGATAATCCAGCTGCTGCACCACTTGCAATCAGAACACGTTGTTCCATTCGCTGAGCTTTTAGTGATTTTGCAACACCTTTTCCTGCCATTGCGCCTAATTGAATACTTGGGCCTTCACGCCCTAGCATAAATCCCATTGAAATAGCAAGAACACCACCGACAAATTTTTTCCAAAGTACAGACCACCAATTCGGATGAAGTAAGCCTTTTAACTCACCTTCAACATGTGGAATTCCTGAACCCTTAATATCTGGATCAGACTTAACCAAAAAGCCAATAGCTAAGACGACTAGTACACTCACTAACAAAATCAGACCTAGCAAAGCTGGTTGTTCATGTGATAGCTCATAACATTTTACAACTTGTGCAAAAATTTTAGCAATCAAGAGACGAAAGAGACTGACCACACTTCCTGAAACACAGCCTACAATAACACCACGCCATACGAAGCATAAAATTGAGGACAGTGAAAATTCGTACTCTCTACGATAACTTTCCATTTTAGACTCCTAACTAATCCTATTGAAAATACCAAAATAATTTCAAACTTTTTTCAAAAAATATCTCACTACTATTTTATCAAAACTTTAAGCTGATTTCGACCTCATCAAAAAAAGAGCTTGGAAAAATTCCAAACTCTTTTATTATCATTTACGATACATCTTAAATTGTAAGTACAAATCATTGTAAATACCCAGCCATTTTTGGCCAAGGTTATCATAAACCTCTAAATGTTTAAAGGTTTCTGTTGGGGGATAAAATGCTTTATCTTCCTTGATTTCATCAGGTAAAAGCTTTTTAGCCTTATCATTTGGAGTAGCATAGCCAATGTATTCTGCATTTTGTGCAGCATTTTCAGGTTTTAACATGAAGTTAATGAAAGCATAAGCTTCTTTAATATGCTTAGCCGTTTTTGGAATAACCAGATTATCAAACCAAAGATTTGAACCTTCACTAGGCACCACATAATGCAAATGATTATTTGAATCAAGCATTTCACTAGCTTCACCAGAGAAGGTAACACCTATAGCAGCATCACCATTTATCATATAGCCTTTCATCTCGTCACCAACGATAGCTTTGATATTTGGTGTTAAGTCATCTAATTTCGCCGAAGCTGCGTTTAGTTCAGTCATAGATTTGGTATTTAAGCTATAACCAAGTGTTCCAAGTCCAATTCCCATCACTTCTCGAGCACCATCGACAAGCATGATATCATTCTGATATTCTGACTTCCACAAATCTGACCAATGTTCCGGTGCTTTATCAACCATGGTATCATTGTATACAATACCGAGTGTTCCCCAGAAATATGGTACAGAATAATCATTATTCTTATCAAAACTCATACCAAGGTATTCTTGACCAATATTATCTAAACCAACAATTTTTGATTTATCTAATTTGATCAGAAGATTTTCTTTGCGCATCTTATCAATCATATAATCAGATGGAACGGTAATATCGTAAGTTGTTCCACCTTGTTTGATTTTAGTGTACATTGATTCATTGGAATCAAATGTCTCGTACTGCACTTCAATACCGGTTTCCTTGGTGAATTTTGTAATCAATTCTGGATCAATGTAATCTCCCCAGTTGTAAATCACCAATTTATCAGATTGACTTGAGGAACTTGAGGTCTTTTGCATGTAAACTGAAACACCAAATAAGATAAGGGTCACCGCAATGAGTCCTAAAACAAATGAATATAATCTACGCATCACGTTCTCCCTTCTTATCTTGTGAGATAAAGTAATAACCAATTACCAACAAGACACTAAAGATAAAGACAATCGTTGAAAGTGCATTAATTTCAAGAGAAATTCCTCGGCGCGCACGTGAATAGATTTCAACAGAAAGCGTTGAAAAGCCATTCCCAGTAACAAAGAATGTTACAGCAAAATCATCTAGTGAATACGTAAATGCCATGAAGAAACCTGAAATAATACCAGGGGTTAAATAAGGTAACATAACCTCTTTAAGCATTTGCCATGGTGTTGCTCCAAGATCATAAGCAGCATTAATCATATCATCATTCATTTCCTTAAGGCGTGGCAAAACCATAAGCACGACAATCGGAATTGAAAAAGCAATATGACTAAGCAAGACCGTCATAAACCCAAGATTAAAATGGAACAAATCAGCTAGTCGCGTAAAGAGAATCAAAAAGCTTGCACCAATCATAACATCCGGTGCCACCATCAAAATATTATTCATCGAAAGAATAGATTGTTGGTGTTTACGACGCGCCTGATAGATGAAGATTGCTCCAAATATCCCTATTGCTGTTGCG
Source organism: Streptococcus vicugnae (assembly GCF_016461705.1). GTDB lineage: Bacteria > Bacillota > Bacilli > Lactobacillales > Streptococcaceae > Streptococcus > Streptococcus vicugnae. Next base: position 87,136 of record NZ_JAEMHW010000002.1, on the reverse strand, counting down.
ATAATCGAACTCAAAAAGGCTAGAAAGAAAGTTTGCACCAAAATCAGCATCAAACGATTATCAGCAAACATCTCTGAATAATGCTCCATGGTAAAACCAGTGAAACCATTCATATCACCACCTTGGTTAAATGAGTAAAAAATCAAATAAGCAATTGGGATATATAGGATGATAAAGACAAAAGTCAAATATAAATTTGCAATTTTTTTCATTTTCGTCTCTCCTTAGTCATCCACATAATCACAAGCATTGCCATGATCAAAATCACACCAATGGTTGAACCCATTCCCCAGTTTTGCGTTGTTAAGAAATGCTGTTCAATAGCTGTACCAAGTGTAATCACTCGGTTACCACCAATCAAACGTGTCAACATGAACAAACTCAAACTAGGAATAAAGACTGACTGAACACCACTTCTCACACCATTTAGAGACAGTGGAAAGACAACCTTTGTAAATGTTTGTAAATTATTACCACCTAAATCATGACTAGCATTAATAAGATTATCATCAATGTCATCTAGTGCATTAAAAATCGGTAAAATCATGAACGGAATTTCAATGTAAGAAGCTACAAAAATAAATGAAAAATCTGTAAACAAGATTTGTTTTGGACCAATACCAACAAATGAAAGGAAGGCATTAATCCCACCTTGCTGACCAAAAATTCCCATAAACGCATATGCTTTCAACAAAAGATTAATCCAAGTTGGCAAGACTACAAGCATCAACCATAATTGCTTGTGCTTTAGTTGTGTCAAAAAATACGCTGTTGGATAAGAAATCAACAAAGTCACTAAAGTAATAATAGCAGCATAAAGAATAGAGTTAAAACTCATTCGAAGATAAGTCCAAGAACTAAAGAAAGTCTTGTAATTATCCAAAGTAAAATGACCTTGAATGTCAAAGAAAGACTGCCATAAAATCAAAATAACGGGAGCAATAACAAAAAGTAACAACCATAAAATATATGGAATCGAGAAGAAACTATTTTTCTTCATTGCGCTCCTCCTCGATGGCATGAATCAAACCATCTTCATGTTCTTCCATTTCAACATATTCTTCAAGACGAGCGTCAAATTCTTCTTCTGTTTCATTAAGGCGCATAATATGGATATCTTCAGGCGTGAAATCAAGACCAATAACTTCACCCTCAATTGCCTTACGTGTTGAATGAATCATCCATTCATTACCAAGTTCATCGTGTGCAATGATTTCGTAGTGCACACCACGGAAAAGCTGCGTATCAACTTTAACACGCAATTTCCCTTCTTCTGGCATTGTAATTTGTAAATCTTCTGGACGAATGACCACTTCGACAGCTTCATTTGGTCGCATACCACCGTCAACTGCTTCAAAACGTTTACCATTAAATTCAACCAAATAATCTTCAATCATTTTACCTGGAATGATGTTAGATTCACCAATAAAGGTTGCTACAAAATGGTTAATTGGCTCATCATAAATATCAACTGGAGTACCAGACTGGACAATTTCACCATCATTCATGACAAAAATCCAGTCTGACATTGCTAACGCTTCTTCTTGATCATGTGTAACAAAAACAAATGTAATGCCAAGTCGTTGTTGCAATTCACGAAGCTCGTATTGCATCTCTGTACGTAGTTTTAAATCCAAAGCTGATAAAGGCTCATCCAATAAGACAACACGTGGTTCATTGATAATTGCACGCGCAATCGCAACACGTTGACGTTGACCACCTGATAACTTCTGAATTGGACGTTTCTCAAAACCAGCCAAACGTACCATTTTTAACGCTTCACCCACGCGTCGTTCGATTTCTTTTTTATCGACTTTTTTTAATTTTAGAGGAAAAGCGACATTTTCGAAAACATTCATGTGCGGGAAAAGGGCATAGTTTTGAAAAACGGTGTGAACATCACGTTTATTAATAGGAATATCATTAATACGTTCGCCGTCAAGGAAAACATCACCTGTTGTTGGTTTTAAAAGACCAGCGATGATATTTAAAATCGTTGATTTACCTGAACCTGAAGCACCAAGCAAGGTATAAAATTTTCCTTCCTCAAGTTCGAAGTTAATGTCCTTTAAAACAACTGTACCGTTATCTTCAAATACTTTTGATACGTTTTTAAATGCAATAATTGGTTTAGTCAATTCTCATAAAACCTCCATAGAGCTTCTTTAATCTTTTTTCTCGCCGATAATGCGAACTTCACGTTCTAAACGAACGCCTGAATTTTTCTCAACAGTGTCAATAACGTAAGCAATCAAATCTTCATAATCTTGAGCTGTACCGTCAGCGACATTTACCATAAATCCGGCATGTTTCTTACTAACTTCAACGCCACCAATACGATGACCTTTCAAATTAGCTTCTGTAATTAATTGTCCAGCAAAGTGACCTACTGGACGTTTGAACACTGAACCACATGAAGGATATTCAAGAGGTTGTTTTAATTCACGTAAGTGAGTTAAGCGAGCCATTTCTTGCTCAATTAAAACATAATCACCTGGTTTAAGAGCAAATTTTGCTGAAATCACAACATCACCACTATCTTGAACAGCTGAGTGGCGATAACCAAATTTCATATCACGAGCTTCGATTGTCTTGATTTTACCTTCTTTAGTAAGCACTTGAGCTGACACCAATACGTGTGAAATTTCACCACCATAGGCTCCTGCATTCATAAAGACAGCTCCACCAACGCTACCTGGAATACCACAAGCAAACTCAAAACCTGTTAAACTGTGGTATTTGGCGATACGTGTTGTTTCAACCAAGTTAGCACCAGCTTCTGCTTCAATGACATAGCCATTCACGGTTACAGTGTTTAATTTATCAAACATGATAACAAAACCACGGATACCACCATCGCGAACAATGATGTTACTAGCATTACCAAGGATCATCCATGGAATATCATTTTTGTTAGCAAATTCAACAATACGAATTAATTCATAACGATTACGTGGAAAAGCGAGATAGTCCGCTGGACCTCCCACTTTAGTGTACGTATATTTTTTTAAAGGTTCATTAACACGAATATCAATCCCTTTTAGTTCATCATTTAAAAATTCTAACATTTTCTTCCAACTCTAAAACTATTAATCAAAATTATAATAATCGTTTGATTAAAATCAACCAATACATTTACAAATATTATTAGCTCATTTATGATCAAATGATTTTTATTATCTACTAAAAAATCGGCATAAAGCCGACCTTAATTATAACAAAAAAATCAGCTTTTGACGATATTTAAGACTGAAGTTTTCGCACTTCTTCAAGATTTAATGTTTTTAAATAAGATGTAATAGATTCGCCACAAATCTTAAGAAACGGAGCAATCTCATATAAAGGCATAAGAACAAAAGCGCGCTCTGTCATGTAAGGATGTGGCACCTTAAGATTCTCTGTATTAATAGCCTCGTTACCATACAAAAGAATATCAATATCAATGGTACGCGGTCCCCAATGTTCATGACGAACACGGTCCAAATCTTTTTCAATTTGTTGGCAATCTGACAGCAACTGCTGTGCAGGTAAACTTGTCTCCAATTCACAACAGATATTCAAAAAGTCATCTTGGTCAGTCTTACCCCAAGCATCTGTTTCATAAAAAGATGAAACAATAGTAACTGAGGTTTGAGGAAGCTGATTTAGTCTCTCAAGAGCGGCATCTAGGTATGCTTTTTTATCACCAATATTACTGCCTAAACTCAAATAAACTCTTGTCATGCTCTCTCCCGTTCTAACTCAATTCCGACAGAATCGTAATGACCATTGATCGGTGGATTTTCTTTAGAAATTTTTAGTTGAATAGCTTGAACAAGTGGAAATTGATCAAAAATATCTTGGCAAATAGCACCAGCTAGACGTTCAATCAAAATATATTTGTTTTCTTCTACTTGCTTTTTAATAGCTTCAAAAACTAAACCATAATGAACAGTGTCTTCAAGACAATCAGACTGAGAAGCTTTTTGCAAATCAACAGACAAAGTGCAATCAACAACAAAAATCTGCCCCAAAGTCTGCTCTTCTTTAAAAGCACCATGGTAACCGTAAAAACGGCAACCATTTAAATGAATTTTATCCATATAGTTGTAACAAAGAAGAAAGTCTGAGACATCTTCTCAAACTTACCTTTCTTCTCTTACTCCTTTCAAACGAGTTGACTAATCACTTTAACAATATCGCGATTGACATCCACATTGTGCACGCGGACAATTTGGCATCCCTTAGCAATTGCCCAAGCTGACAAAGCGGCTGTTCCCATATCACGATCCGTTGCAAGAGTTCCACCACCTAGCAGATAATCAACGGTACGTTTACGTGAAATACCAAAAAGAACTGGATACCCAAGCTGACAAACGGCATCTAGACCTTGTAAAAGTTCAATATTTTGTGATTCATTCTTGGCAAAACCAAAACCAGGATCAATCCAAATGTTTTCTCTTGCAACTCCAGCATCTAGTGCTGCCTGAGCACGTTCAGTTAAAAAGTCACAGACTTCTTTTGTGATGTCATTATACTTTTCTTCTTCCTGATTATGCATCAAGATAATTGGAACATTCTTTTCTGCTGCTAGTGCCAACATTTGGCCATCGTAAAGTCCTGCCCAAACATCGTTTAAGATATCAGCACCAGCTTCTAGGGCTGCACGAGCTGTTTCTGTTTTATAAGTATCGATACTGACTAAAACATCAAATTTTTCTTTTAATGCTTTGATAACTGGTACGACACGATTAATCTCTTCTTGGACTTCGACAAATGTATAACCTGGTCGAGTCGATTCACCACCAACATCAATGATTTTGGCACCTTCAGCAATCATTTTTTCAGCTTGAGCAAGAGCTTTTTCAACTGATGTATAAGCCCCACCATCAGAGAATGAATCTGGAGTGACATTTAAAACGCCCATGATACAAGCTTTTCCATCAATATCGTGTTTACCAATTTTCATAACAGTCCCCTTAGCAATCTATCTAACTATTTTCCTAAAATCAAAGATAAAATTTCTTTACGTTCTTCACGATCTTCTTTAAAAATACCTTTAGCAACGGTTGTCACTGTTTTGCTACCTGGTTTTTTAATACCGCGCATTGTCATACACATGTGCTCAGCTTCAATCATCACAAAAATACCTTTTGGATGAAGCGCTTCTTCCAAAGCTGTAGCTACTTGCTCAGTCAAACGTTCTTGCAACTGAGGACGTTTACTAGCCACTTCAACAGCACGCGCTAATTTACTAAGACCAGTTACACGACCATCACTTGGCAAATAAGCAACATGAGCTTTTCCATAAAAAGGAACCAAGTGGTGTTCACACATTGAGTAAAACGGAATATCTTTAACGAGAACAACTTCGTCATGATTTTCGGTAAATACGGCTGTAAATTGGTCTTTTGGATCTTCGTTTAAGCCTGAAAACATCTCTTGATACATTTTTGCAACACGTTTAGGAGTATCTAATAACCCTTCGCGTTTTGGATCTTCTCCTAAAGCTTCTAAAAGTTGGTAAACTGCTGCTTCGAGTTTTTCTTGATTTGCCATTTTCTTTTCCAATCTTTTTATTTTTTCTATTATAGCTTAATTTTGCTGTCTTGACAAAAGTACAGGACGTACTTGAGAAATGAAGTAAAGTGAACCAGTAATAAGATAAAAATCTTCTTGGCTGCCAAAGTCAATCTGATCAATCCAATCTTGCCATTTAGCAACTTTATGGTATTGACTTGGGTATTTATCTAACGGCAATGCATTATGATAAACAAAAGTTGTCACATCTACATCGGATAACTGACTAAGCAAATCAAGCATTGAATCAATAGGCTTAGTATCAATCGCTGCAAATAAGATGTGCAAATGTTTATCTTTATATTTTTGCATAACATTAACAAGAGCTTGAACACTTTCATTATTATGAGCCCCGTCAATCATGACATTTGGAAAGACTAGTTCTGTACGTCCTACCCAATGCGTTTGAGCTAAAGCAACCTTGATAATTCCCTTAGTCACTTTTGGATATCGATTACGTAACATAAATGCTGCTGTAATTGCAAGACTAGCATTACTAATTTGATGTTTTCCTGGCATGGCTAATTCAACTTGTTCAAGTGTCTCGTGTCCTAGATAATCAAAACCGTTTTCATTTTCTTTTACTAAAAAATCTTTACCAAATTCGTAAAGGGGACTTTGACAAGACTTAGCTTTATCAGCAAAGACTTGACGAACATCTGCACGATTTGTCGCAAAAATAAATGGTACTTTTTCTTTTAAAACTCCAACTTTTTGCGCAGCGATTTCCGCATAAGATTCCCCTAAAACATTCTGATGATCTAAACCAATTGATGGACAAAGAACCGCTAAAGCCTTAAACACATTTGTTGAGTCATAAAGGCCACCCATTCCAGCCTCAATAATCGCAATGTCTACTGGATGCATGTGACCGAAATATTCAAACATTAAGACAGTAATAACTTCAAACTCTGTTGCAGGTTCCAAATTAGTTTCAACGGACAATCGTTCCACAACTGGACGAACACGTTCAACCAATTCAAGAAAATCTTTTTCTGAAATCATTTGCCCATTTAAGCTGATACGTTCACGAAAATCGACAATATAAGGTGACGTAAATGTCCCAACTTCATAGCCAGCTAGTGAAAAAATATGTTGCAAATAGCTAGTAACTGATCCTTTACCATTTGTCCCGACAACATGAACAGCGGCAAGCTTCTCTTGAGGATTACCAAGTTCTTCTAGCATCCAAGCCATTCGCTCTAATCCAGGCTTAATACCAAATTTTAACTTGCCATGAATCCAATCTAAAGCTTCTTGATAATTCATTTGATGAATGTCCTACTATGACCAAAAGTTGTTGACATTAAAATAAGATTGAGACATTTACCTCTAAATCTTTCAATGATAAGCTTTTAGCGCATATACCTTTCTCTTATAAAAATACAATAACACTTCTATTATAGCACAAGCAAGCTCAATCTAATGATTTTAGACAGAGCTACTTGCTATTTAAATGACAGTAATTTCATAAACACCACGAACACTGTTACAAGCATATAGATGACTGGCTCTTGCTAAATCAGCTTCTGTCAAATAACGCTCAACAACACGTCCTTCTTTTATAAGACGTTGACGACAAATACCATTTAAAATACCAACGTCAACTGGTGGTGTGTACCATTTACCGTCTATTTCTAAAATTAGATTGCCAATACTTGTCTCTTGAAGATAACCATTTTCTGAAATATAAATACTCTCATTTTCACTACTTGGAAGATGAGGACGATAAGACGTCTTAAAATAGGTAAATGGCGTTTCAATCGACTCATTACGCTTAACAAGCCTAGCTTGCAAATATGATTGTGGCAGTGCTTGAAGTTTCACAGTTTCAAACTTAAATATTCCCTTACGATTCAGTGACAGTCTCATACGATAATCACAATCATCTAGGTTTTTAAGCTGACTTGACAAGTTGGCATAAAATATCTTTTCTGAAAATGGGTAAGCAAAATACCTTGCTGATTCTTTCAAGCGCTTAATATGCTCCTCTAAATAGACGACTTGCTTACCAGATACTTTTGCTGTGGTAATTAAATCGAATTTTGGTTGATTACGATACAAAACCGCAGATTTATCACACGTTTCCTTAAACTCGTCTTTCCAATTACTACCCCAAGTAATGCCGCCGCCAGCACCATAAATCGCTTGACTGCCATGCTTTTGAATGGTACGAATACCAACATTGAAAATAGCATCATCATTAGGTAGACAAATTCCGATTGCTCCACAGTAAACACCACGAGGATGGGGCTCTAGCTGGTTGATAATCGACATGGTAGCAATTTTCGGAGCGCCTGTGATTGAACCACAAGGAAAAAGAGCAGAAAAAACATCTAAGAGAGTTTTATCGGACTGTAATTGGCTTTCAATAGTTGAGGTCATTTGCCAAACTGTTGAATATTGCTCAACATCACAAAGTTTGGTAACCTGAACACTACCAATTTCTGAAATACGTCCCATATCATTGCGTAACAAATCAACAATCATCATGTTTTCAGCACGATTTTTACTATCATGTGCTAGCCATTCTTTGTTAGCCAAGTCTTGCTTGTCAGTGTTGCCACGGGCAACTGTTCCTTTCATGGGACGTGTCACTAACTGTTGACCCTTTTTCTTAAAAAATAACTCAGGACTAACAGACAAAATGGCAAAATCATCGTGTTCAATATAACAATTATAAGCTGCTTCTTGTTCAACCACTAAATGATTATATAACTCAAAAGCATCACCCTCTAATTGACTCGTTAATTGCAAAGTATAGTTTACTTGATAGGTATTTCCCTGCCTGATTTCTTCTTTAATCCTTTGAATTGCTTTTTCATAAGTTTCCTTACTTGTTTTTGACTGCCATGATTTCGGCAAATTAACAGATTTTTGTGATTGACAAGGAAATACCTCTATTTTTACCGCTTTGTGAACCGTAAAATAAGCAAGATATTCACCAGAAAGAACCTCTGATTTGACCGAAAACTTGTTATCAAAAGCATTGGCAGCCTCGTAACTTAGATAACCAACAACATAGTAACCTTGTTTTTGATAATCTTCTACTGCTTGTAAGATTTTCTTAACATCAGCTACTGATTTTGTTGCTAGCTCTGCTAAAGGTTTCTCGAAAATCAAACGCTGACCTAGTTCCTTAAAATCAACAACAGTCTTTTTGTGCATATTAGCTCCAAACTACTTATTTTTTCGCATGACAATAAATTGTCCAAGAACAAAAACAACAATGGCTATCCAGATAAAGACAAAACCTTTGAGCTGTCCTGAAGCTATTGTCTCCTTAAAAATGAGAACTGCAATAATCAATTGAATGGTTGGATTAATGTATTGAATGAACCCAATAATGTTTAACGGTGCCCGTTTAACAGCTTCGGCAAATAACAGCAAAGGAACAGCTGTTACCACGCCAGAAAGTATTAGTAAGATGTTTTCAAAGCACGAGTAATCTAGCATACTTTCTTTACTAAAAGCTAGCAAATAGACCAAAACAAACGGAGCAACTAAACTACTTTCAACCAACATTGCTACATCACTTGAAAGACGAACATTTTTCTTGACCAATCCATATAAGCCAAAAGATAACGCTAGAAGAACTGATATAAGCGGGATTTGACCAGTATCAACAGCTAAAACACCAACACCAATTCCAGCAATGATAATAGCTAAGCTCATCCATGGGCTCAAACGCTCATGTAAGAAAATAAGAGCAAGCAGAATTGAAACAAGAGGCATAATGTAATATCCAAAACTTGCTTGTGTCGCCTGGCCATGAGCTACCGCATAAATATAGGTGAGCCAGTTAATGGCAATCAAAAAGCTAGCTAAAACCATCATAAATAGCTTCTTTTTATCAGATACTAATTCCCGAATTTCAATCTGGTAACGTCTCTGATTACGTGATAGAACCATGTAAACTAGCATGGTAAGCACCGTAAAAATGATACGATAAGAAAAGGTGTTATATGAACTAACACCTGAAAGTAATTTCCAATAAAGAGATAAAAATCCCCACAAAATGTAGGTTACTAAACCAAGTAGAAAACCTAAATTAGTCTTTTTCAACAAATACTCCTTTAGTATCTACATGTAAAGCAACAACTTCACCATTTAAATGAAGTGATTGAATAGCCTTTAAAACATTGCTTTCTTGATTTTTTGGTGCTAACACCATAACAGTTGGTCCGGCTCCTGAAAGATATGTTGCATAAGCTCCAACTTGATGCGCTTTTTCTTTAATCTGAGCAAATTCTTTAACTAATTTTTGACGGAAACGTTCATGGAAAAGATCTGCTTCAATAGCTTTCCCAGCTTTTTCCAAATCACCTGTCAAAAGCGCCGCAATAGCAACATTAGCAATTGATGAGGCTGCTACTGCTTCTTTGTAAGAAAATTGAACAGGTAAAACATTACGGCTATCGCTTGTTTTTAATTCATAGTTTGGGATAAAAGCAACAAATGATGCTTCTGGGAAAGTAGCCACTGTGCTATTTACTTTTCCGTCAACGTATGATGACACCACTAGATTACCAAAAATAGCTGGCGCTACGTTATCTGGATGCCCTTCAATTTTAGTTGCAAGTGTCAATTTTTCATCATCAGACAGGTTCAAGCCAGCCAATTGATTGGCTAACTCAATTCCTGCAACAATAACAGATGAGGATGATCCCAAACCACGAGCTAAAGGAATATCAGATACCATCTTTATACGATGAGGTTTTAAATCAGATTTCACTTGCAAAGCTGTTGTAATCAAAAGATTTGTACCATCACTTGGAACATCACCTAAATCATGCAAAACTTCCCAATGGTCAGCAGGCTCTAAAACCTCGATAGTCAAGTACTTAGAAACCGCAACACCGACAGAGTCAAAACCTGGTCCAACATTAGCAGAGGTTGCTGGTACTGTAATTTTCATATCACTATTAATGCTCAAACGAGCTTCCTTTCACTTTTTAACTGCTTATTCACCTAATACTTTAAGTGTGTTCAACACTTTGAAATCTTCTTCAGCTTCCAATTTCTCAGTAACGGCAGCCAATTGTGTCTTACTCATTGAATGAGTGATGATAACAACACGAGCGCGAGTTCCGTTTGCTTTTTGTTGAAGCACTTGTTCAAATGAAATATTTTCTGAATTGAAGATTTCAGCCAAACGAAGCAATTGACCTTTTTTATCAGGGGTATTAATCGCAAAGTAATAATGGCTCTTCACATCTGCAGGATTTGCCAATGTTGTTTCACGAACAAATTCGTTAAATGGTTTCCCAACATTACCGTCTTTAATACGACGACAGATACGGATAATATCAGCAGTTACAGACGTTGCTGTTGGTTTTTGACCAGCACCAGGTCCATAATACATTGATTCCCCGATACCAATTGACTCCACAAAGACAGCATTCATAACATCGTTGACACTAGCAAGCGGATGTGCTTTTGGCAAGAAAGTTGGTGAAACTTCTGCTGAGATACCTGATTCAACTTCACGCACATCTCCGACCAATTTGATGACATAGCCAAGTTCTTGAGCGACAGCAACGTCATCTGGTGTGATCGTTGTGATTCCCTTATGCGCGACATCATCAAAATCAATCGTCATTCCAAAACCAAATTGACTTAAAATGACAGCTTTATAGGCAGCATCGATACCTTCGACGTCATTTGTTGGGTCACTTTCAGCATAACCAAGCTCTTGAGCTGTTTTAAGCGCATCTTCGTAAGTCCAACCTTCATCAACCATTTTAGTCATCATAAAGTTAGATGTTCCGTTAAGAACTCCCAAAATACGAGTCACTTTATCTGAAGTAAGTGAGTTAGCAAGAGTACGTAGAATTGGAATACCACCCGCTACAGCAGCTTCATAGTAGAAAGCTACACCCTTGTCTTTTGCAAGAGCAATCAATTCTTTACCATGTGTAGCAATCAAATCTTTGTTTGCAGAAACAACATTTTTACCAGCTTCTAGAGCCTTAGTAATAAAAGTACGAGCTGGTTCAATACGTCCCATCAATTCAATAACAATGTCAATGCTATCATCACTTAAAATCTCATCAACGTTTGTAACAAAATTATAATCATTTCCGGCAGCCAACAAACGATTTTTTTCTTCATCGTCTTTGACAAGAACCTTAGCGATTTCAATGGTGTCGTGAGCTGCTTCAGTAATTTTTGAATGATTTTCTTTCAAAAGGAAAGGAACACCACTAGCAACTGTACCAAAACCGAGCAAAGCAATTTTTATTGACATTTTATTCTCCTTAGTAAGTAATTTTCGAACGGAAAAGTGATTTTTACAACCAGCACTTCCTAAAATAAAAACATTTTCTACATTATACCATAAAATTATTCAGAATTTACAGAAAAATAACGAAGTCTAAAAATCTTTCCCTAATTTAAGGTAAATTCTTTCTTTTGTACTAAAAAAACAGTACAATAGAAACAGATTTTGTTTCAGGGGAGATTTTCATGAAAAAACGACACAAACACGAGAAAAAAAGTAAAAAATCACTCTTACTCGTCAATATTATTCTATTTTTAGCCTGTATCATAGCTGGCGCCATACTCTTTTTCACACTAAAAGAGAGTCATTCGATTCTATCAGCAGAAAAAACTGAACAAATCTCAAAAAAATCAGATCAACAAACGTCAACCACTCCTTCTACCGAGCAAACTTCAGTAAATCAAGCTAATGACAATAATAGCGAAGTTAACTGGGTTCAGCAAGATTCTGACGTTTCTCTTCCAATTCTAATGTATCACGCCATTCACGTCATGGCTCCCGAGGAAGCTTCAAACGCTAACCTTATCGTAGATCCGACAACATTCGAAAGTCACATCAAGCGACTTTCTGACGAAGGATACTATTTTTTAACTCCTGAAGAAGCTTATAAAGTTCTAACAGAAAATGTTCTTCCAAACGGAAATTCAAAAATCATTTGGTTAACTTTTGACGATAGTTTATGGGATTTCTATGACAATGCTTACCCCATTTTAAAAAAATATAAAGCCAAAGCAACTAATAACGTTATCACAAGTACTGTCGGAAATTCTGCTAACTTAAGTCTCGACCAGATGCTTGAAATGAAAGGACAAGGGATGTCTTTCCAAAGTCATACTTCAACCCACCCAGACTTATCTGCTAGTGATGACAATACTCAAAAAACAGAAATGTCCGATGCCAAAAGCTACCTTGATAACAACTTATCACAAGATACCATAACAATCGCCTATCCTGCAGGACGTTATTCTGATACCACTCTTCAACTCGCTGGTGAACTCAACTATAAGCTTGGTATTACAACAAATGAAGGAATTGCTGATAAAAATGACGGTTTACTATCATTAGATCGCATTCGAATTTTACCAGAAACAACAGCAGATAGCCTTATGGCAAGTATCAACCAATAAAAAAGAGCCTCAGTAAGGCTCTTTTTAGTCAATTTTTCATTAATGATTTGTTTTTCGAAACATTTTGATTAAACTATAAATGATATAAGCTAAATTTCCTAAAAACAAAGCTGACCACAGATAGACAAAAAGTTTCTGATGGTGCTCAATGTTATAAATAATGGCAACTAAATAAATTACCAGATAAACCAATGACATAACTGGAAATAATTTCTTACTTTGCTGCATAACTTACTCTCCCTTTGACTCGTCATATCATAACACAATTTTAAGACGCTGTCTATATCACCAATGATTTTTCAATAAGTCTTTACATTCTAATTGAAAGAGCTATCCTCAACATTTAATACGTTTACATTTTTAGAAAACGTTTTAGAGTTAAGTTCTTTTCCCAGACTTTAACAAGAGAGTGCTATAATAACCTTAACTAATACTCAGATCCATTTCCCATTTTTGCTCAAAAAGAAAGGATTATATTATGGTATGTGGTAAAGTTAAACAAATTAAAAATACAAAAGACAGATTGTTTTACGCCCTCATCTGCCTGATGAAAGATAAGAAGTTCGAAGAAATCAAAATTAAAGACATTCTCGAAATCTCCCAAGTTTCAAGAAGAACCTTTTATCGTCACTTTGCCAATAAACAAGAACTCTTAAATTACTATTTTGAAAAAGTGATTAATGAGTATTTAAAAGAACGGCAAAACTTCGCCCAATCTGATATTTTTGATGAAATGCTTGCTGGCTCACTAGAATTCTGGTATCGTAAACGCAAAGTCTTATCAATATTAATCAAGCACCAACATTTTGATCTTTTCTTTCAAAAATTTGATAGCCGAACCAGAAAAATATTTGATAGTATTACTTTACCTTGGTTTGCTTATAATGATGATGTCGCAAAAATCAACTATGCAGTTGAATTTATCGCTGGAGGTTATTATAATATTCTCAGAACTTGGCTTAAAAAAGAAAATCCTGAGAAACCTGAAGAAATTACCCAAGATGTTAAACAACTCATTATTAAATTAGCTAAATTCTTTGATCTAAATCCACAAATCGAAAAACAAGAACTCTGATAATTTCAGAGTTCTTATCTTTTTTAGTAATATTAAAACACTTGATGTAGCATGACTAAAATGAAAATCAACACGATCAATGATATGATCTGAATGAATTTGATTTCACTTGCTAAAAGTATGGGATAACTTCTCAGATTAGTCTTTTTACGATACCATTTTGACCAAAAAATCCCTGCCTCTCCAAGGATAAAAGTAAGAAATGGATAAATAAAAAATTTAATCCTACTTTCTTTACCAACCATTAAACCACTATTAAAATGAAGTGCATCTTCTTCTGGTGAAAGTAGAACAAAGGCGATAGTTACTAGAAATATAACACCATATAGCAACCTAACATACAACGAGAATCTCTTCATCTGACTTCTCCTAGCAAGTACTGTTACCCAAATTTTAGTCTTCCACTTCACAATTGTCAACAAAAAAACCACCAGTCAATTGACTAGTGGTTCTGTTTTATTAAGCTACTTGAGTAGTTACTCTATTATTTAAGAGTGATTGAAGCTCCAGCTTCTTCAAGTTTAGCTTTGATTTCTTCAGCTTCTGCAGTAGCAACGCCTTCTTTAACGTTAGCAGGTGCACCATCAACAAGAGCTTTAGCTTCTTTAAGACCAAGACCTGTAACTTCACGTACAGCTTTGATAACAGCAACTTTTTTGTCACCAGCTGAAGTCAATTCAACGTCAAATGAGTCTTTAGCAGCACCAGCGTCTGCAGCACCAGCAGCAGCTACAGCTACAGGAGCAGCTGCAGTTACACCAAATTCTTCTTCGATAGCTTTTACAAGATCGTTCAATTCAAGGATTGAAGCTTCTTTAATTTCAGCAATAATGTTTTCAATGTTCAATGCCATTGTAGATTCCTCCAAAAATATTAATGTTTTATTAGATAATTGTTTGTAGCCTTAGGCTACCATACGCATTAAGCAGCGTCGTCTTCTTTGTTGTCTGCCACTGCTTTGACAGCAAGTGCAACGTTGCGAACTGGCGCTTGAAGTACAGAAAGGAGCATAGAAAGAAGTCCTTCGCGGTTTGGCAATGATGCAAGAGCAGCGATTTCTTCTTTTGAAGATACAGCGCCTTCGATTGCCCCACCTTTGATTTCAAGTGCTTCAGCATCTTTAGCAAAGTCACTAAGAATTTTTGCTGGTGCAACAACATCTTCGTTAGAAAATGCTACTGCAGATGGTCCTACGAAAAGATCTTTCATTCCGTCAAGACCTGCTTTTTCAGCTGCACGAGTCAAGATTGAATTTTTGATAACTTTAAATTCAACACCGTTTTCGCGAAGATTACGACGAAGAACTGTATCTTGTTCAACTGTAAGACCACGTGAATCAACAACAACGATAGATGCAGCAGCTTTCATTTTTTCAGCAACAGCATCAACTTGTTCAGCTTTTTTAGCAATAATTGCTTCACTCATTAGTTTTACCTCCGTTATTATTTTTGGGCTAGGTACAAAAAAATTCGCACCTAAACCTAGACACGAAAGTACAAATACGTTATTTCATCATTACGTTTTGTGCCTCGGCAGGAATATTACGAGCACGGCTCCCCTGCTGTCTTAGGTCAGTTTCATTACAAAACCTTAATCATTATAACTTAGATTCTAGAAGCTGTCAACACTTTTTGATTATTTTTTATTAATTTTTTTATTTTTAAGATTTTCTACTATTAATTAACAGGAGCAAAATACTTTTGTTTATTTCAACCCATCCTCTTACAATCATACTATAGTATCATTATAAAAATTATCAAACGCTTACTAATTAAAAAAGTCAGATTTTTTGCGCATAAATCTTTGACTTTTACTGACCAAAGGTGTATTATATCCTCAGAAGGTGATTGATAGGAACAATTGATAGTTCTCTTTAAATACGACCTCTCTACTCCGATATGTAAAGACTAAAGAGAAACTACCTTCAATCTTCCAAATCGTACAATAATATCATTTGGAATAATCTTAAAAATGAAAAGAGGTAATAACATATGGCAAACAATCAATTTTACGGAAGAGATCCTTTTGGAAGCATGGATGATATCTTCAATCAACTAATGGGAAACATGGGAGGCTATAATTCAGAAAACAAACGCTACCTTATCAATGGGCGTGAAGTGACTCCTGAAGAGTTCGCTCAATACCGTCAAACAGGTAAACTTCCTGGAAATCCTGAATACCAAGAAGGTACTCCAGCTTCTGCTCCTAAAGAAGATGGCATCTTGGCAAAATTAGGAACTAACTTGACTGAACGTGCTCGTAATAACGAACTTGATCCTGTTATTGGACGTAATAAAGAAATTCAAGAGACTGCTGAAATCTTGTCTCGTCGTACAAAAAACAATCCAGTTCTTGTTGGAGATGCCGGTGTTGGTAAAACAGCAGTTGTTGAAGGATTAGCGCAAGCTATTGTCAATGGCGATGTCCCTGCAGCGATTAAAAACAAAGAAATTATTTCTATTGATATTGCTGGTCTTGAAGCAGGTACACAATACCGTGGAGCTTTTGAAGAAAATATCCAAAACCTTGTTAAAGAAGTTAAAGATGCTGGTAACATCATTCTTTTCTTCGATGAAATTCACCAAATTCTTGGTGCCGGTTCTACTGGTGGTGATTCTGGTTCAAAAGGTTTGGCTGATATTCTTAAACCAGCCCTTTCTCGAGGTGAATTGACTGTTATTGGTGCAACTACACAAGATGAATACCGCAATACCATTTTGAAAAATGCTGCACTTGCACGTCGTTTCAACGAAGTTAAAGTTAACGCTCCTTCTGCTCAAGACAGCTTTAACATCTTGATGGGTATTCGTGACTTGTACGAAAAACACCACAACGTTATTCTTCCTGATAACGTTTTGAAAGCAGCTGTTGATTTCTCAATTCAATACATTCCACAACGTAGTTTACCAGATAAAGCAATTGACTTAATCGATATGACTGCCGCTCACCTAGCTGCACAACATCCTGTTACTGATGTGAAATCTTTGGAAAAAGAAATCGCAGAACAAAAAGAAAAACAAGAAGCCGCTGCCGCTAAAGAAGATTACGAAGCAGCTCTTAATGCCAAAGTGCGTATCGAAGAATTGCAAAAACAAATCGATAATCACACTGAAGACAAGAAAGTTACTGCCACCGTTAATGACGTTGCTGAATCCGTTGAACGTCTAACTGGTGTGCCTGTTTCAAACATGGGCGCAAGTGATATCGAACGTTTGAAAGAATTGGCTAGTCGTTTGAAAGGTAAAGTCATTGGTCAAGACGAAGCTGTAGATGCTGTTGCTCGTGCTATTCGCCGTAACCGTGCTGGTTTTGACGAAGGTAACCGACCAATTGGTAGCTTCCTCTTTGTAGGACCTACTGGTGTTGGTAAAACTGAACTTGCTAAACAATTAGCTCTTGATATGTTTGGTTCAAAAGATGCTATCATTCGTCTTGATATGTCTGAATACTCAGATCGTACTGCAGTTTCAAAATTAATCGGTACTACTGCTGGTTACGTTGGTTATGATGACAACAACAACACTCTTACAGAACGTGTTCGTCGTAATCCTTACTCAATCGTCCTTCTTGACGAAATTGAAAAAGCGGACCCACAAGTTATCACACTTCTGCTTCAAGTTTTGGATGATGGTCGTTTGACAGATGGTCAAGGTAACACAATTAACTTCAAAAACACTGTTATCATTGCTACTTCAAATGCTGGATTTGGTAATGAAGCTTTGACTGGTCAAGAAGATAAAGACATGAAGATTATGGATCGTATCGCCCCTTACTTCCGTCCTGAATTTCTTAACCGTTTCAATGGTATTATCGAATTCTCTCACTTAACTAAGGAAGATTTGAATGACATTGTTGACTTGATGTTGGCAGAAGTCAGCAAGACTATCGCTAAGAAAGGTATTGATCTAGTCGTTAGCGATGATGCTAAAAAACACCTTATCGAAGAAGGTTACGATGAAGCCATGGGTGTTCGACCACTCCGCCGTGTTATCGAACAAGAAATTCGTGATAAAATCACTGATTTCTACCTTGATCACACAGATGTTAAACACCTTAAAGCTGATATGGTTGACGGAGAACTTGTTATCAGCGAAAAATAAGCCATGTAGTGGCAATTCCAACTTTTCTAAGCACTCCTAATCTCCTAATAGCCCAACCTAATTTCCTTAGGTTGGGCTATTTTCTATTATATTATATTCTCATATGGTTTTAACAAGATTTTTCTAAAAATCCCCTAGTACCTTATCATATAAAATGTTACAATAAGTCTGTTGACTCTATTAGAAAGAAGGACATGGTGTGAATGATTTAGAATACATGCCTCAGAACAGTCGTTTTGAAGCAGTCTTACTCGGATTTTTAGGTGGAGCCCTAGATGTCTATTGTCAGATTCAATTTGATACGCTAGTTGCCACTCAAACCGGAAATATTCTTTTTCTTATCGCTGATATCGGTCATAGTTCACTTCATCAAACACTCATCCGTTTCTATTCAGTTTTGTTCTTTTCACTTGGATTTATGTTTGGATTACGTGTACGTGCTAAAGCAAAAACAGCATTTTGGCGTGCCTATGCTATTTTACCACTTTTAGTTGTAACCATCGCTTTGCCACTATTACCTGAAAATCGTTTGCTATGGGTAATCCTTTTGGCATTGGGTACCGGCTTACTAACCTTGACATTCTCTGGTAGTCAAATTGAATCACATGCTTACTCAATTTTGATGACTTCTGGGAACTACCGAAAAATGATCACAGCATGGCACAATTATCTAACGGTTGAAGAAAAAACAGCTAAGATGAAACGTCAAGCAGTCAACTATTCTTTGGTTGTTGTTAGCTTTATCATCGGTGCCATTTTTGTCGCGATTGTCCACCATTTCATTCAAGTAAGAACTATCTGGATAGTATCGCTCGTATTAGCTACTATCATTTATCATTACACAAGTGTAGTTATTCGCTACCGTCTTCAAAAAACAAATATCTAATAAATAAAAGAGACTGGACATTTTTGTCCCAGCCTCTTTTTATTTCAATTTTGTGGCTAATAATTTAATATCTTCAGGTCTTGTTCGACAGCAACCACCAACAACTTTTGCACCTAGTTGGTGCCAAACTTGACTATTTTCACACAAGGTATGTGAATTGTCTGGTAATGATTTCCAAGTCTGTGTTGCCCCGTCATAGATTTCTCCAGAATTTGGATAAGTTACTAAAGGTTTTTGAGAAATTGTACGACTAGCTTTCAACAAATCTGAAATAATCGCTGGTCGGCTACAATTAATCCCAAAAGCAAGAATTTGTTTGCTGCTGTCGCAGAGTTTTGCAACCTCAGTCATTGGCGTTCCATCGGAAATCTTCTGACTATCTTGTGCCGTAAAGGACATGTAAGCTTCCGTATCAGGAAATTCATCTGCTAACAATTCAATCAATGCTTGCGCTTCAACTACATTTGGAATTGTTTCGATAGCTAAAAAGTCACTACCAGCCAGGAGTAAAGCTTTAATACGTGAACGATGAAAATCTTTGAAAGCTTCCTTAGACAACTGATAATCTCCAGTATATTCAGAACCATCTGCTAAATAAGCAGCATACGGACCAACATCACCTGCAATCAAGGGATAGTGACGCTTTGCTTTCTCATCATCAGATAAACTTTGCCAAAAGTTATCACGAGCATTTTTAGCTAAGTCGACTGTCAAAGCAATCGTCTTAAGTGCTTCTACTTCAGATAAGCCATGATCTTCAAGCCCTTGAACAGTTGCCTGATAACTTGATGTTGTTACAATATCAGCGCCTGCGCGCAAGTAATCTTCGTGCAAGTCTTGGATAACTTTAGGATTTTCAAGTAAGTATTTTGCTGACCATAGTTTTCCAGAAACGTCATATCCACGATTTTCTAACTCAGTACCTAGCGCCCCATCCAAAATTATATAATCATTTGACGCTAGTATTTCTTTAAATTTTCCCATAAGATCTTTCCTACCATTTTTTAAAACGTAAATAATGATACAAATAGCATAACACAATAAACGGAATCCCAAAATACAAGCCAGCTCGCTGTGAAGCATCCCAAGCGATTCCGACAATAGAAATCAATAATAGAATAATTGTAACGTAAGGCAAAACTGGTGTAAATGGCGTTTTATACGATAATTCATCTAAAGAATGATTTTCCAAAAAGACTTTTCGGAAATTAATCTGAGCTAATGGAATTGATAACCAAACAACTACCACAGCAAACCCAGCAATTGATACCAATGCAAGGTAAACCGTGTCAGCGGCAT
The DNA here is from genome assembly GCF_016461705.1 of Streptococcus vicugnae. Lineage (GTDB taxonomy): Bacteria > Bacillota > Bacilli > Lactobacillales > Streptococcaceae > Streptococcus > Streptococcus vicugnae. The sequence goes on along the minus strand of NZ_JAEMHW010000002.1, from coordinate 66,807 downwards.
AAATGCTAGAAAACAAAGCAAGCACTGCTCCAACCATCGATAACAATAGCGCACGCATCGGAACTCCATGTTCATTGATTTTAACAACTTTCTGAGAAAGCATGCCTTCATTTGCCAGTGACCACAGCATACGACTTGATGCATAAAGTCCTGAATTGCCAGCTGATAGAATTGCCGTTAAGATAACAAAATTCATCAAATCAGCTGCAAAAGGAATTCCCATCTTGTCAAAAACATCAACAAATGGTGCAGTTGAAACACCTGCTTCCTTCATCGGTAAAAGCGAAGCCAAGACAACAATAGTCAAAACAAAGAAAATCACTAAGCGTCCAATAGTTGTCTTAATTGCTTTTGGCACAGCCTCTTTAGGATTATCAGTTTCACCAGCGGCAATCCCAATCAATTCTGTCCCAGAAAAAGCATAGTTAACAGCTAACATTACTGAAACTACCGCAGCAAGTCCCTTAGGAAAGGCACCATTAGCAGTTAAATTGGTAAATAAAATAGCCTGATGTTGCCCATCAAAACTAACCAAACCAAACATAGCTCCAAGACCTAGTATGATAAAGATAATGATTGCAATAACTTTAATTGAAGCAAAAAATGACTCAGCTTCCGCAAAACTTCGAACACTTAAAGCATTAATGGCAAAAATTACCAAGGCGAAAAATGTCGCAAAAATCCAAGTTGGCACATCTGGAAACCATCGTCCCATCAGCATTGCCGCTCCTAAGAATTCTGTTCCGAGCGCAACCGTCCAACAAATCCAGTATAACCATGCCACTGTAAATCCAGTTCCTGGACTGATGAATTTTGTAGCATAGGTATGAAATGACCCTGTAACTGGCATAGCAACTGCTAATTCACCTAAGGATAGCATCACCAAATACACAACGACCGCGCCAACCAGATAAGATAAAACAGCTCCTAAAGGACCTGCCTGAGCAATCGTGTAACCAGAACTTAAAAACAAGCCTGTCCCAATAACCCCACCTAAAGATAACATAAACAAATGTCTACTAGTCATCTTACGCTGAAATTGGCCTTCATTTTCAAAATTATGATTTTCCATATACGCCTCTCAATCTGTAATATATCTATCATATCACAAGATTTTAAGAAATGATAATAGTGTTTAACTATCAATCCATTAGTTAAAAACTATAACAATGAAAAAAAGCCTGAATTTTTCATTCAAACTTTCATTATTACAATTCTTCCAAAATACTGTCCCATGATTCATCTAAACCAGTACGGTCAACTGATGAAAAGACAATAAATTTATCAGATTTATCAAAATTCATTTTTTTCTTGATAGCTGATTCATGCTTGTTCCATTTACCACGTGGAATTTTATCAGCTTTTGTAGCTACCACGATAACTGGAATTTCATAATACTTCAAGAATTCATACATCTGAATGTCATCAGCACTTGGGTCATGACGAAAATCAACCAAACTAACAACCGCACGTAAGTTATCACGGCTAACAAGGTATTCTTCAATCATTTTGCCCCATTTAGCACGCTCAGCCTTCGATACTTTAGCGTAACCATAACCTGGAACATCGACAAATCGCAATTTATCATCAATATTGTAGAAATTCAATAATTGTGTTTTACCAGGCTTACTAGAAGTACGAGCCAAATTCTTACGTCCTAACAGCGTGTTGATAAAACTAGATTTTCCAACATTAGAACGACCAGCCAAAGCAATCTCTGGCAGATCATCTTGCGGATAATGTGTTTTATTAGCTGCACTTAACAGAAGTGAGGCATTATGGGTATTTAAATACTCAGTCATTCTCTTCTCCTTAGGCAATCTCTAAAATGGGTTTATCTTTGCCTTCAACAGCATCTTTTGTGATGCGGACTTTAGTGACTTCATCACGACTAGGAATTTCAAACATAATATCCATCATCGTTTCTTCAATGATTGAACGAAGTCCACGTGCACCTGTCTTACGTTCGATAGCCTTATTAGCAATAGCTTGAAGGGCATCTTCATCAAATTCCAATTCAACACCATCATAAGACAATAAGGTTTGATATTGTTTCACCAAAGCGTTACGAGGTTCAGTCAAGATACGTACCAAATCATCTGTAGTCAATTGTTCAAGTGCTGCTACAACAGGTAAACGTCCGATAAATTCTGGAATCAAACCGAATTTTTGAATATCTTCTGAGATGATTTCTTGCATATAAGAAGCACCTTCATCAATCTTACGGTTATTTTGTCCAAAACCAATAACTTTTTCACCAAGACGTTGTTTGACAATGTCTTCGATACCATCAAAAGCACCACCAACGATGAAAAGAATGTTCTTAGTATTGATTTGAATCATTTCTTGGTTAGGGTGTTTACGACCACCTTGTGGTGGAACACTTGCAATTGTTCCTTCAATAATTTTAAGAAGAGCTTGTTGAACCCCTTCACCTGAAACATCACGAGTGATTGAAACATTCTCACCTTTTTTGGCAATTTTATCAATTTCATCAACGTAAATAATACCACGTTCTGCGCGTTCAATATTGAAGTCAGCTGCCTGAATTAATTTCAAAAGGATGTTTTCAACATCTTCACCAACATAACCAGCCTCTGTCAATGATGTCGCATCAGCAATCGCAAATGGAACATTCAAGCTTTTGGCTAATGTTTGAGCAAGGAAAGTTTTCCCTGAACCAGTTGGTCCGATTAATAAGATGTTAGATTTTTGCAATTCAACATCTTCTTCATCACGACTTTCGGCAAAAGAAACACGTTTGTAGTGGTTGTAGACAGCCACTGCGAGGGCACGTTTTGCGCGTTCTTGACCGACAACATATTCATCAAGAGTAGCTAATAATTCTTTTGGTTTTGGAACTTCAGCCAAATCTACAAGAACTTCTTCTGCTAACTCCTCTTTAATAATCTCTTGGGATAAAGCCACACATTCATTACAGATAAAAACATTGTTTCCAGCAATAATTTTTTTAACTTCCTCTTGGCTTTTTCCACAAAATGAGCAATATACTTTTACATCATTTGTTCGATTTCCAACCATTTTTTGTTCTCTCTAACTCTATTCTTTCTATATATATATTAATTAAAACAAGGTACCATACACGGCATGAATGGTATTTACAACGTTAGTAAATGCATTCAAAAACAAAAGTGCAGCCAATCCATAGCGTTTTTTTCGAAGTGCTGGGAGAGCACACAAAAAACAGATAACTGCTAGTAGAGCCGTGAATACACCGAAAATACTTCTTTGCATTCCTTTCTCCCTGTGTTATTTTTCAAAAACTGTAATCGTAAAATCGTAAGCGTTTTTGTCATCTTTTTCATTAAATGACTCAGAAACCTTTTTAAAGTCTTTTAAGTCGACCTCTGGGAAATAAGTATCTCCTTCAAATTCACCATGAACTGTTGTTTTAATAATGGCGTCACAGTAAGGTAAAAAGGTCTTATAAATACTTGCTCCACCGACTACGAAAAGTGTCTTATCATGGTTCTTAAACCACTCAAATACGTCATCCATATCATGAACAACTGTTACACCGTCTGCTTCAAATGTTTTGTCACGAGTCAAAATCAAGGTTTCACGACCTGGCAAAATACGACGTTTCATGCCGTCAAAGGTCACACGCCCCATCAAAAGAGCTTGTCCCATCGTTGTTTCTTTAAAATGCTTCAATTCTTTTGGGAGACGCCAAGGCAAACCATCATTTACCCCAATTAAGCGATTTTCATCTTCCGCCCAGATAGCAACGATTTTCTTTGTCATATTATCCTCTCATTCATTACCTTCATTTTATCAGATTTCCTATAAAATTGCTGAAATGTGATACGAAAGCCACTGAAAAAGATTAAATAGCCAAATCAAATTTCAATTGAGGTTTAACGGGATCGTAATCAACTAATTCAAAATCTTCTGGTTTAATATCAAAGAAATCTGTTCCATCAGGCACATTCAAAACCAAACGTGGTTGACAGTCAGTTGGTTGACGGCGTAATAATTCTTCTGCTTGTTCAAACTGGTTATCATAAATATGTAGATTATTAACAAAATAGAAGAATTTACCGACCTTCCAACCAAAGTGTTTTGCAATCATCATTTGAAGGGCGACATATTGCATGGCATTAATATGGTGTGAAACCAACATATCGTTTGAACGTTGTGTCAATGTCGCATCAAGGTAAATATCACCGTCAACACGACGAACATCGTACATGGTTTGGAAAGCACATGGCAAAAGACCATCAGTATTTTCAAACGCTTCATAGTCCCAAAGCGAGATGACATTACGACGATTCCAAGGATTTTCTTCAAGTTGTTTTAAAATTTTTCGAACAATATTATGCTTTTTAACAACTGCACCATAGCGTTCTCCGATTGTACCAGTCCCATCAACTTCCCAATCATTCCAATATTTAACATTATATTTATCATTTAAAACTGAAAGATCATTGGTTTGATCTTGATAAATCCAAAAGATTTCTCGGATAGCACTTTTAATCGGAATAGGACGAAGGGTTGTAATCGGAAACTCACCTTTACTAAGGTCATATTCCGCAAAAGCACCTGTTACATATTTAGAATTTGCTTGCCCACCACTTTGGTAAACAGGACGTGCATTCTCTGAAAATACCCCTTCATTCATAATTTTCTTGATATTTTCTTTAAAAATAACATCTGCTTTAGTCATGCTATCCATTCTCCTTTGATTTTATTGATTTAAAAAAATCATTCCTTCCTATTTTATCTGAAAAATACTAAAAAAGCTAGTATTTTTAACGAATTTGGCTGAATTCGCTATTACTTTGAAGGATAAAACAAACGAATTTTTTATAGGGCATTTTGCATACTTTGTGGTAGAATTATGAATGGACAATTATTCGTCACGCCGTAATTTGATAAAAAAGGATTTCTTTTTTAAAAGGACTTCCCCGCCTTTTAATGACTTGTTAGGTAAGAAAGTACGAATTTAACCCCCTAACATTTATTGGAAATTCAATAAAGAGAAAGGTTTTTTCATGAAAATTGGTATTGATAAAATAGGATTTGCAACAGCACAATACGTGCTGAATATGGACGACTTGGCCGAGAGCCGCAATGTTGATCCAGATAAATACAGCAAAGGTCTCCTATTAAATAATCTAAGTATCACACCAGTCAATGACGATATTGTGACACTTGGTGCATCTGCGGCAGAAAGTATCTTAAGCGAAGAAGACAAAGAAACTGTCGATATGATTATTGTGGCAACTGAATCATCAATTGACCAAAGTAAAGCAGCCTCTACTTATATCCACAGTCTTCTAGGAATTCAACCATTTGCTCGTAGTATTGAAATGAAAGAAGCTTGCTATGGTGCAACAGCTGCTCTTGACTATGCTCGCTTGCATGTTCAAAAGCACCCTGAATCAAAAGTTCTCGTGATTGCTTCAGACGTTGCTCATTATGGTGTTAACACACCAGGTGAACCAACTCAAGGTGCTGGAAGTATTGCTATGTTGATTTCAAAAGATCCACGTATCCTACTTCTTAACGATAAATCAGTTGCTCAAACACGTGATATCATGGATTTCTGGCGTCCAAACTATTCAACAACACCTTTTGTTAACGGTATTTACTCAACAAAACAATACCTTGACATGTTGAAAACAACTTGGGCTGAGTTCCAAAAACGTTTTGACACTTCACTTGCTGACTTCTCAGCTTTCTGTTTCCACCTTCCATTTCCTAAATTAGCTCTCAAAGGCTTCAACAAAGTAATGGATAAAAACCTACCAGAGGACCTTAAAGAAAAACTCAAAGAAAACTTTGAAAGTTCTATTATCTATAGTAAACAAGTTGGAAACATCTACACAGGGTCAATTTATTTAGGGCTTCTTTCACTTCTTGAAAACTCTAAAAATCTTGTGGCTGGTGACAATATTGCATTCTTTAGTTATGGTAGCGGTGCTGTAGCAGAAATTTTCTCAGCAACACTGGTCGATGGTTTTAAAGATATGCTTCAAACAAATCGTCTCGAAACACTTAAACAACGTATCCGTTTATCAGTTGAAGACTATGAAAAAATATTCTTTGAAGAGCCTGTGATTGATGCTGAAGGTAATGCAACTATTACTGAATACAAAACTGGAGCCTATGCTCTCAAAGAAATTCGTGAACATCAAAGAATCTATGGTAAAGTAAATGACAAATAAAGTGACTTGGGGAGGATTCTCCAAAAAAACGTTGGCTGAACGCCTTGAACATCTGGAAAATAATGAACTTATCAGTGCTGATAACTTAGAACACTTAAAAGCTAATAAACTTCTGTCACTTGAAACGGCTAATCAAATGACAGAAAATCTTTTAGGAACTTTTTCATTGCCATTTTCATTGGCACCAGATTTTCAAATTGATGACAAAGTATTTAATGTTCCTATGGTAACCGAAGAACCTTCTGTGGTTGCTGCTGCAAGTTTTGCTGCTAAAATCATCAAACGTTCTGGAGGTTTCAAAACTCAAATTCACTCACGTAAAATGATTGGGCAAGTTGCTCTTTATGACGTTCCAAATAAAAGCGCCGCTAAAAAGGCTATCGTCGAACATTCTGAACAATTGCTAAGCTTAGCTAACGATGCTCACCCTTCTATTGTAAAACGTGGGGGTGGTGCTCGTGAATTGAGTATCGATGAAAAAGATGATTTCGTGATTGTCTATTTGACAGTTGATACTCAGGAAGCCATGGGTGCTAACATGGTCAACACCATGATGGAAGCTTTAGTACCAAGTCTTGAAGAACTCTCTGGCGGAAAAAGTTTAATGGCAATTCTATCAAACTATGCGACTGAATCTTTAGTAACTGCAGAATGTCAAGTTGACCTACGTTACCTCAGCCGTAATAAAGAAGAAGCTCATGAATTAGCTCGCAAATTCCATTTAGCAAGCAAGCTTGCCCAGGAAGATGTCTATCGTGCAAGCACTCACAACAAAGGTATTTTTAACGGTGTTGATGCTGTCGTTATGGCAACTGGAAATGACTGGCGTGCTATCGAAGCAGGCGCTAATACCTATGCTTGTAAAGACGGTCAGTACCGTGGTCTAGCCACTTGGACTTTTGATGAGGACTCTCAGGTGCTTCGAGGTCAGCTAACTCTGCCAATGCCAATTGCAACAAAAGGCGGTTCTATCGGCCTTAATCCAACTGTTAAAATCGCTCATAATCTTCTTGGTCAGCCAGATGCTCGTCAACTTGCACGAATCATTGTCTCAGTTGGTTTAGCTCAAAACTTTGCTGCTGTTAAAGCTTTGACATCTACTGGTATCCAAGCAGGTCACATGAAATTGCAAGCAAAATCACTAGCACTTCTTGCTGGTGCCAAGGATAAAGAAGTTTCTGAAGTGGTTAAAGCTCTTTTAGAAGCACCACATATGAATTTAGAAACTGCTCAGCATATCTTACTAAATCTTAGAGATAACTAAAAAACTGTCCACTGGACTTGACTCGTTTTCCTATTTTCAGGCTCGTGAAAAAACTGTCCACTGGACAGTTTTTTTCTTGACTTTATTTTTTGATAATTATATAATCTAGTTATCAATACTAGATAAAGAGGTAGATATAACTTTATGAAACCAACTTATCCAAAATGGTCTGAATTACCAGAAATTGATTTGTACTTAGACCAAGTACTGCTTTACGTTAATCAAGTTGGACAAGCCAACCAGCAAGATGGCAAAGGCTTAACAGCTTCAATGATAAATAATTATGTCAAACATGGACATCTCGAAAAACCAATTAAAAAGAAATACAATCGCAAACAAGTTGCTCGATTGATTGTGATTACAAGTTTGAAAAATGTCTTTTCTATCCAAGAAATTAGTCAAACGTTAGCACTTTTGACAGCTGATGACCAGTCGCAAAAACGTTATGATGATTTTGTAGCTTGTATGAACGGTGAAAAAGTTGATGATTTACCACCTGTGGTTGTCTCTGCTTGTCAAACTTTGAAATTGTATTTTCAAACCCATGAATTGGTTCACGAATTAGAAGGAGAATCTCATGAAAGCTAGCATGACTCTTAAACTCAGTAAACGCCTTTCTTTTGGTGAAGAAGTCGCAAACAGCGTCACTCACGCAGTTGGTGCGGTAGCAATGCTTGTTCTTTTACCAATTACTGCTATTTACAGTTATCACCACTATGGCATGCAGGCTGCTGTTGGGATGTCAATTTTTGATATCAGCTTGTTCTTGATGTTTCTATCATCAACCATTTACCACTCAATGCAATATGATTCACCTCAAAAATTCATCTTACGTATCATTGATCACAGTATGATTTATATTGCTATTGCAGGTTCTTATACTCCTGTCGCTCTTTCACTTGTTGGTGGCTGGTTAGGTTACTTAATTATCATATTGCAATGGGGTGCTACAATTTTTGGTATTCTTTACAAAATTTTCGCCAAGAAAATCAATGAAAAATTCTCACTCTTTCTTTACTTGTTAATGGGATGGTTAGTCATCTTCATCATTCCAAGTATTATTAGCAAAACTGGAGTTGTCTTTTGGAGTTTAATGGTTGCAGGTGGTTTAGCTTATACAATTGGTGCTGTTTTCTATGCTAGAAAACGTCCATATGATCATATGATTTGGCACCTATTTATCTTGCTTGCTTCTGTACTTCAATACATCGCCATCGTTTACTTCATGCTATAATAAAAAAACGTTGATTCCCATGAATCAGCGTTTTTTTGTGGCTTCTTGCAATTTTCCATACAAAAGATAATCAACTTGTCTTAGGTCTTTAATTGTTTTACAGTTAAGAGCACACATGATTAGTCGCAAATCATCTTTCCAACTGTTAATGATATCAATGACTTTCTCAACTGGGTATTTTTCTACCAACTCTAAAACCGTACGTGATAGTCCAACGGCTTTAGCACCAAGTACTAAACATTTCACAATATCAAGCGGATGACGAACTCCACCAGATGCTAAAATCTCAGCTTTATCGACCATAGATTGAGCATTCAAGAGACTTTGAACAGTCGTTTGACCCCAATCATTAAGATAGGAGCGATTGTCCCCACGTTGATTTTCAATATAAGCAAAACTTGTTCCACCACGTCCTGAAATATCAAAAGTTTTAATCCCCAGCTCAAAAGCAGTTTCAATCGTTTTTAAATCCATACCAAAACCGACTTCTTTCAGGATAACTGGAACTGGCATTTTAGTTGCGTAATCAACTAGATTTTGCTTCCAAGAACGGAATTCACGCTCTCCTTCTGGCATCAAAAGCTCTTGCATTAGATTCACATGCACCTGCAAGAAAATTGGCTGCATTTCTTCAATAGTTTGTAATCCAAGCTCATAGGATTTATCAATCCCAATATTTGTCGCTAACAACAAATCTGGATAATCAGCCTTACTTGGATAAGAATCATCAGCAGGATTTTTCAAAGCAGCACTATATGAGCCCGTAACCATAACAAGACCTGTCGCTTGAGCAACTTGAGCTAATTTAAGATTAACAGCTTTTGCTTTTTCTGAACCGCCAGTCATAGCATTGATATAAAAGGGAAAATCAAAATCTCGTCCTGCAAAGTGCGTATGCAAATCAATCTCACTTAAATCATAATCTGGAAGGGAATGATGAATCAACTCCATATCGTCAAAAGAATTATAAGGAGATTGGTATTTAAGAGCGTACTTGATATGCTCATCTTTACGGTTCATCATGCTAATTCCTCCAAATCTAGTAGCTCAATACCAGCTTCTTGCCAACGTTTGATGAGTTCTTTACTATCATTAGGGCTAAATGATATTGCAATACCACAGTCGCCTCCACCTGAGCCTGATGATTTAGCAATCACGTCTAAACCTTTTTCAGCAGCTTTTAGAGCTTTTAATTTATCGTTATAAATAGCTGAGCTTAAGCCAAGCAGTAAATCACTAACTTTTTGAAGTGATGTTTTAACAGTTTCTTTGTCAGCACTTTCTAGAGCCTTTTGACAAATCAGTACTTGTTTTTGTGTCTCTGCTAAAAACTCAGGTGTGATGGCTGATTTCACCAGATTAATCATATCTTTTGAAATTGACGGTTGCTTAGTCCAACCGACCAAAAACTCACAAGGCAATGCTGGTTTAATTCTTTCGATCCGATAACCCCAATCATTATCAAGGACTTCTTGAATAGATTCTTCAGCAATCCACTTTGCGACTTTTGGGCGATCAAATGAGGTAAAAGCAACCAAATCATCATAAGCAATACAAGCAATATCACCCATTGACCCATTATCGCCCATTTTTAACAATGTGTAAGAAGCTAATTTAAATAACAAATCAGCTGACAGATTCAAATCATAAAAGGCAGACAAAGCTTTAAGAGTTAAGACAGTAACCGAACCACTTGATCCAATGCCATACTTCTTGCCATCACGCTCCATCTTTCCAGTAATGCTTAACTCAAAAGGTGGCATTGCTTCAGCTGACTTCCCTAGATAGTCAAAAAGTGTCACAATTGTTTGCTGAATAAGAGCATAATTGTTATCTTCCGTCATCCCAACAGCATAGTCAAACATATCAGAAAATAATTTAATCTCTGGACTTCCTTTGACTTCTGCTGTCATGTGAATGGGAATATTTTTTATGATAGCTGTTTGACCTGGTGTTAAGATGGCATACTCACCAGTAATGTAGAGCTTTCCGCCAGTTTGAACCTTAATCATTTTCATCTGGTAATTCCTTGGTTCGTGAAACAATGACACGATAGTTTTCCTCGAAGCGTTTTGTCAAACGTTCCAAATCTTCTTCAAGACAAAGAACTTTGACATTTGGACCAGCATCCATTGTGAAATAACATTTTTCACCTTCAGCACGCAGTTGTTTGACAAAATCCATTGCTTGATAGCTTTCATCTGTTAAATAGTTAAACGGAGGGTTAGCATGAGTGTTAGTATCATGCATAGCAAGGGCATTACGCTCAGTCAATTCTCCAACTTTTTCAAAATCATTAGCTTTCAAATAAGCAAGCATATCCTTATAATCTTTTTCAGATTGTTTCACCCAGTCCGTAAATGTTGTTGACGTTTCTACACAACGTTTCATACCTTCTCGGCTAGAAATTGGTTTCTTGCTGTCGCTTAAAACTAGCATAATCATTGCCAATTTAAGATCTGTTTGAACAGGATAAACGTCACCAGTATCCTTATCCCAAGCAGCAAGTGGTCCAAAGAAGGAACGTGAAGATGATCCTGAAGCAAATTTTGCTTTTTGGGCTAACTCGGCCTGGCTTAGACCAGTTTCAAAGAGTTCGTTACAAGCTTTAACAAGAGCTGAAAGCCCACTAGAACTTGATGAAAGTCCAGCAGCAGTCGGCATATTATTGCTTGTTTCAACTTTAACATATTCAGAACGCTGCCCACGGTACTGGTCAATAATGGCAGAAATTTTAGCGTGTTCTTTTTCATCTTGTAAAACACCATTGATGTAAAATTCATCATGCGTCGCTGAGTCTGGTAAAAAGGAAACACTTGTTGTGGTAAACATATTTTCCAGTGTCAATGAAATACTGCTGGTTGCTGGAATCATCTTGACCGCATCAGCTTTCCCCCAGTATTTGATAATAGCGATATTGGCATATGATTTTACCGTTACAATTTTTCGATCCACGTTTGAACCGCTCCTCCTTCTGTTAATGCTTTACTAATTTTTTCTGCGGCAGCTTTTGTTTCTGCAAGGGCAATGATACAGCCCCCTAGTCCGCCACCACTCATTTTGGCACCAAGGGCACCGTTTTCTAAAGAGATCTCAACTAATTTATCGGTTTTATCGATACTAACTCCGATAGCTTGAAGTTCTGTGTGAGCTTTCGTCATTAGTGGTCCGATTTTTTGAATATTTTTTTCTTTGATAGCCTTTTGGACCAACTCTGTCAAATCACCTAAGGCAGCCAAATGTGGTAAATTAGCTTCTTCTGCTTGGGCAACTTTCTCAACAGCTTCTCGGGTATTGCCATAAATCCCTGTGTCAGCAATGACCAGATAAGCCTCTAAATCCAAATCCAGCGTATTAAAGCCAATATTACGAATAAAGGTAATAGCTTTGTCACTCAAACAAGTCTTAGCATCCAGTCCGCTTGGATTTGAATGTGCAATAATTTCTGCTTTATTGACCAAAATTTCAAGCGTATCCATGTCAATACTTTGCTCAAAGTAATCAAACACGGCACGAATAGCAGCAATTGAAACGGCTGCAGATGATCCCATACCACGTTTTTGCGGAATTTCCGAACGAATAGCATAAGTGATGGAAACATCTGTGTGATTCAAATACTCTAGCGCTGCGTAAACAGCCGTTGATAATGTGTCATAATAATCGAAGTGAATCTTTTCATCAGCTGGATAGATACGGCATTCAACCTCAATTCCTTGAAGTGGAATAGCAATGGCAGGATAACCGTAAACAACTGAATGTTCACCCATCCAAATAATCTTACTATGCGCCTTTCCGACGCCAATTTTCTTAGTCATTTTCTTCTCTTATATTTTTTTAGTCTACACTCCATTTTATCATTGTTCCACAAAAAAAGCGACTTTTACTAAAAAATGTTGGGGATTAAAATTTAAAGGCATAGTAAAAAGTCCGAGATGTCAGGCTCTCAGACTTTATCAATTTCACAATGTTATCTCAAAAGATTTATTTGTCAACTTTTCCACCTTCAACAACTAAATCATCTGCTTTAGCAGCATCGCCGTAAACTGGGGCAAGGGTTTTGTCATAATCTTTGTGGAAGAAGTCTTCTTTTCCTAAAGTTTTAATCTCATCATTAATCCAATCAAGAAGTTCAGTGTTTCCTTTTTGGACTGCTGGTGCAATAGTGTCGGTATCTCCCAAACTTGTAATACCTACTTGGTATCCTTTGTTTTCTAAAGCCCAAGCTAGTACTTCAGTATTATCTGTAGAAAGTGCATCGCCACGACCATCTAACAGAGCTTGGTAAGCTTCACTATATTGATCATATTTTTGCAAATTGACTTTTGGATAATTCTTTTCAAAGTAAGTTTCAGCTGTTGTTCCTTTACCTACAATAAGTGTTTTACCTTCTAAATCATCAACAGATGAAATCAAATGATCGCTCGGAGAAACGACACCAAGTGCTACTTTCATGTATGGCAAAGCAAAGTCAACTTGTTTAGCACGTTCATCAGTCACAGTAAAGTTTGCAAGAATAATATCTACTTTTGCTGATGTCAAATATTCAACACGACTGGCGGGATCAACTGATACATATTTGACCTTCACACCTAGATCTTTTGCCAAACGGTTAGCAAAGTAAACATCATATCCCTGATATTTCCCTTTATCGTCTACGTAGCCAAATGGCTTTTTATCAGAGAAAACACCAATTTTGATAGTACCACTTTTCTTAATTGCATCAAGAGAACGAGCTTTAGCTGTATTTGCAGATGATGATGACGAACTTGATGCCGTTGATGATTTCGATGCTGAACATCCTACCAACAAAACAAGGAATAATAGACTAGCAAGTGCCAAAAAACGTTTTACAATTTTCATATATATATCTCCTTTATAAAAATAATCACACATATTAACCAACCGTTGAAAAATCAAAGACATTTAAGAAATCTCGAGCACGTTGGGTTTTCGGTTGAGAAAAAAATGTTTCAGCATCACTTTCTTCAACGATATGACCTTTCTCAAGAAATATCACACGGTCCGCGATTGCTTTAGCAAATTGTAATTCATGGGTCACAATAATCATTGTCCGACCTTCGTTTGCTAATTCACCAATCAACTCTAAAACTTCTCTCACCATTTCTGGGTCAAGCGAAGCTGTCACTTCATCGAATAATAAAACCTCTGGATGTAAGAGCAAACTTCTTATAATAGCAACACGCTGCTGTTGTCCACCAGATAATTCATGCGGATAGCTATTTTCTTTTCCAGATAGCCCAACACGTTCTAGCAGCTGCAAAGCTTCTTTCCTTACTTCATTTGCTGAGCGCTTTTGAGCTCTAATCGGTGCTAGCAATAGATTTTTTAAAACAGTCAAATGAGGAAAAAGGTCATAAGACTGAAAAACCATGCCTATTTTTTGACGAATCTGTGGTAAATTTTTAGGGGTTGTTAAAATATTTTCACCCTCTAGACGAACTTCCCCAGATTGGATTGGCTCTAAACCATTAATACAGCGAAGTAAAGTTGATTTTCCACATCCAGAAGGACCTAGAATGACTAAAACTTCACCCTCGTCAACTGAAAAAGACACATTGTCCAAAACAACTTGACTATCATAAGATTTCTTTATTTTCTTGAGTTCTAAAACTTTTGTCAATTCTGTTACTCCTTCCATACAGTTTCTAGGTACATTGACAATCGCGAGATTGGAAAACAGATGGCAAAATACAAGATGAAAATAAAGCCATAAATCCAAATTGCTGTACTTGGAACTGTTAATCGATTAGCTTCAATAATCTCTTGCCCAACTTTGACCACTTCAACAACTCCAATCAAGACAACCAATGAAGTCGTTTTAATCATTCTTGTCATCAAATTTACAGCTTGGGGTAATAAGCGACGTAAAATTTGTGGAATAATCACATAGATAAACAATTGCCGTTTAGTTAACCCCAAAGCTAGACCACTTTCGAATTGATGCTTAGGTAAAGAGGTTAGTGCCCCGCGGACAAGATCTCCCATCTCAGCTGTCCCCCACATTGAAAAAACAATGACTGCTGCAAGTTCTCCAGATAGGTTTAGATTAAAACTCCTAGCAAGTCCAAAATAAACCAAAAACAAAAGAACCAACTGTGGCATAATCCTAATAAATTCTAAATAGAGCTGTGAAAGTATCCGAATAATGCGAAAGTGCGATATCATCACAAATCCAAAAGCAAACCCTAAAATCAATGAAATCACAATTGACAGTAACGAGATATCAATGGTTACAAGTAACCCCTTAAACAAGCGAAGAAGATTATTCCCCTGAAAAATCACTTGAAGGCCTGAATCCTGCATGACGTAACCTCCCTTCTACTAGTCTTGCTAGCAATGAAATTGGTAGCAGGACTATCAGATAAGCGAGCACTAGCATCAAAAGAGCTTCATCTGTTTCATAATAAAGTCCAATCAAATCTTTAGCTACATACATCAAGTCTGCTAAAGCAACAATTGAAAAAACAGAAGTTTCCTTAATTAAAAAAATGACATTAGCAGCTAAAGATGGTAGAGCCACAGCAAGTGCTTGAGGAAATATCACATAAAAGACATTTTGAACTGGCGTCAAGCCTAGACTTAACCCTACTTCGTACTGCCTTTTTGAAACAGCCTCAAAGCCTGAACGAAATGATTCAGCCATATAAGATCCCCCTAAAAAAGTTAGCCCTACAACCGCACAAAGCTCTGATGATAAGACCAAACCAATCTTTGGTAAACCAAAGTAAAGAAAATAGAGTTGTATCAAAAGAGGTGTATTTCGTGACAGTTCTATGTAAATTTGACAAAGCTGACTCAGAATTGGAATCCGATAGAATTTAATCAGACTAATCAAAAAGCCTAGAACAAACGCTCCTAAAATACCAAAACAAGCCAGCCTAACCGTTAATCGCAAAGCTTGTTGGTACAAAGGAATATTCGCATAAATAAACTCCCAATCTAACATGATATCCCTCCAAACGTTATAAAGGTATTATAGGAAAATATCCCAAACTCGTGTACTCTAAATTATTTATGCTTCGCCATAAAAAATATTTATAATCTAACTAAAAAAACATCGGCACAAAAGCATGCCGACATTTTTCAAATCACTGGGTCTATATTAAGTTCTGGAATAATTCGTGTCAAGAATTGTTTGGTACGTTCTTCTTTTGGTCGTGTGAAGAATTCTTTCGGGTCACCTTCTTCTATGATATGTCCACCCTCCATGAAGATAATGTGTGTTGCCACATCACGCGCGAAGCTCATTTCGTGGGTCACAACAACCATTGTCACGCCTTCTTCGGCCAATTCCTTCATCACGTCAAGAACATCACCAATCAATTCTGGGTCAAGCGCTGACGTTGGTTCGTCAAAAAGGATTACTTCTGGTTTAACAGCGATGGCACGCGCAATTCCAATCCGTTGTTGCTGGCCACCTGATAATTGGCTCGGATAAAAATCTCTTTTCTCTAAAAGCCCAACTTTTTTAAGAGCATTTTCAGCAATCGGAATAGCTTTTTCTTTGGGCACTTTCCTAGCAATCACTAAGCCTTCTAAGATATTTTCAAGTGCTGTTTTATTGGCAAATAAATTATAATTTTGGAAAACAAAAGCTGTTTTCTTTCGAATTTCAAGGACATCTTTACGGCTGATTTTTGCTAAATCATAAGATTTTCCGTCTAATTCTAATTCTCCCGCATCCGCATGTTCAAGGTAATTTAAAGACCTAAGAAAAGTTGTTTTCCCTGACCCTGATGGTCCCAAAATCACCACAACATCTCCTTGATTAACTGTCAAACTAATGCCATCTAAAACTTTCTTATCTCCAAATGATTTTTCGATATTTTTCACTGTTAACATAACAAACTCCTCACTTTAGATCAACCAATTTGTGCCCGTTTTTCCAAGATTTTAAATCCATATTGAATAAGCCCGCAAATCACAATGTAAATAATAAAAATAACAAAATAGGATTCAAAATAATGGTAGCCATAAGCAGCTTCAATTTTCGCAATCGCTGTAATATCTTTTACTGTCATTACAAAAACAAGAGAGGTACCTTTGACAAGATTAATCACTAAATTACAGAGATTTGGCAAAGCCTGACGAATTGCTTGAGGAAAGACAATCCTGAGATAAGCTTGTTTTTTTGACAAACCAATAGCAAGAGCTGCCTCTAACTGCCCCTTATCAACCGTCAAAATTGCCGAGCGAATAATTTCAGAAAGACTTCCAGTCGTCATTAGACCGAAGATAACAAATGCATAATAAATGGGATTAATGTCAAAAACGTTAAAACCTGATGCTTTCAATAATTGATTAATCAAACTTGGAAAAAGGCTGTAGAAAAATAAAATCAATAAAATAGCCGGTGTTGATCGTATAAAAGCAAGGTAAATCACTGAAAATGTTGTCACCCCTTTGACCCTGTAAATACGCCCCAAGGCCAAGAAAAGTGCTGGAAAAAAACTCAAAAGAATCGAAACCACCATAATTCCTAACGTCACCGGAATACCAGCGAGAGTCTTCACAAATGTTTCCAAAATATAAGAAAAATCCATAATCTCCTCCTTAACCCTCTCTAGTATCCAAATCATTTTCAATCACATGAGTAACAACAGACAAAATCAGTGCTAAACTCCAGTAAATAATGGCAACTGCGGTATAAGTTTCCAAAGAATAATTGCCCATGTTGCGCGAAATGATAAGATTGCCTTCACCCATCAAATCCACTAATCCAATGGTGTAAGCTAGAGCAATATCCTTTAATAAATTAATCACGGCACTTGTAATGTTAGGAAGGGCAATTCTAAAAGCTTGAGGCAAAAGAATACGCACAAAAGTCTGAGAATCTGTTAAACCAATACTAAGACCAGCTTCTAGTTGTCCTTTTGGCAAGGCTAAATACGAAGATTTAAAGACTTCTGAAATACTTGCCGCAAAGAGCAAAGTCATTGCTAAAATCACAAATATCGAACGAGACCAGCCATTTACATCAATCCCTAACCACCATTCTAAAAAACGAGGTAAACCATAAAAAACAAGGAAGATAAGAACAATTGGTGGTGTACATCTTAGTATAAAGACATAGCCTCTAGCTAAAATGGAAAAGCCATGTTCGTCTGATAGTTGTGCATAAGCTAACAAGAAACCTAATAAACTTCCTAACAAAACAGTTAATGCCAAGACCCATAAAGTAAGAGGTAGAGCTGTTAAAATATCTGGAATTACTCTTATTACACGAGACGGTTCATAAGAAACCATAGCTACCTCCTAATCTGTTACATAACTAAAGACATCTTCTCCAAAGTATTTTTGTGAAAGTTTAGCAATTGTACCATCTTTTTGCAATTCCTTGATGGCTTTATCGTATTCTTTTGCAAATGCTTTATTAGTATCATTTTTATGAATCAATGGGTATGTTTCAATACCTTTATATGGGAACCATGTCAATTGGTCTGCATACTGATGGTAAGCCCCATCTTCTTTTTTGACAGCTTCTTCAAATGACAATTTAATTGAGAAATAAGCGTCATAACGACCTTCAAGCACCCAAGCATAGGCATCCGCAACTGAGAAGCTTTCAGATTCTTTGAGTTCAATTGGGTGTTTAGCTTTTTTGTTGTACTCTTGAATGACATTATATTGAGCATTTTGTGGCGAAATTGGAACCAACTTACCACCATCTTTGGCAAATGAATCAATGTCTTTGTATTTTCCTTCATCAGCTTTTCGAATGGCAAATCCAATTACACTAGCACCAATGGCTTCATCAGGAATAATGAATTTTTGCGCGCGTTCTTCGGTGTACCAAGCCCCTTTGACACCAATATCATACTTGCCTGATTCAAGACCAATCAATAAATCTTCATCGCTTGTTCCCGTATAATCAAACTTATAATTTTTTAGCTTGTCATCAACAGCTTTTAACACTGCAACTTCAAATCCATCACTTTCACCTTTGTCATTGACAAAATCATATGGAACATAATTTTGTGTGTGAGCGACTTGCAAAGTTGTTACTTTGTCAGATTTATTCGATGAACTGTCTGCACTTGCTGATGTCTTACCTGTTAATTGACGTCCGACAACTGTCGCTGCAACAAGTGCTACAATAACACCACCAGAAATAATCCATTTTTTCTTACTCATATAACCCACTCCTTTTCTTTTTACCTAAAACTTTTCTTTCATTCCTAAAAACTCATAAAATCAAACGGCTGCTTTGACAAGAACCTCATCAAGAACAGCTTCTTTCACCCAAGCAATACGTTCTGAGGCAATATCACTTGGCACCGTGCAATCAGCACCGATAACAACGCCTTGACGTCCCGCTTCTTCAAGCAACTGTTTAACTTTGTCTTGAATAGCTTCCTTACTTCCTCGATAAAGCAAATCATTTTCAGTATTTCTAAAGCCACCGAGAACCGTTTTTCCACCAAATAACTGACGTCCTTCTGATAGGCTAACACCTTCCAATTCAACAGCCCAATTAATGACATCAGCTGGATAATCAGTGTAGTACGAAATATCATTTGTAGCACCTTCATAACCGCAGATATGAAGAATATTTGTTCCACCGGCTGAAATAGCTCGGTTTAAAACATGTAATTCGCCCGGTCTGATAACATGGTCATATTCAATGCGACTCAATCGTGAATCCTGCAAATTCTGAACACTGAGGTAAATCCCATCAACGCCAGCTTCTTCAATCAAACGTTTTGTTAGAAGTGCAATATCAAAGGCAATCACATCGAGAACTTTCTTCGTTAATTCTGGATCTTCTTTGATAAAATCTTCAATAATTTTATCCCCATTGCCACCTTTTCCATCAAGATGCCATTTGAGATAAGTTGCTGGAGCAAAGATATTATAGAAAGATGCAATATCTTCATGGAAATCTTCACGAATTTTTTTAGCAAGTTCAACTTGCTTTGTAATCCATGGATGATTTTCTCCAATAGAGGTAATCCCTTCAAGTTCATGAATCGATTTAATACTTTCATGAATAGCATCATTTGGATAAGTAAAGAAACCATCACTCATGATTTTTACAAAATCTGGATCGACATCTGAGATAAATCGTTTGTGCCCAGCGATATTTTTATTAAAAATAACAGGATTGAAACCATCGCTCCGTTCATCATCTGTTGTAAAATGATACCAAAATCCGACTGGAACTCTATCAACTTTTTCATTTTTAAAGGCTTTTAAAACCCACTCTCTTTTTGTTGTCATTAGCGTAATCTCCTTTGTATTTGGTATGGCAATTATACTATCACGCTTTATCGGACTTGAAAAATCTATTTTATTTATGCTCAGCCATAAAAATGAGTTATGGTATAAAAAAGAAAAAAAGTTGGAGACATTTTATCTCCAACTTTTTACTCGTAAGGTAAATGTGTCAAACTCTTAAGACTTTGAATTCGAACAATATCTTCCTTTCGAATATGAGATAATCGTTTACTAGTTTGATAGACTTTGAAGGAAGCACAATTTTAAAAAAAAAGAAGAGATATGACAAGAATAATTGTAACAGCAATTGAGCTATTTCTTAAGTGTTTTTCTGTTAAGAGCATTGACACATCACCTCCGAGTAGCTTTCTAAGCTTATTGTATCAGCTTTAAGCTCTTTAGAAAAATCTATTCTTTTTATTGCCAGCCATAAAATCGGCTAATAATTAAGCATATTTATCGCAGGTTATAGGATTTTTTTATCAGTACTTAAGATATTCTTATCAGAATTTTGCTGATTTTTTAATGTATTTTCACTATAATATTAACAATTATTACAAGAAGGGATGATGTTTTATGAATTTCCAACAATGTCGTTATGTCGAAGTCGTCGCTCGCGTAGGGTCTTTTAGCCAGGCCGCTAAGGAATTATACATGACTCAGCCCAACTTGTCTTGCTCTATTAAAGATTTAGAAACTGAATTAGGAGTCCAGCTTTTCACGCGCTCTAATACAGGTACGCGTTTAACTGAGGATGGTCATGATTTTTTAAAGTATGCTAAACGCATCATTGGAGAATTAGATTTATTACAACAACGCTACCATGATCAATTTAAGAAAAGTTTTACGGTTGCTTCTCATCACTACGACTTTTTATCTATTCCACTTGCTAAAGTCGCCCAAGAATTTAAACAAGATTATCAAGAATTTCAAACCATTGAAACGACCACTAAAAAAATCTTAGACAGCGTCGCTTCTTTTGAAGCTGACCTTGGGATTATTTACCTAGATGATGAGAATGAACATATTTTATCATCAGCTTTGCAATATCATGATTTGGAATTTACCTCGCTGGGAGAATTTCCAACGCGTGTCTTTTTACGTCGTGACCATCCTTTGGCTCACAAATCTGTCATTTCAGAAACAGACTTAAAAGGATATAATCAAATTCGCTTTCGTCAAGAACAGTCTGGACTGAACTTTGATGAAGATGCTCTTGATATTCATGACCAACAACGCATTCTCTACAGCAATGACCGTGGAACTGTCATGAATTTACTTTGCGCAACAGACGCTTACGCTTCAGGTCTTGGCATCGTCAATAGTTTTGTTAAAAACCAGATTGTTCTCATTCCTTTGCAAAATAGCCCTAAACACACACTAGGTTATGTGACCAATCGCAAGAAAAAACTCTCTGACATCGGAGCAAGTTTCATCAATGAAATCAAACTCAGCTTAGAAGAATTCTCAGACAAGAGTCAACTTTTCTAGTTCAAGTCATATCTTTTAAGCTTGTAAGTCTTTTATGCTAGAATAAAGGAAAAAAGGAGGACGCTTATGGAATTTAAAACCTTAAACAACGGTGTTCAAATCCCCAAACTCGGCTTTGGTGTTTGGCAAATGTTTGACCAAGATGAATGCCAAAAAGCCGTGGAAAACGCTATCGAAGTAGGCTATCGCCTGATTGACACAGCTGCGCTCTATCGTAATGAAGAGGCTGTCGGCAGTGCCATTAAAGCTTCAGGTATCAAACGAGAAGAGATTTTCATCACTACAAAAACTTGGATAAACCAACTTGGCTATGACGAAACCAAAAAAGCTTTTGAAGAAAGTCTAAAAAAACTCGGTACTGATTACCTTGACCTCTATCTCATTCACCAACCATATGGGGATACACACGGTGCCTGGCGTGCCATGGCTGACCTTTATAAAGAAGGTCGCATTCGAGCAATTGGTGTTTCCAATTTCTCAACTGGACGCATCGCGGATTTTGCCTTAAATACTGAAATTGTTCCAGCCCTCAACCAGATTGAGCTTCATCCTTACAAACAACAAAACTTACTTCGCAAGGCTAATGCAGAATTTGGTATAGCAACACAAGCTTGGAGTCCATTTAACCAAGGAAAGGATGATATCTTCAACGACGTTACCCTAAACAGCATTGCTGAAAAACACGGAAAAACCGTTGCTCAAGTCATTCTTCGTTGGCAACTTCAAAATGATATTTTGACCATTCCAAAATCTGTTCACCTAGATCGTATCAGACAAAACTTTAACGTTTTTGATTTTGAACTCAGCCAAAATGACCTTGATACCATCGCAAAACTCGACCGTTTTCCAAACAACTATGGACCAAATGAAAGCATCGAACAAGTCAAACGCCTATCAGGTTATAAAGCATAAAAAATTAAGGCAGCAAGATTGCTGCCTTTTTGTTTATCATTATTTACAAACTCACCACAAATGTGATGGTATCGTCTTTATATGTCACAGAGATATTGCCCTTGAAAAGTTTGACCATGGTTTGTGCCATTGATAAACCAATGCCATAACCCGAAGTCTTGTTGTTATGCGATTCATCTTCTCGGTAAAAACGCTCAAAGAATTTCGTATAATCAACGTCTTTTCCTTTGGTGTAGGTATTAGAAATTTCAAGTTTAGCTTTTGACAATCTGTTCTTGCTTAGGGTCACCGAAACCTTGCCAGCTGGGTCACAATATTTATTGGCATTATCAACCAAAAGCGTAACAAGTTCAAACAACGATTTTTCTTCAGCCTTAACATGAATATTTGGCTGAATGTCCATGACGAATTCCTTGCCATCCTTGATAACTGGTCCTTTAAAGTCTTCAGCAGCATCTCTAGCAATGTCTGAAAAATTCACATTGGTAAGAACTAACTCAGGTTGTTCTTCCAAGCGTGCCATGGCAACTAAGCTATTAATCAAACCAGTCATTCGTTCCACTTGATCATTAGTGCTTTTAGTCCACTCTGACTCACCATTCATCAACTCAACCAGTTCATTGTTAGCTGAAATGATAGCAAGAGGCGTTTTCAACTCATGCCCTGCATTGGTGATAAAACGACGTTGCCGCTCATAATTGCGAATAAATGGCTTAATCACCTTGCCAGACACAATCGAAATCACCAAGACAAAGAAAATAAAACTAATTCCTGACATCCAAATCGACAAATGCACCAGAGTCATATTATCTCTAAATTGATTAGTCGAATCTAGTACCACGATTAAATCGCTACGACGACTAGTCTCAGACACCATGTAAGAATAAGTGTGGTGGTGATAAGAAAAATCCCCTCTCGTATCCTTAGAATGACTGATTCTTTCCAAAAATTCTTTGACTTCTTGGTCCGTCAAATCAGAAATATTACTAGAATTTAAGGAGATGATATTGCCGTCATGGTCCATTTTGGCACTAAAATAACGGTATTGAAAAAGAGTGTCTACTGATACAGTGTTTCCTAGCTCACTTGTGGTCTTTGAAATGCTAGGGAAGCTTCCGCCATTATCAGAAAGCAGAGTCAAAATTTTATTAATCTCATCGACAGTCTGAACATGGCGAGCCGAATTCAAAACACCAACAACCGAAAACAGCACAATTAGAATCGCTAATGAGGCAATGGCAATAAAACGTAGACGAAGTTTACGAAACATAGCGTCACCTACAATTCTTTCAATTCATAATCACTCATGTCTTCTCCTTCAATCACAAGATTTGCTCCCACAGATTGGAGTTTTTGACGGAGATAAGAGACATAGATAAAGACATACCCCTCATCAATCTCTGGGTCATCCTTATCACTTGCCCAGACATGATTGAAAAGCTGCTCTGTTGAGAGTTTCTTGCCAGGGTTTAACATGAAAAACTCAAGCATCTTAGCTTCTTTCCCTGCTAGGCGGATGGTATTTTGACTAGCCAATTCCTGCTCACCAACATTTAGAGTAACGCTACCTAGTTTTAAAATATTTGACGTAAAGTTGGTATCCACTCGGCGTGACATCGAGCGTAGGCGGGCTAACAACTCCTTAAGAGAAAATGGCTTGGTAAGGTAATCATCCGCTCCAGCATCAAGCCCTGTAACACGGTCATCAATTTCAGCCATAGCTGTTAGCATGATGATGTGAGCTTGGTTACCAGTTTGACGGATTTCTTGTACAGCTTGAATCCCTGTTTTTCTTGGCATCATAATGTCCATGACCATGACATCATAGGCATTTTCTTTAGCTTTATCAACCGCTGCTTGCCCATCAAAAACCGAGTCAACCTCATAACCTTCATGCGTAAGGGCAGTTGTCAACACGCGGTTCATCTGAACTTCGTCTTCTGCTATAAGTACTTTCATAATTAGTCGTCTCCTTCAAGTCGAGAGCTTTCTTGAATCAAGTTGCGAATAGTTTGCATAGTCAAATCGCAGGAAGCCAATTCATCAGCACAGCGTTTTAACTCACGCACAATACGTTTTGGGTCTTTGATGTCATGCTTGTATTTCATCTGATGTTCCAAACTCGCCCAAGAATCCATGGCAATGGTGCGAAGCTGAATTTCGATAAAGTATGAGCCCTGCTCATTTCCAAGACAATCAGGATAAGGTGTCTCAACCTCTACAATCATGTGATAAGAACGGTAACCATTTGGTTTGGCATTTTTGATGTAGTCTTTTTCACCGACAATCCTGCAATCTTCAAAAGAATGAATCACATCAACCAAGCGATAAATGTCATCGACAAAACCACAAACAATACGTAAACCGATACTGTCACGAATTTGTCTTAGTGCTGACTCCGTTGAGATTTCAAAACCCTTTCGTTGGCACTTTTCGACCATACTTTCAGGTGTTTTAACACGTGAAATCAAATGCTCAAATAACTTATAACCTGTCTCTTTCTTGGTCAGGTCATTTTTTTCTTGAATACGCTGGCTAAAGTCTTCTAAAATCAAAGGAAGATACTCAGCATATTCTCCATAAATTGTATCTGTCATATTATTTCCTAACTAAGTGATATCTCAATTATAGCAAAATTCCTTAAAATAAAGATAAATCAAGCTATCGAGACAAATAAAAAGCCGGTCTAGCCAGCTTTTTCATTTTTAAATAATTCTTCAATTAAGTAGAAAAGTAAGTTAGCAAGTAAACTCAAACCAACTGCCAAAATAATACCCCAGAGGAGCTTAACTAGACTCATCGTTCGAAGTCCATCAAACAAAATAGTCCCAATTCCACCCGCATTAATTGTTGCACCAATAGTTGCTATAGCAATAATTGAATTAGTAGCCAAACGAAGTCCTGCAAAAATTGACGACTGCGCCAAAGGAAGCTGAATTATCATCAAAACTTGCCATTTTGTCATGCCCATACCTGTCGCAGCCTCAAGAATACTTGAATCAACATTTGTTAGTCCCGAAAGAAAATTTCGAACTAGTGTGTATTGTGCATATATCACAAGTGCTACAATCGCTGTTCTTTGTCCGAGCCCTGTCAAAGGAATCAACAAGGTGAATAAAGCAAAACTTGGGATAGCGTACAAAAGTGACAAGATGTAAACAGAAGCTTGTCGAATTTTGGGATAAAAAAGCAAAAGCACTGTCACAAGTCCTGCAAATATTAAAGCAAAAACCAAAGATATAGATGTTAATTCAATGTGTTCAATCAAGGCTGTGATTAACTTATCGGACGCCCCCTTAAAGTAATCAATCATAGCTTGCCTCCCACAATTGTTCTTGCTGCTTTGCCGTTTCAATTAATTTTCGAACAAAATCATTGCCTGGATTTTTGATAATATTTTCAGGAGTATCAAATTGACAAATTTTACCATTATCCATAATGATGACGCGAGTTCCCAATTTAAAAGCTTCGTAAATATCGTGAGTGATAAAAACAAAGGTCTTTTGATTAAGTTTTTGATGAATAGCTTGCAATTCTCCTTGCAAATCATTTCGCGTAATCGCATCAATGGCACCAAACGGTTCATCAAATAACATAACATCGGGGTCAGCTGCTAAAGCACGCGCTACTCCGATTCGCTGTTGCTGTCCACCAGACAATTCACTT
The DNA here is from genome assembly GCF_016461705.1 of Streptococcus vicugnae. Taxonomy (GTDB): domain Bacteria; phylum Bacillota; class Bacilli; order Lactobacillales; family Streptococcaceae; genus Streptococcus; species Streptococcus vicugnae. The sequence goes on along the minus strand of NZ_JAEMHW010000002.1, from coordinate 40,811 downwards.
GGGTAACGATTACCGTAATCAGCCATCGGCAATTGCACCAAATCCAAAAGTTCTTTCACGCGATTTTCAATCCGAGCCTTGTCCCAACCTAATAGCTTTGGAACAGTTGCAATATTTTCAGCAACTGTCATGTGTGGAAATAAACCAATTTGTTGGACAACATAGCCAATCTGGCGACGAAGACTAACAGAATCCATCTGCTCAATATCTTCCCCAGCAAAGAAAATCTTACCTGATGTTGGTTCAATCAGTTTGTTAATCATTTTTAACAAGGTTGTCTTACCAGAACCTGAAGTCCCTAAAATGGTGATAAACTCACCACTTTTGATTTCCAAATTGATATCATCTACAACAGTCTTCTCACCATATGCTTTGCTCACCTGTTCAAATTGAATAATTGTTTTTTCTGACATATCTTCTTTTCTATTCTTCATTGCTAATGCTCTAAACCTTTAATACTTAAATCAAAAATCACCATACTAAGAAATGAAAGCAGAGCGACAGATCCGCCACCTATCACCAAAAGGTCGTATCGGTAAAGCCCTAACCCTGTAAAAATTAAAGTCCCAAGACCACCTGCTCCAATGTATGTCGCTAAAGTAGCGCTAGCAATTATTTCTACTAAAGCTAGTTTTATCCCATTTAAAAAATGCGGAAGGGCAAGTGGAAATAGAACTTTTCTTACCAGCTGAAATTTCGTCATGCCAAGCCCCAAAGCTGTTTCTAATAAATCTTTCGAAACTGAGGACAACCCAACAATAGCATTTAGCAAAATCGGCGGTATCCCTAAAATCACTAAAGCAATCAAGGCTGGCAAACGTCCGACCCCAATAAAAGGAATCAAAATAAACAAAATCCCCAAACTTGGAATAACACGTAAGCCTTGCGTCAAAAGCGTTGCGAATTGTTTTACCGAAGCATTCTCATACGAAAGATAAGCAAGTGGCAAAGCAATTACAACTCCAATCAGCAAGGCTTCAATACTGAGGCTCACATGCTGCCAAACATAACCTAAATAAGTTTCCCAATTTTTGGCGAAATAACTCGCTATATCATTAATCATCTTTTTCTACCTGATGGTTTTCTAAAAGCCCTCTTAAATTTTCTGTAAACATCGCGGTCGCTGACAATAAAACTTCTTGTTGTTCTTTGCTTAAAGCTGCCATTGCTTGCGCTTCAAAGTTCGATAAAGGTTCCAACAATTCTGCAGCAAATTTTTCACCTTTTTCAGTCAAACGAACAATTTTTTTGCGACCATCTTTTTTAGAAGGCTCTAAATATAGAATATCTTTTTTGATGTAAGTTTTTACAATCGCTTGAATAACTTGTTTTGTTGAAAATGTTCTTTTTGCGATACTTTCTTGAGTCATACCGTATGAATTGTGATAAATCCACATAAAAACTAATAATGACTTGCTGTTTAATCCATGTTTTTTAGCGTAATTTTCAAATAAAGCGTACTGTTCGTCACGTAAACGAGCGTATTTTTTTGCGTTACTAACCATATTTCCTCCTAATTTAAAACAATAACTTTTCCAAAAGCTTGCGAACTTTCAAGATAATCATGCGCAGCTTTTATATTCTCCAAATCAAAAACTTTCTCAGGACAAATATCGACATGTTCTTGTTCAATGTAGGTTAACATCTCTTGAATCTTTTCTTGGGAAACATTTCCTGAATAAAAAGTTGTCAGATAAACATTATTTTGCAATTCCATAATCGGGTCAAAGTCCTCTAAGTACCATTTTCTCCCAAGTTGACCGCAAGAGCAAATAATTCCGCTTTCTTCCAAATGTGCGATGCTATTTTTTATAGTCGCAGGTCCAACCAGCTCTAAAATTTTGGTAAATGTCAGGTCTGTTTTTAAAAGCCCATTGTCATCAATCGCAATATCATCAACCCCCACAGATAAAAGCTGTGCTTTTTTAGCAGCATTACGAACACTCGCATAAACCTTAACTTCAGGAAACTTAGCCTTCACCAACTTTACAAATGCTGTGCCAACACCACTTGCCCCACCACGCACTAGGACAACATCATCAGACTCAATCTTTAAATTTTTGTAAGCACCAAAGGCGGTATAGTATGTCTCAGGAATTGTTGCTAAAGTCTTCCAGTCCAAATCTGTCGTCACAGGATAAATTTGCTCATTTGGCAAGAGAACATATTCAGCATATGAGCCATCAAAATCACGTCCCATTTCTCCCATAATCGAAATGATTTTCTGACCAACTGGTAAGCGTATAGCATCTGTCGTCTCTTCAACTACTCCAACACATTCTATTCCCAAAATTCTTGGAAAATTAACACTTGGCGACAAGCCTTGTCTTGTAAAAATCTCAGAACGATTAATACCAAATCCCATGACTTTAACTAAAGACCAACCTGGTTTTACACTTGGTTTGGCCACTTGAGTCACTTCTAGGACGCTACTATCACCTGGTTTTCTAACAACAATAGCTTTCATACTTCACCTTTCAAATCGTTTTTCTTTGTCTATATTATGTCATAGTCAGAAAAAATAGTCAATTTTTTTGACTATTTTTTCTTCTAACTAAAACTAGACTTAGTGCCTAGTTTTAACATTATTTTTCTAATTCAACTCGTTTTTTATACCAATTTCCCCAATCCTGCATGCTCATCACAATTGGTTTTAAACTTAATCCAAGATCTGTCAGTGAGTACTCAACACGTGGTGGAACTTCGGCGTAAACCTCACGATGAACGACACCATTTGATTCCATGGCTCGCAATTGCTGAGTCAAGACTTTTTGGCTGATGGGCGTCAAAGATTTTTTTAATTCACCAAATCGTTTGGTTCCTGTAAATAAATCCCGTAATATGAGGACAACCCATTTATTACTTACTAAAGTTAATGTAGTTTCAACTGGACATTCTGGTAATTCTTTTTTCATTTTTTACCTCAAAAAAATTTATTTCCCACAATAGTTGATTTTAGTCATTTGGTACCTTTTAGTAACTATGGCACTTTAAAGTGCGTACTTCCTTTTTGGAATATGTGGGATTATTATATAACCATAGCTTGAACAAAGCAAGCTAAATTTCATTAAAAGGTGGTCTTATAATATGGCTAATATTTCAATTTTTGGTAAAGGCAATATGGGACAAGCTTTGAAAGCTCGTTATGAAGAAGCTGGAAACACTGTCACACTTATCGGGCATGAAGCTGATGCTGTTTTAGGCGAAATTGTTATCCTAGCTGTTCCGTATCCTGCAGTAGATGATATTCTTTCAAAATATGCTAGCGCACTAAATGGCAAAATCGTAGTGGATATTACTAACCCACTTGATTTCAATACTTTTGACAGTTTGGTTGTTCCAGCTGATAGCTCTGCGGCAGCCGAAATCGCCAAAAAAGTTCCTGGTGCTAAGGTCCTTAAAGCATTCAATACAAACTTTGCTGCAAGTTTGACAACTAAAAAAGTTGCAGATGCTGTCCAAACAACTGTTCTTGTTGCAGGTGATGACGAAGATGCCAAAACTACTTTCACTACTACGCTTTCTGGTTCAGGACTCAATGTTCTTGATGCTGGTTCACTTAAACGTGCACGTGAACTAGAATCGTTTGGTTTTCTTCAACTTGTTCTTGCCGTTCAAGAAAAAATTTCTTGGACAGGTGGCTTTGGCTTGTACAAATAATCCCAACTCCTATCTGTAAAGCAACGATTTTTGCCTAGTCATTCATTAAACCACGTTCAACTGAACGTGGTTTTTTGCATAATAAACAGACAGTCTTACTTAAACAGATAGTTGTTTAACGACTGATAGAACAGATAAAGCTGCAGTTTGTAAATCTGCTTTTGTAAGATGATAAAGGTGAGATTCGTTATGAAGAGCTTCAAGTATATCATCCAAATCAGATTGCATTCCTGGTATTGTCATATCGTTTCCAGCAAGTACACAACCAGCCGCACTAGCTTGTTTATACTTACTATTTGGATTTAGCATGATAGTTGTCGTAATCAGCCAATCAGTCATTACAAAGCCTTTAAACTGCCATTCATCCCGCAACACATTAGTCATCAAATCTCTACGGTTATTGATATGTTCGCCATTAATCAAATTATATGAACTCATAATTGATACTGGTTTAGCTGTTTTAACAACTATTTCAAAACCTCGTAAATAAATGTCACGTAATGTTCGTTCAGACAAAACGCTATTTGATGTATAGCGATTTGTCTCTTGATTATTAGCTGCATAATGCTTAAGAGTTACCCCGCATCCTGGATGACTTTGAACACCCTTTGTAATTGCTGCAGCAACTAGTCCAGAAACCAACGGATCTTCTGAATAATATTCAAAATTACGACCACAAAGTGGCGAACGCATGATATTTAAAGCTGGGGCTAACCAAAGATGAACTCCGTAAATAGTCATTTCCTCAGCAATTAAATTTCCAATCGATTCAATCAATGGAAGATTAAATGATTGAGCTAAGTCTGTTCCAATTGGAATAGCTGTCGTAGGTTGATAATATTCAGTCGCATTAATTTCATCCGGACTTTGTTCTTCACTGACCAAATCTGGGCCTAACAAAGCAACGACATCATCTCCAAAAGAGACACCTGTTGATTTAATTTTACCATTAATAATTTTATATGAAGAACTAATACGTATCCCTGCAGGACCATCAGCCATAGCTAAGCTAGGTAAGCCATGACTTTCTTTAAACATCAGGCTTGTTTCACCTGCACCTCCAGCAACAGAAACAGCTGCAGAACCAAGTACACTTGAATCAGTTTGATCTTCATCGAAGTGTCCCAAAGCTATTCGTGCCAACTCTTCTTCACTAAATTGTGCAACAAAGTCCTCGAGTGTGTGTGTTCCCGACACAACATCATTCCAGTGAATAAATCCTTTTGAAACCAGTTCGGTAGCTTTTTTAGCATATTCAATCACTTCTGTATTAATATCATTTGATAATATGGAAAAGATTGGAAGATTTTCAAAAGATTCATTGCGATTAACAACTTGATATTTAGTTTCCTTGAAATTTTCATCAACAACCGCTGCAACATTTTTGACTTGTCTAACAGTTGTAGTTTTATCAAGTTGAAGAATGGCAACGGTTTCAGTGTTACGAGAACTATTTCCCAAACGCAAAACATAATCGCCTTTTTCTAAAATATAGGCTGCCTTTTCTTGATCAAAACTTGCTAAATCGCTAAATTTGAAAGTTAAAACAACTTTAGCACTTTCTTCAGAACTAAGTTCTGGTGTTTTAACAAAAGCTGCAAGAGTTTGATAAGGCTGGTTAAGTTTAGCACTTGGTAATGAAACATAAAGCTGAAGTACTTCTTTACCACTGTACTGTCCAATATTTTTGACTGATGCTGTCACTTTAATATTGTCATTAACAACTTCTGTTTTTTCTGTTTTAAATTCAAAATCTGTGTAACTTAAGCCATATCCAAATGGAAATAGTACTGACTTGTTAATCGTATCAAAATAGCGATAGCCGACATAGATACCTTCTTTATAATAAGTATCATTCCAGTCACCAAAACCATCTGTTGAAGGATAATCTTCTAATGCTGTCCATGTCATGGTTAATTTCCCAGAAGGATTAGCCTTTCCTAAAAGAATATCAGATAGGACTTGCCCAGTCGGGCCACCTAACTGCCCCAATAATAGAATATTCTCAACTTCAAGAACAGGTCGTAAATCAACCATACCACCTACGTTTAGGACTAACATAAAATGTTCATATTGATTATTCAACTTGAGGATATCACGAACTTCTTCATCTGATAACTTAATATCACCTTTTTCGTCGCGACGATCACTACCCTCACCTGAGATTCTTGATAGGACATAAATTGCCGTATCTCCTTCACCAGATAGGTCAAAATCATACACTGGGTCAGGACTTGTCTGTCCAAAAGCATATATCATCGGATTAACACCAGCTTTTATGGCTGCTGCTCTCGTATCAGCATAATACTTATCTTGTGTTTCTTTTAATACTATATCAAAACTATCTAACCACTTCTTACTAGTAACAGTAAATCCCGCATTTTCAAGTGATTCTTCGATTGTTTCAAAACCTCTGACGTGGACATCACCTGAACCTGTTCCACCTTTGATAGTATGTCGAACCCCCTTACCAAATGCAGCAATTTTTCCAGCATTCGCCAGTGGAAATTCTCCATTTTGTTTTAAAAACAAAGTTGTTTCAGGTGCTAAATCTTTAATAAGTTTAGCATGCTTCATTTCAAAATCTTGTACAGTATTTTCTGTGATTCTTTTCATAAAAGTTCCTCCTTCTTCTAAAAAAAAGAAAACCTACCATGGATCGTCCTCTCCATCATGACTTAGATATAGCCCAAACAATCAAAGGTCACTTTTAAAATATGGAAAGCTCCAGATAAATTTTCTTAATAAATACAATTAACGTGAAGACATCTCTTTTAAATAGTCAATGATATCTCGATTAGCTTGTTTACTTTCTTCATACTCTGGGAATAAGATGTTAAACACATGATCAATCTTATTAGATTGAGGAGAATAAGATTTGAAACGATGTTTAATACCCTTTTCAACCATAAAGTTATGAATATTGATAGATTCTTGTGCTAAAATAGAGTCTTCTGGCGTTGTTACGATCAAAATTTCAGGATAATTTTGATTTAAAAATTTTTGATATGATGACTGGCTTACATATTCATCATTATCTAACCAATCAGAAAGTACATTTTTGACTTGCTGGTTAATTTCATTTGATGAGTTATTAATTGCATCAAACGAAGCAGGACAAACAGAAATAACTCCTTTTAAGCCATACTCATATGTGGTTATTCCGAAATAATCTTGAGTTTCAGAATTATATTGTGCTGCCGCTGCAAGCATAACAAGATGACCGGCTGAGCTATCTCCCATTAAAGAAACTTTACGTTTGTCAAAGCCATACACTGTGCTGTTATCAGAAATCCAGTTTAAAACAGTAGAAATTTCACTAAGTTCTTCTTTAAAAGAAACCTCAGGCATTAGTGAATAATTAATATTTACTACATGAAAGCCCTCACTCGCAATCAATCGACCAATACGGCGATTAAGTTCTTTAAATCCACTAGCATAGCCACCTCCATGGATTAAAACGATGACAGGCAGTACTGCATTAGGATTTGATTGAGGTGAATAAACATCTAATAAATGATTTTCATCATGATCATCAATATAAAAAATATTTTCTTTTGCAACAGCATCATAATCATCCCAATGCTCATTAATAGCTTTGTCATTGTAGATATGCTGATTTTCACGCATCTTTTCTAAAACATCTGCATTCATTGTTAAAATTCCTTTTTCATGTTAAAAAATCTTTTTTTACTTCGAATCAGTATAACGATGTGTTTTACGACTTCTATCTTTTTGCACACCACGCGCATATTTAATTTCAGGATAACCAAAACCAACAATAAGACTAGCATAGTGATTTTCAGGAATCCCAAGCATTTTTCTAGCTTCTGGTGCTAATTCTTCAAGAACTTCCGCAGGATAACTCATAATTGCTGTTCCCAAACCATGTGCATTACACAACAATTCAAAATAAGCTGTTGCAATATGGCAGTTAATTTTTGAATCCTCAGACCACTTACCACGATTTCGATCATGTGCAATAAATAGGTGTGGAGCACCACAAAATAGCATATCATCCTTACGAACACTCTTTTCAGATTCTTTCATTTTCTTGTAGTAAAAATTGTTAAAACTGTGCGTATATTTGTGATGCTTTGCTTTTTCTTCCATAATCGCATACGCTTTTTTTCGAATGTCATTGACACGCTCCTTATCATCAATAACAGTATATTCCACCCACTGAGCATTTCCTCCTGTCGGAACTTGAGCCATTGCATCTAAAATCCCTGTGATAATATCAGGATTGACATTTTTATCCAAGAATCGGCGACAAGAACGACGACTAGCAACCAACTCTTCCATATAAGTTCCCATTTCTTTTGGTGGTAACGGAAGAGAATCTTCTGGCTTTTTATCAAAAATAGAAATCGCTCCAACTGGGCAAACCGCTAAACAGTGTTGACATTTCCAACAGCCTTGCCAACCAAAACGTGAAAATTCTTTCATGTATGGATAGCCATCTTTTCCAAATTCAATCACCATGCCACTACACGTATTGACACATCGACCACACTTTATACACTTTGATTTATCAACATGAAAATGTGTTTTTGATTCTACACCCACTCGTCTTCAACTCCTTTTAAACGCTGTATTATTAATCACCTTAGCTCTGCTAAAACTTCACCAATATCTGATTGAAATTGAATCGTTTGTTTTTGTACTTCATCAGGATACACAAAAGGTGTCTGATTAATCGTTATAAATGTTGCTTTTGAATTACTAACTGTCATTTTTAAAAATGGATATTTAATGATAACAGGCGTATTCATCCCAACACCCAATTCAAGGTAAACAATCTTTTTATCAACATTTTCAGAAAGCCATTTACTATAATTTGATTTTGCCTGATGCCATCCTTCGTCCTCAACAAAACGATCATCAGCTCTTAGATTCAACATCATTTCAGCACCACATTTTGGACAGCGTGGAATCAATTCACTTGGAACCTCCAAATCTTTTTGCTCTTCAATCATTTGACGTACGAGTTTTTCATTATCATAAGTTTCCTCATGACAAGGTACCGAACATTGGAACAAGCCATAATCGCCTTGAGTATAAAATAGACGTTCTTTTTTAAAACCAGCTTTTTGAATTTGGTGATCAACATTTGTTGACAACACAAAATAATTTTTATTTTTTACTAATTCTAGTAAATCCTTATATGGTTTTCCAACAATCGTATCATAGCGATTATAATAAATTTGGCGGCTCCACCATGCCCAATATTCTTCACGACTGGAAAATTCAAAAAAACCGCCAGAATACATGTCCTCTATGCCATATTTTTCTTTAAAATCTGAAAAATATTGTTCAAATCGCTCACCAGAATAATTGAGTCCTGCTGACTCTGACATTCCTGCACCAATACCAATCAAAATGGCATCAGCTTCCATCAGCGCTAACCTTGCTTTTTCAAGATTAGCCAAATAAGGATTAGTAGATTTTTTCAATTTCTTCTTAAAAATCATTAAACACCACTTTCACTTAACATTTTAATCTTGATGCCAATTACTTATCATTACACCGTAAAATAGTCATCACTATGTTTAGATGACCCAACAACAAATTTCCGAATTTGTAATTGCTTTTCTGAAATCGCTGGTAGCAATTTTTTGTACACTTCATCAATTTGCTTTTGACTTCCCTTGGTAAAAAGACTAATGTGTGGTTTAAAATTAGCGTCAAAACTATCAATCGACACATCGTACGTTTTACTCAATAGTTCGTCTAAATCTTTATGCCAGTCATTAATGTCTTTGGTAAGTTTTATCGGAAGCCAAATCATTCCTTTATATTTTATTATCGAATCTGCATAACACGTTAAAGGTCCTCGTTTTTGAATATATGATACAACTTCTTTTTTTACACTTTCAAAATCTGTCACATAAAAGCTCTTCTTCATTGAAATATGCAAGGGAAATTTGAAAACCACTTCTGGTAATCCAATCTCACGATTTGCTTCTTTACAGATTTCTACTAATTTCTCTTGTTCTTTTTGAGGAAGCAAACCACACACCCACATCAATTCTTTGCCCATGTTTCTTCCATTCTAAATTCATTTAAAAAGGCTATAATAAATTTCTTCGTCTTTTTCTTTAAAAACATTGAAAACCACCTTCATCTGACTTCCGCTTTCATTCAAATATCGCTTGACGGTCGCAACTGCAATTCTCGCTGCTTCATCATTTGGAAAGTGAAACTCACCTGTTGAGATACAGCAGAAAGCAATGCTTGACACTTGATTTTCATCAGCCAATTTAAGGCATGATTCATAACATGAGGTCAATTGCTGACGGTCATAATCAGTTAATTTTCCAGAGATAATTGGTCCTACTGTATGAATAACATATCGACTTAGGAGATTAAAAGCCGGTGTTATTTTAGCTTGACCAGTTTTCTCTTCATGTCCTTCTTGTTCTTTCATTAAATCATTACAGGCTAAACGTAATTGAATACCGGAAAAAGTATGAATAGCATTATCAATGCAAGAATGGTTTGGAGCAAAACACCCAAGAAGATACTTATTTGCTGCATTGACAATAGCATCAACCTGCAAAGTAGTTATATCTCCACGCCAAATATAAATCTGAGGCGCTACTTGATTTAACTCTGACAGCTGAGTTATACCTTTTTCCCTCAGCGCTTCCTGCAAATAATCATCTTGAATTTTTAAAAAACGAGGTGACGCTGGCTTTGGATCACGGACATTAAATAAAGCTCTCAATAAAAGTTTCTGATCAGATTCACTTCTTGGAATATTGGCATTAATATTTGCTTCATGTAATAAATCATTTATCAAAAACAAACGACGCTCTTTTTGATTCATTGCTCGACCTTCTTTTTAATCAGTTGCTGTTATTTCAAGATTTTTGAAATAACCCTCTGTCCCAATATCGACCCACATACCGATTTGACCTTTACTATCACCATGTTTCAAATCGTTGACAATTAAAACTGGCTCTTCTTGATGATTGAGATATAGTTGAGCTTTTTCACCAGCTACAACAACTTTTAGATGAATCCACTCATCTAAAGCAATATCAGCATATGACTCATACTCTCCTAGATTCGTTTCTCTGGAGTGAAAATACTTAAAATTTGGATAAGAAAAATATTGTGTTGTCCGGTTACGTCGTAACTGAGTATCCGCTCTACCGTTTGTTGGTCGAATATAAAATGACTCAAAACTTGAATCATCTTCTGAAATTCTAAAAGCAAGCCCAATAAAGCCACGCGCATGTTCTGGAGCATCTGGTAACAGACGACTTAAAACATCAACTTCAATAACACCATCATGAAAATCACTATTAAGTACTTTTACATAAGTTGCTTCATCATCCTCAAGAATATTTTTATCCTTAACGACTTGAAGTAAGTTCTCTGAAGTCAAGTCATTTTTAACAACTTTAAAATGGCTTCCAACTGCTTTTAAAATGCTTGAGTTTAAAAAATCTTGCATCTTATTTATTGCCCCATTTCATTAATGGAATTGCATTCCACCGTCAATCTCTAGTGTTTGACCAGTCATATAATCTGAGTCACTACTTGCCAAGAAAGCCACACCAGCAGCCACATCTTCTGGTTCAGATAAGCGACCAAGAGTAATAAACTGTGTAAATTGATTTAGCGCCCAGTCTTCACTTTGTTGGTTAGCTTTCGCAATATCCTTAACAGCATTTAACATCATTGGTGTTTTTACTGTACCAGGAGCATAAGCATTAACAGTAATTCCTCGTGAAGCCAAGTCTTTTGCAGCAACTTGTGTCATTCCTCGAACAGCAAATTTTGATCCGCTGTAAAGAAAGGCGCCGGCATTCCCAACTACACCACCTTGTGAACTGGCGTTGATAATTTTTCCAATTATTTCTGAGCCCTTACGTTCTTTTTTGTTAAATTGTTCAATAGCCGCTTGAATCCCCCAAGCAATACTTGCTACATTAATATGAAACATGTTATCAAAATCTTCTGGAGTAACTTCTTCGATAACTGATCCAGGTGCAATACCTGCATTATTTACCAAAACATCGAACCCTCCCAAACGCTCAGCAGCTAAACGAACACCATCACGGAAACTCTCTTGATCAGAAACATCAATGCAAACCGCAATTGCCTCTCTTCCGCTTGCTTTAATATCGTCAACAACTGATTCAGCCTTTTCAACATTTAAATCAGCAATGGCAACCGCAAAACCATCTTTTGTTAATCGTTTTGCAATAGCCTCACCGATTCCCTGTGCTCCACCAGTTACCATAGCTACTTTTTTCATATAAAATACTCCCCCTTTTATAGATATTGTTTTAGATTCCAAACATCAATTCCTGTTTTTTCGTCAAGCGTCAATGTTACTTTTCCATCAATTGGTGTCAAACGAATTTCAGCTGTATAAGAAATTCTAGCTTTTGCCAAATGACCAGCTAAAACATTTACCTTATCATCTTCCAAGAAAGAAAAGCTAGCATGAGCATGTTGATCAAATTGATTATCTTTTAATCGGACGTTTCCCATTAGTGATACCATTTCCAACATTCCTGTTTTTTCGTGATTAACAAAATCATTTTTCTCTGGTATATAGGTTGAAATTATGACATCATCACAAGCTCCAATTCCTTGAAAAGTAGCTGAAAGAATATGTTCTTTTTGACAAAGCCTTTGAATGCTATCTAAAACTTCTTCGTTTTTTTCCAATCGTAATAAATAATCATTTCCAACTTTTTCATAAAACATTAAACAATGCCTTCTTTCTTATTTAACAAATCCTTCAATTGTGTCACGATAAACTGAACCAAAGCCATCTAAAATTTCTTTAACTTCAGCATTGGGATTTCCATAAACGGTACATGCTGTCACAGTAACTAAGTTCATGTAGTCCTCAGCAAAATTTTTAGAAAAACCATCTAAGTGTAATTTTGTCGCTGCGTTATCACGATAATGTTCAATTGTAAAGACAGTGTCTCCTTTAATTGACCAGTGATATGCTAAAGCACCTTCTTCTTTTTCAGTTTGAGCTACCATTTTTGAAATTAATTCTTTCAAGGTTGGCAAGTTTTTTTCTTCAACTTTTGTTTCTACCAAATACATAATGCTGTTTTCAATCATTATTATTCCTCTTTCTTATTTGATGCTATCATAAAACTCTTTTGCAACATCAGTGTACTCTTCACCGTTAACGTCAACTTTAGCATTAAGTTTTGTGACTGTTTCGGTATCAAGTTTTGCTGAAACTTTATTAAGAATTTTCTTGATACTTGGATTAGCTTCCAAAATATTATCTCTAACAACTGGCGCTAAATTATACGGTGGCCACACATGTTTATCATCTTCAAGCAAAACAAATTTATCAGTTTCTGCTAAACGCCCTTCAGTTGTATAAGCAGGTGTCACATCTGCTTCATCATTTTCAAGAATTTGATATTTCAAGCTGTTGTCATAAACTTTAGATGATTTCCAATTGAATTCACCATAAACTTTTTCTAATGCTGGAAGTCCATCCTCGCGTTCTTCGTATTCACCTTGTGATGCCATACGAATATTGCTTGCATTTTTTTGTAAGTCAGAAATTGTCTTGATATTGTACTTATCAGCAGTTTCTTTACGCATCGCTAAGCCTGAGCTATCATTAGCTTCTGAGTAGTTCAACCAAGTTAAGTTATATTTTTCTTCATATTCTTTCTTAACAGTTTGATAAACTTTGTCAGGATCAGTTTCCATATCATCACCAAGAATTGTTAGCAAGGCAGTTCCTGTATACTCTGGATAAAGATCAATCTCATCATTCACAAGTGATTTATGAATTAGTGAGCTCGAAATATTAGAAACTCGGTCGACCTTATAGCCATTATCCTCTAAAGCTAAAGCATAAATTTCTGAAACGACTAGACTTTCTGTAAAATCTTTTGATCCAACTCTAATTGTTGTACTTGCTTTAGATGTCGATTTATCAGCTTGGTTATTCTTCCAAAGTGCAATACCAGCAACAAGCGCCAGAATAATAATCCCAATAAGCGCTGCCAGAACTTTCTTGTTTTTCATTGCATCCTCCTAATAGTAAAATATTTTTACTTTTTTAAATATATCAGTATAAGCTGGATTAGTCAAATATTTTTACTTTATTTTTTATAAATCTCTATAATCAATTAGCTCAACTTCTTGTTGAATCAACCATTTTTTAAAACCTTCATCAGTTAAGACTGCAACTTCTTTAGTACGAGGAAGCGTTAAACTTGAATGAGACAAAATATAATCATCTAAATAACCTGGATGAAAAACAGCAAGTTGCACAGCTCCTTCATCTTTAGCAACCATACGTTTTACCATATCATATGGATCATAGTCTGGAGACATTGATTCCATGTTAAAAACAACTCCAGATTGTCCAATTGTTATAGGTGAACCATCAAAAGAAATTCCTGAATATTTTAAATCGTATTTTTTAGCAACATACTCTAAGCCTTTAAAAAAATTCTGAGAAGCTACTGCATGACCCTCAAAATAATCTGGCTTTCGTCCAAATAATTCTACAAATTTATGATACTGAGCTTCAATTTCAATGACCACTTCATCAAAAACAACAAAATCTTCTTTACTTTCTCGATAAACTCTTGATGATTTAAAGTAGCCATTATCATCAACCAAACTAGGAATAAGTTTTGGATCTGTTAACGGTTTTTCTGCACAAATATTAGTGTGAACACCAAGTGCAATATCATATGATTTAATCAAATCAACCCCGTGCTTTGTTGCAGGCATATTGACCATGACGCCTAAACTTCTAATTAAACCATCTTTAATTGATTTTTCAATGCCGTAATTGACAGCTTCTGAGTATCCTAAATCATCTGCTCTTAACAAAATTTTTTTCATCAGTTCATCTCCTTTATTTTACTAACTCTAACAAGAAATCCTCGAAAGTAACCTTGTTATCTTTGCATAAGTTAATCGACTGATAGTCAGCTGTATTGGTAATAATAATTGGTGTTACGGTAGTTAAGCCTGCTTTTTTAATTTTCTCAACATCAAAGGTAAGTAATGTTTGACCTTTTTTAACTTTATCACCTATTGACACATACGAGTCAAATCCATTACCGTTTAGGCTTACGGTATCCATGCCTACATGGATAAGAATTTCGGCTCCATCAATAGTTTTCAAACCAATAGCATGCTTAGTTGGGAAAAGTAAAGTGACTTCAGCATCAGCAGGAGCAACCACTCGACCTTCACTTGGTAAAATGGCAATACCATTTTCCATAGCTCCTGAAGAAAATACTTCATCTTCTACATCTGATAGTGCCACCACATCTCCAGTTAATGGACTAAAAATTTTAATGTTAGTATCAAGCCCGTCATCTACTTCTCCAAGTTGATACTCATCATCACGGAAACCAAAGAAATAAGTCAAAGCTGCAGTTCCAAAAAATGCAATTGCAGTCGCAATGAAACCGTTAATAATATTTGTTCGACCACCGGCAAAATAACCAACAACACTAAGAAAATTCGAAGCACCAGCTACATACATTCCGACATGTGTAAGCCCTGCATAAGCACCTGCAAAACCTCCTCCAACAATCAAGGCAGCGATTGTTCGCTTATATTTTAACATAACGCCGTAAATTGTAGGTTCTGTAACTCCTCCCACAATACCACTAACAACATAACCAAAAGTCAACGCTTTTTCTTCTTTATCTCGAATTCTAAGGGCAGCACCGAGAGATAAACCAAACGTAGCCCAAGTAGCTAATACAGCCGCTACCATAACAAAATTATCAACTCCATTTGTCATTAAAGCAGTCAAGGCAAATGTAATCAATACCATATGCATACCTGTCATTACCAGTAGCTCCCAAAGCGCAGCTACTACAGCTACCGCAACGAATCCACCAATATTGCCAAATGAAATTAATCCATCACCAATCCATTGTCCAAAAATATTTCCAATTGGTGCTAATAGTGCTAAAACTAATGGTGTCATGACGATCATTGTTAAAAATGGGACAAAAATTGTCGACAAAACAGCTGGAACAATTCTTTTGAAGAATTTTTCAATGTATGACATTACCCACACACTTAAAACAACAGGAATTACTGATTGAGAATAATCGTGGATAGTTGTTGGAATAAAACCATAAACTTTAAACGACTTCTCCGCTAACTGAACCAATTCTGGAACAAGTAACATCGCTCCTACGTAAAGTCCCATAACTTGACTGGCACCTAATTTTTTAGCAGCTGTAAATCCTAGGAAAATAGGTAAGAAATAGAAAAATGCACTGTATAGAAAGCCACAAAGTTGATAAATATCACTATTTGTACCAATCAGATTAAATAAATCTGGACCTAAGATAACCTGGATTGTCTTAAACATAGCAGCAGTAATCATAGCTGGAATGAGTGGCGTCATACTTCCAGATAAATAATCAAGTACCCTTGAGAAAGTTTCCTTAACCGTTAGCTTTTTCTTTGGGGTATCTGAATCTGCAGCTTGAATTTGGCTTTTATTCCCAATTAATCCAGAAAATTCAGCATAAACTTTGTCAACAGTTTGACCAATAATGACCTGATATTGACCTGATTGGTGGTTAACTCCAATAACGCCTTTTATCGCTTTAACAGCTTCATCATTTGCTTTCTGCTCATCTACTAGATTCAGGCGTAAACGTGTCATACAATGTGTTGCACTAACAATATTGTCACTGCCTCCAACTGCTTTCAGAACATCCTCAGCAGTTGTTCTAAAATTTTGTTTTTCCATATGTAAACTCCTTTTTCTTTAATTGCTTAAAGTATATTCTGTTTTTTGCACTTTTTCTATTCTAATTAATTGCTGTTTTTTATGATTTCATCCCTATTAAAGCGCAGCATTTTCCATACTTTTTAAAAATGTATGCGTTTCCTTTATTTCAAATCTTGCTCATCTTTTCATTTGCTATTTTTATTTTTCCACTTTATAATCTTTTTTAGGAGGTCCGACATGTTTACATATCACTTCAAAGATAAAACAAAATTACCTAGATTAGGTCAACCTGAACTAATTAATATTAATTATATTCAAGCGAAAGATGATCCCACATGGTCATTTAACTTACATAGCCATAAAAACAGTATTGAAATTTCTTACATTCTTTCAGGCAAATGTGGACTATATATTGATGGAAATGTTTATGAAGCTGTTGCGGGAGATATTGTCATTAAAAATCAGAATACCCCACACGCTGAAAAAAGTAACCCAAGCGAACCTGTTGAGCAAATTTGTATCAATCTAACTAGAATTCAAGTAGAAAATATGCCCGAAAATTGCCTTTTAAGAAATGACGTTTCTCCAGTTTTATCTAGTGGAGAACAGCATCCTATTCTAGAGATCCTATTTCGTCAAATCCTAGATGAAATAACTAATCAAAATGAGATTAATCTTGAACTTGTTAGTGCTTTGATGATGTCAGCGTTGAATATTGTAGCCTTCAAGACACAAAATTATCGCAATAAACCTTTCTCTGAAAAGGAAAATTCTATTCGGGAAATTAGAAGTTACATCGACAACCACTACAAAGATGAGCTATCACTAGACTTTTTATCAGATAAATTTCACGTCAGCATTTTCCACCTCTCTAGACAATTCAAAAAATATATTGGTTATACTGTAAACAACTATATTGTCAGCTGTAGACTAGGCGAAGCGCAAAAGAAGCTGTTATTTAGCGATCAAAGCATTAAAGATATTGCCAAGAACTGCGGTTATTCTAATTTATCTTACTTCTATAATACTTTTCATAAAAAAATCGGCTACACTCCTTCTGAGTATCGGCACTTATACAAAATGTAAAAAAAGCCTTTCTTATTACAAACTCTTAAAATGAGAATGTAATAAGAAGGCTTTTTAGGCATCATACTTATTTTTTAAATGATAGTTTCTCTTTGGCAATTCTGGTAAAAAGGAATTAAATTCTACCCAAACATCCGTTAAATAATAAGCAATTACTTTATCTCGTTGTTGACCAAATTGAGAAGTTAAAACGGGACTTTGAACAAAACAACGATTAATAATATCTTTATCAGTTGTAAAATTAACTTTACCACCAAGTCTTAGATAAGTCATCGTCTCCTGGTCACAAACACAAATTTGTAAAAAAGGATGATTTAACAATTCTTTGTAAGACTGATAAAACGTCACAGTATCAAAATATAAAACACCATCATCTTCAAATTTAAATTCCAGTGCTCTAATTTGAGGATGACCGTCTAGACCAAGTGTTGTACCATATTGTAAAGGAAATCTTTCCAAGACTTGTTTTGTAACTTCTAAACCATCATCATAATTCAACGATTTAAAAAATTCTAGCTGTCTCATCTTCACCTCCAAAGATTGATTTCGCGGTTAATTAAATTCGCGTAATACATTAGATCAATATTTTCAATCTGTAAATCATCGATTTCTTTAAGTATCAATCGACTATGTTCAACTTCATATAAAAATTTCTCTGATTTGATGTGATATTTTTCTAAAATGGCAGGCATTTGATAAAATGGTATCTTCTTACCTTTGAAATACTGTCGGTACTGCCAAGCATTTTTGACATCAGTTGAAGCATAAAAAGCCTCTGCTGAGGTAACTTCAAGATAAGTCTCACCTTTGAATAAATACTGAAACTTTGCTTTTATTGGATAAATTGGAACCATGAAAAATTCTTTGATTGTATCAAGAGGTTTCTCTTCTAAAAAGAACTTTAGATACTTAAAAATAAGATTTTCATCAAAATCACCATTTTCAGTAATCATTTTTTGTAAGACCCAGTCAACAATCGGCGGATTGTCCATGTTAGTCGTCACATCAGAACCTTCATGATGATTAAAAGATGCTCCCCTAAAAACGTGCTGCTTAGTCTTCGTATCAAAGTAAGTATAATTATTGGTATCCTTAATGATTAAATTTTCAATAAAGCGATAGTCAAAATAAACATCCAACACACGAAGACATTCTTCAAATCGCTTCTGATTAAAATTTGTTATCTCAAAGAAAATGACTTCATTATTCAAACTAATTGGCATCATTCCTTCATCAGTCAGTGTTTTTAGTAAACCAACCAACAAAAGATTATGAACCAACCGCATGCTGTAAGCATATCTTGGTGTGTGTAAATCATGTTCAAAAGGTGTATCCATACTTCCTTGAATGGGATACAACAATCGATTAAGTGCTAAACGATGCTCAGGCTCAGATTGCCATCTGCCCAAGACCCGTGCTAACTGACGTTTAAAATAAGAATCTTTTACCGTTTCTAACATAATATACGATTGAATGTGCGTCAAATCAAGACGAATACCTCTTTCATATCTTTTGGTTTTAACTTGAGTCGACCATGATTTTTGGGGATTATAATTTTCAACATAAAAGCCAATTGGAGCTGATGCTCCTGATAATATCGCAAAATGCGAAAGTTGAGTTACGGCACCATTCTTTCCAAAAGTTCGTCGGATTGCTTTTTTAGGATTTCTGGATTGATAACAATCGTACAACTGTTTCAATTCTCCTTGTAAAAAATAGCAAAAAGGCTTGTATTTTTTGGGAATAAAAACTGAATAGGCATCCTGTAATTTTGATTTTGTATAAAATGATTCTGTCAACTGCGCATCTGTCGTTGTTTCATTAACAGGAATATGAAAATTTCCCTTAAACGTTTCTAACAGATATCTTTTTTGTTGAAAAACTTCTTGAAAAGCTTTACTTCTAAAAATAATTTCTAGATGCGATAAATACTCTCTCTGATTTTTAGCAGGTGGCAGCAACGATTGAATTTCCAAGCGTTCAAATGAGTTATGATAAATTCTGCCATCAAAGGTTTCAATATCAAGCATCAACGGATGAGACAATAAGGCTAAATAGTCCTCATAAAAATCGACTTTTAAGTCTAACGTTTTAAGTGTATCATTCAGACGCTTGGTTGGAGCCATATCAGAAGTATTCAATTCTTGAAATTTTTGCAGGAAAATGTCAGCAGCAACTTTCTCCTTTAATAAAATAGCAATCAGAACGATCAATGGTTTTTCAATATGATTTCCCCGATAAGAAATCTTGTAAAAAGTTTTATTTCTAACAATCCAATCTAGCTTCTCTTTAAATAATTTGCTGTCCGAAAAATAATCATAAACAGCGTATTTTCCTTGATACCAAAGATGTAATTTCAAAGAATCTTTAACAGTGAGTGAGTAATAAATAAATTTCATAGCATCTTCCTTTTTCACATTATGCCATACCTTAAAAATATAGTCAAATATTTTTACTATTTTGAACAAAAAAAGAAAACTAGAAAAGCTCTAGTTTTCTAACATCTTTATGCTACTTCAAACTGTGAGTTGTAAAGGTCAGCATAGAAGCCACCTTCTGTCATCAATTCATCATGACTGCCTTGTTCAATGATGTTACCATCTTTCATCACAAGGATTAAGTCAGCATTTTTGATCGTTGATAAACGGTGAGCAATGACAAATGAGGTACGACCTTCCATCAATTTATCCATAGCTTTTTGAATCAATTCTTCCGTACGTGTATCGACTGATGATGTTGCTTCATCTAGAATAAGAAGCGGAGCATCTTTCAAGAGGGCACGCGCAATAGTCAAGAGTTGTTTTTGACCGATTGAAAGGGTAACAGAATCATCAAGGTAAGTGTCATAGCCATCAGGAAGCGTCATGATAAAGTGGTGAACACCAACTGCTTTAGCTGCTGCTACTACTTGGTCATCAGTGATATTTTCTTGATTATAAATCAAGTTTTCTTTGATGGTTCCTTCAAAGAGCCAAGTATCCTGAAGCACCATTGAGAATTGGTCATGGACTTCTTCTCGTGACATCAAACGTGTGTCAACACCATCGATAGCAATTTGGCCTTTATCAATTTCATAGAATTTCATAAGAAGGTTAACGATGGTTGTCTTACCAGCACCAGTTGGTCCAACGATAGCAACCTTTTGACCAGGTTTTGCTACCGCAGAGAAATCATGGATAATGGTTTTATCTTTAGAATAACCAAAGAAGACATTATCAAAGGTAACTTCACCTTTAACATCAGACAATTGACGTTCTTTGTGTGATTCATCTTCCATTTCCTCTTCTTCAAGAAATTCAAAAACACGACTCATAGCGGCTGTTGCTGATTGCATTTGTGTGAAGGCTTGGGCAATTTGCGATAATGGTTGTGAGAAAATACGCACGTATGTCATAAAGGCAACCACATCACCCATTGTGATATCACCATTAATCACTTTAACGGCACCGACCACACAGACCATAACGTAACCAAAGTTACCAATGAAAATCATGAGCGGCATCATAATACCTGATAAGAATTGTGATTGCCACATTGAATTATAGAGGTTTGTATTTAGTTTCTTAAAGGCTTCACTTGTTTCTTCAGAGGCGTTGTAGCTTGTCACCACATTGTGACCAGAATAAATTTCTTCGACATAACCATTGACCGCTGCCAAGTTATTTTGTTGGCGTTTGAACAAGGGTTGTGATGACCCCATAATCACAACAACTAGCAAGAATCCGATAAAGACTGAACCAATTGCTGTTAGTGCCATGCTGACATTTGAATGGAACATCATGAAAATCGAACCAATCAAAAGAACCACTGAAGTGACCAATGTTCCCAAACTTTGGTTAAGAGATTGACCAAGCAAATCCACGTCATTTGTCACACGAGAAAGGGTATCCCCTTGTGAATGACTATCAAAATAATTTAGTGGCACACGGTCAATTTTAACTTGGATAGCTGCACGCAAACGTTGAGAGAAACGTTGAACGATGGTAGCTACTGTAAAGTTTTGAATGTAACCAACAACTGCAGAAATCACATATAAAATGGCAAGAGTTAAAGCAATTTGCCCAACCTTATCTAGGTCAACACCA
Organism: Streptococcus vicugnae; assembly: GCF_016461705.1. Lineage (GTDB taxonomy): Bacteria > Bacillota > Bacilli > Lactobacillales > Streptococcaceae > Streptococcus > Streptococcus vicugnae. The sequence continues at coordinate 19,247 of NZ_JAEMHW010000002.1, read as the reverse complement.
GGAATTGTTCCCATTTTAGTAGGTGTCAACCCCTTCATAATGGTGTTTGTAATTTCTTTTAATTTATCAGGACCAATAACAGTAACAGTCGCTGAAATAATGGCTCCAATTACCGCAAGGATAAATGGAAATTGGAAACCTTTAATGTATGGCTTCATTCTGCCATAGAAGGATACTTTTTTCTTATTTTCCATTTTCTAATTCCTCCTTAGATAATTGTGAGTAGGCAATTTCACGATAAACGTCATTATTAGCAAGCAATTCTTCGTGAGTACCTTGACCAACTACTTTACCTTCATCCAAGACTAAGATCTGATCGGCATCCATGATTGTTGAAATACGTTGGGCAACAATCAACTTCGTCATGTCAGCTGTACGTTCTTTCAATTGAGAACGAAGGATTCGGTCAGTCTTATAATCAAGCGCTGAGAATGAATCATCAAAGATGATAATTTCAGGTTTACGGGCAAGGGCACGCGCAATCGCCAAGCGTTGTTTTTGACCACCTGAGAAGTTTTGACCACCTTGGGAAACTTTAGCTTTTAGTTGACCTTCTTTACTTTCAACGAAGTCTTTACCCTGTGCCAAATCAAGTGCTTCCCACATCTTATCTTCATCAAGCGGTGAACTATTGCTGTCACCCATGTCCATATTTGAAGCGATATCTCCACTAAAGAGCACAGCTTTTTGCGGAATGTAACCAACAATCTTATGAAGCGTGTCATGATCGTAATCACGAACGTCAACACCGTCAACTTTGATTGTTCCTTCACTTGCATCGTAAAAACGAGGAATCAAATTAACTAGAGTAGATTTACCAGAACCTGTTGATCCGATAAAGGCAACCGTATCACCTGCTTTAGCCTTAAAGGAAACATGTTCCAAAACAGCTTCCGAATGATCGCTGTAGCGGAAAGACACGTCATCAAATTCAACAGAACCTTTTTCGACCGGCTGAGCTTTACTTTCTTCAGGGTAAATAACAGATGGTTTTGTATCCAAGACTTCATTAATACGCCCTGCAGCGACAACCGCACGGGGAAGAATGAAGAAAACGATAATCATCATCATAAAACCAATAACAACTTGCATGGCATATGATGAATAAACCACCATATCTGAGAAGATATTTACCTTATCTTGCATGGCACCAGCAATTTTAGTTGGATCTTTTGGAATAGCAATATCTTCAATCAAGAAAGCACCAATCCAATAAATTGCCAGAGTCATCCCGCTTGAAATACTTGTCATAACTGGCGACATCAAAGCCATTGAACGGTTGATAAAGAGGTTAAAGTTTGTCACGTTATCATTGGCTTTAGCAAATTTACCATCTTGATAACTTTCGGCATTGTAAGCACGAACAACACGAATACCTGTCAATGACTCACGTGTAATACTGTTCAATTTATCTGTTAATTTTTGAATCATACGTTGTTTTGGCATAACCATCATTAACAAGAAAATCAACATCAAAATCATAACAGCTACTGCAACAACAAGCACTAACAACCACTCATGATTTTTATCAGCAATCTTTGTGATTGCCCAGATTGCCATAATCGGTCCCTTAGTAATGACTTGAAGTCCCATTGTAAAGACTAACTGAATTTGTGTAATATCATTAGTCGTACGTGTCAAAAGACTTGGAATTGAAAATTTCTTGATTTCCGCATCTGAAAAATCTAAGACACTGTGGAAAATATCATCGCGCAAGCGTGTACTAAAACTTGCTGCAATACGGGCTGCTAAGAATCCGACAACTACTGACGCAGCAAAGCTTCCTAAAGAAAGCAAGACCATACGCATACCAGGGGCATCAAGATTCCAAGCAAAAATATCCTTGGCTTCTGTTCCTTGAGTTGAGAGCAAGGATGTGATGTCAGACATGTAATCCGGAATTTTTAAATCCAAGAAAACATTCAAACACACAAATAAGACGGCAACAAGCATCATGACGACTTCTTTTGCCGTTAAACGTTTAAAAATTTTTAACATGCGTTACTCCTTGTTTTCTAAGTTTTTCAAAATGCGATCAAAGACACTCATTGAGAGTTCCAATTCTTCACGACTAATCCCTTTCAAAATTTGCTTATGAATAGCTTCATGAAAAGCATCGATATCTTTTGATTTTGCTTTACCAAGTTCTGTCAAAACAACACGCTTGTAACGCTTATCAACTTCTGATGGAACGACCTTAATATACCCGTTCTTTTCCATTCGCTTGATCAAATTGCTGGTTACAGATTTTGATATTTTAAGTTTACGTTCAATATCTTTAATGAAAACTTCTTTATCTTCATTTTCACGTAAATATAAAACTGCAAAACCTTGTGGACCTGCAAGATTTTCAACGCCATGAGCCTCTCCGACCTCATGAACACGGTTTTCCATCAAATTAATAAAATATCGAAATTGTGAAAATGGATCTCTTTCTCGCATTTTTTCCTCACTTTCTGAAAAGTTTTCAAGATTTATTCTTGTAGAACACATTATAGTTCTTATGAGAACTAATGTCAAGAAAAAAGTTCTCATGATAAGTATTTTTTTACACATACAAAAAGAAACGCTGATATATCAACGTTTCTATTACTTTTAAATAATAATACCTTCTAAATGATCCAACTCATGTTGACAAATTTGTGCTGCTAACCCTGTCAACGTTAGACTTTGCTGATTCCAGTTTTTATCTCTGAATGTCACATCAATTTTTTGATAACGACGTGTCGGACGTGATCCCAATAAAGACAAACAAGATTCTTCCGTATCAAAAGGAAGAGATTTATTTGTCATAACTGGATTGAACATGACCAAATCAGCCACACCCATATTAACAATGATGACGCGTTTTTTAACACCAATCATATTTGCAGCCATTCCAACACAGTTAGCACGGTTAGCATTCAAAGTATCTTGTAAATCCTGCGCTAAATACAAATCTTCTTTTGTTGCTTCTTCTGACTTTTGCGCCAAGAAAAAGGTATCTCTTACAATGTCTTTAATCATGTTTACTCCAAAAATAATTCCATAATATCAAAGTCGATGGGATTCCCATTGATTTCCATAAAATCTTTAAATGTTCCGATTTTTTGAAACCCCATACTCTTATAAAGGTGAATAGCTCTGCTATTATCAGAACGAACTTCAAGCGAAAGAACTTTCAAGCCTGATTGCTTAGCTAAGTCTATTAAATGAGTTAAAAGTTGACGACCAATTCCTTGATTCCAATAGTCTTTTTTTACTGCAATACCAATCTCAGCACGATGAGATAGACGAGCCTTACGAAAACCACTACAATTACAAGTTCCAACTAACTCATCAGCCTCTTTAGCAACTAAAAAACATGACCTTTCATCTTCATGGACCTTAGTCAATAGCTTTTCTTCATCAGAAACAGAAATTCCTAAACCTTCATGACCATAAGACAAGTTATCTGATTCAGAACCAATCTGCCGACAAAACGTTAAAATATCCCTAGCATCACTGGTTAAAGCTTCTCTCACTACCACCATAAGCAGGCCTCACTTTCAATAAAATTATTATAACAAAAAACTAAAGTAACCAAAAGAGCTCACATTTGCGAGCTCGATTCGGTTATTTGATATTAGAGAATTAATTTAAGATAAAAATGGCTTGTTGAATCCGTCTGAACGGTTCTAAGGTAATATGTTAAACAATACCTTGTGCTGACATTGCTTCAGCAACTTTAAGGAATCCAGCAATATTGGCACCAACAACAAGGTTACCTTCTGCATCAAATTCTTTGGCTGCAGCTGCTGCATTTTCGTAAATGCCTTTCATGATGTTGTAAAGTTTAGCATCTACTTCTTCGAAAGTCCAAGGTGTACGTTGGCTATTTTGTGCCATTTCAAGGGCTGAAACAGCTACACCACCAGCGTTGGCTGCTTTGGCAGGACCAAATGAAACACCAGCTTTTTGGAAGACTTCGATAGCTTCCAATGTTGAAGGCATGTTTGCACCTTCAGTAACAGCAATGACCCCATTGTCAACAAGCATTTTAGCTTGTTCAGCATTGATTTCATTTTGTGTAGCACATGGGAAGACAAGGTCTGCTTTGATTGACCAGATAGTCCCTTCGTTAGCAGGTGTGAAAGTTGCACTTGGACGAGCTTCAGCGTATTTCACGATACGTGTACGTTCAACTTCTTTCAATTGTTTAAGAAGTGGAACATCGATACCTTCTGGATCATAAACATAACCTGATGAATCTGAAACAGCAACAACTTTAGCACCAAGTGATTGAAGTTTTTCAGTTGCGTAAATAGCAACGTTACCTGAACCTGATACAAGAGCTACTTTACCAGCAAAATCTTCACCACGTGCTTTCAGCATTTGTTCAGCAAAGTAAACAGCTCCATAACCTGTTGCTTCAGTACGAGCAAGAGAACCACCATAAGTAAGTCCTTTACCAGTAAGAACACCAGTGTATTCGTTACGAAGACGTTTGTATTGGCCATAGAGGTAACCAATTTCACGACCACCAACACCGATATCACCAGCAGGAACGTCAGTGTCAGCTCCAATGTGTTTGCTCAACTCTGTCATAAAGCTTTGGCAGAAACGCATGATTTCGTTATCTGATTTACCTTTAGGATCAAAGTTAGAACCACCTTTACCACCACCAATTGGTTGACCAGTCAATGAGTTCTTAAAGATTTGTTCAAATCCAAGGAACTTAATGATTGATTGGTTTACTGATGGGTGGAAACGAAGACCACCTTTGTAAGGACCAATTGCTGATGAGAATTGAACACGGAAACCACGGTTCACTTGGACTTGACCTTTATCGTCAACCCATGGAACACGGAATGAAACGATGCGTTCAGGTTCTACCAAACGTTCAAGAAGATTTTCTTCAACGTATTTTGGGTATTTATCGAACACTGGAACAAGTGATTCAAACACTTCTTCTACAGCTTGTAGAAACTCGGGTTCATGAGCATTTTGAGCTTTAACCTTTTCAAAGACGCCAGCTACATACTCTTTACCTGTTGTCATATATATTTCCTCCAAAAACGAGATTGTAATTTTGTATTACATTAAATATTATAAATTTTCTGAATATTTCTGTCAAGCATTTACTGCAACTTTTTGAAAATTTTTCCATTTCGATGTTATAAAACATTACACGTCATGTTATACACCGTTTCAAGACCTTATTTAATGCATGTTTTAACAATCTTTTTTCTATAAAATATGATATGATAAGGGTGACAATATAGGAGGTATCATTATGAAACGTTTATCACTTTGGTCAGGGATTATTGCCCTGCTTATTGGACTTTTCCTCTTTATTCATCCATTCACAACAACCGCTATGATTGGTTGGATTATCGCTATTATTATTTTTCTATCTGGTTTCACAAGTCTTTTCATGTATTCAAGTAGCGTCAACCGTTCTCTTTGGTACTTACTACAAGGTATCTTATCCATTGTCTTTGGGATTATCTTGTTATCTAGCTCAGCCATGTCGCTATCAAACGCCGTTATGACCATTGCAGCTTATTGGATTTTAATCAGTGGTTTCTTACGCTTGATTGGTGGATTCCAAATGCGAAAAGCTGGTTTTTATGATGCCAACCGTTTCCTATCATCGGCTGTTATTGCCATCCTTCTAGGTTTGTTCCTTCTATTCAATCCAACCCTATCAGCCATTTTTATTGGTAGACTTGCTGGTCTTCTTCTCATGGCAATAGGTGTTTCTGGAATTACTTTTTCATTTAAAATATAATCAATAAAGCCTTCGGAAATATCCAAAGGCTTTTTATTTTTAACGATTATCAATGGTTTCAGGATACAAATCATGATTCATCAGACGGTAATCAGCCATTTTCTCATATTTTGTTCCTGGTTTTCCATAATTGAAATAAGGGTCAATCGACAAACCACCACGTGGCGTAAACTTACCCCAAACTTCTAGATAACGTGGTTGCAAAAGCGCAATCAAATCCTTACCAATCGTATTGATACAATTCTCATGGAAATCGCCATGGTTTCGATAACTAAAAAGATACAGTTTTAGCGATTTTGATTCAACGCAAAGTTTATCTGGAATGTAAGAAAGATAGATTGTCGCAAAATCAGGTTGCCCAGTAATCGGACAAAGTGATGTGAATTCTGGACAATTGAATTTGATAAAGTAGTCATTATCGACATGACGATTATCAAATGATTCCAGAATGCTTGGGTCATAGTCATATTTATATTTCGTATTTTGATTCCCCAAAAGGGTTAAATCTTTCATTTCATCTGTTCGTGTCATTTAAATCTCCTTTTTTAATTCCATTTTTGCTTATCAAATTATATGTGTAATTGTGACAAAACACCCATGATTTGTCACTTTAATCGGTTATAGCATTTCTCCCAAAACTAGCGCATACAATCAAGCAGCGCTTCTATTTATTTAAATCTCCTATTAAACGCCACGTTTATTATCATATAAAAGCGTGTGTAGTTGTGGTAATACGCGAACACTCTTCCATTCAGGATCTGCTGCAACTGTCTCCCAAAGTTGGCGCAAGCGATCAAGCTGATGCTCTACAATATTTCCACTAACATGTGGTTCAGGATTTCCAGCTGACAAATACAAAACGTCTGGCTGATAGCGTTTTTGAATCATCTTAGCAAAAGCCAAATCAGCAGCGTCAAAAACTGGAATTTTAAAAGTAACTTGATTTTTATCCAATTGTGACACGATAAAATCTAAAGTCTCAAAATTGACAGTCATCTGACTTGATGGTGGTTTTGGACTAAGAGTGACTTGGTCGATGTCTTTTAACCAAGTTTGCCAACGTGACCCTTGGGTTTCAATACCGAGTGTCACCCCACGCGCTTTTAACTTAGCAACCAATTCCCCCATGTTGGCTCCTAAAAGACAGGGATTTCCACCTGACAAAGTCACATAATCATAAGCTCCCAACTTATCTAGCTCTGCAATAATTTCACCAGCGGTCATACGTTTTGGTTTTTCTGAACCATCCCAGGTAAAGGCTGAATCACACCAAGCGCAGTGATAATCACACCCAGCCGTTCTGACAAACATTGTCTTTTGACCAATCGCTCGCCCTTCTCCTTGAAAGGTTGGTCCGAAAATTTCAAGCACAGGAATCATTAGTGGGCGTTTAGTCATCTAAAAGCCACTCCCTTCTGAACTCAGCAAAAGAACTTGGTGTCTCGTACAAACGGACATATTCTACTCTGATTTGACGTTCTTTTGGCAAATGCTTCGCTACCTGCTCAAAAATCCAATAAACCATATTTTCAGCCGTTGTATTCATATAAGGTAAGCTTTCATTAAGGTAGCGATGGTCCAAATGCGGCTCCAAATGTTCTTTATAAATCTGCTTAATATCTCCAAAATCAACTGACATGCCACGTTCATCAAGCAATCCTGAAACAGCAATTTGCAATCGATAAGTGTGCCCATGAAGTGCCTTACACTTGCCATCATAATTAAACAAATGATGTGCTGCATCAAAAGTGAATTCCTTTGAAACCATGACACGACGTGGACAATATACCAGTGATTCACCGGTTGGTTCTTTAATTTCCTTTGGTGCCAAAAACATTAAGCCTTACCTCTTCTTGCCAAGTATTTTTCAAGACCTGCTTGACGAAGTTTGCATGATGGACATTCCCCACATCCGCTTCCTTTGATGCCGTTATAACATGTCAAAGTATTTTCACGGACGTAGTCAAATTTTCCAAGTTTGTCAGCTAATTCCCAAGTTTCTGATTTATCAAGCCACATAAGAGGTGTTTGAATTACAAAGTTATAATCCATGGCAAGGTTCAAAGTCACATTAAGTGATTTGATAAAAGCGTCTCGACAGTCAGGGTAGCCTGAAAAATCTGTTTCACAAACCCCAGTGATAATGTCAGTAATCCCAAGTCGTTTGGCAAGCACTGCAGCAAATGATAAGAACAAATGATTGCGCCCGTCAACAAAAGTATTTGGTACATCATCGTCTGGATTTTCAATCTCAATATCACGTGTCAATGCATTTTCCGTTAATTGCCCAAGCAATGACATGTCAAGCAAATAATTTTTAACACCTTGCTCAGCAGCAATGTGTTTGGCAACTTCGATTTCAAGACTGTGACGTTGACCATAATTAAAAGTCACTGTTTCGACATGTTCATAATGCTTTAAAGCCCAAAATAGGCAAGTTGTTGAATCTTGTCCGCCACTAAAGACGACAAGAGCTGATTGACGTTTCATTTCAATATCTCTTTTCTAAGATATCTGGGCAAAGAAAAAGCCCCTATGGGAATCCACAGGGGCGCTAATTTCAGTCATTAGGCTGGTTTTTTTTAGCGATGGCTTTTCCCAAACATCGTTATTATTACCTAATAATCATATCATCTTTATGAAAGATATTCAATGCTTAATTGTTTTTAGCAAATTGACTATTGTATAAATCGTAATAGAAACCTTTAGCGGCTAGAAGGCTTTCATGGTTTCCTTGCTCAACAATTTGACCATTGTTAAGCACCAAGATTTTATCAGCATCTTGAATGGTTGACAAGCGGTGCGCAATCACAAAGCTTGTACGACCTTCCATCAATTTCTCCATAGCCTTTTGAATCAAGAGTTCTAGACGCGTATCAACAGATGATGTTGCTTCATCCAAAATCAAGATCTTAGGATCAGCTAACAAAGCACGCGCAATGGTCAAGAGTTGTTTTTGACCAAGTGAGACATTACTTGATTCTTGGTTCATTTCCATGTTGTAGCCGCCTGGAAGAGTGCGGATAAAGTGATCGACGTTAGCGGCTTTTGCTGCTGCTACAATTTCCTCATCTGTCGCATCCAAATTCCCAAAACGAAGGTTTTCTTTGATACTTGCTTCATAAAGCCAAGCATCCTGCAATACCATTCCGAATTGTTTGCGATAATCTTGGCGTGACAAGTTACGAATGTCGTGACCATCGACCTTAATGCAACCATCCGTCACATCATAAAAGCGCATCAAAAGATTAATCAGCGTTGTCTTACCAGCACCCGTTGGACCAACAATGGCAACCATTTCACCCGGTTTAACCTCTAAGTTAAAGTTACGAATCAATGGTTTATCAGCAACATATTGGAAAGATACGTTTTCAAAGGTTACTTGACCAGACAAGTCATGTTCTAGTTTTTCAGTCACTTGTGCTGCTTCTTCTGGCTCATCAAGAACTTCAAAAATACGGTCAAGTGATGATTTAGCACTTTGAAGCACACTAGCTAATTGAGTAATAGTTTGAACCGGTTGGCTCACTTGCCATACGTATTGAACAAAAGCTTGCATATTACCAACAGTTAGCTGACCTGAAAGAACTTGAAGAGCACCCAAAACTGCAATAATTAAATAAGCCATATCCGAAATCGCACTTAACACTGGCATCATAATCCCAGAAATAAAGCTTGCTTTAAATCCAACTTCTTGCAAATTCTGAGTAATCTCACGGAACTCTTGGCTAGAAATGTCTTCACGACCATAAAGTTTAATAACATTAAAACCAGATAGATTTTCCTGAACAAAACCATTCATATCCCCAAGAGCGTCAGCTTGTTTTTTAAAGTAAGGTTGTGATTTGCCCAAGATGAATTTGGCACTGAAGTAAGTGATTGGAATAATCGCAATCACGACCAAAGCAAGTCGCCAGTTAAGATAAAGCACCATGCAAATAACCAAGGTAATGGTTGTAAATGCTTCGATGATACGTAGGAAACTTTGTTGAAGTGCATTTGACACCGTTTCGACATCAGATGTAAAACGTCCCAAAACATTACCAAATTGCTGACTGTCAAAGTAAGAAACTGGAATCTTATTAATTTTTTCGCTTAAATCACGACGCAAATCATGAATGGTCTTTTGCACCGCTTTGGTAATGAAAAAGTTTGAACCATAACTACTTAGCTCATACCCCATACCTCGGACAAAGTAGAGCACCAAAATAATGGCAATATAAGAAATATTAATGTGCGCTCCAGCCACACCATGAGCCATATCCAAAAGATTTGATGTCAATTCTGTGATAGCAAGACCAAGCACAAATGGCTCAAGTACACTCATGACACTGCTAAAGATTTTTAGAAAAACAGCTAAGAAAAGTGCACCTTTATATTGTCGGAGATAATCCCATAAACGTAGAAAAACATTTCGTTTTGACATTCTTATTCTCCTTTCATTTCTTCTGCTTTGTTCAATTGTGAGTTGGCAATTTCACGATAGATGTCATTTGATTGCATCAATTCATCATGTGTGCCACGCCCAACAATTTCACCTTTATCAAGCACAATGATTTGATCGGCATCCATGATTGTTCCCACACGTTGCGCCACAATCAAAACGGTTGCTTCTTGCGTCACTTCTTTCAAGCGAGCACGCAGTTGAGCGTCTGTCTTATAATCAAGCGCTGAGAAAGAATCATCAAAAATGTAGATATCAGGTTTCTTAACCACCGCACGCGCAATTGAGAGACGTTGTTTTTGACCACCTGACAAATTGCTTCCGCCTTCAGCTAAATGTGTTTGATAACGGTCATCACGACTTTCAATAAATTCTTTAGCTTGTGCGATATCAGCTGCCGCTTGCAATTCTTCACTTGTCGCATCAGACTTACCATACTTCAAGTTTTCTTCGATGGTTCCAGTAAATAGCAGAGCTTTTTGCGGAATAAAGCCAATCTTTTGACGAAGAGCTTTCAGTTGATACTCCCTAACATCAACGCCATCAACCAGAATTTTACCAAGCGTCACGTCATAAAAACGTGGAATCAAGTTAACCAGTGATGACTTACCAGAACCTGTAGACCCGATAAAGGCAATGGTTTCACCAGGTTTTGCCTTGAAGGAAATGTCTTTTAGGACTGGGCTTTCCGTCTCGCCTGGATAAGCAAAGGTTACCTTATCAAATTCCAAATAACCTTTTGTAGCCGTCTCAATCACACCATCCTCATTTGGGTCAATGGAAATTGGCATCGCCATAACTTCCGAAATACGTTCACTTGAAACCACCATACGAGGATACATGGTAAAGAAATTGGCAAACAAAAGAAATGAGAATAAAGCATGGAAACTATATTCAATAAAAGCCACCAAATTACCAATTTGCAAATCCCCATGAGAAAGTGGATTCAAAGCAAACCAAACAATAGCTACAATCATTGAAATAATGATTAGAACGAATAAAGGCTCTGTCAAACCAGTTAAGATAAACAAGCGACTTGACAAATCTTTGTACTCATCATTTTTACGACCAAAACGTTCTTCTTGGAAATCTTCTCTAGCAAAGGCACGAATAACACGTAAGCCAGTCAGATTCTCACGAACGTACTGGTTGATTTTATCAAGAGTAGCTTGTTGATTTTCAGATAATGGACGAGTTCGTGTCGCCACATAATAGACAACCAAGACCAAAAATGGAATAGCAATAGCTACAATCCAAGCAAGGGATGGGCTTGTCACCAAAATCATAACCACACTAGATATCATCATCAAAGGCGTAATGACACCCATTCGCAGTGTTTGCTCAGCAAATTGCATCAAAATAAAGGCATCACTTGTCATACGAGTGACTAAGGAAGACACACCAATTTGTTCATATTCTTGATGTGAATATTGCTGTAACTTATCATACATATCGTTACGCATGTCCTTAATCATGTTCGTCGTAATTTTCCCAGCTGCATAGGCAAGGACAACACGACCGATTGTCCCTAAAACAATGACAACAAGCATTGCAATTGCCCAGAAATATACTTTTTCCTTATTTCCTACTGTAACCCCCTGGTCAATCATTCGAGCAAGAGCCGTCGGCAGACCCAGGTTTACCACAACGAAAGTCAATGCCCCAATAACATCGAGTACTAGCCATTTGGGATATCTTTTCAAATAAGTCCAAATTAGTTTCATAGTCTTCCCTTTCTATATGTTTTTTTTATATGAAAGAAGTGACCTTGCTTATTCAGCTAAGTCACTTAGGTATTCATATCTTTCGTATTTTTCAAGGAGAGTTTCATTTGTCTCATCCAATGAACGTTGAAGTTCAGCTAGTTTGCCATAATCACTGGCATTTTCTTGCATTTGAGCTTCAATAGATTCGATGTCTTCTTCAAGTTTGGCAATCTCATCTTCGATGACTTCCCATTCTTGTTTTTCAAAGTAAGACATGCGTTTTTGCTTAGTTTTTTCTTTTTCAGTCTTTTGTTGCGCTTCTTTCTTGACTTGCACAGCAGCATTTTCTTCAAATGCTTTTTCATCAAGATAATCTGTATAGTTACCGAAGAATTCTCTCACATGACCATTTTCAAATGCCAAAATTTTATTGGCTACTTTATCAAGGAAATAACGGTCGTGACTAACGGTAATTACAGGACCAGAAAATGTTTGTAAGAAACTTTCAAGCACTGTCAAAGTTGCAATATCAAGATCGTTTGTTGGTTCGTCTAGAAGAAGAACATTTGGTTTTTCAATCAAAATCTTCAAAAGGTAAAGACGTTTTTTCTCACCACCTGATAGTTTTGAAATCAATGTTCCATGAGTCGAACGTGGGAAAAGGAATTGTTCTAACAAATCCGTCACACTTGTTGTTCCGACACTTGTCTTCACTTCATCTGCTACTTCTTGCAAATAATTGATGACACGTTTGTCTTCGTCCATGTCTTTTGGCAACTGTGAAAAGTAACCAATACGAACAGTCTCACCAATTTCAAGTTTTCCGCTTGTTGGTTGCAAATCACCATTAATCAAATTAAGAAGCGTTGATTTTCCGACACCATTGTCACCAACGATACCAATGCGATCTTTATTTTGCACCAAAAGGTTAAAGTCAGTCAAAATTTGTTTATCAGTATAAGCAAAAGAAACATCTTCAAAATTGATAACTTTTTTACCAATACGGCTTGTTTCAAAATTGATTTCAAGCTCAGATGATTGTGTTGCTCCTGACAAATCAGCTTTCAAATCATTGAAACGATTGATACGCGCTTGTTGTTTTGTCGCACGCGCTTGTGGTTGCGTACGCATCCAAGCCAACTCTTGCTTATAAAGTTGTTTCTTTTTATGAAGCGTAGCCGCATCACGCTCATCTTGCTCTGCACGCAAACGCACATAATCCTGATAATTTCCTTGGTATTCTGTCAATTGACTATTAGCCAACTCAAAGATACGTGTTGCCACATTATCCAAGAAATATCGGTCGTGGGTGATAAAAAGAACGGTTTTCTTAGATGTTTTCAAGAAATTCGTCAACCAAGCAATGGTATCAATATCCAAATGGTTGGTTGGTTCGTCAAGTAATAACAAGTCAGCATCATTCAACAAGACTTGGGCTAACTGAACACGACGACGAAGTCCACCTGACAAATCGCCAACTTTTTGTGACAAGTCTTCCAAGCCCAACTTCGTTAAAACAGTCTTGACTTCACTCTCAATTGCCCAAGCATCAAGTGAATCCATTTCGGCCATGACTTTTTCAAGCTTATCTTGATTAGCCTCATCATAATTAGCCATCAATGTTTCATAAGTTTTGATTAAAGTCATCTCACGCAAATCAGAAGACAAAACAGTATCTAAAATCGTCTTGTCATCATCAAATTCTGGTTCTTGCGTTAAGTAGGCAATTTTATATCCATTCTTAGCTGAAAATGGCGACACATCACCATCAAAACCAAGACGTCCCGAAATAACATCTAAAAGGGTTGTCTTACCAGTTCCGTTAACCCCGATAATCCCAATGCGGTCAAAATCATGAATAATAAAGGAAATATCACGAAATACTGTCTTGTCACCAACAGATTTCGTTAAGTGTTCTACGATAAAATCGCTCATTTACTTTCCTTTCTAATAAATTCAAAAATAGCTTCTTTATCATTGGCAAGCTTACCAAGTACAACTTGTTTTTCGATTTCTTTTAAAATTTGACCAAGTTCAGGGCCTGGCTTGTATTGTAATTCTTTAATTAAAATACCACCATTAACCACGATTTCATGTTTATCATGAATCGTCAATTCTTTATCCAAACGGTCAATGATATCAAAATCAACTGCCAAACCAAAACCAGAACGAAGATCTTCAGCTTGCTCAATCAGATTACGACCATAGCAATACATTTCCATCTTATCAAGCTCATTTGTTAAACGGAAACGATAAATTGAGACAATTTTTTCAACATCTTTTTGGAATTGACTTGATGTCTTCCAAGCTCTCAAAAAGGCACGAACATCTTTAACATCTAATGCTAATAACAAAGCTGCCCAAGCTTGCTCAGAGCTTTTAAAATGATAATCACAAGCTAAATCATCTAAAAATTGTTGCAAGTTGTCATGAGCGTTCTCAAGATGCGGAAGATATTTTTGGGCTTCGCTTGCAATCATAGCTTTAATTCCCTTACGCCAGAAAGGAGCCATCAATAATTTATCAAATTCAATAAAAGAGCGCTCTACCGAAATCTTTTCAAGTAAGGGGGCATGTGCTGCCATGGCAGCAAAAGTTTCAGGTTCAATATCAAAATCAAGACTAGCTGAAAAACGGAAACCTCGCATAATGCGAAGAGCATCTTCATTAAAACGCTCTGCTGGATTACCAACGGCACGCAACAACTTGGCTTTCAAGTCAGATAAGCCATTAAATTTATCAATAATTAAACCTGTTTCATCAAGTGCAAAAGCATTTACCGTGAAGTCACGACGCTTCAAATCTTCTTCAAGTGAGCGAACAAATGATACACTACTTGGTCTGCGATAATCCACGTAAACATCTTCTGTACGGAAAGTCGTAATTTCATACTCTCCGCCTTCTTCTAAGACAAGCACCGTTCCATGCTCAATACCTATATCAACAGTACGATGAAAAATGCTCTTTGTCTCTTCTGGATAAGAACTTGTTGCAATATCAACATCGTGAATGGGACGGTTCAACAAAACATCACGAACACTCCCACCAACAAAGTAAGCTTCATAGCCTGCTTCACGAATTTTTTTTAAAATTGGTAAAGCCTTCTGAAATTCAGAAGGCAGATTGTTTAATTTCATAGTAATTTTTCCAAACCATAAACAAGTTTATCTTGTTTCACAACTGCTTTAATTCCAATATTAACGCCACTCATAAATGAAATACGATCATATGAATCATGACGAAGTGTCAAACCTTCACCTTGTGCTCCAAAAATGACTTCTTGGTGAGCAACCAAGCCAGGTAAACGAACACTGTGGATGCGCATGCCATCAAAATCAGCACCACGCGCCCCCTTAAGTGTTTCAACTTCATCAGGTGCCCCTTGTTTTTTAGCTTGACGCACTTCGCGAATCAATTCAGCTGTTTTCACAGCTGTTCCTGAAGGAGCATCTTTCTTCTTATCATGATGTAGTTCAATAATTTCAAGGTCCGGAAAGTATTTGGCAGCTTTAGCGGCAAATTCCATGAGCAAAATAGCTCCGATAGCAAAGTTAGGGGCAATGAGACCACCAATTTTTTTGCTTTCAGAAAGAGTGATAAGTTCAGCAATTTCATCTTCAGTAAATCCTGTTGTTCCAACAACTGGAGCAAAACCATTTTCCAAAGCAAAACGAGTGTTTTCATAAGCAACAGCTGGCATTGTAAAGTCAACCCATACGTCAGCATCAAACCCAACTAATTGTGATTTATCAGTAAAGACTGGAACGCCATCAACTTCTTTTTCTGTGGCAAATGGATCAAGCAAAGCTGCTAAGGTTAATTCATCATCTCCCTTAACCATGTTTACTGCTGCTGAACCCATTCTTCCTTTAAAACCTGCTACGATAACTTTAATACTCATGTCTTTTCCTTTTCCTCTCTAAGACTTAGACAATTGGTGTGAAACCAAATGCAACTGCGCCTTCCCCCAAATGAGTAGCAATTACGCCATCAAATGTTACAATTTCAAGATTCTTCGTTTCACCGCTTTCAGCCAAAGCTTGATAGAAGTGTTGTGCTTTTTCTTCAGCACGAGAGTGAATGATGAAGACTTCGTACTCCCCATCTTTTGTCACATCTGATAACACATCGACAAGACGTTTAATGGCTTTTTTCTCAGTTCGTACTTTTTCATAAACTTCAATAACACCTTGATCATTAAAGTAAAGAATTGGTTTAATGCTAAGCAAATTACCAATCAAAGCAGAACCGTTTGACAAACGACCACCTTTTACCAAGTGGTTCAAGTCATCCACCATGATAAAAGCACTTGTTCCATCAATTTGTTGTTGCAATTTAGCTAAAATCTCATCAAATGAAATACCATTTTCAGCCCAATTAAGTGTGTTTTTAACCATGCTACCTAATGGTGCTGATGTGATTTTACTATCTGGAAATGCAATCGTTAATTCAGGATAATCGTCAATCAAGAATTGGATATTCTGCCAAAATCCTGAGATGCCTGATGACAAGAACAATCCAACAACGTGAGTATAGCCTTCAGTTGAAAGTTTAGTCAAAATTTCATCTAATTTAGCTAGACTTGGTTGGCTTGTTTTAGGAAGGGTTGGTGACATAGCCATTTTTCTATAGAAATCATCTAAGCTTAAATCTTTCCCTTCAACGTAAGAAATCCCACCAATCATGATTGGGATATCTAAGACAAAAAGATTCTCTTTTGCCTTAAGGTCATCTGACAAAACTGCGGTTGTATCTGTTATAACTGCTAATTTCATTAATTTCTAAACTCCAATTTAACCCCTGGACGATCGAGGGCAATTTCGGTTACTTCGTATGTTAGGCGTTGCACGATATCCAATAACGGTGCTGCCAAATATTCAACTTCGTCCTTAGTGAATTCACTAGGTTCATTAACAATACGATTTTGAATGTGAACCATTTGTGAGACAACTCCGCTGATAACAAACTCTTGTTTTACGACCATAAATTGTAAAACAGAAACAATTGTTGTTTGGTTGCTGTCTGTGTCTTTTTTCACTAATTGAAATGTGACTTCAAAATTAGTCTTCGGTGTACCATTTTCTTTTTCCCATTCGAGATTTCTTGCATCATAATGGTATTGGTTGACAAATTCTTTTTCACGTACTAATTCCATACTTATCTCCTCTTTGTATATCACTTTTCATTATAGCATAATTCAGCACTATTTTGCACGCTTTTCTTTGAACTTGTATGTGATAGTCTTTTTCTTCAGTATAATTCATCTGCTGTCTTATGGTTTCGGCGGTTAGATGGTCCAAATCGGTAATTTTCTTATATTCTTGTCTCCAATCTCCAAAGAAAACCTCTTGCAACTGTCCTTCATACATTAACAGAATCATTTGGCTCATTGTTTCAGCACCCAAATCACTCCAGTACATCCCACGTCGCTTCATCCGATAAGTGACTTTACGGTGTTGCGTTTCCATCACAGCAAGGCTAACTTTTTGAAGCCCTCGTAAACTAGCAGGTTTTGTATATCTAAAATTTTGTAAAATCCGTTGCTTTGTATTCTCAAAGATAACCTCTTCTTCAGTTGTTGTTAAAATACTCTCTATTGTATCAAAAACCGACTGCAGTTGACTTTTGCTGTGCTGATAAATGCTTGTAAAGCTTCTTCAATAAGCTGTCCCGAATAAGGCTTAAAATAACTTTTAATCAATTGGTCAACATGATAAGAATCCCAAAAATGTTCGTGTCGCTTGATATTTAAAGCTTTCGCTATTTCTTTAAACACATACGGTGTATAGCCGTGTCCGCCATCTGAATTAGTAATCAGAATCGTTTCTTCAGTTATCTCAAAGGTATTATATAAATAATCAATGACTTGACTTCTAGCAAGACGATTATTCATGCTAATAAATTCTTTCTTATCAATAAGCTTTGATCGCTGTTGGCTCACTTTCTGGCTACCTGTATGTACAATAAAATGTGACAAATCAAAACGTCGATTATCATCACCTTGTTTACGAGCCTTTACCATGACACCATCTCCCTCAATATAGATGATATTAGCTTTCTTCTTCTCAGGTTGTAACTCCTCCTCGAAAAAGCGATAGGCTTTTCGCTCTTCTAAAAGTGTCTCACATAACTTCACCGCCTTAACAACTGTTGGTTTTGTAATGGTAATATGATAAGTCATCTCAATCACTTGTAGTACTTTATTGTATGGCATCATTGTCGCTAATCTAGCTATTTGGTACATCAAGGCTAAAGAAAACCTAACGTTCTTTGCTAAGCCCAGTTTATCATCAACGGGAACCACCCATTTATTTCCCTTTTTCCAGCGCCGACGTCTGAAGGTAAACTCTCCAAAAGTAAAGGCAACTGTGCGTTCCATTGAATGAATACATGTATAGTCATTAGCTTTCATGACAGGAACCATCTGACTGTCATAGTGCTCAACAAAACGATGAAATTCCTTGCTGTTTTGAATAAATAGTTCTTCCTTTATTTTTCGTTCATCAAAACTTATCACATCATCACTTTCTTTTCAATAATCTGATGTTATTGTATAAAGCCGTTCCCCATTTTTTAATCAATCTGCTTTTCTGGTAGGATTTAAAAAAAATAAAAAGAAAATTCTTTGCTAAAAAACATGACATGTTATACTATAGTTCCCCTAAAACTAACTCTTTTTCTTTGTTTACTAAAGAAAATCTTCCATAAAGCAACTGCAGATTTGTAGCCACTTTTTATTTTTATCTAAAAAGGCACGCATCTCTGCGTACCTTCAAATTAAAGAAAAAAAGTCTACTCTAAATAGTTTTCCTCAAACATTTTTCTAAAAAACGAAAAACTTTTGGGAATATTGCTATGCCAAAATTTCTAAGAATTAATTCAAAATGACAAATACACTATGACTTCACACTGAGGGGCTTAATCCTAAAGAGTTTTCTTTAGGATTATAGTCATAAAATGATGATTGTACTATCGTATCAAATAATCCTTATTTAATATCAAAGTACTCCTCATAAGATTTACCATCGTAAACTCGTTCACTAAGATGATCAATATCATAATCAATCGGTTTAGCATAGCGGAGATATTTAGATACCACTTCATACTTATGACGAAAGTAATGATGAAGACCCAAACTTTCTCCCGCTAAAACATAAGTCTTACCATTTTCTTTAACAGTTTCATATTCACTAATAGCTCCAAAAGCATAGTAAAATGAGAAGGCTACAAAGATAGAACTTGAAATAACAACTAAGCCAAATCCTAGAACTAACTTTTCTAACCAAGTGTCTTCATAGATATAGAGGATATTAACAACAATTCCCAAGAGAAATGCAATTAGCGA